>NZ_AQXB01000003.1 GCF_000375365.1 Corynebacterium mastitidis DSM 44356 | reverse complement strand
AACTCACCGGACTCACCCACCTTCAACCGATCAATCTGCTTCGGCTGGATATTAACAACATCGCCAACACCCGCCACCGTCTCATCAGACAGCGTCACGTTGAACAGATCAACCTCACCGGTGTTCTTGACCACGAACTTCACCGTGGCCTTCTCACCCGGCTTCAACACCTCAGCCTCATCAGCAGTCTGAGCGTCGTTGTCGTTGATGAACTTCTTCAACTCCAACTTCGGCTCACCCGGCTTCGGCGTCTTGGCATGCGCGGGATCCTCGTTGGACTCCACCGGGGTACCCGGTTCGCGCTCCTTGCCGTCGCCGTCAGTGTACGGGGTCTCGTTGCCCTCGTCATCCACCGGAGTACCGTCGGCCTTGGCCTTATCGCCGTGAATCTTCCCGGCGGCGGGCGCCTTCAGCGTGGCGGTGAAGTACTTGGTCTCACCCTTGGCAATATCCTGCTTCTCCGGGGAGATAGCAGACAGCTCGGAGGACTCAAAGCCCTCGCCGGTAATCAGCTGATCGGAGACCTTGACGTTCTTCAGGTTCAGGTCCCCGGTATTGGTCACCGCAAAGGTCACCGTGAGATCCTGATCCTTCTTCGCCTCATAGGCAGAATCCGGATCCTGCGCGTCGATCACGCCAGCGGAACCGGCGCCGCCGGACTGCGGCTTCTCGGAACCGGTGAACTCCTGGTCACCGATGTACTTCTTCAGCTCGATCTTCGCGGACTTCAACTCCTCCGAGGTCACCGTCTGGGCCTCGTCGTTAATGTCCTTGTGCTCGGCGATCAGATCATCGGCGGACCCCTCGGGAAGGCCCTCCGCCTTGTTGTCCTGAGCCTCGGTGTCATCGGAACGCAGGGTCTCGAAGGCCACCGCGGCGGCAACCGAGCCCTCAAGGTCGTCGTTCACCAGAATCGGGACAATCACCTCGCCGGAACCGGACTCGTCGGCCGTAAAGGACTTCGAGCCCGTACCCAGCACGCGGGACGCGTCGGCCTTGTCCACCAACTGGGCGTCCAGGGTGTACTGCTTGCCCGGCACCAGGTCCTTATAAGACACCGTGTCGTTCACCGTGGCACCGGCCTTCACCCGCTGCACGCCCTCGGCAAAGTCCGCCTGCGTGGCGATCTCCGGCTTGCGCGGCTCACGGGTCTTGGCATGCGCGGGGTCCTCGTTGGACTCCACCGAGGTACCCGGCTCGCGCTCGTTGCCGTCGCCGTCGGTGTAGGGGGTCTTGCGCCCCTGCTTATCCACGGGGACGCCGTCGGCCTTGGCTTTATCGCCGTGGATCTTACCCGCGGCGGGTGCCTTCAGCGTCGCGGTGAAGAACTTCGTCTCGCCCTTGGCGATGTTCTGCTTCGCCGGGGAGATAGCCGATAAATCGGACGAGGCAAAGCCCTCGCCCGTTATCAACTGATCGGAAACCTTCACATCCTTCAGGTCCAGGTCCCCGGTGTTGGTCACCGCAAAGGTCACCGTGAGATCCTGGCCCTGCTTCGCCTCGTAGGCGGCGTCAACGTCCTGCGCGTCGATCACACCGGGGGAGCCAAAACCGCTGGTCTGCTGCTTCTCGGAACCGGAGAACTCCTGGTCACCGATGTACTTCTTCAGCTCGATCTTCGCGGACTTCAACTCCTCCGAGGTCACCGTCTGGGCCTTATCGTTGATGTCCTTGTGATCCGCGATCACGTCACCGGAGGGCTTCGAACCGTCCGTCAGCCTCTCCGCGCGATTGTCCTGAGCCTCCCTATCCGAGGACTTCAGGGTCTCAAACGCCACCGCGGACGCGACCGGGCTGCGCACGTCGTCGTTCACCCGAATGGGCACCACGACCTTGCCGGAGCCGGAGGCGTCGGCGGTAAAGGACTTCGAGCCGGAGCCCAGCACCCGGGACGCGTTGGTCTTGTCCACCAACTGCGCCTCAAGGGTGTACTGCTTGCCCGGCACCAGATCCGTGTACGTCACCGTATCGTTGACGGTAGCCCCGGCCTTCACAAACGCGGCCTCGTCCGCCAGCTCCGCCTTGGTCTCGATGACCGGCTTGCGCGGGGTCGGGCGTTCCTCGGTCACCGAGGGCCTCGGCTCCGGGGGCGGCGTAGGCTTCGAGGAGCTCGGCTTGGGCGGATCCTCCAGGCCGGGCTGATCGATCGGCACAACGCGCTGGGCCGGGTTCTTCGCACCCTTGGTGATGTCGTACTTATCCGGCACCACCACAGTAATGTACTCCGAGGCCCCGGCCTTGGGGATCTGCGCGTCCTTGATCTCGCGGAGGATTCGCCGCCCGGCGAGATCGGCGGTCAGCTCGTAACCGCCGTAGTCGCGGAGCGCCTTCCTAATCCCCTCCAGGCGATGGTTGCCCAGATCGTAAAGGCCAAGATCGGCCCGCGCCATGGAGCTGGTCAGCACCAACTGCAGCGCTCCATTAAGCTCGTAAACGCGGTTGGTATCGCCCGCGTCATAGGCCTTCTTAAGTTGCTTAAGAATGTTAATAGCGGCGTCCCGCTGGCGCCCCGCGAAGGGGACCTCCTGGGCCGCGCCGTAGGTTTCTTGTATCTTTGCGACGTGCGTGAGCTTGTACGCCGTCGTGATGTTCTTGTACAGGGCGGGGCGCTTCCACGGGTCGGGGAAACCCAGGTCAATACACCATCCGTATCCCAGAGTGTCATTGATCTTGAGGACGCCGCGTTCTCCAGAACTCTGGACCGGCTTGATCCTCACGGCCTGCCCGGTTCCCGGGGAGGCCACCGCAGGGCTGCTGACGCCAAGCATCAATGCCACTGCGGCAAGAAAAGCGATCAAGACACCCAAGGGCCCCCTACTCGCTCTACTTAAAGCTTTCATATTTATCCCAACGTAAAGAAAATAAATTACGCTAAAGGCAACCAAAAGAGGTCACGCACGCCGCGGGCGCTAGAAGCGACCCTGGCGTACCGCAGCGACATCCACCGCCGTCGGCGTCAACGAGGAGTAACCCGCGCTACCGGAAGCCCGCATGAGCGTGCCGGAGCACCCGTGCGCCAGCCCCATCGCGTGCCCCAGCTCGTGGGCCATGATGAACGTTTGGTTCTGCAGGCTCATGCGCTGGAACTTGCCCGGATCCACGATCAGGTGGGGCCGGGGAGACCAGATCATCTCCCCGAAGTGCCCCGAGCTCTGCTCCCGAATCTCTACCGCGCGCGCCGTGGGGGCTTTTACCTTGACGATCTTGATCGCCCCACCGGATGCCTCGGACCACGCGCGGATGGCCTCGTCTACCGCAGCGGAAAATCGCTTGGTGTTCACATAGACCTTTAGGGTGTCGCCCACCATCGCGTTATTGCGGATGCGCAACACCCCGGGATCGGGAATGGCCCGACCCGCTTGAGCAGCGGCAAACGCCGCCTTGCACTGTGCCGGACGGATCTTCGTCCAACGATCCGCGTGCGCCACGCCGGGCACCGCCATCGTCACCGCCAACACAGCCGCCAACGTCTTTACCAAGAACCCCTTCATCCAGTACCTTTCTCGTGATTGAAGCTCAAGGCATAGCGCCCCAATAGGGACACGTCTACCACTGCTTTGGTACATCATAGTGGACATCGGACGTATGACAAAGGAACGAAGGTTCCCCCTACGTCAAAAGTGGTGCACACAATAATGACTCAGAGAAGGGACATAGATAAAAAGGTCCCGTGACCATAGGACTTGGTCACGGGACATAAGGGTTAGCGCGTGGCGGCTTTTTTCCTCGTCCGCTTGGCGGTCTTCTTGGTCGCGCGGGCGCCGCCGTTGGCGGCCTCCTTGGCGCGGCGCTCGGAGAGCAGCTCGTTCGCGCGGGCGTCGGTCATGGCCTCGGGGGTGTCGCCCCGGCGCAGGGAGGCGTTCGTCTGTCCGTCGGTCACATACGGACCAAAGCGCCCGTCCTTGACGGTCATGGGCCGCCCAGAGACGTCGTTATCGCCCAACTGCTTCAGCGGCGGCTTCGCGGCGGCGCGGCCCCGCCGCTTCGGCTCCGCGTAGATGCGGCGCGCCTCGTCGAGGGTGATGGAGAAGATCTGCTCCTCGCTGGCCAGGGAGCGCGAGTCCGATCCCTTCTTCAGGTACGGGCCGTAGCGGCCGTTCTGGGCGGTGATGACCTCCCCGTCGGCGGGGTCCACGCCCACCTCGCGCGGCAGGGAGAGCAGGGAGAGGGCCTCCTCCAGGGTGACCGTGGCCGGTTCCATGGAGGAAAACAGCGACGCCGTGGCCGGCTTCAGCGTCTCCTCCACGAGCGCCGCGATGCGCTTCTCCTTCTGCTTCTCGGCGGTCTTGGTGCCCCAGTTCTTGGCCCGCTTGCCCTCCTCGGCGCGCTGGCGGTCCTCCTCGGCGCGCTCCGCGGCCACCACCTTCTCCGCCTCGGCCTCGGCGCGCTCCTGCTCGTCGTCTCCGAGCAGCTCCGTGACGTAGGGGCCAAAGCGCCCCTCCTTGGCCACGATCGTGCGTCCGTTGGCGGGGTTCACGCCCAGCTCGCGCCCCCCCTGCGGGGTGGCAAAGAGCTTCTCCGCGACCTCGAGGGTCAGCTCCTCCGGGGTGGTATCCACGGAGAGGTTGGCCCGCTGGTACTCAGGCTCCCCCTCGCCGCTCACGCCCACCTGGCGCTCGATGTAGGGGCCGTAGCGCCCCACCCGCACGTAGATCGGGCGCCCCTCGGCGTCGTCGCACAGGCGCAGGGAGTTGACCTCGCGGGCGTCGATGTGCTCCAGGTTGTCTCCCACCAGCGTCTTGAGGCCGCCCCGGCGCGCGATGGCGTCCGCGATGTCCTCGTCGGCCTCCAGGTCACCGAAGTAAAAGCCCGTGAGCCAGTCCACCCCGTGGGCGCTGCCCGCCGCGATGTCGTCGAGCTTGTCCTCCATGGAGGAGGTGAAGTCGTAGTCCACCAGGGCGGAGAAGTTGTTCTCCAGCAGCCCCACCACGGCGAAGGCCACCCAGTTGGGCACCAGCGCGTTGCCGCGCACCATCACGTATCCGCGATCCTGGATCGTCTTGATGATGGAGGCGTAGGTGGAGGGGCGGCCGATGCCCAGGTCCTCCATCTTCTTGACCAGGCTGGCCTCCGTGTAGCGGGCCGGGGGATTCGTGGAATGCCCGTCCGCGCTGAGCTCCCGGGCCGTGAGGTCATCGCCCTTGGCCATGCGCGGGAGGCGTCGCTCCGCGTTGTCCGCCACGTCGCGGCCGTCGTCGAGGCGGCTGGTCTCCACGTAGGCGCGCAGGAAGCCGGGGAAGGTGATGGTGCGGCCGGTGGCGGTGAACTCCGCCCCCTCCCCCGCGGGCGTGGCGGTGGCCAGGGTGACCTTGAGGGACACCCCCTTGGCGTCCGCCATCTGCGAGGCCACGGTGCGCTGCCAGATCAGCTCGTAGAGCTTGTACTCCTCGGCGTCCAGCCTGCTGCGGAGCTGGCCGGGGGTGACAAAGCTCTCCCCGGCGGGGCGGATCGCCTCGTGCGCCTCCTGGGAGTTTTTCACCTTGCGCTCGTAGCGGCGCGGCGTGGCGGAGACGAAGCTCTCCCCGTACAGCTCCCGGGCCTGCGCGCGGGCGGCCTTGATGCCCTGGGAGGACAGCGAGGTGGAGTCCGTACGCATGTAGGTGATAAAGCCGTTCTCGTACAGGCGCTGCGCGATGCGCATGGTGCGCTCCGAGGTGTAGTGAAGCTTGCGCCCGGCCTCCTGCTGCAGGGTGGAGGTCATAAAGGGGGCGTACGGGCGGCGAGTGTAGGGCTTTTCCTCCACGTCGCTCACGCGCACGGCGGCGCCCTCGAGGTCCTTGGCCAGGGCCTCCGCCCGCCCCCGATCCACCACCACGAGGTCGGCCTTGCCGGAGGCCTTAAGCTCCCCGGCGTCGTTAAAGTCCCGCCCCTGGGCCACCTTCTTGCCGCCGAGCTGCGTGAGGCGGGCGCTGAACTCGCGCGGGTTATCCGGGTCCTCCTGGGCCACGCCGGTGTCCATGCGGGCCGTGACGTCCCAGTACTCGGCGGAGACAAAGGCCATGCGCTCGCGCTCGCGCTCCACGATGACGCGGGTGGCCACGGACTGCACGCGCCCGGCGGAGAGCCGGGGCATGACCTTCTTCCACAGCACCGGGGAGACCTCGTAGCCGTACAGGCGATCCAGGATTCGGCGCGTCTCCTGGGCGTCCACCAGGTTGTCGTTGAGGTCACGGGTGTTCTCCGCGGCCTCCAGGATCGCGGGCTTGGTGATCTCGTTGAACACCATGCGCTTGACCGGCACCTTGGGCTTGAGCACCTCCAGGAGGTGCCAGGCGATGGCCTCGCCCTCGCGGTCGGGGTCCGTGGCCAGCAGCAGCTCGTCCACGAGCTTCAGCTTGGCCTTCAGGTCCGCGACCTTCTTCTTCTTATCGGTGCTCACCACGTACAGGGGGGTAAAGCCGTGCTCCGTGTCCACGCCCAGGCGCGCCCACGGCTCCTTCTTGTACTTGGCAGGCACATCGGCGGCCCCGCGCGGCAGGTCACGAATGTGCCCCACGGACGCCTCCACGATGTAATCATCGCCCAGGTAAGGCTGGATCTTCTTCGCCTTAGTTGCCGACTCCACGATGACCAGGCGCTTGACGCCCGGCTTCTTAGTACCTGCCACGGGAGTACGTCCCTTCCCTCACGCAACGAATAACTGCTACCTGTACACCGTACACAGTATTTAATGGCTCCCTCACGCACCCCTCGCGGTTTCCGGTCGTTGCCCGCGCGGCCCACCCCCGGGCGGCCCCACCCGCCGCGCGTTCGACGCCGCCGGCGTGCGGGCCTCGCCCGGCGCTGTGGTACTGCGGTGCTGTGGTGCTGTGGCGGCGCGGCGTTGCGTCGGCATGCCCTCGCCCACGCCCCCTGGGTGGGCCCGGCGGCGTCGCCAACCCCGGCGACCCCAGCGCCCCGACGCCCCCGGTTCCCCCGACCATTAGAATGTCCGTGTACTTTCACGTTCCTCACGTTCCCTCCGCCCCGTCGAGGGAAAACCGACACACGCAAGGGTGGTGCGCGATGACACATCAGATCGAGGCCTGGATAGAACTCTTCATGTCCTCCGGCTGGTTTTATCCCCTCACCGCCGCCTTCGTGTTCCTCGACTGCCTCATCCCCTTCTTCCCCAGCGAGTCCATCCTCACCATGGCCGGGGCGTGGTCGGGCAGCACCGGGAGCCCCAACCTCTGGGGCATCATCGCCGTGGGCATCGCCTTCGCCGTGCTGGGCGATAACGTGTGCTACCTCCTGGGCACGCGATTCGTGCAGTTCATCCGGTCCGCTCCCCCCAAGAGCAAGCTCGCCACGTCCATGCGCTGGGTATCGGCCAACATGCGCCGCCGCGCGGGCTTCACCATCATCATCGCCCGCTTCATCCCCTGGGGCCGCCTGGTGCTCACCCTCTCCCTGGGCTCCATCCGCTACCCCTGGCGCAAGTTCTTCTTCTACGACACCCTCGGCGTGATCATCTGGGCCGTGCAGGCCGGGCTGGTGGGCTACGCGGGCGGCTACCTGGTGCAGGACTACCCGCTGCTGGGCCTGGCGCTGGGGCTGGCCCTCGGCGCGCTGGTGGGCGTGGGGATCGACAAGCTCCAGGCCCGCTTCAGCGACTACTCCGAGGTGCGATCCGGCACCTCGCGGGCCTAGCCGCTGCGGTCCCACGGGGTGCGCGCAAAGGCCCGGGCGGGGTCTCGCCGCAGCCTCGTGTGACTGCTTCTCGACGCCCCCTCCCGGGCCCTGTGGTGTGGGTGCCGCGCCGCTGGTCCAGCGGGCGGTGTGAGGCCGCTAGCCCCGCTGCGCGCGCTGGAGCACCAGCGCGGCGTCGTACTTGTTCGGCAGCTTGTCCCCGTAACCGGACATCCCATCGCCCTTGCAGGTGTGCCCGATACCCATGGCGTGGCCCATCTCGTGCGCGATGGTCATGACGCGGGTGAACGCGTACTCGTCCATGCGCGGGCCGGTGTTGCCACTGGAGGGCAGATTCAGCAGGATGCGGGGCGGGTCCCACCGATTGACGCCCAGATCGGTCCCCACGACCAGGAGGTGCTTGGTCGCGGGGGTGACGTCGTCGATCGGCACGGCCCCTGGAGTGCCCTCCGGGACGATCTCGATCTTGATCTTGCCGTCGCTGACCTCGGCCCACTTCTGGATCGCCTGCCGCAACTCCTTCTGGTACTTGGTATTCGCCACCACGCGCAGGGTGGTGCCATCAAGGTTGGTGCGGCGCTTGGCAAAGACGTTGAAGTTGGGCACAGACTCGCCGCGATCGACGGCCCTGTGCATGACCGAGCACTGCTGCGCGGTGGGGCGCTCAGCAGCGGTGGCCGCCGGGGCCAGGGCCGCGGGCACCATCGCCGCGGCGGAAAGGCACGCAAGAATCTTTTTCTTCATGTAAAACAACGTAACAGCAGGCTCTCTACGTTCCAAGGATTGCCGCGCGGAGAATAAGGATCGTCACAGGATGTTTCGAAAGTTAATTATCCCGGCGGGGTATCCCTTCACGCAAAAAGAAGCGCACAAAACGCAAAACGGGGCCCACGGACTGACCCGTGGGCCCCGGCGGCGCGTTACGCGTTATTAACCCCGCTGCGCGCGCTGCAGCACCAACGCGGCGTCGTACTTGTTCGGCATCTTGTACCCGCCGGAGGCCGCACCATCCGACATCGCATCCCCCTTGCAGGTGTGGTTAATGCCCATGGCGTGCCCCATCTCGTGCGCGATGGTCATGATCCGGGTGCCCTCAAACTCATCCTTGCCCGGACCGTGGGCCTCGCCCGTCTTCAGGTTCAGGATGATGCGGGACGGGTTCCACAGGTTAACCCCCATGATGTTGGGGCCGCTCATAAAGTGGTGCTTGGTCGCGGGGCTGATGTCCTCGATCGGCACGGCTCCAGGAGTTCCCTCCGGGACGATCTCGATCTTGATCTTGCCGTCGCTGGCCTTATCCCATGCCTGGATGGCGTCGCGGAGCTCGTCCTTGTACTTGGTCTTTGCCACCACGCGCAGGGTGGTGCCGTTCAGGTTCGTCCTCGGCAGGGCAAACGCATCCATGTTGGGCACGCTCTCGCCGCGATCAACGGCCTTGTGCATGATCGAGCACTGCTGCACGCTGGGGCGCGGAGCGGCGGTGGCCGCGGGGGCCAGGGCCGCGGGCACCATCGCAGCGGCGGAAAGGCACGCAATAATCTTTTTGTTCATACAAAGCAATGTAACAGCCCGCTCCCTTTTCCCCAAGGGTCACGGCCCTAAAATTAAGGCTCGTCACAGGATATCTCTGGAGTTAGGTATCGCGACAGAAACCCAGCCCAGGATAATGGGCGTCGCCTCCGCACAACACACAAGGACCGCGGGGCCGGGCTATGAAACCCTACCCCGCGGCCCTTTCACCGCGCTGGCGTTCCCTCTTTAGAGAGCGCGCACCTGCTGAGCCTGGGGGCCCTTGGCGCCCTCGCCCACCTCGAACTCCACGCGCTGGTTCTCCTCCAGGGTGCGGAAGCCGTTGCCCTGGATCTCGGAGTAGTGAACAAAGACGTCGGCGGAGCCGTCCTCGGGGGCGATGAAGCCAAAGCCCTTCTCCGCGTTAAACCACTTAACAGTTCCCTGTGCCATGTTGTGCAACCTTCTCTTAAAAATTGATGCGATGCCGGAACGCTACCGAACCGGCAGGAAAGGGTCTCATCAAACCACCCAGCACCAGAGGCGTTCCTGGGCGCCCGCATGTTCATCTCCTGCGAGCGCCTACACACTGCGCACAGAAACTGCGACCACCTACGAGTGTGTCATGTTTTACGCTCCCGCGATAGTATCGGAGGGCTAGAACGGGAAAGTCCCAGGCCACGCCGCTACCGATTAACCTCAAAAGGGGGTAACCCATACCCATGGCGCCACCGTCACCCCTGGGGGCGGAACTCCTCGACGCGCTCCGCGCCGCCTTCCCGGATTCCCGCTGCACGCACTCCTCCACCATCCCGGCGCGCCCCGCCCGCTACGGCCCGTGGCCCTCGTGGGTGCTGCCCGAGCTGCGGGAGCACCTCGAGGGGGACGGGGTGCGCGCGCTCTACGCCCACCAGGTGGAGGCCGCCGAGGCCGCGCGGGCGGGCCACCACGTGGTCATGTCCACCGGCACCTCCTCCGGGAAGTCCCTGGGGTATCTGCTGCCCGTGCTCACCACCCTGGGCGAGGACCCCGCCGCCTGCGCCCTCTACCTCACCCCCACCAAGGCGCTCGGCTCCGATCAGCTCCACACCCTGCGCCGCCTCTGCGGCTCCATCGACGCCCTGCGCGGCGTCCACCCCTCCCCCTACGACGGCGACACCCCCGCCGAGGCGCGCTCCGGCATCCGCGACTCCTCCCGCCTGATCGTGAGCAACCCGGACATGCTGCACTCCTCCATGCTCGCCCACCACCCGCGCTGGGCCCGGCTGTGGCGGCGGCTGCGCTACGTGATCGTGGACGAATGCCACACCTACCGGGGCGTCTTTGGCGCCCACGTCGCGCTGGTGCTGCGCCGCCTGCGCCGCATCGCCGCCCACTACGGCTCGCGGCCCACCGTCATCCTGGCCTCCGCCACCTCGGCCGATCCCGCCCAACACGCACGGCGGCTCACCGGCCTGCCCGTGCGCGCCGTCACCCACGACGCCTCCCCCAGCGGGGCGCGCACCGTGGTGCTCTGGGAGCCCAGCTTCCTGCCCCGAGACGAGGCCGCCGGGGAAAACCACGCCCCCGTGCGCCGCGCCGCGACCTCCGAGGCTGCGGGGCTCATGGCCGCCCTCGTGGCCCAGGGCGCGCGCACCCTCACCTTCGTGCGCTCCCGCCGCGCCGCCGAGTCCGTGGCGATGCGCGCCGCCGAGGAGCTGGTGCTCATGGGCAAACCCCTGGCCGCGCGGCGGGTGCGCCCCTACCGCGCGGGCTACCTCGCGGAGGACCGCCGCGCGGTGGAGCGCCAGCTGGACTCCGGGAAGCTGCTGGGGGTGGCCACCACCAACGCCCTGGAGCTGGGCATCGACGTCGGCGGGCTCGACGCCGTGGTCACCGCGGGATTCCCCGGCACCGTGGCCTCCCTGTGGCAGCAGGCCGGGCGCGCCGGGAGGCGCGGCCAGGAGTCCACCGTGGTGCTCGTGGCCCGCGACGATCCGATGGACACCTACCTGGTGCACCACCCCGAGGCCCTGCTGGGCCGCCCCCTGGAGCGGTCCGTGTTCAACCCCCACAACCCGCACGTCCTGCGCGATCACCTCTACTGCGCCGCCGTGGAGCTGCCGCTGACCGACCGCGACGTCGAGGACTTCGAGGCGCAGGAGGTGGCCACGGAGCTGGAGCGCGAGGGCCTGCTGCGCCACCGCCCCCGCGGGTGGTTCGCCGTGGGCGATGACGCCGCCACGGCCCACGGCGCGCTGGGGCTGCGCGGGGAGCCCGGCGGGGACGTGCTCATCGCGGACGCCAGCGACGGCCGCCTCCTGGGCACCATCGACGCCCTGCGCGCCCCCGCCCAGGTGCACCCCGGCGCGATCTACCTGCATCAGGGCGAGACCTACATGGTCGAGGACCTGCTTCTCGACGACGCCGTGGCGCTGGTGCGCCCCACCGACGCCGACTACACCACCTTCGCCCGCACCACGACCACCGTGCGCGTCCTCGGGGACCCCGTGGCCCGCCACGACCTGGGAATGCTCCCGGACCCCTCAGCCGCCCCCGACTCCACCGCGCCCGGGGTGAGCCTGAGCGCGCTGGACGTGGAGGTGACCAGCCAGGTGGTGGGGTATGTGGTGCGCCGCCCCGACGGCACCCTGCTCGATACCGTGCCGCTGAGCATGCCCGCGCACTCCCTGACCACCCGCGCCGTGGCATACACCCTGGACCCGGCCCTGCTGGAGGGCATCGGGATACCTCCCGCCGAGCAGCCCGGCGCGCTGCACGCGGCGGAGCACGCCGCCATCGGCATGCTGCCCCTGCTGGCCACCTGCGACCGCTGGGACATCGGCGGCCTGTCCACCACCGAGCACCCCGATACCGGGCTGCCCACGGTGTTCGTCTACGACGGGCACCCCGGCGGCGCGGGGTTTGCCGACTGCGGCTTTGAGAACTTCGCCTCCTGGATCGCCGCGACCTTCGACGCCGTGCGCTCCTGCCCCTGCGAGGACGGGTGCCCCTCCTGCGTGCAGTCGCCCAAGTGCGGTAACGGCAACCAACCCTTAAGCAAGCGGGGCGCCGTTCGCCTCCTGGGCGCCCTGGTGCGCCTGACCGTGCGGCGGACGGAGGCCGACTAGCCGCCCCGCCCGGCTGCGCCGCGCCCGGGCGCCCGGCCCGGTTGCTCACAGCGGCCCGGCGCGCGCCATGGCCCGCCGCCCCCGCAGGGCGACCGTGACCACCACGTCCGCCGCCTCCCGGCGGCACTCCACCACCTCCGCCTCGTTATCGCGCGCGGCGCCCTCCGCGACGGCGCAGGCGTCCCCGCCCGCCCACGCGCGGTGCGCACCCGCCACGGCGGCCATGTCCGCGGCCACCTGGGCCCGGTGGTGCGCCAGGGTGTTCCCGGCGGCAAACATCGCCGTGGCCGCGATGCCCACCACACCGGCGCTGAGCACCGCCGCGACCACCGTGGCGTACCCCTCCTCTCCCGTTCGCCCCTCCCGGCGAGGGCCTCGCCCCATGCGTTCACCTCCCCCTACTGCGGCGTTCCCCCGGCCTCCACGGGGTAGACCGCCTGCGCGCGGCGCACACCGAAGGGGGCCGGTATCTCGGCCCGGGCGGTCACCTTACCGCCGGACTCGGTCACCTCCACCCGGCCCCGCGACGGGGACGCGGTGGCTCCGCCTATGGCGTGCTCCCGGGCGGCCGCCCCGGCGGTGTCCACCGCCGAGACCTGCGCGGCGACCGTGAGCACGCCCGCGATCACCAGCGCGAACACCCCGACGAGCGCCCCGATCCCCACGGCGGCCTCCACCGTCACCGAACCCCGATCACCGAGGCGCCGGCGCGCGATCTGCCTAGCGCGGCGCGTTGTTGAGGGCATCGGTGATGATCCCCTGGATCGCGTCGGAGACCGCCGAGCTGTTGACCACCGCGTACAGCACGGCAGCCAGCGCGGCGGCGGCCAGGGTGCCCATCGCGTACTCGATGGTGCTCAGTCCCTCCTCGCTGCGACCAATCCGTGCGCCCTCGCGCCCGATCCTTACCGCCATGTTCCGTAGAAAAAGCACGATGAAATGCATTGCGAGTATCCTTTCCTTTTTGCCTTACAGGTTTTATTTGGGACTTATATACTTGACTCACCACTAGCTGTTGAATAACCTTAGCTCCATGAAGCAGTTGAGTCTGATTGACTTGTTTGAGCGGTTCCCTAACCAAGAGGCAGCGCGGGTGTTCTTGGAGGCTCAGCGCTGGGGTGAGGATCGACTCCCGGACGCGTGTCCTGTGTGTGGGGTGGTGAGGACTCCGTATGTGCTTGAGTCTCGCCCTGGGTATTTCCGGTGTAGGGAGTCTGCGTGCCGGGCGGAGTTTACTGTGCGCACAGGGACGGTGATGGAGCGCTCTCATATTGGTTTGCATAAGTGGATTTTCGCGGTCTATCTGTTCGTATCCTCCCGTAAAGGGATAAGTTCGGTGCAGTTGGCTCACCAGATTGGTGTGACTCAGAAGTCTGCATGGTTCATGCTGCAACGCCTGCGCGCTGCGTGCGAAGCAGAAGCCCTTGATCTGTTTACAGGTGTGGTAGAAGCAGATGAAACTTATATTGGCGGCAAGGAACGCAACAAGCATGAGTCCAGGAAGAATCATGATGGTCGCGGGCCCAAGGGGAAAGCTGCTGTCGTGGGTGTACGCACCCGTGAAGGCAAGGTGACGGCCAAGCATCTACCGGATACGACTACTGCCACGATCATGGATTTTCTCACCAGCACCATTGACCGGGAGACAATCCTCTACAGTGATGAGCACCCCGCCTACCGAGGATGGGGCAACCACAGCAGCGTCAATCACTCCGCAAAACAGTTTGTCGATGGCATGATTCACACCAACGGCATTGAGTCGGTGTGGTCTGTGCTCAAACGCGGCATCGTAGGCGTGTACCATGTCGTGAGCATCACTCACCTTCAGCGTTACCTGGCGGAGTTTAGCTTCCGACTCTCCCGTTGCCGCATGAGCCTAGAACAACAGGTAGTCGATGCGCTGGCAGTAATGGTAGGAACAAGAATCACATACAAGCAGGTCATAGAAAAGTGAAGAGCATGAGCGGAAATACAAACGGGACAGACCCAGACCATGCTACGTGACACCAGAGTAACATCAGGAAAATTTTCTGCTGATAAGGTCCGTCAGGAGGGAGAAATACGTAATGAACGGCAGTAACGTGGCCGAATTCTATTTCAGTGCAGCGTCTGGAGGTAAGAAATGAAGCGAGACACATTGATCAAAGGCGATAGCGCTTTCGAAGAAACGATTCCCGTTCAGGAAGCTGCAGAGAAACGGTATCACCGCCCTACGCCGCATGGGGACAAGTTGCGCGAGCTCATCAACAACTCGAAACTTCCGAGTTCGGATTTACCGAGGGTCAAATCCCTCATCCAGCATTACAGCCGGTGGATTGAGGATATGTCCAGTTTGACTTCAGTGGGCGAAGCGAAGGTTCAGGAACTTGTAAAACTACTCAACACCTACAAGGAGAAGATCGAGGTCGATCTTATTTGGGACAGTAGCGAATCGTTCCTGTACCGACAAAAAGGGCAGCTGAAACTCGATAACTCGGTACTCGAAGAATGGTTCCCGTGGCTTGTTGACCCGGCGATCATGCCGGAACTGGACGACATCGACCTGGTGGTTGGGCCAGCTAAAGCGTTTGCGGCAACTCATTTCCGATCCGTTCTGACAGATAACACTGGACGACCAGGCTTGGTCGTCCGAAGCAAGGATCAAGACTTCACAATTGGACGACCGGCGTACATGAAAGCATCATTTAGCGCCACGTTTGACTCATCGGCTACTGATCAGGTAGCAACATACGTTGCCTACATCGCGGCGGAACTCAAAACAAACCTCGACAAGACGATGTTCCAGGAGGCTATGGCTACAAGTCATGATCTCACAGTTGCTGTACCCGGTTCGCACTATTTCTTGATCTGTGAGTACTTGGATATGACTCCTATCAGCTCTGCCGGAACGGATATCAACGAAGTTCTCATCTTGCGTGGTAAGAGAACGACATCTCAAAACCGGAAGAATTACGGCGACGCTCTATATCGACGAGAGAATCGTGCTGACTATGTGGCTCGTCTCCGGGAAGCTCCAGTGAGGTCGGATGTTGTCTTGCGATTCGTTCACAAGGTCCGAACGATCCTCCAGGATCAGACAGCTGACCTTTCAGAAGCAGTCAAACGAGGCTACTTCTGATGATAACAGCTAACGCTGATTTTTACTCTCAGATTATGTTCTCCTACGACAAGATTCCACAGAACCGTCTTGACATCGAGAATGGGCGACGTGTTAATTCACTTCCGTGGCGCGGGCAGTTCAGTCCTGAGTTGGTCGAGGCTCTCCTTGGGGCATATTCTGAAGACGGTTTGGTACTTGATCCTTTTTGCGGGAGCGGAACCACGTTAATCGAGTCGGCACGCCTGGGACTTCCGAGTCACGGAGTCGAGGTAAACCCGGCGGCCCAGATTCTTGCCAGCCTGTATCTTCTGGTCGGATTCGACCCGAGTATAAGAGAAGAGGCACTCAACGATGTAGTCTCGAGATTGGGTGACTGTGTTAATCGAGATGGTGACACTGCTGGCTTTCTAAATGCAGTAATGGAGTGCGAGGATCCATCAGAATCTCTCATCGCAAGGGCCTTGTTTCTCCTTACACTCAAGAATGGCGACGCGGTATCGAAGCGAAATTTTGATCGCGCACTAATAGTCATATCGAACTTAGTCAGAAGTCTGCCAGAGCTGGGACCCAAAATTTCTATTCAGCTGGGCGATTCGAGGTCAGTCTCGCTCCCTGATGGACAAGTGGGAACAATTCTGACCTCTCCTCCGTACGTAAATGTATTCAACTATCATCAAAATTATCGTAAGGCTGTTGAACTGCTTGGTCACCGGGTTTTACCGGCAGCGCGAGCTGAATTTGGGTCAAATAGAAAGCATCGTCAGAATCGTTTCCTCACCGTGATCCAGTATGCACAAGATATTGGTCTAGCCATACGTGAGGGCTTACGTGTTGTGAAAGACGGCGGTGTCTCAATATGGGTTGTTGGCCGCGAGTCCAGTGTTCGGGGGTCTGCTATTCCCAACTCAAGGATCGTGTACGAGATGGCGGTAGGGTCCGGTAATCTTGAACTGATTGGGAAACATGAACGCAAGTTCCGAAGCCGCTACGGCGCTCTTGTCTATGAAGATGTGCTCGTTTTCCGACATTTAGCTCATGAGGTCTCCTCGGCCGACGGGTTCAATCCGACGCTACTAGGGCGCGAAGTGGGCCGATCTGTCTTAGAAGATCTCACTGCAATCAACGAGATAACAGCGGCTGAGATTTCTAAGGCCATCAGTCATGCTGAGAAGGTAAATCCTTCCTCTGCTCCGGATTATAGGTGTCCCGCTAGTCGGTAGTAGGTAATCCATTGAGAAAAGTAACGCCGTTATAGCCGCCGGGGGCTTAACGCCGGAGACTTTTGCTAAATTCGTTGCCGACAGTGCCGATGGACTCCCCAGATACGTGACTGAGGGTCCGTTCGCTCTTTCGAGGCGCAAACAGAACAGTGCTGACAGACAGCTCAATGTCTTCACCACCGCCGAAGCGACCTCCGCCTTATGGTCCTTCCTCCAAGGGGACCTCTCCTCGTTCTTGTACACAGCCACCATTTGTAGTAAAATCCGACGCTCACACTCACGGGTATGTACCTCACCACTACGATCCCCACCTCATAAGCTCGCTGCGCTACCTCTACCACGGCGACCGTATCCCCGAATCGACAGAGTAGGAGAACGGCAAGTAGTTAAGGGGGAGTATCCGCTGAGCAAAGCTGTGTACACGACTATGACTTGCCAGTCATAGGTGACTCAAGTATATAAGTCCCTTTTATTTCCTACATAATTTCCCGGGCCACGCCGATGACCACGGGTGCCAGCCCCAGCAGGAAGAACGCCGGGAGAAAGCACAGCGTCAGGGGTACCGCGATGAGCACGCCCGCGCGCTCGGCGGTGGCCGTGGCCCGGTCCTCCCCCTGCTCGCGCAGGCGCTCGGCGATCTCCGCCGCAGCCTGGGCGAAGCGCGCCCCGCTGTGGTGGGAGTGGCACGCCAGGCGCGCCAGGTCCGCCATGCCGGGCACGGGTGCGGCGTCGCGCCACGCCCGCTCCGGCGGCACGCCCATCGCAAGGAGGCAGGCGACGCTGCGCCACGCCTCCCGGGCGCTAGCCCGCCCGCACCGGGACACCACGGCGGCGGCCTGCGCGCACCGGGACACCACGGCGGCGGCCTGCGCGGGGTTTAATCCCCCGGCGACGCAGGCGGCGTACAGGTCGATGTCCCTGGCCGCCTCCTCCGGGGTGCCCCCGGGCCCCGCCGGGAATCGCCGCCGCAGCCTCCCCGTCACGCGGCGCAGCGCCGCCGCGCCCGGGCCGTCGCGGGGGCGGGTGGCGGCCCGCTGGGCGTGCAGCCGATCCGTGCGAACGCCCAGCGGGGCGATGAGCAGCGCGAGCGCCGCGAGCACCAGGGTCATCATCGCTGCCCTCCCGCGCGCTCGATGAGCCAGTACGACCACAGCGCTCCCAGCGAGATCAGGGCCGTGCCGGAGAGCAGCAGCACCCCGCCGAGCCCGCCCCCGAGCAGCAGGGCCACGGGCCGGGCTCCCATCGCCGTGCCCAGGGCCACCCCCGCCAGGGGCAGGAGGCTGAGCACCACCGCCGCGGACTGCGGCCCCACCAGGCGCGCCCGGGTGGCGCAGCGATGCCGCATGGCCCGCTCCGTGGCGGCGCGCAGGTGCTCCAGCAAGGGGACCGGGGAGACGCCCCGGTCCTGGGCGGCCTCCCACAGCCGATGCAGCACCGCGAGCTCGGGCACCAGGCGCACGGACCCCGGCGTGGGCTCCATCCCCGCCGCCACGGCCCGCAGGCCCGCCCGCACCTCGGCCTCCAGGCGCTCCTCGCGGCGCGCGGCGTCCCGCAGCGCCGGGGCGGGTTGCGCCCCGCTGCGAAGCTGGTGGAGCACGAGGCCCATCACGTCCACAACACAGCGCCGCTGCCGCTGCGCGCGCCTGTCGCGCAGCCGCGCGCGCACGATGACCCACGAGGCCCCCGCCACCATTGCCACGGAGAGCGCCACGCTCGGGGGCACCACGCCGCCGACCACCACGGCCAGCGCCGCCGCCCCGGGGATAACCCACCGCGCGGCCAACCAGCGCGGGCGGGACCGCCCTACCGCCGCCACGCGCCCGTCGGGCGAAGGTGCGCAGACGAGCAGCGCCCCGCCGAGGCCCGCAAGAAAGTGCGCTACCATCCCACGGCCTCCTCCACGGCGGAGCGCTCGGGCACCCGAGCGCCCGCCCGCCACAGCTCGCGCACCCGGATCAGCCCGGAGGGCGCCTGCTCCACCGCTCCGATCTGGGAGAGCACCCGCCCGCCGCCCGCGCCCTTGCGCATGGCGAGCACCATCTTCACCGCCGCGGCGCACTGGCTGTGCGCCGCCTGCCTGCCCAGCCCGCCCAGCGCGGCCAGGGCCTCGACGCGCGCCGGGACCTCCGCCAGGGAGTTCGCGTGCAGCGTCCCCGCCCCGCCCTCGTGCCCGGTGTTGAGCGCGGAAAACAGGTCCGCGATCTCCGCGCCCCGGATCTCCCCCACCACGATCCGGTCCGGACGCATGCGCAGCCCCTGGCGCACCAGGTCCGCCAGCGTGATCCGGCCGCGCCCCTCGACGTTATCCCCGCGCGCCACCAGGCTCAGCACGTGCGGGTGCCGGGGTGCTAGCTCGGCGGTGTCCTCGATGCACAACAGCCTCTCCTCGGCGGGCACCTCCGCGAGCAGGGCGGACAGCAGGGTTGTCTTGCCCGACCCCGTCCCGCCCACCACCAGGTAGGCCCAGCGGCGGCGCACCATCAGCCGCAGGATCTCCGCCGCCTCCGGCGGCAGCGTCTGGGCCTCGATCAGCTGCCCCACGCTCAGCCGCGCCTGGCGCAGCACCCGCAGGCTCAGACACGTTCCCCCGCACGCGGGCGGGCTGAGCACCGCGTGGAAGCGGATGCTGGTGCCGTCGGCGCGGGCCAGGCGGCCGTCGGCAAAGGGCTGCGCGTCATCCAGCCGAGCCCCCGCCCCCACGGCCAGGCGGGCAGCCAGGCGGCGCACGGCGGCGTCGTCCTCAAAGCGCACGGCCGCCCGCTCCATGCCGCGCCCGCGATCAAACCACACGGAGCGCGGGCCGTTGACCACCACGTCCGTGACCCCCGGGATCGCCACCACCTGCTCCAGCACGCCCACGCCCTCGGCGTCGTCCCGCAGCCGCCGCAGCACCTCCAGCACGTCCACGTCGCTGATCACCCCCGCCTCCGCGCGCACCACGGCGGCCAGCTCCGAGGGGCCCACGTCCCCGCCCCGTTCGACGACCCGCCGCTGCACCCGCTCGATGATCTCCTCTCGCGGAGTCATCGCAGGATCTTTCCGGCCACGGCGCGCAGCGCCTTGGGCAACCGCGCGGGCACACCGCGCAGCTCCGTGGCCTTGGCCAGCCCCGCGATGGTGGGCAGCTCCGCCACCACGCCCAGCTCGCTCAGCCGCTGCACGTCCTCCACGCTCAGGCTCGACCACTGCCGGTGCCGCACCACCAGCCCGGCCGGAACGCCCCCGGCGCGCAGGCGCGCGGCAAGGGTGGCGGCCCGCGCCCCTGCGCGTACCTCGGCGGGGCACAGCAGCACCACCTCGTCGCAGGAACGCGCGCCCTCCTCCGCCGCCTCGCCCCCAGCGGGCAGATCCACCACGGCGGACAGCCGCCCGCGCCGCACCGCCTCCAGGGCGCCGCACAGGTCCGCCCCGCCGAGCCGGTAGCCCTCGTCCACGCCTCCCCGCGCGGCGGAGAGCACCGATACCCCCTCACTCTCGGGCAGCGCCGCGACCATATCCTCTACGTCCACGGCCCCCTCCGCCATGCGCACGTCCGGCCAGCGGGCGCCGGGGGCGTCCTCGCACCCCAGGAGCAGGTCCAGGCCGCCGGAGGCGTCCACGGCGTCCACCAGCACCGACCGGCCCTGCCGCGCCATCCGGCGGGCCACCGCGACGGCCAGCGTGGACGCCCCCGCGCCGCCCACGGCCCCCATCACCCCGATGATCCTGCCGGATGCGGCCGGTGCGGGGCTGCCCGCCCGCGCCGCGTGCCCAAGGGCGCGCAGGAGGTCCGCGGCCTGGGCCGGGATCACGAACCCGCGCTCGGCGCGGCACTCCACCACGGCCGCATGGGGGACGGGGCCGGGGTCCTGGCCCACGAGGTACACCGCCGGGCCGCCGTGGGGAGGGGGCGGCGGAAGCAACGGACGCGCCCGGTCGTCCACGATCACGGCCGTGGCACGCGCATAGCAGCGGGCGATCTCGGCGGGATCGGTGCTATCGGCCACGCGCATGCCGCTGGCCACGGCGATGTGAAGCGCCTCCGGATGCAGCCCGGGGTGGGCGACGACGAGCAGGATGAGAAAGTCACGAGGATTCATGCCGCCCAGTGTGCGGGGTGACGCCACCGCTGCCCACCGGCCCTCCGCGAGGCTGTGCATAACTGCCTACCCGGATGACGCGCCCGGGCATATCTGTGGATAAACCGCCACCGCGCCGCTCGCACATGGTAATGGCGCGACCTGGCCACGGCGGGAAAACGGACCCCGGACATAAGGGACGGCCCGCGCCTCGGGGGGGGTGTGCGCGGGCCGTCAAGTAACCCGGTCTCGGGGGGCGGACCGGGGCAGGCCACACAGTATATCGGGGCCTTGCACAAGCGAGTATGCCATACCGAGAAAAAAATAGCAAGAGGCCCGGCGCGTCACGCGGCATCCGCGATGGCGCCGGCCTCCCGCGCGCCGTCGATCCAGGCGCACAGCAGCAGCTCTACCAGCGCCGATACCCCCTCCGGCGCGCCCGATGCGTAACCGTCCAGCGCCGCCCGATACCCCGCCCTATGCCGATACAGATACGGCTCCGGCACCGCCAGCCCCCTCGGGTCCAGCCCGCTGGCCATCGCGGCCACCCGGGCGGCCACCCGCGCCACCGCCCCGCTGCGCGGCCCGAACAGCCCCCGAGCCGCGATCTCCGCGTGCACCACCTGCGGCACCAGGGCGTCGTCCCCGCCCGCCCTCGCCGCCTCCCCGAGCAGCCGCAGGCGCCCCGAGGCCCCCTCTCCCGGCAGCCCGGTTCCCCCCGCCAGCACGTCCAGGCGGGCCAGCACCTGCAACGGCGCCCGCGCCCAGGTGCGCACCGTCGCCTCCACGCTCCCCGGCGCGAGCACCGCATAGGGCCCCACTCCCCCCTCCAGGACCCGCGCCCCGGAGACCGGGCCATCGACGGGGGCGTCGATCAGCGCGCCGCTGCGGGCCCCGCGCAGCGCCGACTCCGAGGCCGTGACCTCGAAGCGACGCAGGCTCGCGGGGTGGTGATGCACCGCCGCGATGTCCCCGGCGGCGCGCCGGGCCAGGGGGTCGATCTCACCGAGGCGGCGAAGCCCATCAAACATAGCGACCAGCCTATAACGGCACGATAGGATGGGCGCGACCCCTACCGTCTACACTGTTGTAGAAGCGAAGAATGACGCACGCTCCTGGGAGGAAGATAAAGTGAGCAACAAAGACGGATTTTTTACTGACGGCACGAGCGACTTCACGCCCAAGGCGAACGCCATCCCGCTCAGCGACGTGGACGCCTCCAACGGGCAGCAGTCCATCGGCACGCTGGTGAGCAACGCCACCGCGCAGATGTCGAGCCTCTTCCGCTCCGAGCTGGAGCTGGCCAAGACCGAGCTGACCTCCGAGGTCAAGAAGGGCGCCGTGGGCGGCGGCCTCTTCGGCGCCGCCGGCACCATCGCCCTCTACAGCACCTTCTTCTTCTTCATGTTCCTGGCGGCGCTGCTGAGCCTCTGGCTGCCCGCCTGGGCCTCCCTGCTCATCGTTTTCCTCGTGATGCTGCTCACCGCGGGCGTGCTCGCCCTCGTGGGCCTGAAGAAGGTCAAGAGCCTGGGCGCCCCGCAAAAGACCATCGACTCTGTCTCCGAGCTGAAGAACCTCGTCCCGGGCTCCGCGCAGAAGAAGATCGAGGCCAAAGACCGAGGGATGTACAGCTAGGCACGCGCTTTTCGCTCCTCCTCCCCGCCTCCCGACGCGCCGCCGCGCGCGCCGGGAGGTTTCCCACGACCATATCCCCCTCGTGCCCCGCGCTATCCAAGGAGGCTCATGGCCACGGAAGATCCCCTCTCCCCCAGCGTCGTAGAGCTTGACGGGCCGTTTCGCCACGATCTCCTCTACACCCGGGGGATACGCCTCCACGTAGCCCAGGCGGGCTCCCCCCACGACCCCCTCGTGCTGCTGCTGCACGGCAGCTTCGGCGGGTGGTTCGACTACAAGGACGTCCTCTCCCCCCTGGCCGAGGCGGGATACCACGTGGCCGCCGCGGACATGCGCGGCTACGGCATGTCCGATAAGCCCCCCACGGGCTTTGGCTACGGCATCCGCTCCGCCGTGGGCGACGTCACCGGGCTCATCCGCGCCCTGGGGCACTCCTCCGCGATACTCGTGGGCACCGACACCGGCGGCGCCGTCGCCTGGTGCACCGCCGCCGCAGCGCCCGAGCGGGTTGACGCCCTGATCGCCGTGGCCGCCGCGCACCCCACGGACCTGCGTCGCGCCATGTCCAGCCGCCCCTGGCTCCACCCCATGACCTTCCTGCGCAAGGGCCTCAGCCGCCTGCCGCTGCGCCTGCTGCTACAGCGCGACTCCTTCTTCCGCTGGCACCTGCGCGCCTCCACGGACGCCGCCTTCCACCGCAGCCCGCGCTTCGAGGAGACCCTGGGGCTGCGACTGACGGCGCTCCGCATCGGCTCCACGCTGGCCGCCCGGCGCCGCAACAACCGGCTGCTCACCTCCCCCGTGCCCACAAAGTGGCTGGGGCTCAAGATCAGCGCCCCCACCCTCATGCTCACCCCGCACCGCCCCCTCTGGATCCACCTGGGCCGCCGCGCCACCCAGCGCCTCACCCCGGAGGCCCAGCGGCGCAGCCGCCGCACCCACGTCCCCGGAGCCAAGAACCTACCGAGCGTGGAGGCCCCCGAGGCCCTGGTGCGCGCCATCTGCGGCTTCCTGCGCGAGGAGTCGGACCCGCCCCGGGGCTAGAAGCCCCGACCCCGCCTAGCGGGCCACGCAGGCCCCCGTGTCCACCGGCTGCGTGAGCGCCGCGAGGTCCCCGACGCGCCCCTGCACCTCCCGGGCGGTGAGCGCGTAGCCCGTGTCCGACTGATCCACCGAGGCGCCAAAGATAACCCCCAAGACCGCGCCCTGCTCGTCAAGCAGCGGGCCGCCGGAGTTGCCCTCCCGCACGGAGCCGCGCAGGGTGTAGGCCTCCCGGTTGAAGCGGCCCGAGGCGTAAATATCGGGCCCCGCGATGGTCAGCGCCTCGCGCACGCGGGCCGGGGCGGCCTCGAAGGGGCCGGACTCGGGGAAGCCCATCACCATCGCGTCCTGGCCGGTCTGCGCCGTGCCCTCCGCCCAGCGCAGCGGCTCGATACCCAGGCCGGGGCTGTGCAGCACCGCGATGTCCAGCTCGGGGTCGTAGAACACCACCTGGGAATCCAGCACGCCCAGGGTGGTGTCCAGGCGCACCTGCTGCGTGCCCGCCACCACGTGCGCGTTGGTGATGACGTAGTCCGGGGCGGCCACGAAGCCGGAGCCCATGAGCCTGCGGCGGCAGCCCGGGGCCTCGCCCATCACGTGCACCACGCTGGGGCGCAGCCGCTCCACCAGCGCCGCGTCCTCCACCTGCGCCTTCGGGGGCTCCACCTCGGGCGCGGCGCCCTGGCCAAAGGGGGAGATCAGCGGCGGCAGGCCGGTATCGGACAGCAGCGCGGAGATGCGCGCGGGCAGCCCCGCGGCGGAGTCCGGCATCACGCGGTCCACCGCCCGCAGCACGCGCGAGCCGTGAATGCCCGCCGCCATCTGGCCGCCCAGGCCTGTGGCCGCCGGGATGGAAACCAGCCACACCACCACCAGCATCACGATCACCTGAAAGAGCGCCCCCAGGGCGGAGTCCGCCTTGACCGAGGAGCGCCTCCTCATGCCGCCACGCAGGGCGGAACCGATCAGGCCGCCCACCAAGTTGCCCAGGGCCACCAGGAGCAGCAGCACCCCCACCGCCAGGAGAAAGCGCAGCCCCACCGAGTCCACCAGCGGCATCACCAGGGGCATCACGCCCGCCCCGGCGATCAGCCCGGAGAGCACCCCCACGGCGGAGAGAAAAGAGGCCACCCCGCCCTGGCGCCAGCCGCTCAAGAGCGCGAGCAGGCAGCCGAAGGCCACCAGCACATCCACCATCACACCGGGATTCACTTGAAAAACGAACCTTTCATCTCTCGTTATTCCGCGACGCGGCCAGGGCCTCCCTCAGGTCCACCACGCGGTCCCGCGCCCAGGGGCGCTCCCACCCGGCGGCCTCGATGAGGCCCGCCAACAGCGCGCCGGTAAAGCCCCACACCAGGTAGCCGTGGCTGCGGAAGGCCGGACCCGACCATCCCCGCCACCCCACGGTGAGGCGCCGCGCGGGGTCGATCAGCTCCGCCAGGGGGGCGTCGAACACGTCGTCCGTCTCCTCCGGGCTCGCGGGATAAGCCTCCCCAGAATAATCCCGATAGGCCAGGACCGGATGCACCGCCGAGCCGCTGACGCGCACGCTGGTGGGCGGCAGCGTGGCCAGGGGCGTGACCGCCGCGCTGTCCAGTCCGGTCTCCTCCCATGCCTCGCGCAGGGCGGCCGCCACGGGCCCGGCGTCGCCCGGGTCGATGTGCCCGCCGGGGAAGGCCACCTGGCCAGCGTGGGAGCGCATGGTGGGGGCACGGTGGGTGAGCAGCACGGCGGCGTCGGGCGGCGGGGCCTCGGCCCCAGGGTCTCCCGAGAGCGCCATGAGCACGGCGGCCTCCCGACGCCCCCGCGCGCCACGCACCGCGCGGCCCGGGGTGGGCACCGCGCCCTCCCGGGCCCGGCGGGTCAGTGGAACCAGCCAGGGAGGGATCATGCGGCGGCCTCCCGGACGTCGCGCTCCAGCTCCTCCATGTCCGCGTAGGGCTTGGGCAGCACCGACCGCACCTCCCCGTCCACCACCACGAGGGTCACCGGCACCACGCCGGGCAGGCTCAGGGCGGCGGCAAACGCGTTATCCGAATCCTGGAAGCTGGGCAGGTCCAGCCCCAGGTCCTCTAGCAGGGCGGCCCCGCGCGCGGCCTGCGGGTCCGCATGGACGCCCACCACCCGATACTCCGGGTGCTCGGCGGCGAGGCGCTGCATCAGCGGCAGCTCCTCGCGGCAGGGGGCGCACCACCACGCCCACACGTTGACCACCGTCACGGCGCCGTCGCTGAGCTCCCGGGGGGCGTCGGCCGCCGCCTCGGCGCCCAGGCAGTCCAGCTCCACCCCGGCCACCCCCAGGGCGGCGCAGCCGGGGCGCTCCGGCACCGGTTCCTGCCGCGCTTGCTCCTCCGGGCGCTCACCGCCGGGGTTCTCCCCGCCCAGCATTCCCGGCACCACCGCGATCAGCAGGGCCGCCACGGCCACCACGGCCAGGAGGTAGCCCATCGTGTGCTTGTTCATCTACGGCCCCCCTCGACGGGCACAGACGGGCACAGACGGGCCACCGGGCACTGCGCGCACAGCGGCGTGCGCGCCTTGCACACCTGGCGGCCGTGGAAGATCATGCGGTGGGAGAACATCGTCCACTCCGGGCGCTCGATCAGGGCGGCGAGGTCGCGCTCCACCTTTACCGGGTCCTTGTGCTCACTGAGGCCCAGGCGGCGCGCCAGCCGCCCCACGTGCGTGTCCACCGCGATGCCCGGCACGCCGAAGGCGTTGCCCCGCACCACCAGCGCGGTCTTTCTGCCCACGCCCGGCAGGCTCACCAGGTCGTCCATGCCCCGGGGCACCTCCCCGCCGAAGCGCGCCACCAGGGCCTGCCCCATGCCCACCAGGTTGCGCGCCTTGGAGCGGTAGAGGCCGGTGGTGCGAATGTACTCCGCGACCTCCGACTCGTCCGCCCGGGCGTAATCCTCCGCGCTGCGCCAGCGGCGAAACAGCGCCGGGGTGACCTTGTTGACCCGCTCGTCCGTGCACTGCGCCGAGAGCACCGTGGCCACCGTGAGTTCCAGGGGGTTGGAGTACACCAGCTCGCAGCGGGCGTCGGGATAGGCCCGCGCCAGCTCCCGATTAATGCGGCGCGCGCGGCGCACGAGGGCGAGATCGGACATGCTTTCCAGTGTGCCATTTTCCTCCCCCTAAACGTATTTGCGCTCGCTCACCCACACTGCCCTGCCGGTTCCAAGCCACCACCCCCGGTTAGTTATAGACCATTTACGAACTCCTATAGACTCCAGTTAGCGGGTCACAGCCCGGCACCATCGGGAGCCCGTCGAGTCGCGCACGCCGTGCGAGGAACGCCAAGTCCCTTGTACAGTGGGTGCTGGTTCACAATTTCACGTTAATGCGCAGATCCAATCCGGGATAAACACTATCAGCGCGAGTACACCAGGCGGGCGTACTCCGCCTGCTAGCCGCCCAGGGCCACCGTCCTGGGCGTGGAGGAACAAGGTCCGGAGTTCTGCGTCCGCACCTTGAATGGAGAAACTGTGGAAGTTGTACAAGACATTCTTTCCCGAGCCGGAATCTTTCAGGGGGTAGACCCCACGGCCGTCAACAACCTCATCCAGGAGATGGAGACGGCCCGCTTCACCCGAGGCTCCACCATCTTCAACGAGGGCGAGCCCGGCGACCGCCTCTACATCATCACCTCCGGCAAGGTGAAGCTCTCCCGGCACTCCCCGGACGGCCGCGAGAACCTCCTCACCATCATGGGCCCCTCCGACATGTTCGGCGAGCTGTCCATCTTCGACCCCGGTCCCCGCACCTCCTCCGCCGTGTGCGTCACCGAGGTCCACACCGCCACCATGGACGCCGCCATGCTGCGCCAGTGGGTGGACGAGCACCCCGAGATCGCTCAGCAGCTCCTCCGCGTCCTCGCGCGCCGCCTGCGCCGCACCAACGCCTCGCTGGCCGACCTCATCTTCACCGACGTGCCCGGCCGCGTGGCCAAGACCCTCCTCCAGCTCGCCAACCGCTTTGGCACCCAGGAGGGCGGCGCGCTGCGCGTCAACCATGACCTCACCCAGGAGGAGATCGCCCAGCTCGTGGGCGCCTCCCGCGAGACCGTGAACAAGGCCCTGGCCACCTTCGCTCACCGCGGCTGGATTCGACTGGAGGGCAAGTCCGTGCTCATCGTGGACACCGAGCACCTGGCCCGCCGCGCTCGCTAAACCCACTCCCGTTTCTCCTTGAGCCTCCCCGGCGCCCCGCGCGCCCAGGGGAGGCTTTTTCGCGTCGGGTTTTGCCGTCTCTCCGCGCCGCGACCTCGGCCACGGCGCGCTCCGGCGGCGCGCCAAGGGGTGCCATCGGCGGGTCTCGACGCCCGCCCCGGGCCCCAGTGGCACCCCTAAGGCCGCGCGAGGGACGAACGGCACGAGGAGAAGGCGTTCGAGTTGAACACGAGGCGCGCCGGAAACCGACCCGGCCCCGACCCGGGGCGCGGCGCCAAGGGGTGCCACCTCGCGCCCCACGAGCTTCCCCACCCCCGCAGTGGCACCCCTTAGCGCGGCGGGCCCGCCCGGGGCGGCGTCGATACGCAGGCAGCGTCGGCCGCAGGAGAAACGGACCGAAGGGGTGCCGCCTGAAGGCCCGCAGGCCCCACATGCCAGCCACCGGCACCCCTCAGCGCGCGGCGCCGGGAACGGCGGGCACAGAACGGGCAAAGAAAAAGAGGCCCCGAGGGGCCTCCGTGCAGCGCGCCGACAGTTAGGCGTTCTCCTCCAGGTACCGCAGCGCCACGCGCGTGGACTGCTCGGCGGCGCCGCGCAGCACGGGATCGACGTCGTCGTACATGAGGTCGATGAGGGTGCGCAGCTCGATGTCCTTGCCGCGCTCCCGCCAGATCTCGCGGATCTGGTTCAGGCGGTACTGGCGGCGGTCGATGTACTTGCGGGCGAAGGCGGAGGTGTCCTCCCCGTCGGGGCCGTGCCCCGGCAGCAGCGGCACGCCCTTGCCCCGCCGCTCCAGAAGCTCCAGGGAGGAGAGGTAATCGCGCAGGTTGCCGTCCGTCTCGGAGATCATGGTGGTGTGGCGGCCCGCGATGGTATCGCCGGTGATGATGCCCTCCAGCGTGGACTCCCCGGGGACGCCGGGCCACACGAAAAAGCAGGCGGAGTCCCCCGTGTGGCCGGGGGTGTGCACCACCTCGACGTGGGGGGTGACCCCCTCAATAGCGAGCACCTCGCCGTCGCGCAGCGCCTCGGCGCCGTGGCAGTGGGCGGGGTCCATGGCCCGGATGGGAGCACCCGTGAGCTGGCGGAAGCGCTGGGCGCCGTCGGCGTGATCGTGGTGCCGGTGGGTCAGGGCGATCAGCCCCACCTCCCCCGCCTTGGAGTGCACAACGTTCAGGTGGCCCTCATCCTCGGGGCCGGGATCGATGATGAGGGAGCGCTCATCCTCGGGGCCCTTGATGACCCAGGTATTGGTGCCCTCCAACGCCGCGTAGCTGGGGTTGGGGCACAGAACAACAGAGGCCGATGTGGTGACGGGCCGAAGCTGACTGTAGGCAGGATGCTGCATGCCTTTCAGCTTAGCGCCCGCCCGCGTGTCTGCCCATCCCCGCGCGCCTACGGCGCGGTCAGCTCCGCGATCACCTCGACCTCCACGGGCGCGTCCAGGGGCAGCTCCGCCACGCCCACGGCGGAGCGCGCGTGCACTCCGGCCTCGCCGAAGATCTCCCCGATCGCTTCGGAGGCACCGTTGATGACCTGGGGCTGGCCGTGGAAGTCCGGGGCGGAGGACACAAACCCCACCACCTTGACCACGCGGGCCACGTTATCGATGCCCACGAGGGCGTCGATGGCCGCCAGGGCGTTGAGCGCCGCGGTGCGCGCGTAGCCGGCCGCCTCCTCCGGGCTCACCTCCTTGCCCACCTGCCCGGTGGCGGGCAGGGTGCCCTCCACGAAGGGAAGCTGCCCGGAGGTCCACACCTGGTTACCCACGCGCACGGCAGGCACGTAGGAGGCCACGGGCGCGGCCACGGCGGGGAGGGCGATGCCCAGCTCGGCCAGGCGCTCGGAGATCATCTAGCTCACCTCGCGCTTCATGTAGGCCACCACGTTCTCCGGGTTGGGGCCGGGCACCACGGACACGAGCTCCCAGCCGTCCTCCCCCCAGGTATCCAGGATCTGCTTGGTGGCGTGGGTGAGCAGTGGCACGGTGGCGTATTCCCAAGTTGTCATGCCCCTCACTGTAGCCGGGGCGCGGCTATCCGGGAAGGTCCCCGCCCGCCGCGAAGTGCTCCGCCCAGCTCGTGATCTCCGGGTGATTGCGCAGGAGGGTCCGGCGCTGCCGCTCGGTCAGGCCGCCCCATATCCCGAACTCCACCTTATTATCTAGGGCCTCGGCGCGGCAGTGGGAGAGCACGGGGCAGCCGTGGCAGATGCGCGTGGCCCTGCGCTGCTCGGCCCCCGTGACAAAGAGGGCGTCGGGATCGACGTCGCGGCACTGGGCGAGCGCGATCCATTGGTCGCGCTCGTGCGCGGTGGCGGGGAGGGGGCCGCCGGGCTCGTGAACAAGGGAGGCAGTCACCGCTTTTCTCCTTTGGTACTCCTGCACTTCTTCGCCCGTAAGTGTATTCACAGGACATACCATATGTCGAATGGATCACATTAACGGGGGCGGGGAGGGTTCCCGTTTGGGGACAAAATGCGTAGGGTTGAGCACGTGTCTATCGCCAAATCGCTGACCACCATCGTCGGTGCCACCGCAAGCATCGGGGTGGTCTCCGCCATAGCCCTCTCCCCCGCCGCCGGCATCGCGGGGGTAGCGGTGCAGCGCACCAACACGACGATGGAGTCCAACCTCGCGGACCTCACCGACGGCCACGCCCCCGGCGTCACCACCATCACGGACGTCACCGGCGAGCCCATAGCTTGGATCTACGATCAGCGCCGCTACGAGGTGGCCTCGGAGCAGATCGCGCAGCCCATGAAGGACGCCATCGTGGCCATCGAGGACCGCCGCTTCTACGAGCACGAGGGGGTGGACATGCAGGGCACCATGCGCGCGCTGGTCACCAACTTCACCTCCGGCGGCGTGGCCCAGGGCGCGTCCACCCTAAACCAGCAGTACGTCAAGAACTACCTGCTCTTCGTGGACGCCAAGGACGACGCCGAGCGCAGCGCCGCCATCGAGACCTCCGTGCCCCGCAAGCTGCGCGAGATGCGGATGGCCTCGGACCTCGACAAGCTCCTCAGCAAGGACGAGGTGCTCACCCGCTACCTCAACCTCGTGCCCTTTGGCAATAACAGCTTTGGCGTGGAGGCCGCCGCGCGCACGTACTTCGGCGTGCCCGCCGCGCACCTCACGGTGCCGCAGTCCGCGATGCTCGCCGGGATCGTGCAGTCCTCCTCCGTCCTGGACCCCTACACCAACCCGGAGGGCGTGACCGACCGCCGCAACACGGTGCTCGACGCGATGGTCTCCTACGGCGCCCTGGACGCCGCCCGCGCCGAGGAGTACAAGCGGCAGCCCCTCGGCGTGCAGGAAAACCCCGAGTCCCTGCCCAACGGGTGCATCACCGCCGGGGATCGCGGCTTCATGTGCGACTACGCGCTCACCTACCTGGAGTCCAAGGGGCTGCCCAGGGACGTGCTCACCAAGGGCGGCTACACCATCCGCACCACGCTCGACCCGCAGGTGCAGGACGCCGCGCGCGCCACCGTGACCGCCAACGTCTCCCCCGGCACCCCCGGCGTGGCCGAGGTGCTCAACGTGGTGCGCCCCGGCGCGGACTCCCGGGACATCCTCGCCATGACCACCTCGCGCAACTACGGCCTGGACCCGGAGAACGGCGAGACCCTCATGCCGCAGCCCACCTCCATGGTGGGCAACGGCGCGGGCTCCGTGTTCAAGGTGTTCACCGCCGCCGCGGCCATCCACAACGGCATGGGGCTGGAAACCATGCTGGACGTGCCCACGCGCTACGAGGCCGTGGGCATGGGCGAGGGCGGCGCGCCCAACTGCCCGGAGTCCACCTACTGCGTGGAAAACGCGGGCACCTACGCCCCCCAGATGACGCTCAAGGACGCCCTGGCACACTCCCCCAACACCACGTTCGTGCAGCTCATTCAGCAGGTGGGCGTGGCCCCCGTGGTGGACCTCGCCGTGGACCTGGGGCTGCGCTCCTACGCGGCGCCGGGCAGCTTCGACGGCGAGGCCTCCATCGCGGACTACATGAAGGACCACAACCTCGGCTCCTTCACCCTGGGCCCCACCGCCGTCAACGCGCTGGAGCTGTCCAACGTGGGCGCCAGCATCGCCTCCGGGGGCCGCTGGTGCGAGCCCAACCCCATCGCCTCCATCACGGATAGGGACGGCAACGAGGTGCCCCTGGAGCGCCCCGAGTGCGAGGACGTCCTGGATCCCCAGACCGCCAACGCCCTCATGCAGGCGCTCTCCGAGGACGCCGTCTCCGGCACCGCCTCGCGCGCGGCGCAGGCCGTGGGCTGGGGCTCCCCCGTGGCCGCCAAGACGGGCACCACGGAGTCCCACATGTCCTCCGCCTTCCTGGGCTTTAACTCCAACATCTCCGCCGCCCCGTACATCTACAACGACGGCACCCAGAACCTGCCGCTGTGCACCGGCCCCGTGCAGCAGTGCGGCGAGGGCAGCCTCTTCGGCGGCAACGAGCCCGCCGATACCTGGTTCCAGTGGGCCACCGCCGTCCCCCAGGCCGTGGGCGGCAACCTCCCGGACTACAACCGGGACCTCGATCGCGGCCGCCTGCAGACCGCCGTGGACGAGGCCACGGGCAAGGACGACGACGAGGCGCGCGCCCTGCTCGAGGACGCCGGCCTGACCGTGAACACCCAGCAGGTGCCCGGCGAGGGGACGCCGCGCGGCACTGTCATGGGCGTGCGCGTGGACAGCCCCGACGGCCTGCGGCCCGGCAGCCTGGTCACCCTGGACGTCTCCGACGGCGCCCGCCCCACCCGGCAACCCACCCCCACCTCCGAGGCGCCGCGCCCCAGCGCGACGAGCGAGCCGCCCGCCCTGCCGACCATCGACACCTCGGAGCTCGAGGAGCTTACCTCTCGCCTGCGGGAGCGCTTAGGGCAGACTTAACCGCCCCGGAGAGCCGCTTGCCGTCGGCCCGCCCGGCGGCCCTGGCGGTGGCCTGCTTCATCACCTGGCCCATCTGCTTCATCGTGGGGGCGAGGTCCATCTCCGCGATCACCTCGGCCACCAGCGCGGCCAGGGCGGCGTCGTCGAGCTGCTCGGGCTGGTAACCCCGCAGGACCTCGACCTCCGCCAGCTCGGCGTCGGCAAGCTCCTGGCGGCCGTTGGCGGCGTAGACCTCGGCGGACTCGCGGCGCTTCTTGATCTCGCGCGCGATGACCTTGAGCACCTCCTCGTCGCCCAGCTCGCGCTTGGTGCCCTTGGTCTCCTCCTCCTGGATGGCGGCCAGCAGCATGCGGATGGTGCCGGTTCGGTTCTTGTCCTTCGCCTTCATGGCTTCCTTGAGGTCCCCGCGCAGGGTGCTTTTCATATCGCTCATACCCTCCGAACCTACCCGCGACCTACCCGCGCGCGTCACGCCCGGCCGGGGCGGGCGGGTAGGCTGAGGCGGGTGCACACGATGAGCAAACTCGCAACCGCCCTCGGCGGCGCCGGACTGGCCACCGCGGCCTGGGGTTTTACCGAACTCACCCGCTTTCAACTGCACCAGCACGAGCTGCCGCTGCTGCCCCCCGGAACGCTGCGCGGCAGGCCGGAGTTCCGGCTGCTCCACGTCTCCGACCTGCACATGATCCCGGGGCAGCGGGCCAAGATCGCCTGGGTCAGCGCCCTCGACGCGCTGCGGCCCGACCTCGTGGTCAACACCGGGGACAACCTCTCCGACCAGCGCGCCGTGCCCGCCGTCCTGGCCGCGCTCGGCCCGCTGCTGCAGCGCCCGGGGCTCTTCGTGTTCGGCACCAACGACTACTGGGCGCCCCGCCCGGTGAACCCGCTGCGCTACCTCGTGGGCGGCAAGCGCACCCCCTCCTACGTGGACCTGCCCTGGCGGGGCATGCGCGCGGCCTTCCTGGAGCACGGCTGGCTGGACGCCAACCAGGCCCGCCACGAGTTCCAGGCGGGCGGCGTGCGCATCGCCGCCGCCGGGGTGGACGACCCCCACCACGACCTCGACTCCTACGAGGAGATCGCCGGCGCGCCCCACCCCGAGGCCGACCTCGCCCTGGCGCTCGCGCACTCCCCCGAGCCCCGCGTGCTGCGCCGCTTTGCCCGCGACGGCTACCAGCTCGCCCTCTCCGGGCACACCCACGGCGGGCAGGTGTGCCTGCCCGGCGGCCGGGCGATCATCACCAACTGCGGGATCGACCGGGAGCGCGCCTCCGGGCTGCACGAGTTCGAGGGCATGGCCATGCACGTCTCCAATGGGCTGGGCACCTCCAAGTACGCGCCCGTGCGGCTGTTCTGCCGCCCCTCGGCCACGCTGCTGCGCATCACGGAGCGGCGCGGCTAGGAAGGGGCTGGGACGGCTCCGGGGCGGAGCGGCGAGCCGCCGGTTTTACCAGGTGTTTTGCCGAACCTCGCCGGGCTGCACTAGAGTGTTGTGAGCACCACGGGATATGGCGCAGCTTGGTAGCGCGCCTCGTTCGGGACGAGGAGGTCGCAGGTTCAAATCCTGTTATCCCGACCATTTTTTACACCCCGGTTGCCCCCACGGGCAGCCGGGTTTTGTCATTCCTGGGCCCCGGGCGCGGCGCGAAGGGGTGCCGCCTCCGCCTGACTCTCGACGAGCGCGCGGCCGATGGCACCCCTTAGCGGTGCGCGATCCCCGCGATCCCGACCCCTTGCGCGCTACCGCGCCGCCACGACGCCCCGCTCCCGCCCTCGGCCCCCCGCCCAGGAGGCCGCCGCGCTCAGCAGCGCCACGGCGGCCAGCACCGCCACCCCCGCCCCGAGGAGCGCCGCGCTGCCCCCGTTGCTCAGGGCGCTCAGCGCGGCGGTGGAGTAATGCACCGGGGTCAGCGCCGCGAGCGCCGTCCAGGAGGCGGAGAGGTCGCTGGTCATGGCGCTCTTCCACACCCAGCCCGCGATGCCCGCCTGGGCCAGGAAGAACACGAGCCCCGCGATCAGGGCGCCCCGCGTTCCCGCCGCGCGGCGCACCCCGGCGCTCAAGCCCGCGCTGGCCAGCGCGAGCAGCGCGAGCACCCCGGTGCCCGCCAGGGCGGTGCCCCACGGCAGGGAGGTTCCCAGCAACCAGAGCGTCACCCCGGCCGAGGCCGCCACGCCCACGGCCGCCAGCGCGCGGTCCGCCGCCCGGCGCAGCAGCCCCGCCCCCAGGCCGCCGAGCGCCGCGAACAGGGAGATGAGCAGCGCGTAGGTGGGCAGCAGCTCCGACCGCGAGGCCTCGGCGGTCCCCTCGGCACCCGCCGCACCGGCGGCGCTCGGCGCGGGCAGGGCCCGCTGGATGGTCTGCAGCCGCGTGCGGTTCTCCTGGGCCATGTCGTTGAGCTTCCGGGCGCCCTCGCTCAGCGAGCCCGCGCCCTCGAGCGCCCCGTCCACGCGCCCGCTCATCTCGTCCATCCCGGCGGAGAGCCGCTTGGCGCCGTCGGTGGCGCTGTAGATGCCGTCGTGAAAGCCGTAGCCGGGCACGGCTAGCTGGTTGGAGAGGTCGCGGGAGCCGTCGCGCAGGCGGGTGAGCTGCGCGGTCATCTCCTCGCCCAGGCCGCCGTTGGCGAGCTGCGCCTTGAAGTCCGCGAGCTGCCCGCGCAGATCCTGGGCGCGGGGGTCGGTGGACTTCTCCAGCTCCTTGTCCAGCGTGGTGGCGGCCTCGCCAAGCTGGCCCTGGATGGCCCCCAGGGCGAGGACGCGGTCGATGGCCCCGCCCACGCCGTCGGCAAGCTCCGTGGCCCCCTGGCCGAGCTGCCCGGTGGCGGCCTGAAGCTGGATCATGCCCTCGCGCAACTGCGCGGCGCCCTCGCGGAGCTGGGCCACGCCGCCGGTCACGTCCTGGCCCTCGAACTTCTCCACCCCGGCGAGGAGCTGCGCCGTGCCGTTGGCCAGGAAGCTCGCGTTGGCGCCGGCGTCGATGGTGGCGCGGCGGGCGTCGTTGAGCTGGGCGGTGGCCGCCACCGGGGCGGCCTGGGGCTCCTCGCCCGCCGACCACGACTCCTCGGGGCCGTGCCCAGCGATGGTGAGATAGGCCGCGCCCGCAAGCAGGGGCGTCAGGGCCAGGGAGAACAGCAGGGTGGAACGCACGGGGCTCATACCCTGCCAATTTATCCCCTCGGTCTCCCGATCCCGCGCAGGCTCACCGCGTCACACCCTGCTGGTAGCCTTGATTCGGACTTATGAGCTACGAGAGAGTGTGCTGCACGTGACGTTAGCTATTGTTATTGCCTTGGCGGTGGGGGCCGTGATCGCCGCTCCGCCGCTGGTACGCGCGATGGACCGGGCCGCCGGCTGGCCGCTGGCCGGGGTCTTTCTCACCGCCGCGTTCCTCCTGGGGCGGCACCTTCCGCGCATCCTCGACGGCCACCCCGTGGAGTGGGCGGTGCCCTGGGTGCCGGACGCCCTGGCCCTCGGGGTGGACGTCTCCCTGGCGCTGCGCGCGGACGCCCTCGGCGCGTTCTTTGCCCTCCTCGCCCTGTGCATCGGCGCCGTGGTGTTCCTCTACTCCGCAGCGTACCTGCCCAGGCGGCAGGGCAACACCAGTTTTTACACCATCATGACGGCCTTTACGCTTGCCGTGCTGCTGCTGGTGCTGGCGAACGACGCCGTGGTGCTGTTCATCGGCTGGGAGCTGGTGTCCATCGCCTCCTTCCTGCTCATCGCCCGCTCCGGGTCCAGCGGCGAGGCGGGCGCGCAGCGCACCCTCGTGCTCACCTTCATCGGCGGCCTCACCCTGCTGGCCGCCCTCGCCGTGGCTGCCACGCGCACCGGCACCACCAGCCTGCAGGGGATCCTGGCCTCCCCGGTGTGGGCGCAGAACCCGGGGCTCACCGCCACGGTGGCGGTGCTCGTGGCGCTCTCCGCGTTCACCAAGGCCGCGCAGCTTCCCTTCCACTTCTGGCTCCCGGAGGCCATGGCGGCGGCCACGCCCGTGTCCGCCTTCCTCCACGCCGCGGCCGTGGTCAAGGCCGGCGTGTACCTCCTCATGCGCTTCTCCGCGATCTTCCACGACGTCCCCGCGTGGAACTGGCTGCTCATCGGCACCGGGCTGATCACCGCCGTGGCCTCGGCGCTCTTCGCGGTGCAAAAGACGGACCTGAAAAAGCTCACCGCCTACTCCACCGTGAGCCACCTGGGGTGGATCGTGGCCACCATCGGCGTGGGCACCCCCCTGGCGCTCTCGGCGGCGCTGGTGCACACGCTGGCCCACGCGCTGTTCAAGTCCTCCATCTTCATGCTCATCGGCGTGGTGGACCACGAGGCCGGCAGCCGCGATACCCGCCGCCTGGGCGTGCTGTGGCGCGCCATGCCCTTTACCTTCACCGGCATGGTGCTGGGCGCGCTGTCCATGGCGGCCATCCCGCCCACCTTCGGCTTTATCTCCAAGGAGGGCATGCTCGGCGCGCTGTACAGCGTGGAGGGCTCCGGCGCCGCGCTGCTCATCGTGGCCGGGATCGGCGCGCTGCTGACCTTCACGTACTCCGCCAAGCTCGTGTTCGGGGCCTTCCTGGACCCCGCCACGGATCACCCCTCCCGGAAGATGGAGGGCGTGCACGAGGCCCCGGTGGCGCTCTGGCTCCCGGCGGCCCTGCCCGGCGCGCTCTCCCTGCCCCTGGGCCTGGCCCCCATGTTCCTCAACGGCCCGATCGACGCCGTGGTGGCGGCCACCGGCGTGGGCGCCGGGGCTGGCATTGGGGCGGGATCGGAGGCCCACACGCACCTCGCGCTGTGGCACGGCCTCAACGCGCCGCTGATCGTCTCCGTCCTGGTGATCGCGCTGGGCGCGGCGGGCGTGGCGTGGCGCCACCGCCTGTGGCCCGCCCTGGAGTCCCGCTTCCTGCTGCCCTTCAACGGCAACGGCCTGCTGGCCGCCCTGGTCAAGGGGTCCGCGGCGCTGGGACGCGGCCTCGCCCAGGTGGCCAACTCCCAGAGCCCCTCGCGCCACCTGGTGTGGCCGGTGTGCAGCGTGATCGCGCTGATGCTCGTGACCCTGCTGGGCGGGCCCGGGGTGGACGGCGTCCCGCTCGCACCGCGCGCAGAGGGCCTGGACAACTGGCTCGACCTCGGGCCGTTCCTCATCATCGCGCTCTCCGTGATCGGCCTCATGCGCACCACCAACCGCCTCACCAGCGCCGTGCTGGTGGGCACGGTGGGCGTGGGCATCACCCTCCAGATGCTGCTGCTGGGCGCGCCCGACGTCGCCCTCACGCAGTTCCTGGTGGAGGCCCTGGTGGTGGTCATCATCATGATGGTGCTGCGCTACCAGCCCGCCGAGTTCCCCTCCGGCAGCGCCCGCCGCACGGCGCACTCCCTGATCATCGCCCTGCTCGCCGGGCTCGCCGCCTTCCTCGGGGTGTTCGCCCTGATGGGGCGGCGCGGCCGCTCGGACCTCGCGGAGTGGTACATCGCCAACGCGCCGGAGATCACCGGCGGCGATAACATCGTGGCCACCATCATCGTGGAGTTCCGCGCGCTGGACACCCTGGGCGAGCTCTCCGTGCTCGGCATGGCGGCCGTGGTGATCGGCTCCGTGGCGGCCTCCTTCCCCCGGCTGCCCTTCGCCAAGGGTGCGCGCCCCGCGCCCTTCGGGCAGTCGCAGCTCAACTCGCTGCCCCTGCGCGCGGCGCTGCGCCTGGTGGCCCCGCTGCTGGCCGTGCTCTCCACGCTCGTGTTCCTGCGCGGCCACATGGACCCCGGCGGCGGCTTCGTGGCCGCCCTCATCGCCGGAACCGGCATCATGCTCTTCTACCTCTCCCGGGGCCGCGACTCCATCCTGGGGCGGCCCTCCACCCCGTACTGGCTCACGGGCGTGGGCATCGTCGTGGCCTTGAGCGCGGGGTTCGTGGGCCTGGCCGAGGGGTCCTTCCTCGCGCCCCTGCACGGGGAGATCCTGGGCCAGCACATGACCACCTCGCTGATCTTCGACGGCGGTATCTACCTGGCGGTGCTCGGCATGCTCATGGCGGCGGTGAACTACCTGGGCGGCTACGAGAAGCCCGGCACCGCCACCAGGGAGGAGCTGCCCTTCGCCCGCACCCGGCGCGGCCCCCTGGGGGCCACCCCGGAGGTCCCGGCGCACCTGCCCGAGCAGGAGCACCACGAGGAATCCGCCCGCGCCGCGGTGTCCGCGCGCAACACCCACCGCACCCGCACCGCAAAGGAGCACGAGCAATGATCATGGCCCTGACTATCGCGGTGCTGGTCACCGGCGGCGTGTACCTGACGCAGCAGCGCGGGATGGTGCGCATCGTCTTTGGCATGCAGCTGATCGGCCACGCCGCCAACCTGATGCTGCTGGCCACCGGGGTGGGCGCCTGGCGCGGCGAGGTATTCCTCGACCGCGTGGACGCCGCCGAGGTGGCCGATCCCCTGCCCCAGGCCTTCGTGCTCACGGCCATCGTGATCTCGATGGCCACCACCACCATCCTGCTCACGCTGGCGGCCCTGGGCCGCTCGGACGACACCGTGAGCGTGGACCCCGTCAGCTCCGGGGAGGAGCCGCACCCCTCCCCCGTGTCCACCCTGGGCCGGGCCACCCAGAGCCCGGAGGAGTTCCGCTCCGGGGAGCGCGCCCGACGCCGCGCCCACGCCACGCTGCTCGCCGATAAGAAGGAGGGGCGCCGCTAATGGATATTGTGCTTCCGCTTTTTGTTGTGATCCCGCTCCTCTCCTCCGCCTTCGCGGTGATGGCCCCCTGGAAGTGGGCGCGCGACCTGCTGCACCTGGCGGTCCCGGCGCTCAGCCTCGCGGCGGGCGCGTGGCTGTTCTCCTACACCTCCGCCCACGGCACCCTGGGCCACAACGTGGGCCTGTTTGCCGGGGGCGTGGCCATCCCCTTCGTGGCGGACGCCTTCTGCGCCGTCATGATCGTCACCACCGCGCTGGTCACGCTGTGCGCCAACTGGTTTGCCACGGCCGCCGGCGAGACGCGCGCCCGGTACTACCCCGCCCTGACCCTGGTGCTGCTCACCGGCGTCAACGGGGCGCTGCTCACGGCGGACCTCTTCAACTTCTTCGTGTTCATTGAGGTCATGCTGCTGCCCTCCTACGGGCTGATCGCCATGACGGGCACCTGGTCCCGCCTGGCGGCAGGCCGCACCTTCGTGCTGGTCAACCTCACCGCCTCCACGCTGCTGGTGGTGGGCGTGGGCTTCGTCTACGCCACCACCGGCACCGTGAACATGGCGGCCCTGCGCGGCGCGGCGGAGGGCAACGGCCCCGCCGTGGTGGCCATGGCGCTGGTGCTCATCGCCGTCTCCGCCAAGGCGGGCATCGTCCCGCTGCACACCTGGCTGCCGCGCACCTACCCCGGCACCTCGGCGGCGGTGATGGGCCTCTTCTCCGGCCTGCACACCAAGGTGGCGGTGTACATGCTCTACCGCATCTACGTCATCATCTTCGACCTCTCCGACCGCTGGAACGGCCTCATCGTGGCGCTCATGGTGGTCTCCATGCTGGTGGGCGGCTTCGCCGGGCTGGCGGAGAACTCCATCCGCCGCGTGCTGGCCTACCAGATGGTCAACGGCATGCCCTTCATCCTGGTCATGCTTGCCTTTACCACGGGCGACGCCCAGCGCGCCCTGGCGGCCGGCCTGCTCTACGCCCTGCACCACATGGTCACCGTGGGCTCCCTGGTGCTCACCTCAGGCGCCATCGAGGAGACCTACGGCACGGGGCTGCTGTCCAAGCTCTCCGGGCTGGCCCGGCGGGAGCCGTGGGTGGCGGCGGTCTTTGCCGCCGGGGCCTTCTCCGTGGTGGGTTTTCCCCCGTTCTCCGGGCTCTGGGGCAAGGTCGCGGTGGTGCTCAGCGTGGCGCGCGGCGGCGACTGGTCCTCCTGGCTGGTCATCGGAGCCATCGTCCTGGCCAGCTTTGCCGCCCTGCTCGCCATGTTCCGCGTGTGGCGCGCCGTGTTCTGGGGCCGCCCCATGCAGCACGTGCCCAAGGACCTGCGCATCCGCGGGGCGCTCATCGCCCCCGCCGCCACGCTGCTGGCCTGCTCCGTGGTCATGTTCTTCGCCGCCGGGCCGCTCGTTGCGGCCCTGCACACCGCCACCGGGGCGCTGCTGGACGTGGATAGCTACCAGGAGTCCGTGCTCGGCGCCACCGCGATAGGAGTCCCCCGATGAACGCTCTACTCTACGTCCCCTGGCTCATCAAGGAGATCGTGGTGAGCGCGGTGAGCCTGGCCGCCTCCGCGCTCAAGCCCCGCACCGGCTTCGACCCCGTGGTGGTGAGCTACCCGCTGCGGGTGCGCGACCAGTGGCAGATCTTCTGGTTCTCCACCTCCATCACGGTCACCCCCGGGACCCTCTCCCTGGGGCTGCGGGAGCCTAAGCGCCCCGGGGACCCCACGATCCTGCTGGTTCAGGCCGTGCACGGCTCCGACCCCCGCCAGGTGATCGAGGACCTGGCGGACATGGAGGGGCGCCTGGCGCCGTCCGTGCGCGACCAGGAGCTGCTGCTAGCCAACGACTACTTCAGGAGGGTGAGCTAAATGTTTCAGGCGATACTGTGGGGCGCCGGGATCGTGATCCTGGCCTGCCTGCTCGGCGGGATCGCGTTGATCCTGCGCACCCGCGACGTGCTCACCCGCGTGGTGCTCTCGGACCTCGCCTTCTATTCCATGATCGCCCTGTACCTGGTGTGGTCGCTGGATAACCAGACGTCCATCGCCTACGAGATCGCCCTGCTGGCCGCCCTGGTGGGCGGGGTGCTGCCCACGCTGTCCATGTCCCGCATGGTCTCGAGAGGACGGAGGTAAAACCATGTCCCCCGCCGAATACGTCGTCTCCGCCCTCGTCATCGCCGCCGCGCTGCTGGTGCTCGCCACCACCGTGGCGCTGTGGCGCGCCCCGGGCGCGCTCACCCGGGCCAACCTCATGGGCCCCACCGTGTGCCTCGCCATCCCCCTGCTGATCCTGGCCAACCTCATACGGGACTGGTCCACCGCGGGCTTCGACGCCCACAACGCGGTGCGCGCCGTGCTGGCCATCGCCGGGGTGTGGGTCATCGGCTCGGTGGGCAGCTTCTACCTCGGCCGTGCCCTCCACGGCGTGACCGTGGAGCGGGAGGACGCCCGCTCGGAGGAGGCCTAGCCCCCGCCCCCTGATCGAGAGGCGGGTTAGCCCAGCACCGCCTCGGCGTCGAACTCCCCGGCCAGGGCCTTGGAGAAGGGGCAGAACTGGTGGGCCTTGGCCACCAGCTCGGCGGCGCCCTCCAGGGAATCCTGATCCTTAAAGCGGGCGGTGATGCGCCCGGAGAGGCGGAAGCCGCCGTCGGAGGGGTCGCGGTTGAGGGAAACCTCGGCGTCCACCTCGGGGGCGTGCGCGGCGGTATCCACGCCCGCCTCGCCCATCATCTTCTGCAGCGCGCCGTTGAAGCAGGCGGACCAGGCGGCGGCCAGGAGGGACTCCGGGTTCACCCCGGCGGAGGCGCCGTTGAGCTTGGGCGGGCGGACGTCGAAGTCGATGCCGCCGTCGCCCTGAACGCGGCCGTCGCGGCCCGCGCCGGTGGCGGTGACCTTCTGGGTGTAAATCGTGTCGGCCATGGAACTGTCCTTTCGAGAAAACCTTCAGTGACACTGAGAGCCAGCACTGGCTCTGTCACCACGGTAGTCATATTTTCCGGCTGCGGGCATAAAAAAGCTCCTGAGCTGGCTTTCTTTAGCTCAGGAGCCGGGAGTTCTGCGAGGAACTCGATCGGTGGGAAACCGAATTAGGCGTTCTTCTTCTGCGTGAACAGTTCCTTCACGCGGGCGCCCAGGTTCTCGTCCACGTTGGACCAGTACCAGTAGCAGCGCTCCTCCGTCTCGGGGGAGACGCCCATCATCGCGTCGGTGATGTTCTGCGCCAGACGCTCCTTCTCCTCGTCGTTGTACACGTCGCGGTAGAGGGTGCCGGCCTGGCCGAAGTCATCGTCCTCGGGGTGCTTCACGTAGGCGGAGCGCGTGAGGTCCGTGCCGTGCGGGTCCGGGTTCACGTAGACGTCTCCGGCCTGGCCGTAGGACGTGAAGTTGGAGGAGGAGGTCTCGCCATCGTCCAGGTAGCCGGCCTTCAGCGCGGTCTTGTTCGGGGAGTACACCGGGTGCGAGGACTCGTTGAACAGGTACGCCATGTGGCCCTCGTGCTCGTAGGTGTGGCGGGGGGCCAGCGGCTGGTTCACCGGCAGGTGGCGGTAGTTCGGCCCGATGCGGTAGCGGTGGGCGTCCGCGTAGGCGAACACGCGACCCATGAGCATCTTGTCCGGGGAGAGGCCCACGCCGGGAACCAGGTTGGAGGGATCCAGCGCGAGCTGCTCGATCTGCGCGAAGAAGTTCTCCGGGTTGCGGTTGAGCACGAAGTAGCCGACGTCGATGCGCGGGTAGTCCTTCTTGGACCAGGTCTTGGTGAGGTCGAAGGGGTTGAAGCGGTAGTTCTCCGCCTCCGCGAAGGGCATGATCTGCACCTTGACGTCCCAGATCGGGTAGTCGCCGCGCTCGATGGCGTTGTACAGATCCTCGCGCAGGTAGTCGGCGTTCTTGCCGGCCATCTCCTCGGCCTCGGGGCCGGTGAAGTTATGCACGCCCTGGCGGGAGAGGAAGTGGTACTTCACCCAGAAGGCCTCCCCGGCCTCGTTGACCCACTGGAAGGTGTGGGAGCCGTAGCCGTTCATCTCGCGCTCGGAGCGGGGGGTGCCGCGGTCGCCCATGAGGTAGGTGACCTGGTGCGCGGACTCGGGCGTGCGGGTCCAGAAGTCCCACTGCATGTCCGCGTCGCGCAGGCCGGAGCCGCCCAGGCGCTTCTGGGAGTGGATGAAGTCCGGGAACTTCATCGCGTCGCGCAGGAAGAAGGTGGGGGTGTTGTTACCCACGATGTCGTAGTTGCCCTCGGTGGTGTAGAAGCGCAGGGCGAAGCCGTGCACGTCGCGCCAGGTGTCCGGGGAACCCTGCTCGCCCGCCACCGTGGAGAAGCGCGCCGCCATCGGGGTGACGGTGCCCTTCTGGAATAGCGCGGCCTTGGTGTACTGGGACACGTCCTCGGTGATGTGCAGCTCGCCGAAGGCGCCGTTGCCCTTGGCGTGCGGGTTGCGCTCCGGGACGCGCTCGCGGTTGAAGTGCGAGAGCTTCTCGATGAGGTGAATGTCGTTGAGCACGGTGGGGCCCTGCGGACCGGCGGTCACCGACAGGTTCTCGCTGGGAACCGGGGCGCCGTTCTCGCGGCGGGTGCACCCATCGTGATTGTCCACGCGGCCCTTGGCCAGGACCTCGTCGGCCGCCGACTTCTCGATAGCCATAGTGATAACCTCCCTGAAATAGTGGCTAGAAAATTCATAGCCTTCAGAGTCCGAGCCTATCGCCGCGCGGAGCGGGGCGGCAACCACAAGGGGGTAAAATCAACCTTTTGTACGACTCGCCGAAATCCCGCCCTGAGCAGGGATAATCATTCCTGCTGGTAACGTAGTTCCGCGTGAAGTACCACTCCGACAGCGACGACGCTCGCGTCACCGACCTCGCCCTGCGCGCGGGGCGAGGCGACCGCGCCGCGCTCACGGACTTCATCCGCGCCACGCAGACGGACGTGTGGCGGCTGCTCGCCCACCTCGGCGGCGCCACCAACGCGGACGACCTCACCCAGGAGACCTACCTCCGCGTCATGCGCGCGCTGCCCCGCTTCGCCGCCACCGCCCCCGCCCGCACCTGGCTGCTCGCCATCGCGCGGCGCGTGTGGGTGGACAGCGTGCGCCACGACATGGCCCGCCCCCGCACCTCCCACACCGAATACCAGGACCTCACCGGCACCCACGAGCCCGCCGAATCCACCTGGTCCGACTGGATCGACACCCGCACGCTCATCGACGCCCTCCCCGCCGAGCGCCGCGAAGCCCTCGTGCTCACCCAGGTCCTCGGCTACACCTACGAGGAGGCCGCCAAGATCGCCGGGGTCCGCGTGGGCACCATCCGCTCCCGCGTGGCGCGCGCCCGGCGCGACCTCATCGCCGCCGCCGACGGCGCGAACCCCGCCGGAAGCGTCCCCTGAGATCACAAAACGATCACAACTTGGCCACAATGTTAAACGTCGCTTCCTGCGTATATAACGATTAGCGGGGCGTCGATAAGCGAAAAATGGTCCATGCGCAGCGCGGCCGCCAGATTCCTTGTGTTGAATAGTTACTCGAATCGAGTTCATAGGAGATCTGTATCGTGTTCAAGAGAGCCATCGGAATCGCTCTTGCCCTGATCGGCTTGATCGTGGGCGCCGGCTTTGCCTCCGGCCAAGAAATGCTGCAATACTTCGTTGCCTTTGGCACCAACGGGCTGTGGGGCGTGGCCCTGGCCGCCATCATCATGATCATCGGCTCCATCGCCATGATGCAGCTCAGCAGCCACCTCCAGGCCCGCGAGCACACCATGGTCTTTGACCGCGTCACCCACCCCATCGTGGCGCGCTTCCTGGACGTCGCCACGCTCGTCACCCTCTTCGGCATCGGCTTCGTCATGTTCGCCGGCGGCGGCGCCAACCTCAACCAGCAATTCGGCTGGGCGCCCTGGGTGGGCACCACCCTCATGATGCTGCTGGTCATGGCCGTGGGCATGCTGGACGTGGACAAGGTCTCCACCGTGATCGGGGCCGTGACCCCCTTCATCATCCTCATGATCGTGGGCACCGCCGCCTACACGCTGGCCACTGCGGACTTCGACCTCTCCGGCCTCGGAGCCGTGGCCAGCGCCGAGGTAACCAGCAGCCTGCCCAACTGGTGGCTCTCCGCCTTCAACTACGTGGGCCTCTCCCTCATCGTGGCCGTGTCCATGGCCATGGTGATCGGCGGCAACAACCTCGACAGCCGTGCCGCGGGCATCGGCGGGCTGCTCGGCGGACTGTGCTTCGCGCTGCTGCTCGCCGCCGCCACCCTCACCATCTTCCTGCGCGTGGACGACGTGGCGCACGACGACATGCCCATGCTCAGCGTGGTCACCGACATCCACCCGGCGCTCGGCATCGTCATGACCTTCACCATCTTCATGATGATCTTCAACACCGCCCTGGGCCTCTTCTACGCCCTGGCCAAGCGGCTGACCCGCAACAACCCCTCGCGCTTCCGCGTGGTGTACATCGCCAGCGTGCTCGTGGGCTTCGTGCTCGGCTTCCTGCCCTTCAAGGAGCTCGTGGCCTACGTCTACCCGGTGCTCGGCTACGCCGGCATCATCCTGGCCCTGACGCTCTCCATCGCCTGGCTGCGCGGCCGCGCCACGATCCGCAAGGAATACCGGCGCCGCCACCGCATCCGCGAGCTGCTCACCCGCAAGCTCGACCCCGCGCAGCGCTTCAGCCGCAAGGACGCCGCCGCGCTGTCCAAGGCCACCGCCGCCTCCAACCTCCCCGACGACCAGCTCACCGAGGCCATGACCCAGGAGGTCACCGAGGAACTCAGCGACGACTCGGAGGACGCGGAGAGCGCCGGGGGCCCAGGGGCCCCCGGGCAGCAGCCCCGCGCCTAAGGGGTGCCACTTACGCCCCTTCTCGACGCCCCGCCCGCCCACTGGCACCCCTCGTGCCGGGGCCGGCGGGGCGTCGTCGCGTGCGGCGTCGTGGGTGTGCTGGGCTGCGTGCGATGGGCGGCGTCGCCCAAGGGGTGCCACTGCCGCGCCCCGAGGCGGCCTGACCCCCGCGCTGGCACCCCTTCCTGACCCCCGCGCTGGCACCCCTTAGAGTCGGCCGGGTAGGCGCGGACGGACGAAGGGGTGCCAGCAACCCGGCGGGCGCGCCGCGCTCGCGTCCAGTGGCACCCCCAAGCGCGCCAACGCCCACCAACCCCCGCGTCCCATATCCTCGCCTCCCCTCGGCCCCAGCCTGCGCGGCGCAAGGGGTGCCATTGCCGCCCGATCGCGCCCCGCCCCCTCCCTACCGGCACCCCTCAGCGCGCCGCCGCCACCGCCACCACCCGGATACCCACCAGAGACACAAAAAGGGCGCCGGGCCGCAAAGCCCGACGCCCCGCAACAACCGGCCGGTTACACCAGCAGCTCCGCGATCTGAATGGCGTTGAGCGCGGCGCCCTTGCGCAGATTGTCCCCGGAGACCACGAACACCAGGCCGTGGTCCCCGTCCACGGACTGGTCTTGGCGGATGCGGCCCACCAGGGAGTCGTCGATCCCGGCGGCCTGCAAGGGGGTGGGCACCTCCGTGAGCGTCACGCCGGGGGCCGCCTCCAGCACCTCGCGGGCGCGCTCGGGGGTGATGGGCTGGGCAAACTCCGCGTGCACCACCATCGTGTGCCCGGTGAACACCGGGATGCGCACGCAGGTCCCGGCCACCCGGAGGTCCGGCAGGCCCAGGATCTTGCGGGACTCGTTGCGCAGCTTCTGCTCCTCGTCGGTCTCCCCGGTGCCGTCGTCCACCAGGTTCCCGGCCAGGGGCAGGGCGTTGTAGGCGATGGGGGCCGCGTAGGGGCCCAGCTCGGCGGGGTCGAGCACGGAGCCGTCGTGGACCAGCTCCACGTTGCGGTCGCCCACCTCGGCCACCTGCTTGGCCAGGGCCTCCACCCCGGCCAGCCCGGAGCCGGATACGGCCTGGTAGGAGGCCACGTGGAGGCGCTCCAGTCCGGCGGCGTCGTGCAGCGCCTTGAGCACCGGCATGGCGGCCATGGTGGTGCAGTTGGGGTTGGCGATGATGCCCTTGGGCACCTCGCGGGCGGCCTCCGGGTTGACCTCGGAGACGATGAGCGGCACCTCGGGGTCGCGGCGCCAGGCCGAGGAGTTATCCACCACGGTGGCGCCGGCGGACGCGAACACGGGTGCCCACTGCTTGGAGGTTCCGCCACCGGCGGAGAAGATCGCGATGTCCACGTCCGCCACGGACTCCTCGGTGATGGCGGTGAGGTCCTCCACCTCGATCTCCTCGCCCCGGAAGGTGAGCGTGGTGCCCGCCGAGCGCGGGGAGGCGAAGAAGCGGACGGTATCGGCGGGGAAGGCGCGCTCCTGGAGGATCGCGCGCATCACGCGGCCCACCTGGCCGGTGGCGCCTACTACGGCAAGGGTGGTCATTGTGGGGTCCTCTTCCTTTATCGTCCGGTTCCGGCGTACACCACGGCCTCGGTCTCCCCGCCGAGCTGGAAGCGCTCGTGCAGTGCCCGGGCGGCCTTATCCAGGTCCCCCTCGCGGATCAACACGGAGATGCGGATCTCGGAGGTGGAGATCAGCTCGATGTTGATCTGGTCGTCGCGCAGGGCCTCCATGAAGTCGGCGGTCACGCCGGGGTGGGACTTCATGCCCGCGCCCACGAGGGATACCTTGCCCACCTGGTCGTCGTAGAGCACGTTGGCCCAGTTGCCCTCGGCCTGGAGCTTCTTCATCATCTCGGTGGCGCGGGGGGCGTCGGCACGCGGGCAGGTGAAGGTGATGTCCGTGGTGTTGTCCTCCAGGGAGGAGACGTTCTGGAGCACCATGTCGATGTTGATCTCCGCGTCCGCGAGCGCCCGGAATACCTTGGCGGCCTCGCCCGGCTTATCGGGGATGCCCAGGACGGTGATCTTGGCCTCGGACTTATCGGTTGCCACGCCGGTGAGTACTGCTTCTTCCACGGGAATATCCTCCATCGAGCCGGACACGAGGGTGCCGGCGTCATTGCTATACGACGAGCGTACCCGCAGCGGTACGCCGAAAGCGCGCGCGTATTCCACGCTGCGCAGGACCAGAATCTTGGAGCCCACCGCCGCCATCTCCAGCATCTCCTCGAAGGAGATCTTGTCCAGCTTCTGGGCGTTGGGCACGATGCGCGGGTCGGCGGTGTACACGCCGTCCACGTCGGAGTAGATCTCGCACACGTCCGCGTTCAGGGCCGCCGCGAGCGCCACGGCGGTGGTGTCCGAGCCGCCCCGGCCCAGGGTGGTGACGTCGCGCGTCTCCTTGTTCACGCCCTGGAAGCCCGCCACGATGCAGATCTTGCCCTCGTCCAGGGCCTCGCGCACGCGCCCCGGCGTCACGCCCACGATCCGGGCGTTGCCGTGGCGCTCCGTGGTGAGCACCCCGGCCTGCGAGCCGGTGAAGGACTGCGCCTTGGCGCCCAGGGAGTCGATCGCCATGGCCACCAGGGCGTTGGAGATGCGCTCCCCGGCGGTCAGCAGCATGTCCATCTCGCGGGCCGGGGGCACCGGGGCCACCTCGGCGGCCAGGTCCAGCAGCTCGTCGGTGGTATCGCCCATCGCGGAGCAGACCACCACCACGTCGTGTCCCTGCTTCTTGGTGGCCACGATGCGCTCGGCCACATGCCTGATTCGCTCGGCGTTCTCCAGCGAGGAACCACCGTATTTTTGAACGATTAACGCCACCGGGACCGTCCACCTTTCACGCTCTGATCACGCCTTCTAGCGATCCTGATCCAGAGTACCTGCCTGCGGGCGCGCCCCGAAAGGTTTGGATTCACGCTCCTTACGGCGCCGCCCACTACAATGCAGCCCGTGCATAGCAACCTCCTGGCCATCCTCTTCGCGCTCGCCTCCGCCCTCACCATCGCGTGGGGCACGGTGGTGCGGCACCGGATCGCCGAGGAGGCCCCCGCCGACGGCTCCCTCAAGGGCTCCCCCTTCTGGAACGCCATCTCGCGCCCGCTGTGGTGGGCGGGCACCGGCACCGCGCTGCTGGGCTACGGGCTCCAGGTGGTGGCGCTGGGGTTTGGCACCCTGCTGGTGGTGCAGCCCATCCTCGTGCTCTCCCTCATGTTCACGCTGCCGCTGTCCGCGCGCTACGACGGCCGCCGCATCTCCGTCACCGAGATGAGCTGGGCGGGGCTGCTCACCGCCGCCGTGGCGATCCTCGTGATCCTGGGCAGGCCGCTGGCGGGCAACCCGCACCCGCCGCTGGACCGGTGGGTGCCCGCGCTCATCGCGGGGGCGGTGGCGCTGACGCTCATCGAGCGGCTCGCCCAGCTCCAGATCCGCCGCCACAAGGCCCTCCTGCTCGGAGTAGTCACCGGCGCGCTCTTCGGCTACGTGGCGGTGCTCTCCAAGGCCGTGGTGGACGTGTTCCTCCAGGGGTCGGTCATGGGGCTTATCACCAACTGGGAGACCTACGGCCTGATCCTGGGCGCCACGCTGGGCACCATCGTGCAGCAGTACTCCTTCAACGCCGGGGCACTCAAGAACTCCCTGCCCGCCATGACTATCACGGAGCCCATCGTGGCCTTCAGCCTGGGCTACGCGGTGCTGGGGGAGCGCTTCCAGGTGACCACCGCGCTGGGCTGGTCCCTGATGGGGGTGGCGCTGCTGGCCATGATCGCCTCCACCGTGGTGCTCTCCCGGCGCGGGGTGGGGTAGGCAGGGCCGGGGCCGACGGCCCCGAGGGGCGCCGCGCCCCTAGATCGCCCAGGGGAACACCGCGAGCATGTAGGCGGAGAACCACGCCCCCACCAGCACCCAGGCGCTCAGGCCCCAGGCCAGCGCCCGACCGCTCGCGCGCCTCTCCCAGCCCAGCACCAGGGGCACCAGCGCGATCGCGGCGGGCAGCAGCAGGCGGGGCCGCGAATGCATGATGCCGTCCGAGAGCAGGATGTTGGCGCTCAGGGCGGCCGCGAAGAGCCACACGGGCAGCCACATCGGCATGGGTGCCCTGTTCCAGGTGAGCGCCAGGGCCGCCACCGCGGCGATCATCACCGCCACGCTGAGGAAGTACCCCAGCTCCTGGCTGCCCAGCAGGGTGTTCCAGGCGAACCTGACGCTGGCCGCGCCGAAGTCCACGCCGGTGTGCCACCCCTCCTTCTGGAGGCCAAAGTACCCGCCCACCTCGCCGGTGTGGCGGGAGGCCCACCACACGTAGCCCAGGGCGGACAGGGGGCTTAGCGCCAGCCCCGCCCAGGCGCGCCACTGGGTGCGGGCGCGCAGCAGCACCATCACGGCCAACACGGCCGCGAGGTCCACCGCGGTGAGGCGCACGAAGCCACAGAGGAAGATGAGCGCCCCGGCCAGCAGCCAGCGGCGGTCCATCATGGCCACCAGGGACCACATCGCCAGCGCCCCGAAGGGGGCCTCGGTGTAGGGCATGGAGAAGGTGATGGCCATGGGCGCGGAGGTGACCACGAGCGCGGACGCAAACGCGCCGCGCCGCCCCGCGCCCAGGCGGGCGGCGATGGCCGCCACCCCGGCGGCCATGACCACGCCAAAGACCGCGTTGAGCGCCATCCCCACCGCCGCGTAGTCCAGGCCCGTCAGGGCGTGGCCCGCGCGCATGAGCAGCGGCAGGGCCGGGAAGAAGGCGAGGAGGCGCTGCTGCGGGGGCACCGAGTCGATGGCGGGGCCGTCGAAGTAGCCGCTCTCGGCAATGCGCTCGTAGTGAGCGGTGTCCCACTTGGTCATGAGGTCGCCCAGGTGGGAGTCGTTGACCTGCGCAAAGACCGCCAGGGCGAGCACCCGGACCGCCGCGCCCGCGGCGAAGGCGATAAGGCCGTACAGCCACACGAGCCGGGCGGGGATGGTGCCTGTGGTACGCAAGGAAGTCACGCGCCACATGCTAAACCACCCTCCGCGTCCCGCATCGCCTGGTGGAAGCAAATGTGATGCGCTACACTTGATCACCATGTTCACGCGAGCGAATCTCCTCCTTATTCGCCGCGGCGGGAATCCATCCTGACCCTGAAGCATGGTCGGCAGCCCGTCGCGGAGTGTTGTTGTCGGCCACGCCCCCATCTCAAGGAAGAGGATCCTCCCGTGAATACCCAGCAGCCCTCCCCCATGCCCGCACACCGCTACCTGCCGTACGCGCAGGAGGTGGAGGACTTCACCCTGCCGGACCGCACCTGGCCGGACAAGAAGATCACCGCCGCCCCGCAGTGGTGCGCCGTGGACCTGCGCGACGGCAACCAGGCGCTGGTCAACCCCATGAGCCCCGAGCGCAAGCGCCGCATGTTCGAGCTGCTGGTGCGCATGGGCTACAAGGAGATCGAGGTGGGCTTCCCCTCCGCCTCCCAGACGGACTTTGACTTCGTGCGCGAGATCATCGAGCAGGACATGATCCCGGAGGACGTGACCATCCAGGTGCTGGTGCAGGCGCGCGAGCACCTGATCCGCCGCACCTTCGAGGCCTGCGAGGGCGCCAAGAACGTGATCGTGCACTTCTACAACTCCACGTCGATCCTGCAGCGCCGCGTGGTGTTCCGCAAGGACAAGGAGGCCATCAAGAAGCTGGCCACGGACGCCGCCCGCCTCATCAAGGACATCGCCGCCGACTACCCCCACACCAACTGGCGCTGGGAGTACTCCCCAGAGTCCTACACCGGCACCGAGGTGACCTACGCCCGCGAGGTGTGCGACGCCGTGACCGAGATCATGGAGCCCACCCCGGAGCGCCCCATGATCATCAACCTGCCCTCCACGGTGGAGATGATCACCCCCAACGTCTACGCGGACTCCGTGGAGTGGATGTCGCGCAACCTGGCCCGCCGCGACTCCATCGTGCTCTCCCTGCACCCGCACAACGACCGCGGCACCGGCATCGCCACCGCGGAGCTGGGCTACATGGCCGGCGCGGACCGCATCGAGGGCTGCCTGTTCGGCAACGGCGAGCGCACCGGCAACGTGGACCTGGTGACCCTGGGCCTGAACATGCTCTCCCAGGGCGTGGACCCGCAGATCGACTTCTCCGACCTTCCCAGCATCCGCGCCACCGTGGAGTACTGCAACCAGCTCCGCGTGCCGGAGCGGCACCCCTACGGCGGCGACCTGGTATTCACGGCCTTCTCCGGCTCCCACCAGGACGCCATCAACAAGGGCCTGGACGCCCTGGCCGCCACGGTGCGCCCAGGCGCGCGCAACACGGAGGTGGCCTGGGAGGAGCTGCGCGACACCGTGTGGGAGGTGCCCTACCTGCCCATCGACCCCAAGGACCTGGGCCGCGACTACGAGGCCGTGATCCGCGTGAACTCCCAGTCCGGCAAGGGCGGGGTGGCCTACATCATGAAGACCGACCACGGCCTGCACCTGCCGCGCGCCCTCCAGGTGGAGTTCTCACAGGTGGTCCAGGCCGTGACGGACACCGAGGGCGGCGAGGTGAACTCCAAGAACATGTGGGACATCTTCGCCGCCGAGTACCTGGACCGGGACGCCCCGCTGGCGGTGGAGTCCCTGCACCTCGACGGCGAGGAGGACGTGCAGGCCACGGCGCGGGTGCGCTACCGGGGCGAGTCCCGCGAGGTGCGCGGTCAGGGCAACGGCCCGGTGGCGGCCTTCGCCGCGGCGCTGGGGCAGGCGGGCGTGGAGGTCGAGGTGGAGGACTACTCCCAGCAGTCCCGCTCCGCGGGCGACGACGCCGAGGCCGCCTGCTACGTGCTGGCCCAGGTCAACGGCGCGAGCGCCTGGGGCGTGGGCGTGGCGGGATCGACCACGGCGGCGTCGGTACGCGCCATCGTCTCGGCGGTCAACCGGGCCGATAAGGCTTAGCCGATGGCCCCGCCCCGGGTCCCTTGCCATACCCTTATGGGTGAATAAACTAGTAGGGACCCTGACGCACGCGAGGAGAATCGTCGATGAGCCAAACCCCCTATCTGCTGCCACTCTTTTCCGATGGCGGTGGTGCCACCGTACCGGTGGAGGGCAGCAGCCAAGCGATCCTCTTCTCGCTTCTTGGCTCCCAGGTGGCTCAGGACGGCTACACCCGCACCACCTTTACCCTCCTCCCGGATCGCGCCTCGGGGGGCTTTCTGGTTAACCACGAAAAGACCATCCTAGGGCGCCTGCCGCGCAACCTGCGCGATACCTACCCGCAGCTCGACCACATCATCACCCGGGGCGGCATCCCCGAGGTGCACGCCACGATCTCCCTGGCTCAGGGATCGGGGCGCATCAGCGGCAACCTCTACTTCCCCGCCCCGGTCTTTGTGATGCCCACCAACTTCCCGCCCAAGGAGGAGTGGGCGATGATCCCCGAGGGCACCCCCCGCCCCGTGGACATCTCCCGGGGCGACGCCCAGCGCCTGGTGGACCTCAACATCCCCTCGCACTGGCTGGCCACCCTGGGGATCGTGGACGACCTCATCGTGGCGGTGATCGACAATCACGTCCTGGGCGTGCTCAGCCCCGAGGACTCCCAGGACGTGCGCCTGCTGGTGGAGCACTACGAGATGCTGGGGCTCACCCCCGTGGCCCGCGTGTTTTGCTACGACAAGGACGGCGAGCGCTACGTGGTGCTCAACGCCCTGTCCGCCCAGGACATGACCGACGAGGACCTCGAGCCCGCCGTCTCCCCCCTGGCGGCCATCGACCCCTACCAGCCCGCCACCGGCGAGCTCCCGGTGATCAGCGACGCCCCCATGGAGCACGCCTGGGCCGTGACCATCTCCGGCGAGCAGGTCATGGAGGCCTTCGCCCCCCGCCCGGACAAGGAGCTGCGGCCCATCACCTCCCCGGCGATGTTCGCGCTCAACCCGGACGGCACCAAGGTCCTGGAGGCGGGCCGCAGGCAGCCCTCCGCGCCGGACTCCCTGCCCGAGGTGCAGCGCGTGCCTGACGCCCCGGGCTTGCCCGAGCCCGAGCCGCTGCCCGACTTCGCTCCCGCCGAGGAGGCGGAAACTGAACAGCCGGGGCAGCCGGTGCAGCCCGAGCAACCCGAGGTGGAGGCCGTGCCCGCCGTGGCGGTGGCGGCACCCGTGGAGCCGGTAGAGCCCGTGGCGGCGCCGGAGGACACGGCCCCCGCGCCGGCCCCCGAGGAGGACTACCCGCCGTTGCCCTACCCCCACGCCCGCCTGGGCGACCAGTTCCGGGAGGAGCCGGAGGACGAGGAGCTGCCGGAGCCCACCTCCGAGCCGGTGGAGGGCGTCGAGGACTCCCTCCCGGAGATCCAGCGGGTCCCGGCGGCCACCGCCCTGGCCGCCGACGCCGAGAGCACCGGCACCCTGCCCGTGGTCCCAGACCCCGAGGAGGACGCCGAGGAGCCCCTGCCGGAGGACGAATACGAGGACTACGAGGACGATTACGCGGACGAGCAGGGCATCCAGTGGCTGCCCGCCATCGGCGTGATCCTGGGCGCGCTGGCCATCACGGTGGCCGCGCTCGGATACTTCAAGGTCACCCCGGATCTCTCCCTCGACACCGCCCCCGCCTTCATGCTGCTCGGCGGCGGAATGCTCATGGTGCTGGGCAGCCTGTGGTTCATGTTCCGGCCGCAGGACTAGCCGATGACCCCCCGCAACGGCGAACAGCACGAACAGCACGGCCCCACCGCAGCCCCCTACGTGGTCCTGACGCTCCAGACCACCGGCATCCACCCCGCCACCGGCCGGGTGGTGGCCATCGACGCCCTGGTGTGCGACGAGCACGGCGCCCCCGTGGAGGACTTCCACGCGGTGCTCAACCCCGGCCCGCAGACCAACCTCGGCCCCGTGCACTATCACGGGCTAACCCCGGAGGAGATCGCCCAGGGGCGGCGCTTCAGCGGCCTGCTCAAAAAGCTCGATAGGCTCCTCGACGGGCGCACCCTCATCGTCCACGACGCCCCCCTTACCTGGGGCTTCCTCGTCTCCGAGGCCAAGCGCGCCATGAGCGCCGCGGCCCGCGCCAACCGCTCCCGCTCGCGGGGGCGCGGCCGGGGCAACCAGGGGCGGCGCAGGCAGCGCGTGGGGCACGTCCCCCAGCCGGAGCGCATCGTGGACACCCTGGCTACCGCCCACCGCGCCGGGGCCGAGTTCCACGACACCCGCCTGGCCGCCGTGGCCGCCGCGATGGGCATGGAGGCGGAGTCCCCCGTGGCGTCGATACGCCGGGCGCAGCGCCCGGAAGAGGAGGTCACGCGCGAGTCCACGGCCCTGCTCGCGGCGCTGTTCTGGCACGCGCGGCGCAAGGGCGCGCCCCTGGCGCAGTACGCGCCCGGCGACCTGAAGGCGGACCCCTTTGGGCTGCAGCGCTCCGTGGTGCGCGTGGAGGCCGCCCAGGCCCTGCGCGTGCACGAGAACCCCGGGCCCTACCGCCCCGGCGGGGCGCTGCTGCCCGGCATGGAGGTGGTGATCTCCCCGGAGATCGCGCTCGACCCGGACGACCTCATCGCGGCGCTCACGCGCGCGGGCCTCAACTACTCGGAAAAGCTCACCCGGGCCACCTCCGTGGTGGTGTGCAACCGCACGCGCGAGCTGCGGGGAAAGGCCATGCACGCGCAGCGCAAGGGCATCCCCCTGCTGGGCGACTCCGCCTTCCTGGAGGCCGTGGAGCGGGTCCAAGGCCCCGCATAGGGCGGCGGCCTATTAAGGTAAGGGCCCATGAGCCCTGATCTATCCTCGGCCCTCCGCACGCTGCGGTCCTCCGCCGCCACCGCCGCCGCCACGCTGGCCACCACCGCCTCCCGGCTCACCGGGCGCGGCGCGGGCGGCATGATCGGCGGGCTGGTGGCCCAGGCCATCGACCCCAACGTGATGCGCAACCTCGGCGCGGGGCGGCCCACCGCGCTGGTCACCGGCACCAACGGCAAGTCCACCACCACGCGGATGCTCGCGGCCGCCGTGCGCCGCACCAGCACCGTGGCCACCAACTCCGGCGGGGACAACATGGACGCCGGGATCGTCTCCGCCCTCCTGGCGGGCAAGGACGCCGCCTCCGTGGTGCTGGAGGTGGACGAGCTGCACGTGCCCTCCGTGGCGGACCGCCTGAACCCCCAGGTGCTGGTGCTGCTCAACCTCACCCGCGATCAGCTCGACCGCGTGGGCGAGATCAACAAGATCGAGCGCGCGCTGCGCTCCTGCGTGGAGGCCCATCCGGACATGCTCGTGGTGGCCAACTGCGACGACGTCCTGATAACCTCCGTGGCCTACGACGCCCCCAACGTCGTGTGGGTCTCCGCCGGGGCGGGCTGGGTGGGCGACGCCACCTCCTGCCCCCGCACCGGCGGGCACATCGTCCACGACGGCGCCGACTGGTACGCCGTCAAGCCGCTCCCCGACGGCCGCCCCTTCCGCCGCCCCGAGCCCACCTGGGCGGTCTCCGAGGAGGGGCTGACCACCCCCGACGGGCGCCGCGACCTCTCGCTGCCCCTGCCCGGGCGCGCCAACCGTGGCAACGCCGCCCAGGCCATCGCCGCCGCCACGGGCATGGGGGTGCCGCTGGACGAGGCCGTGGCCGCCGCCGAGGGCGTGGACAACGTGGCCGGGCGCTACTCCACCGTGCACCTGGAGGGACGCGACGTGCACCTGCTGCTAGCCAAGAACCCCGCCGGGTGGCAGGAGGCGCTGTCCATGGTGGACCGCAGCGCCGACGGCCTGGTCATCGCCGTCAACGGCCAGGTGGCCGACGGGGAGGACCTCTCCTGGCTCTGGGACGTGCGCTTCGAGGACTTCGGCTCCCTCTCCGTCAAGGCCGCCGGGGAGCGCGGCACCGACCTGGCCGTGCGCCTGCTCTATGCGGGCATCCACCACGACCTCACGCCGGACCCCCTCGACGCCATCCGCGCCTGCCCGCCCGGCCGGGTGGAGGTGCTGGCCAACTACACGGCCTTCCGCGACCTCAACAAGGCCCTGCGCGCCGCCACGAAAGGAGACAAATAAATGACCGAGCTGCACATCGGCCTCATTCTCCCCGACGTACTGGGCACCTACGGCGACGACGGCAACGCCCTCGTGCTGCGCCAGCGCGCCCGCATGCGCGGGCTAAGCGCGGAGATCCACCCGGTCAAGCTGGGCGAGGCCGTGCCCACCGGCCTCGACGTGTACACCCTGGGGGGCGGGGAGGACACCGCCCAGATCCTCGCCGCGGAGCACCTGCTCGCAGACGGCGGCCTCTCCCGCGCCGCCGAGGCGGGCCGCCCCATCCTGGCCATCTGCGCCGGGTTCCAGGTGCTCGGGGAGTCCTTCCGCGCCGGGGGCCGCGTGGTGGACGGCTTAGGGCTCATCGACGCCACCACCACCGCGCTGCACAAGCGCGCCATCGGGGAGGTCACCTCCGCCCCCACCGGGGCCGGGATGACCGCCGACCTCACCGAGCCGCTGACCGGCTTTGAAAACCACATGGGCGCCACCGTGCTCGGCCCCGGCGCCACCCCCCTGGGCACCGTGCGGCGCGGGATGGGCAACTGCGACCGTCACGGGGCCGAGGGGCTGCCCGACGCCGACGCCCAGACCGCCGCCGAGGGCGCCGTCCAGGGCTCCGTGGTGGCCACCTACATGCACGGGCCGGTGCTGGCGCGCAACCCGCAGCTCGCGGACCTCCTCCTGGCGCGGGCGATGGGGATCGCCCCCGCCGAGCTCGAGCCCCTGGACATCCCCGTGGTGGACAAGCTCCGCGCCGAGCGCCTGGGCTGAGCGCTTTTTGGGGGTTGTGCGCCGGTTGTGTCGGCGCTTAGGGGTGCCACCTCGGGGCCGCTCGCTGCGTGCCCACGGCCGGTGGCACCCCTTTGGCGTCGGTGGGGGCGGCGTCGTCGGCGGCCGTAGGGGTGCCGGTGCCCGCCCGGCGGGGACGGGGCGTCGACTAGCGGCACCCCTTCGGGTTCGCAGGGCGCGCCGCGCCGACGCGAAGGGGTGCCATTGCCCGCTTCTCGACGCCCCCTCCCCTCCCACTGGCACCCCTTGAAGCGGGTGGACCAACCTGCCGCTCGGTGGAGCGATGGGGCGTCGAAAAGCACGAAGGGGTGCCACCGACCGGCTTCCGCGCCCGCGGGACCGGAGATGGCACCCCTTCGAGCGGCGGCCTAGCTGCCCGCGCCGCGGCGTCGCAGGGTGAAGGCCACGTACCACAGGGCCACGGCCACGAGAGCCAGGGCCGCGCCCGCCAGCGCCGGGGCGGAGTAGCTGTACCCGGCGGCGATCACCGCGCCGCCCATGGAGGCCCCGGCGGCGTTGGCGATGTTGAGCGCGGAATGATTGAGCGCCGCCGCCAAGGTCTGGGCCTCCCCGGCGACGTCCATCAGGCGGATCTGCAGGGAGGGAATGAGCGTGGAGCCGGACATGCCGATCAGCCCGAAGCAGATAATCCCCGCGATGGCGTTGGTGGAGGCCACGTAGAAGATCAGCAGGGTGGCGCAGATCGCCCCGAGGGCCACGAGGATGCCCAGCTCCAGGTTCCAGTCGGAGAGGCGGCCGCCCACCCAGGTGCCCGCCACCATGCCGATGCCGTAGACCATCAGCACCAGCCACATGTGCTTGGGGTCGAGCCCCGCGCGGTGCGTCATGGTCCAGGAGATGTAGGTGTACACGGCGAACATCCCGCCGAATCCCACCGAGCCGATGGCCAGGGAGAGCCACACCTGCCCGCGCCTCAGCGCGCCGAGCTCCGTCATGGGGCTGGTGGGCGTCATCCGGGACATGTGCGGCATGAGGAACCACAGCGCCGCCAGCGTGGCGAGCCCGATCGCGGAGACCACCACGTAGGCGCTCTGCCACCCCACGGCGTGCCCCAGCGCCTGCGCCACCGGCACACCCAGCACCGTGGCAAAGGGCAGGCCGAGCCCCACGAAGGCCAGGGCGCGGCCGCGCTGCCCCTCGGGGGCCATCGACGCCGTGGCCAGCCCGGATACCGAGAAGAACGCCCCGTGCGGCAGGGCCGCGAGGAAGCGGGAGACCACCAGCACGCCGTAGGAATTGGCGTACACGCCCGCGAACACGGTCAGGGCGTTGCCCACGGTAAAGGCCGCCATGAGGATGAGCAGGAGGCGACGCCGCGGCACCGACCCCGTCAGGGCCGCGATGAGGGGCGCGCCGATGACCACGCCCATCGCGTAGGCGGTGATGATGTGCCCGGCGGTGTCCTCCGAGATGTGGAAGTCCGCGGCGATGTCGCTGAGCAGCCCCATGGAGACGAACTCCGTGACGCCGATGCCGAACCCGCCCAGGGCCATGGCCACCATGACGATGTAGCGGCGGGTCTGCGTGATGTCCGTCTGGCGGGGCACGGCGCGTCGCCGGGCGCGCGAGGATGGTGCGGTGAGATTGTTATCAGGGGTACGAGGCACGGCGTGGAACCTTACCCTTTTTGCCCCCCGAGCGCACGGCGCAAAGAACTTCGACCGCCTAATTACCTGGGCTTTATTCCCCACGGAGAACTATAGGCTAGGCTTACCTCATACTTTTGTACGACGTAGAGAAAGGTTGCCATGCCGCTCCCCGAGCACCCCTCGACGCCCCCGGCCCCGCCCGCCGCGTTACGGCACGAAAACCGGGTGATCCTCCCGTGACCTTTCTGCTCACCGGCCCCACCGGCACGCTCCACGCCACGGGGCGCGACGCCGCGTGGCACGGCGTGGATCAGGCGCTGCACGGCCTGCGCCACGGCTCTCCGATCGTGGTGGGGGCGCTCCCCTTCCACACCTCCGAGCCGCCCGCGCTGTGGACCCCGAGGCAGTTCTGGTTCTCCCCCACGCCACCCACCGCGCCCGACGGCGCGGCCCCCACGGTGGTCGAGAGGACGGACGACCCCGGCCCCGAGGAGCACGCGCGGCGCGTGCGCGAGGCCGTGCGCGCCATTAAGGCCGGGGCATGCGAGAAGATCGTGCTCTCCCGCGCCGTGGAATACCGCTGCCGCGAGGAGATCGACCCGCTCTGGCTCTTCTCCCGCTTCCTCGCCCGCTCCGGCACCGGGCACGCGCACCTTACGGACCTCTCCAGCGCGGGCCCGCCCCACGCCGGAACCTGGCTGGTGGGCTCCAGCCCGGAACTCCTGCTGCTCAAGCGCGGGCGCTACATCGAGTCCCACCCGCTGGCAGGGACCGCGCCGCGACGCCTCGACCCGGTACAGGACCAGGCCCAGGCCACGGAGCTGCTGCTCTCCGCGAAGAACAACGAGGAGCACTCCTACGTCACCCGGGAGATCCGGCGCGTCCTGCAACCCTGGTGCGCCGACCTCGACGTCCCGGAGCGCCCCTCGCTCACCGCCACCTCGCACACCTGGCACCTGGGCACCCGCATCCGGGGCACGCTGCGCGACGACGCCCCCGCCACAGCCCTGGAACTCGTCGCAGCCCTGCACCCCACCCCGGCCGTCTGCGGCTACCCCACCGCCGCGACCCGAGAACTACTGAGAGACGCCGAGCCCCACCGCGGCTTCTACGCGGGCGCAGTGGGATGGGCGGACGAACACGGCAACGGCGAATGGCGCGTATCCATCCGCGGCGCCGTGGTCCGCGGCTCCACGGCGCTCGCCCACGCCGGAGGAGGCATCGTGGCCGACTCCGACCCCGAGGCCGAGGTGCTCGAGACCGAGACCAAGCTCGGGCCGGTGTGGGAGGCGCTGGGGGTGGAAGAATAATTTATGCAACAGTTTGGGCGCCGAATTTGGGATACTCTGGCGGCACAGACAGTCTCCAGTAGGGGCTGCTGGTTTACAGCTGGCACGCTGCGGCAAGATTATGCTCTTCCTATGATTCTTCCCCGAAGAATGACAGAAACGTGGCCGCACAAGGTGTAGGCGGTTCAGGTGTCCTGCACGGTTGTCCAATACTCGGTGATGGCCAACCTTATCGGCCGTAACCCGGTAAGTGTCAAAGGCGGCGGTGACGGCCAGGGCACCCCTCTGAGATAAGCGTCCAGCTGCGGGGGCGCTGGCGAGAGCGGCAAGGCTCACGGCGGTAAGGGGCGTGGTAGGGGGTTATTCAACGTGTGCGCATGGTGTTTCCTCTCTGGCGAGGGTTAGGGTAGGGGTGATTCCCCGGTTCAGGATGGTTAGGTTTCCTAAACCGGGGAATCTTTGTGTCACCGCTTGCGGTACCTGCCCTTGGGGCAGCCCCGTCTCCACTCGCTGATCTGGATTGCCAGGCTGAGCACTTGGAGGACGGCGGCGATACAAGGGCATTTCTTCCCTGCCTAACTCTCCGCCATGTCCACTGCCCGACTAAAAATGAAAGAATCCTCTACAACCAATAACTTTCCGCATAAACACAAACCCTTCTATGTAGAGAACGCGGGAAAGGTTAGCGCTGACGAAGCTCATTGCTCAGCCAGCCGATGGGGGTAATACGCTGCGGTCTTCTATTCTGCGGCCTGCTTGGCTTCCTGGACTTCGTCGTACCTGGCAGCGTTGATCTTATACTCGCCATAGTCGCGGTATCGTGCGCACTCGCGGGTTAGACGAGCCTCGACGATGCGGTCCAGATCCTCTTGGGCGGCCGGGCTGGTAGTCTCTCGTGTCGGCCTGGTCCGGTGTGGGAGTGTCCGGGGCCTCGGTGGTTTCGGTGGTCATGGTCTCTCTTTCTTCTCCCCCACTACAAAGGCGGGGTGGCTATGGGGTCCGCCCCTCCCCTGGCGCGAGTAGGGCCGTGGTGCTTCCACCCGCGCATGACTAAACCCCGGCCACCATGACGGTGATCGGGGTTTAGCTAGGGGTGTAGTGCCTCGCCCGGGAGTCGAACCTGGCGCGTCTACCTAACTAGACAGTGAGGATGTTTAGCTGGCTCGGGCCAAAAGGGGTCTGTGCTTCATGGCTACGCCAGTACGCTCGCACAGTGCGGGGACGTCGTCATATCCCGTCCACAGGTCCCAAGACGTTGTCTGAGCTAGATAGGCGTAGACGGAGTCAAAGGCTCGGAAAGCCTCTTCGCTGTTGTCGCCGTCATGGTTCAGGAGATCGATCCAAATTTCTCCAGGATCGGCTTCTTCTACCGTCATGTAGGCTTCCCCCAGATGAATCACTCCATCGCGAGCGTGCGCCTGGGATTGAGACAGCACGGCCTGCTGTACCTGTTCGACAGTCAGGCCAGGTGCCGAAGCGGTCAAATATACCTCTGCAGACATTACGGCCTCCTTTCTACGGCCATGATAAGACGAAATCGTCCCCAATGACAGTGATCCTGTCAAGATCCCCGCCATAGTTCCGAATCGCTGCACGCATGCCTTCTTGTGCTTCTTCCAATGAGATAGAGGCCTCGCGTGCGTCCATGACGACGCAGCTCGATTGCTTCAAGCCACGGCGTGCTTGTTTCTGGATGCTAGTTGAGGACACGACTCGTTTCACCTCTACAGGGGTGCTGCCATCCACAAGGAAATCAGGCATTGAGCGATCTACCTCATGGACTTGCTGAACCGTAGTGGCGCCCGATTCGAGTATCCATTGAGCTACCCGTTTTTCGGCGGCGCGATCCTCTTTTTGCTGCTTGCTTGATCCTTCATCCCATTGCCCAGTATCACGAGTATTCTTCCGGACGCTCGCCAGGCTGGGCTGCTGTGTACGGTATCCGCGAGGTTCTCCTACCGGTGTGGCGCGGTCTAGGCTGATGTAACTAGTTGGTCGCCACATAGCGCGGTGTTTCTTCTGAACATATTCTTGCCATGCTTCCCTTTGATCTGCCACAGGTCTACGGTCGGTGTGAGCCACCTCGTACCACTTAGCCTCCAGGTCTTTGACGATCAGGGCACGTCGGCGTCGCTGGACACCCCCCTAGCACCACACATGCAGTTGTCATGATACCGTGCGCGCTCCGAGTGCTTCGCCTTCTTCGCGTCCTTGACATACACCACGCCATAGGTAGCCAACATGAGGAAGAACGTGCACACCCTGTGGCCGGGAACCCGGATGTACCCAAGTCCCCGGGCATCCTTTCCCAGGTCCACAAACCGTAGCGCATGCGGCCAGGTAGTGTTAGAAAATTCGTTTCAGGCAGTACCGGGTCCCGCATACGCGGGGAACACGCGCGGTTGCGGTGCGCGGTGTGCGGGAGGGTGGGCTCACCCCCGCATACGCGGGGAACACTACGAGGTCACGAAGCACCACCAGGCCCGGGAGGGCTCACCCCCGCATACGCGGGGAACACGGCGGCGGTGTATTCGGCTGGGGTGAGGAGTGCGGCTCACCCCCGCATACGCGGGGAACACACTTCCTGACCAGCAGAAACAAGAGCCGATTCCTTATTCTAGCTACAACTTCCCTTCACGCCCCTCCACTGCCCTGGCCGCACCAACGGTTCGCGCCAATCAACCGCCCCACCGCTGCCTTCACCTCCGTGCCCGGCGCATGTTCCTCGCCGTGCTCCACCCCGTCCTGCGCCTGGCCTCGGGCGGCTTGGCGTGGGGCCGCAGCATGAGTGTGAGCCCTTCGTAGTCGGTGGGCTGCCAGTCGTGGCGGTGCGTCCTAAACTCCATTCCCTGTTCGTTGTGGGCGCTGTACACCAGCAGGGCCCGCCCGTCCTTGACCAGCGTCACGGTGCGGTCCCATAGGCTCTCGCGTAGCCGCGCGGTGGGGTTCCCCACGAACACGCCTGGGGATATTTCCATGAGCCACCTGGTGAGGTCGCCGCGGAGACCCGCGGGGCAGGCGGTTACTACCAGGACCATCATGGGTATTCCCCCACGTCTTCTCCCCAGTTCATCCCGGCGGCGATCACCTCGAGCTCGCTCCAGAGCTTGAGTTCCACGTCGAGGAGGTCCTCGTCCTCGGCCACGCCCATGAGCGCGTAGAGGTCCTTGACCATGCGTTCCATCAGGCGCAGCCGCACCACGCTGTCGCGGATGCGGCGTCGCACGTCGGTGGTGAGTGGGGCGCTCTCGGTGCAGCCTTCCTGGATGGCGGCGGCCACGGCGTCAAAGGCGGCGGGGATGGTCACCTCGGCCTTGTACAGGTCCGCGATGTCGTACACGAAGGAACGGTCGGTTCCCGTGTGCACCACGCCCAGGGCGGGGATGAAGCCCAGGCCCACGATCACGGCGTGGGCGATGCCGTACAGGGCGGCGTTGGCGGCGGTGAGCGCCCGGTTGATGGGGTCGCCGGAGTCAAAGTCCGCGGGGTCGTAGTTGCGCCTGGTCCAGGCCACCCCGGTGCGCCGGGCGTGCTCGGCGTAGATTCTTTTCATCCGCGCGCCCGCGCAGCTGCGCCATGCTGAGGGCCTGGACGTCCTCGCCGGGGAAGCGCAGGCCGTACATGGCCCGCGCGCAGTGAAGTCGGGTGCGCTGGTTGGTTACCACGCGCGCCTGCCGCTGCGCCATGCGCGCGGTCTTGGCGGCCGGGCGGCCGTGCGCGTAGTACCGCACGCCCCGCTCGCCTACCCAGAGGATGGAGCAACCGGCGTCGCCAAGCAGGGCCATCGCCTTGTGCGTGACCTTGGTGCCGGGGCCCAGCAGGAGCGCCGCGAGCGCGGTGGCGGGCACGTGCGCCACGCCGCGCTTGTCGGTGATGGTCAGGGCGTTGTCGGCGCAGTGGAGGGTGGCCCGCTCGACGTAGAGGAAGCACAGGCGGTTTTCCATCCGCGCGAGCTCCTGGCGCTCCAGCGGCACCTCGCTGGGGGTGGTCATGGCCGCGCGAGGGTGAGCAGCCCGCAGCCGTAGGCCCGGGCGCGGCCGATGCCGTGGGTGAGCGTGGCGCGCAGCCTGTCCGCGTCCTCGACCTCCATGACCCCGCTGAAGCGCGCGGTGCGCAGGATCACGTGGTTGCTCCCCCGGCCGCGCCGGAAACGCAGGTTCTCCTGGCCGGTAGTGGCGGCGTCGAGAAGCCTAAACCCCGCCTCCGGGGCGCGCTTGACCAGCCACTCCACCTGCCCCTGCCCCACCAACGGGATGATCTTGCCGCGCTGACCCTGCGCCCGGGAGGACTTCACGGGGTTGGCCACCAGCTCGAAGCGCCACTGCTGCCCGCGCAGGAGCGAGCCGAGCAGGGGCGCGTAGTCCGCGCTCTGTGCGGGGCGGGTATCCCAGCCCGCCTGCTCCACGATGTTCGAGGCGTCCGGCTTCTCCGGGCCCACGATGTAGAGGGCGTGCTCATGCCCCCGGTGATCCACCCGCCACAGCACGCGGGCATCCTCCTGGGAGATGTCCGGGGGGAAGGCGGAGCGCACGGCGGCGTGCATGGCCTGGGGATTGAGCAGGAGGGTGCGCGCGCCGCGCCGCTGCGGGTTGAGCAGCACCTTGGTGAAGGTGGTCACGCGGAGATCACCGCCTCCCAGTAGGAATCCGTGTCCCGGCCCTTCGGGTTCTCCACCGGGACGCCGGGCTCCTCCACCACGGTGCGCCACCCGTAGCGGCGGTGCTCCTGGGAAAAGGACAGCGGCACGTCCTGACGCTGCACTCCGGGCTCGGTGGGCAGGCCGTCGCGGTAGATGGGCAGCAGCACCTCCTTGGCACGCTCCTTACGGTGGCGCTCGTCGGCCTGCCACTCCAGGGCGCGCAGCGCCTCCACCGCGCCCACGTCTTCGATCCCGATCACCAGGTCCGGCGGGGCGGGGCAGGACCGACGCCCCAGGAACAGCGGGAAGCGCGGGCGGCGCAGCGCGGCCTCCAGACCCTCCAGCACCTCCCGGCGGGGGCTCTCGACGGCCGCGACGAAGAGCGCGTCGCTGAGGTAGTAGCGGGTGACCAGGCTGGCGTCCGCATTGGGGTTCTTCTGCCAGGGCTGGGCCGTCTGGTAATCGCGCAGCAGGTTGCCCGGCTGGTCCACGCGCACCGCGAAGGTGAGGCGGGCGAGATCCTCGACGGGGTCGGTGCGCCTGCGCCCCTGGGCGGCGGCCAGCAGCCCGATCACCCCGGACTTGGTGGGCACCTGTCCGGTGGCTCGGATCTTGTAGCGGCTGCGGTCGCCCCAGGACTGCATGGGGCCCTTCAGCTTGAGCAGCAAGGTGGAGGGCATCACGCCCCCTCGGCGGTCAGCGCCGCGCGCAGGGCGTCGCCAAGCTCCGGCAGGGTCACCCGTCGCGCGATGCCCTCGAACTTCCCCGGCAGATCGCCCAGGCCCGTCACGTAGGCGGCCAGGGGCTTGAAGCCATAAGCGCTCTCGATCTGCTCGGCCTCCTTGGCCAGGCGGGCCGCACCCTCCGCGCGGCGGCCCTCGGTGCCCTCCAGCACCGGCTGCTCGAAGGCGTTGACCAGGGACACCGAACGGGTATCGCGCACCACCACGTACACCAACTCCGGCAGGGTATTGTGCGCAAAGGTGTTCTGCTTGCCGGTGGGCAGGGACTCCACGAAGCTCTTGAGGAACTGCACGGAACCGGTCACGGCGGCCTCCCGATCCCCCAGGTTCTCGGCCAGGGAATCCAGGTCGATGGTGGCAAAGCGGTACAGGGTGGAGGACATCATCTGCACCGTGCCCATCATGCCCGCCCCGGTCTCCTGCTCGTCCTCCGCGAGGTCATCCACGGCGGTGAAGAAGTCAAACTCCGGCTCCGAGGGGTGAATGCCCAGCGCGTGCGCCACCTGCACGGCGGCGTCCACGTTGTAGTGGGGGTCGTCGGCCACCATGCGGCCGAACATGGCGATGTCCACGCTGTGCTCCTGGTTGAACAGCGCCTGGGCGTTCTTCTTGGCGATCTTGGTGCCCCCGGCCTCCGCCGCGATGATCGCCTCCGTGAGGCTCTCCACCTGGCGCGGGCTGACAAAGAGCAGGTAGCCCGTCTCCGCCAGGCGCTTGCGGGTCTCCTCGTCCGCGCCCGCCGGGTCGGCCTTGGGCTCGGTCTTGGGGTCGATCTTGGGCTCGGTGAGCTTGATCTTCAGGGTCTTGAACACGGCCTCCACGGCGGCGGTGGCGCGCTCCTCCGGCCACTCCTGCTCACCCGCGCGGTCCTGGATGGCCTCCACGATCTTGGACACCACCCGCTTGGTGCGGTACCCCACCCGGGAGGCGTCCCAGTTCTCCTCGAAGTCCTTGCGGATGGCGCGCTTCCACGCCTGGGAGGACACCCGCTGGCGCGGCACCCCGCCGAAGATCGCGGACTTGGGCGCGCCGGTGTCATCCCGGTTGATGAGGCTGGGCGGGAGGGTGTGCAGGGCGTGAATGTCGATGGTGATGGGCATGGGGTTGATTCCTTTCTTACTGGTTTTCGGGGGTTTCTTCGCTGTCGGTGGGGATCCACGCAAAGTCGCGCCCCCAGCGCATGAGCGTTTTCTTGCGCCGCGCCGGGTTCTCCAACGAGCGCAGGTCGAAGGCCAAGCGTCCGTAGTCGAAGCCGATCCGCGCGCCCCGCAGCATGGTGATGAGAGAGCGCATGTGGTGCAGGCGCGAGTACTCGTTGCGCGAGAGCACCATGGCGTCGAAGCGGGGCTTGAAGGAACCCGAGGCGTTACCCCGATACATCTGACCGCAGGCGGCGGCAAAGGACTTCTCCGGGACGTGCATCGGCTCCCTCGCGCTCTGCATGTGCAGGGAGAAGAAGGTAATCGCGTGGTAGGCGGCGCGCTCCGAGGCGGTGGCGGCGTCCCCCCTGCCCACGAGGTCGGCGTCGAGGGCGGGGTGCAACGCCATGAGCACCCGGGACAGACCCAGGGGATCGCTCTCCGGCGGGCGCCCCACGTTGCGGCGCAGCTGCGCCAGCGTAGCCCGGGCGCGGGCCTCCTCCCGATCCCCTCTTCCGCTCAGCACATTTTTCTGAAGCCACGCTGCCGTCTCCCCCACGGCCACGCTCAGGTTATCCGTCATCGCTTCTCCTCCTTTACCCGCTTGGTAGCGGGGAGTACCTCATCGAGTCGCTTCGTCAACGCCCGCCACGCGGTATGGGCGGACTTGACGTACGGCGTGTCCCCCTCGGTGGTCACCACGCTCGTCCTCCCCACGAGCACCTGTGGGGACGCGCCCTGAACGAGCACCCGGGCATCCGCGAGCACCCGCTGGCGCACGTAGCGCTGCCAGCGCTGGGCTCGCTCCTCTATGTCCGCCCCGGCGAGATCGCGCAGCCATGGCCGGAAGGGAATCTCCAACCGGGCCAGCAGGGTATCCGTGGGCGGCGCCTGAAACTCGTACTCCCCGCCGGCGGCCACCAGGAGCTGCCCGGCGAAGGAGCCCAGGGCCACGGCCGCGTCCAGGGTGGCCTTGGCGTTATCCAGTACCAGGCGGCGCTGCGTGCTGGCGTCCTCCCGCAGCAGCGCCACGGGGATCTCTATTCCGCTCGCCACCACCTCCGCCACCGAGGAGGCCTGGGGTCCGTACTCCACGGAGACCATCTGGATATTCGCCCAATCCGGGGCAATGCCCATGTTCTCGTTGAGGTCCGCCAGCTGGGTCAACGTCTCGGGGCGCCGGGGTGCCTTGTTCTTGTCCGTGAATCCGGGGTCGCTTTCCAGGGCTATCAGCGGCTCCAGGGAACGCCACATGGTGCGGTTCGAGTCAAAGGGGCGCGGGTAATACACGTCGAGGTCCCGCTTGGACTTGTTGGCACTATAGCGGTACGGGGTCATGGGATCGCTCTCAATGTTGGCCCCCGCGTCCGGGATCCGATCCCCGTTGCTCACCAGCACCCCGGTGACCCTCTCCCCGTCGTGAAAGAGCCGCACCCGGCGCGACTGCCACGTGGCAAGGTCCGCGGGGCCCTTGGGATACACGGCCTCCGCCGTGGGTTCGCGCTGCGCGGCCCCGTCGGGCTCGCGCTCCCACGCCGCCTCGTCCACGCGGCTCGCCTCGTCGATCAGGCAGCCCTGGGTGGTGTTGAGCACCAGCGTCTCCCGCAGCGTGCTCCCGACGAGGACGGTGCCGCCCGTCATGCCCGTCCATCCCGTGCCGATGGGGTACCCCTTGCCCCCCTTCACCCGGGGATCACCCACCGCGCCGGACTTGATCCCGGAGTAATCGTAGGCCTGGGTGTACAGGAGCCAGCGGGCGGCCTCCGCGAAGCTCAGGGTTTCCCGGGCCCGCCCCGCCCGCATGGTGAAGTACTGCGCCTCCGCCTCCGGCACGATGCGGCGCACCTCCGAGCGCGTTCCCTTCTCCGTGTGGAGGTCAGCCACCTGCATGAAGGGGTGCACCGGATGGAGCAGATCGAAGCGATCCCGGTAGCGCTCCAGGTAATCCAGCACGGCGGTGTCGGCTCGGTTCTCCCGCGCCCGGTCCCACTCGGCCTCGAACCATTCGTCGTGTACGTAGATCTCGCCCCGCGTCACCTCGTCGTCACCCCGGTGCGCCCGCCAGTACGCCGCCAACAACAGGCGCAACACCGCGTAGTCCTGCGCCGGGGAATCCCCACGCAGCCCCGCCACGGCGCGCTCGCCGTCGAAGATCTGCCTCATGCTCAGCAGAGCCTCGGAGCCATCGTGAAGCGTGCACGCGATCCAGGGCTCGTCGAGCAGCGAGAACGTCCGCCTCGTCATACTCATGCCTCCTCGTTTCTTACCTGTTCCAAACCCAACTCCTCCGAATAGCGCAGCCGCGTTCCCGCCAGATCGACCTCCCGGTTCTCGTCAAGCACCAGGGCCACCTGCCCCTTGAGGAGGTGGCTTTTCCGCCAGCCCACGGGGGTTTCCCGTTCGAGCTGGTCGATCACCCGCTCAAAGTCCCTTTCGTACCTGGTTAATCTCGCGGGCAGGCGCAGGGTGTTACGCGCGAGCCGCAGACCCAGGGGGCCTTCGGGGGTAGCGCCCTCCGCGATCTCCGCTCCCTCGTACCCCAGCGGCCGGTACCCGTACTCGGTGCCCATGATGGGGATGACCTCGATGGAAGGGTCGGCGTCGCGCACCTGCGCCACGCCCGCCTCCTCCCCCTTGCGCGCCTCTCCCCTGTGATAACGCCGGAAAAGGGAGTGGAACCTCGCCGCGGCGTGAACGCCCGGCACCTGGTATAACCCGGCGCGATGCTCGGATCGCTTCCGCGCCTCGGCGCTCTGAGCCCGCGCGGCGTCCCACGCCTCCCGCCACGCTTTCGGTGCCTCCGCCTCGGGGTCGTAGGTGGCGTAAACGAGCGGGGCGATGTCGTCGGGGCGGCGCAAGCCCTCGCTCAACACGCCACGTTCCAGCACCGCCATCGTGGCCAGCAGCAGGGCGGGATCGTAGATCGCCTCCGTCCCCCTCTCGAAGCGCGGCACCGGCTCCCGCTCCACCACTCCTCGGATAAACACCTGGGGTTGGCGCCATCGGCGCGGGCGATCCTCCTCGGGGCGGGCGTGACGGTGCAGGCGGCCCACGCGCTGAATGAGCAGGTCCATGGGCGCGATGTCCGTGATGAGGACGTCCGCGTCGATGTCCAGGCTCTGTTCCACCACCTGCGTGGCCACCACGATGCGCCGCTCGGGCCTCCCCTCCCCGCGGCGTGCCCTCGGGCCCAGTGCCGCGCGCAGAGCGTCCTCCTTCTTCGCCCGATCCGAGGCCATGAAGGCCGCGTGGTGCAGCTCCACCTCGCCGGGGTAGCGCTCATTGAGCGCCGCGTACGTCTCCTGCGCGCGGCGAATGGTATTGCACACCACGAGCGCGCACCCGCCGTCAGCCAGCAGGGGGATGAGGTCCTCGTCTGCGAGCAGCGCCACCTGCGCATGAATCTCCGTGGGCCGGGCCGCCACCGGGTATTCCCGCACGCCCTGATTATCGACGACCGTGAGCAGCGGGTATTCCCCTTCCCTACGCAACTCGCTCGTTCCCCCGTAGGCGCGAACCAGCGCCGCCTTTTGCTGCACCGGCAGGGTGGCGCTCATGAGGATCACCGAGGCCCCGTAGTACCGCAGCCATTCCAGCGCCTTGCCCAGGTAAGAGCTCATGTATGCGTCATAGGCATGGACCTCATCGACGACGATGATCTTGCCCGCCAGGCCCACGTGGCGCAGCATGGAGTATTTGGCCTGAAGCGCCAGCATGAGCACCTGATCCACCGTGCACACCACGAAGTTCGAGAGCACCCCGCGCCTGTTTCCCCTGAGCCACTGGGTGGCCACCACCGCACCGTGCTCGCCTCCGAAGTCCTCCCCGATGTTGCGATAGGCCTCCGACAGACCGCTCTTGGAATGCCCCAGGTACATCGAGGTCACCTCCGTGGGCGACGCCCCCTGCGCCCACTCCAGCACGCGCTCGAAGAGCCCGTTGGCGGTCGCCATCGTGGGGGCCGCGAACACCACCCCCTGCGCGCCGGTGCGCGCGGCGAGGATCTGGGCCGCGGCGAGCGCCGTCTCCGTCTTGCCCTCGCCCGTGGGGGCCTCCACGATGAAAAGGCCCGGTCCCTCCGCCTCGTCCAGCACCCTCATCATCTCCCGCTGGACGGGGCGCGCCTCATACCCCTCGGGCCAGCCAAAGGAGGCTCGATAGTAGGCGTCAACGAGATCATCCGTGGTGAGCGCACCCGGGGATCGCGGCCGCCACGGGGCGGTGAGGGCCACGGCGTCCATCCCACGCCGGGTGCGTTCCTCCTGGCTGCCGGAGACCACCATCGGGAAGGCCTGCGAGTTCGAGGCGATCCAATCCGCCATGACCACCAGACCCGTGAGAACCTGCTGGATAGGGGCATGGAGGCGGTGCACCCTGAGCAGCGCCTCCCGTGTGATCCCCGTGGCCTCCACGATCCGGCGGATCAGCTCGCCGTGCGCCGCCCTCCAGGGCTCCGCGTGCCGCGCCACCAGAGCCTTAGCCTCCCCGAGGAGACGAGGGTCCGTGGCTACCCCGTGATGCGCCCCCGGGATCTGCGCGATCGAGGACGCCCTTTTCCTCTCAACTCCCCGCTCCTCCAGCCACGCCCCCAGGATGACCTCAGAGGCCAGCTCGTGCCGCAGCTTCTTTTCCTTCAGGCTTTGCGCGAGGGAAAAGCCCGCGGCGCGGACCCCCTCGACGATGTGGGCGTGCTCAGCGCTCGGCTCGATCAGGCACTGGAATTGCGTGGTTGCCTTGCCTACATCGTGAACACCCGCCAGCCACGCCACCAGGGCGCGGGCCTCCCGCTCGCTCAACCCGGTTTTCTCCGCGATGAGGGCCCGCACTGGATCGGCCAGCCAGACATCCCAGACCTGCCCGGCCACGCAGGCCGCGTCCAGCATGTGCTGGGGAAGGGAAAGCCAGCCGGTCTCGTCACCGGACTTGGCCCAGAGGGCCTCGACCTGGGGCAACGGCGCAACGCCATCGCAAGACATATCTATCTTGCTCCTCCTAACACACTGCACCAGTTCAACCTCCTTCCAACATGATACGATACCCCATCGCAGTATTTACCTAATTTCTCTAAAATACCGGAGGCGCCTGAGCAATCTGTACCACCAGAACCAAGAGTGCAAGGAGGCATACTTTCGCGATTCTTGCCATGTAAGATTTTTCCTTCCATAAAAACTACCCACCGAGGCTCCTCTCCAGATATGCCATAGAGCCCCCTACTGTCCCCACCAGCATACACGTTATCGCTCTACACAGAAATACCTAGTTCAATATTTTACCTTGCCTGCCGATGGCAGGCGGTCACCATCTCAACTTTCAGGCGAAACTAGATCATGCTAGACATAGATGAGTCTGGGGCTCCCTGCGGCTAGCTGGGATGAGCCATAGGTCATTTCACGTTTGACTGCTCCCCGCACACGCGGGGTCTATCGGCTCCCCGGGCATCCCTTCTTTACTTCCACACCCACCCCTCCCTCGGCACCGCCCCCGGATCGAACTCCTCCAGCAGCCCCGCCAGGGAGTCGCAGCCCTCCACCCCCACCGAGGCCGCGAGGCGCGAGACCACCTGGGCCACGGGGGCGTCGGCAAGCATCTGACGCAGGGTGACGGCGCCGTCGCGCTTGGCCAGCCGCCTGCCCTCGGGCCCGAGCACGAGCGGCACGTGTATGTAGCCGGGGGCGGGCAACCCGAGCAGGTGCGCGAGGTAGGCCTGGCGGGGCGCGGAGGAGGCGAGGTCGTCGCCGCGGACCACCTGGTCGATGCCCGCGGCGGCGTCGTCCACCACCACCGCGAGGTTGTAGGCCCAGTCGGGCTGCTGGCCGCCGCGGCGCAGGATGAAGTCGTCCACCTCCCCCGAGTAGTCGCCCAGGAAGCCGTCGCGCACCCGCCACCGCCGCGCCTCCGCGCGCAGCCGCAGCGCGGGGACCCGGCCCTGCGCCATGAGTTCCATGCGCCGCCGCTCGCGCTCGCCGTCGGGCAGGTCGCGGCAGGTGCCGGGGTAGCGCCCGGGGATCGCGTGCGGGGCGCGGGCGGCCTCCTGGATGTCCCTGCGCGAGCAGTAGCACTCGAACACGTGCCCGCGTTCCGTGAGCGCGCGCAGCGCCGCCTCGTAGGCGCTGGTGTTGTCGGACTGGTAGGTGGGCTCCCCGTCGAAGTCCAGGCCCAGGGCCTTAAGGTCCTCGATCTGGCGCCGCGCGCTTTCCACCGAGGAACGCTGCGTGTCGATGTCCTCCACCCGCAGGTAAAAGCGCCGCCCCGTGCGCCGGGCAAAGAGCCACGCCAGCACGGCGGTGCGCAGGTTGCCAAAGTGCAGGTCCCCGCTTGGCGACGGCGCGTACCGCCCCGCCCCCCGCTCATTGTGCTCCAGGGGGCTCGGCTGCGTGATGGTGGCGTCCATGCTCGCCAGGATACGTCGCGCCCCCGGTGGCGGCCCTATCGGCAGGACCTGCTCGCGCCTCGCGGCGCGCCACCGACGCACGGGGTGCCAGTGGCGGGAGGCGGGGCGTCGAGAGCCCCGAGGCGGCACCCCTACGGCCACCGCACACCCCGACACCCGCCGCGCCCCAAGGGGTGCCGCCTCCCCCGGCGCGCCCGCCCTTCCCCCGGCGCTGGCACCCCTATGGCAGCATGGGACACCGTGACAGACTCCACAGAACCCAGATTCATTCCCATCCAGCGGTCGTTCTACCCGGTGATCGTGACGCTCTTCGTCGCGGTGTTTCTCATCTCCAACATCACCGCCACCAAGGGCGTGGCCCTGGGGCCGCTGATCACGGACGGCGCGTTCTTCCTCTTTCCCCTGGCCTACGTGCTCGGGGACGTCCTGGCGGAGTGCTATGGCTTCGCGGCCGCGCGGCGCGCGATCCTCACGGGGTTCGGCGTCACGCTGCTGGCGGTGGCGTCCTTTTACCTGGCCATCGCCCTGCCCGCGGCGGACTTCTACCCACACCAAGAGGAGTTCTCCCTCGTACTTGGCCTGGTGCCGCAGATCGTCCTGGCCTCCCTGGCCGGGTACCTGGTGGGCCAGCTCCTCAATTCCTACGTGCTGGTGGCCCTGAAGCGCCGCACCGGGGAGGGGCGCCTGTGGGCCCGCCTGCTGGGCTCCACCGTGGTCGGGGAGTTTGGCGATACGCTGCTGTTCTGCCTGATCGCCGCGCCCGTCATCGGGATCGCCACCTGGGGCGACGGCCTGAATTACCTCCTGGTGGGCTTCGCCTGGAAGACCGCCCTGGAGGTGATCCTGCTGCCGGTCACCTACGCGGCGATCGGCTGGATCAAGCGCCACGAGAACTATTAAGGCGCTGGCGGGCGCGGGCGGCAAGCTCGGCGCGGCCCACCGGGCGCGCCACGGCGGGGACGGGGGCCACCGCCGCCACCTCCAGCTCGGCCCCCGGGGCTGTATCGGTCAGGACGGAACCTGCGCCCTGCGGGCCGACGCTGCCAACGCCCCCCGGGCCTCCGGTTCCGGCCGACGCCTCCTCGGGCTCGGCCGCCCGGATGTCCTTCTCCCGGATGAACGCCACGCAGGCCGCGGCGCCGACCACGGCGAACACGGCGGCCATCACGAAGATCCCGTGCAGGCCCTCCACGAATACCTCGCGGGCGAGCGCCCCGAGCTGGGGGGCGAACTGGTCCACGAGGTCGAAGCGCCCGCCCTCGGTGGCCTCAACGATCTGCGCGGGCACGCCCTCCATGCCGTCCTCCACGTGGTCGGCAAGGTAGGCGCCGTAGAGGGCCACGCCGAAGCTGGTGCCCAGAGGCAGGGAGGTGTTGGCGATGCCGGAGGCGGTGCCCGTCTTTTCCCGGGGCACCACGGAGACCGCGAGGTCCATGAGGTGCGGCAGCATGATGCCGGTGCCGATGCCGATGACCACGTAGGAGGGCACCAGCGCGGGCCAGCTGGAGTCCGGCTGCACCATGAGGCCCAGCAGCAGGCCGCCCGCCACGATGAGCATGCCCAGGGCCTGCACGAAGCTCAGGCGCATCACTTTGCCCAGCGCCAGGCCCACGGCGGAGAACACCACGATGGGCCCGGCCAGGGTGGTGGACACGTAGCCGACCTCCAGGGCGGAGAGCCCCACGTGCCCGGAGAGCCACAGCACGATGAACGGCATCATGCCAAAGCTAAAGAGGCGGGCCGCGAACGCGGAGAACGCCACCGTGGAAAAGGAGGGGATGCGGAATAGGCGGATGTCGATCATGGCGTTATCGCCCTTGGACGTCTGGATCCAGGCCAGGATCACGCCCAGTTGCAGGGCGGCGGCAAAGCTCAGGACCACCAGCCAGTCCGTCCAGCCGCGCTCCGGGCCGGAGATGATGCCGTAGTTGAGGCTAAAGAGCATGCCCGCCGCGATGATCGTCGAGGGGACGTCGATGGGCGGCATCTCCGTGTTTCCGGCCTCGCGCGCCCGCTTGTGCAGGTCCGGGATGAACAGCAGCGTGGACACCAGCACGAACAGCCCGATGGGGACGTTGATGGCGAAGATCCACTCCCACCGCCCGTTTTCCACGAGCGCGCCGCCCACCAGCGGCCCCACGGCCGACGCCGCCGCCGAGAGCCCCATGAGCACCGCGATGGCCTTGGTGCGCTGCTCCTTCTCCGCGGGCGCGAAGGCGTCCGAGAGCAGCGGCACCGAGGTGCCGAACACCAGCGCCCCGCCCGCGCCCTGCACGGCGCGCGCCGCGATGAGCATGGTCTCCGTGTCCGCGTACATGCAGCCTATCGACGCCCCGAGGAAGAGCACGTGCCCGATGAGGAAGATCGAGCGGCGCCCGATCAGGTCCGAGATGCTGCCCACGCTGAGCATGAGGGAGGCGAACGCCAGGGAGTAGGCGTTAATGACCCACTGCCCGCCGGAGAGGCTGAGCTGAAGGTCCTCCGAGATGGCCGGGAGGGCGACGAGCACGATGGTGATGTCCAGCGTCATCATCACCGCGGAGATCGTGGACACCGCCGTGGACCACTTCTTGGGCGCCCCTGCCGGGGCGCCGGGGCGGCGGTGCTTACCGCGCTGGACTGTACTCGTCTGCTGCTTAGCCACCTGCGCATTTTCTCACACGGCGCGGGCGCGTGCTAATGCTGGCCGTAATAGCGCCCCAGGAACTCGTCGCGGAAGGCCTCGTACTCCCCCGCCGCCATCGCCGCGCGGATATTATCCACCAGCCCCACCATGAAGGCCAGGTTGTGCATGGTGCACAGGGTACCCGCGAGGAACTCCTTGGCCTTAAGCAAATGGTGAATATAGGCGCGCGAATAATTCTGCGAAACGTAACCCCCGAACTCTTCGTCAATGCCCCGGAAATCCCGTTTAAAGCGCGCATTGGTGAGGTTGAGGCGGCCGTCGAGGGTGTACACCCCGCCCCGGCGGCCCAGCCGGGTGGGGGCCACGCAGTCGAAGGTGTCCGCGCCCGCCTCGATGGCGGTGAACAGGTCGTCCGGCTCCGAGATGCCCAGCAGGTGGCGCGGCTTGTGCTCGGGCAGCTCGTCGCACACCCAACCCACGATGGTGCCCAGGTTCCCCTTCTCCAGGGCGCCGCCGATGCCGAACCCGCCGAAGCCGCGACGGCCCCGGGCCTCGGCGGCGTCGGACAGCGCCACCAGGTCCCGGGCGGCGCGGCGGCGTAGGTCCTCGTACTGGGCGCCCTGGACCACGCCCCACAGCGACTGCGGGGGGCGGTGGGAACGCTGGCGGGTCAGGCGGTCGTGCTCGTCGAGGCAGCGCTGCGCCCAGCGCGTGGTGCGCACCAGGGACTCCTCCTGGTACTCCCGCGTGTCCACGAGCGTGGTCAGCTCGTCGAAGGCGAACATGATGTCCGCGCCCAGGTGGTGCTGGATGCGCATGGAGACCTCGGGGGTGAAGCGGTGCGCGGAGCCGTCGATGACGGACTTGAAGTCCACGCCGTCCTCGTCCACCTTGGCCAGGCGCTCCTTCTTGGCCGCGCGCACGTCCTGCGGGGTCAGGTCCGCCACGTCCATGGCCAGCACCTTCTTGAAGCCCACGCCCAGGCTCATCACCTGGAACCCGCCGGAGTCCGTGTACGTGGGGCCGCGCCAGTTCTCGAAGGCCGCCACGCCCCCGGCCTCGTCAACGATCTCCGGGCCCGGCTGCAGGTACAGGTGATAGGCGTTGGAGAGGATCGCCTGCGCGCCCGTCTCCCGGATCTGCTCGGGTGTGAGCGTCTTGACCGTGGCCTTGGTGGCCACCGGGATGAAAGCCGGGGTGGCGATGTCCCCGTGCGGGGTGTGGATCACGCCGGTGCGCCCGTGCCTGCCCGGCTCCGAGTCGGGGAGGCGGGTGCCGATGTCAAAGGAAAGATCAGTCATGCTCACCTATTATCTTCTTTTCCAGGGCGGAGCCCTCCACGTCGAGGGAGGGCAGGACCTTATCCAGCCACCCCGGCATCCACCAGGTGGCGCGGCCTAGCACGAACATGGTGGCCGGGACGAGCGCCATGCGGACGAAGAAGGCGTCGAACAGCACCCCCATGCCCAGCGCGAAGCCGAAGATCTGGATGAAGGGAAGCGGCTGGTCGATGAAGGCCACGAACACCGCGATCATGATCAGCGCCGCCGCCGTGACCACGCGCGCACCCCGCACGAAGCCCTCCACCACGGACTCCTCCACGGCCGTGTACTCCGAGCCCGAGCGCCCGCCCGAGTGCGTGTAGTGCTCGCGCATGCGGGTGACCAGAAAGACCTGATAGTCCATGGCCAGGCCGAAGGTCACGCCGATGAGGAAGATCGGCATGAAGGAGATCAGCGGGGCCGGGGTGCCCACCAGGCCCCACAGGCCCTCCTGCCAGAACAGCACCGTCACGCCGAAGGCCGCGCCCACCGAGAGCAGGAAGCCCAGCCCCGCCACTACGGGCACCATGATGGAGCGGAACACCAACAGCAGCAGCACGATCGCCAGGCCCACCACGATGCCCAGGTACAGCGGCATCGCCTCCGCGAGCGTCTCCGTGATGTCCATCTGCACCGCCGTCAGGCCCGTCAGGCCCACGGTGGTGCCGGTGGCGTCCGCGATCTGGTGCGCCCGCTCGCGCAGCGCGTGCGAGAGCGCCACCGTCCGCTGATCGTCCGGGCCCGTGAACGGGGTGACCATGATCTGCGCCGCCGTGGAGTCCTCGTTGGCGCCCACGAGCTGCGCGTTCTTCACCCCGGCCATGCCGTCGATGGTGTCCACCGCATAGATAAAGGAACTCAAGGCCGCCGCGCGCTGCGGGTCCTTGGCGGCCGCCTCGCCCTGGGCCTCCATGAAGGTGCGCAGCGCGGGGGCCTGCGCGTTCACCTCGTGCGCGTCCACCACCAGCAGGAACGGGGCGTTCACGCCCCCTCCGAAGCCCTCCTCCATGAGGTCCGCGGACTTGCGCTGCGTGGTCTCCAGGTTGGAGGTGGAATCCGAGGGAAGCGCCATCTCCAGATGGCTCACGGGATACGTCAGCGCGCCCAGGCCCAGGACCACCACCGCGATCACCAGCCCCGGCACCCGGTGCACGAGGCGCACCCAGCGCCGCCCCATCGTGGCGGCCCCGGCGCGGCGAGACCGCCTGAGATGATGGCGGCTGCCCTTGCTGGTTTTGCGGTTTTTGTTGCCCCGGCCTCCCCGGCGCGGGTTGCCCGCGATCCCCGGGATGGCGCCTGCGAAGGCCCTCTCCCCCGCGATACCCAGCAGCGCGGGCACCAGCGTGAGCGCCACCAAAAGCGCCACGAACACCGTGAACGCGGCCAGCAGGCCCATCGCCGTGAGGAAGCCGATGTTGGCCACCGCCAGGGCCGCCAGCGCCACGATCACGGTCACCGCCGCGAACACCACCGCCGTGCCCGCCGTGCCCACCGCCATCCCGGCGGCCCGCTCCGGGTCGAGCCGGTCGCGCTCCGCCCGGTACCGCGCCAGGATAAACAGGGCGTAATCGATGCCCACCGCCAGGCCGATCATCACCGCCAGCGTGGGGGTGATGTTATTGAGCTCCACGAAGCGCGTGGTGATAAGGATCCCCAGCACGCCGATGCCCACCCCGATCACCGCCGTGATCAGCGGCCAGCCCGCGGCCAGCAGCGAACCAAAGGTAAACACCAGCACCACGAAGGCCACCACCAGGCCAATGACCTCGCTGGACGCCTTGATGGCGATGGGGTCGCCAAAGCCCGCCCCGCCGGCCTCCACCGTCAGGCCCTGGGCGCGGCCCTGCTCCATCGCGGCGGTCACGGCGTCGCGCTGCTCCTGCGTGACGTCCATGGACGTCTCCACGTCCAGCGCGAAGGTGGTGTACCCGATGGTGCCGTCCTCCGAGAGCAGGCGCAGGTTCCGGGCGTCCTCCACCGCCGTCTCCTCCGGCAGACCGGAGGCCACGGAGGTCTCTACCACCTGCTTCTCCAGCTCATCGGACTTGGTCACCGGGTTGCCAAAGCGCTGGGTATCCGTGATGAGGTCCCCCAGGCTGGAGCGCAGGGAGCCGATCACGGAATCGATGGCCTGGGAATTATGGGGGTCGCTGAGCTTCTGCCCCTCCGGGGCCTGGAACACCACGTTCACCGAGGCCGCCGTCACCGGGTTGCCCTGATCCGGGAAGTTCCGCACCAGCATCTTCGTGGCCTCGATGGAGGGGGAATTGTTGATGGAGAACTGGTTGGTGAACGGGCGCATGAAGGACAACGCCGCACCCGCCATGGCCACCAACACCAGCAGCCAGGTGCACAGCACCCACCACTTCTTGCGGAACGACCAACGCCCCAGCGAATACAACAGCTCAGCCACGAACGACGTCTCCTCCATCGACTAAAAGACTCCCCAAGTGTACAGAGGGGTGCCAGTGCGGCCGGTTCGCGGCGCTGCGCGGCCTAGGTGGCACCCCTTCGGCCCGCGCGGGGCGGACGGCGCGGGGTTGCCGGGGTTTCGGGCGCGGAGGGTCGGTGCCGACGCCGGGCGCGGCGTGAAGGTAGCCCGGCTCCGGGGAGGCGCAGCGCGGCGCAAGGGGTGCCACCTCCGGGCGGATCGACGCCCCGGCCCCTCCAATGGCACCCCTTCGGCCCGCGCGGGACCGCGCAAGACCGCACGAAGCCCCCACGCAGAACCCAGCACCCCGCCCCCTCATCTCCAACCCCACCTGCCCCAACCCACCCACAACAAAAACCCGGCCCCCGTGCGTATCGCTCCGGGGACCGGGTTGTGCTGGCGGTGGCGGCGGGATTTGAACCCGCGGTTGGGGGTTACCCAACAATCGCTTTCGAGGCGATCACCTTCGGCCGCTCGGACACGCCACCGCCAAGTAGGCTATCCGAGCCGGTGCTTCGGGTTCAAATCGCCCGGCTCGCGAGGGACCGGAATTAGTCCTTCTTGAAGGCGCCGAGCACCTCGTTGGCCTTGTCCTTGATGGCCTCGCCAGCCTCGGTGACCTTCTCCTTGATGTCGGACTTGACCTGGTCGGCCTTGCCCTCGTTCTCAAGGTCCTGGTTGTCGGTCACGTCGCCCACGGTCTCCTTGGCCTTGCCGGCCAGGCCCTCGGCCTTGTCCTGAATGTCGCCCATGTTACTTCTGCTCCTCTACCTTGTCCTTGGCCTCGGACGCCGCGTCCGCGGCCTTGTCCTTCAGATCGGAGGCGGTATCGGCCGCCTTGTCCTTGGCCTCGTTCAGCTTGTCCTTAGCGTCGTCTAGAAAACCCATAGTCTTCTCCTTTCGCTCCACCACGAGCATAGGAGCAAGACGGGGCCTTCGCTACCATCCCCGCCCACAATGTGATATTTCTGCCAAAAAATGTTAACCGCGCCGCTCCGAGAAGAAGCCACCCAGCAGGAGCGCGCATTCCGCCTCCAGCACGCCGCCGCGCACCTGCGGCCGGTGCAGCAGCGCGGGGTCGCGCACGGCGTCGAGCAGGGAGCCGCACGCCCCGGTCTTGGGCTCGAAGGCGCCGAAGATCAGCTCCCCCACGCGGGCCCCCACGAGGGCGCCCGCGCACATGGTGCAGGGCTCCAGGGTGACCACCAGGGTGCAGTCGGTGAGCCGCCACCCGTCGCCGCGCGCGCGGGCGGCCGCCCGGATGGCCAGGACCTCGGCGTGCGCGGTGGGGTCGGCGTCGGCCTCGCGCCGGTTGGTGGCGCGGGCGAGCTCGCGGCCGTCGGGGCCGAGGATCACCGCGCCCACGGGCACGTCGCCGGGCGGGGTGTGGCGCGCCACCTCCAGGGCGCGGCGCATGGCGCGCTCGGCGCGGCGCTGCCCCGCGGGCGTCGGCAGCACGGGCACTAGTCGTCGAGCCCGGTGGCGTCGAGCAGCTCCGAGTCGAAGTCCAGCTCCTCGGCGATGCGGATGAGCTGCTCGGAGGCCCAGGCCTCGTCGTCGTCCGCGATCACGCCCATGACCTGCTCGGACAGGCCCAGGTCCGCGAGGATGTCGAAGTCCCCGTCGGCCCAGGCGTCGTCCTCGGCGGCGTCGTAGGGGATCTCGGCGTCGAGCTCGTCGAGGACGGAGGCCGCGAGGTCGTCGTCCACGGCGGCCACGGCGTCGGAGATGAGCAACTGCACGCGCTGGGGGGTGGGGCGCACGATGACGAAGTAGTCGTCCTCCACGCACAGCAGCGCGAAGGCCGGGCCCTCGCTGCGCAGAGCGCGCACGGCGGCCACGGCGGTGGAGATGGTCTCCAGCTCGTCGTCGTACTCGCGCACCTGCCATTGGCCCCCCGTGCGGGTGACCGTCACGGCAAAGCTCTCGCCGTAGTCCTCGGGTTCCATACCCCGTAACGGTAGTCTGAATGTGCCACACTTGTCAGGTGACCTCCACCGTGATTTCTCGCCCCGTGTGCATCCTCGGCATCGGCCTCATCGGCGGCTCCCTCCTGCGCGATCTTCACGCCCTCGGGCACCCCGTGTACGGCTACAACCGCTCCCCCTCCGGCGCGCGCACCGCCGCGCGCGAGGGATTCGACGTCGGCTCCGACCTCCTGGCCACCCTGCGCCGCGCGGAGGCGGACGGCGCGCTCATCGTGCTCGCCACCCCGCTGCCCTCCTTCGAGGAGCTGCTCGACGCCATCGCCGACCACGCCCCCCACTGCGGCATCACGGACGTGGCCTCCGTCAAGGCCCCCGTGTACGCGATGGTGCGCGCCCGGGGCATGGCGGGGCGCTACGTGGGCGGGCACCCCATGGCGGGCACCGCCCAGTCCGGCTGGCGAGCCTCCCACCGGGGACTTTTCGACGCCGCCGCCTGGGTCATCTCCTTCGACCACGCCTTCGATCACGCCTGCGACGCCGCCCCCGACCCCGCCTGGGTGGACCTGTGGACCGACGTGGCGCGCATGATCGCCGCCGTGGGCGCCGAGGCGATCCCCGCGCGCGTGGGCGGGCACGACGCCGCCGTGGCCCGGGTCAGCCACCTGCCGCACCTGCTGGCTGAGGCCCTGGCCATCACCGGCGATAACGGCGGCGCGCTGGCGCTGTCCCTGGCCGCCGGGAGCTTCCGCGACGGCACCCGCGTGGCCGGCACCGCCCCCTCCCTCGTGCGTGCGATGTGCGAGACGAACTCGGAGGCCCTGGTGACCGCCCTGGACGAGGCCCTGGCCCTGCTCAGCGACGCCCGCGCCCAGCTCACCGGCCCGAGCCCCCAGCTGCACGAGCTCACGGACGCCGGGCACCGCTCCCGCGTGCGCTTCGAGGCCCGCTCCGGGGCGCTGAAGGACTCCGTGAGCCCCATCCGCATCTCCGCCCGCCCGGTGCTGCGCGTGCACCCCGGGGGCCCCGGGTGGGAGCGGCAGCTCATCCAGGCGGAGTCCCTGGGCGCGCGGATCGAGGTGTTCTAGGTGCGGCTGCTGCGCTCGCCGTTGGAGGAGATGGAGCCCGCCACGCTTTACCGCGTGCTCAAGCTGCGCGCCGACGCCTTCGTGGTGGAGCAGCGCTGCCCCTTCCCCGAGCTCGACGGCCGGGACCTCGAGCCCGGCGCCCTGCACCTCTGGGCCGCGGACGGGGAGCGCGTGGCGGCCGCCCTGCGCGTGCTGCGCGAGCCCACGGCGCTGCGGATCGGCCGCGTGGTGGCCCACCCCGACCACCGCGGCTCCGGGGTGGCCCGGCGGCTCTTTAGCTTCGGGGTGGACACCTGCCGCGAGCTCGACCCCGGCGCCCCCGTGGTGTTGGACGCGCAGGCCCCGCTCACACGGTGGTACGGCTCCTTCGGCTTCCGGCCTGCGGGCCCGGAATACGTGGAGGACGGCATCCCCCACGTCCCCATGCGCCTGGAGCCCCGGCCCGCGCCCTAAGGGGTGCCACTGAGGCCGCCCGGCGGGGGCTGCGCCCCGGAGGTGGCACCCCTTGGGCCGCGTGATGGCTCCGGTTCCGCTCGGCCAAGCGCTTAGGAGTGCCGGTGGGGGCCGTCGCCACGCTTTTCGACGCCCGCTGGCACCCCTTCGGTCGCCCGCCTAGGAGCTGAGCGGGGAGGGCGCGGGGGCGGCGTCGAGATGCACCGGGAGGTCGATGCGGGTCCCGGCGTCCGTGGTGATCGTCAGGGTCTGCTCCCCGGTCAGACCCGCGGGGATGGGCAGCGCCACGGTGGCCTTGCCGGCCTCGCCGAAGTCGGGGTGGCCGAAGTCCGGGTCGATGGGGGCACTGGCCTCGGACTCGCCCAGCCGCGCGGTCACGGTGGTGGCGGTCTCCCCCTGGGAGTACAGCAGGGAGGCCAGGTCGAGGGTCACCGTGGAGCCCGGCGTCCACGGGCCACGCGGGGTGACGGCCACGTTGGACTGCCCGGAGCGCGGCTTCAATCCGGGGTGGTTGCGCAGGTATTCGATGAAGGATTCCACGTCGATGTACCCGGTGGGGGCCAGGTCGGTGCCGCGGGTGAGGGCCTCGAAGCCGTCGCCGCCGCCGAGCAGGAAGGTGGAGCCCACCACCACGTACTCGCGCTCGGGGTCCAGGGGCGCGCCGTCGATGGTAACGGAGGTCACGCGGTCCCCGATGGGGCGGGAGGGATCGTAGGTGTAGGTCACGTTGTCGCTGAGCCCCAGGGACAGCGCCGGGCGGCTCTCCTGGGCCTGCCACTGCTGCTCCAGGGCCTCCCTGAAGTCCGCGCCCTTGAGCCGGGTGTAGGTGTTCTCGTTGCCGAAGGGCTGCACGGCGAAGGCGTCGGCGTAGGTGACCTCGCCCGCCTGCAGGTCGGCGCGCACCCCGCCGGCGTTCATCACGCCGATGTCCGCGGTGACGTCGGTGTTCTTGGTGATGCCCTCCCGGGCCACCTCGGCCAGGAGGTTGTTGAGCTGGGACTCCACGGCGCGGTTGGTGCCCCGATAGAAGGCGGAGCCCACGGTGCTCACCGCCTCCTTGCCCTCCTCCTCTGCCTGGGCCTCGGCGGCGGCGACGGTCGCGGCGATCTCCGGGTTGGGGCGCTCGCAGCCCCGGATGGCCTCGGCGTCCAGGAGGTGCACGCCCTCGACGGTGACGCGCCGCGCGGCCCTGTCCACGCTGAGGTCCACGTCCACGAGGTTGCGCCCGTACTGCCCGGCCTGCACCACGAGCGGGCCCTCCCCCTCGCCGCCGCCGGTGGGTTCGACCACGCGGTGGGTGTGGCCAGGAAAGACCACGTCCACGTTGGGCGACCAGCGTTCGTCGCCCTGCAGGCCCTCGTGGAGCAGGGCCACCACGACGTCGGCCTGCCCCTCCTCCACCAGGGTGTCGGCGGTGATGTTGACGGCCTCGATCGGGTCGGTGAAGGCCAGACCGGCCACGCCGTCCCCGGCCACCAGCTGCGGGGTGTCCGCGGTGACGGCGCCGACGAGGGCCACGCGCACGCCGTCGATCTCCTTGATGAGGAAGGGGTCCAGGGGGCGCTCGCCCCCGGAGACGTTGGCCCCGAGCAAGGCGAACCGCGCGTTGGGCAGCACGCGGTCGGTGAGGTCCGCGTAGCCCTTGTCGAACTCGTGGTTGCCCACGGCGGTGGCGTCCAGGCCCATCTGGTTGAGCACCTCGACGGTGGGCTCGTCGCCCAGGATCGCGGAGTTAAAGGGGGAGCCGCCGATGTTGTCGCCGGAGGCGGTGAGCACGCGGGGCCCGCCCTCGGCGGCCCGGTCCAGGGCGCAGGAGAGCCGCGCGGCCCCGGGATCGTCCTTGGTTTCGGAGAAGTGGCCGTGGAAGTCGGTGATGTTCTGCACGCTCAGGCGCACCGGTTCCTGGGCCAGGGCGGGGGCGGGCAGGCAGCCGAGCGCGAGGAGGGCCGCGCCGAGGGCGCCGGCGGTGCTGAGGGGAAGGAGACGCTGATGTTTCACGCGGATCATTGTGGCAGAGCACGGCGGTTTTTTCAGCGCGTAACCCCCGGATATGAAAAAGTGCGCCCGGAGGGATTCGAACCCCCAACCTTCTGATCCGTAGTCAGATGCTCTATCCGTTGAGCCACGGGCGCAGGCAACAACACTGTTGCTCTGGGAGAAGAAGTTACCCCGCCTCCCGGGGATCGACAAATTACCTGGTCACAGCCCGAGGATGGCCTTGGCGATGCAAAAGTACACCACGAGCCCCGTGGCGTCGCAGAAGGTGGAGATGAAGGGGTTGGAGAACACCGCGGGGTCCGCCCCCACGGCCTTGGCGATGATCGGCATGGCCCCGCCCACGGTGGCGGACATGGTGCACACCGCCAGCATGGTCAGCCCGATCACCGTGCCCATGGGCAGCCCGTAGACCACAGTGGCCAGGACGAAGCCGAGCGAGCCCAGCAGCGCGCCCAGCGTCAGCCCCACCCGCAGCTCGCGCCACATCACCTGGGCCACGTCCCGCTTGCGCACGTCGCCGAGGGCCAGCGAGCGCGTGACCGTGGTGGCCGCCTGGTTGCCGGTGTTGCCGCCCGTGCCGGTGAGCAGCGGGATGAACAGGGAGAGCACCACCGCCTGGGAGAGCGTGGCCTCGAAACTATCCAGCACCTTGACCGTGAGCAGCGCGGAGACCGCCAGCACCAGCAGCCACACCACGCGGGAGCGCACCAGCTTGAGCAGCGGGGTGGAAAGGTACGGCTGCTGCAGCGGCTCGGAGCCACCGGCGCGGGCGGAGTCCTCGGACTCCGCCTCCTCGGCGATGTCGGCGGCGTCGTCGAAGGTGAGGATGCCCACCAGCCGCGTGGAGTCGTCCACGATGGGGATGGCCAGGTAGTCCAGGGGGAGGAACCAGCGGGCGGTCTCCTCGGCGTCGTCGTGCGCGTTGGCGAACACCGGGGCCGCCATGAGGTCCGCCAGCGGGGCCTCCGGGTCGGCGGTGAACAGGGTGCGCAGCGAGCACACCCCCACCAGGGTGCGGTCCCGGTTGGTGACGGGGATGAGGTAGATCGTCTCCACGTCGTGCGCCTGACGGCGCAACTCGTCGAGGGCCCGGGCGGCCGTCATGTCCGCGTAGATGGTGGGTACCTCGGGGGACATGCGGCGGCCCACCGAGCCCCTGGGGTAACCCAGGACCACGCCGGTGATGTCGCGCTCGGTGGCGTCGAGGTCGCGCAGGAGCTGCTCGGCGATCTCGGCGGGCAGCTCGTCGAGGAGGGACACCCGATCGTCCGGGTCCATGTCCACGAAGAACTCGTAGGTCTCCTTGCTCTGCAGGGCGCCGATGAGGTCCGCCTGGTGCGCGGGGTCCAGGGCGTCGAACACCTCGATGGCGCGGCTGCGGGAGAGCAGGCGCAGCACCAGCGCGGCGCGGGTGGCGCTGCTGCGCTCCACCAGCTCGATCACCTCGTGGATGGGGGCGTCCGCCAGCTCCTCGGAGAGCTGCGGGGCGCGGGCCGGATCGAGGTCCAGGCGCGTGATGGTGGTCTTCTCGGCGGACATTGCGGTTCCCCATTCCCCTCGGCCGCCCGGTGGGGCGCCGTGACTAGCGTGCGGACAAGACGGCGTGGAGCTGCGTGCGGATCGTGTCCAGGATCTCCGCGACGGTATCCTCCGCGTGCAGCGTGGCCGTGGTGGTTAACTGCATAATCGCCGTCACCACCCGGGCCAGGGTAGCCGCCCGGGGCGCGTCAAGGCCAGCGCTGTCCACCAGCACGCCCGCCACGGACTCCTCCAGGGCAAAGGAGAGCTCCAGCCCCCGGGCCCGGTGCGGTTCCTGCGGGTTCCCGTAGAGCAGTTCGTTCATGTAGGCGCGGCCGTTGTGCGGCTGCTCGCGGATGCACCGGACCACCGGCTCCAGCAGCAGCATCACCCGCTGCACGGGCCCCTCGTCCGACACCGCCGCCGCCACTGCGGCCGCACCCTCACAGATGGCGGAGGCGAACTTGTCGTTCTTTGCCATGATGAGCAGCTCCGCCTTGGTGGCGGCATAGAGGTACAGGGTGCCGGTGGCCACCTCAGCCTCCCGCGCGAGGCGCTGCGCGGTGACGCAGTCCACGTCCTCCTCCGCGAAGAGCCTCTGGGCGGCGGCGACGATGCGCCTACGCTTCTCCTCCTTTGCCCGTTCGCGGCGCCCCGTGGGTGCGGCATCGGTGGTCATAGCGCCTCCTGAGGGTAGTTTCTTGACAGCATTCATGAACGCATTCATAATTGAACGCGTTCATCATACGGCGTCGCGCGACGCCCTCCCTCCACTGTCTACGAGGAACAACCAGTGTCAAATCCCCTCACCTCCTACGCCCACGCCACCACCTCCACCCTCACCACCCACGGCAAGACCTTCGCCTACCGGGAACTCGGCCCCGCCCAGGGCCACGACGACGTCCCCGTGGTGTTCTTCGCCCACCTCGCGGCCACGCTCGATAACTGGGACCCCCGCATCGTGGACGCCATCGCCCAGCGGCGCCACGTCATCACCTTCGACCAGCAGGGGGTGGGCGTCTCCGGCGGCGTCGTCCCAGGCACGATCGAGGAGGCCGCGCAGGACGCCTACGACTTCATCACCGGGCTGGGGTACCGCACCGTGGACGTCTTCGCCTTCTCCATGGGCGGCTTCATCGCCCAGGACCTCCTCCTGGCCCACCCCGACCTCGTGCGCAGGATCGCCCTCACCGGCACCGGACCCCGGGGCGGCAAGGACATCGACAAGGTCGTGGCCACCACCTACTGGGACATCCTGCGCGCCACCCTCACCCGCTCCGATCCCAAAGAGTTCCTCTTCTTCCACCGGGACGCGCAGGGCAAGCGCGCCGGCAAGGAGTACATCCGCAGGCTCCACGAGCGCACCGAGGCGCGCGACGCCCCCATCACCGTCGCGGCGTTCCGAACGCAGCTCAAGGCCATCCAGCGCTACGGGCGCTCCCGGCCCGCCGACCTCTCCGAGATCACCCACCCCACCCTCATCGCCAACGGGGACAACGACCGCATGGTGCCCATGCCCCTGTCCGGGGACCTGCACCGCCGCATCCCCCACAGCGAGCTCATCATCTACCCGAACTCCGGGCACGGCGGGATCTTCCAGTACTGGGAAAAGTTCGCCCCCCTCGCCGCCGAGTTCTTCCGCCCCTAATCCCACCACGCCAAGGAGCACCCATGACCACCCTCCGCCACACCAAGCACTTCACCTCCTCCATCCTCCTGTGGGCGCGCGCCGATCAGCCCCGCGCCGCCAGCATGGCGTACTGGAGCGGCCCCCACTCGCGGATCATCTCCGCCACGCCCGGCCTCCGCGAGTACCGCCAGGTCCACCTCGCGGAGAACAACCCCGGGCGCTGGCCCCACGCCGACGGACTGGAGACCCTCATCCCCGCCGACCGCCGCATCGACGGCATCGCGGAGGTCACCCACGCCCACGCCCTGGCCCCGATCAAGGGGCGCGCGCAGACCGCCCTGGCCTTTAGGGACGAGGTCAACGTGTTCCGCCGCACCCTGTACTACGGCGGGGCGCCCTATACCTCCCGCTGGTACCACGTCGCCCCCGGCCAGCCCACGCGCTCCCGGGCCGTCCTCTACCTGCGCCGCCGCCCGGGCGTCCATGCCCCGGCGCTCAACAAGGCGCTGTACCGGCAGCTCGTGCCCGCCCTTGTCCGCGAGGCCGCGCTGACGGAGCTGCGCACGCAGAGCTTCCTGCCCTGGAGCAAAAAGCTGTGGGACACCCCCAACGTGGCCCATGACAACCCCCGGGACCAGCGGCTCCATGCCAGCCTCATCCTCGGATTCCCCTCCGACGAGGAGCGCGAGGCCTTTTTCTCCCAGGAGAACGCGGCGCGCCTCAATCCCCTGCTCACCCCCGTGGTCTCCGCGATCCACGCCTACGACGTGGAATCCACCAAGACCTACGTGCGCGACGGCGTGGTACTGCCCGTCCCCGAGGAATAACCCGGGCTGGCGCGGTGCGGCCCCGGCTCCGCACTCGCCAGTCCGGCGCCACAGACACCACCCCGCGACACAGAAAAAGCCTCCCCGGTATCCGCCGGGGAGGCTGTGCGTGGTGCGCCCGGAGGGATTCGAACCCCCAACCTTCTGATCCGTAGTCAGATGCTCTATCCGTTGAGCCACGGGCGCGTGGCGGAGACGAGAGGATTTGAACCTCCGGTCCCCCGTTAAGAGGACAACTCATTAGCAGTGAGCCCCATTCGGCCGCTCTGGCACGTCTCCTAAGCCTCCTGGAATGCTACCCGGTGGAGCGTTGTGATGACAAACCGGCAGCACGATAGACTAACCGCATGATTCGCCCCGACCTCGATTCCATCCCCGCGTACGTCCCCGGCGAGAACCTTGAGCAGGCCATCAAGATCTCCTCCAACGAGATGTCCACCCCGCCGCTGCCCGCCGTGGCCGAGGCCATGAGCCGCGCCGCCGACGGGGCCAACCGCTACCCCGACATGGGCGTCAACGCGCTGCGCCACCGCCTCGCCGAGCACCTCGGCCTCCCGGTGGAGCAGGTGGCCACCGGCTGCGGCTCGTCCGCCCTGTGCCAGCAGCTCGTGCAGATCACCAGCGGCCCCGGGGACGAGGTGATCTTCCCCTGGCGCAGCTTCGAGGCCTACCCCATCTTCGCCCAGGTCGTGGGCGCCAAGCCCGTGATGGTGCCCCTGGATGACGCCGGGCGCCACGACCTCGACGCCATGATCGAGGCCATCACCGAGCGCACCACGCTCATCTTCCTGTGCAACCCCAACAACCCCACCGGCTCCACCATCACGCAGGCGGAGTTCGACTCCTTCATGCGGCGCGTCCCCGAGCGCATCACCGTGGCCCTCGACGAGGCCTACTACGAGTTCAACCGCGCCGAGGACACCCCCGAGGGCACCGTGGAGGTTGGCCGCTGGCCCAACCTCGTGGCGCTGCGCACCTTCTCCAAGGCCTACGGCCTGGCCGGGGCGCGCGTGGGATACGCCTTCGGGCCCGTGGAGTACATCGAGGCCCTCAACAAGGTCTGCATCCCCTTCTCCATCTCCTCCGTGGCCCAGGCCGGGGCGCTCGCCTCCCTGGACGCCCACGAGGACGCCATGCGCCGCCTCGACGAGGTCATCGCGCAGCGCGACCGCCTCTCCGAGGCCACCGGCGCGCTGCCCTCCCAGGGCAACTTCGTCTGGCTGCCCACCCCCGCCGACGACCCCGAGTACCCCACCCGCGTCTCCGACGCCCTGGCCGCCCGCAACATCCTCGTCCGCGCCTTCCCCGACGGCGTACGCATCAGCGTGACCACCACGGACGAGGTGGATCAGGTCCTCGCCGCCTGGCGCGAGCTGGGCCTGTAGGGTCTGCGGCGGCTCCGGCCCTCGCCTGCGGGGCTTCTGCCGCGCTAAGGGGTGCCATTGGCGGCCCACGCCGGGTCTTCCCCGCCGAGGTGGCACCCCTTCGGCGTCTCGACGCCCCTCACCCGAGCCTCGTTGCCGCCCCGCACGGCTTCTCGGTCCACTCCGCCCCGCACGGCGCTAAGGGGTGCCACTACCGCCGTCGGGCGCCACCTCACCCCGCCGCTGACACCCCTTCGGCCGCCGAGGCCGGAAGCAGGGGTGGGCGTCGATAAGCGGCGAGCGCGCGTAGGGGTGACGGTGCGGGGGTTCGGGAGGCCCCACCCGGCCCGGTGGCACCCCTTAGCGCGACGCGGCGCAGAAAAAAGCGGAGACGAGGGGATTTGAACCCCTGGGGCTGTGACACCCGCCGGTTTTCAAGACCGGTGCATTCGGCCGCTCTGCCACGTCTCCTCGCCGCCACGGCGGCACCCATTACCCTACCCAACCCGCGCGCACCCTCTACCCTGGGGGCCATGAAGGCAATCACCCTGACCGACCCCGCCGACGCCGCCTCGCTGGCGCTGCGCGACGCCCCCACACCCACGCCGCGCCCGGGGGAGGTGCTGGTGAAGGTGCACACCGCTGGGGTCAACCGCGCGGACCTGCTCCAGGCGCAGGGGCACTACCCGCCGCCCCCGGGCGCCCCGGAGACCATCGGCCTGGAGTGCTCCGGCACGATCGTGGACGCCGGGGACACCTCACGACGCCCCGGGGACAAGGTGGGCTGCCTGCTCGCCGGCGGCGGATACGCCGAGTACGTGGCCGTGCCGGAGGGGCAGCTCGCTCCGATCCCGGAGGGGCTTTCCCTGGCCGAGACCGGCTCGTTCATGGAGGTGGCCTGCACCGTGTGGTCCAACCTGGGCATGGTCGCCGGGCTTACCACCGGGCAGCGGCTGCTCATCCACGGCGGCGCGGGCGGAATCGGCGCCTGCGCGATCCAGGTGGCCAAGGCGCTCGGCGCGGAGGTGGCCGTGACGGCCGGGTCCGGGGAGAAGCTCGAGTTCTGCCGCGATCTCGGGGCGGACATCCTCATCAACTACCGCGAGCAGGACTTTGCCCAAGAACTGCGCGGCTCCTGCGACGTGATCCTGGACATCATCGGGGCCAAGTACCTGGACCGCAACATGCGCTGCCTGGCGCTCGACGGCCAGCTCGTCATCATCGGCCTCCAGGGCGGCACCAAGGCCGAGGTCAACCTCGGGGCGATGCTGCCGCGCCGCCAGAGCATCCACGCCACCACGCTGCGCGCGCGCAGCGTGGCCGACAAGGCCAGCATCGTGTCCGCCACCGTGGACAACGTATGGCCCATGCTCGCCAGCGGGGCGCTTCGCCACCGCGTGCACGCCACCTTCCCGCTGGCCGAGGCCGCACGGGCCCACGCCGCGCTGCGCTCCGGGGAGGTCACAGGCAAGGTGGCGCTGCGGGTCTCCGAGGACCCGGCGGCCTAACCGCGGCGCCTAGCCCAGGGAGGCCACCACGCGGGTGAGGTGATCCACGTCGTGGCCCTGGTTGAAGGGGGCCAGGGACACGGTGACCGCGCCCCCGATCTCCGTGAGGCCCATCGTGTCCAGCAGCGGGGTGTTCGGGGTCAGCGTGGTGTAGAGGTCGTTGTCCAGCAGGCGCTGGTAGACGGTGTGCGCCGGGACCCCCCGCACGGCGAAGGAGATGCGCGGCACCCGGTCCACGTGCGCCTCGGCGGCGGCCTCCCCGGACACCCCAATGATGTGGACGCTCGGCAGGGAGCCCAGGAAAAACACCAGGTCGCGCCCCAGGTCGCTGAGGTAGTAGTCCAGGTGATCCATGCAGTAGCGCAGCCGGTCGCGGCGGCTCCCCGCCGCGCCCTCCACCAGGGACGCCAGGTGATCCACCAGGGCCGATACCCCGCCCGCCAGCCCCGCCGAGATGGGGTCCTCCAGGCTCTCCGGGCGCTCCAGGCGGTGCAGCATGCGCTCGTCCCGGAATACCAGGGCGCCGAGCTGCGGGCCGCCCAGCGCGGCCAGGTCGAGGGCGATGATGTCCGCGTCCCATTCGTCGGCCTCGATGAGGCGGTACGGCGCGTAGGCCGAAGCGTCCACCAGGACCCACAGGCGGGAAAGCTGGTGGGCGGTCTCCACGATCTCCCGGACCGGGGTCACCACGCCGAGGAGATCGTGGGCGGCAGGCAGCGCCGCGAGCCGCGTGCTGCGGTCCACGAGGGTGGCGTACTGGTAGGCGGGCAGCTCCCCGGTGGCGAGGTCGGGCTGCGCCCAGCGCACGTCGGGGACGGCGTCGATAAGCGCCTGGGAGAGTTCGGGGCGATCCAGGCTGGAGGCCACCACGGAGGAGCCGTGGCGGAGCATGGGCCTCATGCACCGAAGCAGGTTGCGGTAGAGCGCCTCCACGCTGGAGCCCAGCACCACGCGCTCGGGGGTGGCGCCCACCAGGTCGGCCACCGCCACCCGGGCCGCGTGGATGTGGAGGTCGCGCTCGAGGCGCGCCACGTGGCCGTGCTTGGACGGGGCGCCGCCCCGGATCGGCGCGGGTGCCGTGCGGAAGGCCCGCGCCACGCCCGCCATGACCCGCTCCGGGATCTGGGGTTGTTCGTGCGCGTTGAGGTAGGTCCAACCATCACCGAGCGCGCTATACAGCCCCCGGACCCCCGCCACGTCGTAGCCCATAGCCTCCTCTTTCTCACAGCATCATCCTCAGAGTGTATTGCCAAGGCGTGGCCAACCACCACATGCGCACGTCAACGCCCTGATCCCCGCCGCCGCGACCCCGCTCCACTAGGCTGGAACACCATGCAACCCCTCAGAGCAGACATCGCCCGGATGACGGAGGATACCGGCGACGCCGCCCCCGCCTCCCGGTCCCGCACCTTCCGGGCCGCCTGGGCGGACCTGACGCGCGGTTTTCAGCAGCGCGAGCTGTGGCTTCAGCTCGGCTGGCAGGACATCAAGCAGCGCTACAAGCGCTCGGTGCTGGGCCCGCTGTGGATCACCATCGCCACGGGCGTGATGGCCCTGGCCCTGGGCTTCCTGTATTCAGTGCTGTTCAAGGTGCCGCTCGCGGAGTTCCTTCCGCACGTGACCGTGGGGCTTATCATTTGGGGGTTTATCTCCGGCTGCATTAAAGAGGGCGCGGACATTTTCATCGACAACGAGGGGCTCATCAAACAGCTCCCCTCCGCGCTGTCGGTGCACGTGTATCGCCTGGTGTGGCGGCAGACGCTCTTCCTCGCCCACAACCTGGTGATCTGGGTTCTACTCATGCTCATCTTCCCCCGGCACCTGGGCTGGGACGTGCTGCTGATGATCCCGGCGTTCGCCCTCCTTATTATTAACGGAATATGGGTGTCCATGTTCTTTGGCATCATCGCCACCAGATACCGCGATGTATCGCCATTGCTCGACGCCGGGACGCAGCTCCTCTTCTACGTCACCCCCATCGTGTGGATGACCTCCACCCTGCGCGATAACGTGGGCGGCTCCGACCAGCGCGCCCACCTCGCGCAGCTCAACCCGCTCTACCACTACCTGGAGATCGTGCGCGCCCCCATGATCGGCGCCCCGCTGCCCACCTATCACTGGTGGGTGGTCCTGGCGCTCACCGGGGCCGGGCTGGCGCTGACCCTGGTGGCCATGCGCACGTGGCGGTTCCGCGTGAGCTACTGGGTATAGGAAATATAGAGGAAAGGAGGTACATCATGGTTTCCATTGATACCCACAACGCCTGCGTGGATTTCCCCATCTTCGACGCCAAGTCCCGCTCCATGAAGAAGGCCTTCCTCGGCGCGGCCGGCGGGGCCATCGGCCGCAACACCCAGAACACCGTGGTGGTGGAGGCGCTGCGGGACATCAACCTGCACCTGCGCGAGGGCGACCGCGTGGGCCTGGTGGGCCACAACGGCGCCGGCAAGTCCACGCTGCTGCGCCTGCTCTCCGGCATCTACGAGCCCACCCGGGGATCCGCCACCGTGCGCGGCCGGGTGGCCCCCGTCTTTGACCTCGGCGTGGGAATGGACCCGGAGATCTCGGGATACGAGAACATCATCATCCGCGGGCTCTTCCTCGGCCAGACCCGGCGCGCCATGCGCCGGAAGATGGACGACATCGCGGAGTTCTCCGAGCTGGGCGAATACCTCAACATGCCGCTGCGCACCTACTCCACCGGCATGCGCGTGCGCCTGGCCCTGGGCGTGGTCACCTCCATCGAACCCGAGATCCTGCTCCTCGACGAGGGCATCGGCGCCGTGGACGCCGCCTTCATGGCCAAGGCCCGCGTGCGCCTCCAGGAGATGGTCAAGCGCTCCGGCATCCTCGTCTTTGCCTCCCACTCCAACGACTTCCTCGCCCAGCTCTGCAGCACCGCGCTCTGGGTGGACCACGGCACCATCCGGCAGGCCGGGCTAGTGGACGAGGTCGTGGAGGCCTACGAGGGGCCCGAGGCCGGTAAGCGCATGCGCGAGATGCTCGCGGAGTTCCAGGGGTAGCGGCTGTTTTTTTGGGGGGGTGAGGTGGTGTGGCGGGGGTTTGCGGGGCGTTGCGGCGCTAAGGGGTGCCATCTCGGGGGTTCGGCGGCTCCTTTCCCCACCGGTGGCACCCCTTCCGCCCCGTCGCCGCGTATCGACGCCGCCGGGTTGGCCCCTCCGGGCTGGTCCCAGGGACGGGTCCAACCGGTCCGCTCGCCGCCCCTGGCCTGGTGGCCGCGGCGAGTAGTCGGCCGCCTAACCACCCGGGCGCCGCGCTGCGGCGCTAGAGGGTGCCACCAGCGGGGCGTCGGCACCCGCCCCCTGCCCGGTGGCACCCCTACGGCCAGCATTATCCACAGCCGCAAACCCCCACGCACGTTATCCACAGCCCGCGCCGTCATTCGAACACTCGTGTCCCACCGCCGCGCTAGGGTGAGCAACAACCAAGATCAACACGGGGGTAGAGATGGTACGCATGGGAATCGGGGGCATCCTGGTGGTCTCCACCGCCGAGCTCAGGCGCATGGGAGAGACGCGGCACTCCATTGCGCGTCGGCTTCACAACGGCACGCTGCACAGGATTATGCGCGGGCTGTATTCGGAGCAGCGGCTCACCCCGCGCCAGCTCTGCGAGGCATACTCACTGCTCAAGCCCCACCTGGCCTTCACAGGGATCACCGCCATTCAGCTCTTGCTCGGCCAGGAGGTGACCCTGCCCCTCCACGCCGTGGTGCCCCGGGGCAAGTCGGACAAGGGGAATCGTTGCCTCGTCCTGACCCGTCGGCGCCGCATCCCCACCACCCTCGTGGACGGCATCTCCGTCATGTGCGCGGCGGCGGTGGTCCGCGACCTTTCTCTGCTCTCACCGCGCGCGCTCGTCTCGGCGCTCAAGCCCGTCCGACGCCGCCTGCGCGATAGCTCGCAGGACGTGCTCATGCGCGTCGTGGAACTCAGCTACGCCGGACGAAAAGGGCCGCCCGCCCTGTGCAGGGACCTCGCTCGGCTGGGAACCGCGTCCCGCAAGGCCCTCATGCCCATCCTGAACAGGGCGTCCATCGGCGCGGACAGCGAAACGGAGCGCAAGGTATTCCGCATGCTCAAACGCGAGGGGTGGAAGATCGCCCAAAACGTGAAGGTAGGGAGCCATTACTGGGACTGCCTTGTCCACGGCAAGAAAAAGGTGCTCATCGACATCGACGGAACAAGGTTCCATAGCGGCACCGAGGCCTTTGTCAAGGACCGCTGGAAAACCAACGACGCCATCAGCCAGGGGTACTACGCCCTGCGCTACACCTCGGAATGCGTGGATCATCACCTCAACGAGGTGGTGGCGGACATCATCGCCATTGCGCAGGGACGCCGCTCCCCGTTCGGGGATCATCCCGTGTGGCGGTGGCATAGGAGCGTGGCAGAATGTAGGGCATGATCCCGCCTCTGAACTGGTCTGATTCCGTTGCCGCCGTGATTGTCACGCACAGGCGCGTCGAGCAGTTGCGCGCCTCCTTGGAGAAGGTGTGCCAACAAACCAGGCCGGTGCGGTGGGTGATCGTGGTGGATAATGCCGCCGAGGATGCCGTGCGGGACCTCGTGAACGAGGTGGCCGGGGAGCGCGGCGTGTACGTGCCGAGCGCCACCAATCTCGGCGGGGCCGGGGGCTTCGCCTACGGGTTTTTCACGGCACTCGCGCTCGGTGCGGACTCCATATGGTGCGCGGACGACGACGGACGGCCCCAGGACGAGAGCGTGCTGGCCACGCTCACCGACGTGGCCCAGCGCCACGGGCTGCACGAGGTCTCCCCGGTGGTGTGCAACATCGAGCATCCCACCAGGCTGGCCTTCCCCCTGCGCCAGGGCCTGACGTGGAAACGCTCCGTGGATCAGCTTGAGGGGGACTTCCTCCCCGGGATCGCCAGCCTGTTCAACGGGGCGCTCATCTCGGCCCGCGCCATGGAAATCATCGGGGTGCCCGACTATCGGCTCTTCATTCGCGGCGACGAGGTGGAGTACCACCGGCGCCTCGCCCGCTCGGGCCTGCGCTTTGGCACGGCGCTGACCACGGCGTATCTGCACCCGGACGGCTCCGAGGAGTTCAAGCCCATCCTGGGGGGCCGCATGCACACCCAGTATCCCGGCAGCGAGGCCAAGCGGTTTTTCACGTACCGCAACCGCGGGTACCTCATGAGCCAGCCCGGCATGCGCAAGCTCCTTCCCCAGGAATATGCGCGCTTTGCCTGGTTCTTCCTCGTCCAGCAGCACGACCCCGCCGGTTTCCGGGAGTGGTTCCGGCTGCACCGCCTGGGCAGGAAGGAACGCTTCCACCGCCCCGACTAACCGGGGCGCTTTTCGACGCCGCGCAGCTCCCACCACGCACCCCCACCCGTGCGCGGACACCCCGCACCGCCGCCTCTCACGGCACTTTGGGGTGCCAGTGGCGCCCGCGGCGGCCCCGTCCCCCGCGCACTGGCACCCCAAAGCGCGGTGTCCCCGCGCCACCACGCCCCCCGACACAACGCGCCTAGCGCGTGCGGAAGATGAACGTGCGCTGCATCACGAAGTTGATGACCGTGGCCGTCCCCTGGGAGAGCACGAAGGCCACCAGCAGCGCGAGATTGTGGTCCCAGCCCCAGTCCTGGAAGAGCCGCTGGCACACGGTCTGGCCGCCCACGTTGATGCCGTAGGTGACGGCGTAGAGGCACATCACGGCGAGGAAGCGCCGCCAGGAGGGCTCGGCGCTGAACGTCCAGCGGCGGTTAATCATGTAGGCGACCAGGGTCCCAAAGACGAAGCCGATGGTGCGCGAGGCAGGGATGCTCATGCCCACCAGCACGTTGCACACCCAGGTCAGGCCCAGATCCACCACGGCGGAGATGCCGCCGCTGATCAGAAAACGAATACCCTGGCTCTTGAGATCCTGCACAAACCGTCAGCCTACTTCATTCGCGCGGGCGCACGCGCGCCCCGCCGTCTACTCGCCGCACCGGCCATTCCCCGCCATCCACGCCACCCAGGCACCGCGCCGCACTCCACCAACTCCACCAACCAAACCCGCACCCCACCAACCACGCCCCTACCCCCGATCCGGCAGGGACTCCAGCGCGGCGTTGATGGCGTAGAGGTCGAAGGGCGCGTGCCGGAAGCTCCCGGAGCCGCCCACGCACCTCGCCCGGGGCACCCGGGGGTCGCGCTCGGAGGCGTCGATGGTGTGGAGCCGCACCTGCCACAGCCCCCAGTGGTACGTCAGCTCCGCGCCCGCCGCGCCCAGGTGGTCGCCCACGAGGGCGTCGCCGCTGATCGCGTGGCCGGCCCGCGTGAATCCCCAGGGGGAGGGGGGCGTCGATAAGCCCAAAGCTCAGCCCGAGCACGCGGTGGAGGTCCCGCAGCGTCAGCGAGGAATCCACGCCGAGGTGCCGGTAGACCTCCACGTCCCCCTGCACGCTAGAGGTCTGGAGGACCACGGTGGCGCTATGCCTCGGCATGGTTCCGCAGCGGGAGGGGCCGGATCTCCCGCCCAAAGACCTCCTGAAGGTGCTTGCGGGAGCGGCGCTGGGTCTCCAGGGTGTGCCACTGCTGCACGAGCTGGGCCAGGGCGGTGGCGGTGACCCACGCGCGCTGGGCGACGGGCTCGCCCTGGTAGGCGGAGGCCAGGACGCCGAGGTCCGGCACCACCAGGGGGTCCAGGCGCAGCCCCTTGACCGCGCCCTCGCAGGCCTCGCGCACGCGGTCGCGCTCGGCGGAGATGGCGCGGGCGAGGTCCTCGACCACCTCGGCTCCCGGCTCCACCCGCACCGCGCCCACCAGCAGGTCGGCGGGGTCCTCCACGATCCACGCCCCGGACATCACGGCGGTATCGCCCACGGTGGTCTGCACGTGCCACACCACGGTGGCGTCGGGCCGCTCGTCGACCACCGCGATCATCGGCGCGCCTGCGCTTCCGAGACCACAAAGGTCACGGCGCCCACCGCCAGGCCCCAGGCCGTGTAGGGGCGGGCCACGCCCCGGCGGCGCAGCATCCCGGCGATCCGGTCGCGGCACCAGCCGCTGGTCTTGGAGGAGGCCGCCAGCGCGGCGACGCCCCCGAGGAAGGCGGCCCAGGTTTGGGCGGGCGTAAGGTCCACCTCCTCGAGCAGGGCGGCGGGGTCGTTGTTGGGGTCCTCGTCGTGCATGTTCAGCGCCGCCACGAGGCCAAGACCCCCGGCGAGCAGGGCGGTCCTGGCAAGGAGGCGGCGGGGGCGCGAGGGGATGTAATCCTGCAGGGCCTCCCAGGCTCCCGTGAACGCCGCCTGGGCGAGCCGGCCCGCGCGGGTATCGTCCACGCTGTAATAATCCGTCTGCGTCATGCCCACCACCCTAGCTATCCTTGGGAGCCATGTTCGGAAGAAAAGGCCACCCGGAGAGCCACGAGGCCGCGCAGCGCACCAACCTGCCCCTGGACGACTTCATGACGCGCCTGCTGGCCCAGGAGCTGCCGCTGCTCGACTCCGCCAGCCGGGTGCTGGTGTACCAGGAGCTGCGCGCCTACGAGGGGCCCGAGATCACCTCGCAGGAGGGGCTGCCCGAGCGCATCCGGGAGATCATGGACCTCTAGGGGCTCGCCTGCGGGGCGGTGCCGGGCCGGCGCCGCGACGGTGCCGGGTCGGGGGCGGCGTCGGACCCCGAGGCGCAGCGGGGCCACCGCACCCGCGCCCACCCGGCCAGGCACACCCGCACCCGCGCCCACCCACCTGTGATCCGCGCCTCCGCCCTTAAGCCCCGCCCCGCGGTGCCGCTAAGGTAGGTGCAGTATCTAGTACGCCTTTTCGGAAAGATTCCTGACACATCATGGCATTCCAGACCAAGGAACAGTCCCTCTACGGATGGGGCCGCACCGCGCCGTCCACGGCCCACGTGCTGTCCACCCCGGACGTGGAGACGATCATCGAGGCCGTGGCCCAGGTGGCGGACCAGAACTCCGCCAAGCCCGAGTACGCCCGCCGCGGCGTGATCGCGCGCGGCATGGGCCGCTCCTACGGCGACCCGGCGCAAAACGGCGGCGGCCTCGTGGTGGACATGCAGCCGCTCAACCGCATCCACTCCATCGACCCGGACTCCGCCCTCGTGGACGTGGACGCCGGGGTGACCCTCGATCAGCTCATGAAGGCGGCCCTGCCCTACGGCCTGTGGGTTCCCGTGCTGCCGGGTACCCGGCAGGTGACCATCGGCGGCGCCATCGGCCCGGACATCCACGGCAAGAACCACCACTCGGCAGGCTCCTTTGGCAACCACGTGGTGTCCATGGAGCTGCTGGTGGCCGACGGCCGCGTGCTGCACCTGGAGCCCGAGGGCTCCGCGGACGACCCCGAGGGCGAGCTGTTCTGGGCCACCGTGGGCGGCATGGGCCTGACCGGCATCATCCTGCGCGCCGCGATCCGCATGACCAAGACGGAGACGGCCTTCTTCATCGCGGACACCGACCGCACCGACACCCTGGACGAGACGATCGCCTTCCACTCGGACGGCTCCGAGGTGAACTACACATACTCCTCCGCGTGGTTCGACGCCATCTCCCCCGCCCCCAAACTGGGCCGCGCCACCATCTCGCGGGGCTCGCTGGCCACCCTGGATCAGCTCCGCGAGCTCTCCCCCAAGCTGGCCAAGGACCCCCTGAAGTTCCACGCCCCGCAGCTCATGACGGTGCCGGACGTGTTCCCCTCCTGGACGCTCAACAAGCTCAGCCTCTCCGCCGTGGGCCAGGCCTACTATCTGATGGGCGCCCCGGCGCGCAATCAGGTGAAGAACCTCACGCAGTTCTACCAGCCCCTCGACCTCATCGGCGAGTGGAACCGCGGCTACGGCTCCAAGGGCTTCCTCCAGTACCAGTTCGTGGTGCCCGTGGAGGCCGTGGAGCCGTTCAAGGACATCATCAAGCAGATCCAGGCCTCCGGGCACTACTCCGCGCTCAACGTGTTCAAGCTGTTTGGTCCCGGCAACCGCGCCCCGCTCTCCTACCCCATGCCGGGCTGGAACGTGTGCGTGGACTTCCCCATCCGCCCCGGGCTGGGCGCGCTGCTCGACGACCTCGACCGCCAGGTCATGGAGTTCGGCGGCCGCCTGTACCTGGCCAAGGAGTCCCGCACCTCGGCCGAGAACTTCCACGCCATGTACCCCGGCATGGAGGGCTGGCTGCGCACCCGCAACGCCATCGACCCCCACGGGGTCTTTGCCTCCGATATGTCCCGCCGCCTCGAATTGCGCTAAGGAGCACACCATGTTGAACGCAGTGGGCCAAGCCCAAAACATCCTCGTCCTCGGCGGAACCTCGGAGATCGGCCTGGCCATCGCCGCCGAGTTCCTCCAGCGCGGCCCCGCCCGCGTCACCCTGGCCGCCCGCGCCGACAGCCCGCGTATCGACGCCGCCGCGGCCCAGCTCACCCAGGCCGGCGCCACGGAGGTGGAGGTGCTGGACTTCGACGCCACCGCCTTTGATACCCACCCCGAGGTCATCGCCCGGGCCTTCTCCCACGGCGACGTGGACGTGGCCATCGTGGCCTTTGGCACCCTGGGCGACCAGGAGGAGCTGTGGCAGGACCAGGCCAAGGCCGTGGCCTCCGCGCAGGTGAACTACACCGGCCCCGTCTCCGTGGGCGTGCTCCTGGGCCAGGCGATGAAGAAGCAGGGCCACGGCAGCATCGTGGCGCTCTCCTCCGTGGCCGGCGTGCGGGTGCGCCGCTCCAACTTTGTCTACGGCGCGGCCAAGGCGGGCCTCGACGGCTTTTATACCCAGCTCGGGGAGGCCCTGCGCGGCTCGGGCGTGAAGGTCCTCACCGTGCGCCCCGGCCAGGTGCGCACCAAGATGTCCGCGGGCGTCAAGGAGGCGCCGCTGACCGTGTCCGCCGAGCGCGTGGCCAAGGACACCGTGGCCGCCGTGGCGGACGGCAAGGACATCATCTTTGTCCACCCGGCCTTCCGGTGGGTGACGGCGGCCTTCGCCTTCATCCCCCGCCAGATCTTCCGCCTCCTGCCCTTCTAAGGCGCGGCGGCACCACCCCAGGCGGCGTCCCCCGGCGGGACGCCGCTTTTTTGCGCCCCGGACGCGGGGCCGTTGGGGTGCCACCGGCCCCGCCGGGCGGCCCACCACGCCCCCACCGGCACCCCTTGGGCCGGGCGCGGGCCCCGCGGGAGGGGCGGCGTCGAGCGGCGGGGCGGCGACCCCCGCTCCACCCCACGGGGTGCCGCCTCCGGGGCGCGGGCCCCACCCGGGGCCGAGGTGGCACCCCTTGAGGCCCGGCGCGAGAGGGCAAGCACACACCGCTCCCCCGCCCGGCGCGCCGCGCGGGGCGGGGCGCGTGTGGGAGACTGTGCCCATGAGTTCTACAGACCGTTTGGGGCGGCGCGGCACCCTCGCCGCGATGGCGCTGGCCCCCGCGGCGGGGGCCGCGCTGACGCTGCTGCTCTGGTTCCTGGCCAAGCAGGTGTCCCTGCCCGCGTTTAGCACCTCGATGGTCACGCGCGCGCTCGCCACGGCGGGCAGCGCCGCCGTGATCGTGGTGGTGGGGGCGCTGATGGCCTGGTGGATGCGCGGCGGCGCGATACCCCGGTGGCACGCGGTGCTCACCCACGCCGCCGGGTACCTCGCGCCCGCCGCCCTAGTGTTTACCACCACGGGCATGCCGCTGGCGGCCACCCGCCTGTACATCGACGGGCTTCAGGTGGATCAGGCCTTCCGCACGCAGTTCCTGGGCCGGATGGCGCAGACCGCCTCGCTGTCGGACATGAACTACATCGACATGCCCACCTACTACCCGCCCACGTGGTTCTGGCTGGGCGGCCGCCTGGCCAACGCGCTGGGCATGCCGGGCTGGGAGGTGTACCAGCCGTGGGCGCTGGTGTCCATCTCGGCGGCGGCGTGCCTGCTGGTGCCGGTGTGGCAGCGCCTGCTCGGCTCGCTGCCCGCGGCCACGGGCATCGCCCTGGTGAGCACGTGCCTCATGCTGCAACTGGGACCGCAGGAGCCGTACGCGGTGATCGTGGCGCTCGGCGTGCCCGCGATGTCCGTGATCGCGCGCAGGGCGCTGGCGGGCTCCTGGTTCGCGGCGGCGGGGGTGTCGGTGTTCCTGGGCGTGTCCGCCACCATGTACACCCTGTTCACGGCCATCGCGGCGGGCTCGGTGGTGGTGCTGGCCCTGGCGCTGGCGGCGGCCCGGCGCTCCTGGCGGCCGGTGGCGCGCCTGGCGGCGGTGGGCACCGGCGCGGTGTGTCTCGCCCTGGTGACCTGGGGCCCCTACCTGTGGGCCACGCTGCACCGCCGGGAGCGCTCCGGGGCCACCGCCATGCACTACCTGCCGGGCGAGGGCGCGGAGTTCCCCATGCCCTTCCTCGCGGCCTCCATCGTGGGGGTGCTGTGCATGGTGGGCCTGGTGTATCTGCTCACCCGCTGGCGCCGGGCCGAGGAGGGGGCGCTGCTGCTGGTGCTGCTGTGCCAGTACTCCTGGTGCCTGGCCTCGATGGTGCTCACCCTGGTGGGGGTGACGCTGCTGGGCTTCCGCGTGGAGATGCTGGTGGCCCTGCAACTGGCCACGGCGGGCGTGATGGGCTTGGCCTGGATGCGCCGCCGGGGGATCAGCACGTTCTACCCCACGCTCTACGCGCAGCGGCTGGGGGCGGGCACCTGGCGGGCCACGCAGCGCGGCATCACGGTGGCGCTGGTGGTGGTGTTGTGCTTTGCCGGGGTGCGGTACGCGCAGAACATTCCCACCCATCACCAGGAGAACCTGGACTACGCCTACTCTGACACGGACGGGTACGGGGAGCGCGCGGATCGCTTTGCGCCCAACGCCACGCAGTACTACGCGGAGATCGACCGGGAGATCCAAAGCCACGGCCACGACCCCGCCGATACGGTGGTGCTGGCGGATGAGACGCGCTTCATGAGCTTCCACCCCTACTACGGCTTCCAGGCCTTTACCAGCCATTACGCCAACCCCCTGGGGGAGTTCGACCGCCGCAACGCCGCCATCGAGCAGTGGGCGCTGCGCTCCTGGGACGACCTCGCCACCCCGGAGGCCTTCGACGCCGCGCTGCACGAGAAGCCCTGGCGCGCGCCCGACGTCTTCCTCTTCCGCGGGGACCTGGAGGCCGAGCGCGACGCCGCCACGGACACCAAGACCGGGTTCAAGCTCCACCTGGCGGAGGACATCTACCCGAACCACCCCAACGTGCGGTACCGGGGCGTGTTCTTCAACCCGGACGCCTTCGCGGACCCGGACCGCTGGGCGGCCGCGCAGATCGGGCCGTTCGTGGTGGTCACGCGAGTCTCGCCGGAGGGGGATCGGGCCGGTGCCGTAGACTAACGGCCTGTGTCTGTTACCTCCGAAGCGTCCCCCGCACCACCACACGCTCCCGCGCAGCAGGCCCCGGGCTGGCTGAAGTATCTGGCCATCGTCACCGGCCTGCTCGGCTTCCTGCTCTTCCTGGCCACCCCGCTGCTGCCGGTGCACCAGGTGCAGTCCAGCCTCCAGTGGCCGCAGAACGGCAGCGTCAACTCCGTCAACGCGCCCCTGATCTCCTACACGCCGCAGAGCATGGAGGCGCAGATCCCGCTCTCGGCGGCGGGGAACCTGCGCGAGGGCCAGTCCCTGCTGCTGGGAACCCTGCCGGGCGACTCCACGGACGCCGCCCACCGCGGGCTGTTCGTGCGCTCCTTCGACGGCGCCATCGACGTCTCGGTGCGCGGCGAGGCCTTCTTCGAGCTGAGCGCCGATCAGGCCCGCGCGCTGCCGGACCAGGCCGTGCTCTCCCTAAGCTCCACCGAGGAGGAGACCAGGGCCTGGGTGGAGGGCACCGACTACTCCGCCACCGCGGATTCCACATCCAAGGAGGACGTCCGCCCCCAGGTCACCGGCCTGTACACGGAGCTCAACGACGACGCCGCGCGGGGGCTCATCGACGCCGGCTTAAGCGCCCACGTGGAGATCAACTCCCGCTTTACCTCCTCGCCCACGCTGCTCAAGCAGGCCGCCGGGTGGGTCGGCGTGGCCATGATGCTGGTCTCCCTGTGGTGCCTGCGCCGCCTGGATCGCCTGGACGGCGCCCGCCCCGCCGCGATGCTGCCGCCCCGGTGGTGGCGCCCCCGCGCCCTGGACGCCCTCGTGGGCTCCGTCCTGGTGGCCTGGCACTTCTTCGGCGCCAACACCGCCGACGACGGCTACATCCTCTCCATGGCGCGCCTGGCCGAGCACTCCGGCTACATGGCGAACTACTACCGCTGGTTCGGCGTGCCGGAGGCCCCCTTCGGCTGGCCCTACTACGACCTGCTCACCCTCATGGCGAAGGTCACCACGGCCTCGACGTGGATGCGGCTGCCCGCCCTGCTCTCCGGGCTGATCATCTGGTTCGTGCTCTCGCGCTACCTGCTGCCCCGGCTCGGCGGGCGGGTGGGCCAGCGCCGCCTGGCCCAGTGGACCGCCGCCCTGGTGCTGCTGGCGTTCTGGCTGCCCTACAACAACGGCACCCGCCCGGAGCCCATCATCGCCATGGGGTCCGTCCTCGCCTGGGCCGCCTTCGAGCGCGCCATCGAGACCAGGCGCCTGTTCCCCGGCGCGATGGGCGTGCTGCTCGCGGCGCTCTCCCTGGCCACCGGGCCCACGGGCCTCATGGCGGTGGCGGCGCTGTTCGCCGCCCTGTCCCCCCTGCTGCGCATCCTGTACGCGCGCCTGCCGCTGCTCGGCGGCGAGGAGCGCGCCACGGCGGGGGCCAACGTCGTGGCCGCCCTGGCGATGCTCGCCCCGGTGCTCGCCACGGGCACCGCCGTGCTGGTGGGGATGTTCGGGGACCAGACCCTGGCCGCCGTGCTGGAGGCCACCCGGGTGCGCTCGGAGATCGGCCCCGCCCTGCCGTGGCACGAGGAGTTCGCGCGCTACCAGTCGCTGCTGTCCACCTCCTCGGTGGACGGCTCGTTTACCCGCCGCTTCCCCATGTTCATGTTCCTCGCCTCGCTGGCGATCGTGGCCATCACGCTGCTGCGCAACAAGAAGATCGCGGGCGCGGCGTCCGGCCCCACCGTGCGGCTGGTGATCATCGTGGTGGGGACGTTCTTCTTCCTCATGTTCACGCCCACCAAGTGGACGCACCACTTCGGCGCCAACGCGGGCACCGCCGCGGCGCTGGCCGCCGTGGCCTCGGTGGCGCTCAGCGCGATGGTGGTGCGCTCGGCGCGCGCCCGCGCCATGACCATCGGCGGGTTCCTCCTGCTCTTCGCGCTGGCGCTGGCGGGCAACAACGGCTGGTGGTACGTGTCCAGCTTCCGCGTCCCGTGGTGGGATAAGCCGGTGCAGCTCCACGCGATCGAGGCCTCCTCCGTGGTCCTGTACGCCGCCATCGCCATCCTGGTGGTGGGCGTGGTGCTCTCCTTCCTCGGGGACATGCGCCGCGCCCGCGCCGAGGCGCTGGGCACCGTGGACGAGATGCTGGCCCAGCGGCGGCGTCGCAACGCCTCCTCGCGCTGGGCGGGCCTGGCCTCCGCGCCGATCGCCGTGCTCAGCGCCGTGGTGGTGGCGTTCTCCCTGCTGAGCTTCGGCAAGGCCTTCGCCAGCCAGTACCCGGCCTACACGGTGGGCGCGGGCAACCTGCGCAACCTGGGCGGCAATAGCTGCGGCCTGGCCTCGGATGCGCTGGTCGAGACCAACACGAACGACTCCTTCCTCACCCCCACCGACGGCATCCCCCTGGGGGAGTCCCTGGAGGCCGGGGAGAACCGAGGCTTCGGCCCGAACAACCTGCCGGGCAGCGTGGAGGACGAGTCCTCCGATTCCCGCGGGCCGGGCTCCGCGATCGCGGACCAGGTGGAGTCCGATAACGCCCAGGGCAGCTCCGACTCCGGGCAGGACAACGGCAACTCCGGCGGCTCCCGCTCCACCAACCAGCGCGGCGTGAACGGCTCCACCCACGAGCTGCCCTTCGACCTCGACTACGAGGTGGTCCCGGTGCTCGGCTCCTACCAGGAGGACAACCAGCGCCCGGCCAAGGTCACCACCGCCTGGTACGAGCTGCCCGCCGAACGGACCGAGGAGGCGCCGCTGGTGGTGGTCTCCGCCTTTGGCAAGATCAAGCACCACGACATCAACGGCGTGGAGCAGGACGGCCAGAACCTGGTTCTGGAGTACGGCACGCGCCAGGCGGACGGCTCCGTCACGGACACCGGCGCCGTGGAGATGCACGACGCCGGCCCCACCCCCAACTGGCGCAACCTGCGCTACCCGCTGGCCGACCTCCCCGAGGGCGCCACCGTGGTGCGCATCGTGGCCGAGGACGTCAACCTCGACGAGGACGAGTGGCTGGGCATCACCCCGCCGCGCGTGCCCACCCTGGACAGCATCGAGAGCGTCATCGGCTCCGAGCGCCCCGGCCTGCTGGACTGGCCCGTGCCGCTGCAGTTCCCCTGCCAGCGCACCTTCGACCACTACGCGGGCGTGACGGAGATCCCCTCCTACCGCATCTCCCCGGACTACCCCGGCAAGTCCACCCTGACGCCGGTGCAGAACTACACCGGCGGCGGCCCGATGGGCACCGTGGAGGCCGTCAACGAGTCCTACGAGCTGCCCAGCTACCTGCGCGACGACTGGGGCCGCGACTGGGGCTCCATCGAGATCTACGAGCCGCGCACCAACGCCGACGGCCGGGCCCCCGACACCGCCGAGATCACCCACCGCGAGGTCACCCGGTCCGGGCTGTGGAACCCCGGCGAGATGAACATCGACACCAAGCACTAGGGGTCGGGGGCTTGGGGGTTGGGGCGCCGCGCTCTTAGGGGTGCCACCGGGGCGGGGTCGGCGCGATCGGGGGCTAAGGTGGCACCCTTAAGCGCCGCCGCGCGCCGGCGTCTCGACCCCGCCCCGACCGGGCCTTCCCCTCGGGGCCGCGCCCCCTCGAACGACCGAAGGGGTGCCACCGGGCCCGGTGGCGGCTCCCCGCCCGGCCCAATGGCACCCCTTAGCGCCGTGGATAACCCCTACAGCGCCTCCAGCCGGGCCACCGCGTGCAGGGTGGCGGGCTTGCTGGTCTTGCGTAGCTGCAGGTCCCACGCGCCGCCCGTGCCCGCCTGGGCGTAGTAGGACACGCGCGCGGGAAGCACCACGGGCTTGGCAAACTCCACGCTGTAGCGCACGGCGTCCGCGATGCGCCCCTCCAGCCCGGAGAGCATGGCTGCGGCGGACCACATGCCGTGGGCGATGGTGGTGGGGAAGCCGAAGGCCTTGGCCCCCAGCGCGGAGACGTGGATGGGGTTCTTGTCCCCGGAGGCCTGCGCGTACCGCTTGATCTCCGCCGGGGTCACCCGCCACTGGGCCGTGGGGGTGCCGCCGGGGATCTCCGGGTGGCCGCCGAACAGGGAGCCGTTGTCCTCCGGCCGGGCACCGCCGGAGGCCGCGGGGCCGGAGAGCTTGGCCCCCTTGGCCAGGAAGCCGGAGGTCTGCCGCCACGCCAGCTCGCCGCCCACGGTCACCTCCGTGACCATGTCGATGAGCAGCCCCTTGCGGTGCGGGCGCAGGTTCTCCGCGTGCACCTTAATATCGAGGGCGTCGGTGAGCGCGATGGGGCGGTGCTGCTCGATCACGTTGGTCAGGTGCACGGCCCCCACGGCGTTGAAGGGAAAGTCCGGGGCGCCCATCACCTTGATGGCCAGGGGGAAGGCCAGCACGTAGGGGTAGGTCACCGGCACGGTGTTGCCCAGCCGCAGGCCGGTGGCCTGGGTGTACGCGGCGAGGTGGGCGGGGTCGATGGTCACCCCGCGCACCCCGTAGGAGGTGCTGGGGTCCCCGGTAGCGCGCCGCGTGGTTCCTACCACCGGCAGGAGGTCGCGCGCCGCGTTGCGGTATTCGGCCATCAGGTCCGGGATGGCGGGAAGGTCGTGGTGTGCCATTTACGCCCCCAGGAGGTTCTGGCCGCACACGCGCACGGTGTTGCCCGTGACCGCGCCGGAGGCGTTGCCCGCGAGGTAGGCGATGGTCTCGGCGACGTCGATGGTCTGGCCAGCCTGGGACAGGGAGTTCAGGCGGCGCCCCACCTCGCGCGGGCCGAAGGGCATGGCGGCGGTCATGGCGGTCTCGATGAAGCCGGGGGCCACGGCGTTGACCGTGATGTCGCGCTCCGCCAGCTCCTCGGAGAAGGTGTCCACCAGGCCCACCACGCCGGCCTTGGTGGTGGCGTAGTTGGTCTGGCCCCGGTTGCCCGCGATGCCCGCCATGGAGGAAACGCCCACCACGCGGCCGCCGTCGGCAAGCCCGCCGTTGGCCAGCAGGCCCTCGGTGATGCGCACGGGGGCCACCAGGTTGATGTTCTGCACCATCTTCCACTGGCCCTCGTTCATGTTGGCCAGCAGCTTGTCCCTGGTCACGCCCGCGTTGTGCACGATGATGTCGATGGGCCCGCCGTGGCGGTCGGCGGCGTGCTCGCGGAGGCGGTCGGCGGCGTCGGGGGCGGTCACGTCCAGCGGCAGGGCCGTGCCCTTGACCTTGTTGGCGGTCTCGGTGAGCCCCTCGCCCGCCTGGGGGATGTCCACGCAGATGACCTTGGCGCCGTCGCGGGCCAGGACCTCCGCGATGGTGGCGCCGATGCCGCGCGCGGCGCCGGTGACCACGGCCACCTTGCCGTCGAGGGGGCGCTCCCAGTCGGCGGTGCCGGGGGCGTCGGTGGTCACGCGGATGACCTGGCCGTCCACGTAGGCGGACTTGCCGGAGAGCAGGAAGCGCAGGGTGGACTCGGCGGCCTTGAGGGGGGCCTCGGGGGCGAGGTACACGAGCTGCGCGGTGGCGCCGCGCCGCAGCTCCTTGGCCAGGGAGCGGGTGAAGCCCTCCAGCGCGCGCTGGCAGATGTGCTCGTCGCGGTCCGCCACCAGCTCCGGGGTGGTGCCCAGCACCACCACGCGGGCGCAGGGGGCGAGCTTGCGCATCTGGGGCTGGAGGAAGTCGTACAGCTCGTGCAGGTCCTCGGGGCGGGCGATGCCGGTGGCGTCGAAGACGATGGCGCCGCGCTTGGTGTCGGCCTCGGGGCCGATGTACTGGTAGTCGCCGCCGAGCAGGTCCTTCAGCCCCGCCTCGTAGCGGCTACCGGGGGCACCCCCGGTGACCACGGGGGCGTCGAGAAGCGGCTCGCCGGGGGTGTAGCGGCGCAGCGGCTCGCCCTGCGGCACCCCCGCCTTGCCCGCGAGGGGGGAGTTAATCAACTGCTCTAGCAGGCCTTTTTGCTTGGAGGGCACGGTGTAATCTCCTAACTCTGTGGGGGACGGCGTTGTGCTCACGCCACATCTTTGTCTACCGTAGCAGCCAAGTCAGTGATTCACATTATAGATTTTCAACGCTTATGCTTTGAGTCACGTTAAGATGTCACGCAGAACCCTACAGGACGGAGCACACATGACTACCCCCCGCAAGGTTGCGATCCTCGGCGGAAACCGCATCCCCTTCGCGCGCTCCAACAAGGAGTACGCCAACGCCTCCAACCAGGACATGCTCACCGCCGCCATCGACGGTGCCGTGGCCCGGTACGGCCTCCAGGACGAGGACCTCGGCCTGGTCGTGGCGGGCGCCGTGCTCAAGCACTCGCGCGACTTCAACCTCACCCGCGAGTGCGTGCTCGGCTCCGCGCTCGGGTCGCGCACCCCCGCCTTCGACGTGCAGCACGCCTGCGGCACCGGCCTGACCAGCGCCATCCAGGTCGCGGACGCGATCGCCCTGGGGCGCATCGAGTCCGGCCTGGCCGGCGGCGTGGACACCACCTCGGACGCCCCCCTGGCCGTGGGCGACGACCTGCGCCGCACCCTCATCAAGCTCAACACCGCCAAGACGGCCGCCGACCGCCTCAAGCTGCTCGGCTCCATCCGCCCCTCGCAGCTCGCCCCCGAGCAGCCCCGCAACGGCGAGCCCCGCACCGGCCTGTCCATGGGCGAGCACGCGGCCATCACCGCCCGCGAGTTCGGCATCAGCCGCGCCGACCAGGACGAGCTGGCGGTGCAGTCCCACAAGAACCTGGCCGCCGCCTACGAGGCGGGCTTCTTCACCGACCTCATCACCCCCTTCCTGGGCGTGCAGCGCGACACCAACCTGCGCCCGGACACCAGCGCGGAGAAGCTCGCCAAGCTCAAGCCGGTATTCGGCCGCAAGGACGCCGAGCAGCACGGCGCCCAGGCCACCATGACGGCGGGCAACTCCACGCCGCTGACCGACGGCGCCTCCGTGGCCCTGCTCTCCTCCGAGGACTGGGCCCGCGAGCACAACATCCCCGTGCGCGCCTGGCTGGTGGACTCCGAGACCGCCTCCGTGGACTTCGTGCACGGCCCCGACGGCCTCCTCATGGCCCCCACCTACGCGGTGCCGCGCCTGCTGGCCCGCAACGGCCTGAGCCTCCAGGACTTCGACTTCTACGAGATCCACGAGGCCTTCGCCTCCCAGGTGCTGGCCACCCTGGCGGCCTGGGAATCCACCGACTACTGCCGCGACCGCCTGGGTCTCGACGCCCCCCTGGGCGCCATCGACCGCAGCAAGCTCAACGTCAAGGGCTCCTCGCTTGCCGCCGGTCACCCCTTCGCCGCCACCGGCGGCCGCATCCTGGCCACCGCCGCCAAGACCCTGGAAGAAAACGGCGGCGGCCGCACCCTGGTGAGCATCTGCGCCGCCGGCGGCCAGGGCGTCGTCGCCATCATCGAGCGTTAATCACTTTTTGTTAGGAGTTTCCCATCATGACTGACAAGAACCGCGCCACCCCGGAAAAGGGCAGCCCCCGCACCCTGCCCACCACCCCCGACCCCGCCGCCGCCAAGGACCTGCGCCTGCTCCTCGACGGCCGCTGGGCCAGCACCCGCGACACCTTCCGCAAGGCCATCAGCGGGGAGACCGGCGCGAAGCTGCTGCACGACCCCACGCTGAGCATGGACGAGGCGCGCGAGGCGATGCTGGGCAAGCTCGGCATCCTCGCGGAGACCGAGATGCAAAAGGGCGTGTTTGCCCCGGAGAACGGCGGCGAGGGCGACACCGGCGCCACCCTCACCGGCCTGGAGATGGTGGGCTACGCGGACCTCTCCACCATGGTCAAGGGCGGCGTGCAGTGGGGCCTGTGGGGCGGTGCCGTGGACGCCCTGGGCACCGAGCGCCACTCCCACTACGTCCAGGACATCATCGACCTCAAACTCCTGGGCTGCTTCGGCATGACCGAGCGCGGCCACGGCTCCGACGTCCAGAACATCGAGACCACCGCCACCTACGACCCGGAGACCAAGGAGTTCATCGTGGACTCCCCCACCCCCTCCGCGGAGAAGGTCTACATCGGCAACGCCGCCAAGCACGGGCGCATGGCCGCGGTATTCGCCCAGCTCTACACCCCCGGCGTCAAGGAATCCCACGGCGTGCACTGCCTGCTCGTGCCCATCCGCGACGAGGAGGGCAACACCCTGCCCGGCGTGACCATCGGCGACCACGGGCACAAGGGCGGCCTGCTCGGCGTGGACAACGGCACCCTGAGCTTTGACAAGGTGCGCGTGCCCCGCGAGGCCCTGCTCAACCGCTTTGGCGACGTCTCCGAGGACGGCGTGTACTCCTCCCCCATCGAGTCGCGCAACCGGCGCTTCTTCACTATGCTCGGCACGCTGATTCGCGGCCGCGTGGCCGTGGGCGCCGCCGGCGGCGCCGCCACCCGCGCCTCCCTGACGATCGCGCTGCGCTACGCGATGCGGCGCCGCCAGTTCGAGGGCCTGCCGGGCAAGGAGAAGCGCCTGATCGACCACCGCGCCCACCGCCTGCGCCTGCTGCCCCGCCTGGCCCGCTCCTACGCGCTGGCCATGCTGCAGAACCAGATGATCGAGCGCCTGCACGACCAGACCTCCGCCATCAACCGCGGGGAATGGGACGTGGCCAACCCCACCGAGGAGCAGCTGCGCAAGCAGCGCGAGACGGAGTCCCGGGCCGCCGCCGTGAAGGTGGCCGCCACCGCCCACGCCACCGACACCATCCAGGAGTGCCGCGAGGCCTGCGGCGGCGCCGGGTACATGGCGGAGAACCGCCTGACCATCTTCAAGGCCGACTCCGACGTGTTCACCACCTTCGAGGGCGATAACACCGTGCTCCTGCAGCTCGTGGGCAAGGAGATGATTACCGCCTACGCCCGCGACCTCTCCGAGCTCTCGCCCATCGACATGGTGAAGTTCAGCGTGGAAAGCATCAGCGACGTGCTGCGCCAGCGCACCTCCATCCCGCTGACCGTGCAGAGCCTCATCGACCGGGTGAGCGACCGCGAGGACAACTCCCTCTTCGACGCGGGCTACCAGATCAAGATCATCCAGGAGCGCGAGTACAACCTGCTCAAGTCCCTGGCCCGCCGCCTCAAGGACGCCAAGAAGATGGAGCCCGCCGACGCCGTGAAGCTGGTGGACAAGGCCCAGGATCACCTCATCGACCTGGCCTGGGCGCGCATCGACAGCATGCTCATCGAGGCCCTCGTCGAGGCCGAGGAGGAGCTGCCCAAGGACTCCCCCGCCTTCCCGGTGCTGGAGCAGGTGCGCCACCTCTTCGCCTTCTCCACCATCCTCAAGCACGCGGGCTGGTACCAGGAGCAGAACATCCTCACCGGCAACCGCACCAAGGCCGCCCGCGCGGCGGTCAACGACCTGGTGGACTCCATCGGACCGTGGTCCGGCGTGCTGGTGGATGCCTTTGGCATCCCCGACGTCCTGGTGGACGTTCCCATGCTGAACGACTCCGGGGTGGACCCGGTGAAGTAACCTCCCTGGTGCTTTCTTAAGAGGGCCGGTGCGTGCGCGCCGGTCCTCTTTTTATGTGCGGGGGCGGGGGCGGGGCGCCGCCGTAGGGGTGCCAGCGCGGGGTGTCGCCTGGTTTCTGCGGCCGCGGTGGCACCCCTACGGTCGCGCACCCCGGCAGGGGCTGTCCGATTTCGCGGCGCTGCGCTCCCCGTCACGCTCCCCGGCGGCGCTAAGGGGTGCCAGTTCAGCCCGAACCCGCCCCGGCTGATCCCCGGTGACACCCTCACGGCCGCGCGCCACGCGACTCCCCACGGCACGAACGACGCCACGACCCGCACCGCACGATCACACGCCGCAGCCGTGCGGCGCGGCGCGCCCGGCAACGCGCTAAGGGGTGCCACCTCGGGGCGTCGCCCGGTGTTCCGGGCTGAACTGGCACCCCTGCGGCCGTTTCCCCGCCATTCCCCAACGCGCTCGCGCCACCACGAGGCCACCTCACGTCCCCACCCCTCCCCCTCCTCACCCGCGCGCCCCGGCGCGAAAGGGTGCCAGTGCGCCCCACACACGGCCGTCCCGACCTCCAATGGCACCCCCACGGCCGCGCCCCACAGCCGCCAGAGCCCCGGCCCTAGACTGGTCTACATGGCCAAGAAAGCCCACCACGCACACGCCACACCCGCCACGCTGGCCCTGGAGAAGGCGGGCCTGCCCTTCGAGCCCCTGAGCTTCGAGCACGATCCCGCCAACCACCACTTCGGCCGGGAGGCGGCCGCCGCGCTGAAAGCACGCGGCATATCCCCGGATCACATCGCCAAGACGCTGCTGGTGGAGACAGACTCGGGGATCGCGGTGGCGGTGGTGCCGGTCACCCATCAGCTCAATCTCAAGGCGATGGCGTCCGCGCTGCGCTCCAAGAGGGCCACCATGTGCGATCCCGCCGTGGCGGAGCGGGTCACGGGGTACGTGGTGGGCGGGATCAGCCCGCTCGGGCAGAAGAAGCGCCTGCCCACGGTGGTGGATTCCTCCCTGGAGGGGCCTCCCGCCGTCGTGGTGTCCGGGGGCAGGCGCGGCTTCGATATCAGCCTAAGCCCGCAGGCGCTGGCGCGGGCTACCGGGGCGGTGTTTGCGCCGATCGCGCGGCAGGAGCAGCGGCGGTAGCGGAAGCCCCGCGACCACCCACGGCCACAGCCTCGGCCACCGTGCGCAGCGGTCGCTCGGTGTAGGCGTAGGTGTCGTCCCGGCGCGCGCGTCGATTGCCCCGGATGAACAGCCACACCGCCAGTGGGTACATCACCAGCGCCACGGCGATCATGTTGGCAATCTGGGCAGCCTCGTTGCCGTAGAGGAGGTTCCAGGAGAAGTGCAGGCCGAAGGCCACGAGGAACCAGCCGAGCACCCGGCAGAGCCGCCACATAAGAGAAACCTCGGCGGTGTAGAGGGCCAGCCCAATCCCCCAGCCAGCGATGCCGGTGAAGATGATGTGCAGGCAGGGGCCCGCCAGCAGCCGCAGGCCCCAGAGGCCAAGCGCGCCGGCGGTGTCGGAGTTCGGGTCGAGGATCGCGCCGGTGAGCCCGTAGACGAGGTTTTCTATCGTCTCGAAGCCCAGGCCCACCACGGCCCCCACGATGAGGCCGTGCCAGGGGCGGTTGAGGCGTCGGAAGCTCAGCAGGATGATCGCCACGCCCAGGGCCTTGCTGAACTCCTCGGGGTAGGCGCCGCCGATGGAGGCCGCCACGAGGTCCCAGCCCAGCTTCTCCGGGATCTCCGAGACGGGCAGCCCCACGGTGGTGGCCAGGCCCAGGGATACCCCGCCGCCCCACACGAGGGCGGGGAGCGCCCAGAGGTACGCGCCGCGCGGCCACATGGGGCTGCGGCCGAGCAGGAGCACCACGAGGAGCACGTAGAGGAGGCCCAGGCCCGCCCCAATGCCCAGGGAGACGGGGCTGATGATGAGGGCGGTGAGCAGCTGGAACGCCATCGCGCCCAGCCCGAGGACGGTGGCGATGCCCAGGGAGATCGCGCTCAGTCGGTTCATTCCTGCTCCTCCTTGTTCCCGGGGCCGTCCTGGGAGTCCGCGTCCAGTGCGTCGAAGATCTTGTCGAGCACCCCGTGCTGGGGCCCCTCCACAACCACGCCCAGGTAGTCCTCCTCGGGCCCGTGGTAGAGCAGGGCCACGGTGTCGCCGTCGATGAGCATGGGCACGCCGTTGTGCTCGGTGACGGTGGCGCCCTCGCTGGGGTAGAGCATGGCCTCGCTGGTGCCGCGCACGAGCCTGCCGAGGGTGACCTCCTCGTCCTGCACGCCGCCCACGATCGTCGAGTGCACGAGGGTATCGCCGCAGGTCCAGCTCTTGGTGAGGGAGAGGGCGCTACCGCGGCAGTCCAGGCCCGCCACGGGGATCTCCCAGTCGTAGCCGTCGGCGCCGAGGACCACGGGGTCCGCGGTGGCGGAGCGCTCCGGGATCGCGGCGTTGAGGGCGGCGGGGGCGCCAAAGTACGCGGCGGTGAGCGCCACGAGGCCCCACCACAGCAGCGTGGGCCTGTCCGGCTGGAGTCGGTATCTGGGCATGGACACCACAGTACAGTGGGGCCCATGCAGAATCTCTACGATTTTATTAACGGTCCCTGGCTGGCCACGCACACCATTCCCGCTGATCGCGGGGTGGATGGCATCTTCCACGCCCTGCGCGACGCCGCCGAGGCGGACGTCCACCGCATCCTCCAGTCCGACGAGGGGCTGGGCGGAACCCTCTACGCCTCCTTCATGGATACCGACGCCCTGACGGACGCCGGGGTGGCCCCGCTGCGGGAGGACCTGGCGCGCGTGCGCGCGGCCGCCACCCCCGAGGAGCTGGCCCGGGTGCTCGGGGAGCTGGACCGCGAGGGCGTGGGCGCGCCGCTGAGCTTCTGGGTGGCCAAGGACTCCGAGGGCGATACGGACGTGGCCTACCTGGTGCAGTCCGGCCTGGGCCTGCCCGACGAGGCCTATTACCGCGCCGAGGAGCACGCGGAGACGCTGGCGGCCTACCGGGAGCACGTGGAGCGCATGCTCGGGTTCCTGGAGCCGGAGGCGCTGGGCGCCGCCGACGCCCCCGCGAAGGCCGCCGCGACCGTCGTGGAGTTCGAGGCCCGCCTCGCCCGGGGCCACTGGGACGTGGTGGCCAGCCGCGACGCCATTAAGACCAACAACCCCACGGAGTTCGGCGATCTCCCCGCGATCGTCCAGACCCTGCTGCGCGGGGCGCGCCTGCCGGAGCGCCGCCTCATCGTGCGCGAGCCCTCCTACGTGGAGCACCTGGCCGGGCTGCTCACCCCGGAGCACCTGGAGGAGTGGAAGCTCTGGGCGGCCTGGCACATCCTGAGCAGCCGGGCCGGGGTGCTCAGCCCGGAGATCTCCGAGGCGAACTTTGACTTCTTCGGCCGCCGCCTCTCCGGGGCCACGGAGCAGCGCGAGCGCTGGAAGCGCGCGGTGGGCCTGGCGGAGTCCCTGGTGGGCCACCAGATCGGGCGCGCCTATGTGCAGGAGCGCTTCCCGGCCAGCTCCAAGGAGCAGATGCTCGGCCTGGTGGATTACCTCACGGCGGCCTACCGGGAGCGCATCGAGGCCCTGGATTGGATGACGCAGGCCACCAAGGAGCGCGCCCTGGACAAGCTGGGCCTGTTCCAGGCCAAGATCGGCTACCCCGCCACCTGGCGCTCCTACGAGGGCCTTTCCTTCTCCCCTGCGGGCGCGGACCTGGTGGCCAACGTGCGCGCGGGCTCGGCCTTCCTCCACGACTACGAGGTGGCCAAGGTGGGCAAGCCCACGGACCGCGCCGAGTGGGTGAGCACCCCGCAGACCGTCAACGCCTTTTATAACCCCACCGTCAACGACATCACCTTCCCCGCCGCGATCCTCCAGCCGCCGTTCTTTGACCCGGAGGCGGACGCGGCGGAGAACTTCGGCGCCATCGGCGCGGTAATCGGCCACGAGATCGGCCACGGCTTCGACGATCAGGGCTCGCAGTTCGACGGCCACGGCAACCTGCGGAGCTGGTGGACGGACGAGGATCGCGCCGCCTTCGGCGAACTGACAGAAAAGCTGGTGGAGCAGTTCGACGGCCTGGTGCCCACCGTGCTGCGCGAGTCCGGGGTGCAGGGCGCGGGCGTGAACGGGCGCTTTACCCTGGGCGAGAACATCGGGGACCTGGGCGGGCTGGGCATCGCCGTGGTGGCCTACAAGCGCTGGCTGACCGACCACGGCCAGGACGGCTCCGAGACGGCCCCCTTCGAGGTGGAGGGCGCCGACCCCGCCGTGGCGGGCGCGCAGTTCACCGGCTTCCAGCGCCTCTTCCTGGCCTGGGCCCGGGTGTGGCGCACCGCCATCCGCCCGGAGATGGCCACCCAATACCTGGCCATCGACCCCCACTCCCCCGCGGAGTTCCGCTGCAACGTGATCGCCGCCAACGTGGCGGAGTTCTACGAGGCCTTCCCCGAGGTGGGCCCGGATTCCCCGATGTGGGTGGCCCCGGAGGACAGGGTGCGCATCTGGTAGGCCCCTGAATTACCCTGGTGGCATGGACGAGACCCGTGAACGCCAGGACTTTCAGGTGGGCGGCGTGGACCGCCCCTTCACCGAGAAGCAGCAGCTCGAGCAGATCGGCACCTACATCGACGCCCACTATCCTCTGCCCTCCTTCGCCCCGCCGTGGGCCGGGGGCGCGGGCGACCCCCAGCCCGCCGATCGGTGGACCGCGCTGCTGCCCGACCGCCTCACCCACGCCGCCATGCTCATGCTCGGCGCGGGCCTGGATCACTCCATGCCGGGCGTGGCCTTCGGCTCCGGGGTGACCACCCGCGAGGCCCCGGAGGCGGCGGGGCGGGTGTTCGAGCCGCCGCGCCCCAGCGGCGCGTGGGCCGTGTCCCTGCACTCCGGCGGATGGTGGCGCGGCTCCGGGGAGGCCCTGGAGCACCAGTGGCGCCCCGAGGTGGCCGCCGCCGCGGCGCTGTCCGGCACCACCATCCTGGACCTGGACTATCCCCTGGCCCCCGCCCACACCCTCGCGGATATGCGCGAGGCGGTGCGCGTGGGCGTGGAGTACGCCCGCGCCCGCGGCGCCCGGAGCGTCACGGGCTGGGGGTACTCCTCCGGCGGGGCGCTCGCGGTCCTCGCCTCCCCGCTTTTCGACGCCCTCGTGCTCACCTTCCCGGACCTCGGATCGGTGGACAAGCTCCCGGAGGAGGTGCGCGGCGGTCTGAGCCTGCCGCCGGTGCGGCGGTGGCCGCGCGCCCTCGTGCAGGTCGCGCGCCAGGACGAGATCGCCGCCCGCCCGTCCGGCATCGACGGGGAGGCCCACGTGGAGGTGCAGGAGTTCACGGCCCGGCACCGCGTCTCCACCCCGGAGGTGGCGCGGGCCAAGGTGCGCGCGGTGGCGGAGTTCCTGCGCGGCGCGGCGTAGGATACGGCGCCGCCGGGCTGACCCGTCGCGGCGCTAAGGGGTGCCGGTAGCGGGGTGGGGCCGGGCGCTCCCCCGGTGCTGGCACCCCTTCGGCAACGTCCCGGGGCGCTGCGGGGCACTGCGGGGCACTGCGAGGGCGCAAGGGGTGCCATTGCGCGTGCCGACGCCCCCTCCGCGCCCCCAGTGGCACCCCTTAGCGTCGCGGCGGCCGGGCTGTTTAGGCGCAGCCGGGCAGCGCGCGCACCAGGGCGCCGGGGAGGGCGGCGTCGTCGGTGATGAGGGCGTCGCGCACGCCCAGGGGGTCCACGCAGGCCACGCGGTCCTTAAGCTCCTCGCCGGTGGCCATCTCGCTGGTCTCCGCCGTGGTGCTCGTCTCGTTCACCACGGGGGCCTCCGGGAGGACCGGGGCCAGCGGGGAGTCCGGGACCACGGCGCCCTGCACGTCCCGGGTGAGCTGGTCCGGCGGCCCATAGGTATTGGCCGCGATGCTAAAGCCGGGGCCGAAGGAGGCCGTGGCGTGGGCGCTGCGGTCGTCCGCCCAGCCGAACTTGGTGCCCAGCACGCCGGGCAGGCGTGCCGTGCCGTAGTCCTGGGCGTAGCCGTCGGCGGCGAAGGGGGCGGCGGTGCGCATGCCCTCGAAGAGGGGCTGGGCCACGGGGTCGTTGCGGGTGGCCTCCAGGAAGGCGGCCACATCGTTGGTGCTGGTGGTGGTGTTGCCCCAGAAGCCGTTGTAGTGGGTATCGCCCAGGCCAAACTGGGCGATGACCTCGGGAATCGCCTGCCTGTAGCGGGCATCCAGGGCGGAGGCCGTGTGGTCCTCGGAGTAGCGGATCATGTTTTCCACCCGGGCGGCGTCCTCGGGGGAACCGTGGGCCAGCACCCAGTATCCGAGGTAGAGCTTGGACAGGGAGAGCGCGGGGCGCGACTCCGAGGCGTTGGCGGTGGCGATGGTGGGGCCGCCGGTGACGTTCAGCGTCACCTGGGTGCGCTCGGGCACGAAGGCGGGGTCGATGGTCAGCGCCTGGGCGGCGGGGGCCGCGAGGGCGGAGCCCAGGGCGAGCGCCGCGCCGGAGAGGACGAGGGGGCGGAGGGAATTGTTCACATATATATGTATATAACGCCGGTCCGCGCGCGTTACAACGCCCCGAAGATGTCGTCTCCCTCCCGGATGTCCGGCTCCGTGTAGGGCTCCACCTCGCACAGCGTGACGGTGGCGCCGGTGGAGTCCGCGACGATCGCCAGCCGACCAAAGGGGCTATCCCAGGGGGCGCGGATCACCTCGCCGCCCAGCTCCGGCACCCGCCGCACCCCGGCGTCGATATCCTCGATGCCGAGGTAGCTCTGCCAAAAGCTGGGGACCTGGGGCGGGAACTGCCCCTGGGCGTCCACGATGCCGGCGAAGGCGGCGGAGTCGGCAAGCGCCGTGGCGTAGCCGTCCTGCGAGTCCACCGTCCAGCCCAGCAGCCCCCGGTAGAACTCCACCGCCTGCGCGTAGCGCGCGGTGGCGGTCAGCTCGTGCCACACCGGGGTGCCCGGCTCGCCCGCCGCCACGAAGGCCTCCCCCGGCCGGGGCTCCACCAGGCCCAGCAGGGCGCCGGAGGCGTCCGCCAGCACCGCCAGGCGGCCCACCTGCGCGGGCTGCGGCTCCCCGAGCACCCGCCCGCCGTGCTTTTCCACGTCCCCCACCTGGGCGTCGAGGTCGCGCGCCAGGAAGGAGGTGACCCAGGTGTCCGGCAGCGCGGCGTCCTCCGGCTGCGGCAGCAGCCCCGCCACCGGCAGGCCCTGCCGCTTGGCCACGCGCTGCCCCCGGTCCCCGACCTCCTCGAACTCCCAGCCCAGCAGCTCGCCGTAGAAGTGCTCGCTGCGGCGCGGGTCGGAGGTGTTGAGGTCGATCCAGTAGGGCATGCCGGGCTCGGCGTGAAAAGCGGGCATCAGAGGTTCCTCCACTTCTCGGGGTCGAAGTCGTCGTCCGCGGTGGCCTCGTCGAAGTAGTCATCCTCCGGGGCCTGGCTGGCGGCGAGCACGCGGGCGCAGGCGCCCTCCACGCACACCACGTCGCCGGAGCGCAGGGTGCGCCCCCGGCGCTGCTCCTGTTCCCCGTTCACGGTGACGATCCCGGCGGCGATCGCCTCCTTGGCCTCGCCGCCCGTGGCCACCAGGCTGGCGAGCTTGATGAACTGCCCGAGCTTGATGCTCTCTTCCCGGATGGGTACCTCAGCTACCTGCATGAGGGTTAAGTGTAGCGGGGCGCGGGGAGAGAATCCGCCCCGCGGAGGCGCGTAGGGTTCGCAGCACCATTCATCATGGACTCACACCACCGCCCCGAACCCCTCCACCACCATGTAGGCGGCGAGCAGGAGGAAGATCGCGCCGGTGACCACGTCGATGGCCGCCCCGTTGCGGGCGATCCTCGCGGACAGCGCGCGCACCGCCAGGGCAAAGCCCACGAACCAGGCCAGCCCCACCGCCACGAGCACGGCGGCCACGATGATGGTCCAGTGCGCGCCCATGTCCGGGCGGATGAACTGCGAGAACACGGCGCCGAAGAACACGATGGCCTTGGGGTTGGCCATGTTGGTGGCCAGGCCGGAGCGCCAGGCCCGCGCGGGGCTTAACTTGGGGCTCGACTCGGTGCTGGGCGCGGAGCCCCGTCCGGCCCCCTCCCCGGGACTCGCGGCGGACGCCCGGGAAAACTCCTCCGCCCCGCGCCGCTGACTTCTGCTCCGCAGCCCGGCGCGCAGCGCCTTGTACCCCATCCAGCCGAGGTAGGAGCCGCCGACGAGCTGGAGCCACCCGAGGATGGCGGGGTAGGCCTGCATGAGGGCGGCCAGCCCGGCGAGCGAGGCGACGATCCACACGGCGTTGCCGGTCATAATGCCCACGGCGCACCACACCCCGGCGCGGCGGCTGCGCGCGCCCACGCGGGTGATCTGCACGATGTCGGGCCCGGGGCTGACGATCGCGGTGCACCAGGTGACCAGCAGCGCGAGGAAGGCGGTGGCCGTCACGCCTGGTCCTTGGGCATGAGGTGCAGGTGGTCCACGTTGACGTGGGCGGGCAGGGAGGCCACCCAGCGCACGGCCTCCGCCACGTCCTGCGCGGTGAGGCTGAGCACGTCGCTGTACACGGCGGCGGCGCGCTCGGCGTCGCCGCCGAAGCGGTTGAGGGAGAACTCCTCGGTGTGCACGCGGCCGGGGTCGATCTGGGTCACGCGCAGCCCCTCGGGGGCGGCGGAGGCCTCCTCGATGCGCTGCACCCGGGTAAGGGCGCGCAGGCCGAACTTGGCGGCGTTGTACCCGGCCCCGCCGGGGTACGGGGTGAGCCCGGCCACGGAGCCGATGTTGATGACGAGCCCGCCGCGCGGGGAGGCCGCCAGCGCCCCGTGCAGGGCGTTGCTCATGCGCAGGGTTCCCAGCACGTTGACCTCGTACATCCAGCGCCACTTCTCGATGTCGGCCTCCGTCACCGGGTCGAGCCCGCGGGCGCCGCCGGCGTTGTTGACCAGCAGGTCGCAGCCGCCGAGGTCGTCCACGCTCCGCGCGAGGGAGGCCACGGAGGCGTCGTCGGTGACGTCGAGGCGGTGGGGCTCGCCTCCGATCTCCTCGGCCAGGGCGGCCACCCGCTCGTAGCGGCGGGCGGCTGCGAGGACGTGCCAGCCGTCGGCCGCCAGCGCCCGGGCTGCGGCCTCCCCGATGCCGGAGGAGGCCCCGGTGACCACGGCTATCTTGCGCTTACGCTCACTCATGGCTCCTCACTATAGCGAGTCCCGCGTCACACCTTGTTCGTTTCTTTCGCGCCCCGTCCGCCACAATGGGGCTATGAGCACTCACCCCACCTCCCTGGCCCAGATGGCCTCCGGGGCCTGGCACCTGCCCGGCAGCCCGGAGCTGAGCGCGGAGCAGATGCGCAGCGCCCGGCTGCTGCGCGATCTCAACGCCCTGGGCAACACGGACCCGGACGCCGCCCGCGAGATCGTCCGGGAGCTGACCCGCGCCGACCACGCCACCGCCACCGTGATCGCCCCGGCCAGCGTCGAGTACGGCTGCCACCTGCGCCTGGGGCGCGACGTGTTCATCAACATGGGGGTCACGGTGCTCAGCAGCGCGCCGGTGACCATCGGCGCGCGTACCCTCGTGGGGCCCAACTGCCAGTTCCTCACCGTGGGACACCCGGTGGACGCGGTGGGCATGCGCAACGAGGGCTGGGAGAAGGCCGCGCCCATCGAGGTGGGCTGCGATACGTGGATTGGCGCGGGCGTGATCGTGCTGCCGGGGGTGCGCATCGGGGATCGGGTGACCATCGGCGCGGGCTCGCTGGTCACCCGCGACATCCCGGATGACTCGGTGGCCCTGGGCCAGCCCGCCCAGGTGGTGCGGGGCCGCGACCCCCGGCGCGCCCGGGCCGAGGAGGCGGAACTGGCGGAGCTAACAGACCTGTCGGAACGCGCCGAGAAAGCCGAGAAACCAGAACAGCCGGGGCGGCCCTAGCTCATGCGCCCCTTCGACCTCGACCGCATCGGCGCGGGCCTGCCCTTTGCCGCCGCGCTGCCCGCCCTGGAGGAGACCTGCGCCGCCCGGCGCCGCGCCGTGGTGCAGGCCCCGCCGGGCTCGGGCAAGACCACGCTGGTGCCCCCTGCCCTGGCGAACCTCCTGGCGCGCCGCGCCCCGGGCTCCCGGGTGCTCGTGTGCGCGCCGCGTCGGGTGGCGGTGCGCGCCGCCGCGCAGCGCCTGGCGCACCTGGACGGCTCCGCCCTGGGCGATCGGGTGGGGCACCGCATGCGCGGGCACAGCGTGGCGGGTAAGGCCGTGGAGTTTGTGACCCCCGGGGTGCTGCTGCGCATGGTGCTGCGCGATCCCGCGCTGGAAGGGATTTCGGCGGTGGTGGTGGACGAGGTGCACGAGCGGCACCTGGACGCGGACCTGCTGCTGGGCATGCTCGTGGAGGTCGCGGAGCTGCGCGAGGACCTGGTGCTGGTGGCGATGTCCGCCACCCTGCAGGCGCGGCGCTACGCGGAGCTGCTGGGGGGCGCGCCCGTGGTGGACAGCCCGGCGGCGATCCACCCCCTGGAGATCGGCTACGCCCCGCACCCCGGCCGCCTCACCGGCTCCCCGGGGTTCTACGAGCACCTGGCCGCCCTGGCGCGCCGCGAGGTGGAGCGCCACGGGGACTCCGTGCTGGTGTTCGCGCCCGGGGTGCGCGAGGTGGAGCGGGTGGTGGGCCACCTGGGCGGGCTGGGGCTGCCGCTGCACGGGCGCCTCGACGCCGCCCGGACCGAGGCGGCGCTGCGGCCGGGCGATGGGCCCCGGGTGATCGTGGCCACCTCCATCGCGGAGTCCTCCCTCACGGTGCCGGGGGTGCGGGCGGTGGTGGACTCGGGGCTGTCGCGCCAGCCGCGCCGCGACGCCGCGCGCGGGATGAACGGCCTGGTCACTCTCTCCTGCGCCCGGCCCACCGCCGAGCAGCGGGCGGGCCGGGCGGGGCGCGAGGGGCCGGGCCGGGTCCTCCGCGCCTACTCCGAGCAGGAGTTTCAGCGCCTGCCCGCCGAGCCCACCCCGGAGATCGCGGTGAGCGACCTCACCCAGGCCGCCCTGTGGCTGGCCTGCTGGGGCACCCCGCGCGGGGAGGGCCTGCCGCTTCTCGACGCCCCGCCCGCCCCCGCCCTGGACGCCGCCGAGGCCACCCTGCGCGGCATCGGCGCCCTCGCCGCCGACGGCTCCGCCACCGAGGCCGGGCGCGCCCTGGCGGCCCTGCCGCTGGACCCCCGCCTGGGCCGCGCGCTGCGGGAATTAGGCCCCGGCGCGGCGGAGACGGTGGCGGCGCTGGCGGGCTCCCCCTCGGGGGACGTGGCGGCGGCCCGGCCCCCGGCGCGCGAGGTGGAGCGGTTGTGTCGCCTGGTGCCCGGAGCGTCCGGAGCGCCCGGGGTTCCCGGCCAGCGGAGGCGCGTAACCCCGGGGGAGGTCACCGCGCTGGCGTACCCGCACCTGGTGGCCCGCCGCGAGGGCGGGGAGTACCTGCTGGCCTCGGGCACGCGGGCCCGCCTGCCCTCCGGCTCCGCGCTCGCGGACGCCCCGTGGCTGGCGGTGGCGGAGGTCTCGCGCGCGGGGTCGGGCGCGGTGATCCGGGCCGCCGCGCGGCTGGACGAGGCCGCCGCCGTGGCCGCCGTGGGGGTAACCGAGGAGCGCCGCGCGCTGGTGCACAAGGGAAAGGTGCGGGGGCGGCTGGTGCGCCGCCTGGGCGCCATCGAGCTGTCCGCCACCCCGGTGTCCGTGCCGCCCGAGCGGGCCGCCGAGGCGCTGGCGGCCACCGTGCGCGCGGACGGGCTGGGCATGTTCTCGTTGTCCGACGCCGCCAGCCGCCTGCTCGACCGCCTGGCGTTCCTGCGCTCGCGGTTGGGCGAGCCCTGGCCGGACGTGGCCGCCGCCGACCCCGCGGTGTGGCTGCGCCCGGAGCTAGACGCCCTGGCCGGGGGCGCCCCGGCGGGGCGGGTGGACCTCTACCCCGCCCTGACGAGGCTGCTGCCCTGGCCGGAGGCCGCCCGCATGGAGGAGCTGGCCCCGGAGCGGCTGGCGGTGCCCAGCGGCTCCCGGCCCCGGGTGGACTACGACGAGGGCCGCCCCGTGGTGCGGGTCAAGCTCCAGGAGTGCTTCGGCCTGGCGGAGTCCCCGACCTGCGCGGGGGTGCCGGTGCAGTTTAGGCTGCTCTCCCCCGCCGGGCGGGACCTGGCCATCACGGACGACCTCGCCAGCTTCTGGTCCGGGCCCTACGCCCAGGTGCGCGCGGAGATGCGCGGACGCTACCCCAAGCACCCGTGGCCGGAGGACCCGTGGAGCGCCCCCGCCACGGCGCGGACCAAGAGGCGGATGTAGGTCCCCGCCTACGCCGCCACCGGGTACTCCACCCGGGCGAGCCGCAGGAGGAAGGGGCCGTCCACCAACACCCCGCGCCGCTCGCAGGCGCCGCGCTGGCAGAGCTGGAACCCGGCGGGCAGCTCCTCGCCGGAGCGGGCGGCGGCCACCGCCAGGGCGGGGAGGTCCCCGGCCTCGGCCACCAGGTGGGCGTCGATAAGCCCCAGGAGGCGGGAGGCCCGGCACAGCCCCCTGATGATGTCCTCACCGTGCCGCTCGCCCCATCCCCGGGGAACCCGCGCCACGAGGGCGTCCGTACTGTGCTTCATGCGCACCAGGCTAGGGCCTCACCCTGCCGCCTAGCTGCCAAGGAACTGCTGGTATCCCAGGTATGCGCTCATCACCACCACGAGGGCCAGCAGGGCGTAGCGCACCAGCCTGGTGCCGCCGCCGAGCACGGTGCGCGCCCCCAGCTGCGCGCCGCAGACGTTGGCCGCCGCCAGCGCCAGGCCGAAGGCCCACCACACGTGGCCGCCCGCGAGGAACACGCACAGCGCGCCCAGGTTGGTGGCGGTGTTGATGACCTTGGACATCGCGGCGGATTCGAGGAAGGTGCGGCCCAGCAGCGCGGTGAAGGCCATGATGAGGAACATGCCGGTGCCGGGGCCAAAGAAGCCGTCGTAGGCGGCGATCACGCCTACCGCCGCCAGCACCGCCGCCGCGCGCCACCCCGTCCAGGGGCGCGGGCGGGCCCGCGCGCCGAAGTCCGGGCGCAGCGCCACGAAGATCCCCACCCCCACCAGCAGCGCGATGGTCACCGGGCGCATGACCGCGCTGTCCAGGCTGGTGGCCAGCAGCGCGCCCGCCACGGCACAGGCCAGGGCCAGCGGCACGGCGGGGAGCAGCACCCTCAGCGGCGGGCGCACCCGCAGGCTCAGCGTCACCGCCGCCGACGCCGTCCCGCTCACCGAGGCCAGCTTGTTGCTGGCCAGCACCGTGGCGTAGGGGATCTGCGGCGCCCCGGCCAGCAGCAGCGGGATGAGGATGAGCCCGCCGCCGCCCACCAGGGCGTCCACCCAGCCCGCCAGCGCTGCCCCGCCGAGGAACAGCGCCCAGGTGTGCAGTCCCAGATCCATCGTCATGGGGGACACTCTAATACCCTTGGGTGGCATGGTAAGCCTTCCCGATCGCAGCACGGCCCGCGCCTGGGCGGCGGTGGTGCCGCTCTCCGTGGCGGCGGGCGCGCTGCTGAGCCACTGGCGCGTCCCGGCGGCGTGGATCGTGGCGGCCATCGCGGTCTCCGGGGCGGTGGCCCTGGGCCGGGGGCGGGAGCTGCGCGTGAACACCCACTACTACCGCTTTGGGCGCGGGATCATCGGCATCATGGCGGGGCTGCCGCTGGTGGGCGTGGCCCCCGGCGCCCTGGCCCCCTTCCTCCTGCCGGGGCTGCTCTTCTCCGTGCTCACCCTGGGGCTCGGGGTGGCGGTGGGGCTGCTGCTGGCGCGCTCGCAGAGCGAGGTCAGCCGGGAGACGGGGGTGCTGGCCATGCTGCCGGGCGGGGCCTCCACCATGCCGATCATGGCCCGGGACCTGGGGGCGGACTACCGCTTCGTGGCGCTCACCCAGTACCTGCGGCTGCTGGTGGTCTCCGTGACGCTGCCGCTGGTGGCGCACCTTTTCACCCCGCCGGATGCTGCAAGCGCTGCGGGCACTGCAAGCGCTGCGCAGGAGGGCTACCACTTTCACCTCGGGGCCACGGCGCTGATCCTCGCGGTAGCCCTGGGCGGGGACGCGGTGGGCAGGCTGCTGCGGCTGCCCGCCGCCGGGGTGCTGGGGCCGCTGCTGCTCACCGTGGCGTGCGGGCTGGTGCTGCCCCCGGAGTGGTCGCTGGAGCCGCCGCCCGTGTTCGCCGTCATGGCCTTCCTCTCCATCGGCTGGATCTGCGGCGGCGGGCTCTCCCTGCCCGCGCTCAGGCTCTTTGCCCGCCAGCTCCCCGCCACCGTGGCCTTCATCCTCGGGCTGATGGCGCTGTGCGCGGGCGCGGGGTGGGTGCTGGCGCGCTGGATGGGGGCCAGCGGCCTCGAGGGCTACCTGGCCACCACGCCCGGCGCGCTGGAGACGGTGCTGGCGATCTCCCACGAGGGCGGGGCCGGGGCCGTGGTGGTGGCCATGCAGATGATCCGGCTCATCGCCGTGTTCGCCCTGGCCGGATGGCTGCCCCGGGCGCTGCGCGCCTGGGATCGGTGGCGGGGTTAGCGGCGGCGGAGGATGCCGGTGACCAGCACGATCACCCCGATGAAGCCCACCGCCAGGGAGATATAGGCCCAGTACAGGATCCACTCGGAGGTGGGGCCCGGCATGATTCCCCGGGCCTCCAGCCTGCGGTATTCCTCCCCCATGGCGAGCAGCGCGCACAGGAGGGACACGCCGGAAAGAACAAACGCCGCGAGGCCGGACTTGACGAGGGTGTTCATCGGATTCCCCATTCCCCTAGGACGGTGGGCAACGGGGGCCGCGCGCCCGCGCCGCCCCGAGCAACGCCGATGCTACCCCAGCACCTCGTCCCGCAGCACGGACATGGGGATGGACCCCAGGGCCAGCGCCTTGGAGTGGAACTCCGGCAGGGTCATGCCCGCCGCCAGGGCCTCGTCGCGCACGCCCTCCCACATGCGCTGCCCCAGGGAGTACGAGGGGGCCTGGCCCGGCCACCCGAGGTAGCGGTCCAGCTCGAAGGCCAGGTTGGCCTCCTCCATCGCGGTGTTGTCCCGCAGGAAGGCCTTGGCGTAGGAGGCGTCCCAGATCCCGGAGCCCTCCGGCACCTTCTTGCCCAGGTGCACGCCGATGTCCAGCACCACGCGGGCGGCGCGCAGACGCTGGGCATCGAGAAGCCCCATGCGGTAGCCCAGGTCCTCCTCATAGCCGAGGTCGGCCATGAGCTGCTCGGCGTAGAGCGCCCAGCCCTCGCCGTGGCCGGAGATCCAGCAGCAGGAGCGGCGCCACAGGTTTAGCGCGTCCCCCTGGAGCAGCGCGGTGCCGCACTGGAGGTGGTGGCCGGGCACGCCCTCGTGGAACACGGTGGTCAGCTCCTGCCAGGTGTGGAAGGTCTCCTGCCCCTTGGGCACGGACCACCACATCTGGCCGGGGCGGGAGAGGTCGTCGCTGGGCGGGGTGTAGAAGATGCCGCCGGTGCCGGCGGGGTCGATCCTGGCGTCCACGCGGCGCAGCGCCTCGGGGATGTCAAAGTGGGGGCCCGCCAGGTCGCGGATCGCACCGTCGGCGGTGTCCTGCATCCAGGCGCGCAGGTTCTCCGTGCCGGTGATGCGGTAGCGCTCCTCCTTATTCAGGCGGTGCATGGCCTGGCGCACGGTGAGGTCCTCGCCGTAGAGCCTGCGGGCCACCTCCTCCTGCTGCGCGGTGATCTCGCGCAGGCGCTCCAGGCCCCAGCAGTAGGCCTCGTCGAGGTCGACCTCGTCGCCCACGAACTCGTGGGAGAACAGCTCGTAGCGCTCGCGGCCCACGGCGTCGCAGGTGGGGGCGGCGGGCACGAGCTGCTCGCCCAGCCAGTCCGCCATCTCCGCGAAGGCCTCCTTGGCGCCCTCCACCTCGGGGGACTCGGGCTCCACGCCCAGGTTCTCCAGCATGGAGCCGGAGTCCGCCAGGGCCTCGCACTGGCCGATCACGGCGTCGATCTGCCGCAGGGGGGCCACCTTGCCGCAGCCGGAGGCCAGGGAGAGGGACTCGCGGTAGCCCTGGAGGGCGGCGGGCACCTTGGACAGGCGGGAGCGCACCTGGTCGCGCTGCTCCGGGGTGTCCGTGCCCATCACCAGGAATACGTCGCGGATGGTCTGCACCGGGGAGTCGATGTTGTTGAGCAGGCGCAGGTCCTCGTTCTGGTGGTGCTTGTCCAGCTCGATGCCCAGGCGGTCGCGCAGCGCGGCGGCGGTGACGTAGTCCACGGCGTCGAAGTCGTCCTCGTCGTCGCACTCGTCGGTGCCCTCGTCGAAGGCCACCACGTCCATCACCATCTCGCGGGTGCGCTCGGCCACGGCGGACCAGTACTCCGGGGAGAAGTCCTGAAGCTCGCCGTCGTAGCCCTCGATGCCCAGGTGCGTGGCCGCGGTGGGGGTCAGCGCCGCCGTGTCCCGCACGAAGGCCTCGCAGGAGGCGTCAAGCAGGGAGGGCTGGCGCGCAGGCTGGGGTGCCGCCGGGCGCACGGAATCCAGGGAACTCATAGCCCGCTATCTTAACCACACTTCTTTGGGGCGTGCCAGCGGCCACACAGAGGAAACAATGCCCTCCAACTTTATGTTTAGGCGGTCATTATTCTTTCAATCTCTTAGAGATGCAGCTAAGAATCCATAAAAGGAAAAGCCAGGTAGGCAGCACCGTACCGCCCACCCGGCTGCGCTATTGCGCTGTTACGCCGCTGCGCTGTTGCGGCGCACCCCTCTCCTAAATAACAAAGGACCACTGATTGTTACCCGGGGCCGGGTTGGTAATCAGGCGCAGCAGGTCCTTCTCGCTCGCGTGATAGGCCTCGTCGTTCACCATCGCGGGATCGTTGACGGTAAAGGTCTTGGTGCGCGCGTCATACCCGGAGACGTACACAAAGTGCCCGCCGCCGGGGCCGCCCTTGGCGTTGGGAACCTGGCCGCTCTGGATGAGCACCACGGCCTTCTTCCCCTGCTTAATCAGGTCCACGATCTCCACGGTCTTGTCCTTGGAGTACACGGTTCCCTGCACGCCGTGGTCCTGCAGAATGGTGACGATGTCCCCGACAAACAGGAAGTGCTTCTTGGACTTCTCGGGGTTGGGGACCTCGCCGCGCAGCTCGGTCATGGCCGCGGCCTGGCTATCCCGGCTGTAGCTCTTGGGCAGCCGGCCGCCGTTGTCCAGCAGGGCCATGAGGATGGCCGCCGGGCCACAGTCCGCGGACTGATACTGCTGCCCCTGCTCCTGCTGGACGAGGTGAAAACGAGGGGAGGTGGACGTGGTGGAGGACGACGCCCAGGAGGCGACATCGCCCAGACCCAGGGCGTGGGCCTGGGCGGCGGTGCCCGTCACGCCCATCGCGCCCGTGGCGGAGAAGGACGCGACGAGGGCGGCGGCGGTGAGGGCGCGCTTGAAGCGAAGCAGCATGTAACTTCCTTGCGTGGTGGGGGGCGGGAGGCCACAGGGGTTCCCCCGCGCCCTCCCAAGACCCCGCCACGATAGGCGGAAAAAAGGGGCAGGTCAAGGGGGACGAGGCGCAGGGTGACCGAAGGGCGCCGGGGCCGCCGCCGGACCCGCGCGCGGGGCGCCCCGGCGCCCTCCTCGCGGCCCCATGCGGGGATCGCACCCCACAGACCCTACAGTGATGTGCATCGACTCACATTGAGAATCTTCCCGAACGAAAGGTCGCTCATGCACACACCCCTGGGCCTCACCCTCGCCGGGCTGGCCATCATCGCCCTCACCGTGGGCCTGCTCATCCGAGGCAAGACCAGCCCGGTGGTGGCCATGACGCTCGTGCCCGCCGCCGGGGCCCTGCTGCTGGGGTTCAGCGCGGCGGAGATCGGGGAGTTCTTTGGCACCGGCCTGACCTCCGTGATGAACGTGGTGGTGATGTTCATCTTTGCCATCATCTACTTTGGCATCCTCCAGGACATCGGCCTGTTCACCCCGGTGGTCACCGCACTCATCCGGGCCACGCGCGGCAACGTGGTCCTCGTGACCCTGGGCACGGCGGCCATCGCCACCGTGGCGCACCTCGACGGCGCGGGGGCCACCACCTTCCTGCTCACCATCCCCGCCCTGCTGCCCCTGTACCGGGCCATGCACATGAGCCGGTACGTGCTGCTGGCCATCGTCTCGCTTGCGGCCAGCGTGATGAACATGGTGCCCTGGGCCGGGCCGGTGGGGCGCACCTCCTCGGTCATCGAGCTGTCCCCCACGGAGATCTGGCGTCACCTGCTGCCCATGCAGGGCGTGGCGCTGGCCCTGGTGTTCGTCGTCGCGCTGCTGCTGGGCCTCTCGGAGCGGCGTCGCATAGCGCGGCTGCGCCGCAGCCCGGAGTTCGTAGGGCGCGGGGAGGTGGACGTGCACGCGATTGCCCGCGAGTTCGTGGAGTCGCAGCGCGCCGAGCGGGCAGCGCAGGGGTATCGCGTCCGCCGGGCCCGCTGGGCCTCGGCCGCCACGGCGCTCATCTCCGTGGCGCTGCTCGCGGTGCTGGTCACCGGACTGCTACCCCCGGCCCCGGCCTTCCTCATCGCCACCACGCTGATCCTGCCCCTGAACTTCGAGTCCCCCACGGAGCAGACGGACGCGATGCGCCGCCACGCCCCCTCGGCGCTGGCGATGGCCTCGGTCATCATCGCGGCGGCGATGTTCCTGGGGGTGCTCGGCGGCTCCGGGATGCTCAAGCAGATCGCGCTCTCCCTGCTGAACGTCCTGCCCGCCTCGGTGGGGCCGTGGGTGCACGTCATCGTGGGCTACCTGGGCGTACCCCTGGACCTGGCCACCTCCACGGACGCCTACTACTTCTCCGTGCTGCCCATCGTGCAGGAGACGGCGGGGAGCTTCGGGGTCTCGGCCCTGGGGGCGGCCTCCGCGCTCATCATCGGCAACATCATCGGAACCTTCGTCTCCCCCTTCTCCCCCGCGCTGTGGCTGGCCATCGGGCTGGCCCGGGCGGACATGGGGCGCCACCTCCGGCTCTCCTTCCCGCTGGCGTGGGGGCTGTCCGCCGTGCTGGTCACGGTGGCGCTGCTGGGCGGGGTGCTGGCCTAACGGCGGCCTGGTGGTGGCCTAGTGCTGGCCTCGTGTTGGCCTAAAAAGCGCAGCCCAGACTGCTTTGTCTGAGGAAACTCGGGGCCAACTAGACTATGCGGTTCATCATGCCTAGTATGTGACCATGCCACACAGCATCACCTCGAAGCCCTTTGCCCGCCCCTTAAGCCCCGCGGCTCAGTGCCTTCAGGTGATGCGCCAGTCCGCCACCGCCACCCGCCTGGAGCTCATCGAGGCCACCGGCTTCTCCCAGTCCACCGTGACCCGGGCGGTGTCGGCGCTTCTCGACGCCGGCTACATCACCCGCCGCCCGGACCTCGCGGAGATCGGCCACCGGGGCCGCCCCACCATCCCCCTGGAGCTCAGCCTCGACGACTCCATGTTCGCGGGCATCGCCGTGGGCACCTCGGAGACCACCGTGGGGCTCTACGACCTGCGCGGCCAGCTCCTGCGGCGCACCCGGGTGACCGCCTCGGCGGCGTCGGTAAGCAGGTATGACTTCCTGGAGCACATCATCGCCGCCCTGCACCGCGTGCTCACCCCCATGAGCCGCCGCCTGGTGAGCATGGGGGTGACCGTCTCCGGGCACGTGGACGAGGCGGGCCGGGTGGACGCGCCCAACCTGGGCTGGACGGACACCGACATCGCGGCGGACCTGCGCTACTACTTCCACGTCCCCGTCACCGTCTCCGGCGTGGCCCCGGCCATCCTGGCCGCCGAGCGCCTCACCGACGCCCACCCGGCCGCCACCCAGACCACCCTGGTGCTCTTCGCGGACGATTCCCTCAGCGCCGCCCTGGACTCCCCCACCGGAGTCACCGCGCTGAGCAACCCCGGCACCCCGCTGACCACCTCCTGCCTGCTGCGGGAGGTCCGCAACCTCGGGGTGGAGGCCCCCACGCTGGCCGACGCCGTAGCGCACCCGGCGGCGCGCCCGCTGCTGGACGACCGCGCCGTGGGGCTGGCCCAGCTCGCGGTGGAGCTGGTGCGCCGGCACCGGCCGCAGCGGCTGGTCATCGCCGGGAGCGCCTTCACGGAGGACCCGGAGGCGCCCCGCCTCTTCGCCTCCACCGTGCGCGAGTCCCTGGGCAACTTCGGCTGCCGCAACCGCAGCGTGGAGCTGCGCATGCTCCCCTCGCACGCGGAGATCGTGCACGCCATCATGCGCGCGGCCGCGCTGGATCTGGTGCTGCGCGAGCCGCTGAGCCTCAGCCTGGTAGCCTCTTCTTAGACTCCCTCCGGTAGACAGATCGGTTCTTAAAAGACGAACCATCCTGTCAGTTTGCTCACAACCGGGGCCCGCGCGGGCATAACGGCCCCCGGCGCCGCGTTGGGCGGAGGGTACGCATGATCCGACGGTGATGAAAAGGTGCCGCATGACCTCCTCCCCCTCCTCCACACGCCGGCTCCCGGCCTGGATGACCAACTTTGGCGCCCAGGTGGTAGCGGGCCTTATCCTCGGCCTGGTTTTGGGCTTGAGCGCCCGCGCGATGGCCGAGGGCAACTGGCTCACCGCCACCCTGGACGCCGTGGGCTCCACCTACGTGCAGCTGCTCAAGCTGCTCATCCCCCCACTGGTCTTTGCCGCCGTGGTCACCTCCGTGGCCAACCTGCGCAAGGTCACCAACGCCGCCCGGCTGGCCGCCTCCACTCTGCTGTGGTTCGCCATCACGGCGTTCCTCTCCGTGCTGGTGGGCATCCTCGTGGCCCTGGTGCTCCGGCCCGGCGAGGGCACCGCGATCGACCCCGCCACGGCGGCCGACCCCTCGCGCACCGGAAGCTGGCTGGGCTTCCTCGAGTCCATCGTGCCGGTGAACTTCCTCGGCCTCTCCGCCGCCGAGGGCTCCTCCGGGGGCGTCTCGCTGAGCTTCAACGTGCTCCAGATCCTGGTGCTCTCCCTCGCCCTCGGCGTGGCCGCCGTGCGCGCGGGCAAGGCCGCCGAGCCCTTCCTGGCCTTCACGGAGTCCTTCCTCAAGGTCATCCAGGAGGTGCTGTGGTGGATCATCCGCCTGGCGCCCCTCGGCACCGCCGCGCTCATCGGCAACGCCGTGGCCAGCTACGGCTGGGACGCCCTGGGCTCCCTGGGCAAGTTCGTCATCGCCATCTACGTGGGCCTGGCCCTGGTGCTCGGCGTGGTCTACCCGGCGGTGCTGCGCCTGACCGGGCTGCCCGTGGTGGGCTTCTACCGCCGGGTATGGCCGGTGACCTCCCTGGGCTTTGTCACCCGCTCCTCCATGGGCGTGATGCCGGTGACCCAGCGCGTCTCCGAGGAATCCCTCGGCGTGCCGCGCGAGTACGCCTCCTTTGCCATCCCGCTGGGGGCCACCACCAAGATGGACGGCTGCGCCGCCGTGTACCCGGCGGTGGCCGCGATCTTCGTGGCCCAGTTCTACGGGGTGCACCTCGACCTCACCCACTACCTGCTCATCGTGTTCGTCTCCGTGATCGGCTCGGCGGCCACGGCGGGCACCACCGGGGCCACGGTGATGCTCACCCTCACGCTGTCCACCCTGGGCCTGCCCCTGGCGGGCGTGGGCCTGCTGCTGGCCATCGAGCCGATCATCGACATGGGCCGCACCGCCGTCAACGTCACCGGCCAGGCCCTGGTGGCCGCCGTGGTGTCCAAGCGCGCGGGCATCCTCGACGAGCAGCCCTGGCGCGCCCCCGCCGCCGCCTAGCGGCGGGCTTTGTAGGATGAGCGGCATGGAACTGACCATCCGCCGGGAAACGGAGGCGGACATCACCGCCATCCGAGCCCTCATCACCCGCGCCTTCGCGGACGACTACCACTCCTGGCACAACGAGCAGGAGCTGGTGGAAGAGCTGCGCGACGCCGACCGGCTCGCCCTAAGCCTCGTGGCCATCGCGGAGACGGACATCGTGGGATTCCTCGGCGCCACGCGGGTGCGCCTCGGGGACGCCGCAGGCTGGAGCGTGCTCGGCCCCCTGGTGGTGGAGCCCCCGGCGCGCCGCCGTGGCGTGGGCACCGGGCTTGTTACCCGGGCCGTCGAGGAGCTGCGCGACGCCGGGACGAGCGGCGTGGCGGCCCTGGGCAACCCGGAGTTCTACCGCAGGTTCGGCTTCCGCCCCGCGCCCGGCATCCGGCTCGACATCGAGCGGGGCACCGGCCCCGAGGTCGAGGTCCTCGCCCTGCCGCTGCGCGGCGACCGCGTCCCCAGCGGCGTGATCCCGCCCCTGGCGCACCGAGGGGACGGTGCATAGCGTGGGCGCTCTCTGGAACTTCCTCGTCCGTTCGGCGGGCACGGCGGTGGCGCTGTGGGTGGTCACCGAGGTAGTCGCGGGGCTGTCCGTCTACGGCGCCCATCCCGAGCAGCGCTGGGTCTCCTTCCTCGGCTCCGCCGCCGTGATCGTGGTGCTCAACATGACGGTGCGCCCGGCGCTGCGGCTGCTGGGCCTCCCGCTGACCATCCTCACCCTGGGCCTGTTCGCGCTGTTCATCAACGCCGCCGTGTTCCTCCTGGCGGGCTCCGTCTCCTCCGCCCTCGGGCTGGGCCTGAGCGTGAGCGGGTTCCGCGCGGCCTTCCTTGGCGCCCTGGTGATGGGACTGGTGAACTGGCTGCTCGGCCCGCTCGCCGGGGCGCTGCGCACGCGCCGCTGACCCCGCTTATCACTGCCGCGCCCCGTGCAGCCGGGGCGCCGCTCCACGGGCCCGCGCGGCCCCGACGACCCGAAGGGGTGCCACCGTGATCGACTTCTCCGCCACCGCCGACGCGGTGGCACCCCAACTGCTCGGCTGCGCCCTCACCCACGCCGGGGTGACCGTGCGGCTCACCGAGGTGGAGGCCTACCTCGGCGCCGAGGACGCCGCCGCCCACACCTACCGGGGCATAACCCCACGCAACCGGGCGATGTTCGGCCCCGGCGGACACATGTACGTGTACCTCTCCTACGGGATTCACCGGGCGGGCAACATCGTGTGCGCCCCCGAGGGCGTCGGGCAGGGCTGCCTGCTGCGCGCGGGGGAGGTCATCGACGGCGAGGAGATCGCCTGGCAGCGCCGAGGCGACGTCCCCTTTCACCGCCTGGCGCAGGGGCCCGGCAACCTCGGCTCGGCGCTGGGCCTCGACCTGGCGGACAACGGCGCCCCGGTGACCGGGCCGGACTTTGTGTTACGACCGCGCACGGAGGAGCCGGAGTGGGTGCGCGGGCCGCGCATCGGGATCACCAAGAACGCCGAGGCCCCGCTGCGGTTCTGGATACCGGGGGACAAGACCGTGAGCGGGCGGCGGGGGCGGCGCTAAGGGGCGGAATACGCACAGGAGGCTCAGGAGTCTTAGGCCGTGAGCGCCGCCAAGGCCGCGCGGTTCACAAAGATCTTCTCCCTGCCCACCCTGACCTCACGCAGCAATCCCAGCTCCACGAGGCTGGCTAACCACGCGGAGGCCGTCTGCCGCTTGGCCAGGCCCTCGTCCACCACATCCCCGATGCGCACGTAGGGGTTACGCATGAAGATCTCCGCCAGCTTTTCCGGCGCGGCCACCCTACCCTCCTCGCGCATGCGTCCGGCGAGTTCCTCCTGAATGAGCCGCAGGCGATCGATCATCTCCGTGGCCTCCCTCGCCGCGGACTCCACCGCATTAACCATGTAGAGCAGCCACGGCTCCCATTCCCCATGCGTGGTCACCCGGCGCAGGCGGCGATAATACTCAGACTTGTTGCGCACGATGTAGCCGGAGAGGTAAAGGACGGGGAGCCTCAACACCTTTTCCTGCATGAGAAAGAGGATGTTGAGGATACGCCCGGTGCGTCCGTTGCCGTCCGGGAATGGATGGATGGCCTCGAACTGGTAATGAGACACCGCCATCAGCACCAAAGGATCGAGGCCATGCTCCGAATAGAGAAAGCGCTCCCACGCCGAGAGGTGCCGCTCGATCACCTCCTTGCCCTCCGGGGGCGTGTACACGTGCCGCTTGGAGGACGGATCACCGATGTAGGTGCCGGGAAAGGGCCGCACCCCCACGGTGGTTCCATGAAGAACGGAGCAGATTTCCGCGGCCAACTTTGCGGATACACCCCCACGCTCCCGGAGGCGTCGCTGGCCCAGGAAGAGGGCGTCGTTATACCTCAGCGCCTCCTTCGTGGCCGGGGTCTGAATGGCCTCCACCCGCCACGCCGCGCGGAACAACTCGTCGTTGGTGGTCACGATGTTCTCGATCTCCGAGGACGCCTGGGCCTCCCGCAACGGAATAGTGGTGGTAATAATCTGCGGGTTCGGGATAAGCTCGCAGGCCTTGTCCAGGGCCGCGAGCCGACTGCGGGCTCCGATCACCGCCTTGAGCACGGGAACCGTTTCCAGGGGAACGCCCGGCGGCAACGGAGGCAGCTCGTTGTAGGGAGTGCTTGGATCAAAGGCGGCGGCGGTCATGCACCGAGGATACCCTCCCTCGAAAACCGATATGTCGAAATTTTCCCGAAAAATCGACATATCCGCCCCACGTGTCGATCGCATCGACATATCCCCGCGACGTGTCGATTTTCCGCCGATATTTCGACACGTCACTGCGCCCGCAGCACCCCACCGGCGGCCTCGAACTCCTCCCGCGCGGCTTCCAGCAACGCGGGTTCCCCGAGCGCGTCCAGGGCCACCTGGGCCAGGCCGATCGCGGAGTCCACGGCCGCGTCCACCGCCTCCTCCGAGCGCGCGTATTCCGCAAAGGCCCGGGTGTGCAGCGCCACACCCTCCGGGGCGATCTTCACCATCGGGTGGATGCCGGGCACGAGGTGGGAGACGTTGCCGAAGTCCGTGGAGGCCGCCAGGGTGTCCGGCACCACCCCGCCGGGCAGGGCGCGCCGCCCGCGCCGCTCCTGGGTGGCGGCCCAGCGCTGCGCCAACGCGCGGTTGTTGCGCACCGGCAGGCTGGCGGGGTGGCCGTCCCACTCCTTGCTCACCTCCACCCCGGCCATGAGCGCGGCGCCGTCGAGCACGGCATCGATGCGCCCGGAGAGGTCGCTCAGGGTGCGGGCCATGAGCGAGCGCACGTAGATGGTCATGGTGGCGGTGTCCGGGATCACGGAGGGGCGCTGGCCGCCCTCGGTGATCACGGCGTGCAGGCGGTCCGAGGGCGGCATCTGCTGGCGCAGCAGGCCGAAGCCCTGGTAGGCCAGGGTGGCGGCGTCGAGGGCGTTGCGCCCCATGAAGGGCTCGGAGGAGGCGTGGGCGGCCACGCCGCGGAACGTGGCGGTCAGGGTGCGCCGCCCCACCCAGGCGTGCTCCGCGAGGTCGAAGGAAAAGGGGTGCACCATCATGGCGGCGTCGATACCCTCGAACGCCCCCGCGCGGATCAGGTACTCCTTGCCCGTGTGCCCCTCCTCGGCGGGGGTGCCCAGCAGCACGATCCTGCCGCACGCCGCGCCCGCGCTTCTCGACGCCGCCAGGAACGCCCCCACCCCCGCCGCCGCGATGATGTTGTGCCCGCAGCCGTGGCCGATGCCCGGCAGGGCGTCGTACTCCGCGAGGATCGCCACGGTGGGATCGCGCTGGGGGTCGAAGCCCGGCGCGCGGTGCTCGGCGCGCAGGGCGGTGTCCAGCCCGCCCACCCCCACCTCGACCTCGTGGCCGTGCGCGCGCAGCAGCGCGGCAATGCTCCGCGCGGCGTGACGTTCCTCGAACGCCTCCTCCGGGTGATCGTGCAGGTCAAGGGCCAGGTTCCGGAGGTCATCGCGTAGCTCCTCCCCGGCCCGGGCCGCCCGGTCCCAGGCGCGGCGCTGGCCCGGGTACGCCTCCCCCGCTCCGGCGCCGGGGCCTGCGCGCGGGCCCGCCGGGCGCGGCGCTCGATCCCCTCCCTCATCGCGTCGAGGTAGGCGGTGGAGGGCTGGGCAGGCATGGGCGTCCTTTCGTGTGTCGGCGTCACCCAGGGTAGAGGGGGCGGCGGGTCGGCGCTATGTTTTTCTGCCGACGCGCTGCGCGGGCGCGGCCACGTGCGCGCCGCGATGTTTCACGTGAAACGCCCCTCAAGGCCGCGCGGCGCTATCCCAGGAATATCCCCGCGCCCGGCCCCAGCGGGAGATCCGCGTAGAACCAGAGCGCCAGCAGCAGCACCCAGGTCAGCCCGAAGGGAACAACAAAGACGAACATGCGGGACATCAGGGTGCCCAGCCCCGCCCGCGGCTCGTAGCGGCGCAGCATGCCCAGGATCACGATCATGTACGGGTTGAGCGGGGTGATGATCTGGGTGGCGGAGTCTCCCACGCGGAACGCCGCCTGCACAAAGCCCGGCTCGTAGCCCAGCAGGGCGAACATCGGCACGAACACCGCCGCCATGAGCGTCCACATCGCGGAGCCGGAGATGATGAGGAGGTTCAAAACGCTCGCCAGAACGATGAAGGCCAGCACGGCGGCAAAGCCCGTCAGCCCCACGGACTCCAGGCCCGCCGCGCCCTTGACCGCCGTCCAGGTGCCGATGCCGGTCCAGTTGAACAGGGCCACGAACTGCCCCAGGATGAAGGCCAGCACCAGGAACTCCAGCATCCCCTTGAAGGACTCCGTCATCATGTCCACCGCGTCGTCCACGCTGCGGATCGTGCCCGCCACCACGCCGTAGGAGACGCCCATGACAAAGAAGAAGAGCATGACCAGGAACACGATGGAGTTCAGCAGCGGCGACTGCGGCAGGAAGCCGCCGCTCTCGTTGCGCCACGGGGAGCCCGGCAGCATCACGGCCACGAGCGCCGCGGCGGTCACCAGCAGCGTGCCCCACAGGGACACCTTCAGCGCCAGCCACTCCCGGGGGTCCAGCTCCGCTGAGAGGTCCTCCTGCCCGGGGTCCTGGGGATCGTCGTCCAGCGCCCGCTGCTCGGTGGGCACGTTCTGGCGCGCCATGCGCGGTTCCAGCACGCGGTCGATGAGGAATCCCGCGATCACGCCCAGCAGGATCGCGGACGCGATGTTGAAGTAATAGTTGGATACCGGATTGACCTCCTGGGCCGCCAGGCCGGGCAGGCCCTCCATCACTGCGTTGGTGATCCCCGCGAAGAGGGCGTCGAGGCTGCTGGGCACCAGGGAGGTGGAGTACCCCGCCCCCACGGCGGCAAAGCCGCCGAGCAGGCCCGCCACGGGGTGCCGCCCGGCGGCCTTGAACACCATCGCGGCCAACGGCGGCACCACCACGAAGGCGGCGTCCGCCATCACCGAGGCCGTCACGCCCGTCACGCCCACGGCGTAGGGCAGCACCGTCTTGTTCGCGGAGCCAAAGAGCTTGCGGATCAGCGCCGCGAGCATCCCGGAGCGCTCCGCGATGCCCACCGCCAGCATGATGGGCAGCACGGTCACCAGCGGCGGAAAGCCCAGGTAGTTCTCCCCGATGTTCTCCGTGAACCACACCAGGCCCTCGTTGGTAAACAGACCCTTAATGCTGAGGGTCTCCCCCGATCCGGGCACCTCCACCGCGGCACCCGACCACGCCATGAGCGAGGAGGCCACGGCGGTGAGGAGAAAGAGAATAAGAAAGAGCAAAAAGGGCGTGGGCAGCTTGTTGCCCACGGCCTCGATGGTGCCGAGGAAGCGATCCCCCCATCGACCCAATGCGGTGCGTGGTTCTGCCGTGGTTTCTGCGGTGGTTTCCGTGGACATCAGGAGCCTTCCGGTTGTGTGGGTGGCTCGGCACCCCGTCGTGCAATGTGGTACACGATACACAGGGCGGTCCGGGAGGCGTCACCCGACCATCGCCGCCGGGCCCTCTCCCGCCCCTATCGACGCCCTGCAACCACCGGCGGCGGTGACCGGTGCCCCTAGCGGTGGCGAAACTCCGGCTCGCGCTTGTCCACGAAGGCCGCCATGCCCTCCTTCTGATCCTCCGAGGCAAAGACCGAGTGCACCAGGCGGCGCTCGAAGAGCAGCCCCTGGGACAGGTTCGCCTCGAAGGCCGCGTTCACGGCCTCCTTGACCATCGTGGACGCCACCTTGGACTTGGAGGCGATCACCCGGGCCGTCTCCAGGGCCTCCTCCAGCAGGGAATCGTCCGGCACCACGCGGGCCACCAGGCCGGAGCGCTCCGCCTCCCGGGCGTCCATCATGCGCCCGGTCAGGCACATCTCCATCGCCTTGGCCTTGCCCACCGCGCGAACGAGCCGCTGGGAACCGCCCATGCCCGGCAGGATGCCCAGGTTGATCTCCGGCTGACCGAAGCGCGCACCCTCGGCGGCGATGATGAGATCGCACATCATGGCCAGCTCGCAGCCCCCGCCCAGGGCGTAGCCGGAGACCGCCGCGATGATGGGGGTGCGGGCCCGGGTCAGGGCGTCCCAGCCGCCGAACCAATCGGCGTTGTACATCTCCGTGGCGCCCTTCTCCGCCATCTCCTTGATGTCCGCCCCGGCGGCAAAGGCCTTGGCGGAGCCCGTGAGGACGATCGCGCCGACCTCCGGGCTGGCGTCCAGGCGGGTCACCGCCTCCGTCACCTCCCCCATGAGCTCCGCGTTGAGAGCGTTGAGCGCCGTGGGGCGGTTGAGCGTAATGAGCGCCACGCGGCCGCGGCGCTCCTCGGTGATGGTGTTCTGAGTCATAGTTCCTCCTTCCCACGCCAGTGTAGGGGGTGGCGTTTCCCTGCGCGCAGCGGCGCCGACCGGCGCGAGCCCTTGGCTTCCGCCCCGCGCAATACGCACGTAGTACAGTGAGTCGTGTGGTCGATTGGTCCTATCGCTCCGGTTACATAGCCAAGCACGGCGTCACCGTCGCGGAGGCCAACGAGGCGCTGGCCGATCCCCGCGCCGTCACGTACAGCCCCGATCCCGCGAGCCTCAGCGGGGTGAGCGACCGCACCATCGGCTTTTCCGCCGGGGCCAACGCCATCCTTACCGTCATCACCGTCACCGAGGACGGCGCGGTCTACGGGGTCAACTGCTGGCGCTCCAACCCGCGCGATCAAGCCCGCTACCGAGAGGAAGACCCATGATCCCCCCCAAGCTGCAGCAGGCCATCGAGGAAACCCCGCAGGTGGAATCAGGTGCCGCCGCCCGAGCGGATACCGTTATTTCCCGCCCCGGCACCTCCAGGAATAGGACCCTCCAGATCCGCCTCTCCGAGGAGGAGTTCCTGCGTCTCACGCAGGCCGCAGGCCAGCAGCCCCCCTCGTCCTTTGCCCGGAGCCTCCTGCTCGGCTCGCTGACCCCGAACGCCCTCGACGCCACCCTCGTCAGCGCCCTGCACACGGCCCTCGACCAGGCGGGATATCACATCGCCAAAAACGACGCCGCCTAGCGCCTACCTAAACGGCACCTCCCCGATGGCGCGCCGCAGCTTGCGGGTGCGCAGCCGCTCCGGGTCCTGCGCCAGGTACTCCATCGCCCGCACCGCGCACATCACGTGCGCCTCCTTGGAGGAGGAGTAGAAGGCCTGCGCCTGCGCGGGCAGCTTGGGCACCGCGTGCAGCGGAAGATCCGAGACGCTCAGCAGCGTGCCGTAGGGCACCCGGTAGCGGTAGCCGTTGGCCGCCAGCGTGCACGATTCCATGTCCACGGCCACGGCGGTGGAGTCGCGCAGCCATTCCCACAGCTCGCGGGCGGTGTGCCACTCCCAGTTGCGGTCGTCGGTGGAGAGCACGGTGCCGGTGCGCATGAGGGAATGATCCTGGCCGTACACGGCGTCCACGCTGGATTCCAGGGCGCGCTGGATCTCCGGGACGGCGGGGATGGGGACGTCGCGGCGGATGCGCCCGTCCATCACGTGATCCTCGCGCTGGTAGGCGTTGCCCAGGATGAGGTCGCCCATGCGCATGCGGCCGTCCAGCCCGGCGCAGTGGCCGATCATGATCCAGGCCTCAGGGCGCAGCACCGCCAGGCAGTCGGTGATGGTCTTGGCGTTGGAGGGGCCCACGCCGATGTTGATGATGCTGATGCCGTCGCCGCCGGGCGTGCACAGGTCGTAGCGGGGCATCTGGCTGGTGGCGGTCTTATCCACCCGCTCCTCGCCGCCGGTGGCGCGCTGCCCGCTGGGCAGCACCAGCTCGGTGTAGCGCGAGCCCTCCCGGCCTAGTTCCCGCAGCCCGAAGTCCACGAACTCGCTGGTGTGCATGGGGTAGTTGGTAAACAGGATGTACTTTTGCAGCGTGTCCACCGGGATTCCGGTGTAGTGCTCGATGCGCGCGCAGGCGATGTCGCAGCGCTGCGGGCCAAAGTGGAACAGCGGCTTGACCGGCCCGTGAAAGGCCTCCCAGTGGCCATCCACGATCCCGTCGTCCACCTCGTCCAGGGAGGGCCGGGGCACCGCGTCCCCGAGGTCGCCCGCCCGGCGCGCCTCGTCCACGTTTTCCAGGCCCCGGATGTACTCGGGCGGGATGCGCGTGCGGGAGGGGCCCACGGAGATCTCGCAGGGGTAGTTGCCCACCAGCCGGGTGAGCTGTTCCCGTAGGTATCCGCGCAGCAGGCGGGGCTTGGTGAACTCCGCGCCGTAGCGCCCGGCCTCGTCCACGTAGCCGAAGGGGGCGCGGCGGTCGATGGGCCGCCACCGCGTGACCTCCACCTCCAGGCGCGGGTAGGTCACCTCCCGGTACGCCTCGTAGTCCCCCGACGCGAAGATGTCCGCTGCCCGCGCCGTGGCGGCGTCGTACAGCTCCACCAGGCGGGCGATCGCCTCGTCTACCCCGGCCATGCGTTCCATGTTTCCCGAGGGTACCGCTAGTTCCTCGCGCCCGGCCCGGCCGCACACCGGCGCAGGTCGCTCGGGGTTAATTTTTTCCTCCCCCTCCCCGCAGGCCACTACACTATCCCCATGAATAGCACCGAGGGCCGTACCTTCCTGGGCCAACCGTGGGGGCTGGCCAATCTCTTTGGCATCGAGCTGTGGGAGCGCTTCAGCTACTACGGCATGCTCACCATCCTGGGCTACTACCTCTATTACTCCACCACCAAGGGCGGCCTGGGCATGGACGAGGGCACCGCGCTGTCCCTCGTGGGCGCCTACGGCGGCTTCGTGTATATCACCTCGGTAGTGGCGTCGCTCGTCAGCGACCGCCTCCTCGGCCCCGAGCGCACGCTCTTCTTCTCCGCCATCCTGGTGATGGCCGGGCACATCGCCCTGGCCCTCGTGCCGGGCTTTCCTGGCCTGATCCTGGGCGTGGGCCTCATCGGGCTCGGCTCCGGCGGCGTCAAGACCGCCTCCCAGGTGGTGCTGGGGGATCTCTATTCCCGCTCCGACCCCAAGCGCGACGCCGGCTTTTCCATCTTCTACATGGCCGTGAACATCGGCGCGCTCATCGGCCCCCTCGTCACGGGCGAGGCCTGGGGCCGGGGCGGGTTCCACTGGGGGTTCGGGCTGGCGGCCATCGGCATGGCCGTCGGGTTGGCCCAATACGTTGTGATGCGCAAGGGCACCATCAACCCGGACAGCCGCCGGGTGCCTAATCCCCTGGAGCGCGGCCGGTACCTGACCTATGCCCTCGGCGGGATCATCCTGGTGGCGCTGCTCGTGTCCCCCTTCGTCTTTGGCCTCCTCCCGCTCAAGGCCCTCTCGCACTACGTGGCCCTGCTGGCCTTCCTGGCGGCGGTGATCCTGCTGACGCAGATGCTCCGCTCCCCGCACACCACCGCGCAGGAGCGCTCCCGGCTCGTGGGCTACCTGCCGCTGCTGTTCGGCTGCGTGATGTTCTTTGCCATCTTCCAGTCCCAGTTCACCATCCTGGCGCTCTACACGGATACGAGGGTGAACCTGGACCTCAACCTGGGCTTCTTCGAATACCGCCTCAAGCCCAGCCAGGTGCAGTCCGTCAACCCCTTCTTCATCGTCCTGCTCTCCGGCGTCTTCGCCGCGATGTGGACGCACCTGGGCGAGCGCCAGTGGTCCAGCCCCGTCAAGTTCGGCGTCTCCAACCTCATCATCGGGGCCTCCCTGCTGCTCTTCCTCCCCTACGCCGGGGGCGAGGAGGGCTCCACGCCGCTGCTCATGATCGTGATCCTGCTCCTCCTGTTCACCCTGAGCGAGCTGCTCGTCTCCCCGGTGGGCAACTCCCTGGCCACCAAGGTGGCCCCGGAGGCGTTCAAGTCCCGCATGTTCGCCGTGTGGCTCATGGCCCTGTCCATGGGCACCTCGCTGGCCGGGGTGCTGGGCACCCAGTACGAGGCGGCTATCGACGCCGGACCCGGCGCCGAGCGCGCCTTCTTCCTCGCCGCCTCGGGCGTGACGATGGTGCTCGGCGTGGCGCTCATCCTGCTGCGCGGCTGGGTGGTGCGCAGGTTCGGGGATGTGCGGTAGAAGCGCCCTACTCGCCGCCCAGGACGCACTGGGCGATGAGGTTATCAATGCGCCGGATGTCCACCCCACGGCCGATCTTGATCTTCACCTTCCCGGCGCGCGTCCATAGCTCCACCTCGGCGTTAAAGTCCAGGGTTCCCGCGTTTTCCGTGGACCACATGTTGATGGAGCTATAGGGCAGGGAGTACACCTCGACCTTCTTGCCGCGCAGCCCCTGGGCGTCTCGCACGATGAGGCGCTTGCTGGTAAAGATCGCGGAGTCCCGGAACGTCTTGAAGGCCGCATGGGGCCGTTCCCCCGGCACCAGCATGGAGAGCACGTCCTCGGGCACGGGGACCTCGGAGACAAAGGTCCATTCGGTTATCGCGGAGATTTCCACGGCTTTCCCCTCACTATGTTTCTCATTGCACACTTATCCTCCTCATGCTAGCCTCGGCTCGCCCATAATGGAACCCATGCCTCTCTACGACCGCCTCTACGACGACGCCCTCGCCCTGCTCCAGGAGCTGATCCGCAACGCCTGCGTCAACGACCTCACCCCGGACTCCGGGCAGGAGGTCCGCAACGTGGAAACCCTGGAACGCTTCTTCGCCGGTTCCGGGGTGACCTCCCGGCGCTTCGAGCCGCACCCCGGGAGGGCGTCGATCGCCTTCACCGTGGACGGCAGCGACCCGGAGGCGGAGCCGCTGACCCTGCTGGGGCACATCGACGTCGTCCCGGTGGACGAGGCCCGGTGGACCACCGATCCCTTCGGCGCGGAGATTGTAGACGGCAAGCTCTACGGGCGCGGCGCGGTGGACATGCTGTTTATCACCGCCGCGATGGCGGCCGTGACCCGCGAGGTGGCCCGCACCGGTCGCCCGAGGGGCACCCTTACCTTCGTGGCCCTGGCGGACGAGGAGGCGCGCGGCGGCCTGGGGGCGGGGTGGATCGCCCAGCACATGCCCGAGGCGCTGAGCTGGCGCAACTGCCTCTCGGAGACGGGCGGCTCGCACCTGCCCACTGCCGACGGCTCCGACGCCGTGGTCATCAACGTGGGTGAGAAGGGCGCGGCGCAGCGTCGGCTGCACGTCACCGGCGACGCCGGGCACGGCTCCACCCCCCACGGCAAGGACTCCGCGATCGCGCGCGTCGCCGAGGTGGCGCGCCGCATCGCCGCCGCCGAGCCCCCGGTGACGGACAACGAGGTGTGGCGAGGCTTCGTCCGCGCCTTCCGCTTCGATCCCGACACGGAGCGCGCGCTGCTGGAGGGCACCGGGGACTACGAGGTCTTTGGCGAGCTCACCTCCTACGCCCAGGCGTTCTCGCACCTCACGCTGGCCCAGACGGTGCTGCGCGCCGGCGGGGCCATCAACGTGCTGCCCTCCCACGCCTGGCTGGACATGGACATCCGCCCCCTGCCCGGAACCACACAGGACGAGGTGGACGCCGTGCTGCGGGAGGCCCTGGGAGACCTCGCGGACGAGGTGCGCATCGAGCGCCTCATCTCGGAGCCCGCCACGCAGTCCCCCGCCGAGGGGCCGCTGTGGGACGCCCTGGTGGCCACGATCCGCGAGGAGTTCCCCGAGGCGGCCGTGGTGCCCGTGCTCGCCACGGGCGGGTCCGACCTGCGCTTTGCCCGCCGCCTCGGCGGGGTGGGCTACGGCTTTGCGCTGCACGCCCGCGAGCGCACCCTGGCGGAGGCCAACAGGCAGCTCCACTCCCACGACGAGCACCTGCACCTGGAGGACCTGCGCCTCACCGTGCGGGCCTACCGGCGCGTGGTGGAGCGGTTCCTGGGGGTCTAGTCCGCCTAGCCGCCTTAATCTCACACGATTCCGCCCCGCGCCAATTCTTTGTGAGATTAAGGGGGTACCTAATCTCACAATTCGCTGCTACGCTGCACGTATGCTCGTCTCCAGGACCTCCTCCCTGCGCCACCAGCTCGAGCAGCAGGTGGCCGCAGTCCTCGCCACGGCCAAGGGAGGGGCCCTCACCCACACTGAGGAAACCCAGCAGGTGGACTTCAAGGAGGAGGCGGGGCGGCGCGGCCGGGGCGGCACCATCGAGCCCGGCGAGCGCACCAACCAAACGGCCGCCACAAAGTTGGCCGACGAGGTGGCCTGCATGGCCAACTCCCCCGGCGGCGGGGCCCTCATCTACGGCGTAGAGGATCATTCCGGCCGGATCATCGGCACGGAGCTAGACATTGACTGGTTGCGCCAGCGCATCTATTCCGCCGTGTCCGTGGCCCCCGATATCGTGAGTACCCAGGTGGAGGGGCTGCGCGTGCTCGTCGTGTACGTGGCGGAGGCCCGCGAGCCGGTGGAAAACACCGGCGGCCAGATTCGGTGGCGGGTGGGGGCCTCCTGCGAGCCCGTGGACCGCGCCGAGTGGTGGCAGCACCGCGACGCCACCGCGCAGGCGGACGTCATGGCGCAGCCCTCCGACCTTGGCGTCGATGCCGTGCGCCCGGGGGCCGTCGAGATCGCCCGCCGGTGGTTTTCCCCCGATGGGGGTGCCCTGACCGCCACGGACCTGCTGCGTCGCTCCGGCGCGCTGCGCTCGGATAATCGCCTCACCCAGGCCGGCGCGCTGCTCTTCTGCGCGCTGGATGCGTCGGCCTTAGAGGTCACCGTCTTTAACGTGCCCGGCGGCTCCATCCTCAACCGCGTGGTGCCCCCGGCCGATCTTTCCCTGATCGAACAGCTCGACATCGTCGAGCGCGCCCTCGGTGCCGTCAATACCTTTGCCACGCATCAGGCCGGGCTGCACCACGAGCTCGTCCGCCGCGTGCCCGAGCAGTCCATTCGTGAAGCCCTGCTCAACGGGGTGATCCACCGCGATTGGAACCGCAGCGAGCCCACCGACGTCCGCTGGGTCGAGCTCGATAGCTCGCTCACGGTGCGCAGCCCCGGCGCGTTCCCCGGGGCCATCACGGAGAACAACGTGCTCAGCAACCGCGAGGCCCGCTACCCCGCCCTGGCCGACCTCTTCCGGGCCCTCGGGCTGGTGGATAAGCAGGGCGTGGGCGTGGATCGCATGTACCGGGACATGATCGTGCTGGGCCACCGCCCGCCCACCATCAAGGAAATCGCGGGACCACACGTGGAGTGCTCCCTGCACGGCGGGCAACCCATCTACCCGGTGCTGGACTGTGTGCGGGCCATCACCCCGGCGGAACGCCAGCAGGACTATCGCGTGGCCATCGTGCTCAACCTCCTGCTGCGCTTGCCCTTCATCACGGTGGAGTCCACCGCGGCCGCTCTCCAATCGGACCGCGAGGCCGCGCTCATCGCCCTCGAGGCCGCCCGCCAGTCCACGGTGCGCTCGCAACCCCTCATCCGGAAATACAAAAACACCTGGATCCTGGGGGACACCGCCCGCAAGCTCATGGTGCAGGCCTACGACGCCACCAGCACCTACCCCCTCATGGACTACCTCTCCACCGAGATCGAGAATCAGGCCGCCACCGTGCATGCCTGGCTCTCCACCGCCGACGCCATCACCACCGGCGATCTCGCCCTGCTCACCGACACCTCGCGGGGCACCGCCAAGAGAACCCTCGATGCCCTCGCGGCGGAGAGCGTGGTGGTGGCCCGCGGTTCCGGGCGCGCGAGCCGCTACGAGAAAACTCACACGATTCCGCCCCGCGCCGATTCTTTGTGAGATTAAGGGGGTACCTAATCTCACAAAAAGTACAGGCCCGTATGTAGGGCGCACCCGGGATTGAACGGGTGCCCGCACCCGGGGCACCCGGCCGCACCGTGGTAGTCCGCGTACCCCATGCGGTGCCCGCACGCCCCGCACAGCACAGCGTCGGCCGCCTCCCTGCTCACCCGCCCAAAGGCGTGTTCCGCCGCTTCCTCATGGCAACGATGGCACGCCCACCACTGTCCGCAGGTGGCACACCGGTTGGCCACCACGTCCCAGTGCTGCCGATAGTGCGCGCAGCGCCCCTGCGCGTCTACCTCGCTGCCGCAGATGTTCTCCGCCAGAAACATGGGGCTTAGCCTAGCCCGCGCGAAGGGGTGCCAGCGCGCCTCCCGCGTGGCGCTTATCGACGCCACCGTCACCCCTTCGCGCACACACCCCGCCGCCCGCCGCGCCATTGTTCCCAGGCGTCCAGGCCGCCAGGGTTCTCCCCTTCCCGCGCCCGCCCCACCCTGCTCCGCTCCACGGGGTGCCACCTCCGCCCGCGCTCGCCCGCCCCACCCTGCGCTGGCACCCCTTCGCGCCGCCAACCCCCGGCAGGGCACCTGGCTCACTCCCCAAAGCGGACCCGGCGCGGGCGCGCGCTGCGGCACCACCACACAAGCACCGGAGGTGCCAGCCGAACACCCGAGATACCCCGGCGGTACATAGTCGGCGGGGCTCACGCGCAGGCATTCCCCACCGCAACCTCACCCCCAAAGCCGTACCGACAAAAAAGATCCCACCCGCTCCCCGAGGGGAACAGGTGGGATCTCATCTGTGGGCGAAGGGGGACTTGAACCCCCACGTCCAAAAAGGACACTGGCACCTGAAGCCAGCGCGTCTGCCAATTCCGCCACTCGCCCAAATCAAGTGGCCGCCGTTGCGACTCCTAAGACTCTATACGCAGCACCACACCCATGACAAACACGCAGGTCAAACCCCACTATCGCGCCGCGCACCACCCCCTCGTATGCGCCCGCGCCTATCTATCCCCCTTGCCTTGCCCCTATACTGGTCTGTACGTATGCGCGCCTCATCCGGGTGTGTGGGGTCATCCGTGATCCCTCCATGCGTCCTAGGCCCCTCATCGCGGCGGCCTCGGCGGCCCCGAGCGGGGCGTCGGGTGCGTCGCCGCGCGCCGCCACGAACGGCGTCGGGGGCGGAATTGTTCAGGGAGAAGCAAGAGGAGGTTGAGCACGTGTCGATCATGGCTCGCTTTGCCAAGTTCGATAGCGCCATGCAGCGCGGCCTGGATAACGGCTTTGCCCTCGTCTTTGGCGGCAGCGTGGTGCCCGCGGAGATCGAAGAGCTTCTCAAGCAGGAGATCGAGGACAACGTGGAGGCGGTGGACGGCCGCCCGGAGGCCCCCAACGTCTTTATCGTCGGGCTGTCCCAGAGCGACGTCCGCAACCTCGCGCGGCAGAGCGCGAGCCTGCCCGAGGACTTCGCGGATCGCATGACGCGCTACTGCCGCAACCAGGGCCTGGCGCTGCCCGGCCCGGTGGTGGTGCGCATCGCGGAGGAGTCGGGGATGCGCACGGGCCAGCTGCGGGTGTCCTCCTACGCCAACCCCTCCCCCGATCAGCCGACCGGCTTCGACTGGATCGGGGCCCCCGCTCCCGCTCCCGCCTCCCCCGGCAAGCGCGACAAGCCCTACCAGAACGCCACGAACGCCCACGAGAACGAAAGAGAGCAGATGAACCATCCCCAGCCTGGACCGTCCGGGCGCGACGCCGCCACCGAGTTCATTCCTCGCCAGGCATCCGCGGCGGGCGCCCCGACGCAGCAGCGGCAGCCGGATCGCCCCACGGTAAGCCTGCTCCTTCAGGACGGCTCCTCGCGCACGTACCTGGTGCAGGAGGGGTCGAACATCCTCGGGCGCTCCCACGACGCGGACTTCCGCCTCCCGGACACGGGGGTCTCCCGCCAGCACGCGGAGGTCACCTGGGACGGGCAGGACGCCGTGCTGGTGGACCTGCAGTCCACCAACGGCACCACCGTCAACGACACCCCGGTGGATAACTGGCTGCTGGCGGACGGGGACATCATCACCATCGGCCATTCCCACATCGAGGTCCGCGTCATCTGGCCTCGGCAGAACTAGCACCCAAGGAGAGCACTCATGGACTCACTCGTCCTCACCGGGTTCCGCATCGGGGTCCTGGTGTTGCTGTGGCTTCTCATCCTCGTGGCGCTGCGCGCCATGCGCCGGGATACCGCGCTGGTGGGCGGCGCGCAGCCGGGCAAGCGCTCCCGGCGCGGCGCGGCCCCCGCCCCGCGCAAGTCCGCCCCCATCAATAGGATCACCATCGTGGAGGGCCCCCTGCAGGGCTCCCACATGGAGATCGCCTCGGTGGGCGAGGTGGTGCTGGGGCGCAGCCCGGACTGCGACTTTGTGCTTGGCGACGACTTCGCGTCCGCACGGCACGCGCGCCTGTTCCGGCGCGGCTCGGACTGGTTTGTTGAGGACCTGGATTCCCGCAACGGCACCTTCGTGGCCGGTACCCGCATCGATCAGCCGGAGCGGGTGGACACCGGGACGTCGATACGCGTGGGTCGAACCACGGTGAGGTTGGTGCCGTAATGCTGCGCTTGAATTACACGGTGGCCTCGGACCGGGGCCTGGTGCGGGGCAACAACGAGGATTCGGCCTACGCCGGGCCCTACCTGCTGGCCCTCGCGGACGGCATGGGCGGCCACGCCGCGGGCGAGGTGGCCTCGCAGATCATGATTACCCACCTGGAGCACCTGGACAAGGACACCGGGGATAATGACATGCTGGCGCTGCTGGCTGCGGGCGCCGACGAGGCCAACCGCGCCATCGCGGACGAGGTGGGGGCGCACCCGGAGACGCAGGGCATGGGCACCACGCTCACGGCCCTGGCCTTCAACGGCCGCGAGTTTGGCCTGTGCCACGTGGGGGACTCCCGGGGCTACCGCCTGCGCGGGGGAGCGCTGGAGCAGCTCACGGTGGACGACACCTACGTGCAGTCCCTGGTCAACGAGGGTCGCCTGCTGCCGGAGGACGTCTCCACGCACCCGCAGCGCTCCCTGATCCTCAAGGCCTACACGGGGCGCGACGTGGAGCCCACCCTCACAACCCTCGACGCCAAGGCCGGGGATCGCCTGCTGCTGTGCTCGGACGGGCTCTCCGACCCCGTCACGCACTCCACCATCGAGGAGACCCTGGCCCAGGGCACCCCGGCGGAGGCCGCGAACCGGCTCGTGGAGCTGGCGCTGCGCTCGGGCGGCCCGGACAACGTGACCGTGGTGGTGGCGGACGTGGTGGACGCGGACGCGATGGATGAGGGGGCGCTCGCGGAGCTGCCCACCGAGCCCGCCACCGGCGGCGCCCTGTGCGGGGAGCCCTCGGAGGATTCCCACCCGGATACCGCCGCGGGCCGCGCGGCGGCCCTGCGCACCAAGGTCACCACCATCTCCCCCGACGGCCAGGTGAGCGCGCAGCCCCTGTCCGGGGTGCCCGATCCCCCCGAGGCCGCCGAGGACGAGGAGGCGGACGCCGATCAGGGGTCTGAGCGTGGTTCAGCGTGGCGCTGGGGCACGCTCATCGTCGCTTTATTGGTGCTCATCGCGCTGATCGTGGGCGGCTGGTGGGTGTACCACACCGCCAAGGAGCGGTACTTCCTCGCCACGGATGACGCCGGGGCGATCGTCGTGGAGCGCGGCCTGGACTACACGGTGCTGGGACGGGACCTGCACGAGGAGTATCAGCACGCCTGCCTGGGCGCGGACGCCTCGGTGCGGCTGACCGACCCGCAGGAGGTCTCCGAGAAGGATTGCCACCGCTTTAGCCTGAACGATCTCCCGGCCTCGGCGCGCTCCTCGGTGGAGGCCATGCCGTCCGGAACGTACGAGGAGATCAACCAGCAGCTCCGCCGCCTGGCGGATCAGGCCCTGCCCGCGTGCGTGACCGTGCGCAAGGAGTCCGATCCGGCGCAGACGGAGGAGTCGTCCCGCCCGGGCGAGCTAGCCAAGCCCGGGGTGGATTGCCGGGAGGTGAAGTAACCATGAGCGTGTCGCAGATCTTTCATCGCCGCACGGAGCTGGGGCTGCTGGTGCTCTCCGCGTTCTTCGTCTCCGCAATGCTCATCAACCTGGAGCTGTCTCAGGGCAACACGCTCACCTCGGAGCTGGCCTGGGTCATCGGCGGCTTCGTGGTGATCTTCCTGGCCGCGCACTGCGTGCTGTGCTTCGTGGCGCCGCACGCGGATCAGATCATGCTCCCGGTCACGGCCACCCTCAACGGCCTGGGCCTGGTGATGATCTACCGCATCGACGAGGCCAACGGCACCTCCCTGGTGACCCGCCAGGTGCAGTGGACCTTCGTGGGCGTGGTGCTGCTGGTGCTGGTGCTGGTGTTCCTGCGCGAGTACCGCTCGCTGTCGCGCTATTCCTACCTGCTGGGCCTGGTGGGCCTGGCCCTGTTGGCGCTGCCCCTGGTGTGGCCGCAGCCCGCGGACGCGGAGGCGCGCATCTGGATCACCTTCGGCCCGTTCTCCCTGCAGCCGGGCGAGTTCTCCAAGATCCTGCTGCTGCTCTTCTTCGCGCAGCTCCTGGTGAATAAGCGCGCGCTGTTCACGGTGGCGGGCTACCGCGTGCTGGGGCTTTCCTTCCCCCGGCTGCGGGACCTCGCCCCGATCCTGGCGGTGTGGGCGATCGCCATCCTCATCATGGCCGGGACCAACGACTTCGGCCCGGCGCTGCTGCTGTTCGCCACGGTGCTGGGGATGCTGTACCTGGCCACGGGCCGGGTGTCCTGGCTGTTCATCGGCGTGGTGCTCGTGGCCCTCGGCGGCACCGGGGTGTACATGATCTCCGCCAAGATTCAGGATCGCGTGAGCAACTTCCTGGATCCCTTTTCCACGTATGATAGCTCCGGCTTCCAGCTCGCCAACTCGCTCTTCGGCATGTCCTGGGGCGGGCTGACGGGCACGGGCATCGGCCAGGGCCACCCGGACATCATCCCGGTGGTGTGGACGGACTTCATCCTGGCCGCCGTGGGCGAGGAGATGGGGCTGGTGGGCCTGTCCGGCGTGCTCGTCCTCTTCGCGCTGCTGGTCACCCGGGGCTTCCGCACGGCGCTGCTGGCCCGGGATTCCTACGGCAAGCTGGTGGCCTCGGGTCTGTCCCTCACCATCGCGATCCAGGTGTTCGTGGTGGTGGCCGGGATCAGCGCGCTCATGCCCATGACCGGCCTGACCACGCCGTTCATGTCCGCGGGCGGCTCCTCCCTCATGGCCAACTACATGCTGCTGGGCATCCTGCTGCGCATCTCCGATGCGGCGCGCAGGCCCGCCGCCGCGCCCGCGGACTCCACCGACGGCTCCGCCGGGCTCTCCCCCGTCGGGGGCGCGGAGGGCCGCACCCCGGAGGGCGGCGAGGGCACCGGCTACATGCCCGCCGTAGGGAAGGTGAACTAGGTGAATCGCTCTATTCGTTTTACTGCGGTCTTTGCCCTGCTGCTGACCCTGGTGCTGCTGGTCAACCTCACGGTGATCCAGGTGTTCCGCCACGATCAGTACGCGGCCAACCCGCTCAATCAGCGCAACTTCCTGGAGACCAAGTCCATCCCCCGCGGCCAGATCACCGCGGGCGGGCAGGTGCTGGCCTCCTCCTACGAGGGGGAGGACGGCCTGTATCACCGCAGCTACGAGGCCGCCCCGGTGGCCTTCAGCCCGGTGGTGGGCTACCTCTCCGACGTGTACGGGGCGGCGGGCATCGAGTCCTCCTACAACGGAGTGCTCAACGGCACGGACGCCACCCCGGGTCGGGTGCTCGACCAGCTCCTGGGCGCGGACCCCACCGGCAACAACGTGGAGCTGACCCTGGTGCCCGAGGTGCAGCAGGTGGCCTACGACCAGTTGGTGGGCAACGGCTACGAGGGCTCCGTGGTGGCCATCCGCCCCTCCACCGGGGAGATCCTGGCGATGGCCTCCAGCCCCGGCTACAACCCCAACTCCATCGTGGACCCGCAGACCTCGCAGGACGCCTGGGCGCAGCTCAACGCGGACCCCGGCAACCCGCTGCTCAACCACTCCACGCAGGAGACGCTCCCGCCCGGGTCGATCTTCAAGATCATCACCACGGCGGCGGGCCTGGAGAACGGGTACTCGGCGCAGAGCACGCTCACCGGGGCCCCGGAGATCACCCTGCCCAACACGCAGCAGACCCTGACCAACTACGCGGGCCAGGCCTGCGGGGGCGGCGGGGACGTGACGCTGCACACGGCCTTCGCGCTCTCCTGCAACACCGCGTTTGTCCAGATGGGCATCGACGTGGGCAGCGACGCCCTGCGCTCCACGGCGGAGGCCTTCGGCGTGGGCCAGACCTACGACCTCGGGCTGTCCATGGCCCCCGGCTCCCTGGGCGACCTGCCGGACGACGCCTCCCTGGGCCAGTCCGCCATCGGGCAGCGCGACGTCACAATGTCCGCGCTCCAGGCCGCCGTCATGGCCGCCACGGTGGCCAACGGGGGCACCCGCATGGAGCCGCACGTGGTCTCCCGGATCACCGCCCCGGACCTCCGGGAGCTGGACCGGGTGAACGCAAAGGAACTGAATCAGGCCGTAAGCCCGGAGATCGCCGCGCAGCTCACGGAGCTGATGCGCGCGTCCGAGCGCTCCACGGTGGGCTACGCGGGCCAGGACATCGCCTCCAAGACCGGCACCGCCGAGCACGGCGACGGCGTGGCCCCGCACACCTGGTATGTGGCCTTCGGCCCCAGCGAGAACGCCGACGTGGCCGTGGGCGTGGTGGTCAAGGACGGCGGCAACCAAGGTCAAAGCGCCACGGGAGGCAAGGTGGCCTCCCCGGTGGGGCGCGCCGTACTCAACGCCGCGCTGCAGGCGGCCCAGTGAGGAGGATTAGAAGGTGACGGACGAGAACTTCCAGCAACGCGCTTCCACCCCCAACTCCCACTCGGGGCTGTCGGATGACGAACAGCGCTCCCGGCTGCAACGGCTCATCGGCGAGGACTACCGCCTGCAATGGGTGATCGGCCACGGCGGCATGTCCACCGTGTGGCTTGCCGACGATCTCCGCCACGACCGCGAGGTGGCCATCAAGGCGCTGCGGCCGGAGTTTTCCAACTCCACGGAGTTCCTGGAGCGCTTCCGCAACGAGGCCCAGGCGGCGGAGAAGATCGTGTCCGATAACGTGGTGCGCACCTACGCCTACCGCGAGGTCCCGGACCCCCACGGCACCGTCTTTTGCTTCATCGTGATGGAGTACGTGCGCGGGGAGTCCCTGGCGGATCTGCTCTCCCGCGAGGGCGCCCTGCCGGAGGACATGGCCTTAGACGTCATGGAGCAGGCCGCCCACGGCCTGTCCGCGATCCACGCGATGGGCATGGTGCACCGCGACATCAAGCCGGGCAACCTCATGGTCACGCAGGCCGGGCAGGTCAAGATCACCGACTTTGGCATCGCCAAGGCCGCCGCCGCGGTGCCGCTGACGCGCACCGGCATGGTGGTGGGCACCGCCCAGTACGTCTCGCCCGAGCAGGCCCAGGGCCAGGACGTCCACGCCGCCTCGGACGTGTACTCCCTGGGCGTGGTGGGCTACGAGGTCCTCAGCGGCAAGCGCCCCTTCACCGGGGATTCCTCGGTGTCGGTGGTGCTGGCCCACATCAACCAGGCCCCGCCGCAGCTATCCACCTCCATCACCGCGCAGACCCGGGAGCTGATCGGCATCTCCCTGCGCAAGGACCCCCGGCGGCGGTTTACCGACGGCAACGAGCTGGCCCACGCCATCTCGCAGGTGCGGCTGGGGCAGCGCCCGCCGCAGCCGCGCTCGGCCAAGCTGTCCCGCCCGGCGCCGGAGCCCTCGCCCACGGCGGCCACGGTGGCCCTGGGCGCGGTGGCCCAGCCCACCACGGTGCAGCCCGCCGTCCCGGCCACCGGCAAGCCCCCCACCCCGGCGCGCAGGCGGGCGGTGCCGCCCGCCGCCCCGGTCTCCGCCGCGACCGCGAAGGGCGGCACAAAGCAGGCCAAGGAGAAGAACACGCGCGAGCGCATGGTGGTTCCGCTCGCCGTGGCGGCGGCGCTGGCCGTGCTGCTGGTGGTGGGCTTTGCCCTCTACCGCCTGGACTTCTTCGGCTCCGATTCCTCCCCCGCGCACCGCACCGGCACCGCTGAAACCTCCGCAACGTCCGCTCCCGCTGCGGGGGAGAACCCCGCCGAGCAGCCGGAGGTGGTCACGGAGACCCAGTACGTCGAGGAGGCCCCGGCCCACACGGTGCGCCGAGGCAACCCGGGCCGGGACGAGGACTCGCGGGAGGAGCCCGCGCAGCACACCGCCCAGCGCTCCCCGCGCGGGGAGGAACGCGGCGAGGCGGATACCCAGTACGAGGAGGAGGACTCCGCCGTGACCCTGGTCCCCGAGCAGGGTACCGTGGTGGACGAGCCGGAGCAGGAGGCTCCTCAGCCCAGCAACACGCCGAACAGTCCGGCGCAGGTGAATCAGGATAACTCGGATGTGCAGTTGCTCACCTCCGACGCGTCAGGCAACCTCCCGGAGGACGCCGAGGGAGAGGCACAATGACGATGATCGCGGACCGCTACGAGCTGGGCGAGGTGATCGGCACCGGCGGCATGTCCGACGTCTACGCGGCGCACGATGCGCTGCTGGGCCGGGGCGTGGCCGTGAAGGTGCTGCGCATGGAGCTGGCGCGGGACGTCAACTTCCGCGAGCGCTTCCGCCGCGAGGCCCAGAACTCCGGGCGGCTCAACCACCCCGCCATCGTGGCGGTGTATGACACCGGGGAGACGATGATCGAGGGGATCAGCGTCCCCTACATCGTGATGGAGCGCGTGTTCGGGCGCACCCTGCGCGGCATCGTGCGCGAGGACGGCCCCATGCCCCCCACGGAGGCCGCCGCCGTGATCGTGCCGGCCGCCCAGGCTCTCCAGGCCTCGCACGACGCCGGGATCATCCACCGGGACATCAAGCCGGCCAACATCATGATCACCAACACCGGCGCGGTGAAGGTGATGGACTTCGGCATCGCCCGCGCCCTGGACGATTCCACCTCGGCGATGACGCAGACCGCCGCCGTGATCGGCACCGCCCAGTACCTCTCCCCGGAGCAGGCGCGCGGCCGCAACGCCGACGCCCGCTCGGACGTCTACTCGCTGGGCTGCGTGCTCTACGAGCTGCTCACGGGCAACCCGCCGTTCCAGGGGGAGACGCCGTTCGCCGTGGCGTACCAGCACGTCCAGGAGGAGGCCACTCCCCCCTCGCACTTCATCGCGGACCTGACCCCCACCGCCGCCGTCAACGTGGATTCCGTGGTGCTCACGGCCATGGCCAAGCACCCGGCGGATCGCTACCAGTCGGCGGACGCGATGGCCGCCGATCTCGAGCTGCTCTCCCGCAACGCCGTGACCCAGGCCGCCCGCTCCCACGTCGCCGCGCAGCCGCAGCAGGCCCCCGCCGGGTCCGACGCCCAGGCGGTCGCCCCCACGGAGGTCGTTCCGGCGGCCACCACAAGCACGGCGGCTACGGTGCCCGCCGCCTCCCCGTCCCCGCGCAGGGCCGACGGCGGCGCGGGCGGGCGGCGCAGGCACCGGCGTCCCACCAAGAAGTCCCGCTGGCCCGCCTGGGTCGCCGGGCTGCTGGTGCTCATCGTGCTGGGCGTGGGCGGTGCCTTCGCCTACGACCTGCTGGTTCACCGCTCCCAGGATTCCTCCGGGGACGCGCCCGCCGTGGAGCGCCGCTCCGCCACCGTGGAGGTGCCCGACGTGACCGGGCTGCCCGTCAACGAGGCCCGCAAGACCCTGGAGGACGCGGGGCTGCAGGTGGACACCCACGAGGAACCCAGCCCGGACGTGCCGCGTGACTCGGTGATCCGCACCAACCCCGCCGCCGGTTCCACCCTCCAGGAGGGGGCCTCGGTGCAGCTCACGGTCTCCTCCGGCAAGGAGGTCACGGACGTCCCGGACCTCACCGGGATGACCCTCCAGCAGGCCTCCGCCGCCCTGCAGGGCAGCGGGCTGGCCCTGAACTCGCAGGCCACGGAGGAGGAGTCCGACGCGGTGCCGGAGGGGCAGATCCTGCGCCAGAACCCGGCCGCCGGGACGCAGATCTCCAAGGGCTCCCAGGTCAGCGTGACGGTCTCCTCGGGGCCGAAGCAGGTGCGCGTGCCGGACCTCACGGGGTTGCAGCTCGCCCAGGCCCAGACCACGCTGGATTCCCTGGATCTGGACAGCGAGATCACCTACGTGGACTCCCTGGAGCCGGAGGGCACGGTGCTCAGCGTCGAGGAGCAGGGCTCGATGGTGGACGCCCATTCCTCCATCACGATCGAGGTGTCCAACGGCCAGCTCTTCGAGATGCCGGATCTCACCCGCTCCACCCAGTCCCAGGCGCTGTCCAAGCTGCGCTCGGCGGGGTGGACCGCCCCGGATTCCGCCCTGGTGGCGGGCTCGGACGTCAAGACGGGGCTCATCACGGACCGCAAGCTGATCGCCGCCTCGGAGCCGCAGGCGGGGCAGACGCTGCGCAAGGACGCGCGGATCACGGTGCGCTACTACGAGTTCGATCTCACCGCGCTGACCCCCTAAGTTCCGGCCGGGGTGGGCGGGCCCACCTGCTAGACTGTGCAGCTAGCACAGGGCGCGCCCGCCTCGGCCAGCGCCATCTTCACGTTTAAGGAATCTCAGAGGTGACCGATGCCCAAGTCTAAGATCACGCCCCAGTCCAGCGCGATGCCCACCACGCCCGGCACCGTGGATCGCACCCCGGTGAAGATCAACACTGGCGGCACCCCCATGTGGTACAAGATCCTCATGTTCGGCTTCATGCTGGTGGGGCTGGCGTGGCTGGTGGTCAACTACCTTGCCGGCAACCAGATCCCCCTCATGACCGACCTCGGCGCGTGGAACTACCTGGTGGGCTTCGGGCTTTTCATCGTGGGCCTGCTCATGACGATGGGCTGGCGCTAGCCCGCCCCACGCCCCCCGTTCACCGGCCCCGCCTTTTAGGCTGCGGGCCGGTTTTCCCTTTCCGGCACCCGCACCGGCACCCGCCAGTAGTTCCATCCCCACAGCGGGTTGACCACCCGCCACGCCCACCAGCAGTAAAAGCCCGGCCCCGTGCTCGTGCGGTAGACCTGGGCGTCGGGATCGCTGCGCGCTATGCGGTAGATCCCCACAGGTTGGCTGCTATCAGCAGCCCCACCGAGGCCGCCGCCAGCAGCGGGTCGCGCCACCCGAAGGCGCTCTGCAGCACGAGGAATATCAACGGGTAGTAGGCCAGGCCCCGCGTGGCGGCCCAGACCGCCAGGATGTAGGCCCTGCGCTTGGTGCGCCGCACCGGGCCCCGGCGCAGCAGGGCGGTATCCACGTCGATGAGGTCGGGGCATAGCCAAAGATGCCAAAGATCGTGGTTCCTCCTTCGGTTTCTCACACCACTATTCCACAGCCTGTGGATAACTCTGTGCACTACATCCACAGGGCGATCGTGCGTTCGAGTAATCGCCCATCACGCCAGGCACACCCGTCACATTGCGAACGTTCGAACCTACCTGTTCGGTAAATTACAAGACCGTAACTATCCACAGTGTGGATAACTACTGTGGATAAACCCCGCCCGCCACGTAGCGCGCCAGCAGGCCCAGTACCACGATCCCCACCGCCGCCGTGCCCGCGCCCCGCAGCCTGCGCGAGCGCGGCAGCAGCACCCCGGCCAGGGCCGCGCCGGTGGCCAGGCCGCCCAGGTGTCCCCACAGGGACACCCCCGTGGACAGGAAGGTGTAGGCCAGGTTCACCCCCACCAGCGTCAGGGGCGCCACCACGTCCCCGCCGCGCCGCAGCGCGGAGCCCACCAGCACCGCCATGAGCCCGTACAGGGCGCCTGAGGCCCCGGCGGTGGGCACCAGCGGGTTCATCTCCACCACGGCGTAGGAGGCGCCCAGCCCGCTGAAGAGGTACACCGAGGAAAACAGGAGGCTGCCGAGGGAGCGCTCCAGCTCCCTGCCCACCAGCGCGATCATGAAGGTGTTCATCGCCATGTGCGCCACGTCCAGGTGGATGAACATGTTGCTCAGCAGGCGCAGCGGCTCCCCGGTGAGCACCAGCGGGGCGAAGAGAAAGCCCTCCCGCGTCAGGGGCGCGTTCCGGGTGTCCAGGGAGCCTGCCTGCAGGGCGGTGATCGCCCACACGACCACGATGACAAGGCAGAGCAGCGCGGTGACGGGGGCGCCGCGGAAGAAGCGTCGAAAGGTGGCGATGTTCATGCCGTCTAGGGTATCCCGGGCGCGAAAAAGGCCCGCGCCGTGCGGGCGCGGGCCTGGAACCCCGGAATGCGGAAAGGGGTTATTCCACGATCTCCACGGACTCGATCACCACGGGCTCGGTGGGGCGATCCATGCGGTCGGTGGCGGTGGTGGCGATGGCGTCCACGACCTTCTGGGAGGCCTCGTCGGTGACCTCGCCAAAGATGGTGTGCGCGTTGTTCAGGTGCGGGGTGGGCACCACGGTGATGAAGAACTGGGAGCCGTTGGTGCCGGGGCCAGCGTTGGCCATGGCCAGCAGGTAGGCACGGTCGAAGCGCAACTCGGGGTGGAACTCGTCCTCGAACATGTAGCCGGGGCCGCCGCGGCCGGTGCCGGTGGGGTCGCCGCCCTGGATCATGAAGTTCTTGATCACGCGGTGGAACACCGCGCCGTCGTAGAAGGGGCCCTCCTTGGTGCCGGAGGCGTTCTCCGTGCGGTACTCCTTGGTGCCCTTGGCCAGGCCCACGAAGTTATCCACGGTCACCGGGGCGTGGTTGCCAAAAAGATCAACGGAAATATCGCCGCGGTTCGTGTGCAGAATCGCAGTAGCGGTCTTCAAACTCATGAGAGCAAGTGTAACGCTTTTTCCCCATGAAACGCGGAACACGATTATTCTAGGATGCTATGAACACCACCGTGATGAAGATGGCCCTCTCCACCGGCCGCGATGCGTGGAGCCGCTACCGCGACCTGCGCGAGCGCAAGGCCTCCGAGGCCTACGACGCCCTCGCCAGCGCCGCCGAGAGTGCCTCGAGCAACTACGAGGAAACTGCCGAGAACCTTAAGGAGACCGCCGGCAAGGTGGCCAAGCAGGCCCGCCGCCGCCTGAATAACGCGGTGGAGAGCCTGGAGTCCAAGGGCAAGGACCTCCAGGAGTCCGCCGAGAAGGCCCAGGATAAGGCCCAGAAGGACGGCAAGAAGAAGGCGAAGGAGGCCGCGAAGGTGAGCCGCCGCACCAAGCGCCGCGCGGAGAAGGCCGCGTCCAAGGCCAGCGCCAAGGCGCAGCGCAAGCTCGACCGCAAGGAAAGCAAGAAGGCGAAGAAGAAGGGCCCGGTGCGCCGGGTCCTGCGCCTGCTCGCCGTGCTCGGCGTGCTGGGCGGCGTGGCCGCCTCCCTGTGGAACTACTTCCGCAAGCCCGCCAAGGTGGGCCCCATGCCCCCGCGCATCCAGGAGTTCGAGAGCTCCCGCCCCACCCAGTCCGAGCTGATCTACTCCTCCTCCACCCCCGCCACCCCGGAGGAGGAAAAGAAGCAGCAGGAGGAGCGCGCCAAGAAGAACGGCGAGGAGTTCACCACCGAGGGCGAGGACCTCATCGCCTCCCTCGACGAGCAGCTCGAGCGCCACCGCAAGGAGGACTAAGCCCCCTCCCCCGCCATCGCCAGGGTGAGCTCGTCCAGGCTCACCTCACCGCGACGGCACGCAAGGATCTGCCGCCCCAACCCCAGGACCACGAAGGAGTCGCCCACGCGCTCCGCGTGCCTGGGGTTGTGCGTAATAAACACCACCGCCACCCCGCGCCGCGCGGCGGCCTCGATAAGGTCGAGGACCATCCCGGACTGCCGCACCCCCAGGGCCGCCGTGGGCTCGTCGAGGATGAGCACCCGCGCGCCGCAGTGCACCGCCCGCGCGATGGCCACCACCTGCCGCTGGCCCCCGGACAGCGAGGATATGGGAACGTCCACGTCTGCGATGGTCACCCCCAGCTCCGCGAGCGCCCGGCGCGTCTCCTCCCGCATCCGGGAGGCGCGCAGCAGCCCCCACGGGCCGGTGTCCTCCCGCCCCAGGTAGAAGTTGCGCCACACGCTCATCTCCCCCACCACGGAGAGGTTCTGGTGCACGGTGGCGATCCCGGCCTCGAGGGCCGCGCGCGGGGAGGCGAAGGCGGCCGGGGTGGCGTCGATAAGCATGGTGCCCTCGGTGGGCCGGTGCAGCCCGGAGAGGATGCCGATGAGGGTGGACTTGCCCGCGCCGTTATCCCCGAGCACGCAGGTGACCTCCCCGGCGTTGACGCTCATGCTCACCCCGCTCAGCGCCGGGGTGGGCGCCCCCGGGTAGGTCTTGCTCACGTCCCGCAGCTCCACGAGGCTCATCGCGCTCCTCCCTTGGCCAGCCCGGCGGGGGTTCCCACGGCGGTGTTGCTGAGCACCGCGAGGAGCAGCATCCCGCCGAGGAAGAACTTGAACCAGTCCGGGTTCCAGCCCGCGTACACGATGCCCTGGTTGATCACGCCGAACACGAGGGCACCCAGGGCCGTGCCCACGGCGCTGCCGCGCCCGCCGGTGAGCGCGCAGCCGCCGATCACCGCGGCGATGATGTACAGGAACTCGTTGCCCACGCCCTGCCCGGCCTGCACCGAGTCAAAGGCGAACAGGTTGTGCATGCCCATGAACCAGGCGGCGAAGCCCACCAGCATGAACAGGCCGATCTTCACCCGGCGCACGGGCACCCCGCAGGCGCGCGCGGCGGACTCGTCCCCGCCCACCGCGAAGATCCAGTTGCCCCAGCGGGTGCGCAGCAGCACCACGGTGGCCAGGGCCACGAAGAGCAGCCACCACAGCACCGTCACGCGCACCTGCACCCCGCCCACCGAGATCGCGGAGGCGAACACCGCCCTGGCGGAGCCAAATCCCTCCATGTCCGAGATGATCGGCGTGGCCACCTGCCCGGTGACCGCCTTGGTGAGCGCGAGGTTGAGGCCCTGGAGCATGAGGAAGCTCGCCAGGGTGATGAGGAAGGAGGGAATCCCGGTGCGGGTGACCAGGAATCCGTTCCACGCCCCGACGCCCAGGGCCAACAGCAGCGAGAGGCCCGCGCCCACCCAGGAGTTCAGCCAGAGGTTGTAGTTGAGCATGGTGGCCGCCAGCGCCGTGCTGGTGACCGCCACCCCGGAGGAGAGGTCGAACTCCCCGCCGATCATCAGCAGCCCCACGGCCACCGCCATGATCCCGATGGTGGAGCTGGCGTAGAGCACCGTGGAGACGGCCTCGAAGGAGCGCATGGCCGGAGCCGCCACGGCGAAGGCCGCGACGACGAGCACCGCCCCCACCAGCCCGGCCAGCTCCGGGTGTCGGCTCATGCGCCGCCTGCCCGCGGCCGCGACGGGCCGCGCGGCGCTCATCGCAGCCCCCGCTGCGCGGCGTCCGCGATGACGTCAACGTTGGTGGCGTCCACGAAGCTCGGCCCGGTGTACACCGGCCGCCCGCCGCCCACGGCGGAGCCGTTGCGGTGGGCCAGCCACAGGGCGTCCACCGCCAGGTATCCCTGCAGGTAGGGCTGCTGATCCACGGCAAACTGGATGTCGCCCCCGCGGATCGCCCCCACCAGCTCCGCGTTGGTGTCAAAGGTGGCGATCTTGGCCTGGGAACCGGCGGCCTTGGCGGCGTCCGACGCCGTGAGCGCCACCGGGGTGACCAGCCCCATCACCCAGTCGATGTGCTGGTCGCGGGCGAGCTTGGCCTGCACCGTGGAGTGCACGCTCGTGAGATCCATGCCGTTGACGTAGAGCGTCTCCACCTCCGCACCCTGGGCGCCCTCCTTCAGCCCCGCGCAGCGCTCCTCCTGGGAGGAATTGCCCTGCTCGTGGATGACGCACAGCGCGTGGCGGGCGCCCTCCTCGCGCAGCCGCTGCCCGGCCTGCTGCCCGGCCACGCGCTCCTCCTGCCCAAAGAAGGCCGCCAGCCCGAAGTCCCGGTACCGGCCCATCCCGGCGTTCAGGCCCACGGTGGGAATCCCCGCCTCCACGGCGGCCTTGGCGGCGGGGCCGATCGCGTCCGGGTTGGGCATGGTCACCGCCAGGCCGTCCACACGGGAATCGATGGCGGTGCGCACCAGGCTCTCCTGGTTGGGGGCCTGGGGATCGGCGCTGTAGCGCAGCTCGATGTTGTTCTTGCGGGCGGCGTCCTCCGCGCCCTTGCGCACCAGGTCCCAGAAGGTATCCCCCGGCGCGCCGTGGCCGATCATGGCCACGACCATGCGCGGGGTATCCACCGTGCCGGAGGCACCCTCCCCCTCCCGGGCGGTGCGCGGGGCTCCCCCGGTGGCGGAGCAGGCGGTCAATGCGAAGCAGGCGAGGGCGGCGACGGTGACGACGGTGGTGGCCGCGCTCCTGCCCAAAGGTAATAGGCTCACCTATCAACGTAATAGCAGGTCACGACGGGAATCCGGGCATCCCGGGCGATCTGGATCGTTACAGAAGGGCCGCGGGCCGCGTGCCGACGCCCCGGGGGCGGGCGCAAAGGGAGGGGTGCGGGTGGCGCGGGTGTGGGTGATGAATGGCGGACGCCCGGGAACGCGGATGTGTGGTTTGCTGGTGCTGGTACCTGCGGAGGCACGGCATAAACGAATATAAGAAAGGAGCAGTCCATGAACACCACGAACGAGGATCGTGCGATCGCCGAGGACTTTGAGCGGGGCTGGTTGGAGGAACGCCTCAATGCGGCGCGCAGTGGTTGGGGCCTCGGTGTTATTGAGGTATTGCCGGATCACCTCGCAGCGCACCTTTCCGCCCAGGCGGAGGCCGAGGGACGCAGCACCCTGCATTTGATCAGTGAAGCGGTAGAAAAACTGCTTGCGGATCGTCACGCCGCATAAAACCGTTGCCCACCTCACCCGGACAATGAAGCGCACCGCAGCCACCCATGCAACTTTGGCGGCTATCTGCGGGCGCTCCCACCGCGAACATCCTCATTCCCCTCTGAGGTCGTTGATTGATTCCGCCAGCGTTGCCGTGGGGTTCTTCTTCTGGTGCTCTCCCACGGCCTCGGAGGAAGGCAGCGGCTTATCGCTCTTTTTGAGATTCTCGGATAATAGTTCCGGTACGCCGACCACCACGGTGGAGGTCACTGCCATATTCGTGGCCATGGAGTAATTTCCCTGAAACGCAAACCACAGGGTGAACAGGACGCAGACAACCCCGATTCCCCAAAGAAAGGGGCGGGCTTTCCGTAACACACTCCTCGCATTCATACTGCCGCCCACGCTACCAATCCTCCCTCGCCCCTACCGACGGCCAGCCCTCCTCATTTTTGTATACGATAACCGCATGAGCGAGTATCGCATGCGTGGGAAACTCGTCACCGAGGAACAGATTCGGGCGTGGGCCGACGAGGCGGAGGCGGGATACGACCTATCGACGCTGCCGGAGCCACGGCGCGGAAACAGCGCCTGACCCTGGATTAGTCCCCGACTAGGCACTGCTCCACACCCACCGCGCACCGCTACGGTCGCACGGGCCTATCAGTAGTGAACTTGGCGTTGACAAAGCGAATCAGCCACGCGGGGGAAAAGTGCGAGGCCGCGTACATGATCTTCGTCTGCAATCCCACCGGGTGATGCACCTTGGCCACCCGGCCGCGCTCGCGCTCTACCACGTCCGCCACGGCCTCCGCGACGTCGTCGGCGGTGAGCCGCACGCCCATGCGCTTGGTGCCGCTGGTGGACACGCCGTCGAGCATGCCGGTCTTGGCGTAGAGCGGCCACACGGCGGAGACCGTGATGTCATCCTGTTCCCATTCGAGGTTCAGGGCCTCCGTGAGGCCGCGCACGGCGAACTTGGTGGTGGAGTACACCGCCATGTCCGGGGTGCCGTAGATCGCGGCGGCGGAGGCGATGTTCACCAGGCGGGCGCCAGGGGTGCGCTTGAGGTAGGGGTAGGCCGCGCGGGACCCGTTGAGCACGCCCTTGACGTTCACGTCCACCAGCGCGGCGTCGCGCTCGAAGGAGCCCTCCTCCGCGAAGGGCCCGGCGTAGAGGATGCCGGCGTTGTTCACCACGGCGTCGATCCGGCCGCCGGTGTGGGAGGCGAAGTCCTCCAGGGCTGCGGACCAGGATTCCGGGTCGGTGACGTCCAGGTGGCCGTGGTGAATCCCGCCCCGGCCCGGGTCCTCGGCGGCGACCCACGCGAAGTCGTCCACGAGGTCGTAGGCCCCCACGGTCCAGCCGCGGCGGGCCAGGGTCAGGGCGGTGGAGCGACCGATCCCACGGGCGGCGCCGGAAATAAATACTGAGCGTGACATGGGTCCCAGCCTAGGCTCGACGCGCGCGGCGCGGCGGCTTTTCGCGGAAAATCCACCCCTCGGGGGTATTCCACGGTTTCTTGCCACCAAGCAAACTCACCGCCACCATCCCGTAACCTCACAGTAAATGGTCGGCATACTGCCACCCTTACCGTTCACACTGGTGCCCATGAGTTCAACCATCAGCAGCACGCGCCGTTTCCTCCCCCTCGTGGCCTCCGCCCTCGCGGTGGGCCTGACGCTGAGCGCCTGCTCCTCCTCCGAGACCAACAACGCCGCCAACACCACCAACAGCACAGCCACCGCCACGACCACCGAGGCGTCGGCAAGCACGGCGTCTGCGAGCGACGCAACCACCACCCGCGCCACCGTGCAGTCCACCGCCGAGGCCGCCCGGGCCTTTCTGAACACCCTCTCCGAGGAGCAGCGCTCCACCGTGCTGAAGGACTACGAGGACGAGGACAAGTCCGTCACGTGGTCCAACTTCCCCGTGACCTTCGTGGAGCGCGCGGGCGTGAACCTCAAGGATCTCTCGGATGAGCAGCGCGCCGCCGCCATGAACGTGCTCAAGGCCCTGCTCAACGACGATGCCTACGCCACCGTCACCGGCATCATGGCGGGCGACGAGTACCTGCTGGACAAGAGCAACACCACCGAGGACTCCCTGGGCCAGTACTACATCGCCTTCTACGGCGACCCCAGCGACACCGAGGCTTGGACGCTGCAGTTCGGCGGGCACCACCTGGGGCTCAACGCCACGATGGACGCCGACTCGCTCACGTTTGCCCCCACCCACCTGGGCACCCAGCCCACCGAGTGGGTCAACGAGCAGGGGCAGACCATCAAGACGATGGACAAGACCTACACCACCGCCTTTGCCTTCTACGACAGCCTGAGCGAGGAGCAGAGGTCCAAGCTCTACCAGGGGCAGCAGGTGGGCACGATGGTCTGCGCCCCCGGCGGCACCTGCGACTACCCCACCGGCACCGGCCTGAAGGGCTCTGACCTCACCGATGAGCAGAAGGATCTGCTTATCGACGTCGTGGCCAACTGGGTGGGCATGGCCGACGAGGAGACCACCGCCACGCAGCTCGACGCCATCCGCGCCACCCTGGACGAGACCTACGTGAACTGGTCGGGTGCTACTTCCTACGACACCACCACCGGCGAGGGCATCTACTTCCAGATCAGCGGCCCCAGGGTGTACATCGAGTTTGCCAACCAGAACGGCTCGGCCGGGGCGGACATCGAGGGGGTCACCACCGCGGGCTGGGGCCACGTGCACACCATCTACCGCGATCCGAGCAACGACTACGCCAACTCCGTGGAGCAGCAGGAGGCCAGCGGCCCCGGCGGCGGTGCGCCGAGCGGCGAGGCCCCGGAAAGGCCGTAACGCCCCACACGGCGCGGCGCTCCTCTTCCGGAGACTCCCGCCCACCCCGGGGCGCGGGCGGGGATTCCTAGCCCATCGCCTGCGCCACGTTCACCCCCGCCACCAGGGCGCTCAGCGCCGTCATGCCCAGGCAGTTCAGCCAGAACTCGCTGCCCAGGAACCGCGCGCGGACGTGGGCCGCGATGGCGAACAGGAAGTAGCCGAGCACCCCCAGGGAGGCGGTGGCCGCCACGCTGGGGTCGTGGCGCAGCGCCCCGGCCACCAGGGCGAGGGCCGCGAGCGCCTTGATCCCGATGAGCGCCCACCACCAGTCCCGGGGAAAGTTCACCCCGCTCAGACAGCGGGAGATGAAGGCGGGCGGCCGGAGGGAGAGCAGGGCGTCCCCGGCCAGGACGAGCGCGAGAACGTAGGTGAGAGCGATACTTGCGGCGGTCATTGCAACCTCTTCGATCCGTGTTCCATGCCGATGGTCATGCGTCTAGCACCACATCGTAACCCGGAACCCGGAACCGCCGCGCGGGCGTCGACCATGCAAAAAAGGGCGGCTTCCTCTTCGGGAAACCACCCTTGACATGGAGCCTTATCTGTGGAGCATAGGAGAATCGAACTCCTGACCTTCTGCTTGCAAAGCAGATGCTCTACCAATTGAGCTAATGCCCCATTGTCCCTTGGTGGGCCTAGCAAGAATCGAACTTGCGACCTCATCGTTATCAGCGATGCGCTCTAACCGACTGAGCTATAGGCCCTTGGAACGAGTATGTACTTTACATACCCGTCCACAGCGCGCACAAATCACCAGGTCACCCCGGAGATCGCCGCCCTTAGCGGATGTCCTCCACCTCCACCGCGAGACCGCCAAAGAGGTCCACCACGGAGTTGTAAATCACCGCGCACAGCGGGGCGAGGAGCGTGGCCAGGATGGCACCCAGCGCGCCCACCAGGGCGGAGACGCTGATCACCACGCCGAAGTTGATGATCTCCTCCCCGCCGATGCCGCCGATCACGGAGTTGAGGTTGTCCCACACCCCGGCGGCGTCGAGCCCCACGTAGAGGAGCGCCGCGCACAGCACCCACGCCACGAGCCCCACGAGGGAGAGCGCGAGGGCCACGCGGAAGGCCGCCATCGGCGGTATGCGCGATACCACTACTTCTCTGTATGCCATCTGCTCTTCCCTTTAGTCGTCGCCGTCGGTGGCCGGGTCTGCGGAGGTTGCGTCAGATTCTACCCCGGGAATGGTCTGGGCCGGGGCCTCCTTGCCCGCCGGGCCGTCCACCTTCCCGGTGGCCACGGCGGTGGCCTCCTCCTCGCCCTCGCCCTCCACGTTGCGGTCGATGGCCAGGAGCTCCACGTCCTTCTCCAGGTTCACCAGGCGAACGCCCATGGTGGCGCGGGAGGAGGGCCGGATCTGGGCCACCTCGGTGCGGATCACGCCGCCCACGGAGGTGATGGCAAAGATCTCGTCGTCGTCGTCCACGGTCATCGCGCCGATGAGCTTGCCGCGCTTGGGCGTGTACTTGAAGGTCACCACGCCCACGCCGCCGCGACCCTGGGAGTTGTACTCCTCGATGGGGGTGCGCTTGCCGTAGCCGCCCGAGGTGGCCACCAGCAGGTAGCCGCCGTCGCGCACCACGCACATGGCCAGGAGCTGGTCCTCGCCCCGGAAGCGCATGCCCTTCACGCCGGCGGTGGCGCGGCCCATCGGGCGGAGCTGCTCGTCGTCCGCGGTGAAGCGGATGGCCTGCCCCTCCTCGGAGACGAGCAGCAGCTCGCTGTCCTCCGCGCACAGGGCCGCGCCGATGAGGCGGTCGTCCTCCGCGAGGTTGATGGCGATGAGCCCGCCGGAGCGGTTGGTCTCGTAGTCCTCCAGCCGGGACTTCTTCACCCGGCCCTGGGCGGTGGCGAGCACCAGGAAGGGGGCGTCCTCGTAGGACTGGATCTGGATCACCTGCGCGATGCGCTCCTCCGGCTGGAACTCCAGCAGGTTGGCCACGTGCTGGCCGCGCGCGGTGCGGGAGGTCTCCGGCAGCTCGTAGGCCTTGAGGCGGTACACGCGCCCGAAGTTGGTGAAGAAGAGGATCCAGTCGTGGGTGGAGCACACGAAGAAGTGGCGCACCACGTCGTCGGACTTCAGCTCGGCCCCGCGCACGCCCTTGCCGCCGCGCTTTTGGGACTTGTAGGCGTCCACCTTGGTGCGCTTGGCGTAGCCGGTGGAGGTGATGGTGACCACCACGTTCTCCCGGGCGATCAGGTCCTCCTCGGAGACGTCGCCGGAGGCGGCCACGATCTGGGTGCGGCGCTCGTCGCCGTACTTATCCACGATCTCCGCCAGCTCGTCGCGCACGATGCTGCGCTGGCGCTGCGGGGAGGCGAGGATGTCCTTCAGATCCGCGATCTCCGCCTCCACCTCCTCCAGCTCGTCCACGATCTTCTGGCGCTCCAGGGCGGCCAGGCGGCGCAGCGGCAGGGCCAGGATGTGGTCGGACTGCACCTCGTCCACGTCGAGCAGGTCCATCAGGCCGGTGCGCGCGATGTCCACGGTGGCGGACCGGCGGATCAGGGCGATGACCTCATCCAACATGTCGAGCGCCTTGACCAGGCCGCGCAGGATGTGGGCGCGCTCCTCCGCCTTGTTCAGGCGGAACTGCGTGCGCCGCACGATGACGTCGATCTGGTGCGCCACGTAGTTGCGCAGCATCTGATCCAGGCGCAGGGTGCGCGGCACACCGTCCACGATGGAGAGCATGTTCGCGCCGAAGTTCGTCTGCAACTGGGAGTGCTTGTACAGGTTGTTGAGCACCACGCGCGGCACGGCGTCGCGCTTGAGGGTGATCACGATGCGCAGGCCCACGCGATCGGAGGTCTCGTCGTCGATCTTGGAGATGCCCGCGAGCTTGCCGTTGGCCACCTGCTCCGCGATGCTCGCCACCAGGTTATCCGGGTTGACCTGGTAGGGCAGCTCGGTGATCACGATGGTCTGGCGGTTGCCCTGCTCCTCGATGCTGGTCACGCCGCGCATGCGGATGGAGCCGCGCCCCGTGGTGTAGGCGTCCTTGATCCCCTGGTCGCCCACGATCAGCCCGGAGGTGGGGAAGTCCGGCCCCTTGACGTAGCTCATGCACGCCTCCAGGGCCTCCTTCTCCTCCGCCTCCGGGTTGTCCAGCAGCCAGTAGATGGCCTCGGCCAGCTCGTTGAGGTTGTGCGGGGGGATGTTGGTGGCCATGCCCACGGCGATGCCGCCGGAGCCGTTCATCAGGAGGTTGGGCACGCGCGAGGGCAGCACGTCCGGCTCCATCGTCTTGCCGTCATAGTTCGGGGAGAAGTCCACGGCGTTCTCGCGGATGTCCCGCACCATCTCCATCGCCAGCGGCGTGAGGCGGCACTCCGTGTAACGCATGGCGGCGGGGCCGTCGTTACCGCGCGAGCCGAAGTTACCCTGGCCGTCCACCAGCGGGTAGCGCATGTTCCAGTCCTGGGCCAGGCGCACCAGGGTGTCGTAGATGGCGCTATCGCCGTGCGGGTGGAACTGGCCCATCGCGTCGGACACCGGGCGCGCGGACTTCACGTACCCGCGGTCCGGGCGGTACCCGGAGTCGAACATCGCGTAGAGGATGCGGCGGTGCACGGGCTTGAGCCCGTCGCGCACCTCGGGCAGGGCGCGCCCCACGATCACCGACATCGCGTAGTCGATGTAGCTCGACTGCATCTCCTCGTTGATGTCGATGGGGTGGACGCGATCGAACAGGTCGTTGCCGGACCCGTTGTTGTCGTCGCTCATACTCACCTTTTCTTCGGCGGAATCATTCCCCGCCTAGTTTAGTGCCCTGAGCGCCTCCTGCGCCCATTCCGGGCGCCCATTCGGTATCATCCTGATACCGTGGCCATGACGCTGAGACTCACCGAGGAGCAGGATCGCGCCCTCACCCTGCTCGCCCGCGCCCACTCGTGCAGCAAGCAGGAGGCGGCCGTGCGCGCCATCCTCGCCGCCGCCACGCGCACGCTCGACGACGCCCGCGTGAACCAATTGGCCCGCGCCGCCCTGCCCGAGTACCTCGACGCGCGCCGTCGGCTGCGCTCATGAGGCCCCTGATGCCCATGAGGGGACTGAGCCTGGAGCAGATGGTGATCGTCGCGGACGCGGTGTGCGAGCGCACCGACGCCCGCATCCGCAGCTACCCCGCGCTGGCCGCCTGCGCCGCCGTCACGCACGCCCGCCTGCACGGCGTTCCCCTGCACCGCGATGTGATTCACATGACAAAGACGCTCCGCGAGCACGTCCGGGCGCTGCGCCCCCTCACGCATCACAACGATGTGTTTTCCCATGTGACGAGCGATATTTTGTACGATCTCAATACTTAATCGTCCGACGTCCGCTCAGCGGCGGCAGCCGGACGCCGTATGTCGGGGTGACAAGACCAAGGTAGACGTTTACTATTTTCACAAGTATATTTTCCGGACCCTTCTACCTAAATCAAAGGAAGAACTACATGCGCAAGCGCGTTTCCGCAGCGGCCATCTCCCTGGCCCTGGCCGGCTCCACCTTTGCCACGCCCCTGGCCCTCGCCGAGGACGAGGCCCCCGAGGCCGTCGTCGAGAACACCGACGTGGAGATCCTGGACGAGTCCACCGGGGAGGCCGCCGAGGCCGTGACCGAGGAGGCCGCCGAGGACGAGGCCGCCGAGACCCCCAAGGTGACCACCTACGCCACCGACGCCGCCGCGAGCACCCTGAGCTACGGCAAGAACAACGAGGTGGAGATTCCCTGGGACTCCGAGCAGGAGTTCGAGGTCCAGGGCACCCCCGCCAGCACCGCCAGGTTCATCGCCCCCACGGAGACCGTGCAGGGCTGGGACTACAAGGTGGACGAGAAGACCGGCAAGCTCACCATCAAGGCCGAGGCCAGCCGCCGCCCCGGTTCCTCCCTCACCCTCCCGATCCTGGTGCGCACCTCCAAGGGCTACACCCAGATCGACGTGAAGGCCACCGTGGTCAAGGGCGAGACCTCCCCCTCCGACGGCGTGACCCTGACGTACCCCGAGGAGTTCACCGAGATCGCCCCCGGCGAGTCCGGCACCGTGGAGCCCACCGTGGAGGGCACCCTGCCCGAGGGCACCGAGTTCGTGATGAACGAGAAGAACTCGGACGGCTGGACCTTCAAGGTGGACGAGAAGGGCGTGGTCACCGCCACCGTGCCCAAGGACGCCAAGGTGGGCCGCACCTGGAAGATGGGGCTCATCGCCGTGTTCCCCGACGGCTCCACCAAGGAGTACAAGGTGCCGGTGAAGGCCGCGGCCGGCGAGGACTCCCCCAGCAAGAACCTGGAGCTGAGCTACGAGGACTTTGAGGTTCCCTTCGGCGGCGAGGCCAAGGCCCCCATCGTGGCCAAGGGCGGCGAGCTGGACGGCACCACCTTCGAGCTGATCCACGAGTCCTACGCGGGCCTGGACTTCTCCCTCGACTCCGAGACCGGCGAGCTGACCGCCAAGGCCACCGACGCCAAGCGCGGCACCGCCGTGTGGGTTCCCGTGAAGGTGAACTACGCCGACGGCGCCGTGGACTACGTGGTGTTCCACGCCACCGTGAGCGCCCCGGAGAATGCGATGGCCGACTCCGCCGACTACGAGCCCGCCTACGAGGACGTGGAGGTCGAGCCCGGCAAGTCCGTGGAGGCCAAGCTGGGCGGCACCGTCCCCGAGGGCACCCGGTTCATCGCCCCGAGCACCGAGGGCACCGACTGGACCGTGGAGGTGGCCGAGGACGGCACCGTCACCGTCACCGCCCCGGAGGCCCCGAAGGGCTCCAAGCTCTTCATCCCCGTGATCGTGAAGTACGCCGATGGCTCCTCCGAGTCCGTGCGCTTCACCGCCGTGGTGAAGTAAGCCCCGTGCCTTCCCCGCCGCCGCGCCTCCCGCGCGGCGGTTTTTCTTTGCCCAGGGCCTGACCGCGCACCCGCCCCCTTTGCGATACCGTGACTAATCGTTAGCGAGCCAAAGCCTCGATTTCCCCGTGACCGCACGGCACCCGCGAGGCTTGTGCAGCGAGCGCACCTCCGGTATTGTTGTGATTGTTGTGGTTGCAGTTAATTGTTGTGGTGATTTGCTGTGGCGGAAGAACCGCAACGGTTGCGATTTCCTTAATGGGTAGAATCAATCATGTACTTACCCAGAATGGGGATCGCCTTTCTTTTAAGAGGAGAATCAGGAGTCAACTATGAATCCCCTGAGCACCATCGTGGAGGAGACCCACCGAAGCGAGGCGGTGGACGACCTCACTCGTTTTGCGGAAGAAACGGTTAAGGCGCAGTCCGGGATCACCGGAATGACCCTCAAGACGGGGCTCAAGGCCGCCCGGGCCGTGGACTCCGGCATCGTGCGCCGGGGCGTGAACCTCCTCCTCCCCGAGATCGCGGACGCCCTCACCCCGCAGTGGGAGGACTACCACGCGGCGGGCGATCAAGCCCCCGACTTTGGCCGCTACCTCGCCCAGGACCCCCAGCGGTCCATCGACGCCATCCTCGCGGTCATGGACCGCTACGCGGACAAGGCGGGCCCCCTTTCCTCCGTGTACTCCGCCCTGCGCGGGAAGGCCACCAAGCTCATCGAGCCCACCCTCCCCGAGCTGGGCCGCATCCTGGAGCGCCACGCCGCCTAGGATCGCATAGCGGCGCCCGTGGCTCCCCCGTGGCGCCCGGAGCCCACAGGGCGCGCCTACAGCGCCACGTAGCGGACGTCAAGGTACTCCTCGATCCCCTCGGTGCCGCCCTCGCGGCCAAAGCCAGACTGCCCCACCCCGCCGAAGGGCGCGGCGGGATCCGAGATGGCTCCCCGGTTGATCCCCACCATCCCCGCGCGGAGGTTGCGCGCCAGGTAGCGGGCGGTGTCCAGGCTGCGGCTAAAGCCGTAGGCCGCCAGGCCAAACCGGGTATCGTTGGCCCGCGCCACCGCCTCCTCGAGGTCGCGGAAGGTGGTCACGGTGGCCACCGGCCCGAAGATCTCCTCGCGGAGGATCCGCGCGCCCTCCGGCACGTCCGCGAGCACCGTGGCGGGATAGAACCACCCCCTCCCCTCCGGGACGCGGCCGCCCGTGGTGAGCCGCGCGCCCTCGTCCACGGCCTGATCCACGAGGTCCGCGATCCGCCGCCGCTGACCCTCGGTGATGATCGGCCCCAGCGTCACCCCCTCCTCCATGCCGTTTCCGCAGCGCACCGCCTCCATCCTGGAGGTCAGGCGCCGGGTGAACTCCTCGGCCACGGATTCCTGCACCACAAAGCGATTGGCCGCGATGCACGCCTCCCCGCCGTTGCGCATCTTGGCCTGCATGGCGCAGTCCAGCGCCAGGTCGAGGTCGGCGTCCTCGGCCACCACGAAGGGGGCGTTGCCGCCCAGCTCCATCGAGGTGCGCAGCAGGTTCTCCGCGGACTGCTCCACCAGGAGCTTGCCCACGGCGGTGGACCCGGTGAAGGTGACCTTGCGCAGGCGCGGGTCCCGCATGAGCGCCGTGGACAGCGCGGCGGCGTCGCTGGTGGGCAGGATGGACACCAGGCCCGAGTATTCCTCTGGCAGGGCGTCTGCGAGCACCTGGCCCAGCAGGAGCAGGGTGAGCGGGGTCTCCGCCGCGGGCTTGACGATCACCGGGCAGCCCGCCGCCAGCGCCGGGGCGATCTTGCGCGCGGCCATCGCCAGGGGAAAGTTCCAGGGCGTGATGGCCAGCACCGGCCCCACGGGCACGCGCGTGACCAGGATGTCCCCCTGGCCGCCCGGCGCCCCGGCGTAGCGGCCCGGCCAGCGCACCGCCTCCTCCGCGAACCACCGGAAGTACTCGTTGCCGTAGGCCACCTCCCCCCGGGATTCCGCGAACGGCTTGCCCATCTCCAGCGTCATCACCCGGGCGAACTCCTCGGCGCGCTCGGCCACGCGGTCAAACACGCCCATCAGCAGCTCTGACCTGCGCCGGGGCGGCACCTTGGCCCACCGCTCCTGCGCCCGCACCGCCAGGGACAGCGCCTCCAGGGCGTCCTCCTCCGTGGCGTCCGCCACGCGCGCCACCTCTTCCTCCGTGGCCGGATCGTGCACCCCGAAGGTGCCGCCCGAGGAGGCCGGACGCTGCCGGGCCCCCATCCACAGGCCGGTGGGAAAATCCTTACGCACTACGCTCATCGTTTCTACCCCTTTCGCACGTGTACCCCTCATGGTAGGCGCGCGGGCGGCCCACCACCCCCGGCCCCGATCCGCTCCCCCGCGCGCGGGACCGTCGCCGCACGGCGCCCCTAGAATGGGGGTGGCACGGCGTTCGATTTTCGAGCATAAGGGGTTGCGCGTGAGAAAGATCTTCCTGGCGCTCTGCGTCACCGGGGTGCTGATCGAGGTGGGTTTGATCGGGATAAGGCTCTCCGGGCAGGGCGTTGCCACCGGGCTCTTTCTCCTGCCCCTGGCGCTGGTGGTCGCGGCGGTCCTGCTGCTGGGCGGCGCGCTGATCTCCGCCCGGAGGGGCCTGGGCACCTGGCCGCGCGCCGTGCGCTCCACGGCCACCCGGTACGGGGTGCCCGCCCCGGCGCTGGGCTACTGGGTCTCGGAGGTCCTCATGCTGCTGAGCCTGCGGCGGCTCTTCTCCCCCGCCCCGCCCGGCACCCACGGATATTCCCGGGCCCTCAGGCCCGTGGTGTGGGCGATCACCGGGCTCACGGCGGTGGAAACCACCCTTGTGCATCTGCTGGTGCCCAGCCCCGCGTGGCGCGCCGTCATCGCCGTTATCAGCCTCTACGGCGTCCTCGTGCTGCTGGGCTTCTACGCCTCCCTCAAGGCAAACCCCCACCGGATCGCGGGCGAGGGGCTGCTCCTGCGGGCGGGAAGCCGGTTCAGCCTGAACATCCCGTGGCGCGCCATCGAGGCGGCGGGACAGCAGCGCCCCGGCGACGGCGCGAAGATCGCCATCGACGACGCCGGGGCCTGCCGCCTGCCCGTGCTCAACCAGGTGAACGCGAAGCTGCGGCTCTCCGAGCCGGTCACCGCGCACGACCTCTTCCTCGGGGAGCGCGAGGTGCGCAGCGTGGAGTTTCAGTGCGACGACCCCGCCGGGCTCCTCGGTGAGGTGCGCGCCCGGATCGCGGGCGCGCCGAGCGCGGATGCCTAGGCGTCCTGAGCCTAGATGTCCAGGAAGCGCACGTCCTTGGCGTTGCGGGTGATAAAGGAGCGGCGCGCCACCACGTCGTCGCCCATGAGCACGGAGAACAGCTCGTCGGCGCGCTGCGCGTCGTGCAGGTCCGCGCGGCGCAGGATGCGGGTGGTGGGGTCCAGGGTGGTCTCCCACAGCTCGCTGGGGTTCATCTCGCCCAGGCCCTTGTAGCGCTGGATGCCGTCGTCCTTGTTGATCTTGCGGCCCTTCTCCAGGCCCTCGGCGAGCTGGGCGTCGCGCTCCGCGTCCGAGAAGGCGTAGCCGGGTTCTCCCTTCTGCCACTTCAGCTTGTACAGCGGCGGGTTGGCCAGGTACACGTGGCCCTCCTTGACCAGCTCCGGCATGAAGCGGAACAGCAGGGTCAGCAGCAGGGTGGCGATGTGCTGGCCGTCCACGTCGGCGTCCGCCATGAGCACGATCTTGTGGTAGCGCAGCTTGGAGATGTCGAACTCGTCGTGGATGCCCGTGCCCAGGGCCGTGATGATGGCCTGCACCTCGGCGTTCTTGAGCACCTTATCCAGCCGGGCCTTCTCCACGTTGAGGATCTTGCCGCGCAGCGGAAGGATGGCCTGGTACATGGAGTCGCGTCCGCCCTTGGCGGAGCCACCGGCGGAGTCGCCCTCCACGATGTACAACTCGGACTTCAGCGGGTCCTTGGAGCGGCAGTCCGCCAGCTTGCCGGGCAGGGCGCCCATGTCCCCGGCGGTCTTGCGGCGCACCATCTCGCGCGCCCTGCGCGCGGCCAGGCGCGCCTGGGAGGAGGAGATCGCCTTGTTCACGATGGCCTTGGCCTCCGCGGGGTTGGCCTCCAGCCAGTGCCCCACGTGCTCGTTGGTCATGCGCTGCACAAAGGAACGCACCTCGGTGTTGCCCAGCTTGGTCTTGGTCTGGCCCTCGAACTGGGGATCGCCCACGCGCACGGAGATCACGGCGGCCAGGCCCTCGCGGCAGTCCTCGCCCGTGAGGTTGCTGTCCTTGCTCTTGAGCATGTTGTGCTCGCGGGCGTACTTGTTCATCAGGGAGGTCAGCGCGGAGCGGAAGCCCTCCTCGTGCGTGCCGCCCTCCACCGTGTTGATGGTGTTGGCAAAGGTGTGCACCGACTGGTTAAAGCCGGAGGACCACTGCATGGCCAGCTCCACCTCGTGATCCTCGCCCTTGGCGTCGAAGGAGACGATGGAGGGGTGGATGGGGCTCTTGGACTTGTTGAGGTGGTTGACGTAATCCTCAAGCCCGTTGGGGTAGTGGAAGACGCGCTTCTTTTCCTTCTTTTTCTTCGGCGCGCTCTGCTCGCTGGCCTCCTCCACGACGGAGTCGATCTCCTCGAGGGAGGTGGCGTTCTCCCCCGCCTCCGCAAGGGCCTCCAGCTCCACCTCCTCCTCGGTGGCGCGCTCGTCGGTCAGCGTGATGGTGAGGCCCTTGTTCAGGAAGGCCATCTCCTGCAGGCGCCGCGAGATCGTCTCGTAGTCGAAGGTGGTGGTCTCGAAGATCTCCGCGTCCGGCCAGAACCGGATGGAGGTGCCCGTGCCGCGCGCGTTGCCGCCCTGAACCAGCTCCTCCGGGACGGCGTTGGTGAAGTTCTGCTCCCAGTGCTTGCCGTCGCGCTTGATGTTGGCCTCCACGCGCGTGGACAGCGCGTTGACCACGGAGATACCCACGCCGTGCAGGCCACCGGACACCGCGTAGGAATCGGAATCGAACTTGCCGCCCGCGTGAAGCTGCGTCATCACCACCTGGACGGTCGGCACGCCCGAGGCGTGCATCTCCACGGGGATACCGCGACCGTCATCGACGACCTGCACGCCGCCGTCGGCAAGCAGCGTGACGTCCACCTTGGTGGCGTAGCCTGCCATTGCCTCATCGACGGAGTTGTCCACGACCTCCCACACCAGGTGGTGCAGGCCGCGGGAGCCCGTCGAGCCGATGTACATACCGGGCCGCTTGCGTACGGCTTCAAGGCCCTCAAGGATGGTGATCGATGAGGCGCCATATTCGTGTTCGGTGGTAGCCACGTGAAACGTGCACTCCTCGTAATAAAAGGGTCTTAGACCGTTCCATTCTACACCCCGGTACCCCTATCCGTTACCCTGTGTTCCCCCTCTCAGCGGCCCCTGCGGGGCGCCGAGACCCGTTGCTCGCCGCCGTTATCCGTACGTATCGCGCGGCCCCCGCCCCGCCACGTGCAGCGCCCCGTGCCGCCACGAGGGGGCCTTGGGGCCAAAGATCTTCAGCTCCGTGATCCCGTCCGGACCCACCTTGGCCGCGATGGTGCGCAGGATCTCGCGCTGCATCATCCGCAGGTTGGTGGCCCAGGCGGTGGAGTCGCAGGAGATGAACAGCGTGCTCCCCTTGAGCATCTCCACCCTGGTGTGCGCGGCGATCTTCTCCCCCACCAGGTCCTGCCAATGCCCGGTGACCCAGCCGCCCGCGATCTCCCTGGCCCAGCCGCGCTGCCGGATCTCCCGGTTCACGATGCTGCCCAGCGTATCGACGTCCCGGCGGCGCGGAATCCGGCGGCCGTCCGGGCCCGTGGGGATGCCGCGCCGACGCCGCGCGGATCCGGATCGCCGCCGGGCATCGGGCTCCTCCCCGGTCAGGCCGGGCACGCGCACCCGCTCCCGCGCGTCGGCCTCACCGGCATCCCGGAGCGCGTCGCCCAGCCCGCTGGGGGCGCCGGCGGCGCGGCGGCGCGCGCCGCCCTGGAGGTTGAGGCTGGGCACGGAGCCGTTGCGCTTGAGGGCCGCCGCGCGCATGGCCTCGAAGGCCTGGTTAATCGGATCGCTCATCGCCGCCCGCCTTCTCATCCACGAGCACCGAGAACCGAACCCGCTCCTCCTCTGGTGGGGCGTCGCCGCCCGCCTCGGCCGCGCGCGCTTCCCCCTCGCGCACCTCGATGCGGTGCCGGGCCACGATCTGCTCCCCCAGGTTCTCCGGGAGGTCCTCGTCCACCGCCGCCGTGATGAGCACCTGCTCCGCGCCCATCGCCAGGTCCACCAGCTTGGCCCGGCGCTTGGCGTCCAACTCCGCAAAGACGTCATCCAGGATGAGGATGGGGTCCGAGCCCTCGCCCCGCAGCAGGGAAAACTCCCCGAAGCGCAGCGCGATGGCGAAGGACCACGTCTCCCCGTGGCTGGCAAAGCCCTTGGCGGGCTGCCGCCCCAGCAGCAGCTCCACGTCGTCCCGGTGGGGCCCCACCAGGGACATGCCGCGCTCGATCTCCCGCTGGCGCCTGGCGCCCAGCTCCGCGAGCATCGCGGCCTCGATCAGCTCCGCGTCCTCCCCGGTATCCTCCCCGACCGGCACGGTGCAGCGGTACCCCAGGGAGGCCGGACGGGACTCCGGGGCCAGGGAGGCGTAGGCCGCGTGCACCTCGGCGTCGAGCCGACCCACCAGCTCCCGCCGCGCCACGATCACCCGGGCTCCCAGGTGCGCCAACTGGCCGTCCCAGGCGTCGAGCGTGCCCAGGGCCGCCGCGCCCTCATTCGAGGAATAACCCCGGCGCAGCGCGGCCTGCGCGGACTTCAGCAGCGCGTTGCGCTGCCTGAGCACCTTGTCATAGTCCGCCTTGACCCCCGCCAGCCGGGGCGACCGGGTGGCGATGATGGCGTCCAGGTAACGACGCCGCTCCGCAGGCTCGCCGCGCACGAGCGCCAGGTCCTCCGGGGCGAACAGCACGGTGCGCACTACCCCCAGCACCTCGCGGGGGCTTTTCAGCCGCGTCCTGTTGATCTGCGCCTGGTTGGCCGCGCGCGGCCTGATGAGCACGTGCGCGGTGAGCTCGCGGCCCTGGTTGATGGCGGTGGCGGAGATCCTGGCGTTCTCCGCCCCCACGCGGACCAGGGGGGCATCGTGGTTGACCCGGTGGGAGGACAGGTGGGCGAGGTAGCCCACGGCCTCCACGATGTTGGTCTTGCCAAAGCCGTTGCGCCCCACGAACACCGTGACACCGGGGCGCAGGCTCAGGGTAAGGTCCGGCCAGGAGCGAAAATCGCGGAGGGAAAGCTCGGAGATGTACATCCCGCTCCTTCCCTGAAACTACATCCTCGCTGGCATTCCCCGATATTTCCGATTACCTAGTTGGGCAACCGCACCGGCATGAGCAGGTAGGTGAAGTAGGTCTCGGGGGTGGGGAACACGCCCTCCTCGTTGCGCTCGGGCATCTCCTCCGGCTCGGGGATCATGATCGCCGGGCGCGAGGGCTCCGTGAAGCCAAAGACCACACGCTGCGTGTTCACCACGGCGAGCCCGTCCTTGAGGTAACCGGGGTTGAACGCGATGAGCAGCTCCTCGTCACCCTGGAAGGTGCACGGCACCACCTCCTCGGCGTGGCCGGAATCGTTGCCGCCGGCGGACAGAATGACCTGCCCCTCCGAGAACTGCATGCGGATCTGCGCGTTGCGGTCGGTGACCAGGGAGACGCGCCGGATCGCCTCCTGAAGAGGCGCGATCTCCACCAGGGCCATCGCGGTGTGGCTCTTGGGCAGCAGCGGCTGCACGTTGGGGAACTCCGCGTCGAGCAGGCGGGTGGTGGTCTCCCGGTTATCGGTGTGAATGCCAAACAGGCCCTCGCGGCCCACCTGATCCTGCGATCCCACGGCGAAGTCGATGGGATCGGTGCCGTGGGCGTCGAGGGTGCGCGCGTTATCCAGGAGGGTCTTGGCGGGAATGAGCAGGTTGGCCTCCACGTCCTCGGAGGCGGGATTCCACTCCACCGTGCGCAACGCCAGGCGGAAACGGTCGGTGGCCGTCAGCGTCATGTTCTTGCCCGTGGCCTTCATGTTCACGCCGGTGAGCATGGGCACCGTGTCATCCTTGCCCGCCGCGGCGGCCACCTGGGTCACCGCCTCGGTGAACAGCCGGGGATCGATGGTGCCCGTGACCTCGGGCAGGGTGGGGAGCTGAGGATAGTCGTCCAGCGGGATCAGCGGCAGCTCGAAGCGGGCCTGGCCGCAGGTCATGAGGACCTTGGCGCCCTCCACGGTCATGTCCACCTGCTTGTTGGGCAGGCTGCCCACGATCTCCGCGATCAGCTTGCCCGCCACGGCGATGCGCCCGGGGCTGAGCACCTCCGCAGAGAGGCGGACGCGGGTGGAGATCTCGTAGTCGAAGCCCGCCAGTTCCAGGCCGTCATCGTCGGCATTGATCACCAGGGCGCGCAGCACCGGCTGCGCGGGCTTGGTGGGCAGATTGCGGGCCACCCACGCGACGGCGTCGCCCAGGTCGTCTTTTGCCACTCGGAAGGAAACCTGCTCTGACTCCATGCTTCTCTCAGCTCCTTGACCACGACATGTGATTCGGGTGGGCGTGCGGGGGAATCACACGATCCTCTACGCCGCGCGGGTGGTGCGAGCCACGCGGCGAATAACAACATCTCCAAAGTACCGGGAGAGTGCCCTCGCGTGGCAACTCTTGTCATTCGCTCGATGGGGCGGTCGCATCCCGCCGTGGCGGCGGGGCGACGCGAAAGTTGTTATTTGTTCACACGCCCTCTTTCCTCTAGGTAAGTACAAGAAATGGAAGAGCAACAGCAGTAGGTCCTGTGCACTCTGTGGATGAGGCCCTGAATGACAAGGTAGCCCCGAGATTCCGCGGTGTGAAGGGCGGTGTGGGAAGTCTGTGGATAGATCGGGGCGGTTGTGGATAACCCTCGGGGACCGGATTTTATCCCCATCGCGGCCGAGATTCTCCACACGTCATCCACACAGCTCAGGGCGGTTATTCACAGGGGTGCGGCGCGGGTTGCGGCGGCGTCAAGGTGAGCAAGCTCATGGAGTTACATTCTTGTAATTACACAGGTGTGGATAAGCCTGTGGACACTGTGGATAACGGCGTTTCCCCTGCACAACGCCCGGAGTCCCGCGAGACGCCGGGAGAACCGCGCCCGGGGTTGGCGCGGTGAGAAGTCCTCGGTGAGGAGGCGGAGACGACGAAGGGGCGGGGCCGCGCGGCCCCGCCCCTTATCCAGGCTTGTTCCGACAACGCCCCGCTAGATACCCCGCCCCCGGGACTTGATGGACTGGGTGAGCTGCTGGATCTCGTCGTAGGTGTCCCGCTTTTCCTTCATCTCCTTGCGGATCTTGCGGTCCGCGTACATCACCGTCGTGTGATCCTTGCCCCCGAACTGCGCCCCGATCCGGGGGAGCGAGAGATCAGTGAGTTCCCGGCACAGGTACATCGCCAACTGGCGCGCGTGCGCCACCGCGCGGGTCTTGCCGACGCCGCACAGGGCGTCGGTAGTAATGCCGAAGTACTCCGCGGTGACCTCGATGATCGCGGTGGGGGTGATCTCGACGTCGGCGGCCTCCGGGAGGATGTCGCGCAGGGCGATCTCCGCCATCTGCATGTCGATGGGCTCGTTGGTGAGCGAGGAGTATGCGGAGACGCGGATCAGCGCGCCCTCCAGCTCGCGGATGGAGGACTCGAAGCGGGAGGCGATCAACTCCAGCACGGAGCGATCCACGCGGGTGCCGTCGGCCTCGGCCTTCTTCATCAGGATGGCGATGCGGGTCTCCAGGTCCGGCGGCTGGATGTCCGCGATGAGCCCGGCCTGGAACCGGGTGCGCAGGCGGTCCTCCAGCGTGGTGAGCTCCTTGGGCGGGCGATCCGAGGACAGGATGATCTGCTTATTGGCCTGGTGCAGGGCGTTGAAGGTATGGAAGAACTCCTCCTGCGTGCCCTCCTTGCCCTGGAGGAACTGAATATCGTCCACCATGAGGATGTCCAGGTTGCGGTAGCGGCGCTTGAAGGACTCCTGGCGGTCGTCGCGCACGGAGTTGATGTAGTCGTTGGTGAACTCCTCGCTGGACACGTACTTGATCCGCAGGGTCGGCTGCAGCACCTTGGCGTAGTTTCCGGCGGCGTGCAGCAGGTGCGTCTTGCCCAGACCCGAGCCCCCGGAGATGAACAGGGGGTTATAGGCGCGGGCCGGGTTCTCCGCCACGGCCACCGCCGCGCCGTTGGCGAAGCGGTTGGAGGAGCCGATCACGAAGGACTCGAAGGTGTACTTGGGGTTGAGGGAGTTTTCCCTGTTGGGGTCGTGCGCGGGGGTCTCCCTGGGGAGCCGCTGCCCCACCGCCATCCCGGCGTCCCCGGCGGGGCTCAGGGGCGCGGGCTGGGGCGAGGCGGAGGGCACCACGGTCTGCTGCGGCATGGGGGGCTGCGCCGGGGCGTGGCTGGTCTGCCACTCCGTGCTGCTGCGGTAATAGGGGGCGAACTCCGCGGGCTGGCCGGAGGGGACGGCGTCCTGCTCGGGATGCCGGGTGGCCTGGGGCGCCGGAGGGGTGGGGGCTGCCTGAGGGGTCTGGGGGGCCTGGTTCCGGGGCGCGTGGCCGGCCTGCGGGGAGGCCTGCGCCGCAGGCTGCGAAGCCGCAGGAGGGCCGGACGGCTCCTCCGCCCGCTGCGGATCGATGCTCACCGCGAGCCCGCAGGGCTGGTTCATGCGCTCGGAGAACACCTGCGTGATGTAGGCGCCCAGCTCGTCCTCCACCACGTCCTTGGCCATCTTGTGCGGAACGGCCAGCAGGACGTAGCCCTGCACGATGGTGATCGGCTTGGCCAGGTTCAGGAAGGCCTTTTGCCTGGCGGTGAGCGTGGGGATGGAGGAATCGGGAAGCTCCGCTTGGTGCACAAGCTCCGTCATTACCTCGTGCCATGTGTGCTGCAGCGCCGCGGCGTCGTCCGTCACTCGTTCCTCGTCCTTTGTTCTTTTCCGTGCGTATTACTTGTGAGTAAGTACCGGAAGAGGGCCCGCTATGTTTTATATCTAGGTCATAACGGGTGGTGCGCTGTGAGCGCGGGAAAAATGTCATTCACCGCGTCTTCCACAGGCGCTCTGGGCGGTTGCCCTGGTCTTCCACAAAGTTACTCACACCTGTGGATAACTCTACGGTACCGAGTTATCCACACCCTATTCCCGCCCCTGTGAATAACGTCATGCGGGTCCATTGAGGCTTTGACCAGCACTTTTGCCGGGGATCGGGGATTCTCTCAAGGTTAGGTTGAGAGTTATCCACAGGCGCTTCTTCTTCACAGGTGTGGAAATTGTGCGTGCCGATCCACTTCTACTCGGTGGGCTGTGGGATTGTCTAGGCCGCGGCGGGCGGGTAGGAAAGCACAGGAATGTGATTCGGTGGGGGCGGCGGTTCCTACCTGGTGGCCCCGAGGAATCGGTCGGGCCCGCCCCAAATGCCAACTTTGTTATTCCGGGGGTACCCGCCCTCCCTCGGCTCCTGTCCCGCCCCCGCGGCGTCGCTTCCCTGCCCGCCGACGGGTGGTGACGGGCCGGGAGGGGTGGCTCCGATTGGTGTTGATCGGCGTTGATCCGGGGCGTGTCGATTTGTTCCGCCGCTGGACGCTCGCGTATCCTTTACTCGTCTGTCACATCCGCGGAGGCGCACCAGCCTCGCGCGTGTGCTTTGTAGCTGAGAGCAGCCCGTGGTGATCCCGGGCCGCGCCGCCTATCCCCCTGGGCCGGGCGACGCGCGCCGGTGCGGAGCTGAGCACGATCGCTGGAGCGGGGATCACCCTGGAATCCCCTCCGGTAGTCGTCTCTCGGGAACCAACTCAGGGTTGGTCGATGGAATCCGATGGATGGAACTATCCGTCGGCCGACACATGAATATCAGAGGAGTAATGAACCGTGGCAAAAGGTAAGCGCACTTTCCAGCCCAACAACCGTCGTCGCGCGCGTAAGCACGGCTTCCGTACCCGCATGCGCACCCGCGCCGGCCGCGCCATCGTGGCCGCCCGCCGCAACAAGGGTCGCGCCAAGCTGACCGCCTAAGGCCTTTTAAGGGTGCTTCCCGCGCAGCACAAGCTCACCTCGCCGGTGCAGTTCCGACGCACCATCAGGCGGGGGGAACGCGCGGGAACCCGAACCCTCGTGCTCCACGTGTGGAACGGCGAGGGCGCGGGCGTGGCCCACTGGGGCGGACCACGGTTTGGCCTCGTGGTCTCCAAGGCCGTCGGGAACGCGGTGCTCAGGCACCGGGTCTCCCGGCGGCTTCGTCATGCCTGCATGGAGCTGGCCGGGGAGCTTCGCCCCGGGGACCACGTGGTGGTGCGCGCGCTGCCCGCCGCGGCCCAGGCGAGCTCCTCCGAGCTGACCCAGGATATGCGCCGCGCCCTGCGCAAGCTGGCGAGGAAAAACGCCTCCGACGCCCCCGCCCGGCGCCCATGAGCCCTCGGCCGGGGGGCACGGGGCGGGGGCGCGCCACGGCGGGGCGATCCCTGCCCGCGCGCGCGGTGGTGCGTGCGGTGCGCTTTTACCAAATATATCTTTCTCCCCTTAAAATGGGTTCAACCTGCCGCTTCGAGCCGAGTTGCAGCGCCTACGCCCTGGACGCCGTGAGGACTCACGGGGCGTGGCGCGGCGTTCTTCTCAGCCTCGCTCGGCTATCCAAGTGCGGCCCCTGGCACCCCGGAGGGTATGACCCCGTATCTTCCTACGCCCTGGGGCATTGGGCACCGCGATAGCGGGGTGGGCTGCGCGCGAGGCGCCTGTTTAATTGATACCACCACTATCACCAACCACATCAGGAGTTTGGACGTACAGTGCTCAACTTCATTTACTGGCCGATCTCTGCGGTCCTGTGGTTCTGGCACAAGATTTTCGCCTACCCGTTCGGCGCGGACTCCGCCTGGGCGTGGATTCTGGCGATCATGTTCCTGACCTTCACGCTGCGTCTTTTGCTCTTCAAGCCCATGCTGAACCAGATGCGTTCCATGGTGAAGATGCAGAAGTTCGCTCCGCAGATGCAGGCCATTCGTGAGAAATACAAGAATGACCAACAGAAGATGATGGAGGAGACCCGCAGGCTCCAAAAGGAGATGGGCGTGAACCCCCTCGCGGGCTGCCTGCCGGTGCTGGCGCAGATGCCGGTGTTCATCGGCCTGTTCCACGTGCTGCGTTCCTTCAACCGCACGGGCGGGGACATCGGCCTCACGGTGGAACAGAACCGCATGACGCCCAACTACATCTTCGGCGCGCAGGACGTGCAGTCCTTCCTGGACGCCAACATCTTCGGGGTGCCGCTCTCCGCGTACATCGGCATGCCCACGGAGATGTTCGCGGCCTTCCCCAACGCGGACTTCTCCCGCACCACGATCATCGCGGTCACCGCCCCGCTGATCCTTATCATCGTGCTGGCCACCCACTTCAACGCCCGGCTCTCCGTGGATCGCCAGGAGGCGCGCCGCGCCTCGGGCAAGCAGCAGGGGCCGACCTCGGAGCAGGCCGCGATGCAGATGAACATGATGAACCGCATGATGCTGTGGGTCATGCCCGCCACCATCCTGGTGACGGGCTTCCTGTGGCACATCGGTCTGCTCTTTTACATGGTGGCCAACAACCTCTGGACCTTCTTCCAGAACCGCTACATCTTTGCCAAGCTGGATCGGGAGGAGGAGGCCGAGGAGGCCGCGATCAAGGAGGCCAAGCGCACCACGGCCCCCAAGCCCGGCGTGAAGCCGAACAACCCGAAGAAGAAGGGCGGCAAGCGCTAGCCCTCACCCGTGCGCCACGCATGGCGGCCTCGGCCCCGTGCATAAGACCAGTTCAGCGCCCGTTGCCTCGCGGAGGTGGCGGGCGCTGTCGCATGCGGCTGATAGTCTTTCCTCATTGGCTCTTGATTCCGGATCAGCATGAGGATGTTTCACGTGAAACCAAGCGATATACCCGCTCCCCCACCCGCCGCCGAGCGTATTTTTGGGGAAAACCTGGGGAAGGCGGTGGCTTATCACGCCTCCCTGGCCACGGCGGGCGCCGAGCGGGGTTTCATGGGTCCGCGCGAGGTCCCGAGGCTGTGGGAGCGGCACATACTCAACTGCGCGGTGATCGGGGAGGTCATGCCGGAGGGCGCCGCGGTCACCGACGTGGGATCGGGCGCGGGGCTGCCGGGCATTCCCCTGGCGCTGGCCCGCCCGGACCTGCGGATCACCCTCGTGGAGCCGCTGCTCAAGCGCTCCGTGTATCTGGGGGAGGTCATCCGCGACCTGAGCCTGGACAACGTGCGCGTGGTGCGCGGCCGGGCCGAGGACAAGGCGCTGCGGGCGGAGGTGGGCCGGGCCGAGGTGGTGACTTCCCGGGCCGTGGCCCCCTTGGGTAAGCTGTGCACGTGGTCGATGCCTTTGGTGGCACACAAGGGGGCGATGATAGCGATGAAGGGGGCATCCGTGCGCGAGGAGCTGGAGCGGGACGCCGATGCGATCCGGGCGTCCGGAGGGGGCGCGGGCGAGGTGATCCGGGTGGGCGCCGATCACCTGGCGGAGCCCACCACCGTGGTGCGCATCCCGAGGATACGGTGACCCTCTCGCAGCGCAAGGGGTCATGAGACGTTTGATAGGAAACAAGCAGAGGAAGGGGCGTGTGGAAGCGATGGCGGAGAGGGAACCGCAGTACCGCACCGGGGCCTCGGACATTCCGTTGCGGGCGCCGTTGCCCAAGCCGGAGAGGCCGAGGCTCGTCACCATTGCCAATCAGAAGGGCGGGGTGGGCAAGACCACGTCCTCCGTCAACCTCGCGGCCGGATTGGCGGCCTGCGGGATGAAGGTCCTGGTGATCGACCTCGATCCCCAGGGCAACGCCTCCACCGCGATGGGCGTGGAGCACCGGGCGGGCACGGTATCGAGCTACGAGGTGCTCATCGGAGAGGCCACCCCGGAGGAGGCCATGCAGCCCTCCCCGCACAGCGAGAACCTCTTCTGTATTCCCGCCACGATTGACCTCGCGGGCGCGGAGATCGAGCTGGTCTCCATGGTGCGCCGGGAGTATCGGCTGTACGACGCCCTCAAGGGGCAGTTCCTGGACCGCTGGGGCTTCGACTTCGTGTTTATCGACTGCCCCCCGTCCCTGGGCCTGCTCACCATCAACGCGATGACCTTCGTGGAGGAGGTGCTCATCCCCATTCAGTGCGAGTATTACGCGCTGGAGGGCGTGGGCCAGCTCCTCAACAACATCTCCATGATCCGCCAGCACCTGAACCCCCAGCTTCATATCTCCGCGATCCTGCTCACCATGTACGACGCGCGCACCAAGCTCGCGGAGCAGGTGGCCAGCGAGGTCAAGGAGCACTTCGGGGACGTCACGCTGCGCACGGTGATCCCGAGGTCCGTGAAGGTCTCGGAGGCCCCCGGCTACGGGATGCCGGTGCTGGCCTACGATCCCTCCTCCCGGGGGGCCATGGCCTACGTGGCGGCCTCGGAGGAGTTCGCCACGCGCGGGGACTACTCCCCGGCGGAGGGAACGGGCCCCATCGGGGTCAGCCCGGAGACGGCTCAGCGCTTGGCTGAGGGAGCACAGGAAGAAAGGGAGTAGGTTGTCCGCACACGAAACCCGCAAGGGTGGTCTAGGCCGTGGGCTGGGTGCCCTGATCCCCCAGGGCCCCTCCAAGCCCCGGCTCTCCGACTCCGCCGCCGACGCCATCATCGGCGGCGGGCGCGCGGGGCGGAGCGCGCCGCAGGGGCAGGCAGAGCGATCCCGGGGCGACGTTTCACGTGAAACGCGCGCGCCGAGGGGCGTTCCGCCGCTGATCGCCCAGGCGGGAAGGCGGGAGGCCCCGGAGGCGTCCGACCCCCGGGCGACCAATGAGTTTGGCGCCTCCTACCGGGAGATCCCCGTGGGAGAGATCATCCCCAACGAGAAGCAGCCGCGCCAGGTCTTTGACGAGGAGGCCCTGGAGGAGCTGGTCCACTCCGTCAAGGAGTTCGGCCTGCTGCAACCCATCGTGGTGCGCCGCGCCGCGGACGATAGCGGTTACGAGATCATCATGGGCGAGCGCCGCTGGCGCGCCGCCAGCAAGGCGGGCCTGGGGGTCATCCCGGCCATCGTGCGGGAGACCGACGACGGCGAGATGCTGCGGGATGCCCTCCTGGAGAACATCCACCGCGTGCAGCTCAACCCCCTGGAGGAGGGTGCGGCGTACAAGCAGCTCCTCGACGAGTTCGGGGTGACGCAGGAGGAACTGGCCCGGCGCCTGGGCCGCAGCCGCCCCACGATCACCAACACCATCCGCCTGCTCTCGCTGCCCGTGACGGTGCAGTCCAAGGTGGCCGCCGGGGTGCTCTCCGCGGGCCACGCCCGCGCGCTGATGGGGCTCAAGACGGGCGAGGACGGCCAGCGGCACCTGGCGGACCGCATCGTGGCCGAGGGGCTCTCCGTGCGCGCCACGGAGGAGGCCGTGACGCTGATGAACAACGGCCACGCCCCGGAGCCCAAGCCCAAGCGCCAGCCGCTCCCCCAGCCCGAGCACTTCACGCGTACGGCGGAGCGCCTGGGCGACCGCTGGGACACCAAGGTGACCGTCACCATGGGCAAGCGCAAGGGCAAGATGGTGGTGGAGTTTGGCGACCAGGAGGACTTCGAGCGCATCCTCGCCCTGATCGAGGGCCGGGGATAGCGAGGCCTCGGGGGAAGCCATGAGGACCGCGCCGCTGCGCATCACGCAGGAATCCTTCGATCGCCTCGTGCCGAGCGCGGCCAGCGGCGTGTTCTGGGAGCTGGACCCCGAGAGCGCCGAGAGGGTGCGGCGGCGGGGGGAGGAACGCTTTGAGAAGGAGGCCTGGCTCTCCTCCGTGCTGCTCGACGCCCCCGGCTGCGGCTTCTACCTCTGGGAGGACCGGCCCCTGGCCACCCTCTTCTACTGCTCCCCCGCCCAGGCCCCGGGGGCACGGCAGCTCCCCACGGCCCCGGCGAGCGCAGACGCCACCCTCATCACCTCCCTGTACACCGCCCCCGGCTGGGAGGGCATGGGCATGGAGGCCGTGCTCATCGACGCCGCCATCATGGACGTGATGCGGCAGGGGGACGCGCTCGCCGTGGAGGCCTTCGGGTGGAGGGACGAGGGCGATGGGCGACTCCCCGGCGATCGCGAGCCCCGGGACGGGGAGGCAGAACGCATCGTGGCCCGGGCCCCGGAGATCGGCCTCCTGAGCGCCTCCGCCCTGGAGGCGGCCGGGTTTAGCACGGTGCGGGAGCACCCGCTGCTGCCCCGCCTCCGCCTGGAGCTGCCGCCGCAGCGGGAGCTCCTCGTCGAGTGGGAAGCCCAGCCCCTTCGCCACCCCCTCGACGAGCTGGCACGGGTGCACGCATAAAAAAGCGCGGCCCCGGTGGGGCCGCGCGGTGTGAGGCGCCCTACCAGGCGCGCCGCTCGGCGGCGAGCAGCTCGTCGAAGCGGTAGGTGCCGGTGGGGCGGTTATCGTCCTCCAGCAGGTAGAGGCGCTTGACGGCCACGAGAACGGCCTCCGCGATGGCGTCGCGGCTGGCCGGGTTGGTCATCACCGCCACGTCCTCCGGGTTGCTGAGGTAGCCCGCCACCACCTCCACCGTGGGGGCCTTGGTGAAGCGCAGGATCTCCCAGGTGCGCGCGTGGTTGCCGCAGTTTTGCAGCGCCGTGCGGGCCACGATCTCGCGCTGGATGAAGCCGGAGAGGGTCTCCCCGGTCAGGGAGCTGGACCCTATCTCCGAGCCGAAGTAAAAAGTGGCCACGCCCGAGGCTCTCTCGTTGGGGTAGCGATCGCACTGCAGGGAGATCACCATGTCCGCGCCGAAGGCGTTGGCCATGTCCGCCCGATCCTTGGCGGAGGGGTTGTCCATGCGGGGGCGGGAGAGGATGGTCTCCATCCCCATCGCCTTCATCCTGTCCTCGATGCGGGCGGCGAGGTCCCAGAGGATCTCCTCCTCGGTGATCTCCCCGTAGCGGCCCCGCACCACCTGCCCGGTGTCCTTGCCGCCCAGGGCGGGGTCGATCACCACGCGCTTGCCGGCCAGGTGCGGCCCCGCCTGGCGCATGTCCTCGCGTTCGCGGATCGCCTGGGCGGAGCCGCCGCGGATGCGGCGACCCAGCAGGCTGAGCGCGCGGATGGTGTCGGGGCCGCACACGCCGTCGGGGTCGAGGCCGCCGTTGAGCTGGTAGCTGCGCAGGGCGTAGCTGGTGTCCGGCCCGAAGTGCCCGTCCAGGCGGCTGGAATAAAAGCCCAGCTCCTGGAGGTGCTCCTGGAGCTGCACCACGTCGTCGCCCACCAGCGGGTTGTCCTCCTGGTACATCAGGGGTCGCGCGCCCAGGGTGTAGGAGGCCCCGCGCATCTCGCGCAGCGTGATCTCGTCGATGGCCCCCGTGGGGATGATGCCGCGCGACTGCTGGAAGGCCTTGATGGCCTCGGCGAGGGGGGCGTCATAATACGTGTCATCGCCGCTGAACTGCTGGGAATCACCCGTGGTGGGGCGCACGTCTCCCGAGTAGCTTTGAAGCAGCCCAAGCCGCGCGAGGGTAACACGAGCCTCTGCGACGCGCGGGCTGCGGTCACCGACCCGGAGTACGTCCGCCACGTGAGTCCTTCCTAAAAATAATGATTACAACTCAACCAGGGTAGCAGCTAGAGCACGGAATCGAGCTTCGCCACAATATCGGCCTTGGGGCGGGCACCCACGATCTGATCCACCTTCTTGCCGTCCTTGAACAGCAGCATGGAGGGGATGGACATGATCTGGAACATGGCGCCCAGGCCGCGCTCCGCGTCCACGTCCACCTTGACGATCTTGACGCGGTCCCCGTACTCCTGCGCGATCTCCTCCAGAACGGGGGTGAGCTTGGTGCAGGGGCCGCACCACTGGGCCCAGAAGTCCACGAGGACCGGCACCTCGGACTCGATCACGGTGGACCGGAAGGAGTCCTGGGTAACGTTGTTAAGGGTAGACATAAGATTCTCCTCCTTGGGAAAACTACGCTCCCCTAGTTTAAACGAGGGCCTCGGCGAGGTAGTTCTGGGCATCCAGGGCGGCCCGGCAGCCCGAGCCGGCCGCCGTGATCGCCTGCTGATAGTGGTCGTCCACCAGGTCCCCGGCGGCAAAGACCCCCGGGATGGAGGTGGCCGTGGAGGGCTCCCGGGTGGCCACGTAGCCGCCCGCCTTGAGCTCCACCTGCCCCTCCAGGAACCCCGAGCGCGGGTCGTGCCCGATGGCCACGAACATGGCGGTCACGTCCAGCTCGGAGGACTCCCCGGTGAGCGTGTCGCGCAGCACCAGGCCGGAGACCTTGCCCTCGGACTCCCGGACGCGCTCCACCACCTTGTTGGTGAGGAACTCGATCTTCTCGTTGGAGCGCGCGCGCTCCACCATGATCGGGGAGGCGCGGAACTCCTCGCGGCGGTGCACCACCGTGACCTTCTCCGCGAACTTGGTGAGGAAGGTGGCCTCCTCCATCGCGGAGTCCCCGCCGCCGATCACGGCGATCTGGTGGCCCTTGAAAAAGAAGCCGTCGCAGGTGGCGCAGGTGGACACGCCCCGGCCCATGAGCTGCTGCTCGCCCTCCACGCCCAGCAGGCGGGGGGCCGCGCCGGTGGCCAGGATGACGGTGCGCGCGGCGTACTCCTCCTCCCCCACGACGATGCGCTTGACCTCGCCCTGAAGCTCCACCCGATCCACCAGCTCCATCCGCAGGTCGGCGCCGAAGCGCTCGGCCTGCGCGCGCATCTGCTCCATCAGCTCCGGGCCCATGATGCCCTGCTGAAAGCCGGGGTAGTTCTCCACCTCCGTGGTCTGCATGAGGGAGCCGCCGTACTCGTAGCCCTCGAAGACGATGGGCTTGAGCTCCGCGCGGGCGGCGTACAGCGCCGCCGTGTAGCCGGCGGGGCCGGAGCCGATGATGGCTACGTCGTGGATGGTGCCTGTGCTCGCCATAGTTTCTGTGCCTTCCTTGCGGAGCCGCTTTGTGGTGCCTTCTGCCGTGCCCAAGTGTATCGGGGCACCCGCTATGGCGGTCAACGAGGAGCGGGGGCGATTCATTCCTCGGCGGGGCCGAGCGCCTCCCGCAGCGCCACCTTGGCCCGCGCCCGGCGGGACTTCACGGTCCCCGGCGACACCCCCTCCAGCGCGGCCACGTGGGCCACGCTGTAGCCCGCGGCGTCGATAAGCACCAGGGCGGCGGCCTGATCGGGGCGCACCCGGGCCAGGGCCGCCTGCAGGGCCAGCCGGGTGTCCACGCCGCCCACGGGATCGTAGGCCAGGCGGGTATCGGCGTCCCGGGGGACGCGGTCGTCGTCCAGGGTGGCGACCTCGCGCAGGTGACGGTGATGGGCGAAGTCATACCCGGAGTTGGCCACCAGGCGGTGCAGCCAGGTGCTCAGCTTGGCCTCCCTGCGGAAGGTGTGCAGGTTCTGGGAGGCGCGCAGCAGGGCCTCCTGGAGGATGTCGTGGGCGTCGTGCTCGTTGCGGCCGTAGCGGCGGGCCACCCACAGCAGCCGCGCCCCGTGGCGGGCCACGATCTCCGCGAAGGCCGCCGCCTCCCCCGCCAGGTAGGCCATCACGAGCTGGCTATCGGATAGGTGCTGGTGCGAGCAATGCGCGTGCGGCATGGAATCCCCCGTCGTGTCGGTGCGGGCCCTCCCCCGAGGAACCCGCACCCATTACATCGCGCCGCGCCACCGCCCCGCGCGATGTTCGCGCCTACTGCATTGGGAGGGTGCCCCCGTCGCCCGGGGCCTCGGAGGGCTTCGCGGCCCTGGCCCCCAGCACGGACATGGAGGACACGCTCACCGCGTGCGACTCCGGGGCCACGGCGTCGAACCACACCACCAGGGCCTGCGTGGGCTCCGGCGTGGGGGCCAGGTCGATGACGTTGCGCTCGGCGCCCAGGGTGGTCTCCGCCACCAGCGGCACGGTGCCGAGGTCCAGCTCCTCCCCCGCCGCCGAGGAATCCCGCCCGGCGGGCACCGCGTAGATCACCGCGTGGCTCCCCGGCGCGGGGGTGAGCAGCTCGAGCTGGCTCGCCTGCACCGGATTCTGCAGGGTCACGATCAGCCCCACCCCCGGCTTGTCCCTAAAGCCCTCCGGGTACTCGTCCGAGGCCCACGAGGTCGTCGGGTTGCCGTCCACGGCGTAATGGGCGTCCTGGGGGCGATCGGCGTGCTCCGGGTCCGCCAGCCCGCTGGGCTGCCACACGTTGATCCCGCTGAGCGGCTGGACCTGGGGCGCGGGCGCGGCCTCGCTGTTGTGCGCCGAGCCCGGGTTCACGGGGGAGGAATCGCTTTGCTTGCCCACCACCGCGGCGATGTAGGTGGCGGCCACCGCGACGCCGATCACGGCGGCGAACACCGCCAGCCCCAGCCCGGCGGTGCCCCGGCGGGTCATGGACTTGGCGCCGAAGCCGGGCCGCTCCTCCACCTGCGGGGTGGCCTCGGCCACCACGCCCAGGGACTGCGCGCGGCGGCGCGCCTGCTCGCTGGGCGAGGCGGCGGCCGTCGTGCCGCCCTCGTCGGAGGAGGCGGCCTCGCCGGGGGCAGCCTCGGTCTCCCCCGCCTCCCCGGCGTCGGCCAGGCCCGCGCGGCGCAGCCCCTCCCCGAGCGCGCGCAGCGACTCGGGGCTCAGCGCCTCCCTGGCCTCCGGGGTGGCGGCCTCGGCGGAGTCGTCCGCAGCCAGGGTGGCCACGTTCTCCACCCGCTGCTTCGCCTGCAGCACGTCCTCCGGGGCGTCCTCGTCCACGAGGAGGTTGAGCGCCCAGGCGAGGGCGTCGAGGTCCTGCGCGGTGGAGGCGGAGGAGAGCACCGCCGGGAAGGCGAGCACGGCGGTGCCGGAGGTGGTGATGCGGATGCGCCCCCAGTTGTCCAGGCCCAGGGGGGTGTGCACCGCGTCCGCCGCCGCGGCGGCGTTGGCCAGCGGGGCCAGGGCGTAGGCCGCGGCCCGGGGGTTGATCCGCTCCGAGCGGGAAAGCTCCTTGAGGGAGGTGCCCTCCACCCAGTCCGCCACCACCAGGCAGCCCGCCCGGTACGCGGAGACCTCGATGTTCGGGGCGATGGCCGGGTGCCCCAGGGCGGCCAGGGCGCGCGTGCGGCGCGTGACCTCCGAGGCCGCCCCGGCCGCGGCCGCCGGGCTGGCGGGGGCCATCGGCGCGGTGCCGCTGGTATCCACGAACACCAGCGCCACGAGCCTGCCCGTGGCCTGCTCCTTGGCCTGCCAGAAGCGCGCGCCGGTGACGGAGCCGTGATCCACCAGCAGGCGGAAGCGGCCGTCGGACACCGGGGCGCCCGGAACCAGGCGCGGCCCGCGCACCACGCCCGCGGACATGGGCGGCGGCACCGGCGAGGCGTTGAAGGTATCCGAGCCGATGAACTGCGTGGACAGCTCCTGCTGGGTGGGGGCCTCCACCTGGATCTGGCGCTCCGGGTCGGTGCGGATCAGGCGGTTCATGCCCGGGATGCGCTGCGCCACCGCCCCGAGGTTCTGCACCTCCGGCAGGCGGGAGAAGGACAGCACCACGCCGGTGACCACGAGGAACACCACCCCGATGACGCACAGGCGCACCAGCACCCACAGGGAGCCCAGGGTCTCCGGCGCCACCAGGCGGCCCAGCAGGATGCTGGCACCCCCGGCCACCGTCACGCCCACGATCGACGCCCCGAAGGCCCACAGGGAGGTGCGCAGCACGGCGGCGAAGCGCAGCGAACCCAGCTTGCGGCGCAGCAGCATCGCGCCGATGATCGCGCCCGCCACGAAGCCGAAGCCGTTGGCCGCGCCCAGGAGCACCACCACCCGATCCGGGGAGGAGGCCACCGTGGGGGCCAGGAAGGAAAGAACCACCTTGGTGACCGTGATGCCCGCGATGATGAAGGTGGGGGTCCACGCCTCCTCCCGGGCGTAGAACACGCGCAGGTGCAGCAGCACCAGGGCGTAGGGAATGAGCGTGAAGGCCGAGAAGCTCAGCGTGAGGCCCAGGATGGAGGCCGAGTCCGGGTCGAAGTGGCCGTAGTGGAACAGGCCGAAGGCGATGTCCTGGCCGAAGGCGGTGAAGAACACCACGATGGGCAGCAGGGCGATGAACGTGAGCTTGGTGGCCAGGGTGAGGTCATCCACCACGCCCCGGTCGTCGGCCTCGGCGGCCTTGCGGGAAAGGCGCGGCATGATGGCGGTGAGCAGGGTGACGCCGATGATGCCGTAGGGCACCTGCAGCAGCAGCCAGTGATTCTGGTAGATCAGCAGCGCGGAGCGCGAGAAGTCCGAGGCGATCTGGCTGGTCAGGCTGTAACCCAACTGCGAGATGGCCACGTACACCACGATCGCGGCGGCCATGCCGCCGAAGTCCTTGAGGCGGGCGTCGATCCCCCACAGGGGCCGCAGATCCACCCCGGCCCTTTTCAGCGCGGGCACCATGATGAGCAACTGCGTGACCACGCCCAGCGTGGTGCCCAGGCCCAGCAGCAGGACGTGGGGATCGAAGGGGCCGGAGGGGGCGGTATCCGAGAGCCGCCCCGGCAGGAACTGATACAGCAGCAGCACCGCGATGCTGATGATGTTATTGGCCACCGGGGCCCACGCGCCCGGACGGAACACCCCCTTGGTGTTCAGCACGGCCATGAACAGGGAGAACAGCCCGTAGAAGAAGATCTGCGGCAGCAGCCAGTAGGCAAAGGACACCGACTGGGTGATGTTCACCTCGCCGTTCTTGCGCACCAGCATCTGGGTGAGCAGCGGGGCCGCGATCACCGCGAGCACCGTAATCACCGTGAGCAGCGAGAAGGCGAGGGTAAACAGGCGCCTGATGAAGGCCGCTCCCCCGTCCGGGTCCTCCTTTTCCGCGCGCACCAGCACCGGGACCACCAGGGAGGTGAGCACCGCGCCGAGCACGATCTCCGTGATGAGGTTGGGCAGCGTGTTGGCCGCGCTGAACGCGGAGCCCACCGCCGTGCCCACCGTGGAGCCGATGAGCACGGTGCGCAGGAACCCCGTGATGCGCGAGATGAGGGTGGCCAGCGCCATCGAACCGGTGGAGCGCACCACGTCGCCGTCGGTGGTCTCCGAGGCCCGGGGCGCCTCCTCGGGTCGCTCGTTGCGCCCTGCTTGCTCTGCCTGTCCGGTCTGCCCTGCCTGCCCGGCTTGCTCGGCGCGCGGCGTGGTGGCCACGGCGGCGGTGCCGGGCGGCGCGTCCGGGGAGGGGGCCTGCCCGGGCGCGTGGCTGAGGTCGGAGCGATCGAGCGTAGCCTGCGGGGTGGGCCGGGGCCTGCTCTTGACCTCGGGCACCGGGGCAGGCGGTGTGGGGGCCACGATGCGGGAGCGCAAACCCCGTGAGGGTCCCCCGGCGTCGCGGCCCGATTGCCTGTGTTGCGGATCTGTGGCGTTCACGAGTGACCATTGTTGTGGCTGACACCCGTGAAAGGAAACTGACACGGCCCTGGGGAGCGGGATGTAATTAGTTCTTAATCTCCGCGCGCCCGCCCGCCCCGGCGGCGCCTGCCCAGGCGGAACAGCGTCCCCGCCACCAGCAGCCCGCCCAGGCCCGCGATGAGGGCCGAGGTCTTGACCAGCCCCGCCCTGGTGTTCACCGCGATGCGCACGGGGGACGAGATGGCGGAGCCGTCCGAGGAGGCCAGCCACAGGTCCATCTGGGCCTGATCGTCCGCCCCGGGAATGTCCGCCGTCATCTGCACGGTGATGGAGCCCCGGGCCGGGATGCGCAGGTTCCGGGGCACGGTGATCGTGGCCTCCTGCTCCGTGTGATACCGCATCGTGGCGTCCACGGGCAGCGGCAGGCCGTTCTTGGCCACGATGAGCAGCGGCGAGGAGTCCGAGGTGCGGGTGTACACGTTGCCGGGGGGCAGCAGGGTCACCGAGCCGCGCAGCTCCTGAAGCACCTCGCGGTTGCCCTCCAGGCGGCGCGAGGTGTCCGCCACGGCGTCGGAAAAGCCCGCCATGCCGCGGCGGCGGGTGGTGCTCAGCGCGGCCAGCAGGTCCTGACGCAGCGGCGCGGTGAAGGCGTACCGGGTCAGCGCGATGCCGGGGTCGTTGACCATGAGGCCCGTCAGGTCGTCCGTGTAGTTGGCCTGCTGCGTGGTGCGCAGCACCTCGGCGTCGCTGTACACGGCGGGGTCGAGGAAGGGGGCGCCCAGCCGAGGCGCGCCGTCCGGAGACCCCTGTTGCGCCGTCTGCGCGGCTTGTGCGGCCTGGGCCACGGCGCGCAGATCGCTCTCCTGCTCCTCGCTGGGGCTCAGGTAGGCGCTCAGGCTCATGGGGCGGGCCCGGCCCTCGCTCAGGGCGGACTCCAGCTCCTCCAGGAGCATGGTGCCCACGGCGGCGTCGAGCCCGGCGGGCGGGACCATGAGCATGGGCTCCCGCGCGTCGCGGGACTCCTCCGTGGCCAGCCGCACCGCCGCCGCGGCGGTGAGCCGCCGGGCCAGCGCGGAATCCAGGTTGGGGTCGAAGCGCCCCTCCGGGTTGGAGTAGCCCACCGTGGCGGGATCGCTCCCCGTGGCCGCCAGCGTGGCGGACAGGGACGCCGGGTAGGTGACCGCCCGGATGCCCGAGTGGATCTGGGCAAAGCGGCCCGCCTCCGGCGCGGACCATACCGTGTTGTCCGCCACCAGCACGGACACCGGGTGCTGCGGGGCGTGGGGCTGGTTTGCCGTGGGGCTATCCGGCAGGGAGGGGGAATCCAGGGTGGAGCCCGAGCCCTGCCGGGGTGGGCGCGATGTTGGGGACTCAGGGGCCGCCGAGGGCGCAGCCTCCCAGGCCTCCTCCGGGGTGCCGTCCTGCCCCGCCCAGCCCAGGGAGGCCGCCGTGGCCTCGGAGACGTAGCCGGAGTCGGGGATCACCACCCCACGCTGGGGGGCGGCCCCCACCACCCGGGCGATCACCTCCTGGCCGCGCTGCAGGGCCTCGCGCATGAGCCAGGGGTTGGCGGTGCGCTGCACGGCGTTGAGGTCCGCGTTGGCCCACGGCAGGGCCACCACGCAGTGCTGCTCGGCCACCCCGCGCAGCCGGTGCAGCCACGACTGCGCGGCCTGGGTGCCCGCGCCGGGGCTGCGCCGCTCCTCCTGCGAGCCGGCCCCCCAGCTATCGCGCAGACGGCGCGCAGGGCTGCCCTGGTGGTGGCGCTGGTAGTCCGGGGACACCACCGAGTAGCCCTCCTGCATGCGATCCACGATGCTGATGAGCGCGGGATCGAGGGCCAGGCAGGTGGAGCCCGCCACCTCGGAGGAGGCGATGGCGCGCTCGTAGGCCGTGAGCAGGGAATGCAGGCGCCCGCCGGAGGCCAGGGAGCTGGCCAGGGAATCGTCCTCGAGGAGCAGCGGCGCGGCCTCCGGGGCCTCGCCGGTCTCCCCCGGCGCCACGTGCGCGGGCTCGGAGAGCGGATAGAGCAGGGAGATCCCCTGGGGGTCGGGGGTTGCTGAGGCCTCCTCGGCCCCCGAGGCCTCAGCGTCCGACGCCGCGCGGCTCGCGTCGTTGGTGCCCCGGGCGGTCAGCGTGTCCACCACCAGGCGCTCGGAGCCGAAGTCCCGGGCCACGCCGTCGATCAGGCCGGAGGCGGCCACCATCGCGGGGTAGGCGGCGTCGGCCGCCAGGCCCAGGCCGTCCGCCCCCGTGGCGGCCCGCAGCTCGACGGTGCGCTCCTCCCCCGGCCGCAGGGAAGCTCCCACCGAGACCGGGGCGAGGGCCTGGGGGTACGAGCCGACATCGAGGGCCAGGGCCTGGCGGGCCTCGGCCACGGTGGAGACCTCCGCCCCGCGCCGCACCTGCAGCGCGGGCTGCGCCACCGCGTCCTCGGAGACGTTGCGCACCCGCACGCGCAGGCGCAGCTCCTCCCCGGGGCGCAGGTGGGCCCCGGGCCCGTCCTCGACGGAGAGCAGCTCCACCCGCACCGGGCTCTCCTCCTCCCCCGCGCGCACCAGCGGGTTGACCCAGGCGTCCCGGGAGGCCTCCGAGGTGGGCGAGAGCGGCAGCACGTCCGCCTGGGCGGCGGGCAGCGCGAGGTGGAGGGCGAGGGTTCCCGCGGTGGCGGCCAGGCTCAGCGGCCGCAGCAGCGCGCGGTCGCGGCGGCGCTCCGGGACGATCATCGCGGGGTGCGCCTCCCCTCCTGTTTTTCCGCGCGGGCGAGGCCGGGCAGGACGTCGTGCGCCACGCGGGCGAGCTTGCGCTCGTCGGCGTAGGCCAGGTGCTCGATGAGCTGATGCACGGGAATCCAGGCGACCTCGGTGACCTCCGGGTCCTCGTCGTTGAGGTAGCCGTCCACGTACCGCAGCAGGTGGTGGTGCACCGTCTTATGGATCCGCACGCCCTCGGAGACAAACCAGTAGTCGATCACGCCGAGCTCCTGGAACACCTCGCCGCTGATGCCGGTCTCCTCCCACACCTCGCGCTCCGCGGTGCTGCGGTGGTCCTCGCCGGGTTCCACGTGGCCCTTGGGCATGGACCACAGCAGGCGCCCCCGGCGATCCAGGCGGCCGATGAGGGCCACGTACAGGCGGGAGAGGTCCACGCTGCCGTCGGGCCGCACGGATTCGGCCAGGCCGGAGACCACGAGGCCGCCGGCGGACGTCTCGCGGCGCGTCTCGAAGTGCGAGGCCTCCGCGCTCCGGCGGGGGTTGCCGCGACGCCCGCCGCGCTGGCCGGAGCGGGCGGTGCGCCTGCCCCCCCGGTTGCCGCGACGCCCGCCGCGCCCGCCCTTGGCCCCTCCCTGGGCACCCTGGCGGCGGCGCCTGCGGCGCTGACCCGGCTGCTTGGCCTCGTTCTTCTCGGAGCCCTTGGCCTCATGGGACTTATTGGACGCCTTATTGGATTCAGCCTTGGCGCCCTGGGGGCTTGCGCCGGAGGCGGGGCGCTGCGACCCCGATCCGCCGGTGCTACCGGTGCTGCTGGCGCCGGATTCCTCTGAGGAACGCCGCGCGGCGTTGTGTTCCTGGCGGCCCCGCCCGCCCCGACCGCGCCCGCCGCGGCGGCGTCGCTTGCGGCGGTTGCCGGGAGTGCCGGTCCCGCCTGCCGCGCCCGCCCGGCTCGCGCGCTCGTCCTTTTCGCTCATCATCTAGATGGTATCCGTTCGGGGCGGTCGGCGGTATTCCGGAGCGAGGCCGGGCGACGGATAATAAGGAGGAAGGTAGAATCATGCGGGTGAAACTCCAGGAATCCCACGAACCTCACGAACCCTCGGAAGCGGAGATGCTGGCGCGGGCGCAGCGGTCGGTGCGGGAGCTCGGCCCGGTGCTCTCGGACCTGGTGCGGGCCTTTGCCGAGCGGGGAGAATCCCTCTACCTCGTGGGGGGCTCCGTACGCGACGCCCTCCTGGACCGCCTGGGGCACGACCTCGACTTCACCACCTCCGCCCGGCCCGCCGTGATCAAGGAGATCCTTGAGGGGTACGCCCCGGCGGTGTGGGACACCGGCATCGAGTTCGGCACGGTCTCCGCGGAGAAGGCGGGCCAGCAGATCGAGATCACCACGTTCCGCTCCGACTCCTACGACGGCGTCTCGCGCAACCCCGAGGTGTGCTTTGGCGACACCCTGGAGGGCGATCTGGTGCGGCGCGACTTCACCCTCAACGCTATGGCGGTGGAGCTGCTCCCCGGCGCGGGTGGGGTGGAGGGCCGCTTCCACGATCCGATGGACGGCTTCGCCGCCCTGCGCGCCGGCGAGCTGGACACCCCCGCCGCCCCGGAGCAGTCCTTTGCCGACGACCCCCTGCGCATGCTGCGCGCCGCGCGCTTCGTGGCGCAGCTCGGGGTGCGGGTGGCCGAGCGGGTGGAGGCAGCCATGCGTGAGATGGCCGGGGAGATCCGGCGCATCACCGCCGAGCGGGTGCGCACCGAGCTGGACAAGCTGATGGCCGGGGCCCGCCCCGAGGCGGGCTGGGACCTGCTGGTGCGCACCGGCATCGCGCAGATCGTCTTCCCGGAGGTCGCCGGGCTGCACCTCACCCCGGACGAGCACCTGCAGCACAAGGACGTGTACGCCCACTCGATGACGGTGCTGCGGCAGGCGATGGACCAGGAGGAGTCCGATGAGGGCCCGGACCTGGTGCTGCGCTGGGCGGCCCTGCTGCACGACGTGGGCAAGCCCGCCACCCGCGCCGCCAAGCCGGGCGGCGGGGTGACCTTCCACCACCACGAGGTGGTGGGCGCGAAGATGGTGCGCAAGCGCCTGCGCGCGCTGAAGTATTCCAAGCAGATGGTGGGAGACGTGAGCCAGCTCGTGTTCCTGCACATGCGCTTCCACGGCTTCAGCGAGGGCCAGTGGACGGACTCCGCCGTGCGCCGCTACGTCACCGACGCCGGTCCCCTCCTGCCCCGCCTGCACAAGCTGGTCCGTGCCGACTGCACCACGCGGAATAAAAAGAAGGCGGCCCGGCTGCGTGCCCACTACGATCACCTCCAGGAAAGAATCGAGGAGATCCAGGCCAAGGAGGACCTGGCGCGGGTGCGCCCGGACCTGGACGGCAACGAGATTATGGAGATCCTGGGCCTGCGGCCCGGGCCGGAGGTGGGGCGCGCCTGGGCCTACCTCAAGGAGCTGCGCCTGGAGCGCGGACCGATGGAGCGCCCGGAGGCCATTGCCGCGCTGCGGGAATGGTGGGCGCGTCAGAAGTAACGAGCGGTGGAAGGAGACGGCCCGTGGCCGAGGAGTACTACGCGGATCGATTGTTCAACGCCCTGGAGCGCAACGATCCCGCTCCGGGGATGCTGCTGGTGGCGGCCCCCGGCATGGAATCGGAGGGCTTTGCCCGCTCGGTGGTGCTGGTGATCGAGCACAACGACGCCCTGACCTTTGGCGTGAACCTGGCCTCGCGCAGCGACGTGGCGGTGCACAACGTCATGCCGGAGTGGGTGGAGCTGGTGGCCAAGCCCCAGGCGCTGTACATCGGCGGCCCGCTGCAGCAGCAGTCCGTGGTGGGCGTGGGCGTGCCCGCCCAGGGCGTGGAGGTGGAGGCGCACCCCTACCTCAACCGCCTGGCCAACCGCCTGGCGATGGTGGATCTGCGCGCGGAGCCGGAGGCGCTGCGCGGCGACCTGGAGGGCATGCGGCTCTTTGCGGGCTACGCGGAGTGGGGCCCGGGCCAGCTCCTGGAGGAGATCGAGCGCGGGGACTGGTACGTGGCCCCCGCCCTGCCCGCGGACGTGGTGGCGCCGGGGCGCTCCGATCTGTGGTCGGAGGTGATGCGCAGGCAGCCCATGCCCCTGCCGCTCTTTTCCACCTACCCGGTGGACGCGGGAGAGAACTAGTGCATGTTTCACGTGAAACATGGCGGGAGGTTCGGGCCGGGATCGCGGACACGTGGACGGTGGGCCTCGGCCTGATCCCCCTGGGCCTGGCCTTCGGCATGCTCATGGTGCAGTCCGGGTACGCCTGGTGGTGGACCCCGGTGTTCTCCGTGGTGATCTACGCCGGGTCCATGGAGTTCCTGGCGATCAGCCTCGTCTCGGCGGGCATCGGCCCCCTCTCCGCCGCCGTCACGGGGCTCATGGTGAACTTCCGCCACATCTTCTACGGCCTGACCTTCCCGCGTGAGGCCGTCCGGGGCCGCGCCGGCCGGGCCTATTCCACCTACGCGCTCACCGACGAGTCCTACGCCGTGGCCTCCTCCCACCCGCCCGGCTCCCTCGGCGGGGCGAGGGTGCTCACCATCCAGGCGCTGTGCCAGGCGCTCTGGGTGCTGCCCGGCGTCGTCGGGGCCCTCGTGGGGCAGGTCATTCCCCCGGATGTGACCGGCATGGAGTTTGCGCTGACCGCCCTGTTCATCGTGCTGGGGTGGGAGGCCTTCCGCAACAATCGGGATGTGTTTCTCCCGGCCGTGGCGGCGGCGCTCGCCGTGGCCAGCGCCGTGCTGGTGCCCGGGCAGATGCTCATGGTGGCCCTGGTGCTGTACTTCCTGATCCTGGTGCTGCGCTTTCGTCTGGGCTCGGGGGAAGGCTCGTGAGCGCAGGGCTGCCGGAGGGAATCGCGCTGGCCGACGTCGCGGCGGTGCTGGTCCCGGTGGCGCTGGTGACGGTGCTGCTGCGCCAGTTCCCCTATAGCGCGAAGAGGATGCTGCGCCGCAGCCACTTCATGGGCACCCTGGGCATGACCATGCCGGTGGGCGTGATGGTGGTGCTGGTGGTGTACACCATCGCGGGGCAGGCCCACGCCCCCGGTGGCGTGGGGGCGGCCCTGCTGGCCGGGGCGCTGACGCTGGGCCTCCACGTTTGGCGGCGGCAGGCGGGGCTGTCCATCCTGGCGGGCACCGCCGCCTACATGATCCTGGTCAACGCGGTGTTCTGAGGCCGGACCCTAGGTGTCGAGCCCCGGGAACGCCGCCACGGCCGTGGCCCAGAGGCGGCCGAACTCCTCCGCGTCGATCCGCTCGGCGGACACGTCGGGAAAGTCCCCGTAGGTATCGGGGTGCGGGACGATGGCCTGCGGCGGCGTGGCCATCCCGTAGTGGCGGTCCCCCGCCGCCGCCCCGGTGGGGCGCCCCTCGGGATCGACCTCGACGATGCGCGCCAGGCGGCACCGGCGGGCGTCCAGCGGGTGCAGCTCCGCCACGTGCACGGCCGTGCCGGCACCGGGCACGGTGAGGGTGGTGCGAAGGAAAAGCGAGGAGTTCATTGCCGCCATTGTAGCCGCCCCTCCCCCGGCCCTATGCCGAAGGATCCTGGCGCGCGTAGCGCGCCGCCAGCCAGGAGCACATCATGAGCTGAACCTGGTGGAAGATCATCAGCGGCAGGATCAGCAGGCCCAGCCCGCCCCCGCCGAACATCACGGAGGCCATGGGCAGGCCCGAGGCGAGGGACTTCTTGGTGCCGCAGAACTGCGCCGCAAGGGCGTCCCCCCGCCCGAAGCCCAGGCGCCGCGCGCCCGCCTTGGTCAGCCACAGCATGAGGGCCACGAGGGCCACGGAGAGGAGGATGAGAAACACCACCTCCGGGGCGGAGGTGGTGGCCCACACCCCCTCCACCACCCCGGCGGAGAAGGCCGAGTACACCACCATCGTGATGGAGCCGCGATCCACGATCTTGGTGGCCCTGTGCGCCGCGAGGCCCCCCACCCAGCGGCGCGCGACCTGCCCGAGGAGGAACGGGATGAGTAGCTGGAGCGCGATGTCGAGGAACACCGAGGCGTCGATGCGCAGGCCCGACTGGCTGTTCATCAGGGCGAACACCAGGAGCGGGGTGAGGAACACCCCGGCGAGGTTGCTCACCGAGGCCGCCACGATGGCCCCCGCCACGTTGCCCCGGGCGATGGAGGTAAAGGCCACCGAGGACTGCACGGTGGAGGGCACCAGGGTGAGATACAGGATACCCAGGTAGAGGTCCTGCGGCAGGAAGAGCGTGAGGGGCCGAAGCCCCAGGCCGATGAGCGGAAACACCACGAAGGTGCAGCCCAGGATGAGCAGGTGCAGGCGCCAGTTGTTCAGGCCGCGCAGCGCCTCCTGCGCGGACAGGCGGGCGCCGTACAGGAAGAACAGCACGGCGATGGCCACCGATGTGGCGGCGGACAAGGCCTCCGCGAAGGAGCCCTGGGCCGGGGCGAGGATGGCCACCACCACGGCCGCGAGGATGAGGAAGATGAGGGGGTCTTGGCGCTTGAGTAGGCTCATCCTGCGGATTTTAGAGGCTCGCGCGCACCTGCGCGCCGTTTTGCTCCGCGGATCCCTCGGTGAGGGGAGCCCGCGCGGGCCCCTCCACCACGGACCCGTCCTTGAGGGAGAACACGGAGTTGTGCGCGGGGCAGCGCACCGTGTCCCCCTCCACCTCGGTGATCTTGCTGCTCTGGTGCGGGCAGGTGGTGGAGTAGGCGCGGTACTGCCCCTCGGTGGGCTGCGCGACGATGAAGTCCCCCACGATCACGGCGCTGCCCACGGGCACGTCGGTGGCGGCGACCTCCTCGGTGGGGCTCGAGCCGCAGGCGGCGAGGAGCGCTCCGGCGAGGGTGGTGGCGCTGCCGGCGAGGAAGAGGCGGCGGCTGCAGGGGAGAAGCGGGGAATCGACCATGCACCCCAGTATGCGCCGTCCTTCCCCGCCGGGAAAGCAAGCGGAGCCTAAGAAAACTTACGTCACAGTGTTGCCCGCTTCATCTCGCGTACGTACTCCTCCAGCTCCGCCCGCAGCGCCGCCCGGTCCCCCACCCGGGACGCCGGCACCCCGTGCTCGGAGCGCGAGGGCCGGGACTCGTCCGGCACGCAGTGCCCCTCGACGATCTTCGTGATGGCCGAGCCCGTGATGGCCCCCGCCGCCCCGGCCTGCATGGCCGCCCGGACGTGCTCCGGGCGGGAGATGCCGAAGCCCAGCAGGATGGGGGCGCCGCCGAACCGCGCGACGTGCTCCACCGCCTCCTTCAGTCCCACGGTGCGCGACTGCTTCTCGGTGCCGGTGACGCCGTCGCGGGACACCGCGTAGATGTAGCCGCGCGAGTGGGCGGCCACGGATTCCAGCACCGCCTCCGCGGCCTGCGGCGGGGCGATGAACACGGGGTCGATGCCCGCGCGCTCGGCGGCTTTGATGAAGGGCCCGCCCTCGCGCACGGGTACGTCGGGGAGCAGGATCGCGTCGGCCCCGGCCTCCGCGAACTCCCGGTAGAAGGCGTCCAGCCCACGGGCGAAGGGCACGTTGCCGTACACCAGCATGCCCAGGGGCAGGCGGGGAAACTCCTCGCGGATGGCCCGGATCTGCGCCAGGGAGCCCTCCAGGCTCGCTCCCCCGGCCAGCGCGCGGACGTGGGCCGCCTGGATGGTGGGGCCGTCGGCCACCGGGTCGGAGAACGGCACGCCCAGTTCCAGGGCGTCCGCCCCGGCGGCGACGAGCGCCCGCACGATCTCCAGGGAATCCTCCGGGGAGGGATCGCCCAGCATGAGGAAGGGCACGAAGGCCCCCTCCTCGCGGAGGCGGGAGAAGAGGGTGTCAAAGCGGCTCATTAGTTGTCCTCCAATACGAGCTGGGGGTGGGCGTCGAGGGTGCGGCGGACGTGATCCACGTCCTTGTCTCCGCGCCCTGACAGGGAGACCAGGATGGTCAGGTCCCGGCCCTCCTCCTGCGCGGAGCGGGCGCGCTTCAGGGCGTAGGCGAAGGCGTGGGAGGACTCCAGGGCCGGGATGATGCCCTCGCGGCGGGCCAGGATCTGGAAGGCCTCCAGGGCCTCGGCGTCGGTGATGCCCACGTAGCGGGCCCTGCCGGTGGCGGAGAGGTGGGCGTGCTCGGGCCCCACGCCGGGATAGTCCAGCCCGGCCGAGATGGAATAGGACTCCTCCACCTGCCCCTCCGCGGTGCGCATGAGGTAGGAGCGCGCCCCGTGGAGGATGCCCACCTGCCCGTTGTTGATGGTGGCGCCGTGGCGGCCCGAGTCCATCCCCTCGCCCGCGGCCTCGGTGCCCACCAGCTCCACGGAGGGCTCGTCGAGGAACTCCGCGAACATGCCGATGGCGTTGGAGCCGCCGCCCACGCAGGCCACCACCACGTCCGGCAGGGAGCCGGTGCGCTCGAGTATCTGGGCCTTGGCCTCCTGGGAGATTACGCGGTGAAACTCCTTGACGATGGTGGGAAACGGGTGCGGTCCGGCGGCGGTGCCCAGCAGGTAGTGGGACTCGTGGAAGGTGGCCGTCCAGTCGCGCAGGGCCTCGTTCACGGCGTCCTTGAGCGTGCCGGAGCCGGTGTCCACGGGCACCACGGTGGCGCCGTGGAGCCGCATCCGGTACACGTTAGGCTGCTGACGCTCCACGTCCTTGGCGCCCATGTAGATCACGCACTCCATGCCCAGGAGTGCGCAGGCCAGGGCGGTGGCCGTGCCGTGCTGGCCCGCGCCGGTCTCCGCGATGATGCGCCGCTTGCCCATCTTCTTGGCCAGCAGGATCTGGCCGATCACCTGGTTGGTCTTGTGCGCGCCGCCGTGCACCAGGTCCTCGCGCTTGAGGAAGATCCGCACCCGGGCGGTGTCGGCGGATCCGCCGGATGTTTCACGTGGAACGTTGCGGCACTCGGTGAGCGGGGTGGGGCGCCCGAGGTAATCGCGGAGCAGCCCGCGATACTCCTCCATGAACGCCTCGTCCGCCAGGGCGTCCACGAAGGCCCTCTCGAGCTGGTCGAGCGCCGGGATGAGGGACTCCGGGACGAATTGCCCGCCGAACTCCCCGAAGTACGCCGGGAGGAGGGGGTGGGAAGAGGTCATGGGGTTATGTCCTTTCGTGGGAGGGAGCGGGATCGTGGGTGCTGTGCGGGCCGTGGTCCCCGTGATCGCCGTGCGCGCGGATGATGTCGAAGCAGCGGCGCAGGGCTGAGGCGTCCTTCTCCCCCGTCCAGGCCCCGGCCTCGGGCCCGTATTCCACGCCGGAGTTGAGGTCCACGCCGTCGCAGCCCACGCGGAGGGCGGCGGCGAGGTTGTCGGGCCCTATCCCCCCGGCCAGGAGGCTGCGGGAGCGGGCGGCCTCGGGGATCAGGGACCAGTCGAAGGCCTGCCCGGATCCGCCGGAGCCGGAGTCGAGCACGAGCCGGTCGAGCGGCCCCTCTTCGATCAGGCGGGAAAGCCCCCGGGCCAGGTCGGGTCCCCCGGCGGAGGTCATGGAGACGGAGCGCCAGAGGCGCACGCTCTCGAGCCCGTGGGCGTCGAGGTCCGCGCGGATCTCGCGGAGCAGCCGCTCCTCCTCGTCCACGCTTCCCAGGTTGGGGGCGTGCACCTGTGCGGCGGCCACGGGGAGGCCGTCGAGCAGCTCCCCCCAGCCGGAGGTCCGGCGGGACACGGCCACGTAGTCGAGTCCCGGCTCGGCGGCCGCGATGGAGAGCGTCGTTTCACGTGAAACGTTGCGCGGCGATCCCTCCTCGAAGATGAGACCGCCGTACGCGGCGCCCACGGCGCGGGCGGCCTGGGCGGCGGAGGGCCGGGTGAGCCCGCACACCTTGTTCTCCCCGAACACCAGGCGGCGGGCGGCCCGGTCGACGTCCGGCTGCCCGGTGAGCTGGGAGCCCACGAGGAAGGCGTGCGAGTGCTCCCCCAGCAGCGTCACGGCGCGGCGATCCCGGATGCCGGACTCGGAGACCACCACGACCTCCGGGGGAAGGAGCGCGGCCAGGCGCCCGGACCGGGAGAGGTCGATGGAGAGGTCGTGGAGGTTGCGGTGGTTGATGCCCACGATCCGTGCCCCCAGCCGCAGCGCGCGCGCCACCTCCTCCTCGTCGATGACCTCCGTGAGCACGTCCATGCCCAGGAGGCGCGCCTCGGCGGAGAGGTTCGTGTAGTCGACGTCGTCGAGGACGGAGAGCATGAGCAGGATCGCGTCCGCACCGAAGTACCGGGCGGCGTGGACCTGCGCGGGGTCCACGATGAAGTCCTTGCACAGAACCGGCAGGTGGGTGCTGGCGGCCACGGTGGCCAGGTGGTCGTAGTCCCCGCCAAAGCGCTCCGGCTCGCACAGCACCGAGATCCCGGAGGCGTAGCGCGAATACACCGCGGCGATCTCGCCCGGCTCGTAGCGCTCCCGGATCGTGCCCAGGGAGGGCGAGGAGGACTTGCACTCCATGATGAAGCGGTTGGTGCGCGCGGCGCCCCCCTCCTCTCCCCCGCCGAGGTGGTGGTAGAGGGAGCGCGTGGAGGGGGCGAGCCGCGCGGGATCCACGTGGGCGATGCGCGCGCGGATCTCCGGGAGGCGCGCGCGGCGGGCGGCCACGATCCCCTCCAGGACGGTGGGCATCTTAGCGGGCATAGTTGGCCTCCTCGTGGGTGCGCAGCCACCGGCTGACGGTCCCCTCGCTCATCGTGGTCAGGGCGCGCTCCACGCCCTCGCGGACGCTCGGGGCGTGACCGGAGACGTAGAACATGGCCCCGGCGGAGGCCGCGAGGGCGTCGCGGTGCGCGGCGGGCCCGGTGCCCTCGAAGGCCGCGTAGAGGTGGCGGGCGTTCTCCCGGGCGTCGCCGCCCACCAGGGCGTCGAGCGCGTGGGTGCCCAGGCCCATGTCCTGCGGGCGGAGCGTGTATTCCTCGATCTCGCCCGAGGGGGTGAGCTCCCACACTTGCGTGGGGCCCCACACGGCGATCTCGTCCGCCCCCGAGCCGTGCACCACCAGGGCCCGGGTGCGGCCCAGCTCCCGGAACACCTCGGCCAGCATGCGGCCCAGGCGGGGCTGGGCCACGCCCATGATCTGAAACTCCGGGCGGGCCGGGGAGAGCACCGGGCCGAGGGTGTTGAAGATGGTGGGTATCTTCAGGGCGCGGCGCACGGGTTGTACGTGCGCGATGGCCGGGTGGTAGGCGGGGGCGAAGAGGAAGGTAAAGCGCGAGGCCTCGAATTGCCGCACCGCCCGGTCGGGGTCGAGGTCAAGCGGGATGTTCATGGCCTCCAGGACGTCCGCGGAGCCGGAGGCGGAGGACACGGAGCGGTTCCCGCACTTGACCATCGGGACCCCGCCCGCGGCCGCGATGAGGGAGGCCCCGGTGGTGATGTTGATGGTGTTGAGGCCGTCTCCCCCGGTTCCGGCGGTATCGGTGATGCCCCTGCCGGTGATGGGAAAGGGCCGCCCGGCGGCGAGGAAGGCGCGGGCCGCGCCAAGGAGGTCCGCGCGCGTTTCTCCCCGCGTGCGGATGGCCGTGAGGAGCGCGGCGATGTGGACGTCGTCGTACTCCCCCACGGTGAGGGGCGTAAAGACCTCCTGCGCCTGCTCCGCGGTGGGGCGAGGCTCGTCCAGGTAGGCGATGAGGTTGCGCAGGGCTTCGGGGCTGGTCACGCTGCTTCCTTCCGGTGGGTGAGGAGGTGGGAGATGAGGCGGTCGAGCAGGATCGGGCCGCTGGGGCTGAGTACGGACTCCGGGTGGAACTGGAGGCCGATCGCGGGGCGGTCGGTGCACCGGGCGGCCATGATCACCTCGCCGATGCGGGAGTCCGACCACCCCAGGGCCTCCATCCCCTCCGGCGCGGCGGTGCAGCCGAGGGAGTGATAGCGCGCCACGGGCACGGCGCGCCCCTCCCGCTCGGGGTGGTCGGGCTCGGCGTCGATGGTCAGTCCGTGGAAGATGCCGGAGTCTGCGGCGGCCGACGTCAGCCGCATGACGTCCGTGGTGCCGTGCACCGGGCCGCAGGGCACCACGCTGCCGCCGAAGTGCTCCAGGAGGGCCTGGAACCCCAGGCAGATGCCGAGGGTGGGCACGCCGAGGTCGAGTGCGCGCGCCAGGGTCTCCATCATGGTGCCCGCCTCGCGCGGGTGCCCGGGCCCGGGCGAGAGGACCAGGAGGTCCGGGCGGGCGGCGAGGACCTCCGCCGTGGGCACCGAGTTGCGGAACACCGTGCAGCGGTGCCCCCCGGCGCGCAGGGCGTCCACGAGGTTGTAGACGAAGGAATCGTGGTTGTCCACGAGGACGATGTGCGCGGGATTCATCGGATCACCTCCACGGTCTTTCCGGCGGCGAGCGCCAGGGCGTGCAGAACGGCATAGGCCTTGTGCAGGGTCTCGTCGGCCTCGGCCTGCGGGTCCGAGTCCCGCACCACGCCGGCCCCGGCCTGCACCACGGCCACGCCGTCTTGGACAAAGGCGGAGCGGATCACGATGCAGGTGTCCATGTCCCCTCCCCCGCGCAGGTAGCCCACGGCGCCCCCGTAGGAGCCGCGCCGCTGTTTCTCCACGCCGCGCAGCAGCTCGGTGGCCCGCAGCTTGGGAGCGCCGGTGAGCGTGCCCATGTTCATGCAGGCGCGGTAGGCGTCCAGGGCGTCGAGCCCGGGCGCGAGGCGGGCGGTGACGCGGGAGATGAGGTGCATGACGCGGGAGTAGCGGTCCACCTGGAGCAGGTCGGCCACCCGCCGCGTCCCGGTCTGCGCCACGCGGGCGAGGTCGTTGCGGGCGAGGTCCACGAGCATGGTGTGTTCCGAGAGTTCCTTGGCGTCCGTGCGCATGGCCAGCTCGTTTCGTATGTCCAGCTCGTGATCGACGGAACCGTCCGGCCGCAGACCGCGTGGGCGGGTGCCCGCGATGGGATAGAGCTGAAGGGTGCGGTCGGCCGCCTCGTACTTGAGGTTGGACTCGGGCGACGCCCCGAACAGCTCGAAGGGGCGGCCGTCGCCCGAGACGCCCTGCACGTAGAACATGTAGGGGCTGGGGTTGGTGGCCCGGAGGTGGAGGTAGGCGGCGAAGGCGTCCGTGCAGGGGGCGGTGAAGGTCCTGGACGGCACCACCTGGTACACATCGCCGCGCTCGATGTGCCGCTTCATCTCCCCCACCTGGGCGCGGAAGTCCGCGTCCGTGGGCTCGGCCTGGACCTGCAGCGCGCCGTCCGGCTCCCCCGGCGGGGGGCGATGTTTCACGTGAAACGCTGCGATGGACTCGGCCAGCGATTCGACGCGCCGCCGCACCCCCTCCTCGTGTCCGGGGGCGGCGATCGCGCGGAGGGTGGCGGTGCGCTCGCGGTGGTTGATGTCCAGCAGCACCTCGGCCAGGTGGAACTGGTAGTCCGGGTAGGTGTTCAGGGAATCCCCCACGGCGGGCAGATCCTCGAAGGTGCCCAGGTAATCGAAGGCGAAGCCGCCCACGAGCAGAGGCAGGCCCTCCGGGTAGCCGGGGGGCTCGACGAGGCGGCGCAGCGGCTCCACCGTGCTCACGGCGGTGAGGCGCTCCCCCTCCTCCGCGGCGGCCGAGGGGGGAAAGAGGAAGGCGCCCTCCCCGGCCCCGTCGCGGTAGGCGGACAGCTCCTCGCCAAGGCGCTCGGCCAGGATCTCCCCGGAGGGGCTCAGCGGGGTGATCTCCACGCGCTCGCCCCGGCAGGTGAGGCGCAGGGAGGAATGAAGCACCGCAAGGGAGCTGATGCCGGAGCGGGTGGAGATGTCCGCGCTCTCCAGGAGCGCGGCGTCCTCCGAGCCGACCCCGCCGAGGGCGCGGAAGAGGGCGGAGGCGTCCTCGTGATACGTAACATTACGTTCTATAAGGGAGGGGGCACCCTGGTGGTTATTCGTCATGTGCTTTCATCCTTTCGGCGTTTTCCGTGGTTCTGTGGTGGCCCTGTGGTGAGGCGGACCCGGATACACCGAAGGCCCGCCGCTTCCCTGGGAAGCCCGCGAGCCTGATCGTGTATGAGGGTGACGGCCCGCTACGAAGCGTGCCACCACCACTGAAAAGAGGAAGAAATGCTCAAGGTCACACCGCCATCCTACCCAGTGGTGCAGGTAATAGGCAACAAATAAAATGCGCCGCCCCCGGAGGCCGCGCACTGGGCCCCAGCGGGCCTCGGGGTTCTCGGCGGACCTCGGCGGGCCTCAGCGGTCCGAGGCCCGGGCGGCGCGGCGCAGCGCGTCCACGTCCACGGCGGGCTTGGGGCCGCCGGTCTCGGCCTCGATCATGCGGCGGGCGTCGATCGCCGCCACGGCGTGCGCGGCCTGCCCGGCCCCCGCCCCCACCGCGACGAGGGCGATGAGGAGGGTGAGCACGGGAAGAACCCACAGCCACCCCTGGGCGATGAAGGCGAAGCAGGCGCCGAAGAGGAGGGCCACGCCGCCGAGGGTCCAGAAGGGCCCGGCGATGCGGTGAGCCAGCACCCAGAGGTCGCGGCTCTTGCGCACCTCCGGCACGCGGATGCCCACCACCCCGTTGCCGGGGAGCTTTGCCGCCCAGGCGAGGCCGCCGATGACGGTAAGGATGAGGCCGAGGACGAGCAGGACGATGCCAAAGATCATGCGTTCTATTTTATGCCGCCGCCTCTCCGGCGCGGCGGCTACCCTCGGGGGCATGAGCACACCGCGTTCCTTCCGCAACTCCCCCGCCGATTTCCTGCCCGAGGCCCTGGGCGGGCTCGTCGCCGCGCACCCCCAGGCCCGGTGGGACGAGCGGGGCTTCGTCGCCCTCGTCGATCGCCCGGCAGCGCCCGGCCCGGAGGCGCCCGCCGATCCCGGCCCCCGCGTGGCGGTGGTCTCCGGCGGCGGCTCCGGGCACGAGCCCCTGCACGCGGGCTTCCTGGGCGAGGGCATGCTCAGTGCGGTGTGCCCGGGGCTGGTCTTTACCTCCCCCAACGCCGTGCAGATCACCGAGGCCACGCGGTGGGCGGACCGGGGCGCCGGGGTGCTGCACGTGGTGAAGAACTACACCGGCGACGTGATGAACTTCCGGGTGGCCGAGGACGTGGCCACCGCCCCCGGGGACGAGGGGCCGGGCCGCAGGGGCACCGCCGCCACCCTGCTGGTGGAGAAGGTGGCCGGGGCCGCCGCGTGGCGCGGGGATGACCTGGACGCCGTGGCGGACGTCGCGCAGTGGGTGGCCGATAACTCCCGCAGCATGGCGGTGGCCCTGGCCCCGGGGCACCTGCCCGCGAGCGGGGCGCGGACCTTCGACCTGGAGGAGGGTCAGATGGAGGTGGGCGTGGGCATCCACGGCGAGCGCGGCGTGGTCAGGGATCAGGCCGCGCCCGCCTCGGAGATCGTGGATCGCCTGCTCGCGGAGGTGGCCGAGGACCTGCGCCTGGGCGCAGGCGAGGAGGTGATCCTGCTGGTCAACGGGCTGGGAGGCACCTCCCTGCTGGAGCTGCACCTGCTCTTCGGGCAGGCGCTCGCCTGGCTGGAGGGGCGCGGGGTGACCGTGCGCCGCAGCCTCGTGGGCAACTTCGTCACCTTGCTGACCATGGCCGGGGCCTCCCTCACGCTGACCCGCGCCACGGAGGAGGTCGTGAGGCTTCTCGACGCCCCCACCACCGCCCCCGCCTGGCCGCACGCCCTGGGCCGTCGGCCCCGCTACGCCCCGGCGGTGCTGAGCGCGGAGGATGCACTGCCCGCCGAGGGGGAGGAGAACGCGTGGCTGAGCGCCTTCGTGCGGCGCGTGCAGGAGGGCGCCGGGCGGCTCACGGAGCTGGATCGGCTGGCGGGGGACGGGGACTTCGGCGCAAACATGGAGGCCGCCCTGGGGGACGTGCGGTTGCCCCTGCGCGGCCCGGACGCCGCGGTGTTCGCCGGGCTCTCGCGCCGCTTCCTCGTCCGCTCGGGCGGGACCTCGGGCGCGGTGCTGGGCACGCTCTTCCGCGAGCTTGCGCGGGCGGCGGAGCGGGACCCCTCCCCCTCCGGCCTGGCCCGGGGACTGGAGCGCGGGTGCGCCGCGATCCGGGAGCTCGGCGGCGCGCGCCCCGGCGACGGCACGCTTCTCGACGCCCTCCAGCCCGCGGCGGAGGCCGCCGCACGGGTGGCGGAGCGGGGCGAGGACGCGGAGGGCGGGTTGCTGCGGGAGGCGTACCGCGCCGCCGTGGCGGGCGCGGAGCGCACCCGGGAGGCGGTGGCGAGGAAGGGACGGGCCTCCTACGTGGGCGAAGCCTCCCGCGGGGTGATCGATCCGGGCGCGGTGCTGGTGACGTGGCTCTTTGGCGAGGAGTAGCGCGCCTTTTTCTTTCCCTTGTTTTTCCGGGCGATAAAGGCCATACAACGGGGCTCGGGGGACGCGCGGCGACGCCGGGGCGCCCCATCTGGGCGGAAAACGCGAAAATATGTGGTAACAATCTAATAACCTTCTCCTGGCATATGCATTGGAGGAGCATTGCAGTATCCTCCGACCCCGCGCGCTCGGATTTGATATAGCACCAGCTAGATCGGTGTTTTTCGGCTAAACTAAAATCCCGCTGGCGGAAAAATTTATCCGTTACCGGCCCGTAACATGGCGATATTTTCGTGGTGATCGCGTCTCGGTGCTGATACCGTTAAAGGTGTCCGAGAGGAAAGATGGTTACTCGGATTTTGGATTGAACGTGTTAGTTATGAAAGGACAAAACATGAGCACTAAGAAGGATATCGCCGAACTCTTCGACGCCACCGCGTATGACAGCAAGGGCGATAAGCTCGGCAGCGTCAAGGAGATCTTCCTGGACGACAACTCCGGCAAGCCGACCTTCGTCGAGGTCAACCACGGGCTCTTCGGCCTGAGCTCCTCCCTGGTGCCCCTGCGTGGCGCCACCTTCGAGGGCGGCGAGCTGCGCCTGGCCTTCGCCAAGGACCTCATCAAGGACGCCCCGGACTTCGACTCCGACTCCTCCCTGACCACCGCCAACCAGGATGAGCTGAACCAGCACTACGGCGTCGGCACGGCGGAGTACCAGGACATCTACGAGGCTCCCGCCCCGCGCGGCGGCGCCCGCGAGGAGGCGGCCCGCACCGAGACCGCCCGCACCGACGTTGCCGGTGCCGCGAACACCACGGACACCAAGGGCGCGCAGGACGCCGCCCGCACGGAGAAGAAGGCCGCCGCGGACGATGGCAGCCTGGTCCGCTCCGAGGAGGAGCTGAACGTCTCCAAGGAGAACGTCCAGACCGGCGAGGCCCGCCTGCGCAAGTTCGTGGTCACGGAGACCGAGACGGTGGACGTGCCCGTCAGCCGCGAGGAGGTGCGCGTGGTGCGCACCCCGCTGACCGGCGACGAGCAGGTGGACGGCCAGGCCCTCACTGACGACGAGGCCTCCGTGATCCTGCACGAGGAGCGCGTGAACGTGTCCAAGGACACCGTGGCCAAGGAGAAGGTGGCCCTGCAGAAGGAGCAGGTCACCGACACCCAGCGCGTGTCCGAGGAGCTGAAGAAGGAGCGCATCGAGACCGACGGCGTGGCCACCGACGCCGAGGGCGACGCCCGCAAGTAGTCTCCCCCGGGCCGCACGGCCCGACGCTCGCCGCGACGCGGTGAGCACCCACGAGGCCCCCGACGCCCGCCGCCGGGGGCCTCGTCGCGCGTCCGTCCCGCGTGGGGGTAGACAAACGCTTTCCTTCCGTCCAACAGTTATCGCCCCGCCCGCGCGATCTTGTAATCTAACGGCTTACCTGGGGCGTTTTCCCGGTGGCGTGGAGGCGCGCGAGCGCGCTCGGCGCGTCCGGCGCCCCGCCGTCGATAGTAGAAAGCGCAGGACCGCATGGACATCAAGCGCATGGCCTCCTCCCTGCTCGCGCGGGTGATCATGGCGATCATCCTCGGCATTGCGTGTAGCTTCTTCCTCCCGGAGGCGCTGGCCAGGATCTTTATCACCTTCAACGGGCTGTTCTCTCAGTTCCTGGGATTCTTCGTGCCCGTGTTGATCTTCGCGCTCATCACGCCCGCTATCGCGGGCCTGGGGCGGGGCGCGGGCAAGTGGCTGGCCATCACCACGGCCGTGGCCTACGCCTCCACCATCCTCTCCGGCCTGTTGGCCTACGGCGTGGCGCGCGGGGTGTATCCGCGCCTGCTGTCCGGGGAGCGCCTGGACACGGGGGTCTCGGACATCGAGGCGGGGGCGCTCTCCCCGTACTTCACGGTGGAGATGCCGCCGCCGATGGAGCTGATGAGCGCCCTGCTCCTGGCCTTCTGCCTGGGCGTGGCGATGGCCACGATGAAGGCGGATCGGCTGTACAACGCCACCCGGGAGCTGGAACAGATCGTGATGAAGGTGGTCGGCTCCTTCATCGTGCCGCTGCTGCCGCTGTTCATCTTCGGCATGTTCCTCAACCTGGGCATGAACGGCAACCTGGTGGACACCCTGGTGGCCTTCGGCAAGGTGCTGGTGCTGGCTACGGCGATGACGCTGGTGTACCTGATCCTGCAGTTCCTCCTCGCGGGGGCGCTCACGGGCACCAACCCGCTGCGGGCGCTGCGCACCATGCTCCCGGCCTACGGCACCGCCCTGGGCACGGCCTCCTCGGCGGCGACCATCCCGGTGACCTATCGCGCGGTGCGCAGTAACGGCGTGGCCTCCTCCGTGGCGGGCTTCGTGGTGCCGCTGTGCGCCATGATCCACCTGGCGGGCTCCATGATGAAGCTGACGCTCTTTGCCTTCGCCATCGTGTACATGGCGGGGATGGACGTGTCCGTGGGCCTGGCAGTGGGCTTCATCTTCATGCTCGGTATCACCATGATCGCGGCCCCCGGCGTGCCGGGCGGCGGCGTGATGGCGGCGGTGGCGCTGCTGAGCAGCATGCTGGGCTTTGGCGAGGACCAGGTGGCGCTGATGATCGCCGCCTACATCGCCATCGATTCCTTCGGCACCGCGGCCAACGTGACCGGGGACGGCGCCATCGCCCTGATCATCAACAAGTTCGCTCGCGGGGATCTCCCCGAGCGCGAGCCGGGCGGGGAGGATCTGGGTGCCGGGCTGACGGAGGCGGCCGAGCCCGCCGGAAGGGCCTAGCCGGGCATCGCGCCTGGCGCTCCGCCTGGGGGCGTGGCCCCGAGTAAACGGGAAGGCCCGGGCCACGAGACGCGCTGCGCGCCGTGGTCCGGGCCTTCCCTTGCGTATCGCGGGGTTCCCCGCCCCCCGGGGGCGTCGATACGCCCCGCCTTTGTTGTTATGCCTTGTGGAAGCGCAGCGGGGAGACCGCCTGCTCCTCCTCGTGGTCCGGCCCCAGCGGAATGCCGGTGCGGTCCCGCAGGACGAGCGCGGCGCACAGCCCCACGATGGTCATGAGGGCGAGGTACGCGGATACCGCCCCGGTGCCGCCGGTGGTGCCGTAGAGCCACTGGGCGATCATGGGGGCGAAGGCGCCGCCGAGGATGGCGCCGATGGCGTAGCTGATGGAGACGCCGGAGAAGCGCATGGAGGCCGGGAACAACTCGGCGTAGGTGGCGGACTGCTGGCCGTAGGTGAGGCCGAGCCCCACGGTGAGCAGCAGCAGGCCCGCCGTGAGCATGGCGGGGGTGCCGACGTTGATGAGCGGGAACAGCGATACCGCGCCCACGAGCTGCAGCAGGTAGCCCACGACGTAGGTGGTGCGGCGCCCCCAGCGGTCGGAGATCCACCCGGCGAATCCGGTGGTGATGAGCCAGGCCACGGCGGAGGCGGTGACCGCCCACAGCACGGTGCTGCGCTCGAGGCCGATGGCGCCATCGGGGTCGCTGGCGTAGTTTTGCACGTACCCGCCCGCGGTCATGTAGCCCACGGCGTTGTTACCGGCAAAGAGCAGTGCGGCCACGAGCACCAGCGGGGTGCTCGTGCGGAAGAGCGCGCCGATGGGCGCCTGGGAGGTCTTTTTGCGCTGCTCGATCTCGGTGAACACGGGGGACTCCTCCACCCGCATGCGCACCAGGTAGCCGATGCCCACCAGCACGATGCTCAGCAGGAAGGGCACGCGCCAGCCCCACTCCAGGAAGGCGTCGCCGGGCGCGATGTTGCTCATCAGCGCCAGCACGCCGGAGGAGAGCAGCAGGCCGGCGGGCACGCCCATCTGGGGGAAGGCGCCGAAGAAGCCGCGCTTGTTCGTGGGCGCGTGCTCCACGGAGAGCAGCACCGCCCCGCCCCACTCGCCGCCCGCGGAGATGCCCTGGATGATGCGCAGCAGGATCAGCAGCAGCGGGGCGGCGATGCCGATGCTCTCGTAGGTGGGGAGCACGCCGATGAGGGTGGTGGCGATGCCCATTCCAAAGAGGGTAATCATGAGCACCACGCGGCGGCCGTAGCGGTCCCCGAAGTGGCCCGCGAGGAAGGCCCCGAGGGGCCGGAACAGGAAGGAGAGGCCGATGGTGAAGTAGCTGAGGATGAGCGCGAGGCCGCCCTCCACCTCGCTGAAGAAGAGGTGCTTGAACACCAGGCCCGCGGCGGCGGCGTAGAGGAAGTAGTCATACCACTCCACTGCCGTACCGATGGTGGTGGCAAAGAGCACGCGCCTGCGCGCCTGCGCGGTGATCTCCTGCGATGCTTGTGCGCTAGTCAAAATGGCCTCCTTTTGAGGTCGTGTGAGCTATCACGGGCGGTTTTTTCGTTAATGAATCGCCGCCTTGACATAGAGTGTTACTGAGGCTACAGGGTGGGGGTGTCGCGAGGGTATTTTTTTATCCGGCAGGGGGTGGCCGCGTCCTCCCCTGCCCGCGTATCGACGCCCTCTTGCCCTCCGCCCCGGGCGGCCCCGGCGCCCCGGGCGCGGGGGCGCGGGCCGTCCCGCCCACCTACTACACTGTTCAACCATGACGAATCCCAGCGAAACCCCCTCCGTCCCGCCGCACCGCTACACCGCGGATCTGGCCGCGCAGATCGAGCGATCGTGGCAGCGCTACTGGGAGGAGAGCGGCACGTTCCACGCCCCCAACCCGGTGGGGGATCTGGCCGCCGAGGGGGCCGCGCTGCCGGAGGACAAGCTCTTTGTGCAGGACATGTTCCCCTACCCCTCCGGCGCGGGGCTGCACGTGGGGCACCCGCTGGGCTACATCGCCACGGACGTCTACGCGCGCTTCCACCGCACGCTGGGCAAGAACGTGCTGCACACGCTGGGGTACGACGCCTTCGGCCTGCCCGCCGAGCAGTACGCCATCCAGACCGGCACGCACCCGCGCGCCACCACGATGGCCAACATCGAGAACATGAAGCGCCAGCTCGGGGCGCTGGGCCTGGGGCACGACCGCCGCCGCAGCGTGGCCACCACGGACCCCGAGTTTTATCGCTGGACGCAGTGGATCTTCCTCCAGATCTATAACGCCTGGTTCGACCCCGAGCAGGGCAAGGCGCGCCGCATCGAGGAGCTGGTGGGCCTGCTGGAGAGCGGGGAGATGCCGCTGCCGGAGGGCTTCGAGGGGCGCTCCTACGCGGAGCTGGACGCCCTGGAAAGGCAGCGCGTGATCGACGCCTTCCGCCTGGTGTACCGCTCCCACTCGATGGTCAACTGGTGCCCCGGGCTGGGCACCGTGCTGGCCAACGAGGAGGTGACGGCGGAGGGGCGCTCGGAGCGCGGCAACTTCCCGGTGTTCCGCAAGCGCCTCTCCCAGTGGATGATGCGCATCACCGCGTACTCGGACCGCCTCATCGACGACCTCGAGCGCGTGGACTGGCCGGAGAAGGTCAAGACCATGCAGCGCAACTGGATCGGCCGCTCGCGCGGGGCTGAGGTGGACTTTAGCTGCCAGGGCCACGACCTCACCGTGTTCACCACCCGCCCGGACACCCTCTTCGGGGCCACCTACATGGTGCTGGCCCCCGAGCACGAGCTGGTGGACGCCCTGGTGGAGGGCGGCACCGGCAGCTACGAGGGCGTGGACGAGCGCTGGACCTACGGGCAGGCCACCCCGCGCGAGGCCGTGGCGGCCTACCGCGCGGACATCGCCGCCAAGTCCGACCTGGAGCGCCAGGAGAACAAGGATAAGACGGGCGTGTTCCTGGGCGCCTACGGCGTCAACCCCGTCAACGGGCAGCGCGTGCCCGTCTTTATCGCGGATTACGTGCTCACCGGCTACGGCACCGGCGCGATCATGGCGGTGCCCGCCCACGACCCCCGCGACTACGAGTTCGCCCAGGCCTTTGGCCTGCCCATCCGCGAGGTCATCGCGGGCGGCGACGTGAGCGCGCAGGCCTACGAGGGCGACGGCGAGCACGTGAACTCCGCCAACGAGGAGGGACTGGACCTCAACGGCGCGGACAAGGCCACCGGCATCGCCCGCGCCATCGCCTGGCTGGAGGAGCGCGGCGCGGGGCGCGGCCGGATCCAGTACAAGCTGCGTGACTGGCTCTTCGCGCGCCAGCGCTACTGGGGCGAGCCCTTCCCCATCGTGTACGACGCCCAGGGCGTGGCGCACGCCCTGCCGGAGTCCATGCTGCCCGTGAACCTGCCGGAGGTGGACGACTACAAGCCCGTGGCGGCGGACCCCAACGACGCCGACTCCGAGCCCCACCCGCCGCTGGCCAAGGTCCGCGACTGGGTGGAGGTGGAGCTGGACCTGGGCGAGGGCCCCCAGACCTACTACCGGGACACCAACGTGATGCCCCAGTGGGCGGGCTCCTCCTGGTACCAGCTCCGCTACATCGACCCCACCAACGCCGAGGCCTTCTGCGACGTCGAGAACGAGCGCTACTGGACGGGCCCGCGCCCGGAGCGGCACGGCCCGCAGGACCCGGGCGGCGTGGACCTCTACGTGGGCGGCGTGGAGCACGCGGTGCTGCACCTGCTGTACTCGCGGTTCTGGCACAAGGTGCTCTTTGACCTCGGCTACGTCACCTCCTCGGAGCCGTACCGCAGGCTGTTCAACCAGGGCTACATCCAGGCCTACGCCTACACGGACGCCCGCGGCGTGTACGTGCCCGCCGAGGAGGTCGAGGAGCGCGACGGCGAGTTCTTCTACCGCGGCGAGCGGGTGAAGCGGGAGTACGGCAAGATGGGCAAGTCCCTGAAGAACGCCGTGGCCCCCGACGATATCTGCCGGGACTACGGCGCCGACACCCTGCGCGTGTACGAGATGTCGATGGGCCCGCTGGACACCTCCCGCCCCTGGGCCACCAAGGACGTGGTGGGCGCGCACCGCTTCCTCCAGCGCCTGTGGCGCCTCATCGTGGACGAGGAGAGCGGGCGGCTCACCGTCTCCGAGGCCTCCCCCACCGAGGAGGACCTCAAGGCCCTGCACCGCACCATCGCCGGGGTGCGCGAGGACTACGAGCACCTGCACAACAACACCGTGGTGGCCAAGCTCATCGAGTACGTCAACCACCTCACCAAGGCCTACCCCAACGAGGTGCCCCGGGAGCTGGTGGAGCACCTGCCGGTCATGCTCTCCCCCGTGGCCCCGCACATCGCGGAGGAGCTGTGGTCCCGCCTCGGCCACGAGGGCACCATCGCCTTCGTGCCCTTCCCCGCCCACGAGGAGAAGTGGCTGGTGGACGACGAGGTGGAGCTGCCGGTGCAGATCAACGGCAAGGTGCGCGCGCGCATCACCGTGGCCGCCGACGCCGAGCAGCAGGCCATCATCGACGCCGCCCTGGCCGACGCCAAGGTTGCCGAGCACGTGGCGGGCAAGAACGTGGTAAAGACTATCGTGGTGCCCGGCCGGATGGTGAACCTGGTGGTGAAGTAGGGGCGGCCGGGGCGCTCCCGCCCGGCAACTCCACACTCAACACTCCACACAACACCACACAGTGTGGTGTTGTGTGGAGTGTTGAGTGTGTATGTGTGGAGTCCTTCTTCCCCTGCGGCGGCTAGTGTGGCTATGCCACGGACATGTTGTTGCCCAGGCTGGCGGCCAGGCCTCGGTCGCGGGGGTGTTAGCGAAGAATGCGGTAGCGCTGTTTAGGGCTGCGCAGGGGTTCCGTTCTCTCCACAACCCCTTCCTCGACGAGTAAACCGATGATGCGGCGCACCCCGTTGGCAGATAATCCTGCAGCCGCCGCTAGCTCGCGCGTCGAGGCGGAATGATGCGCATCGAGATACTGCAGAATGGATTGGCGATTACCGCCGGAGCGTGAGGCCGCGCGTTCTGGTTCCGTATGTCTTCTCCGCTCAAAAGTGAGGGTAAAGGCGGTGAGCGAATCGCGCACGGTGGGTGGGGGGAGGAGTTGTTGCTGCAACTGGTCTAGTATCTCCGCGTATCCCGTGCCACGGTTTTCCGCCACAAATCTTTGTTCTGGGCCCGGTGCGGGTGTCACCTCAAGGAGTGCGGATAGGCGTTGATTACGGGAACTGGATATTCCGCTTTTGCCGAGATTATCCAACGTTACCGTTCCGAAAAGGCCTCCGGGATTGGTGATCTCCAGGCGGTCAATAAACATATCCACTTGCACTTGGCTTCCGTGGGCCTGGGGTGAATAATCGCGGTGCATGAGGGCGTTCGTCACCGCCTCTCGGATTGCAACCGGAGGATAATCGGGCAGATCCTTACGGAAGGAGCCCTCGATGACGCCGCCGGTGCGCATGTTGCGGGTAACCGCCTGCACGGCCTCTTCCACGAGGGTGGGTATTGGGCCTACGAAGGTGGCGTTGTCGAGGAACCTTTGCCCGCGCGCGTCGGAGGACTTGGTGGTTCCGGGATATGCAGAAAAGGTAACGGCAAGGCGAGGGAAAAACTGCTGCGGATATGTTCCTGCCGCGAGCAGCCCGGCGAGGGTTGGGCGGAGATGGCCCGAGCTATCTTCTTTGATTATTTGCAGGCTCTTCAGGGCCTTCTCGTCGTTTAGTTTCCCAAATACGTTTGGGTGCAGTGCGCGTTCCCGCGACAGGATGCTTTTAAGGATGTCGGGGTCACAGTCCTCTAGCGTCGCTTCGGGGACGATCTCCGTATCCCATTTTGGCTGGATTTTGTTTTCCTCTAGACGATCTATCTCGTAAGGCTTGAGGAGCCGGTCTCCGTCGTGGCCGCCGCGAATGTAACTACCCTGGTATTTGCTCATTGCCGATTTTACCCAACAGGGTTTATCTAGGGGAGAATGCTCTGGGATCTCGGCTACAACCACGTGCGTGCCTTCGAAGGGAATGATAGATACCTGTGTCCTAATTGCCGGGACAACTTTTTCTGCAAGTGCCGCGTCCAGTGCATCGGCAATGCTGCGGGCGTTGAAGCCTTCTGCGGGGGTGAAGCCGGACTCCTCGTCAAGGCCGAGTATGACGGTCCCGCCGTGCCCATTAGCGAAGGAGGAAAGGGATCGGATGATTTTCTTGGGGAATCCTCCGCCTGCGGCTTTTACCTCGACTTTGTTGATGTCTGTGCCGAGGCTGCGTAGTTGTTCCACGACGGCGCGGAGTTCCTGGCTGTCCACGTTGTCTCCTCCGGGAGTGCATCTAATGTGAGGATGACACTACACTCAACACTCCACACAACACCACACTGTGTGGTGTTGTGTGGAGTGTTGAGTGTGTATGTGTGGAGTCCTTCTTCCCCTGCGGCGGCTAGTGTGGCTATGCCATGGACATGTTGTTGCCTAGGCTGGCGGCCAGAAGGAACAGGGTTGCGCTGCTCAGCCACACCGCCCACCATCGGCGGCGGGGCAGGGCGGGCAGGCGCGGAAGATCGTGGGCGGGGTTCTTGGCCTCGTTCTCGGCCAGCCACTGCCAGTTGGTGCTGTAGGCCTCGTGCTGCGCGGCCCAGCGGTTAACGCGCCGCACGTCTCGCAGGGTGCGCAGGAGCCAGTAGGCGCCGGGTAGCCCGGTGGAGACGGTGAACACGAGCCCGGCGGTGAGGTTCCATGCCACGTCGGCCCCCTGGTAGGCGCGGAACCCGTGGAGGGCGGCGAAGAGGAAGAGCAGCGCCACGCCGAGGCTGATGCCGGAGAGGATGCGCTTGGCGGTGGTGGGCCGGTAGGTGTAAAAGGTTCCCAGGCCGTCGCCGCCCGGCGCGGGCACCCGCGCCTCCTCCTGTGCTTCCGTCATGGGTGCAATGCTAGTGGAGGGTGGGGCGTGGGCACGAGGAAAAAGCGCCCTGCGGCGGAGATAGGGGACGAAGGGAGAGTGATCCGACGTTTCACGTGAAACATCGCAATCGCACAGAGAGAGCACAGGGTGCCTGCCTAGCCTGGCGGTTATGCCCTTTTCCGCCTCGTCGTTGCGCCAAAAAGTATATGTCGCGCTGTGCGCCCTCTACCTCGCGGTCGTGGTGAGCGCCACCCTGCTCAAGAGGTGGCTGAGCATAGGCGGGGTGTGGGAGGCGGGGGCGCATCATCAGCGGAGCATCGACCTGGAGCTTTTCAATGGTTTCCTCGACTCCCCGGTGTGGTGGGGGCCGTGGCTGAACGTCGTGGGCAACGTGATCCTCTTTGTTCCCCTGGGCGTGTTGATTGCGCTCGCGCGGGTCAGAGGGCCGCTGTGTTCTTCCCTACGCGGGGCGGCGGCGGGGGTTCTTGTGAGCGCCGCTATCGAATCCGCCCAGTACGTGTTTGCCGTGGGTTACAGCGACATCGACGACCTGCTCTGCAACGCCGTGGGATCCGCGCTGGGGGCGTGGGGAGCGAGCGGGCTGCGTCAGGCCCAGGGGCCGCGCGCGGCCCGGTAGCGCCGGAGTTCCTGGGCGGTGGCTCCGGAGACGGCGTGCGCGATGCGGGAGGCGGACGCGGGGGCCGGGCCGTAGGGAGTCTCGGCGGCGATCCGGGCGGCCACGGCGTGCAGGTGCGTGGCGATCACGGCGGCGCGGTGCGGCTGACCGGGCATGCGCGCCAGCCATGCGCCGAGGAGCCCGGCGAGGACGTCCCCGGAGCCGGGCGTGGCGGCCCAGGAGTGCCCGGCGTCGATGGTCACCACGGTGGATTCCCCGGCGATGCTGGTGAAGCGCCCCTTGAGGAGCACCACGCAGCGCAGGGCCTCGGCCACCTCCCGGGCCTGCTCCCAGCGGGGGCCGTCGCTCTTCCCCAGCCCCATGCCTCGGCGCAGGCGGGCGAACTCGCCGGCGTGGGGCGTGAGCACGGTGCTGTAGGGGGCGCGCCCCAGCAGGCGGCGGCGCAGGTCCTCGCGCCGGGCCAGCAGGGTGAGGGCGTCGGCGTCGCAGAGCACGGGCTCGGGGCGGCCAAGGACGTGGTCGAGCTCGGCGGCGGCCTCCTCGCCGGTGCCCCTCCCGGGGCCCACGACCCACGCCTGAACCCGCCCGGCCGTCGCGGCGTCCGGGGTGGCCACCACCTCGGGCAGCGCGGCCACGATACCTCGGTGCTCGGAGCCGGCGTAGCGCACCATCGAGGGGGTGGCCCGCACGGCGGCCGAGGCGGCCAGCAGCCCCGCGCCGGGGTAGGCGGCGCTCCCGGCGAGGATGCCCACCACCCCCGAGCTGTACTTATCGTCCGCACCGGCGGGTTCGACGTCCTCGGTGAGCAGGGGCGCGGCGGGCACCGGGAGGATGTGCTCCGGCAGCGCGGAGAGGGCGTGGCGGGGCGGCACCGCGCGGTACAGGAAGGGGGCGCGAGGGGCGTCGGGGCCTTCGTCGAGGGCCGTGGCCAGCGAGGGGGTTCCGGGGAGCCCGATGTCCGCGCAGAGCACCTGCCCGCAGGCCTCGCTGGCGCCGTGGACCCCGCGCAGCCCGCCGAAGGTGAGGGTGACGTGCGCGGTGATAAAGCCCGGCACGGTGCGGCGCGCCCCTTGGTAGGTGGCCTCGCGCGGCGCCGGTGGCCGCCCGGTATCGGCGGGCAGCCCCGAGGGGGTGTCGATGGAGAGGACGGGGACGCCGGAGTGCGCGAGGTCGTCGGCCAGCCACGCGGCGGAGCCGGTGAGTCCGGGGCGCCCGCCGAGCCCGGAGATGCCGTCGATGGTCAGGTGATAGGTCCAGGTCAGGCGCTCCCCCACCGCCTCGGGGGCGGCGTCGAGGAAGGTTCCCCCGGCGTCCAGGAAGGCCCGCGCCCCACCCTCGTGGCGGGCGGGGCCGAGCGGGAGGGCGTCCACGCGCAGGCCCCGGCGCAGCAGGCGGGCCCCGGCGTAGAGGGCGTCGCCCCCGTTGCCGCCGCTGCCCACGAGCAGCAGGACCCGGGCGGGTGCGGGGGCGGCGAGGCGGTCGAGCATGGCGGCGGCGGTGCGGGCCACGGCCGCCGCGGCCTCGCGCATGAGCTGGTCGGGGCCGGTTTGGGCGGCTAGGAGCGTGGCCTCGGCGGTGCGGACGCTGTCTACCGGGTACATGCGGCTCATGGTGAGCGATATTACCCGCATTCGTGGCGCGAGGTTAGACCATATATTTAGGTAAGCCTACCCCCATATGAGGGTGGCGTGGCCTCGCCGCCGGGGCGGTGACCTGCGCATACGGCGGGCGTCGAGGGATTTTTCCCGGAGGGGGTTGATCCCCCCGGCAAGCTAAGGTTACCCTGTGCTTAGATCAGAAAACGGGAGCCGCCGGAGAGGTTCTCGGGACTTGATCGAACGGGAAACCACAGTGAGTGCGTCCAACAGGGTCGTGCAGTGTAGAGGGGTTCCGGTCCGGGCGGGGCAACGCCTGGGTCGGAACCCCTCTTTTCTGTTGTCGCCTGGGCCCCTCGGCGCGCCGGGAAGATCGAGCGGACGGGCCGGAGGGGAAACCGCGCCGCGCGCCTCGTCTCGCGGCCGCCGTGCTGCGATAATGCAGGGGATGCTAATCGGTAACGAGGGTGAGGGGCGATGGAGAAGATAACCGGGTGGATGCGGCGCGTTCCGCTCGAGGGCTGGGTATTCGCGTGCGCGATGGGATGGGTGGCCTTTGCGCTCGGGATCAGCGACCCCTGGGAGGTCACGGCGGAGAGCGCGCTGTGGGCCGCCATCCTCACCGCCAGCGTGGGCGTCGCGGTGCGCTACCCGCTCACCGGCAGCGTGTGCTTCCTGCTGTCCTTCGCCCTGACCATCTACCTTCCCCACATTTTCCTCCAGCCCAACGTATTCCTCTGCGCCGTGGTGATGGGCGTGGTGGGCTACCACGGACGCGGCCGGCTCATGCTGCCGGTGGGGGTGGCCGTGGGCATCCTCGGGTTGATCGACCGCAACTCCAAGACCATCGAGGCGGACTTCTCCGCGATCCTCATCTGGGAGGTGTTCGTGGCCATCGCCGCCTTCGCCGGATGGACCCTGGGGCGCAAGGTGCGCCAGAAGATCGAGCTCGCGGAGCAGTGGCGCGACGAATATCGCAGGCGGCGCGAGGAGCTGGCGAGCACGCTGCACGACTCCGTGGCCGCCTCGCTGACCTCCATCGTCATGCGCTCCGAGGTGCTGGCCATGCAGGAGCCGGAGGACGGGCGCCTCCACGGGGAGCTATCGAGCATCGCGGAGGACGCCCGCATCACCATGTCCCAGGTGCGCTCCCTGCTCAGCCTCCTCAACGCCCCCCAGGACAAGCAGGAAAAGACGGCGGCCCCCACCCTGGTGTCCACGGTCAAGGAGGTGGTCACCAAGATGCGGGACCACCACTTCACGGTGTCCGTGGTGGACGAGACCGAGGACATCCAGGTCACTAACCCCACCCTGGAAATGCTGCACAAGGTGCTGCTCGAGGGCGCCACCAACGTGATCAAGTACGCCAAGCCCGGCTCCGAGGTGCTGCTCCGCGCGGAGGGCAGCGGCAAGAACCTCAGCATCAGCCTGAGCAACCAGATCGCCGGGGAGGCGGAGCGCCGCGGGCGTCTCTCCTCCTCCGTGCTCTCCTCGGGATTGGGCATGAGAATGATGCGGCGCTCGGTGGCAAGTATGGGCGGCAAACTAGTGAGCCATAGCGACGGCGAGGTGTGGACGCTCTCCATTAAGTTCTAGGAATAAAAGCCCACTGAGCTGCGGGAAGCGCCGCGAGGAGGGGCGGCGCGGCGCCGCGCGGAAAGCCGGTGACTTTTGTCTCGGAAGGGGCGATGTTCCTATCGCGTGGCGCGGCGTCGTCATATAATATGGCATTGACCTGAATCTCACTTCATGCCTAGAAAGGCTGGTGCAGTCCCATGATTCGTTCCCGTCGTTTGCGCAGCGCGGCCTGTGCCGTGGCTGCTACCGCTGGTCTCCTCGTGGTTGCCCCCGGGGCGCAGGCCGATGAGGCTCCCGTGACTTCGAGCGACGCCTCCTCCGAGGTGGCCACGGCGGTGGAGCACTCCGTGCGCGATTCCGCCGCGTCCATTTTTAGCTGCCGCAAGAACCCCACCCTCGTGTGGTGCTCGTGAGCTCGGCCTTCGCGGAGCGCGGTGGACACATCCGTCTGCTGCTGGTGGATGACGACCCCCTGGTCCTCTCCTCCCTGCGGACGTACTTCAACACCACCGCCGACATCCACGTGGTAGCCGAGGCCGCGAACGGCGTGGCCGCGCTCAAGGCGCTCGAGGACTACGAGATCGACCTCGTGCTCACGGACATCCACATGCCGGAGATGGACGGCATCGCCCTCCTCCAGGAGACGCGCAAGCTGCCCGAGCCTCCCGTGTTCGTGGCCATGACCGGCTTTGACACCGACGAGACGATGCTCAAGACCCTCACCGGCGGCGCGGCCGGATACATCATCAAGTCCGCCCGCCCCCAGGAGATCATCTCCTCGGTGCGCGACGCCATGAACGGCGGCACCTCCGTGTCCCCGCAGTGCCTGTCCCGCCTGGTGGACTACATCCCGGCCCGCGAGCTGGCGCAGCAGCAGGCCCAGGACAGCAAGGACGAGATCGTCCTCTCCCCCGGCGAGCAGCGCGTGCTCTCCCTGCTCTGCGACGGCCTCTCCAACGCGGAGATCGCCGCCAAGACCTCCTACGCGGAGTCCACGGTGAAAAAGCACGTCTCCCAGCTCATCAACCACTTTGGCGTGAACTCCCGGCTGAGCCTCGTGGTGGCCGCCATGCGCACGCACTGGGGGCAGCACCCCTCCTACTGAGGCCGGGGCGTGCGGGCGCCGGCGCCCGCCGCTTGGCGGCGTGGTCGGGGGTATGGCTGCGCGCGTGGGGAAGGGTTGACCGGGGCAGGGCCTTTTCCTGATTGACGGAAGCGCGCGCCGATACGATGCATAGGTAGAACCGCCTGTTACGACAGGAGAGGAAGAAGATCCTGGGATCCCAGCCGGACGACTGGACCCAGGTTCTTCGCTTTTCATGGGGACCCCTCCACTGTGCGCTGGAGAACCACCTTTTCTTTTAGCATCTCCCAGTAGGCATGCTCTCCTCGATACGTGGCGTTGAAGGCCCCTAGCACCACGTCCGGTATCCACAACAGTGGGTCATCGCCTCCCCGTGCATGCGTAATCCTGATACCCCTGTACCGGCCTGCCGCTTGTAGCGCAACGAGATGTTCGACGTCTTTCCTGCTTTGATTTTCCTGTCGGCTTTCCAGGGTAAGGTCGGTGACTCGCATGTCCGAGAGTTCGAAGTAGAGAGTCTCTAGGCATTTGCGCCGGCAGCGTTCGGTCTTCCGGCTTCTTTCGCTGCGGTTGGTGATGATGACCTGGAAGGAATCCAGGTGAAAGATCGTCCGAACAATCTGGTGGCGTCTTGTGGTCCCTTCGTCCGTCCAGTGAAGCTTGATTTGCCCTGGTAGGAGCAAGGGGCGGAGAGTCGTGCGTAACACCTTAAAGCTCTTTGACGTCGAGGATAGTTGCGCACATGAGGTATTCCTGATGAGCGGCGTTGCGCCATACGGAGGACTCATCGGCGTAAGCAACCAGACTGGATTTCACCGCTTCATCGTATCTTTCCCAGGCAGGGCATTTCCTCACGATGAGGCTGAAGACCTCGGTTTTCCCCTCAGATAAGCCGCCGCTGCCGCGCGGCGGCGATGGCCGCGGTGCGGTTATCCACGCCCAGCTTTTGGTAGATGTGCAGCAGGTGCGTTTTCACGGTGCCCAGGGAGATGAACAGGGAGTCCGCCAGTTGCCGGTTGGTGGCCCCGGTCTCCAGGGCGCGCAGGATCTCCGTCTCCCGGGCGGAGAGGGATTCCTGGGGGCGGCCCAGCCGCTCCGCGAGCGCGGTGGCCACCTCGGGGGAAAGGGTGCGTTGCCCGCGCGCGGTGGCCACCACGGCCCGGTGCAGCTCCTCCTCGGGGGCGTCCTTGAGCAGGTAGCCCAGCGCCCCGGCGGAGAGGGCGGCCACGATGTCCGCCTGGGCGTCGTAGGTGGTGAGGATCAGCACGGGCGGGCCGCCCGCCTCGTGGAGGGCCTGGGTGGCGGCGATGCCGTCGGTGCCGGGCATCTGGATGTCCATGACCACCACGTCCACCTCGGAGGGGATGTCCCCCGGCCGTGGTCCCTCGGCGCCCTCGGCCACCACGGTGATGTCCTCGAAGCTGTCGAGGATGGCGCGCAGCCCGGCCCGCACCACGGGGTGATCGTCGATGAGCATCACTCGTATCATGATTGCTCCCACGGTACCCGCGCCGCCACCACGGTGCCGCGCGGGGAGGAGTCGATGTGCAGGCCGCCGCCCAGCTCGTCGAGGCGGGCGCGGATGCCGGGCAGGCCGTAGCCGCGCGCGGAGGCGGGGTCGAAGCCGGTGCCGTCGTCGTAGACGTCCAGGGCGATCTCCGCGTCCCAGCGGGCCAGGGTGAGGCGGGCGCGGGTGGCGTGGGCGTGGCGCACCACGTTGGTCAGCGCCTCCTGGGCCACGCGCAGCAGCGTGGTGGAGACCTCGGCGGGCAGGCCCGAGGTGGCCTCGGCGGGGGCCACGACCTCCACGGGCAGGCCGTGGCGCTCGGTGACGCGCGCCCCGAGATCGGACAGGGCGCGGGAGAGGTCCCCGGTGTTCGGGGCTCCCCCGGCGACGAGGAGGCGGGCCTCCGCGAGGTTTTCCGTGGCCACGGAGTGAATGGTGGCGAGCTGCTCCCGTGCGGTGGTGAGCCGCCGGTTGCTGTCCCGGGCGGCGCCTATCGCCCCCGAGGGCTCCGCCTCCTTCGTACCCTCCGCCCCCTCTGAGGCCTCCGTGCCTTGCGAGCCCTGCGCGCCCTCGGTGGCGAGGGCGCGCAGGTTCTTCTGGCAGGCGCGGGAGAAGAGCACGATGGAGTTGAGCCCCTGGGCGAGGGTGTCGTGGATCTCCCGGGAGAGGCGCTCGCGCTCGGCCAGGCGCCCCGCGTTGTTCTCCGCGAGGAGGAGCCGCTCCTGGGTGGCGGCGAGCTGCTCGGCCACCCGGCGGTGGTGGGCGGCCTCCCGGTGCAGCGCCCGGTAGGCGAAGTAGCAGCCGGAGGCGAAGCCCACGCCGAGGAGGGGGCCGAACACGCCGCCGAGCCCCCACCCCGGCGCGCCGGTGAGCAGGGGCCACCCGGCGGCGGGGATGCCCACGCCGAGCCCCCAGCTTAGGGCGGTGAGGAGGAAGCCCACGAGGTCGCGGGGCACGGCGTGCCAGACGAGGAAGGTCAGGGGGAACAGCAGCCACACGAAGTGGGCGCTGAGCAGGATCAGTCCCAGCCACTGGCCGAGCACGAGCCCCAGCCACGCCGCGCGGTAGGCGGCGGGGTCGCGCTGGGTGCGGCGGCGGGCGAAGCGGTTCTCCCACACCGTGCCCGCCAGGTAGGTGGCGGCGAGGGCGGCGGCGAGCAGCAGCATGGCGGCGGTCGCGGCGCGCCGTCCCGCCGCGCCGGTGGCCCCGAGCGGGGTGGCGTCGAGGTCGGGGCCGTCGAGACCGCCGGAGCGCAGCGCCGCCAGGGTGGTGCCCACGCCGAGGGCGAGCAGGAGGGCGAAGAGCACGTGGAGGCCCACGCGCATGGTCTCCAGGATGCGGTCGAGCGAGCTGCGGGGAGGAAGGGACACGCGGCCCAGCCTAGAGGGGCGGGCGGCGGCCCACATCGGCCGAATGGCCGATGGCAGAATCCGGTGCTCAGCCGATGTGCGCGGCGCGCGTGGCCAGCAGGATGAGGGGTAACGGATCGCGCCTGGGCGTCTGCCGACGGGGCCCGGGGCGCGGCGCAAGAATAAACGGAAAGGAAGACACAGCATGTTCCTTGGTGTGCGGGATATCCGCCGCGCGTGGGGCCGCTTCAGCCTGCTGGGCACCGTGGTGTCGCTCATCGTGCTGCTCCTGGTGATGCTCACGGGGCTCACGGGCGGCCTGGGCAAGCAGAATACCTCCGCGCTGGAGGCGCTGGACCCGCAGCGCTACGTGTTCAGCCCGGAGATCGACTTCGTGGAGTCCACGGTGTCGGAGGGCACAGAGGGCACAGAGGGCGCCTGGCGGGAGACCCCCGGGGTGGAGTCCGTCACGCCGCTGGGCGTGAGCCAGACGAGCGCGCACTGGGGCGAGACCACCGCCGCCGTGGCGGTGTTCGGGCTGCCCGCGGGTAGCCGGGTGCCCGGCGGCGGGGAGGTTCCCGAGGAGGGGGTGCTCCTGCCGGAGGGTATCGACGCCTCGGGGGCCGGACTCCCGGAACGGCTCAGCATGGGCGGGGTAAGCCTGCCGGTGGCGGGCGCCGCGCCGGAGGAGTACTACAGCCACCTGCCGGTGGCGTGGGTGAGCCTGAACACCTGGAAGGAGGTGGCGCACTCCCCCTCCCCCACCGTGCTCATGGTGGAGGGCGATCCGCAGGATTCCTGGCGGGACACGGAGGAGGCCACGGGCTCCACGGCGGTCAGCGTGCGGGATTCCTTCGGCGGCCTGGCGGCCTACCAGTCCGAGCGCGGTTCCCTGCTGTCCATCCAGGGGCTGCTCTACGGCATCTCCGCGCTGGTCATCCTGGCCTTCCTGAGCGTGTGGACCATCCAGCGCACCCGGGACATCGCGGTGCTGCGGGCGTTGGGGGCGTCCCGGGGCTACGTGCTGCGCGATAGCCTCGGCCAGGCGGCGCTGGTCCTGGGCGCGGGGGCCGCCGTGGGGGCGGGGCTGGCCACGGGCCTGGGCCTGCTGGCGCGCCGGGCGGTGCCCTTCGACCTGTCCGCCGCCACGGTGGCGGCGCCCGCGGCGGGCGTGCTGGCCCTGGGCCTGCTGGGCGCCTGGCTGGCCACGCGCAAGGTGGCCGCCGTGGACCCGCAGATGGCACTGAACAGCTAAGGCATCATCCGTAACCCCAAGGAGGCTTTCCCACCATGACCCTTTCCCTTGACCGCGTAACCTGCGTCTTTCCCGATGGCACCGGAACCGTGACCGCTCTGGACGAGGTGAGCCTGAGCGTCCCGGCGGGCGCGCTGGCCGCCGTGGTGGGCGAGTCCGGCTCCGGCAAGTCCACCCTGCTCTCCGTGCTGGCGGGGCTGATCGTGCCCAGCTCGGGCGAGGTGTGGGTGGATTCCCAGGCCCTGCACGGGCTCGACGAGTCCGGGCGCTCCCGGGTGCGCCGCGAGCGCATCGGCATGATCTTTCAGAACCCCAACCTGCTGCCCGCCCTGACGGTGCGCGAGCAGCTCCTCGTGGCGGATCACCTGCGCGGGGTGGGCGGGCTGCGCGGCGGCCGCGCCCGGCGGGCGGACTCCCTGCTGGAGGAGGTGGGCCTGGGTGGCCTGGGGCACCGGCGCGTGCAGGAGCTCTCCGGGGGCCAGCGCCAGCGGGTGAACATCGCCCGCGCGCTCATGGGGGATCCGGCGGTGATCCTGGCGGACGAGCCGACCTCGGCGCTGGATCGCGCCCTCTCGGAGGAGATCGTGACCCTCCTGCGTCGGCTGACCGACGAGCGCCGGGTGGCCACCCTCCTGGTCACCCACGATCGCTCCCAGCTCGCGGTGGCGGACGCCGCCGTGGAGATGAGCGACGGCCGCGCCCGCCGCCTGAGCGATCAGGAGGTGCGCGCGGCGGCCTCGGGCTGGCAGGACGGGCACCAGAAGAGGTTGCGCCCCTCCATGGCCTGAAGGCGCACGGGCGCGCCGCACACGTAGCAGGGCTGGCCCTCGCGCCGGTACACGTACACCTCGCCGCCGTGGTCGTCCTTGCGCGGCGGGCGGCCCATCGCCTCCGGGGTGTGCTCCTCGCGCACCGTGTCGATCCGCCCGCGCTCCACCCCCACCCGCATGAGATCCACGAGGTCCTCCCAGAGGGCGCGGGCGGTGTCCGGGTGTAGGTCGCGCCCGGGGGTAAAGGGGGAGATCCCGAGGCGGAAGAGCGTTTCCGCGCGGTAGATGTTGCCCACCCCGGCGAAGAGCCGCTGGTCCATGAGCAGGGAGCCGATGGGGCGGCGGGAGCGCAGCACGCTGTCGAGGATCGGCTGGGGCTTGGCGTCCGCGCGCAGCGGGTCCGCGCCCTGCTTGGCAATCGCGAGGGCGCGCTCCTCCTCGGTGATGAGCCGGCACCACTGGGGGCCGTGCAGGTCGGCGGCGGTGTGGCCGTCGGTGATGCGCAGGCGCACCTGCCCTATGGGTGCGGCGTGCGGGTGCACCGCGAGCTTCCCGATGAGCCCCAGGTGGATGTACACGACGTGCTCCGGGGCGGGGGCGTCGAAGGTGATAAAGAGGTGCTTGCCCCAGGCCTCGGCGCGCTCGAGGCGGTGGCCGTTGAGCAGCGCGGCCTCGCGGGCAAAGCGGCCCTGGGGGGATACGACCTCCACCGCGCTGCCGCCGAACTCGGCGCTGAGGCGGTGGGCGAGCCCGTGGATGACGTGACCTTCCGGCATGGGCAACAGTATAGGGCGGCGGTATGCTGAGGCGGTTGAGCGAGGATGAGCGGAAGGGTAAGGCATGATCCAGGGTTTTGATCGGGAAAAGTACATTCGGATGCAGTCCGAGCACATCAGCGAGCGCCGCGCCCGCATCGGCGGCAAGCTCTACCTGGAGATGGGCGGCAAGCTTTTCGACGACCTCCACGCCTCCCGCGTGCTGCCCGGCTTCACGCCGGATAACAAGATCGCCATGCTGGAGCACATCCGCGACGAGGTGGAGATCGTGGTGTGCGTGAACGCCAAGGACCTGCAGCGCCAGAAGGTGCGCGCGGACCTGGGCATCCCCTACGAGGAGGACGCCCTGCGCCTCGTGGACGTGTTCCGCGAGCGCGGTTTTACGGTCAACAACGTGGTGATGACGCAGCTCGAGGACTCCAACTCCCTGGCCCAGGACTTCATCGCCCGGCTGGAAAAGCTGGGCCTGTCCGTGGCCCGCCACCGCGTGATCCCGGGATACCCCACGGATACCGCCCGCATCATCAGCGAGGAGGGCTTTGGCCGCAACGAGTACGTGGAGACCACCCGCGACCTGGTGGTGGTCACCGCGCCGGGGCCGGGCTCCGGGAAGCTGGCCACCTGCCTGAGCCAGGTGTACCACGAGTACAAGCGGGGCATCCAGGCCGGTTACGCCAAGTTCGAGACCTTCCCCATCTGGAACCTTCCCCTGGAGCACCCGGTGAACCTGGCCTACGAGGCGGCCACGGTGGACCTGGACGACATCAACGTCATCGACCCCTTCCACCTCTCCGCCTACGGCAAGCAGGTGACCAGCTACAACCGCGACGTCGAGGTGTTCCCCCTGCTCAAGTCCATGCTGGAGACCATCGCCGGGGGCTCGCCCTACCAGTCCCCCACCGACATGGGCGTGAACATGGCCGGGTACGCCATGAGCGACGACGCCGCCTGCCGCGCGGCCTCCCGGCAGGAGATCATCCGCCGCTACTACAAGGCCCTGGTGGACGAGCGCCGCGAGGAGCGCGACCCGGTCCTCTCGGAGCGGGTGGCGATGGTGATGAGCAAGGCCGGGGTGAGCACCGAGGACCGCCGCGTGGTGGCGCCCGCGCTGCGGGTGGAGGAGGCCACCGGCGGCCCGGCCTCCGCGATCGAGCTGGCCGACGGCACCATCATCACGGGCAAGACCTCCGATCTGCTGGGCTGCTCGTCCGCGATGCTGCTCAACGCGCTGAAGCACCTGGCCGGGATCGATAAGTCTGTGAATCTGCTGTCACCGGATTCCATCGAGCCGATCCAGACCCTGAAAACGCAGCACCTGGGTTCCCGCAACCCCCGCCTGCACACGGACGAGGTCCTCATCGCGCTGTCCGTGTCCGCCGCGCGCTCGGAGGAGGCGCGCCGGGCGGTGGCGGAGCTGAAGAACCTGCGCGGGTGCGACTGCCACACCACCACCATCCTGGGCTCCGTGGACGAGGGAATCTTCCGCAACCTGGGGGTCCTGGTCACCTCGGAGCCCAAGTATCAGCGCCGGGCGCTGTACCGCAAGCGCTAGGCGGCGTGCGCCCGGCGGCGCTTCACGCGGGTGACGTACCTGTACCTATAAAGGAGGGTCCGGCGGGGGTGTTTGTCCGCCAGGTTGCGCGGGTATGCGATAACCTCAGTACCAACAAAACTGTGGAGCACCTCTTAACCTGGTGAAAGGAGAACCCCGGCCCCAGCCTTACGGCCGCCCGCGCACGGCGGGCGAGGGGCCGGGGGATATGCGCGTGAATACTGAGAATGACCCGCCAAAGCTCATTGAAGGTTCCCTCTATAACGAGGTTCCCATGCCGCCCCGCAACGGGAAGGAGGAGGACCTCGTGACCACCGAGGCCGCCGGGGCCACGGGCGCCGCCGAGCCCCGGGTGTCCCGCGAGTCCCCCGAGGTCGAATCCGTGGAGGGGGATCGGGAGGCCGCCGATCACGGCGCGGAGCGCCCCACCGCGCAGACGGAGATCGCGGCGGGCAACACCACCGCGGGCGCCTCCGGGATCGGCGCCGCGGACGTGGACAACGTGGGCTTCGGCGCGGCGGGCCTGGCGGCCGGCGCGGCCGGGGCCGCGGGTTCCTCGGCGCTGTCCCGCCGCTTCGGCTCTGCGGGTGCCGAGGGTACGGAGGACACGGAGGGCTCCGGCGAGGCCCCCGAGGGGGATGAGGAGCCCACCGAGTCCCCCGAGGGCGAGACCGAGGAGGCCACGGAGGAGTCCTCGGCCTCCGCCGTGCTGGGCGAGGACCACGCGGAGGAGGAGCGCAAGAAGAAGCGCCGCCGCACCCTCCTGGCCCTGCTGGGCCTCCTCCTGCTGCTCCTGCTCGTGTTCCTCGGGTGCCGCTCCGTGTTCGGCGGCGGGGATTCCTCCGGGGACTCCGAGCTGACCAGCATGGACCTCCAGCCGGTGTCCACCGAGGGCATCGTCAACCGCATCGCGGTGTCCGCCACCATCGAGCCGGAGAGCCAGCAGGTCATCTCCGCCCCGGGCGCGGCCAAGGTGGAAAAGCTCGACGTGGCCGTGGGCGACCGCGTGGAGAAGGACCAGGTCCTGGCCTCCCTCAACGCCGACGACCTCAAGGAGCAGCTCGCGGAGGCCGAGCGCCACGCGGACGCGGTGCGCAAGGAGGGCGACGAGGCCGTGGCCGCCGCCGAGAAGGAGTACGAGCGGCTCAAGGCCGAGGCCGCGCGCGGCAACGCCACCATCGTGTACGACGGCAAGGAGTACACCCTGGACCAGGCGCGCTCCAACCCGGAGATCGAGCCCGAGGCCCTGCAGCAGGCGCTGGCCGAGGCCAACGTGGTGGACACCGGCGTGACCCAGAAGGACGTGGACGCCCAGGCCAAGGTGGTGCGCGATACCCGCAAGAGCGCGGAGGACGCGGACAAAGAGGCCGAGAAGGCCGTGGAGAAGCTGCGCAAGCAGATCGACGACGCCTCCGTGAAGGCCCCGATGGACGGCGTGATCACCGAGGTGCGCGTCAAGGAGGGGCAGAACGCCGAGGGCACCATGATGGTGGTGGCCGACGACTCCGCCTTCAAGATGCGCGGCGAGGTCAAGGAGACGGACATCGACAAGGTGACGGAGGGCTCCCAGGTGACCTTCACCACCCCCGCGACCGGGGACAAGGAGTTCACCGGCGAGGTCGTCTCCGTCTCCCCCGTGGCCGGCGGCACGGCCCCGCAGGAGGATAGCTCCTCCGCGATGGGGTCCTCCTCCTCGGCGGGCAGCGGCGCCAAGGTGACCTTCCCGGTGGAGATCGCCGTCACGGGCGATACCGAGGGCCTGCGCATGGGCGCCTCGGCCCGCGCCAAGATCCTGCAGGAGATCGCCAAGGACACCATGGCGGTGCCCGCGGAGTCGGTGTACAGCTCCGAGAGCGGCAGCGAGGCGGTGCTGGTGGTCACCCGCGATTCCCGCGTGGTGGAGCGCGAGGTGGAGACCGGCGAGACGGACGGCTACCTCGTCGCGGTCAACGGCAGCGACCTCAAGAGCAGCGATCGCGTGATCCTCCAGCCCTACATGTATCAGGATCTCGAGGGCAAGAAGGTCGATGTGTCCGACGGCTTGCCGTCCTAACAGCGGGCTAGAGAAGGGATTGAGAGGGCAGAATCGACCTCATGGAAGAACAGCAGCGCACCTTGATCGAGTTACGCTCGATCGTGAAAACCTTTAACCAGGGCTCTCCGAACGAGCTTACGGTGCTCCACGGCATTGATCTCTCGGTGCGCCACGGGGAGTTCCTCTCCGTGGTGGGCTCTTCCGGTTCCGGCAAGTCCACCCTGATGAACATCATCGGGCTCCTGGACCGCCCCACCTCCGGCGGGTACTGGCTCGACGGCGTGAACGTGCTCGACTCGGACGATAACGCCCTGGCCGCCACCCGCGCCAAGACCATCGGCTTTGTGTTCCAGAACTTCAACCTGATCAGCCGCATCAGCGCCCTGCGCAACGTGGAGATGCCCATGATGTACGCGGGCATCAACCCCCGCGAGCGCACCGCGCGGGCCAAGGACCTGCTGGGCCTGGTGGGCATGAGCGACCGCGTGGATCACCAGCCCTCCGAGCTCTCCGGCGGCCAGAAGCAGCGCGTGGCCATCGCCCGCGCCCTGGCCAACGACCCGGACATTCTGCTTGCCGACGAGCCCACCGGCGCCCTGGACAGCCGCACCGGCCGCATGGTCATGGACATCTTCCACAGCCTGCACGAGGAGATGGGCCGCTCCATCGTCTTTATTACGCACAACCCGGAGCTGGCCCAGGAAACCGATCGCACCATCACCCTCGTGGACGGCCGCGTGGACGTCGAGTCAGGAGGCTACCTGTGAGCATGGTCGAAGCCATCCGCCTAGCCCTGGGCAGCATGCGCACCAACAAGATGCGCTCGCTGCTGACCCTCCTGGGCATCATCATCGGCATCGCCTCGGTGATTACCATTCAGACCATCGGCGCGGCGATGAAGAACGAGGCCACCGAGGGCCTCGCCCGCCTGGGCGCCAGCGACCTCCAGGTCTCCGTCCAGGATCGCCCGGACGAGGACGAGGAGACGGTCTCCTTCCCCGGCGAGGAGGGGGACGAGGAGATGTACTACTACGGCAGCTCCGTGTCCAACGAGGAGGACGAGCTCACCCCGGAGATGCTGAACGACCTGCGCGAGCAGTTCGACGACGTCATCGACGGCGTGGGCATCGGGGAAAACAGTTACCTCTCCGGCAACGCGGTCAACGAGTCCGGGGAATCCTCCGTCCAGATCAACGGCGTCAACCCGGACTACCTGAGCATGAACTCCGTGGAGGTGGAGTACGGCCGCGCCATCACGGACGAGGACCTGGACAACAACCGCAAGGTCGTGGTGCTCGGCCCGGAGGCCGTGGATACCCTCTTCCACGGCGACGCCTCCGCCGCGCTCGGCTCCGAGGTCTCCCTCATCAGCAGCGATGAGGACGAGACCCTCTTCCGCGTGGTGGGCGTGTACAAGGGCGATAACGACCAGGGCTTCTTCGGCGGCGGCTTCGGCATGGCCAACGCCTACATCCCCTACACCTCCTTCAAGGAGATCGCCTCCTACTCCTCGCTGCTCGGCCAGGTCAGCGTGCGCCTCTCCCCCGAGGCCGACCGCGAGCAGGTGAAGGCGGACATCCAGGGGTACTTCGACGGCATCTACGCCGCCAACGAGAACGCCATGGTGCGGGTGAGCGACTTCCAGAAGCAGGTGGACGAGGTCAACTCCGTGATTGGCAGCATGTCCCTCGCGGTGACCGCCATCGGCGGCATCTCCCTGCTGGTGGGCGGCATCGGCGTCATGAACATCATGCTGGTCACCGTCACCGAGCGCACCCGGGAGATCGGCGTGCGCAAGGCCCTCGGTGCCCGCCGCCGCGACATCCGCCTCCAGTTCATCATCGAGGCCATGATCGTGTGCCTGCTCGGCGGGATCATCGGCGTGGTGCTGGGCGGCGCGCTGGGCATGTTCGCCGCGTCCTTCGTGGGCGCGGTGGTGCTGCCCCCGCTCGACGGCGTGCTCATCTCCCTGCTCTTCTCGATGGCCATCGGCATGTTCTTCGGGTACTACCCGGCGAACAAGGCCGCCAAGCTCAACCCTATCGAGGCCCTGCGGTACGAGTAGGAGGCCGCAGATCCCACACCCCCGGCGGGGAACCCCGCCGGGGGTGTGGTGTATCTAGCCGGTGATGAACTCCTCCAGGCGCTGCCGGGCGAGGTCGTCGGGAAGCTGCTCCGGCGGGGACTTCATCAGGTAGGACGAGGCCGCCATGATCGGCCCGCCCACTCCCCTATCCAGGGCGATCTTGGCGGCGCGGAGGGCGTCGATGATAATGCCCGCGGAGTTGGGCGAATCCCAGACCTCCAGCTTGTACTCCAGGTTCAGGGGCACCCCGCCGAAGGTGGTTCCCTCCAGGCGCACGTAGGCCCACTTGCGGTCGTCCAGCCACTCCACGTAGTCGGAGGGGCCGATGTGCACGTTGCGGTCGCTGGTCTTTCCGGCGAGGGGGCCGCTGCTGAGGTTGGAGGTCACGGACTGCGTCTTGGAGATCTTCTTGGACTCCAGGCGCTCGCGGTCGAGCATGTTCTGGAAGTCCATGTTGCCGCCCACGTTGAGCTGCATGGTGTGATCCAGCCGCACCCCGCGCTCCTCGAAGAGCCGGGCCAGCACCCGGTGGGTGATGGTGGCCCCCACCTGGGACTTCACGTCGTCCCCGACGATCGGCAGGCCCGCCTTACGGAACTTTTCCGCCCACTCGGGGTCGGAGGCGATGAACACCGGCAACGCGTTGACGAAGGCGCACCCGGCGTCCAGTGCCGCCTGGGCGTAGGCCTTATCGGCGCGCTCGGAGCCCACGGGGAGGAAGGAAACGAGGACGTCCGCACGGGCCTCGCGCAGCGCGGCGGCCACGTCCACCTCGGGCGCCTCGGATTCCTCCACCGCCTGCCGGTAGTGGGTGCCCAGGCCGTCGAGGGTCGGCCCGCGCTGCACGGTCACGCCGAGCGGGGGCACCTCCGCGATGGTGATGGTGCAGTTGCGCGAGGCGCGGGTGGCGTCCGCGAGATCCCGGCCCACCTTGGCGGCGTCCACGTCGAAGGCCGCGACGAACTCGATGTCTCCCACGTGATAGTCCCCGAACTGCACGTGCATGAGGCCGGGGACGGTCTCGCTGGCGGGGGTATCGCGGTAGTACTCCACGCCCTGGATCAGGGAGGTGGCGCAGTTGCCCACCCCGGCGATGGCCACGCGAATCTTCTTGCTGCTCATGAGAACCTTTCTGGTTGGTATCGAGCAAGTGGTGATACGGCTGCGATGCTAGGAGCCCGGCGGCATTGAACGATGCTCTCAAGGGGTGTGGCGAGGGGTGGATCGTTTCAGTTGCCGTGGGTATACCCCGATTGGGGGTAAGGAGCCATCAGTAGCGGTATGTGTGCTATCATGATCATAACGGTGCGGGTTGAATCGCTACTAATGTCGCATCCCGTAAAAAGGGGTGCTGTATTGAGGGGGTATAGTGAGAAATAAGATCTTAAGCATACTGATGCTTGTCTCTGCACTTTTATTTGGCGGTCAAGTTCACGCTAATGCGAGTGCAGCTTCTTCTGTGAGGGCAAACCTCATTCCTGCGATACCGTCCATACCGTCTATACCACTCCCGGGTATGGATTTTGGCGTTGATTTTGGCTATATTGAAGGAACGTCACGCTTGCCGGTCATTGAAATGGTCAAGAGTCAGGCCGAAGGGTTTGTCAAAAATTCGGTAGGTGTCGCGCCTTTAAATTTATTCAAAAATAAATCAGACCATGAGATTGTTGATTCGTGGATATCTGCCGATGGGAAGAAGGTAAATTTAAGGAAGAATATTGCTGATAAAATTGTGAGTAAACATGGGCTTCCTCGTAATTCTGCGCGTGTGGTTTCCAGGTGGGCACCATTTTATCACAGGGAGGATGTGGGGGAGATGGAAGCGATGGTATATGAGCTTCCTATGGTCCATACTAAATGTAGGATTGGATACTTGCTGTGTAGGAATGCTGAAGTGAGGAATGTGCGCACAGTAGTGCGTTACAAGATTAATAATAGCTTTGACGGTAAAAGTCAAGGGGTTGTTACGACGTTCTGCCCTTGGAGTCGCGATCAGGGGCTTGGTGATAAGTGTCCTGATTGGGTTGCTCGATCGCCCCAATTGCAATAAATATATTCACGAGCGTCATCAATGATGATGTCGCTCGCTGGTAGGTGCATCTGCTTATTCTGTAGGTGTGCTACTTTCTTTGTAGTTTCTCGTGGAGAATTTAACAGTGTAACCTGGTTGTTTCGTCTGTCCGCGCGCTTCGCAATTGCTCCGGCGTTATATTAGACATTTCTAACTTGGCTCCGCGTAGATCTGCATTGGTGAATATGCATCCGTCAAGTTCGGTATCGTTCAGCCACGCGTCTCGGAGGTCTGCGTCAGTGAAGTCAACATTGATCAAGGTAGAGAGTGTGAAGCCAGCGTGCCTGAGTGATGATCCCTTGAAGCTTACATTTTCTATGGTTAAGCCGTAGGCGGACAGCATGTCTAGGTTCTGATGGGAAAAGTCCTCTCCGCTATAACTCTCTAAAATAGATACATTTTTTCCGCAGAAGTTTAATGGCATGTTTTATGGCCTTCTCTTTATTTCTATCTGTGGCATGAGCAGATTATTTTCTACAGTATATCGCATGGCATAGAATCTGTGGTGATAGAATAGTCCCGTGTCGCTCGGCAAGATTCTTCTTTACTACAAGTTCACCCCCATCGCGGACCCGGAGGCCGTCAAGCTCTGGCAGCGGGATCTGTGCGAGTCGCTGGGCCTGCGCGGCCGCATCCTCGTGGCCAGGCACGGGATCAACGGCACCCTGGGCGGGGACATCGAGGCGTGCAAGCGCTACATCAAAAAGACGCGCGATTACCCCGGCTTTAAGGGCATGGAGTTCAAGTGGTCGGAGGGCGGTGCCGAGGATTTTCCCCGCCTCTCGGTCAAGGCGCGCGAGGAGATCGTGGCCTTCGGGGCGCCGGAGGAACTCCGCGTGGACGAGGGCGGCGTGATCGGCGGCGGCGTGCACCTCAAGCCGCACGAGGTCAACGAGCTGGTGGAGCGCCGGGGCGAGGACGTCGTGTTCTTCGACGGGCGCAACGCGATGGAGGCGCAGATCGGTCGCTTCAAGAACGCCGTGGTCCCCGACGTCCGTACCACGCACGACTTCATCGCGGAGCTGGAATCCGGCAAGTACGACGCCCTCAAGGACCGCCCGGTGGTCACCTACTGCACCGGCGGCATCCGGTGCGAGGTGCTGTCCGCGTTGATGCGGAACCGGGGCTTCAAGGAGGTGTACCAGATCGACGGCGGCATCGTTCGCTACGGGGAGGCCTACGGCAACAAGGGGCTGTGGGAGGGCTCCCTGTACGTCTTTGATCGCCGCATGACCATGAACTTTGGCATCGACCCCGCGAGGCTGGGCCGCTGCGTGCACTGCGGGGAGCACACCACCTCCTTCCGCAACTGCGCCAACGAGGAGGGCTGCCGCCGCCAGGTGCTCATCTGCGACTCCTGCTGGCGGGGCGAGGGGCTGCGCCACTGCGGGCGGGAGGAGTGCCTGGCGGCGGCGATGGCATAGCGCCCTGAGCACTACACACCACCGCGCCATCGTCCACCCGCCTCATCCCGTACACTCGTGCCCCGTGAGGGCCGCCTGCGGCTCGCCGGTGGTGTGACGTCGATAGTGGGAAGGAGCCAGCCCGTGCGCGGATGGAGTACCAGGGCGGCGGTGGGGCTGACGCTCACCACGGTGGTTTTCCTCTCGGGGAGTTATCGCGCGCTCACGGAGCACGGAGGCCCGGCGGCGGTGGCCCTCGTGGCGGCCACCGCCTTGTTGCCGCTGGCGGCCTGGCTCCTTCGCGGCCTTTCTCGCTGGCCCTATATCTGCGCCCTGTACGCGGGCTACGTGGCCCTGGTGGTGCTGCACACGCTGGTGCTCCGGCCCGGCGAGTGGAGCTGGAGCGCGCTGAGCTGGAAACTCACCCTCCTCGGGGCGCTGGTGCTGGGCACGGCGATGGAGAGGGCTTCGGAGGGGCGGTCCGCGCAGGAATCGCAGGAACCGTAGGGCCGCCGTCCGGGCGCGGTGCCGCCTCCGAGCATGGTGCGCGGCCGCGCGGGGTTATGCTGGGCGGCATGAGCATCGTGAAGATCAACGCCCTGACCGTTCCCGCCGAGGCCGCCGCCACGCTGGAGGAGCGCTTTGCCGCCCGCAAGCATTCCGTGGACAGCGCCCCCGGCTTCGAGGGCTTCCAGTTGCTGCGCCCCACGGCGGGCGAGGAGCGCTATTTCGTGGTCACCTGGTGGAAGGACGAGGCCTCGTATGCGCACTGGCGCGATAACCGCGCGGCGGCCGCCCACGGCGAGGGCGAGGAGGGGCAGGAGAAGCGCCGCCCCGCCGCCACCAACGCGGAGCTGCTGGAGTTCGAGGTGGTGCTGGACTCCCGCGCGGAGGACGCCAGCACCACAGTGGACGCCAGCAACGCCGGGAACACCGCGGACTAGGGGCGGGCCCTACCCCACCGCGCTGCCGCCTATAATCGCGTAGGGCAGCGTGGTGGTCATCCACAACATGGCGTGGGGCACGAGCACCCAGAACACGCCCATCCAGGCCCGCCACCGGGTGTAGCGCTGGAGCTTGCGCACCATGAGGATCATGCAGCCGAGCAGCCCGCCCACCGGCACCACGGCGGAGCCCACGCCCCACCACACCTGCGCGTCCCGGGAGCAGAGCCAGGCGGCCTGCCCCGCCTCGCAGTAGGGGCCGCCGAGGGCGCGCGCCACCAGCGCCAGGGCGAGGGAGACCACGGCGGAGCCCACCACCGTGCCGCCCAGCCACCACAGGGCCTGGCGGGTGGAGGCCTGGTTGCGGGCGTGCTGCACGGCGGGGTCGGTGAGCCTGGTCAGGTCCTCCGCCGAGCGCGGGGCGGGCGGGATCTTGTTGGCGTCGTCGGCGTCGCCGTGCAGATCGTTTTCGGGGTGCTCCGGCTGGGTGCGGGAAAACGGGTTCACGGCCGCACCTGCACGTCGGTGGCGCGGGTGCCCAGGGCGTCCACGATCGCCCGGGCCACCTCGTCGGCGGTGAGGTAGGCCTCGGGGTTCCACCGCTCGCCCAGCTCCTCCACGATGCCGCGCTGCATGTCCGTGGCGATGCGCCCGGGGTACACGCTGCTCACCTTGATCTCGGGCTCCTCGGCGCGCAGGGCGTCGCACCAGGCGCGGGCGGCGTGCTTGGCGGAGGAGTACGCGGACCAGCGGGGCTTGGAGTGCAGCCCGGCCCCGGAGTTCACGTACACCACGTGCCCGCCCGCGCCCCGCAGCGCGGGCAGCAGGCGGGCGGTCAGCTCCACGGGGGCGTGGAGGTTCACGGCGAGCGATTCCTCCCAGGCGGCGCGCGGGGTCTCGGCGGCGGTGCCGATGGGGCACACCCCGGCGCAGTGGATGAGGGCGTCGAGCCGCTCGGGGAGCGGGGCCTCGGCGGGCAGGGGCGCGGAGAAGTCCGCCTGCCACCACTGGGCGGGCAGCGCGGGGTCCGGGTCGGTGCGGTACTGGGCGGTCACGGTCCAGCCGGCGTCGAGAAGCAGCCGGGCCACCCGGTGGCCCACTCCCCTGCTGGCTCCGGTGACGAGTGCGTGCGGCATGGCGGCGTCCTTTCGGTTTTCTAGCGGCGTTCTAGTGGCGTTCTAGCGGCGGGGTACGGGGTAGACGATCACGGGCACGCGCACGTGCGGCAGGAGGTCCATGGCCGCGCTGCCCACGAAGACGCGCTCGATGGCCCCCAGGGGGTTGGATCCCAGGCACAGCAGGTCGCCCTTCTTCCACTTGAGGGCGTCCACGGCGCCGGACCACCCGGGCCCGGTTCCCACCTCGGACTCCAGCTCCAGGCTGGGGTAGAGGGAGGCGATCCAGTCCCGGGCGCGGTCCAGCATGGCCAGCGAGTGCTCGCGCCAGTCGTGCGCCAGCTCCTTGCCCAGGTTCAGGCTGCCCTCCAGGGAGGCGTCCGCGATGCCGGAGGGGGAGAAGGAGAGGATGCGCAGCGGGGTTTTCCAGGTGGCGGCCATGCGGGCGGCGTAGGCCAGGCTGGGGTCGTGGTCGGCGTGCTCGGTGCCCAGGTAGGCGAAGTTCACTCGCCGCACCCCGTGCTTGGAGAGCTTGGCCGAGCGCGGCACCAGCCCCAGCGCCGTGGGGGAGGAGTGAAGCAGGGCGTCCGCGGTGGAGTTGGCCACGAAGCGCCCCTTGGGGGCGGCGGCCTGGGAGCCCAGGATCACCAGGTGGGCGGAGAACTCCTCGGCGGCCTCGGTGAGCAGCGCGGGCTGGGAGGGGCCGTCCACGAACACGGAGACGTCCTTATCCCAGTGCCCGGGCTCGATCTGCGCGCGCTGCAACGCCCTGGTCACGGCCTTGTGGCAGGCGCGCCGCTGCTTCTCGTGCCACTTGCGGTACTTGCCCCCGAGCTTTTGCAGCGACGTCGCGGGCCAGGGGCGCAGGAACGTGGTGACCACGCGGATGCGCACGTCGGTGGTGCGGGAAAGCCAGGCGGCAAAGTCGATGGCGTCGGTGCTGGGGGCGTCGGGCCGCCATGCCACGAGGATGCGCTGGGGGCCGCCCTCCTCCGAGTGCGCCGTGGTCATCTACATACCCTCCCGTGGGACTGCGTGGGAATGGACTGCGGGGTATCGAGGGAGATACTACTGCGGTACTACTGCGGGGCGTCGGGGGTGCCGTACGTGGCGGCCAGAGAGTTGATAATGTCTACCAGCTCGTCGGCGCGGTTGAGTTCCTCATCGGAGAGCTGCTTGAGCATCCCCGTCAGGTTTTTGGTACGCTCCTCCCCCACCCGCTCCAGCTCGGTAAGCCCCAGCTCCGTGAGGCGCACGCGCACGCCGCGGCGATCCTGGGTGTCGCGGATGCGCTCCACCATCCCGCGCTGCTCTAGCTGGTGCAGCGCGTTGGAGGCGGTGGGCATGCGGATCCCCTCTTCCTTGGCCAGGTGGCTGATCCGTGACTCCCCGTTTTCCTTCATCCGGGTCATGATGGAAAGCTGCGGGCCGGTGAGGTTGGACTGGTCGGCAACGCGGAAGTACATCACATACAGCTTGGTCAGCGCGGGTCGTACCTTTCGCGCCACCTCTTCTGGGGTGGGGGAACTCATAGATTCTACTGTAGCGCTAGGGAAGTATGGAGGCGGAAACCGTGGGGGTTTAAGGTCTGACCGATCTTTTCTCTAGGCTCGGGCGCGTGATCCAGTACCGCTACGAAGTGAGCCATCAGTGGCAGCGGCGGAGTCTGCTGCGCCGGTTCCGCGCCGGGCAGGTGCCCAGGGAGGCGCTGTGCGACGCCGACTTCCTCCTGGTCACCGCCGCGCGCTTCCACGGGGTGCCCGCGCCCGTCCCGTGCCCGGTGTGCGGGTCCGACGACGCCCGCGTGGTGCGGTGGGTGCACGGGGAGGAGCTGGGGCGGCGCTCCGGCACCGCCCGCAGCGAGGAGGAGATCGCGGCCCTGGTGGCGGAGCGCGGCGAGGTCAGCGTGCACACCGTGGAGGTGTGTCCCCGCTGCCGGTGGAATCACCTGCTCAGTTCCGCTACCGCGGTGGCGGAGGGGGAACCGCAGGGCAACCCCCGCGGCGAGGGTTAGACCTGGGCCGGGTGGAACAAGTAACCTGCATGTCACATACACGTTGAACGATGGGGATCGCAGGTGTCAAAAAAGAAGAGCCAGTACGACGAGTACGAGGACGATTACTTCGATGAGGAGTACGAGGACGACGAGCCCAAGCGGGGCTTTCGTAAGCGACCCATCCTCTGGACCTCGGTGGGTGTGCTGGGCTTCCTGATCCTCCTGCCGATCGTTGGCTTCATGGCGGCCTACATCATGGCCAAGGTCCCGGAGCCGGAGGAGCTGTCCGCCAAGCAGGTCTCGCAGATCTTCACCTCGGATTCCTCCGAGGAGCTGGCGCGCATCGTGCCCCCGGACGGCAACCGCCAGCAGATCCCCTACGACCAGATCCCCGAGGGCATGCGCAACGCCGTGCTCGCCGCCGAGGACCGCGAGTTCTGGACCAACCCCGGCTTTTCCATCACGGGCTTTGGCCGCGCGGTGCTTGGCCAGCTGCGCGGGGATAGCTCCGCGGGCGGCGGCTCCACCATCACCCAGCAGTACGTGAAGAACATGCTGGTGGGCAACGAGCACTCCATCGAGCGCAAGCTGCGCGAGCTGGTGTATTCCACCAAGATGGCCAACGAGTGGTCCAAGGAGGAGGTGCTCTCCGCCTACCTGAACACGGTGTACTTCGGCCGCAACGCCTACGGCGTGGAGTCCGCCTCCCAGGCGTACTTTGGCAAGCACGCCGCCGAGCTGACCCCCGAGGAGGGGGCCGTGCTCGCGGCGGCCATCCAGCGCCCCAGCCAGCTCGACCCGTGGGTGAACCGCTCCGAGTCCGAGCTGCGCTGGAACTACGTGCTCGACGGCATGGTGGAGATCGGCGGCATGACCCCGGAGCAGCGCGCGCAGGCGGTGTACCCGCAGACCACGGACCCCGCCTCCTACAGCGCCTACACGGAGGCCGACGGCACCAACGGCATGATTAAGAACCAGGTGATGGCGGAGCTGGAGACCCTGGGCATCACCGAGCAGGACGTGACCATGCGCGGGCTCAAGGTGACCACCACCATCGACCAGCAGGCCCAGGAGGCCACCGTGAACGCGGTGCACAACAACCTCCAGGGCGAGCAGGAGAACCTGCGCACGGCGGCGGTCTCCGTGGAGCCCGCCACCGGCGCGGTGCGGGCCTACTACGGGGGCGAGGACGCCCACGGCTGGGACTACGCCAACGCGGGCCTGCAGACCGGCTCCACCTTTAAGATCTTCGGCCTGGCGGCCGCTCTGCAGCAGGGCATCCCGCTGTCCACCGGCTACTCCTCGGACCCGGTCACCCTGCCCGGCGGCATCACCGTGAACAACGTGGAGGGCTTCAACTGCGGCTTCTGCTCCATCAAGGACGCCCTGAAGTACTCTCACAACACCAGCTTCATCCGCCTGCAGAACGACCTCGCCAACGGCACCCAGGACACCGCCGACATGGCGCACGCCCTGGGCATCGAGCGCTCCCTGCCGGGGATCCCCGAGACCCTGACGGAGAACGGAGCGCAGCCCTACGAGGGCATCGTCCTGGGCCAGTACCAGTCCCGCCCCCTGGACATGGCGGTGGCGGTGGCCACGCTGACCAACCGGGGCGTGTGGCAGCAGCCGCACTTTGTGCAGAAGGTCGAGACCGCCAACGGCGAGGTCCTCTACGAGCGCGAGGACCAGGCGGGCGAGCGCCGCGTGAACGAGGTGGTGGCGGACAACGTCATCGACGCCATGCAGCCCATCGCCGCCTACTCCAACGGCAAGACGCTGGCGGGTGGGCGCCCCTCGGCCTCCAAGACGGGCACCACGCAGCTCGGGGACACCGGCTACAACAAGGACGCCTGGATGGTGGGCTCCACCCCGCAGCTCGCCACCGCCGTGTGGGTGGGCACCGAGGATAACTCCCCGCTGCTCACCGCCTGGGGCGGCCAGATGTACGGCTCCGGCCTGCCCACGGACATCTGGAAGGCCACGCTCGACGGCGCCCTGGAGGGCCGCGACTTCGAGGACTTCGCCCCGGCCGGGCCGATCACCTGGGGCACGGGCGGCTACGGCGGCGGCTACGCCGCCCCGGGGGCGGGCACCGGCTCCTCCTCGTCCTACTCGGGCGATACCTCCGGCGCCACGGGCGCGGACACCGGCCAGGCCGCCACGCCCGATACCCCGGCGGAGCAGCCCGCCCCGCAGCCCAGCCCGGCCCCGGCGGAGCAGCCCGCCCCGGCGGCACCCTCCCCGGCACCGGCCCCCCAGCCGCAGCCCCCGGCCCCGGCGCAGCGCCCCGCGCCGGGCCCGAATCCGGAGGACTACAACCAGGGCGCGGACACGGTGCAGATCATCCCCGACGAGGTCGGGGAGCTCCTCGGCATCTGATAGAAAAGGCTCGACGTGCCCGATTCACCGTCCGTTTCCCCCAGCGTCGATGACCCGGTCGATGGCGCAGCCGATCGCCCGGTCGATCGCGTAGCACCGGCGCGCACCGAGCCGCTTGCCGCGGGCGTGATCGAGCGCCTGGGCGGCCCCACGGGCAGGTTCGGCAGCGTGGGTACCCAGCGGTGGTGGACGCCCCTGCGCGTGCTGATCGCCCTGGGCATGACCTTCCTCTCCCTCGGGTACCTCTCCAAGGCCAACTGCCTGGTCAGCGCCACGGGCGAGGGCGGGCGCGCCACGCTCAACTGGTCCGGCAACCGCCAGTACATGTCCGCCTGCTACAGCGACGTGGTGGGCCAGTACGGCGCCCGGCACTTCGAGCAGGTACGCAACCCCTTTGCGGAACGGCAGGTGGACGGCCCGGTGCTCACCGGCCTGTTCCAGTGGGCCCTCAACGCCCTGGCCCACCTCACCGAGCCGCTGGTGCGGGCGCTGCCCTTCCCGGTGGCCCCCGCCGCCTGGTACTTCATGCTCACCGCCCTGGCGCTGGGCTGCGTGTGGATCGTCACCCTGCGCCTGCTGCTGGACCTGGTGGGCCCCCGGGTCTGGGACCTGGTGCTGGTGGCCGCCTCTCCCCTACTCATCGTCTACGCCTTCCACGCCTGGGATCTCCTGGCCGTGGCGGCCCTGGTGGCGGCCCTGCACGCGCTGCACCGGGCCCGCTCGGGGCTGGCGGGCCTGTGGATCGGCCTGGGCGCCGCCCTCCAGGTCTGGCCCGTCCTCCTGCTTGTGGCCCTGGCGCTCGTCGCGGCGCGCGGGGGCGGCGGTGGCGCGGGGAACCCCGTGCGGTGGTCCTCGGTGCGCCGCGCGGGCGGGGCGGCGGCCGCCGCCTGGTTCGCGGTGAACGCGCCGGTGCTGCTGGCGTACCCGCAGGCCTGGGCGGACTTCTACCGCGCCGCCGCCGGGCGCAACGCGGACTGGGGCACGCTGTACTACCTGGTGGGCGAGGCCCTCGGGGTGTCCTTTCCCCCGGCGGCCCTGAACGTGCTGGTGCCCATCCTCTGGGCGGTGGGCCTTGTGGCCGTGGTCCAGTGGGTCGCTGGCGCGGCGCGCGCCCCGCGCCTGGCCGAGGTGCTGTTCCTCCTGGTGGCCCTGACGCTGCTGGTGGGCAAGGCGTGGCTGCCCCAGCACGCGCTGTGGCTGCTCGTCCCGGCGGTGCTGGCGCTGCCGCGCTGGCGGTGGCTGTATGCCTGGATGCTCGCGGAGTTCGCGGTCTTTCCCGCCACCATGCTCTACAGCGGGGCGGAGGAGGGCAACGGGGTGCCGCTGTGGTTCTTTAGCGCGGTGATCCTCGCGCGCGGGGGCATCGTCACGGCGCTGGCGGTGATGGTGGCGCAGCAGGGCCGGGGCCGGAGGGAGGACGCGGTGCGCGCCGCCGCCGGGGGCCGGGACCCGCTGCTGCCCCCACCGGGGGACCCCGCGCGCACGCCGGGGGCGGGCCGATGAGCGCGGCCCTGATGCTGGTCACGATGGCCAGCGTGTTCTGCGGTTTCCTGTGCATCCTGGGGGCCTTTGCCAGCTTTATGTACAAGAAGCCGGCGGCGCTCACCTGGGCGCTCGGGGGCGCGGCCCTGGTGCTGGTGACGGTGATTCCGGTGGTCATCGCGGTGTTGTACGCGGCGGGGACCAACTCCTAGCCGCCGCCTGAGCGCCGCCGAACCGTTGGCCTTTTTACCCCCGGGTGCGCTATCTTTGAAAGGTTGCTTGACGCAACGACCCTCCTGCCACACCCACGACGGGTGTAGCCGAATACTCAATTACTAGACCATAGGAGGTGATGAGGTCCGTGCGTCACTACGAAATCATGGTCATCCTGGATCCCACTCAGGATGCACGCACCGCAGCCCCGTCCCTGGAGAAGTTCCTTGACGTGGTTCGCAAGGAAAACGGCACTGTTGAAAAGGTCGATGTGTGGGGCAAGCGCCGCCTGGCCTACCCGATCGACAAGAAGGAAGAGGGCGTCTACGTCGTCATCAACCTTGAGTGCGAGTCCGCTACGGTCAATGAGGTTGATCGTCTCCTGAACCTCAACGACAACATTCTGCGTACGAAGGTTCTGCGCACCGATAAGTAAGAGGGATAGACTCTCGGATAGAACCGGGGGGGTGATACACCCCTTGGGCCGCCGTCGATCGCACAGGAGAAAGGTGAAGCAGTATGGCACAGGGAGATACCAACATCACGGTCGTGGGCAACTGCGTCAACGACCCGGAGCTGCGTTTTACGCCCTCGGGCGCCGCCGTGGCTAACTTCCGTGTGGCCTCCACCCCCCGCCGGTTCAACTCGCAGACGAACCAGTGGGAGGACGGCGAGGCGCTGTTCCTCACCTGCAACGTGTGGCGGCAGGCCGCCGAGAACGTCGCGGAGACCATCACCAAGGGCATGCGGGTGATCGTCACCGGCCGGTTGCGCCAGCGTTCGTACCAGAACCGCGAGGGCGAGAACCGCACGGTGTACGAGATCGAGGTCGATGAGGTCGGCCCCTCCCTGCGCTACGCCTCCGCTCAGGTCAACCGCAATCCCCGCGAGGGGGGCGGCAACCGAGGCGGCCAGCCCGGCGGTGGCTTTGGCGGCGGGAACTACGGCGGCCAGCAGGCGCCGCAGGGTAACCAGGGCGGTTTTGGGGCTCCCCAGAACCAGCAGTCCATGGGCGGGGCGCAGTCGGCCCCGGCCAACGACCCCTGGAACTCCGCGCCGCCCGCCGGTGGCTTCGGCGGCTCGGACGACGAGCCCCCGTTCTGATCCTTGAGAGAACCTTTCCCACACCATCTTCTTTCCAACAACGAAAGGCAGGGATCATGAAGCTGATCCTCACCGCTGCCGTTGAGAACCTCGGTGTCGCTGGTGACATCGTTGAGGTTAAGGACGGCTACGGACGCAACTACCTGCTTCCGCGCGGCCTGGCCATCGTGGCTACCCGCGGTGCTGAGAAGCAGATCGAGGGCATCAAGCGTGCCCAGGAGGCTCGCGCGATCCGCGACCTCGACCACGCCCGCGAGATCCGCGAGCAGCTCGACGCCCTGGAGAACGTCACGGTTTCCGTGCGCACCTCGGACAAGGGCAAGCTCTTCGGCTCCGTGAAGGCCGATGACATCGTGGACGCCGTGAAGAAGGCCGGCGGCCCGAACCTGGACAAGCGCGTCATCGAGCTTCCGAAGAACCTGGTCAAGACGACCGGCAAGTACCGCGTGAAGGCACAGCTGCACAAGGACATCGCAGCCAATGTGAACTTTGAGGTCGTCTCCGCTTAATACAGCGATGGACGGCGGCGCGCTCCGAGGAGCGCGCCCAACGACAACAGCACGCCGATGGCCCCGGCTCGCGCCCGCCGCGAGTTGCGGGGCCATCGGTGTTTCTTTGCAGCTCCCCCTCTCCCCTTGCGCCCCGCGCGGGTTGAGGCGATAGCGAGCCCGCGATCCCGGGCCTGTGGATAGATTGTGGATAACTGTGGAAGAACTCCCGGGGGAATACCCCAGGTCAGTGCGCCGTGGCGGTCCTAACAAGGCGGGCCGGGCGGTGTCAAACCCCCTGGTGCGGGGCCATATTCGCGGCCCGCGCCGCGCCCGAGGCGCGGAGAAATACCGCTTTACCTGCGGTTATATGGACCCCTGCGCCCCCGCGCTGGTGCCAGGAGCCCGCCGCGCCCTCCCGTTGTGCACAGGAGCAAGCCCCCGGGGTGGATAACTCCGCGACTTGTCCACAGGGCCTGTGGATAACTCTCCTGCGGGTGGGAATGCGGAGGGGGTGTGAGTACATTATGGGGGACGGAAAACGTACACCCCGCGCCGGAAGGATCACGGTATGCCGAGCACCCCGCTAGAGGATTACGCCCTCCTTTCCGATCAGTCCACCGCGGCCCTCGTCTCGCGCGAGGGGTCGATCGACTGGCTCTGCCTGCCCCGCTTCGACTCCGGGGCGCTCTTTACCGCCCTGCTGGGCGAGCCCGCGGACGGGCGCTGGAAGCTGGCCGTGCGCGGCGGCGAGGTCACGGGGCGTCGATACGTGGGCAGTACCTTTATCCTGGAGACCCTGTGGGAGTCCCCCACCGGCACGGCCCGGGTCTTAGACTTTATGACGCCCCACAACGGCTCGGCGGACCTCATCCGCCGGGTGGAGTGCCTCAGCGGCACCGTGGACGTGGTGATGGACCTGCGCATCAGCTTCAACTACGCGCGCGTCAAGCCCTGGTTCCGCTGGGTCACGGTGCCCGGCACAGGGGAGCCGGGGCTGCTGTGCACGGGAGGGCCGGAGGGCCTGCTGTTGGCCGGGCCCCAGATCGTCCCGGACGCCGCCGAGGGCGCCTATGACGCCGACGCCATCGGCGGCAGCGTGACGCTGGCGGAGGGGCAGCGCGCGGACTGGTCGCTGACCTGGTTCAAGCCCTGGAACCCGGTGCCGGAGCCGGAGGACCCGGACGAGGCCCTGGCGGCGGCGGAGGACTACTGGGGGGACTGGATAGAGCGCCTGGACGTGGAGGGGCCCGCCCACCCGCAGGTGGAGCGCTCCCTGCTGGTGCTGCGCGCGCTCACGCACACGGAGACGGGCGGGATCGTGGCGGCCCCCACGGCGTCGCTGCCGGAGTCCTTCGGCGGCGGGCGCAACTGGGACTACCGCTTCACCTGGCTGCGCGACGCCGCGCTGACGGTGGAGGTGATGGTGGCCCACGGCCTCATCAAGGGGGCCACGGCCTGGCGCAACTGGCTGCTGCGCGCGGTGGCGGGCGATCCCGCCAAGCTCCAGATCATGTACGGGCTGGGCGGGGAGCGCGAGCTGCCGGAAAAGGAGCTGCCCCACCTGCGCGGCTACGAGGACTCCCGCCCGGTGCGCATCGGCAACGGCGCGGCGGACCAGTACCAGGCGGACGTGGTGGGCGAGGTCATGCTGGCCCTCGCCGCGCTGCGCGACGCAGGGTACAAGGACTCGGACTACTCCTGGGCGCTCCAGGTCAAGCTGCTGGACTACGTGATGGACCACTACGAGGACCGCGATCACGGCATCTGGGAGATGCGCGGGGACCTGCACTACTTCACCCACGGGCGGGTGATGATGTGGGCCTCCTTCAACGAGGCCATCCGCGCGGTGGAGGAGCACGGCTACGAGGGGGACGTTCCCACCTGGGCGCGATACCGGGATCGGCTGCGCGCGGAGATCATGGAGGGCGGGTGGAACGAGGAGCTGGGCACCTTCACCCAGACCTACGGCGGCACCGAGGTGGACGCCTCCCTGCTGCAGCTCCCGCACACCGGCTTCCTCGCCGCCGACGACCCCAAGATGCTCAGCACCGTGGCCCGCATCGAGGCGGACCTCGTGGACGAGCACGGCCTGGTGTACCGCTACCGCACGGTGGAGGGCGAGGGGATCGACGGCCTTAAGGGCGAGGAGTACCCCTTCGTGATGTGCGCGTTTTGGCTGGTGGAGCAGTACGCGGCCTCCGGCCGCCTGGCGGAGGCCCGGGAGAAGTTCGAGATGCTCTGCGGGCTGTCCACTGACCTCGGGCTGCTGGCGGAGGAGTATGACCCCGCCACGCGGCGGCTGGCGGGCAACTTCCCCCAGGCGTTCTCGCACCTCTCGCTGATCCGGGCGGCCGACGCCATCGCCCGCGCCGAGTGCTCCTAAGATTATCGGGGCAGGCAACACCCCGAGGCGAGGAGGGCGCATGAGCGCGAGCACGAGCGAGGCAAGTTTCGACGACGACTACGTGCCGCCCTCGGACGCGGACGCCCCTCCCGCCTTCCCCGAGCCGGGCGAGTATCGGGGTCGCGGGGACTACCAGGCGCGCGGGCGCGGGGCCGACGGCGGCTTCCGCCAGCCCCCGCACGACCGGGAGGCCGAGCAGGGCGTGATCGGGGCCATGCTGCTGAGCCCCAACACGGTGCTGGACATCATCGAGATCCTCTCCCCCGACGACTTCTACCACCCCGCGCACACCCTGATCTACCGGGCGATCATCGACCTCTTCTCGGAGAGCAAGGACATCGACCCGGTGATCGTCTCGGCGCGCCTGGAGCGCCAGAACGAGCTGGACCGGGTGGGCGGCGCCCCCTACCTGCACACCCTCATCGCCTCGGTGCCCACGGCTGCCAACGCCCGCTACTACGCGGAGATCGTGGAGGAGAAGGCCACCCTGCGCAAGCTGGTGGACGCCGGAACCCGCGTGGTGCAGCTTGGCTACGAGGGTGCCGAGGGCGCCGAGGTGGACGCCGTGGTGGACATGGCGCAGCAGGAGGTCTTTGGCATCAACCGGGACAAGTCCGCCGAGGACTACGAGGTCCTGGCGGACATCCTGCAGCCCACCATCGACGAGATCGACATGATTACCTCCAACGGCGGCCTAGCGCAGGGCATCCCCACGGGTTTCATCGACCTCGACGAGCTGACCCAGGGCCTCCACGGCGGCCAGATGGTCATCGTGGCGGCCCGCCCCGGCGTGGGCAAGTCCACCCTGGCGCTGGACTTCGTGCGCTCGGCGTCCATCAAGCACAACAAGGCCTCGGTGATCTTCTCCCTGGAGATGTCCAAGACGGAGATCGTCATGCGCCTGCTGTCCGCGGAGACGGAGATCAAGCTCTCGGACATGCGCTCCGGGCGCATGGACGGCGTGGCCTGGGAGAAGCTGGCCAGTCGGGTGGGGCAGATCTCCGAGGCCCCGCTGTTCATCGACGACTCCTCCAACATGACCATGATGGACATCCGCGCCAAGGCCCGGCGGCTGAAGCAGAAGCACGACCTCCAGCTCATCGTGGTGGACTACCTCCAGCTCATGAGCTCGGGCAAGCGGGTGGAGTCGCGTCAGCAGGAGGTCTCGGAGTTCTCCCGCTCGCTCAAGCTGCTGGCCAAGGAGCTGGACGTGCCCCTGGTGGCCATCTCGCAGCTCAACCGTGGCCCGGAGTCCCGCACGGACAAGCGACCGCAGCTCGCGGACCTGCGTGAATCCGGCTCGCTGGAGCAGGACGCGGACATCGTCATGCTCCTCTACCGCCCGGACTCGCAGGACAAGGACAACGAGCGCGCGGGCGAGGCGGACATCATCCTGGCCAAGCACCGCGGCGGGCCCATCGACACCGTGAGCGTGGCCCACCAGCTCCACTACTCCCGGTTCGTGGACATGGCGCGCGGCTAGCGCCCTCCCGTGGGGGCGGGGCGGCCGGGGCCGGCAGGGGGCTCAGGGGCCCGGGAGGATCAGGGGTGGCGGGGCCTGCCGCGCAGGGTGCGCCCGATCCGGGCCAGCCCCTCCCTGCCCTCCCGCGTGACCACGGAGGCGAGGATGAGACCCATCATCAGGCCCTGGCTGAAGGCCTCCCAGGTTCCGGGCGCGGCCTCCCAGAACAGGGGGTGCACGGTGTAGGCCACGGCCGCCGCGATGGTGATGAGAATGAACATGGTGCGTCCTCGTGGTGGTCGGTACGTGTCTGCCGCCACCCTAGCGCAGCCCCCGGAACCGCCGCAGCCGCAGGGAGTTGCTCACCACCAGCACGGAGGAGGCGGCCATGGCGATCCCGGCGAGCATGGGGTTGAGCAGGCCCAGGGCGGCCACGGGGATGAGCACCGCGTTGTAGGCGAAGGCCCAGAACAGGTTGCCCCGGATGATCCCCAGGGTGCGTCGGGCCAGGGCGATGGCCTCGGCGGCGGAGCGCAGGTCGTTGTTCATCAGGGTGATGTCCGAGGCCTCGATGGCCACGTCCGTGCCCGCGCCCATCGCCAGCCCGAGGTCGGCCTGCGCCAGCGCTGCGGCGTCGTTCATGCCGTCGCCCACCATCGCCACGGTGCGTCCCCGGCGTTGCAGGGCGGCCACGCGGGCCACCTTGTCCCCGGGCAGCGCCTCGGCGTACACGGAGTCCTCGGGGATGCCCACGGCGCGCGCGGCGGCCTTGGCGGCGCCCGGGCCGTCGCCGGTGAGCAGCATGGGCTCCAGGCCCAGGCCGCGCAGGGCCGCGATCGCCTCGGCGGAGCCCTCCTTGGGGGCGTCCGCCACGGAGATCACGCCCGCGGGCTTCCCCTCCACGAGCACCGCCACGGCGGTGGCGCCCTCCCGCTGGGCCGCCGCCACGGCGGGGTGCGCGCGCAGGTCGCCCTCCGGGCGCCCCACGCTCACGGCGCGCTCCCCCACGCGGGCGCTGATCCCGCTGCCCGCCGTGGCCCGGAAGTCCCGTGTGGGCTCGGGGGCGGCCCCCTCCCCCGCCTCCCCCGCAGCGGAGGCCCCGTGCGCGGCCACGATGGCCCGGCCGATGGGGTGCTCGGAGCCCGCCTCCACCGCGGCGGCCAGCCGCAGCACCTCCTCCAGGGAGAACCCGCCCACGGGGGTGACCCGGCGCAGCCGCATCCGGCCGGTGGTCACGGTGCCCGTCTTGTCGAGCAGGATGGTGTCGATCCTCCTGGTGGACTGCAGCACCTCGGGGCCCCTGATGAGCAGCCCGAGCTGGGCCCCGCGCCCGGTGCCCGCGAGCAGCGCGGTGGGGGTGGCCAGCCCCAGGGCGCAGGGGCAGGCGATGATGAGCACCGCCACGGCGGCGGTCAGGGCCTCGGGGGGCCCGCCGGAGCCCAGGAGCAGGTGCCCCGCGAGGGTGGCGGCGGAGACCGCTATGACCACGGGGACAAACACCTGCGCTATGCGATCCACCAGGCGTTGCACCGGGGCCTTTCCGGCCTGCGCCTGGGCCACCAGGCGGCCCATCTGGGCCAGGGTGCTCTCCTCCCCCACCCGGGTCACCTCCACCACCAGCCTGCCGGAGGAGTTGAGGGTGGCCCCGGTGACCCGCGCGCCGGGCCCCACCTCCACGGGGACGGACTCCCCGGTGAGCATGGACTCGTCCACGGCGGAGCGGCCCTCGGCCACCACGCCGTCGGCGGGGATCTGCTCGCCGGGGCGCACCACCACGTGATCCCCCGGGCGCAGCGCGGCGGCGGGCACGCGCTCCTCCCGGCCCCCGCGCAGCGCGGTGGCCTCCTTGGCCCCCAGGCTCAGCAGGTGGCGCAGCGCCTCCGAGGAGCGCCCCTTGGCGCGCTCCTCCAGGCGGCGCCCCAGCAGCAGGAAGGTGATGACCACCCCCACGGTCTCCAGGTACAGCGCCTGGCCCTGGGCGTGCCCGCTCAGGCTCATGTGCATCACCAGGCCCGGCCTGCCCGCCGAGCCGAAGAACAGCGCCCACGTGGACCACCCGTAGGCTGCGGTGGTGCCCAGGGAGACGAGGGTGTCCATGGTGAAGGCCCCGTGGCGCAGGTTGGTCAGGGCCGCGCGGTGAAAGGGCCAGCCGCCCCACAGGTACACCGGGGTGATCAGCGCCAGGGCCACCCACTGCCACAGGGGGAATTGCCACGCCGGGATCATGGAGAGCGCCGCCACGGGCGCGCTGAGCGCGGCGGAGACGGGCAGGCGCGGGTCGCGCGCGCCGGGGTCCGCGCCCGACGGCGCGGCGGCGGGGGCCTCCCGGGTGCCGTCGGCGTCCCGCTCGCTCAGGAGAAAGCCCTCGTAGCCGGTGGCGCGGATGACGTCGAGCAGCTCCTCCGGGGTGGTGCGCGCGGCCTCGTAGGAGACGGAGGCCGTCTCGGTGGCAAAGTTAACGCTGGCCTCCACGCCCTCGAGTTTGTTGAGCTTGCGCTCCACCCGGGCGGAGCAGGAGGTGCAGGTCATGCCGGTAATGCCGAGGTCGATGCGGGAGGCAGGGGCGGGGCTCATGACGCCAGGCTATACCCCCAGGGGGTATAGGGCAAGGGGGTGCGGGGTGGCGTTGCCGTACCCTGGGCGGAATAGCGCGCCGGGCGGGCGCGTTGCAGCCCGTGTAAGGCACACAAGCACAAACATCAGCGAGGAGACGCGCACTATGGCAACGATCAACGTCACCGAGGACACCTTCGAGCAGACCGTCACCGGCGAGGGCATCGTCCTCGTGGACGCCTGGGCCTCCTGGTGCGGCCCCTGCCGGGCCTTCGCCCCCACCTTCGAGAAGGCCTCGGAGCAGCACGAGGACGTGACCTTCGCCAAGCTGAACACGGAGGAGAACCAGCAGCTCTCCGCCGCGCTGGAGATTCAGTCCATCCCCACGATCATGGCCTTCCGCGACGGCATCATGGTGTTCCGCGACGCCGGCGCCCTCCCCCCGGCGGCCCTGGAGGATCTCATCGGGCAGATCAAGGGGCTGGACATGGACGAGGTGCGCCGCCAGGTAGCGGAGCAGAACGCGGCGCGCGACGCCGAGTAGCCCTTATCGTCCCTTCGGCCCGGCTCGTCCGGGCCCTCGGTGCGCCCCGCGCGTCGTCGTCACCGTTGGTGGGGAGGCGCGCGGGGCGCCTCTGCCCTTTGCCCTTGCGTACACTCGCGGGGGAACGATATGTACGTGTGCCACAGCGCGCAGGAAGGCGGGACGCGGATCATGGCTAATCCCTTCAGCAAGGGTTGGAACTACCTCAAGGCATCGCTGGATCAGAAGATCGACGAGAACGCGGATCCCAAGGTGCAGATCCATCAGGCGGCGGAGGCGGCCAAGAAGCAGCACCAGGAGATCACGCAGCACGCCGCCGCGATCATCGGGAACAAGCGCCAGCTCGAGATGAAGCTGGACCGCCTGCTCAAGGAGCGCGATACCCTCCAGGATCAGGCCAAGCAGGCCATCGGCATGGCGGATAGCGCCGCCGCCGAGGGCAACAGCGCCCGCTCCGCCGAGTACACCAACACCGCCGAGGTCTTTGCCAGCCAGCTCGTGGCCGTGGAGCAGCAGATCGAGGAGCTGAAGGCCTCCCACCACCAGGCCGCGCAGGCCGCCGAGCAGGCGCAGCAGAAGCAGCGCGAGTCCGAGGAGCGCCTCAAGGAGCAGATGGCGCAGATCAACCAGATGCAGGCCCAGGTGGATCAGGCCAAGATGCAGGAGGCCTCCAACGAGGCGATGGGCGCGCTGTCTACCGCCTCGAACGATTCCGTGCCCACCCTCGACGCCGTCCGGGACAAGATCGAGCGCCGCTACGCGGACGCCCTGGGCGCGCAGGAGCTGGCGGAGGGCTCCATGACCTCCCGCATGGACGAGATCGCCGCCGCGGGGCGCGACATGAAGGCCGCCGCCCGCCTCGAGCAGATCCGCGCCGAGCTGGGCGGCGGGGGCGATGCGGCCGCCCTCGAATCCGGGGAGGACGAGGGCCGCTAGGCCCTCTCCCGGTCGTCCGTCCCAGGGGCGAGGCGACTCGGGGTGCCCGCCCCGGCCCGGCGCTTAGGTGCGCCGAATGTTGATGAGCACGCCCCGGATGCCGGAGTGGAAGCCGTCGCGCAGGTTCACGCGCTGGGACTCCGAGAGGGTGTACTCGTGCAGCGTCTCGCAGGCGAACTGCAGCAGCGGCCGGTCCACCTCCGGGGGCAGCCCCCCGCCGGAGAGCAGGTGCGCCTGATCGCGCTGCTCCGCCGACGCCGCGTTCTCGTACCACCAGGCCGCGTACTGCTGGCCCACGTCGTAGGGGGTTTGATACCCGGCGGAGGCCCACACCTCGTTGGGCAGCGGCACGTAGCGCGAGCGCAGCTTGCGCTTGGGCGCCATCATGGAGGGCTTGGGCACGGGCCGCGAGGAGGGAAGGTCCCCGGGGGTGGGGGCCGTGGACTCCTCGGCGGGGCGGGTCGGCTCCTCGGGGGCGTCCTCGCCCTTGTCCGCGTCCTTCGTGTCCCCGGCCGCCTCCGGGGCGTCGCCCGGCGTCGGGGCCTCCTCCCGGGGCTTGCCCGGGGATTCCTCCTGCGGGGGCGTGGGGGTGGGGCGGTCGGCCCCGGCGGGAGCCTGGGTAGGCGTAGTCGGCTCGGCGGCTGGGGCGGGCGTGGACGCCGGTGCGGACGCCGTGGGGGCGTCCACGAGCAGCTTGCGCGCCTCCTCCTCGGGGCAGTCGCTCTCCGGGCGCTCCGCGTTGTCGGCGGCGGTGGGGGTGATCGGCGGGCGGCGATCCTGGGTGGCGTCCTCCGGGACGAGGGTCGGCCCGGGCTCCTCCGGCGGCTCCGTCTCCCCCAGCGGCTTGGCGGGCACGGAGGGCGGCAGCGGCCCCTCCAGGACCTGGATCTGCATGGAGTCCGCGAAGTCCTCGCGGGGGTCCAGGATGGTGGTGGTGTCGCAGGCGTATCGCAGCGCGGAGGACATGGAATCCCAGCCGAAGCCGTAGAGGTGCACCCGGATGCCCGCGTTCGCGGCCTCCTGCACCCCGGGGATCATGTCCGCGTCGCCGGACACCAGGACGATGTCCGTGTACTGCCGGTTCACGGCGGCCACCACCATGTCCGCCACCAGGCGGGTGTCCACGGCCTTCTGGGTGCGCCGCTCCCCCCAGGCGATGAGCTGGCCCGCGCGCAACTGCACGCCGTCGCAGGAGCGCAGGGCGCGCTGGTAGCGGTGGGGGCCGGACTCCGGGATGCCGTCGTACCAGAGCTGCCGGTGAATGGGTTGGTGGAGCTGATTTTCGATCATCCCGCCCAGGACTCCCACGACCTCGGGCAGGTCAATTTCTAACTGTGCGCGCGCGCCGGTCTCCCACGAGTTATAAAAGCTCGCCAGGAGGTATGAGGTGTCCACGAACACGAGTGTGCGTTCAAGCATGGCTCCTAATTTCCGTTTCGTAACTATTGCTCTAAATTGCAGTACCCCCAGCATGCCCCATGCCGGGGCCCTGCGTCGAAGTTCCCGGAGTTTTTCCTGCTGGGAGCGGCGGGCGGGGGCGGCGAGTCGGCTCCGGGCGTCGCCTCGCGGGTGGTGGGCCGCGCCGTAACCCGCCGATAACCCTTGACGGCAGGCGAGTTGGTTGGTTACATGAGTAACTAAGCAGCGAGGAGGAGGTCTGAGATGGACGAGGCGGCGGCCCCGCTGTTCCAGCAGATAGCGCAACTGATCGAGGACAGCATCGTGGAGGGCACCCTTTCCGAGGGGCAGCGCGCGCCCTCCACCAACGAGCTGGCCGCCTTCCACAAGATCAACCCGGCCACCGCCCGCAAGGGCCTCACGCTGCTCGTGGAGTCCGGCGTGCTGGTCAAGCGCCGGGGGGTGGGCATGTTCGTGACCGACCGCGCCCGGGAGATCATCATGGCCCGCCGCAGGGAACAATTCCCCGGCTCCTACCTGGCCCCCATGATCGACGAGGCCCTGCGCCTCGACCTCAGCCGGGCCCAGCTCCACGACCTCGTTGACCGCGTAGCAGAAAGCAGAGGACTGTACTCATGAACACCACACCGCTCATCGAGGCCCGTCAGTTGCGTGGGCGCTACGCGCGCACGCGCATCTTCGACGGCCTCAACATCACCATCCGAGGAGGCGGCATCCACGGCCTCATCGGCCCCAACGGCGCGGGCAAGACCACCCTCCTGCGCGCCTTGTCCGGGCAGCTCCCCCACGACGGCCACCTCGCCGTCTGGGGCCAGGACCCCTTCGACAACCCCGAGGTCATGGGGCGCATCGCCCTCGCGGGTATCGACGCCCCCCTGCCCGCAGGCTGGGAGGCCATGAAGCTCTTCCGGGTCGCGCAGTCCCGCTACCCCACCTGGGACCAGGGGCGCGCGCTGGCGCTGCTGCGCGAGTTCTCCCTGCCCAGCTACAAGAAGTACAGCAGCCTCTCGCGCGGACAGAAGTCCGCCCTCGGCATCATCTTCGCGCTGTCTGCCGGCTGCGACCTCACCCTCATGGACGAGCCCTACCTGGGGCTGGACGTGGAAAAGCGCGACGTGTTCTACCGCGAGCTGCGCAACGAGCGCGAGCGCCGCCCGGAGGCCACCTTCGTCCTCTCCACCCACGAGCTGCACGAGTCCGAAAAGCTCCTCGACACCGTGAGCATCCTGCACCGCGGCGGGGTGCGGCTCGGCGGCCCGCTGGACGAGGTTCTGGAGAGCTACAGCACGTTCCTCGGGCCCGGCGGCGCGGTGCGGCGGCTTGCCGACGCCCACGCGCCCCACGTCATGCAGGTCGAAGAGCTGGCGGGCAGCGCCCGCCTCGTCCTCTCCCTGCCGCTGCGGGCCGTGGAGGAGGTTCCCGCCGGGGTGCGCGGCGGCGAGCTGACCCTGGAGGAGCTGGCGCGAGCCGTGGAGGGGGAGCAGCGATGAAGGGGCTGAAGCTGTGGTGGGGGTTGATGGATAAGTCCGAGGCGGCCTTCTGGCTGATAGCGGTGTTCTTCTGGCCGGTGATCTTCCTGGGGGAGGTGATAGAGAATTGGTGGAGCTTTACCCTGGTTTTGTTCATCGTCTTTGCGGTGGCCAAGAAGAACGTCCGCCTGAACGCCGGGTATGCGGCGCTCAATCTGCCCCGCTCAACGTGGCGGCGGCACCAGCGATGCGACGTGCTCATTAACCTGGCCGCCTGTCTCTTTGGTCTGAGCTGGGCCCCGCCCTGGGGGAGCTGGCAGCAGATTGTGCTGATGGCTGTGGCTGTGCTTTCCTCCCTGCGGGCAATCCTCGGGCGAAAGGCCTATCCGGCGGGATCCTACGTCGGAGAGTCGTTGGAGGAAAGGACACGCTCCGTGGAGGCCTCCGGGGATGGTCGTGACGGGAGGACGAAGGGGATCAGTTACCCCGAGACCCTGTTTGTGCAGAGTATCCTCGTGCCGCAGCTTCGAGTGTGGTTGGGGTGGGTCGCTGCCGCCGCCTTCTTTGCGGTGTGTGTGGCGCTGGCGAACGTGTTGCTGGATACCTCGGGCGGCATGACCCTCATCCTGATACTGGCTACCGGCGTCGCCATATTCACGGTGATGGACGGAACTCAGCGCAGCTACGGCGAGTGGATTCGTTTTGGCGGACACCGTGCGGCGTGGGCTCGATGGACCGGTCTGATTAGCCTTCTGCCCGTGGTGGCTTCGGCCCTGATAGGAGGGTTCTTGGGCTTTGCGAATGGCTCCGGCTGGATAGCCGGCATGTCTGCCGGATTGGCTTATATCCTCCTGATCCTTCCCGTGATACTGGTGTGCACCATTGGGGAGTCCAGCAATATCGGCTGGTGCCTCCTCCTGCTGGTGGGAATGGTGATCGGGGGCAGCCTCTTTATCGCCCAGGTAATAGAAAGAACAGAGTGGTTCCTCCTGCAGGGTGGGCTGGTGGCGCTGTTGCTCCTCTGCTTGCCGGTGCTGGTTCGCGGCACGGGGCACAACCTGACGGGCGCGGCCCGCTTCTTTGGCGTCAGCAAGGAAAACAGCGAGCAAACGTAGGGTTACGAGGTGCTCTGAAAAACCTGCTGTGACCTGGTTGTTTGTGTGGGTGTGGGTGGGTGTGTAGATTAGTGCGAGTCGCCGCGACAGCAACCAACCAGGTACTAGCCGGTTGGGTTTGTGGTCGGTGGTGGTGTTGTGTGAGAACTCGATAGCGTACTGATGCACTTGATGATTATAGGAATCTCTTGTGTGCAGAAACACCCAGCATGCCATATGTTTGTTGGTGTTTTTGTTCATCCATCCACCCCTTATGTTGCCACGCCTGGTGGTGTGGCGCGTGGGGTG
>NZ_AQXB01000002.1 GCF_000375365.1 Corynebacterium mastitidis DSM 44356 | reverse complement strand
GACTGGCACACACCCCACGCGCCACACCACCAGGCGTGGCAACATAAGGGGTGGATGGATGAACAAAAACACCAACAAACATATGGCATGCTGGGTGTTTCTGCACACAAGAGATTCCTATAATCATCAAGTGCATCAGTACGCTATCGAGTTCTCACACAACACCACCACCGACCACAAACCCAACCGGCTAGTACCTGGTTGGTTGCTGTCGCGGCGACTCGCACTAATCTACACACCCACCCACACCCACACAAACAACCAGGTCACAGGCACATTTTCAGAGAAGCTACTCGGATACGCGCTCGATGGTCGCCCCGAGCGAGCGCAGGTTCTCCACGAAGCGGGGATACCCGCGGTCGATGTGGTGGACGTCGTGCACCACGGTTTGCCCGTCGGAGACGAGCGCGGCCAGCACCAGGCCCGCCCCGGCGCGGATGTCGGAGGACCACACCTCCGTGGAGGAGAGGCACTCCATCCCCCGCACCACCACGTGGTGCCCGTCCACGGTGGCGTCGGCCCCCAGGCGCAGCATCTCGTCCACAAAGCGGAACCGGGACTCAAAGACGTTCTCGGTGATCACCGAGGTTCCCTGCGCCACGGCGGAGATGCCGATGGACATGGGCTGGAGGTCCGTGGGGAAGCCCGGGAAAGGCAGCGTCTGGTAGTCCACGGCGGAGGGGCGGCGGTTCATGCGCACCCGGAACCCGGTCTCGTACGTCTCGATCTCCGCGCCCGCCATCTTCAGCTTCTCCAGCGGGAGGTGCAGGTGCCGGGGGGAGATGCCGCCCACGGTGATGTCGCCGCGCGTCATCGCGGCGGCATACGCCCAGGTGCCCGCCACGATCCGGTCACCGATGACCTCGTGGTCCGTGGGGTGCAGGCGCTCCACGCCGTCGATAGTGATGGTGGAGGTGCCCGCGCCCTCGATGCGCGCCCCCATGGAGGTGAGCATCTCGCAGAGGTCGATGATCTCCGGCTCGCGGGCGGCGTTGTCCAGCACGGTGCGGCCCTGGGCCAGGACGGCGGCGGTGAGGATGTTCTCGGTGGCCCCCACCGAGGGGAAGTCGAGCACGATGGAGCCGCCGCGCAGGGCGTCGGCCTCCGCGACCACCGCGCCGTGCTGGATGCGGGTGCGGGCGCCGAGCTTTTCCAGGCCGGACTGGTGCATGTCCAGGGGGCGGGAGCCGATGGCGTCGCCGCCGGGGAGGGCCACCACGGCGCGCCCGCAGCGGGCGGTGAGGGGGCCGAGCACGCACACGGAGGCCCGGAACTGGCGCACGGCGTCGAAGTCGGCGTCGCTGGCGGGCATGGCCGGGGTCGTGATGCGCACCACGGGGCCGTCGATAGTGACGTAGCACCCCAGCCCCTCGAGGACCTTCTGCATGAGGGGGACGTCGAGAATCTCCGGGCAGTTGCGCAGCGTGGTCGTGCCCTCGGCGAGCAGGGCCGCCGCCATGAGCTTGAGCACGCTGTTCTTTGCGCCGCTTACCTTCACGGCCCCCTGAAGCCGGGCACCACCTGTCACCACAAAACGATCTTTCACCCCTTTGACCCTAGCGGCTACCGCCACGCCCGGCTACCGGCGCGCTCCCCGGCGCAGGGCGGACCCGATCAGGGCAGGGCGCCTATGCGGCGCGCGGCGTTGACCGCCTCGTAGCGGGTGTGCGCGCCGAGCTTGCGCATGACCGAGCGCAGATAGCTCTTCACGGTCTCCGGCCCGATGCCCATCTCCTCGGCGGCCTCCACGTTGGTGTGCCCCAGGGCCACGCAGGAGAGCACGTCCAGCTCCCGGGCGGAGAGCTTGGTGGACTGCTTGACCGGCGCGGGGCTAATCATCTCGTCGCACACCAGCTCCAGCTCCCGGCGGACGTCGTCCTCAGAGATGCGATTGGCCAGCATGCGCAGGCGGGAGTGGGTGGAGCGCAACTGCTCCCACTCCGCGGCGTTGCCGCCCCGGCCCACCTTGAGCGAGCCCGCCTTGGCGAAGGCCGCCGTGCGCATGGCCTCGTTCACTGCGAAGTCCTGCTCGAGCGTCCTCGCGGTCATGGTGACCTCCTCGATCACCTTGTCCCCCAGCCGCACCGGGCTGTGCACGCCCACGTAGAGGACGCCGCGAATCTCCCGGCGCACGATCACCGGCACCGCCACCAGGGAGTACAGGCCCTCGTCCTGGATCACCTGGTCCTTCTCGTGGGAGATCAGGCTGGCGCGGGCGTAGTCGCTCACCCCCACGGGGCGGCGGGTGGTGACCACGCGGCCGCCCACCCCCACCCCGGGCTCGATGATGAGGTTGTGCAGGGCAGGAGTGCGCAGCCCCACCCAGTGGGTGATTTGCAGCCGACGCCCGGTGGTGACGCTGGCAAACATGGTCACCGGGATGCCGGTGGCCGTCTTGAGCGAGGTCAAAGCAGCGCGGATGGCGTCCTCGTCATCCCGAATCCGCTGAGCATCCATGGCAAGCTCCTCCTAGAACGCCCCGTGCGGCGGCACAGCGGCACACCGCGCGGGGAGTTGGGCAATGGACATCATCTGTCAATTCTAACCCCCTAATGGGGGCAAAGGGAACTACCTTCCCCACCACGGAACCACCCCCACCCCGGGGGAGTGCAAAAAAGCGGGCACCCATCCGGGTCCGCACACCGCATAAGGAACACACCCGTTCACTCATGGTGAACAGGTCTGTCTACCAAAATGGTGTAGAGTGAGCCCCATCGGCGCGCCGCCACGGCCGCCCCCACAAAACCGGCCCATGAACAACGCAAGGAGTGTAAGGATCATGGCACGCATCTACGACAACATCACGGACACCATCGGACGCACCCCCCTGGTGCGCCTGCACAGCCTCACCAAGGACCTCGACGCCGAGATCCTGGTGAAGGTGGAGTCCTTTAACCCCGCCAACAGCGTCAAGGACCGCATCGGCAAGGCCATTATCGACGCCGCCGAAAAGGCCGGCGAGCTGCGCCCCGGCGGCACCATCGTGGAGGCCACCTCCGGCAACACCGGCATCGCCCTGGCCCTGGTGGGCGCGGCCAAGGGCTATAACGTGGTGCTCACCATGCCGGAGACCATGTCCGCCGAGCGCCGCGTCATGCTGCGCGCCTACGGCGCGGAGATCGTGCTCACCCCCGGCTCCGCGGGTATGCAGGGGGCCGTGGACAAGGCCAACGAGATCGTCGCCGCGCGCGAGGGCGCCATCCTGGCCCGGCAGTTTGCCAACCCCGCCAACCCCGCCATCCACCGCGCCACCACCGCCGAGGAGATCTGGGAGGACACCGAGGGCAAGGTGGACGTGTTCGTGGCCGGCTTTGGCACCGGCGGCACCGTGACCGGCGTGGGCCAGGTGCTCAAGGAGCGCAACCCCGAGGCCAAGATCTACGCGGTCGAGCCCTCCGCCTCCCCGCTGCTGACCGAGGGCAAGGCGGGCCCCCACAAGATCCAGGGCATCGGCGCCAACTTCATCCCCGAGGTGCTGGACCGCAAGGTGCTCGACGACGTCTTGACGGTGAGCAACGAGGAGGCCATCGAGTGGTCCCGCAAGCTCGGCGTGGAGGAGGGCATCCTGGGCGGCATCTCCACCGGCGCGAACATCAAGGCCGCCGTGGACCTGGCCTCCCGCCCGGAGAACAAGGGCAAGACCATCGTGACCGTGGTGGCGGACTTTGGCGAGCGCTACGTCTCCACCGTGCTCTACGAGGACATCCGCGATTAAAAACACCCGGAATACGCCCCGCCGCCCGTATCGTTATGAGGGGCAGCGGGGCTTTCCGCTATCCGCCCCGGAAAGGATGACACCATGAGTGGACTGCTGGCGACGCTACGAGAGGACCTCGCAAACGCGCGGGAGCACGACCCCGCCGCGCGCGGCGACATAGAAAACGCGGTGGTCTACTCCGGCCTGCACGCCATCTGGTCACACCGCGTGGCCCACGCGTTGTGGACGCGCGGTTTCAAGGGGCCCGCCCGCATCCTGGCCCAGTTCACCCGGTTCCTCACCGGCGTGGAGATCCACCCCGGGGCCACCATCGGCAGGAGATTCTTCATCGACCACGGCATGGGCATCGTGATAGGGGAAACCGCGGAGATCGGCGACGGCGTGATGCTCTACCACGGGGTAACCCTGGGCGGCCAGGTGCTCACCCAGACCAAGCGGCACCCCACGCTGGAGGACAACGTGACCATCGGCGCGGGCGCGAAGGTCCTCGGCCCCATCACCATCGGTGAGGGCAGCGCCGTGGGGGCCAACGCCGTGGTGACCAAGGACGTGCCCGCCCAGCACATCGCCGTGGGTATCCCCGCCACTTACCGGCCCCGGGCCAAGCACGAGTGCACCAAGCTCGTGGACCCGGACTTCTACGTGATCTAGGCCTCCAGCTCGGCGTACTCGGGGTTGCGATCCAGGAAGTGCCGCACCGCGGAGCAGCTGGCCGCGATCTTCAGGCCGTCCTCCCGGACGCCGTCCAGGGCGCCGCGCACGAGCACCTTGGACAGGCCCCTGCCCTGGAAGGACTCGTGGATCACGGTGTGGTTGAAGTCCAGCACGCCGTCCTCGCGCGGCAGATAATCCGCGAATCCGGCCTCCTCCCCCTCCACGGAGAGGACGTAGCGGTGCTTCTGCTCATCATGGGTGATCGTGGTCATCATTTGAACGAGACTAGCAAAAACAAAAGAAGCGACCCCGCTTTTTATGCAGCGGAATCGCTATTCTTGTGGCCAGAGCCAGGATCGAACTGGCGACCCCACACTTTTCAGGCGTGTGCTCTACCGACTGAGCTATCTGGCCGAAGAAATCACCAGGTGACCTCTTGGCGACCCTGACGGGACTTGAACCCGCGACCTCCGCCGTGACAGGGCGGCGCGCTAACCAACTGCGCCACAGGGCCTTACCAATGCGCTCCGGGATTGCCCTTTGCACGAGAAGATACTCTACACAGCACCGGCGATGGCTATCAAATCGGCAGGTGAAGGCGGTTTTTGCGGCCGCCTCACCGAACGGAGAAGAACGGGCAACCGCTCGCCGCGTCTACACCGACCGAATGGGCCTCGCCGGGTTCCCCGCCACCACCGTCCTCGCGGGAACGTCGCGGGTAACCACCGACCCGGCCCCCACCACGGCCCCCTCCCCCACGGACACACCGGGCAGGATGATGGCTCCGGCACCGATCCACACGTCCGAGGCGACACGCACGGGGCGTGGTTCCAGATGTGCCCTATCCTCAGGAGCCATACCGTGATTGAGCGTGGCGATCACGACGTTATGCCCAATGAGAACACGGTCGCCAATACAGATTCCTCCCTGATCCTGAAAGCGGCACCCGGAATTGATAAAAACATCCTCACCGAGATGGATGTTCTTGCCAAAGTCTGCGGTAAAGGGAGGAAAGAGACGGAAGCTCTCGGGAACGCCCCTGCCCGTGAGCGTCAAAAAGCACTCCCGTATGAGATTCAGGTCCGACCCGGCAGCGTTCAACCGGGCGCAGACATCCCGCGCCCGATCCGCGTGACGGTTCATCGCCTCCCATTCCGGGGAACCGGGCTTCAGCGTCGCCCCCGCGTCCAGGAACTCCAGCAGTTCTCCCAGATTCATGGGCGCACCAACACCTTGATCGCCTCGCGGTTGTCCATGGCGCGGTATCCCTCCGCAATGTTTTCGAGCGAGACCTCCCTGTCAAACACCCGCCCCGGATCGATCTCCCCCGCATAAATCTTTGCGATGAGATCCGGCAGGTACCGACGCACCGGCGCGGGGCCGCCATGCAGATGAAGAAGGGAGAAAAACAGTTCCCCGCCGGGTATCTCCTGGCCGTGCGAGACCCCCACAAACCCCACCGAACCACCGGGCCGGGTGGAACGGATGGCCTGCATCAGCGACTCCTGCGTCCCGACGGCCTCGACGGTACCGTGCGCCCCCAACATATCGGTCATTTTCCGAACCCTCTCGGCGGCCTCCTCGCCACGCTCCTCGATGATGTCGGTGGCCCCAAACTCGCGGGCCATGCGCTGGCGCTGTGGGTGCCGCGAGGAAACAATGATCCTCTCGGCGCCCATGCTCTTGGCGGCAAGAACCGCCATCAGCCCCACGGCCCCATCGCCCACGACGGCGATGGTCGCGCCGGGGGCCGCCCCCGCAGACTCCGCAGCGAACCACCCGGTACCCAAGACATCGGAAGCCGCCAGCAGGCTGGGGATCAATTCCTCGCTCGGCTTGCCCGGCAAGGCCACCAGCGTGCCATCCGCGAACGGAATGCGAGCCTTTGTGGCCTGCACACCGATCCCGCCGTGAACGAAGGAACCGTTGCGGCAACGCGAGTGATAACCCGCGCGGCAGATCTCACAGGTGCCATCGGAGATGACGAAGGATCCCACCACGTAATCACCGGGCCGCACGTCCTTGACCTCCGCGCCGACCTCCTCGACCCTGCCCACATACTCGTGCCCCATGCGGAGGTTTTCTGCCTCCTCATGCCCCCGGTAGGGCCACAGATCCGATCCACAGATGCAGGCGGCCACGATGGATATGATCGCGTCCTTTGGATCTTCAAGAACCGGATCCGGCAATTCCTCCACCACGGGATTACCGGTGCCACGCATGATCACTCCGCGCATAGCTTGCTTCCTTTCTTTGTTCATTGTGCGATTCTCGCCTTCACGCCACGCCTCCCGGGCGCGCCACCAACCCCAGGCGCAATCGCCCGGAATCCTTGAGCCCCGCCACCTCGGAGGCCTCCCTCACCCTCCCCAGGCGGGTATAGCCGCCCCAGCGGTTGGGCTTGGAGACGTAAAACAGCACCACGTGCCGATCCCCATAGAGGTACAGTTCGCCCACCCGGACCCGGTTTGGCGTCGATGAGTCCAGGACGCTGGCAGGCAGGGAACAGTGCAACCGGCCCACTTTTTCCTGCCCCGCGTAGTCCTCGGCCACCACCTCGACGGGTGAATGGCGGGCTAACCACCGCACCGCGAGGTTGTCCTCCCAGGAAACCTCGAATCTCTTTTCACCCGCCGTCAAGATCATCGTCTCTCGCTCCTCATGCCGGACCTTCGGTTGCCGTGGCGACATCACCGACTGTATTGAGAGATTTATGACAAAACAAATACTTATACATAATCGTTATTCATGCGCTAAACGCATATACTTGCCCCGTGAACGCGCCACTCAATCTGGAGCACCTGAGCACCTTCGTGTCCATCGTCGAGGAGGGGACGATCAGCGCGGCGGCGTACCGCAGAGGGCTCAGCCAGCCCGCCGTATCCCGCCAGCTTGCCGCCCTTGAGCGCCATGTGGGGCAGCGCCTTGTCACGCGCTCGCATAAAGAAATCTCCCTCACCCCCGCCGGTTCCCTGCTCCTCGAACGAGCGCATGCCCTCCTTAGAATCGCCGCAAGGACCGTGGAAGAACTCAACCCCGTCACCGGCGCCCTCTCCGGGGAGATTCGCATAGGCGCGGCCGAAACGCAGGGTTTTACCCATCTCATTCGCGCCGCGCAAGCGGTACGCAACACCAATCCGGACGTCCGCTTCTCCGTCCACTCCGGGGGCGGAAGCATAGTCGAAGAAGGGCTGCAGTCCGGCGACTTCTCCTTCGGGTTATTCATCGAACCCTGGCCCCTCGCCCCATACCACACCATCCCGCTCCCCCAGGTGGATCGTTGGGGGATCCTCTTCCCCTCAAAATCCCCGTTGGCCCGCCAAACCAGCATCGCTTTGTCAGAACTAGAGGGCATTCCCCTCTTTGTTCCCGAACACGTGGTCACCCCTCATGGCCTATCGCAGTGGCTGGGGCTAGGCTCCCAGCTCACCGTGTGCGGAACGTATAACCTGCTCTTCAACGCCAGCCTCATGGTGGAAAACGGAGCGGGAGCCGCCCTCTGCATCGACGGCCTCAGCGGCCACCGGCGCAACGTGCGATTCGTCCCGCTCCATCCCCCTATCACCTCGCGGCTCCACCTCGCCTGGCCCCGACACAGGCAGTTGAGTCCCCTGGAACAGGCCTTCGTTCAGGCGCTACAACACCAGGCGGATGAACACAACCTCGCTTAAACCCACGCACAAAAGCCCCGGAAACACCACCAGCACCCTTGTACAAAAACGGCACGAACATGCCGAAACACCTTGTTTTTCCTCTCCATACCCCCGATAATGGGAAAACCGGCACGAACATGCCGAATTTTTGCCCCTACTTCTAGCGAGGCCGAATTGACCACGACGCTTGGTGCCTTCGCCCGAGAAAACCGCAAGGTACTGCGCCTCAATCAACAAGAGGTGGCGGACCTCGCAGAGGTATCGGAACGCTTTGTCCGGGAGTTCGAGGCCGGCAAGGAGACCGTGCAGCTCAACAAGGTCGTTGCCGTCCTGAGGGTCCTCGGCTTTGATCTGGTACCGCAGATTCATCGTCCCACCGACGCATAAGTAGGCACGGGGCACGCCGCTACCCTCTAGCCCCTCCACGATGACCCCACCGGCTTTGCCTCCACGGCTCTGTAAACAGCCCCCCACGCAAAAACGCCCCGGAAGTTTCCTTCCGGGGCGTGCTCGCCAATGGCGACCCTGACGGGACTTGAACCCGCGACCTCCGCCGTGACAGGGCGGCGCGCTAACCAACTGCGCCACAGGGCCATGATGTTGTTATTGAGGCACAGACCTCGTACCCCCAACGGGATTCGAACCCGTGCCGCCGCCGTGAAAGGGCGGTGTCCTAGGCCGCTAGACGATGGGGGCCCGCCGTTTTCTCACGGCCTCCTGAAATATACGCGACGCCCACGCCGGCGCCAAATGTGCAGGCACGGGACGTATAGAATGGCCGACCATGAGCTCCCACCACGGATACCACGAGGATAAGGCCGCCTACCTCACCCGGCTCAAGCGCATCGAGGGGCAGGTCCGGGGCCTGCAGCGCATGATCGACGAGGACACCTACTGCATCGACGTGGTCACCCAGATCAGCGCCGCCACCGCCGCGCTGCACAAGCTCTCCGTGGCGCTGATGTCCGACCACCTCCACCACTGCGTGGCCCACGCCATCGAGGAGGGCCAGGACGGCGGCGAGAAGATCGACGAGGCCATGAAGGCCGTCGGGCGCATGGTGCGCTCCTAGCCCGCCTTCCCCTCCTGCCCCACGGGCCCCGCCGCGCCGTCGCGGTAGCGCGAGAAGTCGATGGGCCGCCCCAGCGCCCAATCCCGGTCCGTGAGCAGCCGCGCCAGCACCAGCCCCGCCCCGATGGAGAGCACCGTCATCGCCGCCGTGGCGGAGTACAGCACCACCGCGTCCATGTCCCCCTCGCTCATCCCGTGCAGGGCGCGGTAAATCGCCGGGCCGGGAATCATCACCACCACCGCCGGGACCGTGGTGGTCACCCGGGGAATGCGGGCCACGCGTACCACCGCGAACCCCAGCACCCCCACGGTCAGCGCGCCCAGGCACGCGGCGATGAAGGGGGTGGCCGTGGCGTCGATAAGCGCCCAGCGCACCGCGCTGCCCACCGTGCCGATCGACGCCGCCGCGACCACCATCCTGCGCGAGGAGTTAAACAGCAGCGCAAAGCCCGCGATCCCCACCGCGCTGGCCGGGAGCACCAGCGCATACCCCGGCGGGCGGGCCGCCACCGCCTCCGGGTTCAGCCCCGCCGCCCAGCTCACCGCCGTGACGGCGAAGGCGGCGGTGAGCATGACCGACATCGCGTAGGTCAGCCGCGCCACGCCCGCCGCGATGTCGCAGCGGGCCAGGTCGATCAGGGCCGAGAACAGCGGAAAGCCCGGGACGAGGAAGAGCACCGAGGCCACGAAGCCCGCCTCCGTGGCACCCACCAGCGGGGAGGCCAGGGCGTACACCACGCAGGCCGCCGCTCCCCCGGCCGCGACCCCGGCGAGCATCTGCACCCCGCGCCGGGCGAGCCAGCCGCGTACCGCCTGCCCGGCGGCCGCCGCCAGCGCCACCAGCGCCACCTCCCAGGGGCCAAAGCCGTTGAGCACCGCGCAGCCCGCGCAGGCGCAGGCCGCCGCGGCGGCGAGCACCCATGGGCCCCAGCGCTTGCGCACGGCGGACTCGATGGCGTCCAGCTCCGCGTTCAGCTCCCGCGCGGTCATGGGCGGGCGCAGCCGGTGCGAAAGGGTCTGCAGGGCCTCGATCCGGGAGGCGTCCACCTCCAGGTGCCGCTGATGGGACACCACCGTGCGAAACTCCGCGTCGTCGTGGAACGTGCAGGTGATGGTGGTGACGGTGACCACGGCGTCGAGCCCCACGAAGCCCAGCGCCCGCGCTGCGCGCTTCATCGCGCGGATCACCCGGTACCCGCTCGCCCCCGCGCCCATGAGCATCATCCCCAGGCGCAGCACCGCGTCGGCGCGCACCCCCATCTCGTGCTGATCCATCCGCCGTGGAACCTGGGACACCGGCCGCTTCCTTTCCCGCGCAAGGCCCGCATTACTCCCCAAGTGTAGGCGCTTTTGCCAGCATCCCGGCATGAGCACGCAGCGTCTTTTCGTCTACGGCACCCTGGGTCCGGGGAGGCCCAACGAGCGCGTCCTGGCCCCCTACCCCCCCCTACGGCGGTACCTGGCGGCGCGGCAGCGTGCGCGGCGCGCTGCGCGAGGAGTGATGGGGTGCCGAGATGGGCTTTCCGGGGCTCGTCATCGGGGAACCCCGCGCGGGCGCCGACCCCGGCGCGCGCGTTGCCGGATGGGTGCTCACCGCGGACCTCCGCGACGCGTGGGCGGAACTGGATGCCTTCGAGCCGAAGGAGCACCGCCGCGTGGGGACCACGGTCACGCTTGAGGACGGCGGCCGCGTCACGGCATGGGTGTACACGCTGCGGTAACCCCCGAACCGCCGACACGCGCGGAAGATAATAATGGTGGGCCCTGTGGGGCTCGAACCCACGACCTGCGGATTAAAAGTCCGTAGCTCTACCAACTGAGCTAAAGGCCCAGTGCCGGCCGCGCGGTCTCCCCGCGCGGCCCAGGCACGCGATCTAGTGTAGCCCATCGCGCGCCTCCCGCCCGCATGGGCTCACGCCTAGCTCAGGCGCATCGTGCCGTTCTCCGCCAGGTTGAGGTGGAAGGAGAAGGCGGTGCCAAGGTCGTGCGGGGTGTGCAGGTGCTTGCCCCCCAGGGCGCGCTCATAGTACTCCTCCAACTGCGGGCGGTAGTCCGGGTGCGCGATGGAGATGAGCTTCTTGGCGCGGTCGCGCGGGGCCAGGCCGCGCAGGTCGGCGTAGCCGTACTCCGTGATGATGACCATGACGTCGTGCTCGGTGTGGTCGATGTGCGAGGCAAAGGGCACGATCGCGGAGATCGCACCGTCCTTGGCCACCGAGGGGGAGATGAAGGAGGAGACGAAGGCGTTGCGGGTGAAGTCTCCCGAGCCGCCGATGCCGTTCATGATCCGGGAGCCGGAGACGTTGGTGGAGTTGATGTTGCCGTAGATGTCCGCCTCGATCATGCCGTTGGTGGCGATCAGCCCCACGCGGCGGATCACCTCCGGGTGGTTGGAGATCTGCTGCGGGCGCAGGATGATGGACTCGCGGTACCGCGCGGCCTCGTTGTTCATCTTCTCCGCGTACTCGGGCGAGAGGGAGAAGGAGGTGGCGGACGCCACGGTCATCTTCCCGGCGTCGATGAGGTCCACCATGCCGTCCTGGATGACCTCGGTGTAGGCCTGGATGTTCTCGAACTTGGAATCCAGCAGCCCGGCCATCACGGCGTTGGGGACGTTGCCCACGCCGGACTGCATCACGTACTGGTCGTAGGCTAGGCGGCCCGCCGCCACCTCGCCCTCCAGGAAGTCCAGGAAGTTGCCCGCGATCTGCTTGGAGATCTCGTCGGCGGGCTTGAAGGGGGCGTTGCGGTCGGGGGCGTCGGTCTCCACCACGGCCACCACCTTGGCGGGGTCGATGTCGATGGTGGTGGTGCCCACGCGGTCGCCCGCGGAGGTGATCGGGATGGGGGTGCGGTTGGGCAGCCGGGGAATGCGGTAAATATCGTGCATGCCCTCCAGGTCCCGGGACTGCCAGGAGTTCACCTCGATGATGATCTTCTCGGCGGCGTCGAGGAACTCCACGTTGTTGCCCACGGCGGAGGAGGGCACGATGGCACCGTCCTCCGTGATGCGCACCGCCTCCACGATGGCGGCGTTCATGGTGCCAAAGAATCCCTGCTCCACGAACATGCCCAGGTGGGAGAGGTGGATGTCCGCGTACTTCATCTGCGCGGAGTTGATCTTGGCCCGCATGGTGGGATCGGACTGGTAGGGGGAACGGAAGTTGATGGCGTCCGCCTCCGCGAGCACGCCGTCGGCGTCCGAGGCGGTGGAGGCACCCGTGAACACGTCGATGGCGTACTCCTCGCCCCGGGCGTGGGCCGCCTTGGCGCGCTCCGCGATCGCGGTGGGCAGGGCCTTGGGGTAACCGGCCCCGGTGAAGCCGGACATGCCCACCTTATCGCCGTGGTTGATGAACTCCGCGGCCTCCTGGGCGCTCATGACCTTGCCGCGCAGCTGGGCGTTAGCGATCCTCTCGGACAACTTCTCCTCCTCGATGTTTCTTGCCTTCCGCCGCCCTCGGGGGGCGTGATCCGCGCCCGGTGACGGCAAAGAGTTACTACGACCACAGTAGCCGATATACCTCGAATACGCCGCCCGGAGCCCGCGTCCCCGGGCCCCGGTTTGAGCCCCGGTGACGCCCACGCCACAATGATCCTCGTGACTTTGCAGATCGGGCCCCTGCGCCTTGACTCCCCCGTGGTCCTGGCCCCCATGGCCGGGGTCACCAACATGGCCTTTCGCACCCTGTGCCGCGAGATCGAGCAGGAGCGCACCGGCACCTCCGCCGCCCTGTACGTGTGCGAGATGATCACGGCGCGCGCCCTGATCGAGCGCAACCCCAAGACCATGCACATGACGGCCTTTGCCCCCGAGGAAAGCCCGCGCAGCCTCCAGCTCTACACCACCGACCCCGCCCACACCTACGAGGCGGCGCGCATGATCGTGCAGGAGGACATGGCCGACCACATCGACATGAACTTCGGCTGCCCGGTGCCCAAGGTCACCCGGCGCGGCGGCGGCTCCGCGCTGCCCTACAAGCGACGCCTCTACGGCAACATCGTGGCCGCCGCCGTGCGCGCCACCGAGGGCACGGGGGTGCCGGTGACCGTGAAGTTCCGCATCGGCATCGACGACGACCACCACACTCACCTCGACGCCGGGCGCATCGCCGCCGAGGAGGGCGCGGCGGCGGTGACCCTGCACGCCCGCACCGCCGCGCAGCGCTACTCCGGGAGCGCCGACTGGGACGAGATCGCCCGGCTGGTGGAGCACATGGACGGCACCGGGGTGTCCGTGCTGGGCAACGGGGACATCTTTGCCGCCGAGGACGCCCGCCGCATGATGGAACGCACCGGCTGCCACGGCGTGGAGGTGGGCCGAGGCTGCCTGGGCCGCCCCTGGCTCTTTGCCGAGCTCTCCGCCGCGCTGCGCGGCGCCACCCCGCCCGAGGAGCCCACCCTGGGCGAGGTCACCCGCATCATCGCCCGCCATGCGGAACTCCTGGCCGCCCACGACGGCGAGGAGCGCGCCTGCCGGGACATGCGCAAACACATGGGCTGGTACCTGCGCGGCTTCCCCGTGGGCGGGGAGCTGCGCGCCCGCCTGGCCAAGGTGAGCAGCCTGGCCGAGCTGCGGGAGGAGCTGGCCCCCTGGGCGGACTCCCCCGAGAAGGCCCACGACTCCGACGGCGCCCGGGGCCGCCAGGGCTCCGCCTCCAAGGTGGCCCTGCCCGAGGGCTGGCTGGACGACCCCGAGGACGCCACTGTGCCCGAGGGGGCGGACATAGACAACAGCGGCGGATAGCATTTATCCCTATACTGTGCCCCATGCGCACCGCCTACAGAGAACACCTTGACGCCTTTTCCCACGACCTCGTGGTGATCTGCGACATCGTGGATACCGTCATGATCAAGGCCTCCGAGGCGCTGCTGCACACCTCCCTCCAGGCCGCCGAGGAGGCGCTCTCCCTGGAGGAAAAGGTGGAGGACATCGCGCGCCGCTGCGAGACCCGCGCCGTGGAGCTACTGGCGCTGGAGGGCCCCGTGGCCCGCGACCTGCGCCAGGTGGTCTCCTCCATCTACATCGTGGAGGACTTCCGCCGCATGGGGGCCCTGGCCATGCACATCGCCAGCACCGCCAGGCGGCGGCACCCCCAGCCCGTTATCCCCGAGGACCAGCGGGCCAGCTTCGAGCGGTTCTCCCAGTTGGTGGCCGACATGGCCGACCAGACCCGCGACCTGCTGCGCGAGCCGGACGCCCAGGCCGCCGTGGCGCTGAGCAAGGACGACGACGCGGTGGACGAGCTGCACCAGCGCGTCATGGCCGAACTCACCCAGGGCCGCTGGACCGGCACCGTGCCCCAGGCCGTGGACGCCACGCTGATCGGGCGCTACTACGAGCGCTACGCGGACCACTGCGTGAACGTGGCCGCGCGCGTCATCTACCTGACCACGGGGATGACGCGCACCGAGTACCTGGCCCAGGACTGCGACGCCCAGCGCTCCCGGATGTAGGGCCCCTGCGGGCGCGCGGCGTCACCCCTCCTCCTCAATGCGGGCGGTCTCCCCCTCCTTTACCACCACCGCGTCGCGGAATAGATTTTTCCTTCCACGCCATCGCACAGGTTGAGTTCCTGCCTGCCTATAGCGTATGTGCCGAACGAATCCCCCTTCCGCATAATCAGCTCCGTGGGCCCGTCCTCGTGCTGCGCGGCCATGTAATTCACGTCCCAGCCGTACCGCTTATGTATGTAGCTGGCCTCCGTATAGGGGCAGGCAAACACGAACTCCTCGGCGTCGAAGTGGTCCGAAACGCGAGCCCGCCCCTGAGAACACAGCTCCTCGCGGAACGACTCCAGGGGTCGGTTGTGGTACCAATACCGGACCGCCAGCCCGGCCCACAGCGCCGCGCCGAGGACGCAGAGAACCAGGACGGCGACGAATACGCGCCGCAGCCCACGCCGCACGGTGCTTCACCCCTTCTGCTTCTAAGAAAACGAGGGTGCCGCCGAAGCACCATCGGCGGCACCCCCGCGGGAGGCGTGCGGGGTTATCCGAAGCGCCCCGCGATGTAGTCCTCGGTCTCCTTCTGCTCCGGGTTCTCGAAGATCTTGCGGGTGGGCCCGGCCTCCACCAGGCGGCCCGGCTTGCCGGTGGCCTCCAGGGAGAAGAAGGCCGTCTGATCGGACACGCGCGCCGCCTGCTGCATGTTGTGCGTGACGATCACGATGGTGAACTTCTCCTTCAGCTCGTGGATGAGGTCCTCCACCGCCAGCGTGGAGATGGGGTCCAGGGCCGAGCAGGGCTCGTCCATGAGCAGCACCTCCGGCTCCACCGCGATGGCGCGGGCGATGCACAGGCGCTGCTGCTGGCCGCCGGAGAGGCCGCCGCCGGGCTTGTCCAGGCGGTCCTTGACCTCCTCCCAGAGGTTCGCGCCGCGCAGGGACCTCTCCGCGACCTCCTTGAGCTTCTTTTTGTTCTTCTCCCCCGCCAGCTTCAGGCCCGCCACCACGTTGTCCTCGATGGACATCGTGGGGAAGGGGTTGGCCTTCTGAAACACCATGCCGATGGTGTTGCGCACCGCCACCGGGTCCACCTTGGCGCCATAGATGTCCTCGCCGTCGAGGAGGATCTTGCCCTTGACCGAGGCGTTGGGGGTGACCTCGTGCATGCGGTTGATGGTGCGCAGCACGGTGGACTTGCCGCAGCCGGACGGACCGATGAAGGCGGTGACGGACTGCGCCTGCACGGCGAGGTTGACGTTCTGCACGGCGTGGAAGTCGCCGTAGTAGATGTTGACGTCCCTAAGCTCGAGCTTCGACATCTCAGGAATCCTGCTTTCTTCGTGTTTTTAGTGCTTGACGGAGAACTTGGCGGAGATAAAGCGGGCCGTGATATTCAGCACGGCGATGATGAGCACCAGCGTGAAGGCCGCGCCCCAGAGCTTGTCCACCACCGCGTCCGCCGTTCCGGCCTTGTACATGTCCACCATCATCAGCGGGAGGGAGGACTGCGGGCCGGACATGGGATCCCAGTTGATGACCTGCGTGGAGCCCACGAGGATGAGCACCGGGGCGGACTCGCCCATCACTCGGGCGATCGCCAGCATGATGCCGGTGATGATGCCGGACAGCGAGGTGGGAAGGACGATCCGCACGATGGTCTTCCACTTGGGAACGCCGAGCGCGTAGGAGGCCTCGCGGAGGTCCTGGGGGACGATCCGCAGCATCTCCTCCGTGTTGCGCACGATCACCGGGACCATGAGCAGCACCAGGGCCAGGGACACCGCCATGCCGGAGCGCTGGAACCCAAAGAGCACGATCCACATGGAGTAGACGAACAGCGCCGCCACGATGGAGGGCACGCCCGTGAGGATGTCCACCATGAAGGTGGTCACCCGCCCCAGGCGGTTGCCGTTGGAGTACTCCACCAGGTACACGGCGGTGAACACGCCGATGGGGATGGAGACGAGCGAGCAGATGGCCGTCTGCACCAGCGTGCCGATGATCGCGTGCAGCGCGCCGCCGCCGGGCTGCATGTACATGATCTTGAACTGGGAGGACGTCCACCAGTCCGCGCTGAGCACCGGGCCCAGGCCGCGCGAGATCAGCACGTAGAGCACCCAGACCAGGGGGATCATCGCCAGGGCCATCGTGGCGTACACCAGGACCGTGGCGACCGTGTTGGTGGTCTTGCGCCCCGCGGAGATGTCGGAGAAGGCGGAGTTCTTGATGTCTTTGACGATGGGTCGATCAATCGAGGTAGTCATTGTCCTTGTCCTCCTACTTCTTGCTCACCAGGGCGCGAGCAATGGAATTGACCACGAAGGTCAAGAGGAACAGCACCAGGCCGGCGGCGATGTAGGCTCCGGCGGAGATGTTGTTGTTGAACTCCGGGGCGGCGTTGGCGATCGCCGTGGCGAAGGTCGTGCCGCCGTCGAAAAGCGAGAACCGGAAGCCCGAGGACGGCGAGATGACCATGTACAGGGCCATCGTCTCGCCCAGGGCGCGGCCCAGGCCCAGCATCGCGCCGGAGACGTAGCCGGAGAAGCCGAAGGGCAGCACCGTCATGCGCACGACCTCCCAGCGGGTGGCGCCCAGGGCGAGGGCGGCCTCGATCTGGCCCTTGGGCGTTTGCACGAACACCTCGCGGGTGGTGGCGGCGATGATCGGCAGGATCATCACGGCCAGCACGATGCCGCCGGTGAACAGGTTGCGCCCGGTGGCAAAGGACGGGGAGTTCTCATACACGGAGAACAGGAAGAACCCGCCCGCCCAGCCCTCCAGCCAGGAGTACAGGCCCTCCAGCCAGGGGCCGAGCACCTGCCAGCCCCACAGGCCGTACACGATGGACGGCACGGCCGCGAGCATGTCCACCAAGTACCCCAGCGGCTTCACCGCGCGCTTGGGGGCGTAGTTGGACAGGAAGATGGCGATGCCCAGGGCCACCGGCATGGCGATGAGCAGCGCCAGCACGGAGACTAAGGCCGTGACCGCCAGCAGGTTGGGGATGCCGAACTGCATGGCGGAGACGTTTTGGGTCTGCCACTCACCGGAGTAGGTGAGAAAGCCCCACAGGCCGCCCTCGTTGCGGGACAGCGAGGGCACCGCGCGCCAGATCAGGAAGAGCCCGATGGCCGCGATGAGAACCGTAATCAGCGTGGCCGACGTGGTGGACAGCGTCTCAAAGACGCGGTCACCGGCGCGTTTGACCGTGGTGGAACCCGCCGACGCGCTCGCGGCCTTAGGCCCACCGGCCCTATCAACCTCGGAAAGTGGAGATGCCATGAACGTAAACGATCCTCTCGGATTACTTGATGGCCTCGACGGCCTGGGCAAGGCGGTCGTGGTGGGCGCCCGTGACCGGGATGTAGCCCAGCGACTCGAGCTGATCGTCCTGGGAGTTCAGGGCCACGGTGAGGAAGTCCTTGAGGCGGTCCGCCGTGCCCTCCTCCGCGCCGGAGTTGGCGTAATCCGAGCACACGATCTCGTAGGTGGTGAGCACCAGCGGGTACGCGCCCTCCTCCTTCATCCCGAACAGGGCCTCGGAGTCCACCACCATGTTGTTGCCCTCGCCGGTGAAGCTGAGGTTGTCCAGGGCCACGCCCACCGACTCCGAGTTCAGGGCCACGGGACCGGAGCCGAAGTCGATGTTGGCCACGCCCAGGCTCTGCTTCTGCTTGGCAAAGCCGGACTCCACGTAGGTGATGGCGCCGTCGATGGCGTCCGCCTCCGAGGCCACGCCGCTGGAGCCGTTGGCCCCGGAGCCCACGCTCGCGGGGAAGGTCTGCCCGGTGGTCTCCCACACGTCCGGGACGGCGGCGTTGAGGAACTTCTGGAAGTTATCGGTGGTGCCGGACTCGTCGGAGCGGTAGATCACCTGGATCTTCTTGTCCGGCAGGTCCACGCCCTCGTTCTCCGCGGCGATGGCGTCGTCGTTCCAGTTGGTGATCTCCCCCTTGAAGATCTTGGCGACCGTCTCCACCGAGAGGTTCAGCTCGTCCACGCCCTCCACGTGGTAGGCCACCGCCACCGGGCCGATGACGAAGGGCAGGTGCCACGCCTCCGAGCCGCAGCGCTCCTGGGCCGCGCCGACCTGCTCCTCGGACAGCGGGGAATCCGAACCCGCGAAGTCCACGGTGCCGCCCACGAAGTTCTGCCGCCCGGAGCCGGAGCCCGAGCCGTTGTAGGCCAGGCTCGCGCCGCCGATCTGGGTGCCGTACTGCACGCCGAAGTAATCCATGGCCGACTGCTGGGAGGAGGCACCCTCGGCCACGAGCTGGCCGGTGGCGTTGGACAGGCCCTCCACGGAGCCCTCGCCGGACTCCTCGGAGCACGCCACCAGGGCGGCAGACGACGCGGCAACGACGCCGACTGCGGCGGCAAAACGCTTAACATTCATGGTTACGGGAAACCTTTCAGGCTCTGCGATTGAGTTCTGCGGGCGGCGAGGATACGAAAGTTCCTCACCGCGCCCCAGGGCAAAAGGTAGATCCCGATTGCGTCCAGCGGGCCAATAACGCGTGAACGCCACGTTAATTTCACACCATCATTAGGCTAACTGTCCTGGGTGTACACCACATGTTCCTCCGCCACCTGGAAGCCCAGGCGATAGTATGCCTTCAGCGCGGCCTGGTTATCCGCCTCCACGTACAGCACCACCCGGCGCGCGCCGCGCCCCACGAGGTGCTCCAGGCCCGCACGCAGCAAGGACCCGCCCAGATGCCGCCCCCGGTACGCCGCCGCGAGGCCCACCACGTAGACCTCCCCGAGGCCGCCCTCCCCCTCGTGCCACTTGGTCCAGTGAAAGCCCGCCAACTCCTCCCCCTCTGTGAGGAACAGCACTCCTCGCGGGTCGAACCACGGCGCCTCCATCCCGCGCTCCAGGCGGGCGCGATCCCAGCCGCCCTGCTCTGGGTGCCAGGAGAAGGCCTCGTTGTTGGCCCGCAGCCAGGCGTCGAGCACGCGATCGCGGCCCCACCGCCCCGCCAGCTCATCCAGGGTGCTCAGCGCGTAGCCCCTCGGGGCCTCCGCACGCGCGACCCACTCCAGGGCCTCCCCCTCGATCCCCAGCACCAGCAGCCGCCGCGTGGGGTCCATCCCGCGCCGCGACGCCAGGGCCTGAGCGGCGGGCAGGTTGCCGTGCGCCCACACGGAGGCGGGCGGCAGGGCGCCCAGCAACAGCGTGGCCACGCCCCGCCGCCGGTGCTCCGGGTCCACGGCCAGCTCCGCCTCCTTATCCACGGCGAGCAGCCCGATCACCCGCTCCCCCTCCGTGACCACCGCGTGCCGGTGCCCCAGGCGGGCGTCGCTGATGCCCAGCACGAACTGCTCGGACAGCGCGGCGATGCCGTCCGCGCGCTCCACGCGGTCCAGGAGGTCGCGCGCGGCATCGGCGTAGGGGCTACCGGGGAGGGCGAGGGTATGCGTGTTCATGCCCGCCCAGGGTACTCACTAGACTGACGGGCGTGGCTGCGAGCAAGAAGATCCTGGGCGTGACCGCCGCCGCGCTGTGCGGGGCGGGCGCCGTGGCGTGGGTGGCGGACTCCGCGGTGGCCATCCGCGCCGAGCGGGCCATCTCCACCGCCGTGGCCGACAACTCCAACCTGGAGGTGCCCCCGCACGTCTACCTGGGCGGGATGCCCTATTCCCAGGCCCTGCTCACCGGGGAGATCCCCCGGCTCTCCGTGGAGGCCCTGGACGTGGACACCCCCGGGCTGGGGCTGGTCAACGCCCGCACCGAGATCACCGCCATCGAGGCCAACCGGCAGCAGGTGCTCAGCGGGAACATCACGGGGGCCACGGCGGAGATATTCAGCCGCCAGCTCGGCCTGGACGGGGTGGCCGTGGGCGCGCAGCTCGGCATGACCGACCTCGACATCGCCAACCCCTACGACATCTCCCCCGGCGGCGGCCCCGCCGTGGAGGTGCAGCTCACCGGCACCCCGGAGGGCTTCGACGCCCCCGTGACCGTGATCGCGGCGCTGCGCCTGGAGGGCCCCACCTTCCGCATGACGCCCACGCAGTTCCCCGGGGTGCCGACCGAGCGCGTGGAGGCGGCCCGGCGCGCCTTTAGCTGGGAGCTGGACACCCGCTCCCTGCCCCTGGCCGGGCAGGCCGAGGCCGTGCACGTCTCCGGGGGCTCCATCTACTTCACCGCGCAGCGGCGCAACATCACCGTGGAGTTCTCCGATCTCTCGCCCCTGGAGACCTCCAGCCCCTCCGACTACGACGACACCGACTACGGGCGGGGCTAGGCGCGGGCTTGGGCGCGCGGGGTCGCGAGGGCGCGGGCGGCCGAGTCTGCGCTTTTCATGCCGGTGTGTGACGGATGAGGTTCACTCCCGTCACGCCCGGGCGGCGCGGGACGCTTTCATTCCGCCGTGGGGCGGGAGCGAACCCCACGCGCCCCACGGCGGCATGGAAACGTCGCGACCGCGCGGCACCACCCTCCGCTCCCGACCCCGCGGCGCCCGGCGGCTACCGCACGCGGACAAAGTCCCGCAACGTGCGCCACACGGTCCTGCGGACGGACAGCGGCTCCTCGCGCGGGGCGAACACCTCCAGGGCGGCGGGAACGGAGCCGAGCCGCACCCGGGTGTAGTCCCCCTCGTACTCGCCGTCCACCTGGAAGTGCTCGGGCGTGGGGCAGACCATCTCCACGGCGGTTGCGTCGTCGAACCGCACGGTGCGCCGCTTGATCCATCCCTCGAAGCGGCGCTGGTGACCCACGCCGATGAGGTGGAGCATGCTGGCCACCCCGCCCAAGCCCCGGATGTCGGTGAGGCCGAAGAGCCCAAGCCCCTGGTCGAAGGAGTTGCCGGGGTTGGTGACCACGGGCAGCGGGCCGAGGAAGGTCCAGGGGTTGGTGTTGGAGGCGAAGAGCAGGGGCATGCGGCTTAAGTGCAGGTCGCCCCCGGCGGCCGAGGTGGCGCGCACCTCGATGGAGGGCGGCTTGATCTGGCTGCGCAGCCACGCCTCCGTGGAGACCACCAGGTAGCGCAGGGGCGTGGCGGCAAAACCCCGGCTGCGCACCTGCTCCACCCGCTCGATCACGGTGGCGTCGATGCCGAAGCCCGCGTTGACGGCGAACCACCCCTCGTTCCAGGTGCCCAGGCAGATGCTGCGGCGCTGGTCCCCGCGGAGGGCCTGGGCGAGCTGGCGGGCCACGACGTCGGAGAAGGGCTGGTAGCCCAGGGCGCGGGCAAAGACGTTGGCGGAACCGGTGGGCACCACCGCCAGGGCCGGGACCTCCCCCGCCGCCGGGGCGCCCTCCACCTCCCCCAGCAGGCCGTTGATGACCTCGTTGACGGTGCCGTCCCCGCCCACGGCGATCACCACGTCGTAGTCCTCGCGGCGCAGCCCCCGGCACATCTCTGCGGCGTGCCCGGCGTGGTGGGTCAGCACGCTGCGCACCCGCAGCCCCTCCACCTCGCGCAGGGCCGCCATCACCCGGCGCAGCATGAGGCCGGATTGGGTGGTGGCATGGGGGTTGGAAATCATCAGCGCACGCACCGGTACCAGTGTAGCCCCCGCGCGCGACCCTACCAGTACCCTGGTGGGCATGGCTGAAGAAAATCACGTTCCCGATACCCCCGGCGACGCCGCCGCCTCCGGCGCCCCCGAGTCCCGCCCCACCCGCAGCGGCACCGACGCGGTGAACCTCGCCGCCGAGCAGTCCAAGTCCACGGCGGGCCGCAACATCCCCTCCCTCGAGGACCTGCCGGTGGCGGCCGACACCGCCAACCTGCGCCTGGGGCCGAACCTGCACGACGGCCTCCTCGCCCTGCTGCCCCTGGTGGGCGTGTGGCGCGGCGAGGGCCAGGCCGACACCCCGGAGGGCGGGCAGTACACCTTCGGGCAGCAGATTACCTTCGCCCACGACGGCGAGAACTACCTGACCTACGAGTCCCGCATGTGGAAGGTGGACGAGGAGGGCAACCCCTCCGACCTGGACCAGCGCGAGTCCGGCTTCGTGCGCATCGACCTGAAGGACAACATCGAGTTCGTCTGCGCCAACTCCGCGGGCGCGGTGGAGATCTTCTACGGCAAGCCCGTCAACGAGCGCGCCTGGGAGATCCAGTCCGCCTCCACGATGGTCACGGAGACCGGGCCCGCCACCCTGGGGCCGGGCAAGCGCCTCTACGGGCTCATGCCCAACAACCACCTGGGCTGGGTGGACGAGCGCGTGGTGGACGGCGAGCTGCACCCGCGCATGTCCGCCGAGCTGACCCGGGTGGTGGGCTAGCGCCCCCAGCCGAGTACGCCTAGGCGGTCACCGCCGCCTCGATGAGCGCCCTGACCTCCCTCTCGTGCCCGCGCCCGGGGTCCGGGAGCGCGGCGCCGTCGAGGCTGGTCACGCGGGCCGCCAGCCGCACGGAGCTGACCAGCCACACGGACTGCGCCGCGCGGAGGTCGGCCACCGTGAGGTCCTTGGCCTTGCACCGCCATCCCGCCTCCTGGGCGGCGTGGAACAGCGCCTCCTGGGTGGTGCCCGGCAGCACCTCCCCGCCGGGGACGGGGGTGCGCATCTTGCGGTTCTTTTTCACCAGCACCACGGTGGAGGTCGCCCCCTCCAGCACGCGGGCCTCCTCCCCGGTGCCCTCGGTGAAGATCACCTCCTCGCAGCCCCGGGAGCGCGCGTGGCGCAGGGCGGACATCGCCTCCGCGTAGCCGAGGGTCTTGGCCCCGGCGGGCATCCAGTCTCGCGCCTGAGGGTTGGGCACCAGCCCGCGCGGCAGGGTCAGGGCGCTCACCCCCTCCTCGCGCTGCTCGCGCTGCCGCCGCCCCACCTCCGTGAGGGTGAGCCACGCGGAGGGAAAGCCGGTGGTGGCCCGCCCGTGGCTGTAGGTCCACACGCACTTTCCCTCGGCCTCCTCGCCGCGCTCGGCCGCCCACGCCGCCACGGCCTCGGCGGTGGCCGAGCGCCAGTAATCGAGGTCGGGTTCCGGCAGGCCCAGGGCGCGGGCGGAGGCGGCGAAGCGCCGCGCGTGGCGCTCCTGATTGCACACGCGGCCCCCGCGCACCAGGAAGGTTTCAAAGACGCCGTCGCCACGGGTGACCGCCGCGTCATCCCAGAACAGGAACGGAAGGGAGGCGTTGTGCCTGCGGATGGACCCGCCGAAGGGCTCCAGGATGAAGATGATGGGTGCCGTGCTTCCAGCCATACCTTGAATTATGCCCGCCGCGGGGGGTTACCATCTACCTGTGTCTGAAACCACCGATTACACCTCCCCGCTGCTGAGCCTGCCCGGGGCCACCCCGGCCCACGAGTCCGATCCCCTGGCCCTGGCCGTGGACGGCCGGGGCGTGGCCTGGCACTACGGCGATCCCCTGGCCGAGCAGCGCCGGGCCGCAGGCTCCGGGGTGGTCATCGACAGATCGCACCGCGCCATCATCCGCGTGGGCGGCGCGGACGCCGCGGCCTTCCTCAACAACCTGCTCAGCCAGAAGCTCGACGACGCCCCCCCGGGCTTCCACGCCGAGGCCCTCGACCTCGACGCCCAGGGGCGCGTGCTCCACCACGCCGGGATCAGCCGGACGGAGGCGGGGTTCTACCTCGACCTGCCCCAAGTACAGGCGGATTCCCTGCTGGCGTACCTGCGCCGCATGGTGTTCTGGTCCGAGGTGGAGATCGAGGAGACCTCCCTGGGCCTGCTCACCCTGCTCGGCCGGTTCGACCCCGCCCCCGACCTCGGCGGCCTGCCGCTGGCCTTGTCCCGGCCCCTGGGCGGCCGCCTCGACCTCGCCGTGGAGCGCGCCGACCTGCCCGCCGCCGTGGAACGCCTGCGCGAGCGCGGCCTGCACCCGGCGGGGCTCATGGCGTGGAGCGCGCACCGGGTGCACGCCCTGGAGCCGGAGCTGGGCGCGGACCTGGACGCCAAGGCGATCCCGCACGAGGTGCCCCGCTGGATCGGCCGGGGGGAGAACCCCGGCGCCGTGCACTTGGTCAAGGGGTGTTACCGGGGGCAGGAGACGGTGGCCCGGGTGGAAAACATCGGGCGCTCCCCGCGCCTGCTGGTGCGCCTGCACCTCGACGGCTCCGTGCCCGCGCTGCCCGCCCCCGGGACGGACATCACGGCGGGCCCCCAGGGGCGACGGGTGGGGCGCCTGGGCACGGTGGTGCACGACCACGAGTGGGGGCCCATCGCGCTGGGCCTGCTCAAGCGCTCCGCGCTGAGCCCCGGCGGGCCCGCCCTGGTGGCCGGGGACGCCGCGCTGTCCGTGGACGAGGACTCCCTGCCGAGCTTCGAGGGGGATAAGGCCGGGCGCGCCGCAATGGATCGGCTGCGGGGGCGGTAGCTTTTAGCCCCGTACCCTGCCCAAAGCCGCCCCCGGCGGAGGCGGTGCAGAAATTTTTGGTCAGAACCGCTATTGTGTCTTACAGGAATATAGACACACGTAAAGCAGATGGGGCATCCGAATTCCCTGGGTGCCCTGAAACTCCAAGGGGGTCATCGCCATGGGTCGCGGTCGCGCGAAGGCAAAACAGACCAAAGTTGCACGCCGGTTGAAATACAGCACGCCAGACATGGATCTGGAGTCCCTACAGCGTGAACTAGCCGGCAAGGCTCCTCACCGCTCCTACGAGGACTCCTCCGAGACGGATTACGACGACCCGTACGCGGAGTACGCCTACTGGGATGACAGGGAGGAGGGCCGCTAGGGCCCGCCCTCCTCGTCACCGCCAGGAAAAGGGGCGGCACCCTCTCCACCGAGAAGAGGTGCCGCCCCTTTTCCTGTCCCCCGCCGGGCAATCAGTAGCCGGGGTGACTGCCCGTCATCACCACGCGCTGGGCGTCGCCCTCGGCGGCGTCGCGCACCGTGCCGATCTCGAAGCTCGGCACGTGGCGGGCCGCGAGCATCGCCAGGGCGCGGTCCCGATCCTGGGCGGAGACCACCGCGACCATGCCCACGCCCATGTTGAAGGTCTTTTCCATCTCCTCCTCGGACACCTTGCCCAGGGAGGCGATGGTGCGGAAGATCTGCCCCGGGGTCCACGCCCCGCGCGAGATCGTGGCCACGAGGTGATCCGGGATCACGCGCGCCAGGTTGCCCGCCAGGCCGCCGCCGGTGACGTGGCAGAAGGTGTGAATATCGCACTCCGCCGCCAGGGCCAGGCAGTCCTTGGTGTAGATGCGGGTGGGCTCCAGCAGCTCCTCGCCCAGGGTGCGGCCCAGCTCCTCCACGTGGCCGTCGAGCGGCAAGCCGGCGCGCTCCAGCAGCACGTGGCGCGCCAGGGAGTAGCCGTTGGAGTGCAGGCCGGAGGAGGCCATGCCGATGATGACGTCCCCGGGGCGCACCCGGTCCGGGCCCAGCAGCTCGTCCGCCTCCACCACGCCCACGGCGGTGGCGGAAACGTCGTACTCCCCCGGCTCCATCAGGCCCGGGTGCTCGGCGGTCTCCCCGCCGAGCAGGGCGCAGCCGGCCTCGGTGCAGCCCTCCGCGATGCCGGAGACGATCTGCGCCACGTGCTCCGGAACGACCTTGCCGATGGCGATGTAGTCCTGGAGGAAGAGCGGCTCCGCGCCGCACACCACGAGGTCGTCCACGCACATGGCCACCAGGTCGATGCCGATGGTGTCGTGCTTGCCCATCGCCTGGGCCACCGCGAGCTTGGTGCCCACGCCGTCGGACCCGGCGGCCAGCAGCGGCTCGCGGTACTTGCCCAGGGCGAAGAGACCGGCGAAGCCGCCCAGCCCGCCGCGCACCTCGGGGCGGGTGGCCTTCTTGGCCAGCGGGGCGAACAGCTCCACCGCGCGGTCCCCGGCCTCGATGTCTACCCCGGCGGCGGCGTAGGAGGCACCTTGCGTCTCATTCTGACTCATCGTTTTGTCTCTTTCCGTCCTTGTTCGTGGTCACGGGGTTAGCTCTGGGCGAGGGGTTCTTGCAGGCGGGCCACAAGCTCGGCGTTGGGGTTGCCCTCGGGCAGGCCGAGGGGGTATTCCCCGGAGAAGCACGCGGTGCACAGCTCGCTCATGGGCTGCTCGGTGGCCTCCACCATCTGCTCGATGGACACAAACCCCAGGGAATCCGCCCCGATGGCGGTGCAGATGGACTGCGCCACGTCCTCGTCGTTTTGGCTATCCCCGGAGTTGGCGATCAGCTCGCCGGGGCTGGCAAAGTCGATGCCGTAGAAGCAGGGCCACTTCACCGGCGGAGAGGCGATGCGCACGTGCACCTCCGCGGCGCCCGCCTCCCGCAGCATGCGGATCAGGGCGCGCTGGGTGTTGCCGCGCACGATCGAATCGTCCACCACGATCAGGCGCTTGCCCTCGATGACCTCCCGCAGCGGGTTGAGCTTGAGGCGGATGCCGAGCTGGCGCAGCGTCTGCGAGGGCTGGATGAAGGTGCGGCCCACGTAGGAGTTCTTCACCAGGCCCTGGCCGAAGGGGATGCCCGACTCGCGCGCGTACCCCACCGCCGCGGGTGTGCCGGACTCCGGAACCGGCATCACCAGGTCGCCCTCGGCGGGGAACTCCCGGGCCAGGCGGCGGCCGATGTCGATGCGCACCGCGTTGACCGAGCGGTCCCGGATCACCGTGTCCGGTCGGGCCAGGTAGACGTACTCGAACACGCAGCCCTTGTGGCGCGGCTCGGCAAAGCGCTCGCTGTGGATGCCCGTGGCGTCGATCGCCACCATCTCGCCGGGCTCGATCTCCCGGACGAAGGAGGCCCCCACGATGTCCAGGGCGCACGTCTCGCTGGCCACCACCCAGCCGCGCTCCAGGCGGCCCAGGGCCAGGGGCCGCACGCCATAGGGATCGCGGGCGGCGTACAGGGTCTGGCCGTCGGTGAAGGTCAGGCAGAAGGCGCCGTGCACGCGCGGCAGCAGCTCGCGGGCGGCGTCGAGCACGGTGGTGCCGTCCGCGACGGCGTCGGCAAGCAGGGCCGTGAGCACGTTGGTGTCCGAGGCGCTGGCGGCGTCCAGCACGCCGCGCTCCGTGGCCTCGTCGCGCAGCTCCATGAAGTTCACCAGGTTGCCGTTGTGCCCCAGGGCGATGTCCGTGCCGTTGGAGGAGGTGCGGAACATGGGCTGGACGTTGTTCCAGTCCGTGCCGCCCGCCGTGGAGTACCGGGTATGCCCGATGGCCACGTCCCCCTCGAAGGAATCCAGCAGCATCTCGTCGAAGATCTGGGAGACCAGGCCCATGTCCTTGTACACGATGATCCGGTCGCCATCGCCCACCGCGATGCCCGCGGCCTCCTGGCCGCGATGCTGGAGGGCGAACAATCCGAAGTACGTCAGCTTGGCGACCTCCTCGCCCGGCGCCCACACACCGAAGACACCGCACTCCTCGCGCGGGGCGGTCTCCCCGCGATCGTCGAGGTTCACGGGAGGCGAGACAGGGACGGGAGGACAATGCGTGTTCCTAAGTGCCACGGGCAACATCATAGCCACCCTTAGCCACCCAGCCTAAACAACGGCAGCCAGCGGGCCACCTCCCCCGCGCGGGCCCCGGAGGCCTCCACACGGTTGCTCCGCACCGCCGCCTCGTACTCCTCCGCGCCCACCACCAGGCGCAGCCAGGTGAGGGCGGTGGTTTCCACCACGTTGGGCGGCGTGCCGCGCGTATGGCGCGGCCCCTCGATGCACTGCACCGCCACAAACGGCGGCACCCGCACCTCCACCGAGTGCCCCGGGGCGGTGTGCTCCAGCAGCCGGGCGGACTGGCGCACCGCCGCCGCCAGCTCCGCGCGCGGGGGCGCCGGGGTGCCCTCGGGGTCGCACGCCCACTCCCGGACGGCCTCCACCGCGCGGCGCGCGGCCACAGGATCGATCTTCTTAGCCACCACGGCAGTATATCCCGCCCGCCCTTGCCCCACGCCTCCTCTATCTCTCTCCCTGCTATCTCACTGCCCCCCTCGTGGGCGCGGCTCGTGGGCGCGGCCGGGCGCGCGGTATGGTGGTGGGGACTTTTCTATGGAACCCACCCCGTATTACCCCGGAGAATGCCACATCCATGACTAATCCCGCCACCAAGTCCCCCGCCGTCACCCTGCGCTTCATGGCCGCGCCCACGGACGTGCTCTTTGCCGACTCCCACGGTATCTCCGGCGGGCGCGTGCTGGAGTGGATCGACAAGGCGGCCTACGCCTGCGCCACCCAGTGGTGCGGCACCTACTGCGTGACCGCCTACGTGGGACATATCCACTTCACCCGCCCCATCCCCTCCGGGCACATCGTGGAGGTGCGCTCCCGCATCGCCATGACCGGGCGCACCTCCATGCACATCATCAACGAGGTCTTTTCCGCCGACCCCCGCGAGGGAGTGTTCACCCGCGCCTGCGACTGCCTGGTGATCTTCGTGGCCAAGAGCCCCGGCACCGGCAAGTCCACCCCCGTGCCCACCTTCGTGCCCACCTCCGACGAGGAGCACCGGGTGCAGGAGGCCGCCCGCTCCCGCATCGGCCTGCGCAGCGCCATCGAGGCGGAGATGGAAAAGCAGACCTACGACGGCCCCTCCGACGCCCCCCGCCTGATTACCCGATTCCTGGCCAAGCCCACCGACGTCAACTGGGGCGGCAAGGTCCACGGCGGCACCGCGATGGAGTGGATCGACGAGGCGGGCACCGCCTGCACCATGGAGTGGTCCGGGGAACACACCGTGGCCGTGTACGCCGGGGGCATCCGCTTCTACCAGCCGATCTCCATCGGTGACCTCATCGAGGTGGACGCCCGCATGCTGCGCACCGACGAGCGCAGCATGCAGATGTCCATCCACGTGCGCGCGGGCGACGCCCACCGGGGCCGCACCGAGCTGGAGACCGCGATCCACGCCACCGTGACCTACATCGCCAAGGACGTGGACGGGCACGCCCTGCCCTCCCGACAGTTCACCCCGGTGACCGAGGAGGATCAGCGCCTGGCCGAGCACGCCACGATCCTGCGCAACCTGCGCGCCGAGTACTCGCCCAAGCCGCTGATTACCCCGCCGCGCGCGCAGCACGTGGACTAGGTTGGACTAGGTAATAAGGGGTGGCGCGGGGTCGGGGGAATTAGGGGCTGGGATAGCCTGCGGGCGTGGCGTGTACTCGGACCGCTCGCTTTTATGCACGAGGTTACCGACACAGCCGGGGAAGAACACCCCGCCCATCATGGTATATACTTAGCCTTACCTATGAAACACCGTCTCTCCGTTCCACAGCTCGCATGACCGCGACACCCTCCCGCAGCCGCCCGACCCGCCGCGCCCTGGGCCTCCTGCTCATCCTCGCCGCACTGCTGCTGACCTGCGCCGCAAGCCTCGCCCACGGTTCCAACCCCCTGCCCTACACCGCCGTCTGGGACGCGCTGTGGCACCGGGGCGGGGACACGACAACGCAACAAGCGGAGGCCATCGTGTGGGGACAACGGGTACCACGCACCGTCGTGGCGGTGATCGCGGGTGCGGGCTTTGGCGTCTCCGGAGCCCTCATCCAGGCGATCACCCGCAACCCGCTGGCCGATCCCGGCATCCTGGGCGTCAACGCCGGGGCGAGCTTCGCCGTGACCGTGGGGGTAAGCCTGTTCGGTCTGAGCAGCGCGGCGGGCTACGTTTGGTGTGCCTTCCTCGGCGCGGCGCTGGCCACGGTGCTGGTGTACGCCATCGGGGCCGCCGGTGGCGGCACCGCTCATCCCGCCACTCTGGTGCTTGCGGGAGTAGCGCTGGGGTCGGTACTCACGGGAATATCGCGTTTTCTCATGCTCCTCAACCCGCGCACCTTCGACGCCATCCGGCACTGGGGCGTGGGATCGGTATCCGGGACCTCGCTTGCCGACGCCTACGCCGTGCTCCCCTTCCTCGCTCTCGGCCTGACGGTGGCTCTCGCTCTCTCCCCCGCGCTCAACTCCATCGCCCTGGGCGACGACCTCGCCGCCTCCCTGGGCACCAGGGTGGGGCGCACCCGTGCGGCCAGCGTCGTGGCACTCACCCTGCTGGCCGGTTCCGCAACGGCCCTGACCGGGGGAATCGGCTTCGTGGGGCTGATGGTCCCGCACGCGGTGCGGTGGTTCGTGGGGCCGGACCAGCGCTGGATCATCGCCTACTCCGCCCTCGCTGCGCCCGCCCTGGTGCTTTTAGCCGACATCCTCGGGCGCATCCTCGGCCGCCCCGGGGAGATCGAGGCAGGGATCGTCACCGCGCTGATCGGCGCGCCCGTACTCATCGCGCTGGTACGGCGCAGGAAGGTAAGTGGACTGTGAGGCCTCCCCTGAACCCCGGCTACGCCCACACCAGCATACGCACGCGCTTCTTCTCCTTCCGCGTGTCGCTGCGCCTGGCGTGGTGGAGCCTCGCCCTGCTCCTCGGGGCCTGCCTCCTGTGTCTGCTCGGCATAGGTATGGGGGACTTCCCGCTCTCCCCGGGCGAGGTGCTGCACGTCCTAGGCGGCGGAGGAACGCAGATCCAGCGGGTCATCGTCACGCAGTGGCGCATGCCCATCGCACTGGCCGCGCTCCTCTTCGGCCTGCTTCTCGGCGTAGGCGGGGCGATCTTCCAGTCTCTCACGCGCAATCCCCTGGGTTCCCCGGACGTGATCGGCTTCGACGCCGGAGCGTACACCGCCGTGACCGTCGCGGTACTCGTGGCCGGGACCAACGATGCATGGGCCCTCGCGGCGGCGGCCGTTACCGGCGGACTCCTCACCGCGCTCGCCGTCTACCTCCTAGCGAGACGGCGCGGCGCTCCGGGCTTTCGGCTCATCATCGTGGGCATCGCGATATCCGCAGGGTTGGGTTCCCTCAACTCCTACCTCATCACCCGCGCCCAGGTGGAGGACGCGATGGTGGTGGGCTTCTGGGCCGCTGGCTCACTCACCAGGGTGACCTGGCAGGGCCTCGTCCCCGCGCTCATCCTCGGAGTGTTCGTGCTGCTGGGTGCCGCGCTGCTCTCCCCGGCGCTGCGCAGCCTAGAGCTTGGCGACGCCACCGCCACCACCCAGGGCACAAAGGTACCGCTGGTCAAGCCCTCCCTCATGGCCCTGGGGGTAGCCACCACCGCTCTCGTAACCGCCGCAGCGGGTCCCATCGGGTTCATCGCCCTGACCGCCCCGCAGCTCGCGCGCCGCCTTACCCGCACCGCCGGGGTCAGCCTGATCGCCTCGGCCGCGATGGGCGCGGCGCTACTCTGCGCCGCCCACGTGTGCGCGGTGGCGATCTCGCAGGCATACCGCCCCGTCCCCGTGGGGCTCATCACCGTGTGCCTGGGCGGGGCATACATGATCTGGCTGCTCGTCCGCGAGGCCCGCGCCCACGCAACCCCCGCATAACCACGCTTCCTCTCATAGAAAGGCTCCGTGCCGTGCCCGACTCCCCCGCCCGCCTGCGCGCCCGCAACGCCACCATCGGCTACGACACCCACACCATCTCCTCGGGCCTTTCCGTGGACATCCCCGACGGCTCGTTCACCGCCATCATCGGCCCCAACGGCTGCGGCAAGTCCACCCTCCTACGCGCCCTGGCCCGCGTGCTCGTGCCCACCTCCGGAGCCGTCACCCTAGATGGAAAGGCCATACACCGCATACCCGCCAAGGCGGTGGCGCGCGAGCTTGGCCTCCTGCCGCAGACCTCCCTGGCCCCCGAGGGCATCCGCGTGACCGACTTGGTGGCGCGCGGGCGCTCCCCCTACCAAAGCTTGTTCCACCAGTGGCGGCCCAGCGACGAGGAGGCCGTGCGCGACGCCCTGGAGGCCACCGGAACCCTCGACCTCTCCGATCGTCTGGTGGAGGAACTCTCCGGCGGGCAGCGCCAGCGCGTATGGATCGCCATGCTCCTGGCGCAGCGCACACCCCTCATGCTGCTCGACGAGCCCACCACCTTCCTCGACATCGCCCACCAATACGAGTTGATGGAGCTGCTGCGCGACCTGCACGAGGAGGGCAAGACCATCGTGACGGTGCTGCACGACCTCAACCAAGCGGCCCGCTACGCGGATCGTCTGGTGGTGATGAGACAGGGGGACATCGTGACCACGGGAGCACCGAGCGACGTGCTCACCCCCGAGCTCATGAAGGAGGTCTTTGGGCTGCGCTGTCTGGTGGTGCCCGACCCGGTAACCGGCACCCCGGCGGTGGTGCCAGTAGACCCGAGGGGGTAGCGCATGGCGCACAGATCAGGCGTCAGAATAAAATAGCGACGTTCGGGGGAACTCTTAGTCCACCCCGAACGCTCATCCCTTCAGTGGCGCATGTCCCCGCCACGAGTGGGGACGCCTGTGAAGGTAGGTCCTCTCTTCAAGAAGGGAGGTGGGGATCATGGCCCTAGTGAAGAAAAGGAGCCGCCGCGAGAGTGACAGCTCTCTGCGGCGGCTCCTCGGGCGGGTCGTTTCCAGCGTCATCGCGGGATACATCCGCGATGGGATTCGCTGGTTGATCGACCTCACATAGTCCCACCCGAGAATCCCTACTTTTCTGAAGCGAGAGGTAGGGATTCTCGTGTTCGTGCCCCCGGGCGCGGAGGCTAACCCGGATTCTATGCATAATTGCGCGCTCGTGTGCAAAACAGGGGTAATTTCGGGGCTACCCCGCCCCTCACACCCCCTGGGCCGCCTCCGCCACCATCACCATGGCCAGCACGATCATCGCCACCCCGCCGGCGGCCTGCAACGCCACGGCGGCCCTCTCATTGGCACACAGCACCCGGCGCGCCGCCAGGCTCAGGCAGGCATACACGGCCACCACGCTCACGGTAAAACCCATGCCCAGGGTGAACATCTGCGTGCTCACCGGCCAGGGGGCCTGCTTGTTCACGAACTGCGGCAGCAGCGCCACGAAGAACATGATGGCCTTGGGGTTAAGCAGGCTCACGCCCATCCCCTCCCACACGGGGGAGGAAGCCTTGGCGGGGCGCTGCCCCTGAGTACCGGGGGCGGGTGCCGACGCCCCGTGCGAATCCGACCGGCGCAGCCCCCACAGCATGGTGGTGCCCAGGTAGAGCAGCAGCGCCGCGCCGCCGAGGGTGACGGCGGTGAGGATCGCCGGGTGCCCGGCCACCGCGGCCCCCACCCCGGCTGCCACCACGGCGCTGAGCACCACGTACCCCGCCCCAAGCCCCATCAGGGCCTGGTTCACGGCGGCCCGGGAGTCCGCGCCGATCACGTGGCGCAGGATCAGCCCCCAGTCCGGGCCGGGCACGCAGCTCATGGCCACGGATATGCCTAAGAAACTCAGCAGCAGCGCAATATCCATGCACACGAGGCTGCCGCAGCGCAGGAAAACGCCCAAATACGCGAATAATCCCCCATAAAGTAGCGATTCACCCGGCACCCAAGCATAATTCATGCACATGGACGAGGTTTCCCGCATGATTCTTGCCAGCCTTCAGCGCAACGCGCGCACCACCGCCGCCGAGCTGGCCGCCCGCACCGGCGCGGCCGCCTCCACCTGCCTGCGCCGCCTGCGCGCCCTGGAGTCCTCCGGGGCGATACGCGGCTACCACGCGGACGTCGATCCCGCCGCCGTGGGCTTTTCCCTCCAGGTCATCGCCTTTGTCACCCTGGACCGGGAGGACCGCGCCACCATCGAGGCCTTCGAGCGGGAGGTGGCCACGATCACGCAGGTGGTCAGCGCGGAGCGCCTCTTTGGGGACCCGGACTACCTGCTGCGCGTGGCGGCCAGGGACCTGGAGGACTACCAGCGCCTGCGCGATAACCACCTGGGGGAGCTGCCCGGCCTGAGCAAGATCACCTCCACCCTGGTGATGCGCACCCTGGTGGAACACCGGGGCCTACCGTTCTAGCCACACTAGCGTGGAGGACCACCCCACCCTGGCGGTGCGCGCCACGGTCATCCCGGCGGCGCGGGCCAGGTCCGCCACGTCCTCGGCGTCCGGCACGCGGGTGCCGTCCAGGCACAGCCGCACCACGTCCTCGGCAAAGTCGTGCTCGGTGTCCTCGCCCTCGGGGGTGATCTTGGTGAGCAGCCCCACCCTGCCGCCCAGGGCGCGCAGGCATCCGGCGATCCGCTCCGGCGGGGCCTGCCCGAAGGGGTCCACCAGGATCGTCGCCTCGGCCCGGGCCCCCGCCAGGTCCTCCCACCGTGCCGCCGTGGCCGCCGAGGCCGCCGCGCCGCGCCGCCGGAACTCCTCGGCGTACACGCGCGCACCCGGGCCCGCAACGGCCACGGAGGCGGTGGGGCCGACGGCGTCGGCAAGCGCCGGGGCCACCCACTGGGCGGATTCCTCCGCCTCCTCCTCCCACTCAGCGGCGTCGAAGGGCACCGGGCGCGGCGCGCCGGTGCGCAGCACCTCCTCGATGCCCGCCACGGCCAGGGTGCGCCGGGCGGAGACTCCGGCCAGGTGCTCGAAGATGTGCGATTCCTCGTCCGCCAGCTCCCGGGAGAGCGCCGTGAGCGCGTACCCCCGCCCGGCGCGCGCGATCAGGCCCAGGGACTCCAGGTACCGCAGCAGCCTGCCCAGGGCGTCCCCCTCGATCCCGGTGGCGCGGCTGAGTTCCCGTAACTCCGGGGCGTGCGCGTCCGCGATGGCGGCAAAGACCCCGGCGCGCATGGCCGCGCGCACCGCGAAGCCGGGCACCGGGTCCAGCAGCGCGGCGAGCTGGGTAAACAGCGCGTAGCCGGTGTTGGCCTTCTCCTCGTCCTGGGCCACGGCGCGGCGCCGCCAGTAGCCGGTGGCCTCCAGGTGCTGCGGCTTAACGCCGCGCTCCTTGAGGTCGCGGCGGATCTGGCGGAGGCTGCCGGCCTCCCCGGCCACCCAGGCGTACGGGGTGCCCGGCGGGAACTGGGCCTCGGCCACGGCCTCGGCCAGGCTGCCGCCCTCGGCGCGCACCACCCAGCGCACCTCCGCCTCCGCCGCGCTGGATAGCTCCTGGATGTGCTCGCGGCGCGCCACCTCCGCTATCACCAGGCAGCGGTGCCCTGCGGGCAGCTCCTCCAGGCAGCGGCTCATGGCGGGCAGGGCCGTCTCATCCCCCGCGAGCAGCAGCCAGTCCGTGTGGGCGGGCAGGTGCAGGCAGTTCTTGGGCCCGGCCACCCACAGGCGGTCGCCCACCCGGGCGCGGCGCGCCCACTCGTCCGCCAGCCCCTGCTCGTGGTGGGCGAAGTCCACGGTGAGCCTTCCCGCCTCCGGCTCCCAGCGGCGCACGGTGTAGGTGCGAAAGAGATCCTTGGTCTCCGCCGTCCACTGGTTCACGCCGTGGGCGTCCGGCTCCGGGCGGGGGCGCTGCCCGGTGGCGGGGTCGGGGAAGATGAGGCGGACGTCGTCGTCAAAGCCGTCGCTGACCAGGGCGGGGACCTCAAAGCCCGCGTAGGTGTGGGCGGCCAACTGCTCCCCGCCCAGCACCACGCGGCGCATGCCGGGGTTGAGGTCGATGACCTCCACCACCTCGAGGTCGCGCACGCTGATGGGATAGATGTCGCGGTGCCTGCTGTTCTTGCTCACTGCCGTAGTCCTTTCACGCCCGCAACGATCCTATCGGAGAGTTCGCCTAAGCAACTGAGGTTGGCAAAGCCCGGCCCCTGCCGGTACCCCGCCAGGGTGGGCAGGAACAGCCGCCCGTCGAGCCCCTCGAAGCGCAGGGAGGCGTCGATACGCTCCTCCACCTGCTGCGGGCGCAGCCCCGCCCAGGACCCCGCCCCGGCCTCCCTGGCCAGGCGCGCGCGCACCGGCTCGTCCAGGTAGCAGCCGAACCACAGCGGGGAGTTTCCCCGGGCGTCCACCACCAGGTCCGCGCCCAAGGTGCCCACGCGCTCCCGGCCGCCCGCCTCCTCGCGGCGATACTCCACGGCCAGGGCCCCGCCCTCGGCCTCCGAGGCCGGGCGCACGGCGCTGACCGTGCCGCGCACGTGATCCGTGCGCGCGTCCCGGGCCACCTTCGCCTGGATGCGCACCGAGTACACACTGCGATCCGTGCGGGCGAGGAGGTCGCGCCGGGAGGCGTCGTCCAGCTCCACCCAGCGGTGGGGGTCGGAGTACAGGCGGTTTTCAAACTGCCCCTCGCCCCGGGTGAAGATCGCCGCGCTGGGCGAGACCACCGTGACCCCGCCCGCGGGCCCGTCCAGGAGCTGATCGACCACGCTGGCCGAGGACTCCCCGGAGCCGATCACCGCCACCCGCGCCCCGGGCTCCACGCGGCGGCGCCAGAACTGCGCCAGCGAGCACACCCCGGGCAGCTTCGCGATGCGCCGGGTGCTGGCCCCCGGGCCGGTGACCATGAGGGAACGCGCCGCCATCGGGCCCTCGGTGGTCTCTACCGCCCAGCCCTCCTCCCCCAGGGCGGCGCAGGTGACCTCCGCGCGCACCACGGTAATGCCCAGGCGCTCGACCACCCACCGCAGGTAGTCCGCCCAGGTATCGTGCAGCGGGGCGGGCCGCCCGCGATCCACCCAGGCGGCGAACTCCCCGCGCTCGATGAGGAAGGCGCCCCACCCGTGGCGGGCCAGCTCCTCATCCACCCGGGGCGAATCCGCCTCCCCGGCGATCCGCGTGCGGTAGGGAAAGCCCACGTCCTTCTCCGGCGGGGTGCCCAGACCGTGGCGGCCGTCCGTCCAGCCGCCCTCGGCCCGCCAGTTCCCGCCCACCCCCAGCGGGTCCACCAGCACCACCGAGGGGGCGGGCAGCCCGAGCCGGGACATCGCGGCGGCCTTGGCGGCCACCGCCACGCCCTTGGGGCCCGCGCCCACCACGAGTAGGTCAGCGGTCATGTTCTTCCTCCTGAATAGTAGCTATGGCTTGTGCAAAAAAGGGCGCAATAATGCGCCACCCAGCGTCCTTGACCAGGCCAAAGTGATCCTCGTCCACCTCCAGGGAGGCCACGCGCGCGCCCGCGCCCGCCCAGGCGGCCGCCGGGTCCCAGGCCGCCGGGCCGGAGGCCTCCGCGCCCCGCGTGCCCACCACCAGGTGCACGGGGCCGTCCCAGCGCAGCGGCGCGGCCCCGGCCATGAGGCGGCCGCTGGCGGCGAGGTTCTCCGCCACCAGCTCGCGCAGCACCTCGGGGTGATCGTCCAGGCCCACGAGGCCGTCCACCAGCGGGGTGGGATCGTGCTCGGGGCTCAGCCCGGCGGGCAGCACCCCGGCGGGATAGGAATCCACGATCCCCAGGAAGGACACCTCCCCCGGCCCGCCGAGGGCGTGGGCCACCGCGTGCGCGAGCACGCCACCAAAGGACCAGCCCAGCAGCAGGTAGGGGCCTCGGGGCTGCTCGGCGCGGATGAGCGCGGCCACGTCCCGGGCGGCCTGGTCGAGCGCGTCCTGCTCGATCCGGCCCGTCCAGGACACCGCCCGCAGGCGCACCGGCACCTGCCGCGCCAGCCGCGCCCAGGGGGCGTGAATCCCGTCCCCGGGCGGCATGCACCACAGGGTCGGGGAGCCCACCGTGTGCGCCACGAGCGGCCCGGGGGCGGGCTGGCCGCCCAGGCGGGCCGCAATGCCCCGGGGGCTGCCCCCGGCGAGGATGTCCCCCATGCCGAGCTCTATTCCCTCGCGTTGCAGGCGGCCCAGCAGCCGCACGGCCAGCAGGGAATGGCCCCCGGCCTCGGCAAAGTCCTCGTCCAGGCCCACCGTGCGGCCCAGCACGGCGGACATCGCCGCCGCGATCCCCTCGGCCGTGGCGCGCGAGGCGGTGGGCACAGTGGCCACAGTGGGCGCAGTGGGCACTGCGGGCACGGGTTGCTCGGGTGCCGCCTGCTCGTACTCTGCCGGCACGCCCTCGACGACGCCCTCTGCGCCCTGGCTCCGGGGCGCGGCGGGTGCCGCAGGCGCCGGGGGCCGCGCCGGTTCCAGCGGCTCGCCCAGGAAGGCGCGCAGCGCCTGCCCCAGGCGGCGCGCCGCCCAGCGCGCCCGCTCCCGATCCACCAGGCCGGGCCGGAAGGCCAGCGCTACGTCGAAGTCCCCGCCGGGACGGGAGACCACCGTGATCGGGTAGTGCGTCTGCCCCACCGCCTCGGTGGCGGTGACCCGCAGCGCGCCCTGGCTCCGGGGCGCGGGGGCGTTCTCGTAGACCACGATCGTGTCAAACAACCCCGCCGCGCCGATGTCCGCCGGGGACACCGCCGTGTGATCCGCCAGCTCCGCCCGTGCGGCGTGGTGGGCGCGCAGGTCCGCCACCGGGTCCCCGCTGACCGCGATGCGGGCGGGCAGCGTGGTGGCAAACAGCCCGATCATCTCCGCCGCCTCCGGAAGCTGCGGGGGCCGCCCGGAGGCGGTCACGCCGCAGACCACCTCCGCGGGGCCCTCTCCTTTAACCCGCCCGGTCAGCTCGCTGAGCACGTAGGCCCAGGCCACCTGGAGCAGCTCGGCGGGGGTGGCCCCGGCGGCGCGCGCGGCGGCCACCAGGGCGTCGGCCTCCTCCCCCGCCACTCCCACGTCCAGGGCCTCCTCCCCGGCGGCGCCCTCGGTTCCCGGGGCCGCGAGCAGCGTGCGGGGGGCGTGATCCCCCAGGTAGGCGCGCCAGGCCCGGCGATCCGCCTCCCGGCGGCCCTCCACCCAGTCCAAAAACGCCTCGGGCTGCGGGGCCGGGGGCAGCTCCTCCCCGCCGTAGAAGGCCGCCAGCTCGCGGAGCATGATGCCCGTGGACCAGCCGTCGGTGAGCAGGTGGTGCCCGGCCACGATCAGGCAGGCGCGGCGCGGCGCGTAGCGCACCGCCGTGGCGCGCACCAGGGGCGGGGCGGCCACGTCCACGCGGCGGTTCTCCTCCGCGCGCAGCAGGTGCTCCGCCAGGTCCCGCCAGGCATCGCCCAGGGGGCGCGCGTCCACGGCCCGGAACGTGGCCGGGCGGGAGCGCGGGACGAACTGCCGGGGGTGCTCCGTGGCGGTGGCGTTAAAGCCCGCGCGCAGGGTGGGGTGCCGGTCGAGCACCCCCTCCCAGGCCGCCTCCAGGCGGGGCAGGTCGATCTCCTCGGCGGCCTCCAGGTCCACGCGCATGGCCAGCGCGTAGGGGTCCGCACCCTCGGGGGCGCTCAGCGCGTGGAAGAGCAGCCCCTCCTGCGGCGGGCTCAGCGGCAGCGCCCGCTCGAGCGGCCCGTGCACGCGCTCCAGGGCCCGGCGGGGGGTGTCGCCCACACCGCCCAGCTCGGCGGCCCGCAGCGCGATCAGCCCCTCCTCCAGCCGGCGGTGCACCTCGCGCGGGTCGAAGCGGGCAGGGTCGGCGGTGTACTCCACGCGGGACTCGCCCACAAAGACGTTCACCGTGAGCGCCTCGGTGAGCCTGCGGCGCGGATGATCCGCCACCCCGAACCCCCCGGCGGCGCCGGGCAGGACGTTGAGCACCACCTCGGGGCGGCGCAGGCCCAGGCCGTACAGCGCCCCGGCGGCGTCGCCGTGGGCCAGCCACCCGTAGCCCTCTCCCCCGCCGGGAGTCTCCCGCCGGGCGCGGCGGGCGGCGGCCAGGGCGTCCGCCGCGCGCTCCACCGGGTTGCCTTCCCCCGGCGCGCGCACCGCCAGGGGATACTCCACGGTGAACCAGCCCACGGTGTGCGCCGCGCCCCCGGCGGGCCCCACGGCGGAGCGCCCGTGGGCCTCCACGCCGACGTAGCCGCCGGGGGCCACGCCGGACAGCGCCAGGGCCGCCAGCAGCTTTGCCTCCGGCTCGGCCCCCAGGGCCCCGGCCGACTCGGGGGAAAGATCCAGGCTCGCGCAGGCGGCCTCGGCCCGGGCGAGCAGGGGCGCGGCGACGATCGCGCCCGCGCGCTGCACCCGCGCCCAGTGCGGCAGCTCCGCGCGGCGATCCCGCGCCCGCGAACCCAGGACGTGGGCGCGCCAGCGGTCATCCGCGTGATCCAGGCGGCCCCCGCGCAGGAGGCGCTGCACCTCCGCGCGCAGGGTGCGCCAGCTCAGCGCATCCACGGCACTGTGGTGCGCCACCAGCCCCACGCCCCCGGCCCGCAGGGCCACGAGGTGGAACATGCGCCCGGCCTCGGGGTCGAGCAGGCCGGGGGTGCGCGCCACCGCGCCCAGGTCCTCCGCCGCCGCGGCGCCCACGCACTCCTCCGGCGCGGCCAGCGCCACCCGGGGGACGATCAGCTCGCCGGAGCGAGCGTCCAGGATCATCCGCAGGGCGCCGTGGGCGGCGGCGAGCTGGGAGGCGACCCCGCGCAGCAGATCCGGGGAGACCGCGCCCGCGCCCTCGGGGCCGGGGATCTCCGCGTACTGGACGAAGCCCGCCCAGGCGGGGCCGTCCGGCGCGGCCTCGCGCTGCCGGGCCGCCACCGGGGTCTCCTGGAGCGCGCCGACGGCGAGGAAGGGCGCGTCCTCCCGCTCCCCCGCCGCCTCCGCGCGCCTCATCCCGGCGGCCACGCGGGCCAGCGGCGCCCCGGAGAGCAGCTCCTTGGGCCAGATCGCCCAGCCCTCCCGGCGCAGGCGGGTGGCCACCGTCAGGGCGCTGATCGAGTCCCCGCCCTGGGCGATGAAGTCCCCCCGAAGGCCCATCTCCACGCCTGCCTGCTCGCGGCAGGCCCGCAGCAGGGCGGCCTCGGCGAGAGAGGCGGAGGAGGCGGGCGCCCCGGCCTCCTCGCCCGGAGCGTTCCCCCGCTCCGCAGCCCCGAGGGCCGCGACCCGCGCCGCCAGCGCCGCGCGATCCGCCTTGCCGGAGACCGTGGTGGGCAGCTCCGGGATCACCTCGATGCGCCCCGGCACCAGGGCGCGCGGGAGCTGGGCGGCCACCGACTCGCGCACCTCGCCCGGGATCAGGGTGGCCCCCGGCTGGGCCACCACCCAGCCGAACAGCCCGGCGCGCCCGTGCGGGGTCACCGCCGCGGCCGCCACGGACTCGGTGGCCCGCAGCGCGGCCTCGACCTCCCCGAGCTCCACGCGGCGGCCGTTGACCTCCACCTGGTCATCCGCCCGGCCCAGGTACTCGTACCCGCGCCCGGGCAGCCAGCGCACCAGATCGCCGGTATCGTACAGGCGCTCCGCGCCCCGGCGCGGGTCGATGGTGGCGGTGATAAAGGCGGCATCCTCGGCGTCCCCGGCGTTGAGGTAGCCGCGCGCCACCTGCGGCCCGGCCAGAAAGAGGCGGCCGCGCTCGAAGTCCCCCACTACACGGAGGTGACCGTCCAGGGCGTAGGCGCGCATGCCCGCCACGGGCCGCCCGATCACCGGGCGGCCGGGGGTGACCTCCGCGATCAGGGCGTCCACGCAGGCCTCGGTGGGGCCGTAGGCGTTGAGGGCGCGCAGCCGCCCGGTGGCCAGCCGGTCCCACAGGGGCGCGGGCAGGGCCTCGCCGCCGAGCACGAGCAGCTCCAGGTCCGGCAGCTCGCCCAGGCCCGCCGCCATGAGCGCCTGCGCCAGGGAGGGGGTGGTATCGAACACCGTGACGCGGTCCGCCCGCAGCGCGGCCACGGCGGCCTCGGCGTCCGTGGCGATCTCCTCCGGGTAGAGGCGCACGCAGTGCCCGGCCAGCAGCCACAGGAGCTGATCCAGGGCGGCGTCGAAGGCAAAGCTGGCGGTGTGCGCCACCACGGCGGGCGGGCGCCGGTACAGACCATGCAGGTGCCCGCGCAGCAGCGCCTCCAGGTTGCCCCGGGTCACCTGCACCCCCTTGGGCGTGCCCGTGCTGCCCGAGGTGAAGATCACGTAGGCCAGGTCCTCGGGGCTGGGCGCGGGCGGCACGGGCGGCGCAGGCAACTCGAACTCACCCGACGCCGAAGGCTCCGGCCAGGGATCGCGCCCGGCCACCCACCGCGCCCCCAGGGCGCTAAGGATCTGCTCCCGGCGCGCCCCGGGCGCCCCGGATTCCAGGTAGGTAAAGGGCACGCCCGCGTACAGCGCGGCCAGGACGGTGACCACCAGCTCCGCGCCGCGCGGGACGTCGATCCCGATGGGGCCCCGGGGCAGGCGGCGCGCCGCGTCCAGCACCCGGCGGTGCAGCTCCGCGCCGCTGAGCGCCCCCTCCTGCGTGATGAGCCGCGCCTGGTCCACCCCGGCCAGGGATTCGATGAGTCCGCGCAGCGTGGCGGCGGCCCCCTCCGGCTCCTCCGGGGGCGTGCTGCCCGCCCGGGCGTCGATGAGCCCGGCGCTCTCGGCCTCCCCGCCCAGCAGCTCCGCCACCCGCGCCCCGGCGGGGTCCTCCCGCCGCGCCACGCGCACCAGGAGGTCGCGCAGGCGGCTCAGCCTGCGGCGGGCCACGGGCGCGGGCACGCGCGCCGGGTCCGTCTCCAGGCCGAGGTCCAGGCCGCCGTCGGGGGCGGGCATGACCACCAGGCCCCAGTCCTCCGGCGGGCCGCCCGCCACGTTGCTCAGCACCCCGGTGGCCTCCCCGAAGCGGAAGCGCACGTCGAAGATCTTGGCGTTCACGCCCATGCCGTGCAGCAGCGCGCCCGCGCCCGGCGCGCCGAGGTCGCGCGGCAGGTTCTCGCCCCGGTAGCGCTGGTGGCGGCGCAGGTCCTTCAGGCGGGCCTCCGTGGCGGCCGCCAGCTCCCCCAGGGTGGCCTGAGCCCGCACGGGCACCAGCAGCGGGAGCACGTTCACCGCCATGTGGGGCGTGGCGCGCTGGGCCACGCTGCCGCGCGCCATCACCGGCATGGCCAGGCACGCGTCGCGCTCCGGGCGGCCCTCGGCCTGCCACACCTGGGCCGCATACAGCGCGATCAGGCAGGTAACCCAGGTGGTTCCGGCGGCGCGGGCGGCGGCCTGGAAGGCCTCGTGCTCGCCCGCGCTCAGGGTCACGGTGGTGGTGATCGTGGCCCCGGAGGTCCGCGCGGACCCGGTGGCGGCGTTGAGGCGCTCGCGCTCGGTGAGGTCCGGCAGCGGGTCGAGCAGATCCCGGAAGAAGGCGCGGTCCTCCCGCGCCGCCTCGGAGCCGTGGTACTCGGCGTCCTGCTCCACGATCTGCGCCATGCCCACGCCCCGGTAGCGCTTGGGCTTGGCCCCGGTCACGGCGGCGGTGTAGTGCTCCGCGATCCGGCGGGTGAGCAGGGTGGCGGAGTAGCCGTCCACCACGAGGTGGTGGTAGAGCTGGATCACCCAGGTGTGCTCGTCGTCGAGCAGCAGCACCTCGTAGCGGCACAGCGGGGCGTCCACCATCCCGGCCGTGGCCTCCGCGAGGGCGGTCTTGGCGGCGTCGATGCGCGCCAGGGCCAGGCGCTCCGGGTGGGGGGTGCCGCGCAGGTCGCGCACCACGGCGGGCACGATCTCCTCGCTGACGTACTGGCGCGGGGCGTCCTGCCCCTCGGCGGGGGCGACGACCCGCAGGCGCAGCGTCTCCGCCTCGCGCTGGGTGGCCTCGATGGCGGCGCACAGGGCGGGCACGTCGATGCCGCCGCGAAGCCGCAGCACCTCGCCCACCACGTAGAAGGGCGAGTGCGGGTCGATGCTCTGGGCGTCGTAGATCCCCCGCTGCGCGCCGGTCAGCGGCAGCAGGGCGGGGTGCGGGAGCGTGCTCATGCAGATGGTTCCTTGCGGCTCGTGGTGATCTCGTGGTGATAGGGACGGCGTGGGGGCTAGCGGCGGTCCGGCAGGGCCGCGCGGTCGAGCTTGCCGTTGGCGTTGAGCGGCAGCTCCGCCAGCGGCACGAGGCGGCCGGGCACCGCGTAGCCGGGCAGCTCCCCGGCGACGTGCGCGCGCACCCGCCCCAGGTCGGGCTCCCCGGTGACGTAGCCCCACAGCTCCTCGCCCACCAGGCGGGCCGCCGCGGCGCGCACCCCCGGGGCGGCGCGCAGGGCCGCCTCCACCTCGCCCAGCTCCACCCGGTTGCCGCGCACCTTGACCTGATCGCCCAGGCGGCCCCGGAACTCGTACATGCCCAAGCCCTCGTCGAGGCGCACCAGGTCCCCGGTGCGATACATCGTGCCGCCCTCGGGGTCGGGCAGGAACGCGGCGGCGGTGAGGTCGGGGCGCCTAAAGTAGCCCCCGCCCACCTGGGGGCCGCCGATCGCCAGCTCCCCGATCTCCCCCGGGGCGACCTCCTCGAGCCCGCCGGGTTCCAGCACCCGCAGCCGCACCTCCGGCTCGGCCGCGCCCAGCAGGGCCTGACCGGGGCGCAGCGGCAGGTCCGGGGTGTATTCCACCCACATCACGTCCATCGCGGTCTCCGAGGGGCCGTAGAGCCCGTGGACCCGGGCGGGGGTAACCTCGCGCACCCGCGCCACGAGGTCCGCCGGGACGGCCTCCCCGCCGAGCAGGAGGTGGCGCAGGGAGTCCAGCTCCCCGCTTTCCACCCCGGAGTCCAGCAGCGCGCGCATCATGCTGGGCACGATGGACATCACGCTCACCCGGTGACGGCGCACCAGGCCCAGCAGTGCGCGGGCGTCCCCCGGCCACCACCCGGCGGGCGGCAGCACCACCGTGCCGCCGGTGATAAGGGGGCTGAGCATCTCCGCCACGCCGACGTCGAAGGCCACGGGGGCCTTGTTGACCACCACGTGCTCCCCGCCGCCGAACACCCGGGCCATCCAGCGCAGGTGCAGGGCCACGCCCCGGTGCAGGTTGACCGCGCCCTTGGGCGCGCCCGTGGTCCCGGAGGTGTAGATGATGTAGGCCGGATCCTCCCCGGTGGGACGCCGCGACGGGCCCGCCTCCCCGCCGAGCACCCGGGCCTCCTCCTCGAGGTCGGCCCGCACGGCCGGGTCCGCGAGGTTCAGCGCGGGGCCGGGGTAGGCGGGCTCGTGGTCCGGGGTGGACTCGGTGAACTCAGTAGCCTCTGCGGCCCGCGCGCGCAGCAGCGCGGCGGGGTCGGCGTCGCGCAGCAGGTGGGCCACGCGGGCGGGCGGGGAGCCCGCGTCCACCGGCACGTACACCGCCCCGGCGCGCAGCACGGCCACCGCCGCGATCACCTGCCAGGCGCAGCGATCCGCGAGCACCGCCACCCGCGCGCCGGGCCCCGCCCCCGCCGCCGCGAGCCTGCGGGCCAGGGCGCCGCTGAGCGCGCGCAGCCGCGCGTAGCTGAGGGTCTCTCCCCCGTCCACGATCACGGCGGGGTCCTCGCCGCCCCCGGCGAGGGAGCGCTCGAGCAGGTCCGTGACGGTGGGGGCGGGGTTCGCGGCGCCGGTGGCGGTGGGGTCGGCGGAGCCGGACGGGCAGGCGGAGCCGGTGGCCTCGGCGGGGGAAGGGTTCATGCAGGGGTGCCTTTTACAGATATACGCTCGACGGATAAGTTTACTAAGGATAGATTTACCAAATCTGCGGAAGGAAAAACACCCATGCCCCCCACGCCCGAGACCGTCCTGCACCGCCTGCGCACCGACGTCCCGGCGGAGCACGTCGCCCCCGCCCCGCCGCGCCTGCCCGAGTTCTCCGGGCGCTACCGGCTGCGCGCCGCCACCCCGGACGACGCCCCCCTGATCGCGGACTGGATGAACCGCCCCCACCTGGCCGAGACCTGGGAGCAGGCGTGGAGCGTGGAGCGCTGGCGCGAGGACTTATGCGCCCGGCTCGCCGAGACCTACTCGCTGCCGGTGATCCTCTCCGTGACCGACCACGACCCCGCCGAGGTGGGCTACCTCGAGGTGTACTACCCGGCCCGCGACGACATCAGCTATTGCTTCGACTGCTCCCCGCAGGACCTAGGGCTGCACTTTGCCGTGGGCCTGGAGGAGCTGACCGGGCGCGAGTTCTTCCGCCCCTTCTTCGACGCGCTGCCGCAGGCGCTGCTTCGCGCCAACCCCACGGCCCCCCGCGTGATCGCGGAGCCGGATCACCGCAACGCCCGCGTGCACTCCATGCTGCGCAAGTCCGGCTGGGAGGACCTGGGCGAGTTCCAGCACCGGCCCGACCGCCGCGTGAGGATCTTCCAGGTGCGCGCGTAGCCGCCCTGGACCCATCCCTCCCCTGCCCCTCGGGCCCTCGAGGCGCGCAAAAAGGGACGCCCCCTTAAACACAGGGACGCCCCGATTCACCGCCCCCGCCGCGCCTACAGTACATACAGCGCCCACGGCGCTACCGCGACGCGGCGGGCAACGCGGCTACTTGGAGAAGTTCTCCTTGAGGTACTCCACCAGGTCCTTCGCGGCGATCGGGTCGATGCGGAAGAACTCCCCGTCCAGGCCGTACACGCGGTCCTCGCTCACGGCGGTGGTCTCTGCGAGCTGCTCGTTATCGCGCACCTGCTGATCGGCCGGGGTGCCGGGGTCGATGTTGAGCACGAACACCGCGTTGCCATCCAGGGCCAGCGGCACGTTCTCCGCGTTCACGGCCTTGACGTCGGAGCGGGCCGAGCCCTGCTCGGAGTTTCCCACCAGGTCCTCGCCGGGAACCGCCAGCTCGATGCCGAGGTCGGTGAAGATGCGCCCCTGCGCGGACTCCTCGGTGAAGAAGTTCACCGCGCCCTCCGGGGCCAGGGCGATGAGGTTGACCGGGCCGTCGATCTTGATCTCGTCCTTGGCCTCGCTCACGGCCTCCTCGTACTCGGAGATGACCTCCTCGGCCTTGTCCTCCAGGCCGGTGGCCTCGGCCACCTCGTTCATGGTCTCCTCCCAGGACTGATCGGAGTAATCGATCACCTGGACGGGAACCACGTCCTTGAGCTGGTCGTAGATCTCCGCGCCCGTGTCCGCGCCCACGTTGGACATGACCACGAGGTCCGGGTCCTGGGCCAGGATCGCCTCGGCGCTGGCGGAGCCGATGGTGAACAGGGACTCCACGCCCTTGTCCTTGGCCAGCTCGTCCCAGGAGAGGCCAAAGCCCGTCTCGTCCGCGAACATCGGGGCCTTGGGGTTGCCGCCGCCGGAGCCCACCACGGGGGCGTCGAGCGCGAGCAGGGCGCCGGTGAGGCTCACCGAGGCGGAGACGATGCGCTGCGGCTGCTTCTCGATGGTGATCTCGGTGGGCTTCTTGTCCTTATCCTGCGTCTCGACGGTGCGCGGGAACGCGGCGGAGTCCGACGAACCGGAGGCGTTGGTCTGCGAGCCCGGGGCGGAGGTGGCCGACTCCTCGGCGGAGTTGGAGCAGGCGGCCAGGCCCGCCGCCAGCGCCAGGCCGGTGACGGCGGCCGCCACGCGGCGACGAAGGGAGATGGTCATGGGGTCTCCTCAAAATACGATGATCCAAAAGGGGAAGGCGGATGGCGCGGGGAACGCGGCCGACGGGCCGGGAGGCCCGCGTGCGCAGGCGTTCCGCACATCCGATAGAACTAAGGTTACACTACCCAAACCAAGAATAAACCATATGAGGTAACAAAGGTACCCCCGCTAAAAGTGATCCCTATAACTCCCCGCCCTAGCGCGGAACCACCAGCGGCCCGCCGCTGATGGGATCGGTCATCACCACCGCGTCCAGGTCAAAGACCTCCGCCAGGCGGTCCTGCGTGAGCACCTCGCCCGGCGTGCCCGCCGCCGCCACCGTGCCGGAGCGCGAGAGCAGCACCAGCCGATCCGCGTAGCGGGCCGCCAGGTTGAGGTCGTGCAGCACCATCACCACCGTGCGCCCGGCCCCCTCCCTCAGCCCGCGCACCAGCCGCAGCACCTCCACGGAGGTGGAAAGGTCCAGGTAGGTGGTGGGCTCGTCGAGCAGCGTGGCCGGGGTATCCTGCGCGATGGTCATGGCGATCCACACCCGCTGACGCTGCCCCCCGGAGAGGTCCGCGATGCGCCGATCCACCAGCCCCGCCAGCCCGGTGGTCTCGATGGCCCGGGCCACCACCGCGTCATCCCGCCGCGACCACTGCGCCATCCAGGACTGATACGGGTGCCGCCCGCGCGCGATGAGCTGCCCCACCGTCAGCCCCGCGGGGGCCACGGGGGTCTGCGGGAGCAGGGATAACTCCCGCGCCCGCTCCCGGCGGGGCCACCGGGAGATCTCCCGGCCCCGGAACTCCAGCGAGCCCGCATGATCCAGCAGCCCGCACAGGGACTTCAGCAGCGTGGACTTGCCGCAGCCATTGGGGCCGATCAGGCAGGTGACCTCACCGGCCGCGATGTCCAGGTCCAGGTCCCGGATCACCCGCCGCGCGCCGTATCCGGCGCTCAGGCCCCGCGCGGAAAAAAGCGGCTGGCTCATCAGATGGTTTCCTCTCTCCGGGTGCGGAAGATCATGAACAGCAGGAACGGCGCGCCGAGGAACGCGGTGACCACGCCCACGGGCAGCTCCCAGGGCAGCACCACCCGCGCCAGCAGGTCCGCGCCCAGCAGCAGCGCGGCCCCCAGCAGCGCGGAGAACAGCAACGGCGGGGTGGGCGTGCCCGCCAGCGCGCGCGCCAGGTGCGGCACCACGAAGGCCACGAACCCGATGGGCCCGGCCGCCGCCACCCCCACGGCGGCCAGGACCACCGCCGTGAGCAACTGCACGAGCTGCGCCACCCGCACCCGGTGCCCCAGCACGTGCGCCGTGGTCTCCCCCAGCACCAGGGCGGAGAGCTGGAAGGCCAGCCACCCGCCGAGCGCCACCGCCACCACCAGCACCGCCAGCGGGGCCCAGGCGTGGTTCCAGTCCCGCCCGTTGAGCGAGCCGGTGAGCCACATGCGCGCCGAGGCCGCCCTGTCCAACTGCGCGTAGGCCAGCAGCCAGGTCACCCCGGCGGACAGGAAGATCGACATGCCCGCGCCGATGAGCACCACCTGGAGCATGGAGTTGCGCGCGGGCCCGGCGAGCAGCCAGATGAGCAGGGCCGCCAGCAGCGCGCCCGCGATCGCCGCCCCCGGCAGGCCCACGGTGCCCATCACCGTGGTGGCCCCCGCCTCGATCACCCCGCCGTGCCCGGCCCCGGCAAAGACGATGGTGGTCACCGCCGCCAGCGAGGCCCCCTGGGTGATCCCCAGGATGTCCGGGCTGGCCAGGGGGTTGCGGGCCACCGACTGCGTGAGCGCCCCGGAATAGGCCAGGGCCGCGCCCACCAGGCAGGCCACCACGGCCCGGCCCAGGCGCATGTCAAAGACCACCGCCCGCTGGATCGCGGTGCCGCCCCCCGCAAAGACCTCCACCACCTGCCCCAGCGTCATGCGGTACTCGCCCTGGGTCACCGCCCAGCACACCCCGAGCGCCAGCAGCGCGGCCGTGGCGGCCATGCACGCCAGCAGGCGCGCGTTGATCCGCCAGGACACCGGCCCCAGGCGCAGCACCCGGAGGGGCACCCGGGCGGGCTCGGGCGTTATCGTCGCGCTCATAGCGCACCCCCCACCCGGCCCCGGCGCACCAGCCACACGAACACCGGCACGCCCAGCAGCGCCAGCACGATGCCCATGGGCAGCTCGCCGGGGGCCGCCAGCACCCGGCCCAGCACGTCCGCGCCCAGCGCCAGCACCCCGCCCACCAGGGCGGACAGCGGGATGATGAGGCGGTAGTCCGGGCCGGTGAAGGCGCGCACCATGTGCGGGGCCGCCAGGCCGATGAAGCTCACCGGCCCCGCCGCCGCCACCGCCGCCGCCACCAGCGCGGAGATGACCACCACCCCGATCCCCTGCGCCCGGCGCACCGAGACGCCCAGCGCGTGGGCGCTCTCCTCCCCCAGGCTCAGCAGGTTCACCGACGGCCCCAGCAACAGCGCCGCGAGCAGCGCCACGGCGGCCACCGGGGCCACCACCGCGATCACGGAGAAGTCCCGCCCGGCCACCGAGCCGGTGGCCCATGTGCGCAGGGCGTCCAGCACGCGCTCGTTGGTAATCACCAGGGCGTTGACCACGGCCATGAGCAGCGCGGAGAGCGCCGTGCCCGCCAGTACGAAGGCCAGCGGGCTGCCCGCCGTGGGCCCGGAGGAGGAAAGCAGAAAGAGCAGGGCGGTCACGAGCACCGCCCCCAGCATGGAGGGCCACACGTAGGCGGACTCCGGGGTCAGCCACCCCAGGCTCAGGCCCACGGCCACGGCCGCCGCCGCGCCCGCGCCCACGCCCAGGAAGCCGGGATCGGCCAGCGGATTGCGGGTAAAGCCCTGCATGAGCGCCCCCGCCGCGCCCAGCGCGAGCCCGGCGAGCAGCGCCAGGGCGGTGCGCGGGATGCGCTGGATGCCCAGCACCATCTCCACGTCGGTGGCCCCCGTCTGCGCCCCCACGGCGTAGCGAAGTCCCCCCGGGATAGCCTCCCACACCTCGGAAAAACCCAGATCGCGAGAGCCCGTGAGCAGGCTCACGAGAATCTGCGCGGCGATCAGCAGGGGCACCACAACGGCCACGGTCACGGCGCGTGTGCGAGGAGAACCCACGGCGGCTCCTAGAAAACGCGGAAAAGGACTCAGGCAAGTATAGCCTAAGCACTATAGCCGCCCAAGGGCACTACCAGCGGATCGAAAAGTTACATGTCCGCCCAGCTTGTACCGCCCGGAGAAGCGGAATAAACGATCTCGTTAGCCTTATTCTTGAACTGCGTCAGCTTTTCCTTCTCCAGGATGGAGACCGTGCACTCGTTGCGCCCTCCCCCGCTGTTCGTGACGGCAAAGGAGGAGCCAATCGCATTGAGGGCGACGGCACCAAAGAACGCGCCCAGAAGAATCAGGATGAAGGCCATTCCAATGCTCGATCCCACCTGACTAAATCCGGAGAGAATCAGGATCAGGGCCAAAAATCCAGAGAAAAGTAGCTGCCCCACCTTGACTTTTTGCGACACCGTCACTCCCGCGACGGAGCCGATGGGCATCGCCATCTCCTCGAACCCGAGAGGAATGGCCCCAAGGATGGTATTGGGGTATCGGATTAGGATCCTCTTGTTCGTCACCACCATCGTGGTACTTAACCAGAATAAAGTGAGGCGAGGACGGAATTGTTGAGCATAAAGGCCCTTCTCCCCGGGGGCCAGTATTATATCGCTCTGAGCAGCGATCTTTGAAGCATCCATGTTTCCTCCACAGACAACAGAAAAGTTACGGCAAAAACTCTTTACCGATCCGTTATCTGAAGGTACCCCCCCCCGCCAGTGTCAACCTTCACATCGTCGCGCTCCCCACCACACCAGAAAGCGCCGTCCCACAGGACGGCGCTCCCGGGGCTTTCCCCCTACTCCACCACGGAGTTCGCGCCCACCGCGTGCCCGAACAGCTCGGGCAGGGTGGCCTCCCAAGCGGCGCGCAGCTCGTCGAGGGAGACCTCCAGGGCCTCCCCGACGCGCAGGGTGCGCCCCTCGACGGTGCCGCCGATGCGCACGCACGGCACCCCGGCCTCGGCGGCCAGGCGCTCCACGGAGTCCGCGCGGTCGGCGGTGGTGGCCACCACCGCGCGCGAGGCGGACTCGGAGAACAGCGCCGCGTGCAGGTCCGCGTGCACCCCGGAGAGATCCAGGTCCAGGCCGCGCCCGGAGCGCAGGGCCAGCTCCACGAGGGTCTGCGCCAGGCCGCCCTCGGAGACGTCGTGCGCGGCGGTGAGCAGGGTGTTGCCCACGAAGAAGTCCGCCAGGCGCTGCTCGTTGGCCAGGTCCACGCGCGGCGGCATGCCCTTCAGCTCGCCGGTGGTGACCTGCTGGTAGATGGAGCCGCCGAACTCCGCCTCCGTGGCACCCAGGACGTAGAGCACCTCGTCCTCCGGCACCGTGCCGAGGTCGTGGCCGATGGCGTTGTGCACGTCCTCGATCACGCCCAGCACGCCCACCACCGGGGTGGGCAGGATCGGGGTGTCGCCGGTCTGGTTGTAGAAGGAGACGTTGCCGCCGGAGACCGGGATGCCCAGCTCCTTGGCGCCGTCGGCCAGCCCGTGCACGGCCTCGCGGAACTGCCACATCACGTCCGGGTTCTCCGGGGAGCCAAAGTTCAGGCAGTTGGTCACCGCCACCGGCTTGGCGCCCGTGACCGCCACGTTGCGGTAGGCCTCCGCCAGCGCCAGGCGCGCGCCGGTGTTGGGGTCCAGGTAGGTGTAGCGCCCGGAGGCGTCGGCGGAGACGGCCACGCCGCGCCCGGTCTCCTCGTCGATGCGCAGCACGCCGGCGTCGGAATCCTTCGCCTTGACCGTGTTGCCCAGCACGTAGCGGTCGTACTGCTCGGTGATGTACGCCCGGGAGCACAGCGTCGGGGAGGACACCATGCGGCGCAGCGTGTCCGCCAGGTCCGTCGGGGCGGGCACGGCGGCCTCCCGCTGCACCTCGTCCTGCCACTCGGGCCGGGCGTAGGGGCGCTCGTAGACCGGGGCCTCGTCCGCGATGGTGGCCGCCGGGGCGTCCACCACCACCTCGCCGCCGTGGGTAATCACCAGGTGATCGCCCTCGGTGACCTCACCGATCTCCGCGCAGGTGACGTCCCAGCGCGCGCAGATCTCGCGGAAGCGCTCCACGTTCTCCGGGGTCACCACGGCGCACATGCGCTCCTGGGACTCGGAGGCCAGGATCTCCGCCGCCGTCATGTTCTTGGCGCGCAGCGGCACCGCGTCCAGGTTGACCCTCATGCCGCCGTCTCCGGAGGCCGCCAGCTCGGAGGTGGCGCAGGCCAGGCCCGCGCCGCCGAGGTCCTGGATGCCCACCACCACGCCGGCGTGGTACAGCTCCAGGCAGCACTCGATGAGCACCTTCTCCGCGAAGGGGTCGCCCACCTGCACGGCGGGCAGCTTGCGCTCCGCGCCGTCCTCGAAGGTGTCCGAGGCCAGCACGGACACGCCGCCGATGCCGTCCAAGCCGGTGCGCGAGCCAAAGAGCATGACCTTGTTGCCCTTACCGGAGGCGAAGGCCAGCTTGAGGTCCTCCACCTTGAGCGTGCCCACGCACAGGGCGTTGACCAGGGGGTTGCCCGCATAGGTGGGGTCAAAGACCGTCTCTCCGCCGATGTTGGGCAGGCCCAGGCAGTTGCCGTAGTGCGAGATTCCCTCCACCACGCCGGGCAGCACGCGCTGGGTGTCCGGGGCGTCCGCCGGGCCGAAGCGGAGCTGGTCCATCACCGCGATCGGGCGCGCGCCCATCGCCATGATGTCCCGCACGATCCCGCCCACGCCGGTGGCCGCGCCCTGGTGCGGCTCCACGTAGGACGGGTGGTTGTGCGACTCCACGCGGAAGGTCACGGCGTTGCCGTCGCCCACGTCCACCACGCCGGCGTTCTCCCCGATGCCCGCGAGGATCTTGGAGTTCATCTCCTCCGTGGTGGTCTCCCCGAAGTAGCGCAGGTGCACCTTGGAGGACTTATAGGAGCAGTGCTCCGACCACATCACGGAGTACATGGTCAGCTCCGCGTCCGTGGGGCGGCGGCCCAGGATCTCCCTGATCCGAGCGTACTCGTCATCCTTGAGGCCCAGCTCCGCGTAGGGCTGCGCGGTATCCGGCTCGGCCGCGGCCTTGGCTACGGTGTCATTGAGAACGGACATGGATTCTCCCTTCACGCGGCGATGGAGCCGACGGCGGACAGGAACAGCTCCAACCCGTGCGTGGACGGGCCGGTGAGCGGGTCGATGGCGTGCTCCGGGTGCGGCATGAGGCCCACGATGCGCCCGGTGGCGTCCGTGATCCCGGCGATGTCGTTGAGGGAGCCGTTGAAGTTATCCGTGTAGCGGAACACCACGCGGCCCTCCCCCTCCAGCTCCTCTAGGGTGCGGGCGTCCGCCTGGAAGCGCCCCTCGCCGTGCTTGGCCGGGATGAGCACCTCCTGCCCCTCGGTCAGGGTGGTCGTCCACGCGGTCTCGGCGTTTTCCACCTTGAGGTAGGCGTCCGTGCAGTGGAAGTGCAGGCCCTTGTTGCGGGTCAGGGCGCCGGGCAGCAGGCGGGCCTCGTTGAGGATCTGGAAGCCGTTGCAGATGCCCAGCACGGGCATGCCGCCCCGAGCGGCCTCGATCACCGCGCCCATCACCGGGGCCAGCGCGGAGATGGCGCCGCTGCGCAGGTAGTCTCCGTAGGAGAACCCGCCGGGGATCACCACTGCGTCCACCCCGCGCAGGTCCGCGTCCGCGTGCCACAGGCTCACCGCCTCCGCCCCGGCGTAGCGCACCGCGCGGGCGGCATCGACGTCGTCCAGCGTGCCGGGGAAGGTGATCACCCCGATTCGTGCCGTCACTTGATCTCCTCCACGTTCACGATCTCGAAGTCCTCGATCACGGTGTTGGCCAGCAGCACCTCGGACACCCGCTGGATGTCCTCGCGGGTCACGGTGTCATCCACCTCGATCTCGAAGCGCTTGCCCTGGCGCACGTCGCTCACGCCGGACACGCCCAGGCGCCCCAGCGCTCGCACCACGGCCTGCCCCTGGGGGTCAAGAATCTCCGCCTTGGGCATCACATGAACTACTACACGGGCCACGGTTATTCCCCTATATCTCGCACGTTCTTGTTACGCCCACAGAGTACCTGTGCGCGGCGGGCTTTCCTACTCATCCCCGCCCCTCCCCTCACCGCCCGGCACCCGCCCCGGCGACGCCGCTTAGGCCTCCCGCGCCGGCTGTGCCGACCGTGCAGCCTGTGCCGCCTGTGCCTCCTGTGCCACGGCCTCGTAGGTGGTGGGCACCGCCCCCTCCGCCATCGCGGCGGCCACCGCGCCCACGAAGTCCCGGGCCACCTTCGGGTCGCGCAGGTTGCGGGCCGAGGCCGAAAGGCGCACCACCGTGCCCCGCTGCGCCCCGCGCCGCGCCGCCGCGATCACGTTGCGCCGCCACCACCCCGGAGCCCCGAAGCCCTCGCCCACCGAGAGGTTGCGCGAGCGCACGCAGCGCTGCTGCGCCCCGGCCTCCGGGGAGACCACATGAATCCCCTTGGTAGAGCCCACGGCCAGAAAGCCGAACTCCGGCACCACACTCAGCGTCCCGGCGGACAGCCGCCACCGGGGCGGGGCAAAGAGCCGCGCGCTCAGGCCCAGCCGCTCCAGCTGGCGGGTGGCCCCGCGCAGGCGCAGGCGGGCCTCGTGCTCCTCGAGCTGCGCGAACTCCGCGCGGCGGCCCTGCACCGCCTGGTCAAAGCCGTTGAGGATCCACTCCCCGCCGCCCGCGAGGTGGGCGCGCACCCACTCCAGGGTGGCGGGGTCCTGGGCGAGGTGCCAGGAGCCGTCGATGTGCGGGGCGACGAGCAGGGAGACCCCCACCCCCTGCTGGTTGAGCCGCTCCACCGTGGACCGCGCGGCGCGCCTCGTCTCGTCGAAAATGCTGGAGATGGAGACCAGGAGATGCGCGCTCATGCCCGCGATTATCGCACAGGGGCGTGGCGGGCGCGCGGCATCGCCGCCGTGGGAAGGCGCTTACAAGGGCTCAGTGGGTCTTGTAATCGTCCAGGTTCACCTGCGGGGTGGCCTGGAGGCGATCGTGGGCCGGGTTGGTCACCGAGGGATCGCGGCGGAAGTCCCCGTGCTCGTCGTCCTCCTCCGAGGGCACGTAGGGGATCTCGCCCACGAACACCCGCTGCGCGCGCTCCTTGTCCAGGGTGCCCGTCCACTTGCCCACCAGGAGGGTGGCCACGGAGTTGCCCGCGAAGTTGGTCAGGGCGCGGGCCTCGGACATGAACTTATCGATGCCCAGGATGAGGTCCACGCCGCCCAGCAGCGCGGGCTTGTAGGACTGCAGGCCCGCCGCCAGCGTGGCGATGCCCGCACCGGACACGCCCGCGGCGCCCTTGGCTGCGATAATCATGAAGAGCAGCAGGCCCACCTGCTCGCTCATGTTCATGGGCATGTCCATGGCGTCCGAGATGAAGATGGCCGCCATGGTGAGGTAGATGGCCGTGCCGTCCAGGTTGAAGGAGTACCCGGTGGGCACCACGATGCCCACCGTGGACTTGTCCACGCCCACGTGCTCCATCTTGCGCATGAGGTTGGGCAGGGCGGACTCCGAGGAGGAGGTGGCGAAGATGAGCAGGAACTCCCGGCCCAGGTACTTGACCAGCTTGAAGATGGACAGCCCGGTAAAGACCTTGAGCACCGCGCCCAGCACCACGAACACGAAGATGAAGCAGGTGATGTAGAAGGCCAGGATGAGGTAGCCGAGCTGCACCACGGCCTTCATGCCCGTGCCGCCCACCACGGCGGCGATGGCGCCGAAGGCCGCGATGGGGGCCAGCCACAGGATCCAGCTCAGAATGCGGAACACCAGCGTCTGCAGGCTGGCCACGAAGGCCAGGATCGGCTCGCCCTTGCGGCCCAGGGACTGCACCGCGAAGCCCACCAGCAGGGCGATGAAGAGCACCTGGAGGATGGACACGGTGTGCCCGGGGGCGTTATAGGAGCCGGTGAAGGCGGAGAAGAAGGAGTCCGGGATGATGCTCTGGATGAAGTGCATCGCCCCGCCGGCCTCCTCGTTCTTGTTGAGGGCCTTCTGCACCGTGTCGCTGACCTCGTGCTCGCCCACGTGCAGGCCGTCGCCGGGCTCCAGGATGTTGCCCACCACCAGGCCGATGAACAGCGCGAAGGTGGACATGGTGATGAAGTAGGCCAGCGCCAGGCCGCCCGCCCGGCCCACGGAGGCCGCCGCGCGCACCGAGCCGATGCCCAGCACGATGGTGCAGAAGATCACCGGGGGCACGATCATCTTGATGAGGTCCACGAACATGGTGCCGAGCACCTTGAACTTCACGGCCACATCGGGGGCCACGGCGCCCAGCGCGATGCCCGCCACGATGGCGATGATCACCGCGATGTAGAGCCAATGGGTGCGGTCCTTGCGCGGCTTCTTCGGTTCGGCGATCTTGGGCGCACCCTCGTAGGCGGCCGGGGAGCTAGGAGACATGGGTTTTCTCAATTCAGCATCCGGGGGTATAACTCGTTACCCGCATTATCGCCCCGGGCTCCCCCATGCCCCAACTCACTCAACGCTCGTGGGGGTAGTTGCGGTCACCCCCAGGCCCGGCACGCGGGCCGCCTCTCCCCCGCCCCGCGTGCCGACGCCCCCTGACACCCCTGACGCCCCGGCAGCGCTCAGGCCGTGCGGCCCGTGGCCTTGTGCACCGCCCAGGCGTATTCGAAGGCCGTCTGCCTCCACCGGGCGTAGCGGCCCGAGACCCCGCCGTGCCCGGCGGACATCTCCGTCTTGAGCAGGAACTCCCCGCCGGTGGCGGTGGCCCGCAGCCGGGCGATCCACTTGGCGGGCTCCACGTACAGCACGCGCGTATCGTTCAGCGAGGTCACGGCCAGGATGTCCGGGTAGTCCTTGGCCTCGACGTTCTCGTAGGGAGCGTAGGAGGCCATGTAGTCATACACCTGCGGATCGTGCAGCGGGTCGCCCCACTCCTCCCACTCGCCCATCGTCAGCGGCAGCTCCGGCATGAGCATGGAGGTCAGCGGGTCCACGAAGGGCACGATGGCCTGGATTCCGGCGAAGCGATCCCCCGCCATGTTCGCCACCGCGCCCATGAGCATGCCGCCCGCGGAGCCGCCCTCGGCCACCATCGTCTCCGGGGCGGACAGGCCCCGGGCGATGAGGTCGTCGGCCACCGCGATGTAGTCGGTGAAGGTGTTCTTCTTCTCCAGCTCCTTGCCGTGGTCGTACCAGCCCCGGCCCATCTCCCCGCCGCCGCGCACGTGCGCCACCGCGAAGATCATGCCGCGATCCAGCAGGGAGAGCCGGGAGACGGAGAAGGCCGGGTCCGTGGAGGCCTCGTAGGAGCCGTAGGCGTAGAGCAGGGTGGGGTTGGGCCGGGAGGTGTCCAGGTCCGCCCGGTGGATCACGGAGACGGGGATCTCCGCGCCGTCCCCGGCGCGCGCCCAGAGGCGGTAGGCGGTGTAGGCGGAGGCGTCGTAGCCGCCGAGCACCGCCTGCTGCTTGCGCAGGGCGCGCTCGCCGGTGGCCACCGTGAGGTCGATGATCTGGGTGGGGGTGATGAAGGAGCCGTAGCTCAGGCGGATCACCGGGGCCCGCCACTCCGGGTTGCCCAGCACCCCCACGGTGTACAGCTCCTCATCGAAGTCCAGCTCCTCGAAGTCGGTGTAGCCGCCCTCGCCCAGCACCATCACGGCGGCGCGCCCGATGGCGCCGCGCCGATAGGCCGCCACGATCTGCCCCGCGTACGTGTCCACCCCCTCCACGCGGACGTCCTCGCGGTGCGGAAGCAGCTCGCGCAGGCCGGTCAGCTCCGGGAGGCGGCCCACCGGGCACTCGCCCACCGCGAAGTTCGGGCCGGTGGCGTTGTGCGTGACCACCCAGCGGTCCTCGCCCGCCACCACGGCGTGATCCACGGAATACTCCACCCCGGTGCGCCGGGGCCACAGCACCTCGAACTCGCCCTCGGGGTTGTCCATGTCCAGCACCCACGTCTCCGAGGTGATCTTGGAGGCGGACTCGATCATCAGGTAGCGCTCGGAGCGCGTGGCCCCCACCCCGGTGCTAAAGCGGCCGTCCGGCTCGTGAAACACGCGGACGTCGGCCTCCTGCGGGGTGCCCACCTTGTGCCGCCACACGGAATCCGGCCGCCAGGACTCGTCCACCCGCTGGTAGAACAGGTAGTCCTCGCCCGCCCAGGTGGCGCCGTAGAAGATGCCCTCCAGGCGATCCTCCAGGAGCCGCCCCGTGGCGAGGTCCTTGATGAAGAGGTCAAAGCGCTCATCGCCCGCCGTGTCCACGGAGTAGGCCAGATAACGCCCGGAGGTGGTCACGCTGGAGGCCCCGAGGGAGAAGAACTCGTGGCCCGCCGCCAGCTCGTTGAGGTCCAGCAGCACCTCCTCGCCCGGGACCTCGCCCTCCTGGGGGATCTCCGGGGGCGTCCAGGGGTCGTGCGCGGCGTCCACCGGCAGGCGGCAGGACAGCCCGTAATCCTTGCCCTCGACGGTGCGGCCGTAGTACCAAAAGTCCCCGGCGCGGGTCGGCACGGACATGTCCGTCTCCTGCACGCGGGACTTGATCTCCCCGTAGATCGCCTCCGTGAGGCCCTCCAGGTGGCGCGTGCGGGCCCGCGTGTAGGCGTTCTCCGCCTCCAGGTAGCCCAGCGTTTCCGGGGACTCCTTGTCCCGCAGCCACTCGTAGTCGTCCACAAAAACGCGGCCGTGGTGCTCGCGGGTGATCGGGTGGACGGGGGCCAGCGGCGCTTGCGGGTTCTCAGACATGGAACCGATGGTAGCGCCGCCTCCCGGCGCGTGCCGACGCCCCCTGCCCCGCCACGGCGCGCCGGTCGCGGAGCCGGAAGGGATGGGCCCTCATCGTCCGAATGCTCACGGCCCCGGGGTGATCCAGCGCGTCACCGGGGTCGCCCCGTGCAGGCTGCTCAGCGCCCAGCACCGCAGCGCGGGGGCCTCCGCCAGGGACACCGCCTCCGTGCGCACCGGCCCCGGCCAGCGGCGCACCCACAGGCACTCCGTGACGCCGGGCAGGCGCGGACCGGGAGGGCGCAGCAGGGTGTCGCCGCGGGCGAAGAGCAGGGTGGCGGTGGCGGCCTCCACTACCTCCCCGCCGCGGTGGAGCACGGCGTCGTCCGCGCCGCGCTCCCGCGCCCGCTCCCGCAGGGCCAGCAGCTCGGGCATGTCCGGCCCCTTGTGCTCGGGGTGGCGGCGCGCGTCCGGGTCGGGCCCCACCCACAGGACGGTGCTCGAGCGGCGCGGCGGGGCCGGGCGCATCTCCCGCTCCCAGCGCCCCCGCCGCGCCCGGATGCGGGGGAACCACTCCCCCTCCGCGCCCGCGCAGGCCGCCGCCGTCTCCTCGAGGAACCACCGGGGCGGGAGGTACCCCAGCAGCGCGCGGCAGGACCGGGCGAAGCGATCCAGGTGCAGGTCCAGCCCCTCCACGCGGCCCGCGCGCACCAGCCAGGAGTCGAGGATCACCGGGCTATCCGCCGGGGGCGTCACGGGAACTCCACGTCCGCGACGGCACGCACCGGCTGCGCCTTGGTCACGATCTCCCGGTACTCCGCCTCCGGGTCGGAGGCCGCGAGGATCGCGCCGCCCACCCCGTAGCTCAGCTCCCCGTCCTCCTCCACCAGGGTGCGGATGGTCATGGCGAGGTCCACCGTGCCGTCCACGGCCACGTAACCGATGGCCCCGGAGTACACGCCGCGCTCGCCCTCCTCCAGGCCCGCCAGGATCTCCATCGTGCGCTTCTTCGGCGCGCCCGTCATGGAGCCGCCGGGGAAGGCGGCGTCGATCAGCTCCCACGGCGTGGCGGCCAGCTCGGCGCGCACGGTGCTCACGAGCTGGTGGGCGGCGGCGTAGGTCTCCACCTCGAAGAGGGGCTCGGCCCGCACGGTGCCGGGGCGGGCCACGCGGGTGAGGTCGTGGCGCACCAGGTCCACCACCATGAGGTTCTCCGCGCGGTCCTTGGGATTGGCGGCGAGGTCGGCGCGCAGGGCGGCGTCCGCCTCCGGGGTGTCCCCGCGCGGGCGGGTGCCCTTGATGGGGCGCGACTCCGCCACCCCGGCGCGCACGCGCAAGAAGGTCTCCGGGGAGGTGCTCATGATCTGGGTGCCTCCCCAGCGCAGGTAGGCCCCGTAGGGGGTGGGGTTGGCGACGCGCAGCGCCAGGTAGTCCGCCAGCCCGAGCCCCGGCGAGGGGCCGCGCAGCCGGGTGGTCAGGCAGGCCTCGTAGGTCTCCCCGGCGGCGATGCTGCGCTGCAGGCTGGCGATCTTGGCGAGGTACGCCTCCCTGCTGTCCGCGCAGCGCAGGACGGGCCGCGCCCCGGCGCGCTTCTCCCCGGCAGACCCGGGCGCCGGGCGGGACAGCGCCTCCTGGAGGTCGTCGAGCCGCGCCTCCTCCAGGGCCAAAAGGTGCACCCCCGTGGGGCCCACCGCCACCGTGGCGTCGGCAAAGCGAAAGTGCCGCCCGGCGGGGTAGGTGAGGTAGCCCACCCAGCCCAGGACGGGGGCACACGGCAGCCCCGGCGCCTCCACGGCGGCGGCCTCGGCGCCGGGCGGGGCCTGCGCGGCGGTGACCCCCAGGTAGCTGTAGCCCCGGCCAGTGGAATCGTCCAGCCAGAAGGAGTAGTCCCGGCCCGCGCACAACCGCCGGTACGCCTCCGGCGCGTCCAGGGCGCAGTCCCGCAGGTGGCGGTGGTGCACCCGCAACGGGCGGCGGCTCTCCCGCACCATCTCCACGAAGCGGTGGATCACCCGCACCGCCTCGGGCGCGCCCACGGACTCCGGGTGGAACTGCACCCCCCACCAGGGGCGCTCGCGGTGGCGCAGGCCCATGACCACGCCCTCCGGGGTGCGCGCGGTGACCTCGAGGGCCTCCGGAACCTCGGTCACGGCCAGGGAGTGATACCGCACCGCCTCGAAGCCCTGCGGCAGGCCAAAAAAGAGGTCCGATCCGTCGTGGTAGATACGGCTGGTCACCCCGTGCGCGGGGGTCACCCGGCCCACCGTGCCCCCGCACTCCTGCGCCATGAGCTGGTGGCCCAGGCACACCCCCAGCACCGGCAGGCCGCGCCGCAGGGCCTCCACGCTGGTGCCCACGTCCGCCGGGGTGCCGGGGTGGCCCGGCCCCGGCGAGATCACCACGGCCTCGATCCCCTCCCAGCGCGGGCGCTCCGTGTTGGGCTGCACCCGCACCCATGCGCCCGCGGCGCGCAGGGCCTCCACGATGTTGAGGGTAAAGGAGTCCTGGTTATCGATCACGAGCACCGCCACGGCCATGCGCACCGATGCTAGCCCACCGCAGGGCTTACTCGTCCAGGAGGGAACGGAAAAAACGCTCCAGGGTGGGCAGGGCGCGGGCGATCTCCTCGCGCTCCCGCTCCGAGAGGCGCGCCACCGCCGGGGCGAGGCGGCTGTTGCGCGCCCGGGTGGTCGCGTGCAGGGCCTCCAGGCCCGCCTCCGTGACCACCACGAGGACTCCCCGGGCGTCCTGCGGGTCGGGGCGGCGCTCCACGTAGCCGGCGTTTTCCAGGCGCGTGACCTGCTGGCTGGCGCTGGCGGTGCTGATCCCGCTCAGCGTGGCGATCCTGCTCACCGGCAGCGGGCCGCCCTTGAGCGCCATGAGGGTGCCCACCTGTGTGGTGGGCAGCTCCCCCTCCCGATCCATCAGCCGCAGCATGTACACCCCTAGCCGCAGGCTCTCGCGGAGCTGGGACGCTAGAACATCGGGGGAGGTCATGGCTGAATTGTATTCCTCCACCCAACCTTTTCCAAGATTGGCGGGGATTAAAAACCGCGCCCCGCAGCGCCCCTTCTCCTCCGTTTAATGGAGGAGAAGGGCTAGACGCACACCCCGACCCAGTGGCAGAACTTCTCCCCGGAGATCTTCTCGTAGGCCTCCACGTAGCGCTCCCGGGTGGCCTCCACCACGGAGCCCGGCAGCGCCGGGGGCTGCTCCCCGGAGTTCTTGTCCCACCCGGACTTGGAGCTGGTCAGCCAGTTGCGCACGTACTGCTTGTCAAAGCTGGGCTGCACCTTGCCCGGCGCGTAGCCCTCGGCGGGCCAGTAGCGGGAGGAGTCCGGGGTGAGCACCTCGTCCGCCAGCACCAGGGCGCCGGAGGCGTCCCGGCCGAACTCCAGCTTGGTATCCGCCAGGATCAGGCCGCGCTCCTCCGCGATGGCCGCCGCCCGGGAGTACACCTCCAGGGTGGTATCGCGCAGTTGCTCGGCGCGCTCCTGGCCGAGGGAGTCCACCACGTAGTCGAAGGAGACGTTCTCGTCGTGCTCGCCCTGCTCGGCCTTGGTGGCCGGGGTGAAGATGGGCTCCGGCAGCCGGGAGGCCTCCCCCAGTCCCTCGGGCAGGGCGATGCCGCACACGGTGCCGTTCTTCTTGTACTCCGCCAGCCCGGAGCCGGTGAGGTAGCCGCGCGCCACGCACTCGAAGGGCTGCATGGCCAGCTTCTTGCACACCATGGCGCGCCCCAGCACCTTCTCGGGGATGCGGGGGTCGTCCGCGGGCCCCGCCAGGTGGTTGGGCACATCCAGGGCGCCGAAGAAGTAGAAGCTCATCGCGGTGAGGATTCTGCCCTTATCGGGGATCTCGGTATCCAGGATGTAGTCATAGGCGGAGATGCGGTCCGAGGCGACGATGAGCAGGTGCTCCTCGTCGATCTCGTAAATCTCACGCACCTTGCCCGCCGAGACGTGGCGGTATTCCGACAGTTCAGGACGCATGGTTGGGAGTGTAACCCCGCGTACCGCGCAGCGGTAATTGGGCGGTAATGAGGCCGTAATGAGGCTCGGAGCCCTACAGGATCTCCCCGCCCGCGTACCGCGCGGCCTGCGGATACCGGGCCGTAACCTCCTCCACGCGGGCGAGCACGCGGCCCACCTGGGACTCCGCCGCGCCGATGAAGGCGTGGCGATCCGCCAGCGCCGCGCGCAGGTCCTCCGCGCCCAGCGGCAGGCGGTCGTCTGCCGCCAGGCGCTCCACCAGGTCCTGCTCCGCGCCGTGTTCCCGCATGTTGAGGGCCACCGCCACCGCGTTCTCCTTGATGACCTCGTGGGCCACCTCGCGGCCCACCCCGGCGCGCACCGCCGCCATGAGGATGCGGGTGGTGGCCAGGAAGGGCAGGTAGCGCTCCAGCTCGCGGTCGATCATGGCGGGGAAGGCGCCGAACTCGCCCAGCACCGTGAGGAACGTCTCCGCCATGCCGTCGAAGGCGAAGAAGGCGTCCGGCAGCGCCACGCGGCGCACCACGGAGCAGAACACGTCCCCCTCGTTCCACTGCTGCCCGGCGAGGTCCGCCGCCATGGCGAGGTAGCCGCGCAGGATCACCTGGAGGCCGCCCACGCGCTCGCAGGAGCGGGCGTTCATCTTGTGCGGCATGGCCGAGGAGCCCACCTGCCCCTCCTTGAAGCCCTCGGTGACCGTCTCGTTGCCCGCCATGAGGCGGATGGTGGTGGCCAGGGAGGAGGGGCCCGCGCCGAGCTGCACCAGGGCCGAGAGGGCGTCGAAGTCCAGGGAGCGCGGGTAGACCTGCCCCACGGAGTCGAAGGTGCGCTCGAAGCCCAGGTGCGCGGCGATGCGCCGCTCCAGCTCCGCGAGCTTGGACTCGTCGCCGCCGAGGAGGTCCAGCATGTCCTGGCTGGTGCCCATCGGGCCCTTGATCCCGCGCAGCGGGTAGCGGGAGAGCAGCTCCTCCACGCGCTCCAGGGCCACCAGGATCTCGTCGGCGGCGGTGGCAAAGCGCTTGCCCAGGGTGGTGGCCTGCGCGGCGACGTTGTGGGAGCGCCCCGCCATCACCAGCGCCTGGTACTCGGCGGCGTGCCCGCCGATGCGGGCGAGGATCGCCACGGCCTTATCGCGCACCAGGGCCAGGGAGCGGTGGATCTGGAGCTGCTCCACGTTCTCCGTGAGGTCGCGGCTGGTCATGCCCTTGTGGATGTGCTCCCACCCGGCCAGGGCGTTGAACTCCTCGATGCGGGCCTTGACGTCGTGGCGGGTGACCCTCTCGCGCCGGGCGATGGACTCCAGGTCCACCCTCTCCATCGCCGCCTCGTAGGCGGAGATGGCCTCGGCGGGGATGTCCACGCCGAGGTCGCTCTGCGCCTTCATCACGGCGACCCAGAGCTGGCGCTCCAGGATGATCTTGTGCTCGGGCGACCACAGGAGGGTCAGTTCCGGGGAGGCGTAGCGCGACGCCAGGACGTTTGCGATGTTCTTTTTCTCAGCCACGGGCCCATTCTAGGCCCCCGCCGGGGCCGCCACCCTACGGCGTGGCGATGCGCCCCTCCACCGCGGCCAGGCCGATGTCCCTGCGGTAGAAGGAACCGGCCATCTCGATCCGCCCGATCGCCGCGTAGGCCCGCTCGCGGGCGGAGGCGAGGTCCTCGCCCTTGCCCACCACGGAGAGCACGCGGCCGCCCGCGGACACGTACCCCGCGCCCTCGCCGCGCGCCGTGCCCGCGTGCAGGGTGTAAGCCTGCGGCTCGTCGCCGGGGATGCCGCGCAGCGCGTCGCCCTTGCGCGGGGACTCCGGGTAGCCCTCGGCGGCGAGCACCACGGTCACCGCCGAGCCCTCCTCCCACTCCAGGGCCGGGTGCTGGGCCAGCGTGCCGCGCGCCACGGCCTCGAGCAGCCCCGCGAGCGGGGTGCGCAGCAGGGAGAGCACGGCCTGCGTCTCCGGGTCCCCGAAGCGGGCGTTGAACTCCACCACGGCGGGGCCGTCCGCGCCCCAGGCCAGGCCCGCGTACAGCAGGCCGGAGTACGGGGTGCCGCGCGCCACCATCTCCCGGGCCACCGGCTCGCACACCTCCTTTACGATGCGCTCCACGCCGCCCTCGGGCAGCCACGGCAGGGGCGTGTAGGCGCCCATGCCGCCGGTGTTGGGGCCCTCGTCGCCGTCGTAGGCGCGCTTGTGGTCCTGGGCGGGCAGCAGCGGCACCACCGTCTCGCCATCCACCAGGCAGAACAGGGACACCTCGGGGCCGTCGAGGAAGGATTCCAGGAGCACGGGGTTGCCCGCCCCGAGCACGGAGTCCGCGTGCGCCCGGGCGGCGGCGCGCTCGGGGGTGACCACCACGCCCTTGCCCCCGGCCAGGCCGTCGTCCTTGACCACCCAGGTGGGCCCAAAGCGGTCCAGGGCGGCCTCGATCTCCTCCGGGGTGGCCCCGGGGGCGATCCGCTCGGCGGCGGCGGTGGACACCCCGGCGCTGGCCATGACCTCCTTGGCAAAGGCCTTGGAGCCCTCGAGCTGCGCGGCGGCCCGGGAGGGGCCGAACACGGCGAAGCCCGCCGCGCGCAGGGCGTCGCTCACGCCCGCCACGAGCGGCACCTCCGGGCCGATCACCACAAGGTCGGCGGCGATCTCCCGCGCCAGCGCCACCGTGGCCTCGGCGTCGGTCACGGACAGCTCGTGCAGGCTGGCGAGCTCCGCCATCCCGGCGTTGCCGGGGGCGACGTGCAGGTGGGGGGCCGTGGGGTCCTGGGAGAGCCCACGGAGCAGGGCGTGTTCGCGCGCACCGGCGCCAATGACCAGAATGTTCATGGCCCCGAGTCTAACCGGCCACTATCCTTGATCCCCATGAGTAGCGTGTTTAGCAAGATCATCGCGGGTGAGCTGCCCGCCCGGTTCGTGTACCGCGACGACGCGGTGGTGGCCTTCCTCAGCATCGAGCCGGTGGCCTACGGGCACACCCTGGTGGTGCCGGTGGCGGAGGTGGATCGCTGGACCGACCTGCCCGCCGAGACCTGGGCGCGGGTGGCCGAGGTGTCCCAGCAGGTGGGCAGGGCCATCGTGGAGGCCTTTGGCTGCTCGCGGGCGGGCACCCTCATCGCGGGCTTCGAGGTGCCGCACACCCACGTCCACGTGTTCCCCGCCGAGGACATGGGCGGCTTTGACCTCTCCGCCGCCATGCCGATGGACGCCACCGACCCCGCCCGGATGGACGACGCCGCGCGGAGGATCCGCGCCGCCCTGGGCACGAGCGCGTAGCCCGTGCGCCTCCTGGACCTGGTGCCCCCGCATGGGGTGGCCCCCTACCTGCCGGGCCTGGGCGTCTCGGCGGCCACGGGGCGCCGCCCGGTGCTGGTGCTGCACGGGGCGGCGGGCTCCCCGGGGAACTTCGAGGACCTGCTGCGCCTGCTGGCGGACCGCGCGGATCGCACCGTGGCCGCCCCCGCCTACGGGCGGCGCGGCACCGCGCGGCTGGAGCGCAGCCTGGCGGAGGTGACGGTGTGCGCCCGCCGCCTGGTGGCGGCCTCCCCCGACGGGCGTATCGACGTCGTGGGGCACTCCCTCGGCGGGCTGCTCGGCCTCCTGCTTTCCCGGCGGCTTCCCGTGGCCCGGCTCATCGGGCTGGGGGCCTGCTTCCGGGGCTGCCCGCCGCGCTTGCCCAGGCTGATGGGCGCGCTGGTGGGGCCGGTGTACCCGCAGATCATGCGCCCCCTGGATATTGCCCCGCCCCCGGAGACGCGGATCGTCTCCTTTACCTCCTCCCTGGACACCATCGTGCCCCCGGAGTACGCCGATCTTTCCGCCTACCCCGGCGCGCGGGTGGAGATGGTCCCCGCCCCCGGGGTCCTGCACTACCAGTTCCCCGAGGCCACCGCCCGGGAGATCGCCGCCCGCCTCTACGCGTGATCGGCCTCCGGCTCCGGCTTGCGCTCCAGCGTGATGGTGAAGGTGGAGCCCACCCCCTCCTGGGACTCCACGGCGATGGTGCCGCCGTGCTTTTCCACCAGGGACTTGGTGATCGCCAGCCCCAGACCCGACCCCCCGGAGGCCCGGGAGCGGGAGGTATCGGCGCGGTAAAAGCGCTCGAAGATGTGGGCGGCGTGCTCGGGGGACATGCCCACGCCGTCGTCCATCACCTGGATGCGCACCTGGGAGTCCCCCGGCCCGGAGAAGGAGAGCCGGATGGTGGCGGTGGCCTCCTCCCCGCCGTGGCGCAGGGCGTTGGTGAGCAGGTTGAGCAGGATCTGGTGCAGGCGGCTGGCGTCCCCCACCACCAGCGGCACGGCAGAGGTCTTGTTGTCCACGGCAATGCCCCGGTTGGGGAAGGCCGCCCGCGCCGTGCCCGCCACGGAGAGGCACAGCTCCAGCAGGTCCACCGTCTCGCTGTTGAGGCGCTGACCCTCGGCGCGGGTGAGCGCCAGCAGGTCCTCCACCAGCAGGCTCATCCGCTTGGACTCCGCGTCCACCTTGCCCAGCACCAGGTCGATGTCCGTGGTGGCGCCCGAGCGGTACAGCTCCGTGTAGCCGCGCAGGGAGGTCAGGGGGGTGCGCAGCTCGTGGGAGGCATCGCCCACGAAGCGGCGCATCTGCTCCTCCTTGTCCCGCGACTCCTCGATGGAGCGCTGCAGGCGCCCCAGCATGACGTTGAGCGCGTAGGCGAGCTGCCCCACCTCGGTGTTCATGGGCCACTGCGGCAGGCGGCGGTCCAGGTTGCCCTCCGCGATGTCCCCGGCGGTGCGCTCCACCTCCCGCAGCGGGGTCAGCGAGCGGTACACCAGGTAGTGCGCCACCAGGGCCAGGACCACCAGCACCGTCAAGGAAATGATGGTCTGCACCGCCGTGAGGCGGCCGATCTGCGTCTCCTCCTTGGCCAGGCTCTTGGCCAGCACCACCACCACGCCGTCCTGGTTCACGGCCTTGGCGCGCCAGCGCTGGTTGGAGGCGGAGTCCGAGGTGGCGGGCACCGTCTGCGGGCCCGCGTCCACCGTCAGGGAGGAGACGTCCGGGAAGGATTCCAGCCAGCTATTCTCCCCGGCGGGTGTGCCGTCCGGGTAGATCACCTGCACGTAAAAGTCCAGGGGCACCCGGCGGATGGCCCCGCCGTCCGCGGAGAGCGCGCTGCTGGGCGCGGTAAAGCTGCGCAGCACGGAGTCCAGGTCCTCGTCCACCTTTTCCAGGGAGTAGCCGCGCATCACGGCGGAGACCGCCACGGAGCTGCCCAGCAGCCCCACCCCGGCCACCGCCACCACGAGCATGACCAGCCACACCCGCAGCGGTATCGCACGCAGGGGCCCGTTCACGCCGCGCCGTGGGCCCGCCGAGCCCCACTGCTCCCCGGGCGGCCTACGGTGCCATCTCACTGGCGCGGCTTACGCAGCACGTAGCCCACGCCGCGCACGGTGTGGATGAGCGGGCGACGCCCCGTGTCCACCTTGCGCCTGAGATAGGAGATGTAGGACTCCACCACGTTGCCGTCGCCGCCGAAGTCGTAGTGCCACACGTTGTCCAGGATCTTGGCCTTGCTCAGCACCACCTCCGCGTTGATCATCAGGAAGCGCAGCAGGTTGAACTCCGTGGGGGAGAGATCCACGATCTCCCCGGCCTTGGTCACCTCGTGGGTGTCGTCGTTGAGGGTGAGGTCCGCGTAGGCGATGGTGGCGTCGCGCACCTCGTCGCCCAGGCTGTGCCCGCGCCGCAGGATCACGCGCAGGCGGGTGATGACCTCCTCCAGGGAGAAGGGCTTGGTCACGTAGTCGTCCGCGCCGATGGTCAGGCCGTGGATGCGGTTTTCCACCGCGTCCTTGGCCGTGAGGTAGAGCACCGGGCCGTCCAGGCCCTCGTCGCGCAGGTGCGGCAGCAGCTCGAAGCCGTCCATGCCCGGCATCATCACGTCCAGGATGAAGGCGTCCGGGCGGAACTCGCGGGCCACCTCCAAGGCGTCGTTGCCGTTGCTGGCGGACTTCACCTCGAAGCCCTGGAACTTCAGGCCCACGGTGAGCAGCTCCACGATATTGGGCTCGTCGTCCACCACGAGGACCTTGACGTGATTGACGTTCTCATTCATATTCTCCATTGCTACCACCTCTCCCAGTCAGGCCGCCCGCGCGGGATCGCGGGGCTGCCACGGCGCAATACTGGCGAGTATGGCGCGGCGGGCTGCCGCCCCGCTGACCACGGACTGGCAGAAAACTGGGAATTACAACAGGGCGTCGATCCTGCCGACGGCGGCGTCGATCACGTCGATGCCGTGGCGCAGATCCTCCTCCGAGGTGATCAGCGGCGGGGCGATGTGCGTGCGGTTGGCGCTGACCATCGGCCACACGCCGCCCTCCTTGCAGGCGGCGGCGAACTCCCCCAGCTCGGTCAGGGGCTCGCGGCTGGCGCGATCCCGCACGAACTCGATCGCCCAGAAGAAGCCCAGGCCGCGCACCTCGCCCACGCTGGGGTGGCGCTCCGCGATCTCGCGCAGGCGCGGCCCGATCAGCTCCTCCCCGAGGCGGGCCACCCGCTCGAACACCCCCTCGCGCTCGTAGACGTCCAGGGCGGCCACGCCGGGGGCACAGGCCAGGGGGTGCCCGGAGTAGGTCAGGCCGCCGGGGTAGGCGCGCTCGGAGAAGGTCTCCACGATGTCCGGGTGGATGAGCACCCCGCCCAGCGGCACGTAGCCGGAGTTCACGCCCTTGGCAAAGGTCACCAGGTCCGGGGCGAGGTCCTCGCCGCCGTGCTCGTAGGCGAACAGCCTGCCGGTGCGGCCGAAGCCCACCATGACCTCGTCCGCGATGTAGAGGATGCCGTAGCGGTCGCACAGCTCGCGCACGCCCTTGAGGTAGCCCTCGGGCGGGGCGATCACCCCGGAGGAGCCCACCATGGACTCCAGGATGATGGCCGCGATCTGGCCCGGCCCCTCGAAGAGGATGGTCTGCTCCAGGTGCTCCAGGGCGCGGGCGCACTCCTGCTCCGGGGAGTCCGCGTGGAAGGCCGAGCGGTAGCAGAACGGCCCCCAGAAGTGGTAGACGTCCCCGTCCGTGGTGGGGTTGCCCAGGCGGCGCCCCTCCCCGGTGGCCATGATCGCGGAGCCGGTGGCGCCGTGGTAGCTGCGGTAGGCCGCCAGGATCTTGTTCTTGCCCGTGTGCAGGCGGGCTATGCGGATGGCGTGCTCCACCGCGTCCGCCCCGCCGTTGGTGAAAAAGACGTGGCTGAACTCGCCTTGGGCGGACTCCACGATGCGCCGGGCCAGCTCCCCGCGCACGTCGCTGGCGAAGGCCGGGTTGAGGTTGGTCACCCGGCCCGCCTGGCGGCGGATGGCCGCCACCAGCTCCGGGTGGTTGTGGCCGAGGTTGGCGCTCACGAGCTGGCTGCCGAAGTCCAGGTAGCCGTTGCCCTCGTAGTCATAGATCCGCGCGCCCTCGGCGGCGGCCACGGGCATGGGGTTGATCGCGCCCTGCGCGGACCAGGAGTGAAAGACGTGCGCGCGGTCGTCGGCGCGCACCCGGGCCTCCGCCGCCGGATCGGCGGCGGGAGGGGCGGCGGTAGCGGTGGCGGGGTTGGTGGCGGGGTCGGTCACGGGAAACCTCTTTTCGTTGCAACCAGCAGGATTCCCCCGCCACCTTATCCCAGCGGCGGCGCGTCGCGCGGCACAATCCCCCCAAAGGGGTGACTAGCACCACTGGACGGCGTCGAGGTCCACCCCCTCCTTCGCCGCGCGGGCCTCCACCAGGTCGCGGAGGTACCCGCGGCGCTCCCCGTAGCTGCGCGCAAAGCGGTGGTCGGCCACGTACATGCGGGCCAGGATCACCTGCTTGCTCGGGGTGGCCTCGTACCAGCGCGCGATCTCGGCCCGGTGGCGCAGCGCCAGGGCGTCGCCCTCCGGGGAGCCGGGCTCTACTCCGCGCTCGGCGGCCTCGGCCAGGGCCTCCCGGAGCGCCGCCGCCTCGGCCGTGGCCTCCTCCCAGTCCCCGGCGGACATCTGCCTCATCCGCTCGCGGGACTGCTCCCACTCGGGGGTATTACCCCAGCGCTCCTGCGCCTCGGCCCGGTATTCGGACCACTGCTCACGCCATTTCTTTGCCGGTTCCTCCACGCTCATCGTGGCGTCTCCCTCCAGAATCTCGTCCACCACGCGGATCATTCCGCGCAGGTGAGCGATCCTGCCCACCAGGATCTCGCGCTGCCGCCGCAGGCGCTCGCGGCGGGTGCCGGAGGCGTCGATCAGCTCCCCGATCTGCGCCAGCGGCACCCCTGCCGCGCGGTACACCACGATCTGCAGGCCGCGCTCCACGTCCTCGGGCGTGTACAGGCGGTAATCGCCCAGGGTGCGCCACCGTGGCTCCAGCAGGCCCACGGCCTCCCAATGCCGCAGCGTGCGCGGGGTTACGCCGAGGATCTCGGCGGCCCGCCCGATGGTGTACTCGGCGTTATCTCCGGTGGTATCGCTCACGGGAACGATCCTGCGGGTTGACGCGGCGTGAAGGTCAAGCCGAGCCCCTGGGCCGCCTGAAGGCGCACTAGAACTGGGACGGGCTGGTGGGGATGTTGCGCAGGTTCGAGCGCGCCAGGGTGAGCATCTGCCCCACCCCGCCGCCGAACACGGTGCGGGTGGCCGCCTTGGAAAAGCCCATGAGCATCTCCCAGGTGATGCTCGGCGGGATGGACAGCGCGTTGGGGTCGGTGACCATGTCCACCAGCACCGGGCCCTCGTGGGCCAGGGCCTCCTGGATCCCGGCGCGCAACTGGGCGGGGTCCTCGATGCGGATCGCCTTGATGCCCACCCCGCGCGCGATCTGCGCGTAGTCCACCTGGTCGTGGTCCGTCTCGTACTCCGGCATGCCCTGCACCAGCATCTCCAGCTTCACCATGCCCAGGGAGGAGTTGTTGAACACGAACATCTTGATCGGAAGGTCGTGCTGCTTGACGGTGATCAGCTCGCCCATGAGCATGCTCAGCCCGCCGTCGCCGCTGAAGGTCACCACCTGGCGGCTGCGGTCGGCGGCCTGGGCGCCGATGGCCTGCGGCAGGGCGTTGGCCATGGTGCCGTGGCGGTAGGAGCCCATGTCCACGCGCCGCCCGTTGGGGGTGAGGTAGCGCGCGGCCCACACGTTGCACATGCCGGTGTCCACGGTGAAGATCGCGTCCTCGGCCGCCAGCTCGTCGATGAGCGAGGCCGCGTACTCCGGGTGGATGGGGGTGTGCTTTTCCACGTTCTTGGTGTAGGCGGCCACCACGTCCTCGAGGGCCTTGGCGTGCTTCTTGAGCATCTTGTCCAGGAAGGAGCGGTCCTTCTTCTCCTCCACGTGGGGCAGGATGTTCTCGATCACCGCGCCGGCGTCGCCCACCACGGGGTAGGTGATGGTGGTGCGCCGCCCGATGTGGGAGCCGTCGATGTCGATCTGCGCCACGTTCTTCGAGGGCAGGAAGTCGTTGTAGGGGAAGTCCGTGCCGATGAGGATGAGCAGGTCCGCCTCGTGAGAGGCCTCGTGGCAGGCGCCGTAGCCCAGCAGGCCGGACATGCCCACGTCGAAGGGGTTGCCGTACTGGATGTAGTGCTTGCCGCCGAAGGCGTGCCCGATGGGGGCCTTGACCTTTTCCGCTAAGGCCAGCACCTGCTCGCGGGCGTCCTTGACGCCCGCGCCCACGAAGAGCGTCACCGAGGAGGCCTCGTTGATGGCCTGCACCAGGGCGGCGACCTCGCGCTGATCCGGGTAGGAGATGGGCCGCCCGGAGGCGATCACCGAGTCGATGATCCGGGTGTCCTCCACCTCCTTTGCGGCGATGTCCCCGGGGATGACCAGCACGGACACCCCCTTGCCGCTCATGGTGGCCTGGATGGCGTGGTGGGTAATCACCGCGCCCTGGTCCCCGGAGTTGACCATCTCGCAGTAGCCGGAGCACTCCTGGAAGATCTGCTGCGGGTGCGTCTCCTGGAAGAAGCGCGAGCCGATCTGCCGGGAGGGGATGTGGCTGGCCAGCGCGAGCACCTTGGCGCCGTTGCGGTGGGCATCGTACAGCCCCTGGATGAGGTGGGTGTTGCCGGGCCCGCAGGACCCGGCGCACACCGCCAGCCCGCCGGTGACGAGGGATTCCGCCCCGGCGGCAAAGGCCGCGGCCTCCTCGTTGCGCACGTGCACCCACTCGATGGAGGAATCGCGCACCGCGTCCACGATGGGGTTCAGCGAGTCCCCCACCACGCCGTAGATGCGCCGCACGCCCTGCCTTTCCAGGGCGCTGATTAGTACGGTGGCGTAGTCCTGAGCCATGAATACTCCTTCGCGTCCGAGCAATGCCCACCCAGGCGGGGCGCGGAGCCCCAAGCCCCGGGCGCGCCGAGGAGCCCGCGTGTCGGCATCCCCCGACGGCCACCCCGCCGTCCCGCCGGGTGGGGTTGCTTTTGTTTTATTCCGCTTGTGTGGATATGCCCACCAGTATGCTCCTCCTTACCACCGCTCGCCAGGGCCCTGCGACCGCGCGGCGCGCCCGCCCCGCATTGGTACAGTTTGCCCATGCACTCCCCCCGGCCTGCCCAGCCCCCTCGGCGCAACCCCGCAACGGCCCCCACCACGCCCCGGCAGCGGTGGACCTTCCTGGCCGTGATCAGCGCCGGGCTCTTCCTCATCGGCATGGACAACTCCGTGCTCTTTACCGCCCTGCCCCAGCTTAAGGAGCAGCTCCACACCACGGAGCTGCAGGCCCTGTGGATCATCAACGCCTACCCCCTGGTGCTCAGCGGCCTGCTGCTGGGCACCGGCACCCTGGGCGATCGCCTCGGCCACCGCCGCATGTTCCTCATCGGCATGGGGCTGTTCGTCCTCGGCTCGCTAGCCGCCGCCTTCTCCCCCACCGCCTGGGCTCTCATCGCCGCCCGCGCGGTGCTGGGCCTGGCCGCCGCCACGATGATGCCCGCCACCCTGGCGCTCATCCGCGTCACCTTCCACGACGAGCGCGAGCTGAGCACCGCCATCGGCATCTGGGGCTCCGTGGCCGTGGTGGCCTCGGCCTCCGGGCCGGTCGTGGGTGGGGCGCTCCTGGAGCACCTGTGGTGGGGCTCGGTCTTTCTCATCAACGTGCCCGTGGGCGTCGCCGCACTGATCGCCACCCTGCTGCTCGCCCCGCCGAACATACCCAACCCCCGCGCCCACTGGGACGCCCCCTCCTCCCTGCTGGCGCTCCTGGCGGTCTCCGGGCTGGTCATGTCCATCAAGGAGGCCGCCAACCCGCACCGTCAGGCGTGGCTGCTGGCGGCCGCCCTGCTCGTGGCGGCGTGCGCCGGGTTGCTCTTCGCCCGCCGCCAGCGCCGCCTTACCATGCCGCTTCTCGACGCCACGGTGTTCCGCCACCGCATGTTCAACGGCGGGGTGCTCGCCGCCGCCGGGGGCATGTTCGCCATGACGGGCCTGCAGTACATGACCACCCAGCGCTTCCAGGTGGCGGCGGGCTACAGCCCCCTCCAGGCCGGGCTGGTGGTCTCCCTCGCGGCGGCCTGCGCCATGCCGCTGGCGATCCTCGGCGGGGCCAACCTGCACCGGCTGGGCTTTCGCACGCTCATCGCCGGGGGCTTCGGGCTCATCGCGGCGGCCACCGCCCTGGCCGCCGCCTCCCTGCACGCGGGCAGCATGCCGCTGTTCCTGCTCGGCATGGCGCTCACCGGGGCCGGGGCCGGGGCGGTGATGTCCGTCTCCTCCGTGGCCATCATCGGGTCCGCTCCCCGGGAGCGCGCGGGCATGGCCTCCGGGGTGGAGGAGGTCTCCTACGAGTTCGGCAGCCTGCTCTCCGTGGCCGTGCTGGGCAGCCTCTTCCCCGCCCTGCTCGCGGCGTTCTCCGGGCCGGAGGCCGCGCCTCTTACGGCCTACGACCACGCCTACCGGGTGATCCTCTGGCTCATCGCCGCCGTGGCGGCCGCCTGCGCGGCGGTGGCGGCCTGGTGTTTTAGCGGCAACCCGCGCACCACCCCCTACGGCTCGGCGGAGGCCGGGCACTAGCCCCGGTTCAGGGGCCGTGACGACGGCGCGGGGCTATCCCGCCGCCCGCGCCAGCGCGCCCATCGGGTCCCAGGCCGGCAGCGCCACCGGCTCGGCGTCCCGCGCGGCCAGCACCTCCTCGGGCAGGAAGCGCGGCGGCACGGCGATCTCGAACACGTAGGGGTCAAACCAGGAATCGTCCATGGTCCAAAAGCCCTTCTCCGCCTTCTCGTCTCCCCAGGAGTTCTCCACCCGCCAGCGGCGCGGCCTGCCGCCCTCGTCCAGGTCCACGCCGGTGAGCACCATCGCGTGCTCCATGAGCGACTCCCCGGTGCGCAGGCGCTCCTCCTTGGTCATGCCCATCTCCACGCCGTAGACGGACTCGTAGTCATACAGGTCGGCGGCCCAGAAGCCGTTCTCCCGCTCCCCCTGGCGGCTCGTCTCGCAGCCAAACCACACCGGGTGGCCCTCCGCCACGGCGCGGGCGGCGGCCTCCTTGAGCACCCCCGCCGGGGCGTTGAGGTAGGTCACCGGGCCGCTTCCCACCACGTTGCCCAGGTACTCCACGGTGTAGCGCGCGCGGTACTCGTGGCGGGGATCGTTGACCACGCACACGTACTCCGCCAGGTCCCCCGGCAGGTAGCGGCGGGCGAACTCCACCGGGGTTAACTCGCCCTCCCGGTGGAACTCCCCCTCCTTGTCCCGGTACTGCCACACGAAACTCTCCGGCGGCACCCCCAGGTGAATCACCAGGATGCGGTACACGTCCCGCAGGGCCTCCGCGCGCGCCCGCTCCTCCGCCTCGCCGTCCGAGGCCTCGCGCAGGCGCAGCGCGGCGCGCCGCAGCACGGTGAGCAGGTCGCGGTTGAGCTTGCCCGTGTTGGAGCTGGACTGCGTCTCCGGCATGGCGTACTTGGGCACCACGCCGTACTTCTCCACCACGGAGACGAACATGTTCCACTGGCCGCCGTCCTCCAGGGGCGTGCGCAGCAGGTGGGAGACCGTGCGATCCTCCAGGGGGCGATCCTTGAGGTCGCGCATCGCCGCCAGGAAGTAGTTGGCCTTCTCCAGCTTGTCGTAAAAGTGGATGTAGTTCTGGGAGAACTCGAAGTCCTTGATCCGGTGCCGGGCCATGACCTCGCCGCGCAGGGAGTTCAGTCCCGCGAAGATCCAGCACCGCCCGGAGCGCTTCTGGTTGGCCACCGCCCAGTCATCCACCTTGTGCGATACCGAGGTATCCAGGGCCACCACGGCCCTGCGGTTCAGCGCGATGCGGTCCACGTCCGTGGCCGTCACCGCGTTGGTGGCCAGGCGCACCGCGGGGTCTCCGGCAAGGTCGCGGTTCCACTGTGCATAATCCATCGTCATTGCTCCCTCTCCTCGCCCTAGGCCATCGCGTCCCACAGGGGCAGCAGCGTGGGCTCCTCGTCCAGCGCCGCGCGCAGGTGCGGCAGCACGTGGCGGCGATGCACCGCCACCGCAAAGGCGTTCTGCTCAAACCACTCCTGGGACATCGTGGCGTAGCCCTTGTCCGCCGCCTCGTTCTTGGCGCTCTGCTTCTTCTCACCCCAGGAGTTCTCCACCCGCCAGCGGGCCGGGGCGGCGTCGTACCCGCTGAGCACCATCGCGTGCGTGAGCACGGACTCGAAGGTCTCCATGCGCTGCGCCTTGGTGGTGGCGGTGTCCACGCCGTAGAGGGCGTCGCGCTCCAGCAGCCCCTCGTCCCACACGCCCATGTCCCGGTGGAACTGGCGGTTCACGTCGCAGGCGAACCACACCGGCTCCCCCGCCGCCACGCTATCGCGGGCCGCCCGGGTAAGGTCCGCCATCTCAACGTTGAGGTAGGTAAACGGCTCCGTGCCCGGCACGCTCGTCTGGGTGTCAATGGCGTAGCGACGCCCCACCCGGCGCTGCGGCCGGGGATCGTGCCCCAGCACCACGTACTCCCCCAAGTCCCCCGGAAGATACCGGCGGGCGAACTCCACCGGGGTCAACTCGCCCTCGCGGTGAAACTCCCCCTCCTTGTCCCGGTACTGCCACACGAAACTCTCCGGCGGCACCCCCAGATGAATCACCAGCACCCGGTGCGCGGCGCGCAGCACCTCCTCCTTGGTGGTGACGCCCTGCCTCAGGCGCGCCACGCCCCGGCGCAGCACCGTGTTCAGGTCCCGGCGCAGGTGCACGGTATGGGAGCTGGACTGCGTCTCCGGCATGGCGTACTTGGGCACCGCGCCGTAGCGCTCTATGAGGTGCACCGCGTAGTTCCACTCCCCGCCGTCGCCCACCGGGGCGCTCAGCAGGGCGTGGGCGCGGCGATCGTCAAGATCCCCCAGGTGCTCCTCGATGGCGTCGAGGAACACCTCGGCCTTGCCCAAAAGGTCATAGAACTGGAGGTACGCCTCGGAGAACTCGAAGTCCCGCACGCCCATGTCCCGTGCGATCCGGTGCCGGAACACGTTGAGCGCGGCAAACATCCAGCAGCGGCCCGACTGCTTCTGATCCGTCACTTTGAGGGAATCGAGCTTGGCCTCCGTAACGGGGTGCAGCGCCACCACCGCCCTGCGGTTGAGCGCCACCTCGTCCACGTCCGTGACGGTCACGGCGTTGGTGGCCATGCGCACCTGCGGGGTATCGGCGGACTCGCGCAGGCGCGCGAGGTCCTGCGCGGTGAGGGTGAAATCAGGCATGGTCTGAACAATAACAAACACGGGGTGACCGGGACCTCACTTCAAGGAGAGGGGTGACGGGCGGGGCGCCTCCCCACCCGGACCCCATGACGCCCGCCACATCCCTCGCACGCCCCACCGGCAACGCGCCCACCGCTTCTTAAGGCCGCCACCCCACCCGCTAACATCAAGGGAGTCAGTGGCGATAACACCGAAAAGGGGTTTCCCACCCCGTGTCCCCTCGCCTCCCCTCATCTGAAAAGTAGCTCTATGCCACGCCGCTCTCTCCACAGGATCCGCGTTTTCAGCCCCGTTACCCTCGTGTTTGCTTTCTTCTTCGGGGCCGCGAACGCGGCGGTGTGGTTCCGCAGCCAGTCCACGGATGACTGGGCCTCCCTCTGGATCGCCGGGGAGATGGTGGTGCGCGGCGATACCCACCTGCTCTATGACATCTGGGAGAAGGACTTCTCCCGCTGGACCACGCGGGTGTGGAACGCCTACGTGGAAAATAACGCGGACTACCGCTTCCCCCACCCCTACGTCCACATCCCCTTCGTGGCCTGGTTCGTCTCCCTGCTCACCAGGGTCATGAGCTACGGAACCTCGGAGGTCATCCTCACCTTCGCCCAGGGCTTCTGCCTGGTCACCCTGGTGGCCTCCGCCTATACCCTGTGGTTTAAAAAGACCATGCGCCTGCCGCACCTCGCGGCGGCCACCGTGGTGCTGTGGCTCACCGCCGCCTTCCAGCTCTCCTCGGACATCGGCCAGACCACGCCGCTGATCCTGGCGGCCATCGCCTACGGCCTCGCCATGGCGGCGCACCGCCCCGCCCTCTCCGGGTTCGTGCTCGGCATCGCGGCGGCCATCAAGCTCACCCCCTTAAGCCTGTTGCTTCCCCTCGGCATGTTCCGGGCCACCCGGCGCGCGGGGGTGGTCACGGCGCTCACCGCGGCGTCGATCGTGGCGCTGTCCTTCTTCCTCGGCGGGCGGGCCGTGTTCGGTGAGTGGGTGCACACCCTGACCTGGCTCAACGGCAGCGGCATCGTGGACAAGGTCAATCAGAGCTTTGTCTCCGTGTTCCTGGAGCCCAGCGTGGACCGCACGCTGCAGATGGGCAAGCGCACGGAGGAGCTGTTCGTGCCCATCGTGGAGGACATTCCCGCCTGGATACCCTGGATTCCCCGGATGGTCACCGTGGTGGGGCTGGCGGGCGTGTGCTGGGCGGCGCTGCGCAACCGGGAGCGCGCCTTCGAGATCCTGTCTGTGGGCGGGTTCACCCTGGCCACCCTCACGGCGAGCATCATGTGGACGCACTACCTCATCATCGTGGCGCTGCCCATCATGGGCACCCTCGCCCACACGCCCCGGCACCGCGCGCCCGCAGTGTACACCGCGCTCGCGCTGTTTACCGCGCTGCTCCTGCCGCCCCTGGCCCAGGAGTCGCCCTTCTATGTCCCCTGGCTGGGCCTGGTCTCCCTGTCCCTGCACCTGACCCTGTTCCTGCTGGTGGCCGGGGCGCCGCGCACGCGGTGCCGTTCCCCGCACCGGCATCACCGCCCCCGCGACCTTCGCGGCGCGGCGGGCCTCCTGCGGCGCCGCGCTCGGGCAGAAAGGATCGCCTCCTAAACCATGCGCTCTTTCACGGTATGCTCTCCGGCGATCCTCGCCCTGGCGGCCTTCGCCGCGCTCATCAACGCCCTGCTGTGGAGCACCCAGGGGGCGGACGCGGACCTGCACGCCCTGTGGAACGCGGGCGAGCTGGTGCGCACGGACCGCACCTACGACCTCTACGACGCCTCGGCCTACCGGGGCAGGCCCTTCTTCGCGCTGCCCCTCCTCGCCGTGATCGCGGCTCCGCTCACCGCCGTGGTACCCCTCGGGGCGGCGCAGTTCCTGCTGGCCGCGGCCCAGGGATTCTGCCTCGTGCTGTTCCTCGCCTCGGCCTACTACTTCTGGGCCAAGCGCCCCGCGTCGCTGGCCTGGCTGGCCCCGGCCGCCACCCTGGCGTGGTTCAGCGCCGCGTTCCAGATCGGCAGCGCCAACGGCAGCCTCATGCCCCTCGTGCTGGCGGCCACCGCCTGGGCGCTCGCCGTGGCCCCCACCCGCCCCGCGCGCGCCGGGGTGGCCCTGGGCGTGGCCTCCGCCCTTGCCCTGGTTCCCCTGGTGCTCGTGGTTCCGCTGCTGCTGTGGCCCCGGACCCGCCTCGCGGGGGCCTGGGCGGCGGTCGGCGCGGGGGCCGCGGTGGTGCTCTCCGCGCTCTTCGCCGGGTTGAACAGCGTGCGGTCGTGGGTGGGGCTGCTGGGCGACGTCGGCGGCGGGGCCGTGCTCAGCAAGGAGAACCAGGCGTTCAGCGCCATCATCATGGGCGCGCGCGAGTCCCTTCCGCGCGGCGTGAGCACCCGCGTGCTCGCGGACTCCCCCGGCTGGGTGCACCTCATCGCCCTGCTGACCGCCCTGCTCCTCGCGGCGGCGGCCTGCTGGCTGGCGGGGCTGCGGCGGGCGTACGCCCAGGAGATCCTGCTCGTGGGCTGGCTGTGCGCCGCCTGCCTGGCGTCGCCTCTGCTGTGGGTCTCCTCCCTCCTGGTGCTCGTGCTTCCCATCGTGGGGGTGCTCGCGATGGTGCGCGCGCGGCGCTACCAGGACGCGCTGTGGACGCCGCTCGCCCTCGTGGCGCTGCTGCTCTTCTGGCCGCTGGCCTCCACCACGAGCTTCGAGGACGACGGCATGGAGCTGCCCTGGGGCGGGCTGCTGGCGGCGTTCCTCGTCAGCGTCCTGTTCCTCCTGGCCGCGGCGGCACCGGGGCCCGGGGAGGCCCCCACCGCCCGGTTAGAGCAGGACGCTGCCCCCGTTCCCGCCGGGGGCGGCGACCCCCATTCCCAGGCGCGCACGTGGTACCGGCTGGGCACGCAGGCCTCCCGGGACTTCCTGAGCAGCCTGCCCACGCCGGGAGAAGCCCACGCCGCGCCGGGCGAATCCCACGCCGCGCCGTCGGAAGGCGCCGGGCGTGGCGGCCAAGCCAGGGACCAGTAGCGGAATAAACCCCGCCCCGCGCCCGTTGGGTGGTAAGGACTAACACGCACCCCGCCGTGGCCTCGCCGCCCCGGGGTATGCTTCCTGCCCTACCCCGAAAGGACCCCATGCTCATCGCCGGATTCGCCCTCGCCCTCCTCGCGGCGCTCGTTCACGTCTTTATCTTCTATCTGGAGTCCTTCGCCTGGGAGGGGGAGAGGGCCCGCGCCCTCTTTGGCACCACCCCGGAGTCCGCGCGGCTGACCAAGTTCAACGCCTACAACCAGGGCTTTTATAACTTCTTCCTGGCCGCCCTCGTGTTCGCGGGCCTGGTGGCGCTGCCGTGGAGCCGCACCGTGGGGCTGACCCTCGCGCTGGCCGGGGTGACCCCCATGCTGGCCGCCGCCACGGTGCTCTTTGTTTCCTCCGCCCCGCACCGCGCCGCCGCGATCAAGCAGGGCGCCTTCCCGCTGCTGGCCACGGTGTTCCTGCTGCTCGCCGCCTTCTAAAAGGTCCGCGCGATGCGCTAGGATAGACCAAAATCTTTCCCTCTACGCAAGGAGCCCCCATGCTGAGCTCAAGCTTCGGCCTCTTCGACGTCGCCGGCGATCTCGTTTCCTACTACCTCGCCAGCATCAACAGCCTGCTGCACGGGTTCGCCCCCGTGCCGCCGCTGTCCTGATACCCCGGGGCTCGCCCGGGGCCGGTCACCCCGCCGCCCCACAAGGCCCCGCGCCCGGTTCCGCCTCGGTTCCGGGCGCTTCGTCGTTCCCGCCCTCCGCGAGCCCTCTCCCCCCTGGGTATCGCGCGGCGTCAAGATTGCGTCAAGATCACCGGGCACGGCCGCGCCGCAGGTTTAGTTTGTTGCGCATGGTTAGTGATCTTTTCTACCTCGCCCTCACCGGCGGGATCTTTTTCTGCCCGCTCCTGGCGGTCAAGGGGGTGGACTCGCTATGACGTGGGATAGCCTGCTAGGCCTCGTCCTAGGCCTGGCCTCCCTGGGGTACCTCATGGTGGCCCTCGCGCGCCCGGAGGATTTCTCATGATCCCCGCCGTGCTCGACGCCCTGCGCTGCGCCGCCCCCGTCCTCCTCGTCCTCGTGGCACTCGCGGGGGCGTACCTGCCGCTGGGGGCCTACATGGCGCGCGTGTTTAGCAGCCCGCGCCACACCCTCGCGGAGCGCGCCGTCTACCGCCTGCTCGGGGTGCGGCCGGACTCCTCCCAGCAGTGGACCCGCTACGCGGCGGGGGTGCTGGTGTTCTCCGCGCTGAGCCTGGTAGCGCTGTACCTCCTGCAGCGGGCGCAGGGCCTGCTGCCGCTTGCCCGAGGGATCGAGGCGGTGGCCCCCGATCAGGCGTGGAACACCGCCGCCTCGTTCGTCACCAACACCAACTGGCAGTCCTACTCCGGGGAGACCACCATGAGCCCCCTGGTGCAGATGACCGGCCTGGCGGTGCAGAACTTCCTCTCCGCCGCGGTGGGCATCAGCGTGGCCATAGCCCTCGTGCGCGGCCTGTCCTGCCGGGACGCCCAGGGGCGCATCGGGAACTTCTGGGTGGACCTCACCCGCTGCGTGCTGCGGGTGCTGCTGCCGCTGGCCGCCCTCGCGGCGGTGGTGCTGCTGAGCCAGGGGGTCATCCAGAACCTCGCCCCCGCCTCGGTGGTGCACACCGTGCCGGGCGGCACACAGGTGATCCCGGGCGGGCCGGTGGCCTCGCAGGAGGCGATCAAGGAGCTGGGCACCAACGGCGGCGGCTACTTTGGCGCCAACTCCGCGCACCCCTTGGAGAACCCCACGGCGGCCTCCAACCTGGTGGAGGTGTTCCTGATCCTGCTCATCCCGGTGAGCCTCACCCGCACCTTCGGGATCATGGTGGGCGATCGCCGCCAGGGCTGGGCGCTCCTGGGCGCGATGGGGGCGCTGTTCCTGGCCTCCCTCGGGGCCGTCCTCGCTCTGGAGGCCTCCTCCGCGCACGCCCTGGAGGGCCGCGAGCTGCGCTTCGGAGTGCTTCCCTCGGCCTTCTTCGCAGTGTCCACCACCCTAACCTCCACGGGGGCCGTAGACTCCTTCCACTCCAGCTACACGCCGCTGGGCGGCGGCGTGCTGCTGCTGAACATGCTACTGGGGGAGATCGCCCCGGGCGGCGTGGGCTCCGGGCTCTACGGCATCCTCGTCGTGGCCCTGCTCACGGTGTTCCTCTCCGGGCTCATGGTGGGGCGCACCCCGGAGTACCTGGGCAAGCGGATCGGGGTGGCGCAGATCATCAGGGTGTGCCTGTACACCCTGGTCATGCCCGCCGCCGTGGTGGGCGGGGTGGCGCTGAGCGTGGTGCTGCCCGGCACCCGCGCCAGCCTGTCCACCGCCACGGATTCCCCGCACGCCCTCACGGAGCTGGTGTACGCCTTCGCCAGCGCGGCCAACAACAACGGCTCCGCCTTCGCCGGGTTGGACGCCAACACCCCGTGGTTCAACACCGCCCTGGGGGTGGTCATGCTGCTGGGCCGCTTCCTGCCCATGCTGATGGTGCTGGCGCTGGCGGGCTCGTTCGCCGCGCAGGCCCCCGCACCCGCCTCCTCGGGCACCATGCCCACGCACCGCCCGCTGTTCGTGGGGCTCGTGGTGGGGGTGGCGCTCGTCGTGGGGGCGCTGACCTTCCTTCCCCTGTTTGTTCTCGGCCCACTCGCGGAGGCTCTCACGCTATGAATAAGCACGCTCTTCTCACCGCGCTGCCCGTCGCGGCGCGCAAGATGGACCCCCGCAGCCTCGTCCGGGTGCCCGTGATGTTCCTCGCGGAGGTGGGGGCCGCGTTCCTCCTGGTCCTCGGGGTGGCCCGCCCGAGCTTTTTCACCTTCTTCCTCTCCGCCTGGCTGTGGGCCACCGTGTTCTTCGGGGTGTTCGCGGAGAGCCTCGCGGAGGGGCGCGGCAAGGCCCAGGCGGCGTCGCTGCGCTCCTCGCGCTCCACCACCACCGCGCGGCGCCTCCGCCCCGAGGAGACTCACGACGCCGCTCTGGCAGCGTTAGCCACGGCTTTGAGCACGCCTCCGGGCACCACCCCGCCCGGCGAGGTGGTGGGCTCCGACGCCCTGCGCCGGGGCGACCGCGTGCTAGTGCTCGCGGGCGAGTCCATCCCCGCCGACGGCGACGTGGTCGCCGGGGCCGCCACGGTGGACGAGTCCGCCATCACCGGGGAGTCCGCCCCGGTGATCCGGGAGTCCGGCGGGGATCGCTGCGCGGTCACCGGCGGCACCACGGTGCTCTCCGACGGGATCGTGGTGGAGATCACCAGCGAGCCGGGGCAGAGCTTCATGGACCGCATGATCGGCCTGGTGGAGGGCTCGCAGCGGCGCAAGACCCCCAACGAGCTGGCGCTGGGCACCGTGCTCACGGTGCTCACCATGATCTTCGTGCTGGTGGTGCTCACCCTGGCCCCCATAGCGGCCTTCGCCGGGGCTCCGCAGTCCCCGGTGGTGCTGGTGGCGCTGCTGGTGTGCCTCATCCCCACCACCATCGGGGCCCTGCTCTCCGCCATCGGCATCGCCGGGATGGACCGCCTGGTGGGGCGCAACGTGCTGGCAATGTCCGGCCGCGCCGTGGAGGCCGCCGGGGACGTCTCCACGCTGCTGCTGGACAAGACGGGCACCATCACCGTGGGCGATCGCCGCGCCGTGGACCTCGTCCCGGTGGGCGCCACCCCGGCCGCCGAGTTCACGCTGGCCTGCCAGCTCTCCTCGCTGGCCGACGAGACCCCGGAGGGCCGCTCGGTGGTGGCGCTCGCGGACGAGCGCACCTGCCCGCTGCCGCAGGAGAAGCGCCGGGGCCTGACCTTCATCCCGTTCACCGCGCAGACCCGCATGAGCGGGGTTCGGCTGAGCGCGCGGGAGCGCATCGTCAAGGGCGCCGCGAGCGAGGTCTGCGCCCTGGTGGAGCGCCTCGACCCGGACAACCGGGGCGACCAGGGTCGCCAGGACGGCAAGGACGATAAGAACGGCCCCGGCGCCGCCGGGGCCAACCCCACGCACCCCGCGCACCCGGTGGAGCAGGCGCGCGGCATCGCCCGCGAGATCAGCTCCTCCGGCGGCACCGCCCTGGTGGTGGCCCGCCTGTTCTGCGACGCCTCGGATAAACCCTGCGGCGGCGAGGTGCTGGGGGTGATCCACCTCAAGGACGTGGTCAAGCCCGGCATGACCGAGCGCTTCGAGCAGCTTCGCGCCATGGGCATCCGCACGGTGATGATCACCGGCGATAACGCGCTGACCGCCAGGGCCATCGCCGCCGAGGCGGGGGTGGACGACGTGCTGGCGGAGGCCACCCCGGAGGACAAGCTGGCGCTGATCCGCAGAGAGCAGGCCGCCGGACACCTGGTGGCCATGACCGGCGACGGCACCAACGACGCCCCGGCGCTGGCCCAGGCGGACGTGGGCGTGGCGATGAACACCGGCACCTCCGCCGCCAAGGAGGCCGGGAACATGATCGACCTGGATAGCGACCCGACCAAGCTCATCGACATCGTGCACATCGGCAAGCAGCTCCTCATCACCCGGGGCGCGCTCACCACCTTCTCCATCGCCAACGACGTGGCCAAGTACTTTGCCATCATCCCGGCGATGTTCTCCGCCGCCTTCCCCGGCCTGGGCGCGCTCAACGTCATGGGCCTGCACAGCCCGCACACCGCCATCGCCTCCGCCGTGATCTTCAACGCCCTGGTCATCCTGGGCCTGATCCCCCTAGCGCTGCGCGGGGTGGCCTATCGCCCCCGCAGCGCGGCGGCCCTGCTGCGGCGCAACCTCGCGGTCTTTGGCCTCGGCGGCGTCCTCGTTCCCTTCGTGGGCATCAAGCTCATCGACCTTCTCCTCACCGCTTTCCTGGGAGGCCTGCTGTGATTCCGTTTTCTCGCGTGCTGCACACCCTGCGCGCCGGGGCCGTGGCCCTCGCGCTGTTCACCGTGCTGCTGGGGCTGTGCTACCCGCTGGCCCTGGCCGGCGTGGGCTCCGCGTTCTTTCCCCGCCAGGCGGCGGGCTCCCTGATCGAGGACGCTTCGGGCCGCCCGGTCGGCTCCGCCCTGCTCGCCCAGCAGCCCGTTTCCGGTAGGGAGGCGGACTCCTGGTTCTATCCCCGCCCCAGCGCGGGCGAGGGGCAGGCCTCCAACGCCTCCCCCGCGGACCCCGCCTACCTCTCCCTGGTGGAACAGCGCCGCCGGGAGGTCTCCGAGCGCGAGGGCATCGCCCCGGAGCGCGTGCCCGCCGAGGCGCTGGCCGCCAGCGGATCGGGGCTCGACCCGCACATCTCGCGGGCCTATGCTGAGGTGCAGGCGCCCCGGGTGGCCCGGCACGCGGGCCTGCCCGAGGAGACGGTGCGCCGCCTCGTGGCGCAGAACGCGCAGCCCTCGGCGCTGCGCGGCTCGCTCGGCTCGCCTAACTCGGACCCGGTGAACGTCACCACGCTCAACGCGGCCGTGGCGCGGTGCCGCGAGAACCAGCAGAACCACCCGACGATCGGCTAAGGACCACCCCGGTGAACCACGGCGATTCCCCCGAGCCCTCCCCGCGCGGGCGCCTGAAGATCTACCTGGGCTTCGCGCCCGGCGTGGGCAAGACCTGCGCCATGCTCAACGAGGCCCACGAGCTGAGCGCCCAGGGCCGCCGGGTGCTGGTGGGGGTGGTGGAGGATCACGGCCGCCCCCGCACCGCCGCCCTGGTGGAGGGCCTGGACGTGCTGCCCCGGATACCGCAGGCGGGCCATCAGGGCGGGCGCTACGGGGAGCTGGACGTGCAGGCCGTGCTGGACGCCCGGCCAGATACCGTGCTGGTGGACGAGCTGGCGCACACGGTGATGGGCGGCCCCGGGGCGCCGTCGGCCAAGCGCTGGCAGGACGTGCACCACATCCTCGACGCCGGGATCGACGTGCTGAGCACCCTCAACATCCAGCACGTGGAGTCCCTCAACGACGTGGTCTTTGCCATCACCGGGGTGCGCCAGCGCGAGACGCTGCCGGACCGAGTGCTGCGCGAGGCCGACCAGATCGAGCTGGTGGACCTCTCCCCCGACGCCCTCCGGGTGCGCCTGGCGCGCGGGCTGGTCTATCGCGGCGAGGCAGCCCAGCGCGCCCTGGACCACTACTTCCGCCTGGGCAACCTCGCCGCGCTGCGGGAGCTGGCCCTGCTCTGGCTCGCGGACAAGGTGGAGGAGGGCATGGCCCAGTACCGCCCCACCAACCCCGAGCAGTCCGCCTGGCCCACCCGGGAGCGCGTGGTGGTGGGGGTCTCCGGCGCGCCCGGCTCCGAGGCGCTGATCCGGCGCGGCGCGCGCATCGCCGGGCGCGTGGCCGACCGCGAGCTGGTGGTGGTGCACGTCACGGTGGAGGACGACACCGCCCCCGCGCGCCCGCCCGCCTCCCTGCGCCGCCTCCAGGACCTCGCGGAGGACCTGGGCGGCAGGTGGCGGGTGATCGCAGGCGACGAGGTGGCCGCCACCCTGCTCGGCTTCGCGCGCACCCAGGGGGCCTCGCAGCTCGTCATCGGCCTGGGAAAGCGCCGCCTGCGCCCGTGGCGCGCGCAGATAAGCAGGCAGATCATCGATCAGGCGGGGCACACGGACGTGCACATCGTGGCCACTGAATCCCCCGGCGGGCCAGACCCCGCGCCTCGCCCGCCCAGGGCCCGGCTCAGCGGGCCGCGCCGGGCCCTGGGCTGGGCCGTGGCGGCGCTGGCCCCGCCGCTGGCCACGGTGGGGCTGACGGCGCTCAACCCGGGCCCGGACTACGTGGGCGCGGTGCTGCTGGGCTACCTCACCATCGTGGTCTTTGCGGCCCTGGCCGGCGGGCTGCGCCCGGCGCTGCTCGCCGTGGCCTCCGGCTCCCTGCTGGTGAACTGGTTTCTCACCACCCCGGAGCACACGCTGACCATCACGGAGCCGGAGTCCCTCATCAGCCTCGTGTTCTTCCTGGTGGTCGCGGTGTGCGTGGCCTGGGTGGTGGACGTGGCCGCGCACCGGGCCCAGCAGGCCCGGCGCCGCCAGGCCCAGGCGATCATCCTGGCGGACCTCGCACGCGGGGCCATCCACGAAGGGGATGACCTCCCCTCGCTGCTGCGCCACATCCGGCAGACCTTCTCCCTGGACCGGGTGGACCTGCAGCGCCACTCCCCGGAGGGCCACCGCTGGACCACCCTGGAGTCCACCGAACACGGCGGGCTGCGGGAGACCTGGGAGCCCCGCCACGGGCACCGGGTGGAGCTGGGCGCACACGTGCGGCTCGTGGTGAGCGGGCGCCACCTCACCCCCGCCCACCTCTCCATGCTGGAGGCGCACGGCGCCCGCATCGCCGCGATCCTGGACCGCCAGGAGCTCGACGCCGTGCGCCGCGCCGCCGCGGCCTTAGAGGCCGGAAACCGCGCGGGCTCGGCCCTCCTCGCCGCCGTCTCCCACGACCTGCGCACCCCGCTGGCCAGCATCAAGGCCGCCGTCTCGGGCCTGGCGCTGGGCGACGTCCCCCTCCCCGAGCAGGCGCGCGCGGAGCTGATCGAAAGCATCGAGGAGTCCGCCGATAGGTTGGAGACGGTGATCGGCAACCTCCTGGACATGAGCAGGCTCAACTCCGGGGGCCTCGAGCCCCACCGGCGCGCGCTGCGGGCCGCCGAGGTCGTGGACGCCCTGCTGCGCGAGCAGCCGGAGCTGCGCGGAGAGATCGCCGTGGAGGTACCGGGTAACCTGCCGCCGATCCTGGGGGACTTCGGCCTGCTGCAGCGCTGCCTGGCCAACCTGGTGCGCAACGCCCTGACCCACGGCGGCGCACCCGTGCTCCTGCGCGGCGAGGTCGCCGGGGAGCGCCTCGAACTCCGCGTGATCGACCACGGCCCCGGCATCCCCGAGTCCCATCGCCCCACCCTCTTTACCCCCTTTGCGCACCGCAACAACGCCGGGGCCGGGCTGGGCCTGGGGCTGTCCGTGGTGCGCGGCCTCGTGGAGGCCATGCGCGGCAGCGTCCGCCTCGCCGACACCCCCGGCGGCGGCACCACCATGATCCTTTCCCTCCCGCTTGCCCCGGAGCCCCATGATGAGCGATAACCCCCGCATTCTCCTGGTAGAAGACGACGCCTCCCTGGCCCGCGTGGTGCTCATCCACGTGCGCGCCCGGGGCTACGAGGTCACGGTGGCGCCCACCGCCGCCCAGGCCCTCGACCTGGCGCGGCGGTGGCGTCCCCACGCAGTGATGCTGGACCTCGGCCTACCCGACGCCAGCGGCCTGACCGTGCTGCGCTCCCTGCGCGCGTGGAGCGACGCCCCCGTGCTGGTGATCTCCGCCCGCCACGACCACGAGGGCAAGATCAACGCCCTGGACGAGGGCGCGGACGACTACGTGACCAAGCCCTTCTCCATCGGGGAACTCCTCGCCCGGCTGCGCGCCGCGCTGCGCCGCTGCCCCACCGGGGAGGCTCCCGCTCCCGTGGTGACCACCGGCGACGGCGCGCTGAGCATCGACCTCGCCCGCTGCCTGGTGCTGCGCCACGGGCAGCCGGTGCACCTGACCCCGCACGAGTGGGGGATCGTGGCGCACCTCGCCGGACGGCCGGGGCAGTTGGTGCGTAAGGCGGACCTGCTCAAGGCCGTGTGGGGGGAGTCCTACGGGAAGGAGACGAACTACCTGCGCGTGTACCTTTCCCAGGTGCGGCAGAAGCTGGAGGAGGATCCCACCCACCCCCGGCACTTTCTCACCGAGGCCGGGATGGGGTACCGGTTTGTGGTGTGAGCGCGATCCCGACGCCCTCCCCACTAAGGAAACTCGCGGTCACGCGACGGTCAGTTCGTTTCCTCTCACCGGCACCACGGATTCGAGGTCGTCCCGGACCTCCCATCCCCGATCCGCGCGAAGGGCGGAGCTCAGCGCGGCGCGCAACCCGGCGCTCGCGGCGCTCAACGCGCCCAATCGGCTCTTCTCCGGCACGGAAATCTGCCAGATCGCGCGCAGCTCGTGGAGGTTTGCCACATAGTCGGCCTCCAGCCCGGCCTCATCCAACCCGTCGATAACCCGGTCCAGAAAGTCATCGAACGGCCCCGCCGTTCTCCCCACGCGGGTAAAGGCCTGCGAAAACTCAAACGTGTGCATTCTCATTCCCTTTCCCAGCAGGTTTCCCTGGCGAGCAGGCTCAGCGTATTTCTCAGATAGCGCGGGTCCGACGGAGTAAGGTGAACAGTCTTGATATGGATACCGCACGGGCACTTCATCTTGAAATACTTTCTCCCCTTTGAGACTTTCCACCCGCGCCGCTCGGCATTCCGCAGCAGCTCCTCCGGCTCTTTCCTCGGGTGCCGGGGACGGCGCGGCGCACCGCCCATGTTACTTCCCCCGTACACGGCCATAAAGCCCTTTACCCCCTGCGCTGTCCCCCTGCTCAGAGAGCTGAAGATGGGACTCGAACCCACAACCTACGGTTTACAAGACCGTTGCGCTACCAATTGCGCCACTCCAGCACCGACCCCCACCGCGATTCCCCGCGGCGGCGTCGCCAAAGATGGTACAGGATCGCCGCCCCTTCCCTCTCATCCACGCCCTTTGCCCGCCGTCACCTGCCCGTATGCACCGGCCACGGCGCGCAACTAAAGTTTCTTGCACCACGGTGCCCACTCGGTGCCCGCGCGGGGCTCGCCACGCGGTCCCCGCCCCGGGGCGCCCCGCGTCCGGCACCGCCGCCGACGCCCCTGCACACACCCCGAAGAAAGGCCGTGCGAGTGCCCACCTTCCTTGAACGGCTGAGCGCCTGGCGCAACCAGTCACCCCACGCGGCCACGATCGATACCGCCAAGGCCGCCCCACCGCCCTCCCCCCTGGCCCCGGTGGATCTCACCGATTACAACCAGGTGGCGGGCGTGATGGACCTGGCGGCGCGGATCGGGGATATTCTGCTTTCCTCCGGGACGTCGAATAGCGATACCAAGGCCCAGATGCACGCGGTGACCTCCGCGTACGGCCTGTGGTGGTGCCACGTGGACATCACGATGAACAACATCACGGTGTCCACGCAGATCGGCACCACGCGGAAGTCCCCGGTGACGGTGTTCCGGGTGGTGCGCACGCTCACCACGGACTTTTCCAAGCTCTCCGCGGTGGACCGCCTGATCCGTTCCATTCAGGCCGGGGCCACCCCGCCGGACGTGGCGGAGCGGATTTTGGACGAGATCGAGGCCCAGCCCACCGCCTACGGCCCGGTGACCTCGATCTTCGGCTGGGGGCTCATGGGCGGCGCGGTGTCCATGCTGCTGGGCGGCACGATGCTGGTGGGCGCCATCTCCTTCGTGGCCTCCATCCTCATCATGTGCATGAGCCTCTTTCTGGCCAAGCATCACCTGCCGGTGTTCTTCCAGAACGTCATCGGCGGCGTGATCGCCACCATCCCGGCGGCGCTGTCCTACGCCGCCGCCGCGGAGTACGGGGTGGAGCTGCGGCCGAGCCAGATCGTGGCCTCCGGGATCATCGTGATGCTCGCCGGCCTCACCCTGGTGCAGTCGCTTCAGGACGGCATCACCGGGGCCCCGGTGACCGCCAGCGCGCACTTCTTCGAGACCCTGCTCTACACCGGGGCCATCGTGGCGGGCGTGGCCATCGGCCTTCAGCTCTCCTCCTACGCAGGCATCGCCCTGCCCCCGATGGAGTCGGTGGCCTCGCCCAATCCGGCCTCGCCCGGCACGCGGGTGCTGGCGGGCACGCTGGCCTCCGTGGGGTTTGCCATCGCCTGCTACGCGGAGTGGTCGGCGGTGGCGATCTCCGGCATCACGGCCATGACGGGTTCCGTGTTCTATTACTTCATCTTCTCCCCGCTGGGGATGTCCACCGTGATGGCCGGTTCCACCGCCGCCGTGATTATCGGCTTCGCCGGTGGCCTGCTGGCCCGCCGCTTCCAGGTGCCGCCGCTGATCATCGCCATCGCGGGCATTACCCCCCTGCTGCCGGGCCTGGCGGTGTATCGCGGGATGTACGCCGCGCTCAACGAGCAGATGCTGGTGGGCTTCACCAACATCGCCACCGCGCTGGCCATCTCCTGCGGCCTGGCGGCGGGCGTGGTGCTGGGCGAGTGGATCGCCCGGCGCGTGCGCAGGCCGCAGCGGTTCAACCCGTATCGGGGCTTCCGGGTGGCGGGGCGCGCCACGCTGCAGCAGGCGCAGCAGGCGCGGCAGCAGTTGCGACGCCGCGCCCCGAGGCGTCGGTAGTCCCCCTCCCGGAGCCCCGCCAGGCGGGCGGCACGGATACGCGCGCGGGGGCGGCATAGCGTAGGATGGTGGGCCTGAGTATTGCCCCACGCACCAGGAGGATTCGTGCCGCCCAAGGTTACTGACACCCGCCCGAGCGCCGAGACCCTGCACCGGGTCGAGGAGGAGACCGCCGCCGCCGCGCGCCGGATCGTGGCGAGCTACGCCGAGAACATGCTGGACGGCGTGACGCTGATGTCCATGCTCGGCGTGGAACCGGCGGGGCTGGTGTATCGCAAGTTCGAAGAGGAATACAAGGAGCCGGAGCCGAAGAAGGCCGCCAAGCGCACCCGCAAGTCCACGAAGAAGACCGCGGCCAAGAAGACCACCGCGAAAAAGAGCACGAAGAAAACCACCAAGAAGACGACCAAAAAGACCTCCAAGAAGACCACCGCCAAGAAGTCCACGGCGAAAAAGACCACGGCCAAGAAGACCACCAAAAAGGCCTAGTGGCGGGCGTAACGGGCGCGCCGCCCGGCGCGCAAGGGCGGCCCGAAGGGACTAGCCTGAAAAGCATGGGTGAAAGCAAGAACAACTTTGTGGTGGTGGCCAACCGCCTGCCGGTGGACATGCAGCGCGGCGAGGACGGCTCCCCGCAGTGGGTGCCCAGCCCCGGCGGCCTGGTGGCCGCGCTGTCCCCGGTCCTGGAGAGCCAGCAGGGGTGCTGGGTCGGCTGGCCCGGCGTGATCGACGAATCCCCGGAGCCGTTCCGCACCGAGGGCGGGGTGCTGCTTTACCCGGTGACGCTCTCGGCGGAGGATTACCGGGACTTCTACGAGGGCTTTTCCAACGCCACGCTGTGGCCGCTGTACCACGATCTCATCGTCACCCCGGAGTTTCACCGCGAGTGGTGGGCGGCCTACCGGGAGGTGAACCTGAAGTTCGCGGAGGCCGTGGCGCACGTGGCGGCCGAGGGCGCCACGGTGTGGGTGCAGGACTATCAGCTTCAGCTCGTGCCGGGCATCCTGCGCCAGATGCGCCCGGACCTCACCATCGGCTTCTTCCTGCACATCCCCTTCCCCAGCCCGGACCTGTTCCGCCAGCTTCCCTGGCGCGAGGAGGTGGTGCGCGGCCTGCTCGGCGCGGACGTGATCGGCTTCCACCTGGAGGATAACGCGCGCAACTTCCTCACCCTGGCCGCGCAGGTCTCCGGGTCGGCGGGCTCCCACACGGGGCTGCCGGACACGCTGCGCACCACCGGGGAGGTCTCCACCCGCGCGCTGACGGCGCACGTCACGGCCCCCGACGGCCGCCGGGTGGGCGTGGGCGCCTTCCCCATCTCCATCGACGTCGAGGCGGTGCCGCTGCCCAAGGAGGAGAAGGTGGCCGGGCTGCGCCGCGACCTGGGCGATCCCGACCTCATCCTGCTCGGCGTGGATCGCCTGGACTACACCAAGGGCATCCTGCAGCGCCTGCGCGCCTACGAGGAGCTGCTGGCCGCCGGGGCGCTGCCCCCCAAGACGGTGTTCCTCCAGATCGCCACGCCCTCGCGCGAGCGGATCGAGCACTACCGGCGCACCCGCTCCCGCGTGGAGGAGGCCGTGGGGCGCATCAACGGCCAATACGGCACGCCGGGCCGCCCGGCGGTGGAGTACCTGCACCGCTCTGTGCCCAAGTCCACGCTGGCCACGTACTACGCGGCGGCGGACATCATGCTGGTCACCCCCTTCAAGGACGGCATGAACCTGGTGGCCAAGGAGTACGCCGCCGCCCACCCGGACGGCAGCGGGGCGCTGGTGCTCAGCGAGTTCGCGGGCGCGGCCGAGGAGTTCCCCCAGGCCTACCTGTGCAACCCCTTTGACCTGGAGGCCATCAAGCGCAGCATCCACCGCGCCGCAACCGACCTGCGCGCCAACCCGGAGGAGACCCGCGCGCGCATGACGGCCATGCACCGCCAGGTGCACAGCCACGACGTCAACCTGTGGGCCCGCTCCTTCCTCAGCAGCCTGGCTCAAGCCAGGGACGCCGCGCGGACCGCTCCCGCCCAGCCCGACGCCCCCGCGCCGGAGGAGCGATGAGGCGCGCCCGGTGTGCACGCGCCACCGCGCTGATCGGCGGCGGGGCCGCTGCGGTTGCGCTCGCCGCCTGCTCCCCCGGACACAGCGCGGTGGTGGGGCCCACGTGGCAGGTCACGGGCCTGTACACCGATCCCGGCGAGAGCGGCGATCTGCCCGCCGACGCGGCGGGCCGGGCCGCCCTCTCCTTCGGTGAGGGGACGGTGACCGGCTCCACGGGCTGCTCCCGCATCCAGGGCATCGTGCGCTTTAGCGCGGGGGGCTCCCCCGCCGCCGCGCAGGACGCGGACGCGCTGACCTTCGACCGCGTGGACATCGAGAGCGCAGAGAACACAGGGGACGCCTCCGGGACTCCCTGCGTGGGCGGCGCGGCCCACGTGGACGCCACCCTGCGGGAGCTGCTGAGCGGCGAGTACGCCCTCTCCCGCCCCTCGGAGGCGGAGCTGGTGCTCACCCAGCGCTCGGAGGCGGTGGACGCCCCGGCGATCCGGCTGACCACCAACGCCTCGTAAAAAGGGCCCGGCTCGCCGCCGCGCGCGTCGGGCCTCGTGGCGTCTGCCCCCGCAGCGTCGGGCCTCGGGCTGCCCCACCCCCTCCGGTACCGTGGGGGCCATGTCTCTCCTCAACACCGTCTCCCCCGCCGCCCTCGCCCCCCGCCTGCTGGTGGTCAGCGACTTCGACGGCACCCTCGCCGGGATCAGCGAGGACCCCATGAACGTCCCCGTGGAGTCCGCCTCCATCGCCGCGCTCTCCGCGCTGGCGGGCATGCCCGATACCCGGGTGGTCATCCTCAGCGGGCGCAACCTCGCCCAGTTGGACGTGGTGTGCCCCACCCAGCCCCCGATCGCGCGGGTGGGTTCCCACGGCGCGGAGCCGGAGGGCCACGCGGCACAGCTCGACCCCGAGCAGCGCGCCGCGCTGAACGCCCTGGCCGAGGAACTCGAGGCCCTGTGCGAGGGCGTGGAGGGGGCCTTCGTGGAATACAAGCCCTACCAGCGGGTGTTCCACTACATCCGGGTGCGCGACGAGGCGGTCATGCGCCGCCTGCTCGCGGAGGTGGAGGCGCTCGACCCCCGGGGTACCCACGTCACCTGGGGCAAGCGGGTGGTGGAGTTCTCCGTCTCCACTGCCACCAAGGGCACCTGGATGAGCGAGGAGCAGGAGCGCTGGCGCCCGGACGTCACCGTCTTTGCGGGCGACGACACCACCGACGAGCACGCCTTCAAGGTCATGGCCCCCACGGACCTCTCCGTCAAGGTGGGCCGGGGCGAGACCGCCGCCACCACCCGCGTGGAGAGCATCCACGAGGTCGGGGAGCTTCTCGACGCCCTGGCGCGCGCCCGCGCCGAGCGCCTCAACCCCGCCGCGCTGTGCGTTGCGGATCGCCTCGCGCTGGCCTGCGCGAACATGGCCGCCGTGCTCGCGCAGGCCGCACCCGAGCAGTGGGACGCCCGCGCGCACCGCACCCTTTCCTCCCTCATCGCCCAGGCCCCGCGCCCGGCGGCCGCGTGGGCGGAGTTCACCCGCGCCACCGCCGCCGCGCTGGACGTGGCGGGCGCGGAGAGCGCGGTGGCCCGCGTGATCGCCCGCGACCTGGTGCCCGAGATCGAGGCGCGCGCCCGCGACCTGGCCGCGCAGTGGGGCGCGCGCACCTACCTGGGCGGGCAGGCCTAGCGGGCCACCCGGGGCGGGGCCACCGTGGCCCCGGGGAAGAACTCGGTGCCCAGGATGGTCCGCCGGGCCTCCTCCCCGCCCTGGCGCACGCTTTCGAGCAGCGTGGTTCCGGCGGCCACGCCCTTCATCCGGTTGGGCTGGATCACGGTGGTCAGGCCCGCGCGCAGGGCGGCGGGCACGCCGTCAAAGCCGGTGACGGAGAGATCCCCCGGCACGCTGAGGCCGCGCTCCCGGGCGTAGGCCAGCACCCCGCCGGCCATCGAGTCCGTGGTACACAGCACGGCGGTGAGGTCCGGGTGCGCGCCCAGGAGCTGCTCGGCGGCGGAGCGGGCGCGGGGGGCGTCGTTAATGTGCCTGGTCACCACCGGCACCCCGGCGGGGTCGATGCCCGCCTCCGCGAACACCTCCAGCGCCCCGCACACGCGATCGCGCTGGATGTGCAGCCCGGCGCGGGGCAGGTCGCGGTGGTCGATGAAGCCGTCCACCGGGTCCCGGTGCAGGCGAATGGCGAGGATTCCGATGCGCCGGTGGCCCGCCTCCACGAGGGCGCGGGCGGCGGGCTCGATGGCCCGGCGGTCGTCGATGCCCACGAAGGGCACGCCCTCGATGGTGGTGGGCTGGCCGCAGATCACGGTGGGCAGCCTACGCGCCAGCACGGCGCGCAGGTCCGGATCGTCCTCCGCCACGGAATACACCACGAAGCCGTCCACGGAGGCGCCCGCCACCAGGCTGGTGCGGCGGTGCTCGTGGGCCCCCACCGGGATGAGGGTCAGCGAGACCTCCGAGTCCGCGCAGGCCTCCGCCACCCCGGCGAGGAAGTCCACGGAGGGCTGATCGTCGAAGGCGTAGGTGAGGTCCTCGGTGAGCACCACCCCGATGGCCCCGGCGCGGCCGCTGCGCAGGCTGCGGGCGGTGGGGTCGGGGCCGGTGTAGCCCCGCGCCCGCGCCGCCGCGAGGATGCGGGCGCGCAGCGCGGGGGAGAGCTGCTCGGGGTGGTTATAGGCGTTGGACACCGTGGTGCGGGAGACGCCCAGCTCGGCGGCGAGGGAGGCCAGGGTGGCCTTGTGGGCGGTCCGACGGGGCATAAGCGCAGGTTAGCACGGATCGGGTGGCCCGTATCCCACCCCACGGATTCCCACCACGTTCCCATATTGACAACTATTCGCAATAAGAGTTAGGTGGACACCATGATTCGCCCCCGCCCCGCCCTCCTGGGCACCCTCGCCGTCGCGGCGCTCACCCCCCTCGCCGCCTGCTCCGCCGCCCCTCACCCCGGGGACCGCACCGCCATCGTGGCCTCCACCTCCGTGTGGGGCGACCTCGCCCGGCACGTCACCGAGGGCACGGACGCCGAGGTCACCTCGATCATCACCGGCGACGTCACGGACCCGCACCACTTCAGCCCGAGCGCGGCGGACATGGCGCGAGCCCACCGCGCGTCCTTCGTGGTGGTCGGCGGGGGCGGCTACGACGCCTGGCTCTACGAGGGGCTGGAGGATTCCCAGATCGTCCACGCCCTCCCCCTCACAGCACACTCCCACGATCACGAGCACGGCCACGAGCATGACCACGGCGCGGACGCCCCCCTCAACGAGCACGTCTGGTTCGACGTGGACGCCCTGGCCGCGGTGGCCGGGGAGATCGAGGAGCGGGTGCCGGGGGCCAGCGCGGCGGCGGTGCGCGGCGAGCTGGCGGCCCTCAAGGAGCGGCTCGGGGCACTCCCCCCGGCCCGCGTGGCCCAGACCGAGCCGGTGGCGGACTACCTCGTGGAGGATTCCTCGCTGAGCGAGGTCACCCCCGAGGGGTATCGGCGCGCGACCCTCTCCGAAGGGGAGCCCTCGGCGGCCGACCTCGCCGCATTTCTTGATCTTATTAATTCCGGAGGAATTGACGTTTTAATCTATAACCCACAAACCGCCACGGACACCACCAGGCGCCTGGAACGGGCCGCCCGGGATAACGGCATAACGGTGGTGGAGGTGGGCGAAACCCCCGCTGAGGGGCAGGATGTGATCGAATACCTCACCCGGGTCATCCACAATTTCGAGCTGATTTAGTATTAAGCCGTGCTAAGTTTCTTGGACGGACACGTGCTCCTTACCGTATTTCTTGTTATTACCGCGGGCACCGCCTTCGGCGCCATTCCCTTCGGCCCGCTGCGCTTCGGCACGGCCGGGACGCTCTTCGTGGGGCTGGCCGTGGGCCCCTTCGTGAACCTCCCCCCGGAGGCCCTCTCGATCTTCCAGGAGCTGGGGCTGGGGCTCTTCGTGTACATGCTCGGCCTGGAGGCGGGCGAGACATTCTTCCGCGACGTCAGGGAGCAGTTGGGGCTGATGGTGGCGGCCCTGCTGGCGGTCACGCTGGCCGCCGTCACCGCCGTGGTGGGCGCGGGGCTGCTCGGCATCGCCCGCGAGGTCGCGCTCGGCGTGTTCTCCGGCGCGCTGACCTCCACCCCCTCGCTCTCCCTCGCCCAGGAGCAGACGGGCTCGGACAGCCCAGCGGTGGGCTACTCCCTGGGCTACCCCACCGGGGTGATCCTGGCCATCCTGCTGGTGGCCTTCACCATCGGCAGCAACTGGCGCGCCTCCCGCGACCAGGAGAACCCGGACGAGAAGATCCTGCGCCTGGTACGCATCTCCGTGACCAAGGAGCCGGACTGGGGCTCCCTGGACGAGCAGTGGGCCGATCAGTTCCGCCTGTGCACCGTCCGGCGCGAGGGCCGCACCCGGGTGGCCACGGACCCCACCGCCATCCGGCGCGGCGATACGGCGGTCATGCTCACCACCAAGGCCGCGCTGCCGCACCTCATCCGCGCCCTCGGGCGTCGGCTGGGGCCCGTGTCCGCCCAGCAGGGTGGCAACCTCACCGTGCAGCACTACCGGGTGTCCAACAAGGACATCGCCGGTAACACCATCGCCAACCTGCCGCTCTACGACAAGCACCGGGCCCAGGTGGTGCGCATCCGCCGGGGCGATGAGACGATCCTGCCCACCGACGAGACCTCACTCGAGGCCGGGGACATCGTGGAGATGGTCATGCCCACCTCCCGAGTGGAGGACGTGCGCAACTACCTGGGCGATTCCATCCAGGACTTCTCCGAGCTGGACTGGATCGCCGCCGCCGGCGGCCTGGTGGTGGGCTTCCTCCTCGCCCTGATCGAGGTGCCGCTGCCCGGCGGCTCCTCCTTCGCCCTCGGCGCCGCCGCCGGGCCCCTGCTCGCCGGGATCATCCTGGGCTCGCTGGGGCGCACCGGCCGCACCGCCTGGAAGCTGCCGCGCACCGCCAACTACACGCTGCGCCAGTTCGGCCTCATGCTCTTCCTCGCGGCGGTGGGCACCGCCTCCGGGCCCGCCTTCGCGGAGACCGCCTTTAGCATGGACGGCCTGCGCTCCATCGCCCTGGCGGCCGCCGTGTGCCTGATCGGCGCGGGTAGCTTCCTGCTCATGGCCTGGGGCATGGGCCAGTCCTCCACCCGCTCCAACGGGGCGATGTCCGGATTGCTCGGGCAGCCCGCGGTGTTGCAGTACGCTCTACAGAACGCCTCGGACACCCGCATTATGTCCGGCTACACTGCTACCTTTGCCATAGCCCTCGTCTACAAGATCGTGATTATCCCGGTGATGCTCGTTGTCTGACCTCCTTACCCTCTCCCGCGCCGCCGTGGCCCCGCTGTGGAGCGGCCTCGACCTCGGGGTGCGCCCCGGCGAGTTCCTCACCGTGCTCGGCCCCAACGGCGTGGGCAAGTCCACGCTGCTGGCCGCCATCATGGGCACCCGGGCGCTCAGCGCGGGGGAGATCAGGAGGCACCCGGACCTGGGGCGCCCCGGCTACATACCGCAGCAGCGGATGTTCCCCGCCGATCTTCCGCTGCGCGTGCGCGACCTCGTCTCCCTCGCCCTGGCCCACGGCTCCGCGCGCCGCCGCGCCCCCTCGCGCGCCCGGGTGGACGCCGCCCTGGCCGCCGTGGGGGCCTCCGGCCTGGCGGATCACCCGGCGGGGAGGCTCTCCGGGGGGCAGCAGCAGCTCGTGCGCCAGGCCCAGGCCCTGGCCGGCCGGCCCCGGCTGGTGCTTGCCGACGAACCCCTGCTCAGCCTCGACCCCGCCGCCCAGGCCGCCACCGTGGCGCGCCTGGACGCCTACCGGCGCGAGAACGAGGCCGCCATCGTGTTCATCACCCACGGCATCAACCCGGTGCTCGGCGTCACGGACCGCGTGCTCTACCTGGCCCCCCACGGGCACCTGGTGGGGACCGTGGACGAGGTCATGCGCTCGGACGCCCTGAGCGCCCTCTACGGCGCGCGGGTGGACGTGGCCCGCGTCAACGGCCGCCTGGTGGTGGTCTAGCGTGTTCGTGGACGATACCCTCTACCTGCTCGGCGTGGACTTCGTGCAGCAGGCCCTGCTCGCCGCCGCGCTGCTGGGCCTGCTCTCCGGGGTGATCGCCCCGCTCATCGTGATGCGCCGGATGTCCTTCTCCGTGCACGCCACCAGCGAGCTCGCCCTCATGGGGGCCTCCGCCGCGCTGCTGGCCGGGATCAACATCGGCCTGGGCGCCGTGGTGGGCTCCATCGCGGCGGCGGTGGTGCTGGCCGTCCTGGGGTTCCGGGGCCAGCAGGACAGCGCCATCGGCGTGGTCATGAGCTTCGGCCTGGGCCTGTCCGTGCTGTTCATCCACCTCTACCCCGGTAATTCCTCCACCGCCCTGGCCCTGCTCACCGGGCAGATCGTGGGGGTGTCCTCCGCCTCGCTGTGGTGGCTGGCGGGGATCACCGCCGTGGTGCTGGGCGCGGTGGCCCTGTGGTGGCGGCCCCTGCTCTTTGCCAGCGCCGACCCCCTCATGGCCGCCGCCTCCGGGGTGCCGGTGCGCCTCGTCTCCATGGGATTCGCGGTGCTGGTGGGGCTCGCCGCCGCGCAGTCCGTGCAGATCGTGGGCGCGCTCCTGGTCATGGCGCTGCTGATTACCCCCGGCGCCTCCGCCGTCCAGGTGACCTCCTCGCCGCTGCGCGCCGTGGCGCTCTCCGTTCTCTTCGCGGAGATCGCCGCCGTGGGCGGCTTCGTGCTCTCGCTCGCCCCGGGCCTGCCCGTCTCGGTGTTCGTCACATCCCTCAGCTTCGCGCTCTACCTAGTATGCCGGGGCGTCGGCTGGTGGCGCGGGCGGGCCGTGCGCCCGGACTCGCTCCGCTAGAAACACCCCTGTCCACCGCCTAAGATCTGCTCTCATGGAAACCCGCACCCTCGACGTTCAGGGCCGACGCCGCCGCTACCACGTGGTCCTGCCAAGCCGCCTCCCGCAGCGGCCTGATCTCCTCCTCTACCTGCACGGATCGCGGCAATCGGGGCGCGTTTCCCCCTACTTCACGGATCACACCTTCGACGCCCTGGCCGAGCGCACCGGGGCCATCCTGGTGTACCCGGACGGGGTGGGGCACCACTTTAACGACGCCCGCCGCGCCCTTAACGAGCAGTGCCGCCGGGAGGAGGTGGACGACGTGGCCTTCCTGAGCGCCCTCGTCCGGGAGTTCGCCCCCGCCCGGACCTTCGCCTGCGGCTACTCCAACGGCGGGCACATGGTCATGCGCCTGCTGCTGGAGGCCCCGGGCCTGCTCCACGCCGCCGCGATCTTCGCCGCCGCCCCTCCCGCGCCCGGCAACCTCCTGGTGCCCACCACCGCCTACCGGCCCACCCCCGTGCTCTTCATGCACGGCACGGCGGACCCCATCACCCCCTACGAGGGCGGGACCGTGGAGCTGCACGGCGCCGCGCGCGGGGAGATGATGCCCGCCTTCGCCGGGGCGGCCTACTGGGCCGGGCTCAACGGCTGCACCGCCATGCCGCACACCGCCCATCCCCTCCCCGGCGTGGACGTGGACACCTGGGACGACGGGGACCACCCGCCCGTGCAGCTCTGGACGCTGCACGGGGTGGGCCACGTGGTGCCCTCGCGGAGGAAGTTCCCCGAGGCGCTGGGCCCGGGCACGGACGCCGTGGTGGGGGCCGAGGTGACCGCGCGGTTCTTTGGGATCGAGGGAGGCAACGAGGGAGACATTGAGAGAGTCCAAACCCCTCTATGACTCCAAGGGTCCACATACATGGCGGGCGGCGTGCTAGTGTGGGTGGTGGCAGCCACCCCAGGACTGTCACATGCGGAGACCCCCACATACCGGTAAAAGCACGTGAGGGTCTTTGTGAGACTAGCTGAGCAGGTTGGTCATCGCGTCTGCGATAAATCGCGCGATGACGTTCTCTGCCAGCCGCCCCAGGAACCGCCGCACGGAGCTGCTACTCCCGCGGCGGTTTCCTTTATCCCCGTGCACACGGCGATGGCGGGCCATTCATCTCACCTCCTCCCAGCAAGGTCGAAGGCACGGCGATGCGCACCCCCGCCAGGCGGTGGAGACACGCACCACCAGGAGGAACCAGGGAAAAGGACAACAACCCCCGCCCCCGGCAACATCAAAGCATAGCCCGGCCTACCCCCTTAGGGCCGGAGAATCACACAATAATTATCCCGCCACCCGGCGCTGCCGGGCGAACTCGGAGAGCACCGCCCCGGCCGCCACGGAGGCGTTGAGCGACTCCACCCAGGATTCCATGGGGATGGACATGAGCACGTCGCAGTTCTCCCGAACCAGGCGGGAGAGCCCCTTGCCCTCCGAGCCGATCACGATGACCACGGGCTCCGTGCCGCCGTCGTAGGTGTCCAGGGTGTGCTGGCCCCCGGCCTCCAGCCCCACCACCTGGTATCCGGAGCGCTTGAACTCCTCGATCGTGCGGTTGAGGTTGGTGGCGCGGGCCACCGGCAGGCGGGCCGCCGTGCCCGCGGAGGTCCGCCAGGTCACCGCCGTCACCGAGGCGGAGCGGCGCTCCGGGATGATCACCCCGTGGCCGCCGAAGGCCGCCGTGGAGCGGATCACCGCGCCGAGGTTGCGGGGGTCGGTGATGTTATCCAGGATCACCACCATGCCGGGCTCGCCGGACTCCTTGATCCCGGCGATGAGGTCGTGGACCTCCGCGTAGTCATACGGCGGGATGTGCAGCCCGATGCCCTGGTGCAGGGTGTTGCCGGTGAGCGTGTCCAGCTCCTGGCGGGGCACCTCCACCACGGAGATGCCGCGCGCGTTGGCGATGGTCACGGCCTCGGAGAGGCGGTCGTCGTGCCCGGTGCCCAGTGCCACCACGAGCTGCGTGGCGGGCACCTTGGCGCGCAGGCACTCCACCACGGGGTTGCGGCCCACCACCAGCTCGGCGGTGTTCTTCTCCCGATTGTGCCGCCCGGAGTTGCGGCGCTCGCGCTCGATCTTGCGCTGGTGCGCGGCGTGGTAGACGCGGTCCTCGGCCTTCGGGGTGGGCCCCTTGCCGCGCAGGCCGCGGCGGCGCTGCCCGCCGGAACCCTTGGTGGCCCCCTTCTTGTTGCTCTTGCGCAGGGCGCCGCGCCGCTTATCGTTTCCAGCCATGTGTTCCTCCGTGTTGTTGTGGGCGCGGTCTCTCCGGGTGGTTGCGCGGCGCGATCACTCGCGCAGCGCCCACCGGGCCCCCTCCGGGGTGTCGGTGACCTCGATGCCGGCGGCGGCGAGGCGATCGCGCACCTCGTCGGCCACGGCCCAGTTCTTCTCCGCGCGGGCCTGGGCCCGCCGCGCCAGTTCTGCCTGCACAAGAATATCCAACGCCGAGCGCGCGGACGCACCCGCGTCCGATTCCTCCGCCCACTCGCACGGGTCGATGCCCAGCACGGCGGTCATGGCGCGCACCTGGGCGCCGATCCTCCGGGCGCGCTCCTCCTCGCCCGCCGCCAGCGCGGAGTTCCCGGCGCGCACGGCGGTGTGGATCTCGGCCAGAGCGCGCGGCACGGAGAGGTCGTCGTTCATGGCGGCGTCGAAGGCCTCGGGGCGCTCGCCCACCTCCACCTCCCCCAGGCGGCGCAGGAAGTCCTCAATGCGCCGGTACCCGGCGGCGGCCTCCTGGAGCGCCCCCTCGGAGTACTCCAGCACGCTGCGGTAGTGGGCGCTGCCCAGGTAGTAGCGCAGCTCCACCGGCCGCACCTGGGTGAGGATGTGCGGCACGGAGAGCACGTTGCCCAGGGACTTGGACATCTTCTCCCCGGACATGGTCACCCAGTGGTTGTGCAGCCAGTAGCGGGCAAAGGGATCGCCCGCCGCGTGGGACTGCGCGGCCTCGTTCTCGTGGTGGGGGAACTGCAGGTCCAGCCCGCCGCAGTGGATGTCAAACTCCCCGCCCAGGTAGTAGGTGGCCATCGCGGAGCACTCCAGGTGCCAACCGGGGCGGCCCGCCCCCCAGGGGGTGGGCCAGGAGGGCTCGCCGGGCTTGGCGGCCTTCCACAGGGCAAAGTCCCGGGGGCCGCGCTTGCCGCGTCCTTCCGTCTCCCCCTGCTCCATGTCCTCCACGCGGTTGCCGGAGAGCGCCCCGTAGTCCGCCCCCTCGGCGGCGGACCAGGCCGCCACGTCAAAGTACACGGAGCCCTCGGCGGCGTAGGCGTAGCCGGCGTCGATGAGCCTCTGCATGTAGCCCACCATCTGGGTCACGTGCCCGGTGGCGCGCGGCTCCACGGACGGCGGCAGCACGCCCAGGGTGTTATAGGCCCAGGTGAACTCGCGCTCGTGGGTGCTCACCCACTCCCACCAGGGGCGGCCGTGCTCCTCGGCCTTGGCCAGGATCTTGTCGTCGATGTCCGTGACGTTGCGGACAAAGGCCACGTCGTACCCCTGGGCCACCAGCCAGCGCCGCAGGACGTCAAAGGCCACCCCGGAGCGCACGTGCCCGATGTGCGGCTGCGCCTGGGGGGTGGCCCCACACAGGTACACGCTGGCCTTGCCCTCCCTCAGCGGGGTGAAGTCTCGGAGCGTGCGGGTCCCGGTGTCATAGAGGCGTAGAGTCACGCCCCTTAGTGTAGCCCGTCGCCGGGGCTAATAGCGCTGCCAGGAGGGCTTGTGCTCCTCCACGTAGCGGTAGTACTCGGCGTCGCCCAGCAGCGCGGCGGCCTCGGCATCCACCAGCACCGTGGCGTGCCGGTGCCACTGCAGTATCGACGCCGGGCAGGAGGCCGTGAGCGCGCCCTCCACCAGCCGGTGCACAGCCTCGGCCTTGCGCGGCCCGGTGGCCAGGAGCAGCAGGTGCCGCGCCCGCTGGATGGTGCCGAGCCCCTGCGTGATGACCTGGTGGGGCACCTGCTCGGGGGAGTCGAAGAAGCGGGAGTTATCCGCCACCGTCTGCGGGTGGAGCGTCTTGATCCGCGTCAGGGAGTTCAGCGAGCTGCCGGGCTCGTTGAAGCCGATGTGCCCGTTGCTGCCCACGCCGAGGAGCTGGAGGTCCACGCCCCCGGCGGCCTCGATGTCCCGCTCGTAGTCGGCCGTGGCCTGGATGAGGTCCTCCGCCATGCCCGCGGGGGCGTGCACGTGGTCCCCGTGGACGTCGATGTGCTCGGTGAACTCCCTGCGGATGGTGGCGTGGTAGCTCTGCGGGTGGTCGTAGGGCAGCCCGATGTACTCGTCGAGGAGGAACATCCGGGTCTGGGCAAAGCTCAGCCCCTCCTCCCGGTGGCGCCGGATCAGCTCCCGGTACGTGGCCAGCGGCGTGGAGCCCGTGGACAGCCCCAGGGTGGCGCCCTCGCGCACGTAGCCGCTGATGATGGTGGCCGCCTGCTGGGCCACGTCCTGCGGGGTGTCCCGGATGAGGATTTCCATGATCTCCCTTTCCTCGGTGCGTGGTCTGCCTTTATTCTTACCGCTGTTTAGCCCTCGGCGCGCGCGCCCGCGCGCCACACCTCGGCGGCCCGCCCGGCGGCGTCGATGGCCACGAAGGTGGCGGGCATACCAGGAAGCAGGTCGCCCGCCTCCCCCTCCAGGCCCAGCGCCCGGGCGGCGTGGGTGGAGGTCAGCCGCACGGCGGCCACCGCGCCGTGACGCTCCCGGTACCGCCGCCACTGATCCAGCAGCGTGCTCGTGCCCCCGGCGATGGCCCCCTCCTCTGGCCCCTCGGCGCCCAGGCGGGCCACCCCCTCGCGCACCCTCACTCGCAGCGGCCCCAGGCGGTAGGCCCCGTCCGGCATTCCGGCGGCCTCCATCGCGTCGGTGACCGCCACGGCGCGCTCGGGTGCCGCGGCCGCGACCGTGTCCACCGTGGCGTCCGCCAGGTGCACCCCGTCCGCGATCAGCTCCACCCAGGCGGCCCCGCGCGCGGCGGCCTCCAGCAGCGCGGCGGCGGCCCCCGGGTCGCGGTGGTGCAGCGGCGGCATGGCGTTGAACAGGTGCGTGGCGGTCACCGTCACGCCCAGGCCTATGGCGTAGTCCAGGATCTCCCTGGTGGTGCGGTAGTCCGCGTCCGTGTGCCCCAGCGAGGCGATCACCCCGTGCTCCGCGCACGCCTCCACCAGCTCGCGGGCGCGCGGCGTCTCGGGAGCGAAGGTGACCTGGCGGATGGTGCCCCCCGACTCCGCGATGAGGCGGCGCAGCATCGCCGGGTCACCGGGCTGAATCCGAGTGGGGGCCTGCGCCCCGCACCGCGCGGAGTTGATAAAGGGCCCCTCTAAGTGGATGCCGTGGATCTCCCCGGCCTCCGCCAGCCCACGGAGCAGGCGCACCTGGCGGCGCAGCTCCTCCTCCGTGCCGGAGACCAGGCTGGCGAGCAGGGTGGTGGTGCCCCGGGAGCGGTGAAAGCGCACCGCCCGCAGGCACTCCTGCGCACCACCGGTGGGAAAGGCCCCGCACGCGCCGCCGTGGTTGTGCAGGTCCACGAAGCCGGGGACCAGCGTGGGCGAGCCCTCCGGGGCCGGGCCTGGCAGCTCCTCGACGCCCGCGATCCGCCCGCCCTCCCATCGCAGCCGGGCGTGCGGGTATTCCCGCCGGGGGGTGACAACGCGGCCGACTCGCTCGTTTCGGGGGGTCATGGTGGCACCTTAGCGCACCCGACCGGGTGTGGGATACCGCGCGTTCTTCCCCCTGCGCGGGATCGTCATGCAGAAAAGCCGCGCGCCTTGGCCTGCTCGAGGATCGTCAGGCGCAGCGGCTGATAGTGGCGGCGCACCGCCTCCTCGTAGGCCATCACGTCCCCGGCGTGCAGGGCGTCGAGGATCTGCAGGTGGGACTCGACGGTGTGGTGGACGTGCTCGGTGGCGTTGAGCCCCAGGTCGGGGGCCACCGCCGTGTGCACGCGGCGGAACGCCTCGGTCAGCTCTTGGATCAGCGGGTTGGAGACCTTGGACATCAGCTCGTTGTGGAACTCCTGGTCCTGCTCGGAAAAGGGCTCGCCCTGCTCGCGCTGGGCACGCATCTTCTCCGCGAGGTCGCGCAGCTTTTCCTCGGTGTCCTCATCCAGGGCGTCGATGAGCTGGTGGCCCAGGGAGATGTCCAGCGCCTCCCGGGCGTCCACCAGCGCGATCAGCCCGTCGAACGAGCGCTCGGCCTCCAGCACGGTGCGGAAGATCAGCCCATTCACCAGCGGCTCCAGCGACATTTGGGAGACGTAGGTGCCGTATCCGTGGCGCACCTCCACGATGTCCAGCGTGGAGAGGATGCGCATGGCCTCACGGACGGAAGAGCGAGAGTAGCCGAGCTGCTCACACAACGTTGCCTCGGAGGGCAGCATGTCACCGGGCGCGAGCTGATTGGAACGAATATATTCCTTGATCCCCTCCATCGCCGTCAGCGCGGCGGAAGGGGTCCTGGCATGCAGGGTCAGGGGCATATGCTCAACACTCTTTCACTTACTTACGGTGCCGGGCTCATGGGTGGCGAGCCGCAGCATCCACCTAATCAGATGTCTGACGCTATACGTTAAGCATAACGCAAGAAACTAATTAGCACCACCTTTGCCAAGAATCCCCCCCCCCCCCCTGATTTCGGAGCAATGCCCGAGGGGAATTACTGCATACAGGTAAATCTCTCCACAAGATACAGCAGTGCATAACCGCACGTCAGAGACGTTATCACGCGCCGCACGGGCCCGCCCCGGACCGCCGCGCGGGCGGGTTCCCCTCCCCGGCTCGGGAGCAAAATCCCTGCACACCGCACCCACCCGGCAAAGTCATGCCTCCAAAAAACGGGGTCGCGCGGCGACCCACAGGCCCCAAAAGCACACTTTTGCGGCCCGGCGCAATGTCTCCCAATTATGTTTTTCTGCTAGACAAAACATTAACTATTTAGGCAGCTAAACGCCTTACCCGCCCGCGCCGCACACCCTCCCCTCACCCCGGGGTCCGGCGCCCGCGCCGCAGCTAGGCCTCGCGCAGCCACACCACCGCCGTGGCCACCGCCGCGCGCCCCTCGCCCCGCCCGGTAAAGCCCATGTGATCGGTGGTGGTAGCCGAGACGGACACCGGGGCGCCCACCGCCTCGGAGAGCACCCGCTGCGCCTCCTCGCGGCGCGGCCCCATCTTCGGGCTCTGCCCGATCATCTGCACCGCCGCGTTGCCCACCGCATAACCCGCGTCCGCGAGCGCGGCCGCGGCCTCCCGCAGCAGGCACTCACCGGAGGCCCCCGCGTACTCCGGCCGGCCCACCCCCACCAGGGTGCCGATGTCCCCCAGCCCAGCGGCGGAGAGCAGGGCGTCCACCAGGGCGTGGCTCACCACGTCGCCGTCGGAGTGCCCCTCGCAGCCATCGGCCTCGGGGAACAGCAGCCCGGCGATGTAGCAGGGCTTGCCCGGCTCGATCTGGTGGGCATCCGTACCGATCCCAACCCTGGGTATCATCGCTCTTCTCCTTCCCTCGCCCCGCACCCGGGCACCTCAAAGACCGTGGGTTCGGCCTCGTCCACGATGGTGCGGGCCAGCATCATGTCGATGGGCGTGGTGATCTTCAGCGCCATCGGGTCGCCCGGCACGCACACCACCGGCTGCCCGTGCCACTCCATGAGGGAGGCGTCATCCGTGGCCACGAAGGAGCGCTCCTCCTGCGCAAAGTAGGCGCGATTGGCCTCCCGCAGCGCCGCGAGGTCAAAACCCTGCGGCGTTTGCACCGCGCGCAGCAGGTCCCGCGCGGGGGTGTCCACCACCGCCGTGCCCCCGGGGGCGTCGATCCGCTTGATCGTGTCCGCCACCGGCAGCACGGGAATCACCCCGGGGTGCCCCGCCAGCACGGCCCGCGCCACGCGCGCCACCAGGCCGGGAGGGGTGAGCGCCCGGGCGGAATCGTGGATGAGCACCACGCCCTCCTCCGCCTCGATGGCGCGCAGGCCCTGCCACACGGAATCGGCGCGCTCCCCGCCGCCGTGCACCAGCCGCACGGGCACCTCGCCGTCCAGCAGGCCGCGCCGCCGCAGCAGCCGCGCGGTGTAGTCCTCCATGTCCGGGCTTATCAGCACGACGATCTCGTCCACCACCCCCGAGGTCATCATCGTCACGACGGAGCGCTCCACCAGGGAGCGCTCCCGCAGCGTCACAAAGGCCTTGGGCACCGAGGCGCCCAGCCTCGACCCCTTCCCAGCCGCCGCGATCAGGGCGGTGACCCGGCGCTCCCCCCGGGGCGAGCTAGTCCTCGTCCTCATCGTCAAAGTTGAGGTCGTCCAGGTTGACGTCGATGTCCTCGGACTTCACCTCGGCGTCGGTGGTGGAGATGCCCGCGGCCTCCTTGTGGCGCTTGATGGCCTCGTCCACCTCCGTGAGGAAGGCGTCCGCCTTCTCCTTATCCTCGGTGTCCGCCAGGGCGATCTCCCCCACCAGGATCTGCCGGGCCTTGGCCAGCATCCGCTTCTCGCCCGCGGACAGGCCGCGATCCTGATCGCGGCGCCACAGGTCGCGCACCACCTCGGCCACCTTATTGACGTCGCCCGAGGCCAGGCGCTCCTGGTTGGCCTTGTAACGGCGGGACCAGTTTCCGGCCTCCTCCACGTCCGTCTCGCGCAGCATCCCAAAAACGGTGCGCAGCCCCTCGTCCCCCACGACGTCGCGCACGCCCACCAGCTCCGCGTTCTTCACCGGAACGCGCACCACGAGGTCGGACTGGTTGATCTTCAAGACGAGGTATTCCAGCGTCTCCCCACCGATCTCGCGCTGCTCCATGTTCTCGATGACGGCGGCACCGTGGTGCGGGTAGACAACGACGTCCCCGACCTTGAAATCCATTCCCCACTCCTTGAGGTATCTTCAGGTAAACGCGAGCGGCTAACGGCCCCGCGCGGGCGCCCGCGCACGAGCGGCGCCAGCGGGGCATAGCAGAGTCACCATGGTATCACGCATTCGCCGCCGCCATCCTCCGCATTATGGATACCCCTGGCTACATCACCCAACTAGGACGCCCCTGTGAAAACGGCTAGGGTGGTCAGTATTAAGTGTGTTTTTCCGCAAGATCGCATGGAGGACAATCCCGTGAAGTCCCTGAAGTCCGCCGCTCGGCGCGGCGGCGTTATCTCCGCCGTGGCCCTCTCCGCGCTGGCGCTGGCCTCCTGCTCCGCAGGCCAGGTCACCCAGACCTCCAGCCAGGTGGCCGCCGTTGATGGCGCCTCCGCCCACAGCGAGGACGACACCGTGGCGCTGCGCGACGTCACCGTCATCGTGGAGGACTCCGGCGAGGCCGCGCTGAAGTTCACGGCCATCAACCAGGACACCACCCCCACCCCGCACCGCTTACAGTCCGTGAGCGTGAACGGCAAGCCGGTGCGCGTGGAGCAGACCACGGAGATCAAGCCCGGGTGCAGCCTGGTGGCGGACTCCGCGGCGGGCATCGCCGACCTGAACACCGACAAGGACGCCGGCTGCATCGACTACACCGTCACCTCCGTGGAGAACAGCAACTTCGCCCCCGGCGGCAACGCCGAGGTGGAGTTCCTCTTCGACGCGGGCACCATCCCCGTGACGGCCACGATCTCCGCCCCCAACCTGGACTCCGGCACGGTGACCCGCGACTTTGACCGCTACGGCAAGCACGCCCCGGCGGAGCACGCGGAACACGCGGAGCACTAGAAAGCATTTTCGAGGCGGCCGCCGCGCCGCCTCGCCCATACTCTAGAGTTCTAGGGCATGGCAAAGAAAGCGCGCAGCATCCACACCTGCTCCGAGTGCGGATACTCCTCCCCCAAGTGGCTGGGCCGCTGCCCCGAGTGCGGGGCCTGGGGCTCCATGCAGGTCTCCGCCGCGACGCAGGGTGGCGCGACCTCCGGGGGGCGATCGGCGGGCGTCGGGGGCGCCGCCCCCATAGGGCTCACGCCCACCTCCCCGGCGGCCCCCATGACCACCATCCGCGCGAACTCCACGCGCACCATCCCCACCGGCATCGGGGAACTGGACCGCGTCCTGGGCAGCGGCATCGTCCCCGGCTCCGTGGTGCTCATGGCCGGGGAGCCGGGGGTGGGCAAGTCCACCCTGCTGCTCGAGGCGGCGGCCCGCTGGGCGGCGCAGCCCACTGAGCCCGCCGAGGGCTCCTCCCCCGCCACCCGCACGGCCCTCTACGTCACCGCCGAGGAGTCCGTGGGGCAGGTGCGCCTGCGCGCCGAGCGCACCGGGGCGGTGCGCGACACCCTCTACCTGGCCGCCGAGCCCAACCTGGACGTGGTCTTTGGGCACGTGCACCAGGTCAAGCCCTCCCTGCTCATCGTGGACTCGGTGCAGACCATGCAGGCCGAGGGCGTGGAGGGCGTGGCCGGGGGCGTGGCCCAGTCCCGGGCGGTCACCGCCGCCCTGACCACCCTAGCCAAGACCACCGGCATCCCGATCCTGCTGGTGGGCCACGTGACCAAGGACGGCAACGTGGCCGGGCCCCGCGTGCTGGAGCACCTGGTGGACGTGGTGCTCAACTTCGAGGGCGACCGCCACTCCAGCCTCCGCATGCTGCGCGGCATCAAGAACCGCTTCGGCGCCACCGACGAGGTCGGCTGCTTCGAGCAGACCGCCGAGGGCATCCGCGAGGTCGCGGACCCCTCCGGGCTGTTCCTCTCCCACCGGGACCGCACCCCCGACGGCTCCGCCGTGACCGTGGCAATGGACGGCGTGCGCCCCATCCTCGCGGAGGTGCAGTCCCTCGCCGTGGACTCCCCCGCCAAGAACCCCCGCCGCGTGGTCACCGGGCTGGACTCCGCCCGCGTGCCGATGGTGCTCGCGGTGCTCACCGCGCGCGCCCACATGAGCACCCACACCAAGGACGTGTACGTGGCCACCGTGGGCGGCATGAAGATCGGGGAACCGGCCACGGACCTGGCGGTGGCGATGGCCACGGTGTCCACGATCCTCGAAAAACCCCTCCCGGAGCGCACCGTGTTCATCGGCGAGGTGGGGCTGGCCGGGGAGCTGCGCCGCGTGCCCTCGCTGGAGCGCCGACTCCGGGAGGCCGCGCGCCTGGGGTACCGCCGGGCCGTGGTGCCCGCCGGGGAGGCGCCCTCCGTCCCCGGGATGCGCGTGAGCCCCGCCGCGACGCTGGCGGAAGCCATAGCCGCGGCGGGGCTGGGGGAGAAAAAGAATTAGGCCAGGTTGAAGGGCTGCGCCGGGGAGGCGTGCGTGCCGATCACGGCGTGCAGGTAGTAGGCGCCGGGCTCCACGGGCTTGCGCGCCTCGCACTGCCGGGGAGCGGAGGTGGTGCGCGACCACACGGACTCGAAGTGCCGCTCCTCGCCCTTGGGGAAGGTCCTCTTGCCGGAGCCCTCGGAGGGGTTGCAGTCCACGTCGGACCACACCCGGGAGTTGTCCGCCATGGCGTACACCTCGAAGCGCAGCGTCTCCTCGTCCAGGTTGATCTGACAGTCCGCCGCCGTGGGGTTCTTGACCGTCATGTAGAAGGTGGGCTTATCGCCCTCGCGGTAGGTGGCCTGCGAGGTCTTGGCGGTGATCTCCAGGTCGCCCAGCTCGCAGGTGCGCTTGGCCGCGGCGGCCACGGTGCTCGTGGCGGCCTCGCTCGGCTCCTCGCTGGGTTCTTCGCTCTCCGAGCTTTCCGGCCCCTCCGTGCTCTCCGAGCTTTCGTCCTCCTCCGAGGCGGAGGTGGACGCCTCCGCGCTGGAGGGGGTGTGCGCCGTGGACTCCTGCACTGCGGCAGAGGTAGAAGCGGGTTGCTGTTCTTCCTCGCTGCCGCCGCCCAGGGCCACGGCGGCCCAAATAAGGGCAGCCACCGCCACAATAACCACCACGGCGGCGGCTACGCGACGTCGCACGTAGATCTCTTCTGGGAGACGATCATGTTGTTGCGGGCTCACGCCTTACCACTCTATGCGTTTCCCGCGCGGGCAATGTGTACCACGCCGCAATTAATGCTCGTCTTTTCGTAAAAACGAGCGGTCGTCCACCCACCAGGTCACGCCGGTCATGGCCATGGCCGCCAGGCTGAGCAGGAAGAGGGCGTCGTCCACGCCCTGCGAGTAAAAGACCGCGCCTCCGCACGCCGCCCCGGCCACGAAGCCCGCGTAGGTGGCGAGCTGGGGCATCCACATCCACCGCTGCTTGCCCGCCACATGCAGGGCCGCGCCCTGGCCGATCTTCACCAGCGTGCCCGTGACGTAGGACAGCGGCATGACCACCTGGCCGCGCCTGCTGATGGAGGTGTTCAGCGCGCCCAGGCCGAAGGCCAGGAACAGGATCGGGATGGGGGTCAGGGCGTCGTCCTGGGCACCCAGCCAGAGGTCGGAGGCGAAGGACAGGATGATGGCCACGGTGGTGACCACCATGGCGCCGTGCCGGGCGTGCAACCACACGTAGATCCGGGCCAGGGTGGCGGTGAAGGCGCCGATCACAAAGACCACCACGGCACTCAAGGCCGCCAGCCCCGCGCCCACGCTGCCCTTGATGGGCTCGAGCACCATGCGCTCGGTGTTGCCCGTCATGAAGGTGACGTACCAGCCCGAGGAGTACAGCCAGGCCGCCGCGCCCGTGGCGCCCGCCAGGCTGGCGAGCATCACGCCCAGGAAGAACTCGCGGAAGCTGTAGTACGGGGCCAGATAGTCATAGGGGCGGTCCATGACCTCTCGCCAGGCTTCTCGTCGATTCATCGCATCACCTCACCCCGTGCGTGGCCACGGTCTCCACGTGGCCGTCGCCCAGCACGTAGCGCAGCCCCACCACACCGATGCGGCCCGCGGCGATCTCCTCCGGGAGGTGCGGGAGCCGGTGCATGAGCTGGCCGATGGTCTCGGTGACGTGAATCCGCTCGTAGTCGCCCCGCTCGTTTCTCCCCTCCCGGCGCGCGGCCAGCACCGAGGGCGTCACCCGCTCCACCAGGATGCGCTGCCACCCCTCGGGGATCGCGCCCTCGTCGAGCGCCTTGGCCGCCGCCGCCACCGCGCCGCAGCTCTCGTGGCCCATCACCACGATCAGCGGCACGCCCAGGCCGTCCACCGCGTACTCCAGGGAGGCCAGCACCGCCGGGTCCGTGATCTCCCCGGCCGTGCGGATCACAAAGAGATCGCCGAAGCCGACGTCGAAGATCAGCTCCACCGGGACGCGGGAGTCCGAGCAGGCCAGCACCACGGCCGCGGGATTCTGCCCCCCGCGCAGGGTCTCGCGGCGGTGATCGTCGCGGTTGGGATTCTTTTCCTGAGCCGCGCAAAAGCGCTTATTCCCCGCCCGCAGGGCTTCCCACACGTCCTGGGGCGAGGCATCGGGATACAAAGTCATAGTGAATAAGAATCATACAGAATTATAGCCTCTATACTGCGGTAAATGACCTCCCTTCAGCACGCCGTGATCACCTGGTACCGCGCCCACGCCCGCGCGCTGCCCTGGCGCTCCCCCGGCACCACCGCGTGGGAGGTGTTGCTCTCCGAGGTGATGAGCCAGCAAACACCCGTGGCCCGCGTGGCCCCCATCTGGGAACAGTGGCGCGAGCGCTGGCCCACCCCCGCGCACTTCGCCCAGGCCGGGCGCGACGAGGTGCTGCGCGCCTGGGGCCGCCTGGGCTACCCCCGCCGCGCGCTGCGCCTGCACGAGTGCGCCGCCGAGATCGTGCGCCGCTTCGACGGCGAGGTGCCCGCCGAGGTGGAGGACCTGCTGAGCCTGCCCGGCATCGGGGAGTACACCGCCCGGGCGGTGGCCTGCTTCCACTTCGGCCGCAACGTGCCGGTGGTGGACACCAACGTGCGGCGGGTGTACCGCCGCGCCGTCGAGGGCACGTACCTGCCCGGGACCGCCTCCAAGAGAGAACTCGCCCAGGTGGGCGCCCTCCTGCCGGAACACGACGGCCCCACCTTCTCCGTGGGGCTCATGGAGCTGGGCGCGCTCGTGTGCACCGCAGCCTCCCCCGACTGCCCCGCCTGCCCCCTGCGCACCCGCTGCGCGTGGGTGGCGGCGGGCAGCCCACAGCCCACCGAGGAGGAAAAGAAGCGACGCCGCGTGCAAAAGTACACCGGTACCGACCGCCACGCCCGGGGCACCATCATGGCGCTGCTGCGCGGCTCCGACGCCCCCATCACCCAGGCGCAGATCGACGTCGCCTGGCCTGACGCCGCGCAGCGCTCCCGCGCGCTGTTCGGGTTGATCGACGACGGCCTCGCGGAGCAACTGGCCGACGGCACCTTCCGACTGCCGCGCTGACGGGCCTACTGGAAAGCTACTTGAAAGCGGGCTTTCCAGTAGAAAAGGGCGCTGAGCAGGGCGTGTTCCGGCTACTTGAAACTACTTGAAAAATTTTCAAGTAGCCTCACCCGCCCCGCTACTTCCAGCGACCCCGGAAGTTCAACCCGCCGGGGAGGTTCACCCACAGCCCACCGCGGCTATTCACCGTCACCGGACCGATCTTGGTGGAGGCCGAGGCCCCCGAGCCGGAGATGTTGATCCAGCTATTCTTGCCGGTCTTTTTCTTCTGCCGATACTGCAAGCCCATGATGTGTACCCTTCCTCAGTTTCTTACGCTCCCACCAATCCTACGAGAGGCCACCCCAGCGGCCTTCATCCCACGGCGCGGCCCCGGAGATTCCCGGCAGACACAGCGCGGCATGGAACGGGGCGAACGAGACTGGTGCTCCAACTCGCAAAGACTCGCCCAACCTTATGCCCCTACACAGCCCGCACTTCAGCCTCACCTCACACCGGGAAAACCAGCCCAGAAACCACTGCAAGGCCGATCCCATGAAACCGAGAGGATTGACCTTACAGAATAAAATTTCACACATCTAAGCTAAGTATCACACAGGAAATCAACTACACCACACGCCTACCCCAGACCCTTTCCCCCACAATTCCAAGGATTGCAGGAAAAAGAAGAGGCCGCACTACCAGCGCATCCAAAGCGACCGCCATCGCGAGACCAAGCCCAAGCTCTTGGATGATGCTAATTTTCGCCACCATAAAGGACAAAAACACACCGATCATAATAATGGCGGCCGATATAACTAATCGCGATGTTTTTTGCACACCAATAGCTATAGCCATGGCATGATCCCGCCCGTGCACCCATTCTTCCTTCATGCGGGCCGCCATAAGAACCATATAATCCATACTCAGCCCAAACACGATCGCAAATATCACCAGCGGCGTAACACTGTTAATAGGAGACCCCGTAAAAATTCTCCACAAAAATGAGAGTAAACCAATCGCCGCTGCAACGACCAATACATTCAACAAAACCGCAAGGAACGGCAAAAACCAGGACCGGAACGCCCACCCCAAAAGCACTAAGCTCAAAATGGCGACGATAGAAACTACCCATGGTATAGAGTTCTCCACAAGAATATCAAACTCTACCCCTCCGACAGTAGCCCCCATTACAAAGACGCTTTCCCCCGTATCCCCCTCCCACCGCTGGGCGGTTTCCTTGACTGCGGACACCATATCGTGAGCTACTTCGCTATCCGGCGCACCAGTCGCGGTCAACAGGATTCGTGAATAAGAATGATCTTCCCTTGCTCCAGTCAACGCCATACCCACAAATTGGGCAGCCGGATCGTCAGGACCAATGACATCAAGAACCTCAGGGATCTCCGCCAACCGATCAATAAAACCATGTACGTTCTCAGAATCCCTAACAATAACACTGGTCGGAAATAACTCACGCGCATCAAGCTCACCATTAACCACCTCAATACCGACCCTCGAATCAGTCCCCTCTGGAAGGATCGAAGCGGAGGCCACGGGCACCCGTAGCGCCAATGAGGCCAGCGGAGCCGCAGCCATCAACAGCGGTATCATCACAGCGATAGACACAAAACCACCACGGCGCAAAGGTACAGGAGTGCGATCATTTAAGTAGGTACTGGAATCTTTAACATCACCATCACCAGATGGGCGCACCGCCGGGATAAACCCGGGAAGTTTCCCAAAAAATACCTTATCCCCAAGCACCGCAATAAGCGCGGGAACAAAAGTGGAAACAGCAGCAATAGCTACTATCGTAACAACAACACCGGCGGCCGCGATTGAACTAAACACCATGTTTCGCGCCCAGAAAAGCGCACACAACGCCGCAACAACACACAACCCGCCAAACCGGATCGCATGCCCAACGGTACTACTAGCCGTCCGCAACGCCTCATCAGCAGACTTCCCTTGAGCAAGACTTTCCTTATATCGGGAAAGTAAGAATAGGCAGTAATCCACCGAAACCGCCAGACCTATCAATGAACCGGCAGTAATATAGAAGTTAGATGTATCTATATTCCACGAAACTAACGTTCCTATCCCCTGGGCACCCGCCAGGCAAACTGCGGCAGTCGCCATAGTAATAAGGACAGGACCAACGGCTCGAAACACCAGAAGAAGAATGAAAATCAACAAAGGAAATGCAATAAATTCGGCATGGAGAGCATCCCTTTGCGACTGCATGTTCAGATCATAGTCAAGCGCTGCCGCACCAGTGACATGACTTCGAATCCCTGTCCCTGCCAGCGCTTTTTCAATTGCGCCACGCAATTCCGGGACACTATTTTGAGTAGTAGTGTTATCGGCATCAAAGCCAATCTGAAGCACCTGCGTGTTCCCAGATTCAGAGGCAAGGGAAGGGGCCGACCGGCTGTCTATAACAGCCCCAACATGATCAATAGACTCTGCGGCCGCAACAGCTTGGTCAAGGATGTCAAGCGGCACAGCATCCTCGCCAGAAAGAACGACGATGAGCTGGTTTTCCGGATCACCAAATACTTCCTGGGCTATATCCTGTGCGGTTACGGAATCCGCACGCGAATCAGTGAATCCCCCCGCTTTGACCGCCCCAGTCAATTGGGTCGCCAATGCCCCAGTTACCACAAAAAACAAAACCCATGCCGCAAGAAATTTCCTAGGGTTGCGTTGGACAATCGTTAAAATTTTCATCCCTCCACTCCCAGCTCTGCGAGGCATTTATTAATTCGATCGCGCCTCCTGGGACCACGCTGATCCTCAGGCCTGATCGACTCCCTTGCACACTGATACGCCTCAATCGCTCCTTGGCGATCCCCCATAGCGAGTCGACTTTCCGCCAAGCCCACATAGGCTTGTGATGTCATCAAACCACCACGCTTGGCAGATTCTAGGAAAAATCGAGAAGCCTCCTGGGCCCCACCCCCTACGTGCTTAGGGAGAAGCAAACTTGTTCTACCCGCCAGATACGCCGCAAAGTCATTCGACCTATAATTAGCGCTCGCCTGCCGGGCTTCAAGCCCGATCCGCAAAACTTTTAAAATCCTAATAGGAGGAACTGAACTCAAGGCGGAAAATCCTCGAACACGATTTCTCTGCAATTCGAGACCCGGATGGCGCTTAGACATTTCACTGGCGAGGCCCAGCAAAAGTTCCAGCCGCCCGATTACTTCTTCAGGAAGTAAACCAGAATCAGACATATTCTCTGCAATAATTACCTGCGCAAGATCAACAATTGCATCAATCTGCGCCGTAGTGGCGCACCCGTTATTCAGAGACGCCTGTTGCCCTAGTTTCTGCACCCTTCGAAAAGCTTCATCCCGCATACGTCGCGCACATTCCCGAAAATCATCTCCATGGGGAACGGGCAGAGGAGCCCCAATAGAAGCGGAATACGTCCCCACCCGAGGAATATGCACTCCCTTAGGAAGAATACCCTCCAGCCCCACCATACCGATTGGAACTACCGTAGCTCCAGCACTCAGGGCCATACGGAAAGCGCCAGATTTGAATGGAAGCAGCTCTTTCCCAGGACCACGAGTTCCTTCAGGATAAAGGACAAGGATGTTCCCCTCATCAAGTATCCGCTGCGCTATCTCGAACACCTGTTGACCGGGAGCCGTTCTATCAACCGGATAGCAGTTCATCGATTCATGCCAGGTGCGCGAAGCGAATTTTTCGAACGACTCGGCCTTAGTTGGGTACCAGACCTCCCCCGGTCGCACTGCGTGCAAGAACGTCAAAGTAGCAAAGTGATCAAGGTAACTAGAATGATTAGCCACCACCACTAAAGGTCCACTGCGTGGGATATTATTTAAACCAACCACAGTACCAAGACGCTGCCTCATAAATCTATGGATCATGGGCGTCGAAACATCCCGGACCAGCTCACCCGCCGTGTGAGGTATTTTCATCAGAAAAATCCTCCATCCAAATTCCGATCAATACTCACGCCAGCGTCGATCTGTTTCCGGCGGTACTCTCTCAAACATTCAATCGTGGTCATGAGGAGTCCATGTTCCGCGCACCACCCAATAAGATCCGGGAATCGGAGCATCTCGCCATCCTCACCAACAATCTCAATAATTGCTGCTACAGGTGCCAGACCAGCCATGCGAGCAAGATCTACTCCCGCTTCAGTATGCCCAACGCGAGTCAAGGTTCCACCATCTCGGGCAATAAGAGGGAACACATGGCCAGGCCGATGGAAGTCATCAGCATTACCCCCCTTAGCTCCCAAACTAATCGTGACAGCCCGATCACTAGCAGAAATTCCCGTAGTAACGCCATGAGAAGCAGTCGCATCGCACGAAACGGTAAAGGCTGTGCCAAAATCATCCTCATTACGAGCAACCATTGGTGGTAAGTGCAGCTCAGCTGCCCGCTCTGCACTCATGGGCATGCACAGAAGCCCCTTACCATGCGTGATCATGAAGTTAACAGATTCCGAGGTTATCTTTTCTGCAGCGATAATAAGATCGCCCTCGTTTTCCCGATCCTCATCATCAACAAGCACCACCATGGCCCCATCACGTATTGCACGCACAACATCTTCTATGGGTGCCAATCGACCTTTTCTCCGATTTCGATCATGGGGGATTGCGCTATCGCCCTGTTTCTCCCGCATATCAAGTCCAATCGTTCTCATCACTACATCCCAGGTTGATACCCCAGAACATGTATGTCGTCACATGCATGTTGTATCATGTATATGTGTATTGGCCAGCCTAGCACCAGTCATGGACCGGCACCACCCAAACCCCACCCAACGATGGACACAATATGCACAGCAGACCATGGACAACCGACTACACAGCAAGTAGAACCATTGCCGCTTCCGCCACCGCAATCACAGAGGTTCTACTCGACGCTTCACGACTCCCCCTCTGGAACCCCGCCCTCTCATCAGTCTCTCCGCCCCGCATGGACGGAAGCCACTCGATCGTCGCCCTCCGCGTCCTTCATGGCCGCTTGCGCTATGTAGACAATCCCATTGGTATAACAATGCTCATCACCATCCCGGGACTCCGGGAACTTTCCCATTGGTTCATTCAATCAAGGGAAAACAAGACATCACCTGTACTGATTGAACACAGGGTTCGCCAACAAGGCCCCCTAGCCTCTCTTATTGGTGCGCACGAAGCAGAAAAGGTTCCCCTGAAAAGACTAGATCGTCTCGCCGAAATAATTCACTAGCGCTAACAAGATATAAAGATACAAAATTGTCCACCCGGCAGAGAACGACTCTCACTTGGGGCACCATCGTACCCTACCCACCCCACACAACTCCCCCAGAAGTCCGCAGATTTTCGCCCGGAGCAAAGATATGATACGACATGCAGTTGATGAATACTGACAATCCTAAGACCGCCGAAGCCCTGCGCTACACAGTTCTAGCGGTACAGAGACAGGGAAACCGCCGTCTCGGAGACCTCCTCCGACGGATCAACCTGACCCCCTCGCAAGCAGAGGCCCTCGAAGTTCTATCCGAACATGGGCCCATGACGACTCGGGCCGTAGGAGAATACCTCCTCTGCGAATCAGGAAGCCCAAGCAGGATACTTTCAGCACTATCGGAAAAAGGGTTATCCACGCGATCGCAATCAGATACAGACCGACGCGCTACACTCCACGCCTTAACAGAAGAAGGAAAAGAAAAACTCGAACAGGCTCGCCGCTGCCAAAACGATTTTAACTCGCATTTTATGTCAACACTGATCGACCAATTTGCAACGGAAGAAGAAATAGTTGCACTCACCGAAAAATTGGCAAAATTGGTCAGCGATCCTGCACTTAGCGCCGCTTTAGAACTACGCTTCCCCGAACTCTCGAAATAAGAAAAGTTCGTCCACTTTCTTAGTCTCCTACGTCCCCACCAATCCTACAAGAGGCCACCCCAACCGCTTTCATCCCACGGCGTGGCCCCGGAGGTTACCAGCAGACACAGCGCGGCATGGAACGGCGCGAACGGACCCAGCGACCACCAGAAACAACCAACCCCACCCCGAGCTCCGCACGCTCCTCTAAGGACTGATCCCCAGCTCAGGAGACCTCCAACCCCCGGTACCTATTCACCGCCGCCATGATCTCGTGGGCGCGGGGTCGCGCGTAGAGCCCGGGGTGCCCCCGGTGCGGGGAGAGGGCGCTAAGCCCCTGGGCGTCGATAAGCTCGGTGACCTGCTCCACCGCAGCGCGCAGGGACTCCCCCGATCCCAGCCGCCGTTCCAGCAGGTCGATCGCGTGGGCGATGCCGGTGGTCTGCGCCTGGTCCACCAGTTGCTCGGCGGGCCCGAGGTCGATGGTCGCCTTGCCGTAGCGGATGAGCGTCCTGCCCTTGGCGGCGGCGGGCTTCCGCTTGCCGGGGGCGCTCAGTTCCACGGGCACGCGCGGGGCTCCGGGGCGAAACTCCGCTGAGGTGGAGGGGGCCTCGCCGCCGAGGCCGTGGGCCCGTTCGGTGACGTCGGATACCCGGTAGGCGTCGAGGGCGATCACGTGGTCCGCCACGGAGAAGAAGGCCCCGGAGCCGCCCGCCACGAGGATGGTGGAGACCCCGGCGTCCCGGTAGAGGGAGCGCACCGTGTCCACGAAGGGGGTGATGGGCTCGCGGTCGGCGCTGATCAGCGCCCGCATGCGCTCGTCGCGGATCATGAAGTTGGTGGCGGAGGTGTCCTCGTCGATGAGCAGCGCGTCCGCCCCGGCCTCGATGGCCTCCACGAGGTTGGCCGCCTGCGAGGTGGAGCCGGAGGCGTTGGTGGTGGAAAAGGCGGTGGTGTCCTCCCCGGAGGGCAGGTTGTTGATGAAGGCCGAGATGTCCGCGCCGCTCACGGCGCGCCCGTCCTCGGCGCGCACGGAGACGGCGTCGGGTCGGGTGATCACCCATTCCCGGCCGTCGCCCTCCACGTGCGGGTACACGCCGCGTTCCAGGGCGCGCAGCAGGGTGGACTTGCCGTGGTAGCCGCCGCCCACGATCACGGTCACGCCCTCGGGCACGCCCATACCGGCGAGCGTGCGCCCACTGGGCAGCGTCACCTCGCGGCGCAGGCTCTCGGGGGAGGCGAAGGGCACCGCGCCGCGCAGCGGCTCGTCGCTGTCGCCCGCCCGGCGCGGCAGGATGGCCCCCTCGCCCACGAAGGCCACCAGCCCCAGCTCCGGCAGGCGGGCGCGCAGCCATTCCTGGTCCTGGTGGAGGGCGACGTGGCGGTCCAGCGCGGCGCGGTCTACCCCCCGCAGCCGCCGCGCGGCCTCGGGCAGGCGCTGCGTGAGGATGGTGGAGGCCAGGCGCCCCTTGATGCGCCTGCCCGCGGCGGGCAGCGCCACGGTGAAGCGCACCAGGAGGTGATCCTCGCGCACCTCGGCGGTGGTGCGTTCGAGAACCTGCTGGCCGATACGCCCGATGCTGAGGTCGCGGTCGCCGGATACGGCGGCGTCGAAGGCCCGGGTGAAAAAGTCCGCCGCCGCCACCTTCTGGCCGCGCTCCCGGTACTCCGGGAGGGCCAGCGGCACGCTCAGGTGCGCCAGCGAGGGCGGGGCGTAGGGATCGACCTGCGCGCGGTCGAGGGTGAACACGACCCCCTCGCCGAGGTCGTAGGGCGTGCCCGCCAGGTCGCGGTAGGCCCCGTAGGGCTTGCCGTCCAAGGCGGTGAGGTCACGGTGCAGGGCGCTCAGATTCTTCATCCCCTCCCTGTTTACCAGGAGGGGATGGGCGGCTGCTAGGACTCCGAGGGGACCTCGCGGACCTCGTCCTCGCGCTCCTCGAAGGCCTCCTCCGGCAACGGCTTGGGGCGCGGGGTGAAGGTAAACGCGGCGTCCTGCGTCTCCTTGGACTCGCCGTCCCAGCCCTCCACGTCCACGGTGACGATCTCGCCGGCGCCCAGCTCGCCGAAGAGGATCTTCTCGCTCATGGCGTCCTCGATCTCGCGCTGGATGGTGCGGCGCAGCGGGCGGGCGCCGAGCACCGGGTCGAAGCCGCGCTTGGCCAGCAGGGCCTTGGCCTTCTCCGTGAGCTCGATGCCCATGTCCTTGGCCTGCAGCATCTTCTCCACGCGCCCGATGAGCAGCTCCACCATCTCCACGATCTGGTCCTGGGTGAGCTGGTGGAACACCACCGTGTCATCGATGCGGTTGAGGAACTCGGGCTTGAAGTGCTTCTTCAGCTCGTCGTGCACCTTGTTCTTCATCCGCTGGTACTGCGCGGCCTCGTCGTTCTCCGAGGAGCCCGTGAAGCCCATGCCCACGGCCTTGGAGATGTCCTGGGTGCCCAGGTTGGAGGTGAAGATGAGCACGGTGTTCTTGAAGTCCACCACGCGCCCCTGGCCGTCGGTCAGGCGGCCCTCCTCCAGCACCTGGAGCAGGGTGTTGTAGATCTCCTTGTGGGCCTTCTCGATCTCGTCGAAGAGCACCACGGAGAACGGCTTGCGGCGCACCTTCTCGGTGAGCTGGCCGCCCTCCTCGTAGCCCACGTATCCGGGGGGCGCGCCGAAGAGGCGCGAGGCGGTGAAGCGGTCGTGGAACTCGCCCATGTCGATCTGGATCAGGGCGTCCTCCTCGCCGAAGAGGAACTCCGCGAGCGCCTTGGACAGCTCCGTCTTGCCCACGCCCGACGGCCCCGCGAAGATGAAGGAGCCGGAGGGGCGCTTGGGGTCCTTCAGGCCCGCGCGCGTGCGGCGGATGGCGCGCGCCACGGACTTCACGGCGTCGTCCTGGCCGATGATCCGCTTGTGCAGCTCCGCCTCCATGTTGAGCAGGCGCGTGGACTCCTCCTCGGTGAGCTTGAACACCGGGATGCCGGTCCAGTTGCCCAGCACCTCCGCGATCTGCTCCTCGCCCACCTCGGCGATGTCCTCCAGGTCGCCGTCGCGCCACTGCTTTTCCTTCTCCGCGCGCTCCTCGCCCAGCTTGCGCTCCTGATCGCGCAGCCCGGCGGCCTTCTCAAAGTCCTGCGCGTCGATGGCCGCCTCCTTCTCCTTGCGCACGGCGGCGATCCGCTCGTCCACCTCGCGCAGGCCCTCCGGGGCGGTCATGCGCTTGATGCGCATGCGGGCGCCGGCCTCGTCGATGAGGTCCACGGCCTTGTCCGGCAGGTAGCGGTCGTTGATGTAGCGGTCGGAGAGGCGCACCGCCGCCTCCAGGGCGGAGTCCGTGATGGACACGCGGTGGTGGGCCTCGTAGCGGTCCCGCAGGCCCTTGAGGATCTCCACGGACAGCTCCACGGAGGGCTCCGGCACCTGCACGGGCTGGAAGCGGCGCTCCAGGGCGGCGTCCTTCTCGATGTGCTTGCGGTACTCGTCCAGGGTGGTCGCGCCGATGGTCTGCAGCTCGCCCCGGGCCAGCTTGGGCTTGAGCAGGCTGGCGGCGTCGATGGCGCCCTCCGCCGCGCCCGCGCCCACCAGGGTGTGGATCTCGTCGATGAACAGGATGATGTCCCCGCGCTGGTTGATCTCCTTGAGCACCTTCTTCAGGCGCTCCTCGAAGTCTCCTCGGTAGCGCGAGCCCGCCACCAGGGAACCCAGGTCCAGGGAGTAGAGCTGCTTATCCTTGAGCGTCTCCGGCACCTTGCCGTTGACGATGTCCAGGGCCAGGCCCTCCACCACGGCGGTCTTGCCCACGCCGGGCTCGCCGATGAGCACCGGGTTGTTCTTGGTGCGGCGGGACAGCACCTGCATCACGCGCTCGATTTCCTTCTCGCGCCCCACCACCGGGTCGAGCTTGCCGTCCTTGGCGGCCTGGGTGAGGTTGCGGCCAAACTGGTCTAGCACCAGGGAGTTGGAGCGGTCCCCGGAGGAGCCGCGCCCGCCACTGCCCCCGCCGGGGCCCGCGGCCGCGCCCGCGCCCACCGGGCCGCCGCTGGGCTGGTTGTTCTCCGGGTTGGTCCCCTGGCCGCCCTCGTAGCCCGAGAGCAACTGGATCACCTGCTGGCGCACGCGCGGCAGGTCCGCCCCCAGCTTGACCAGCACCTGGGCGGCCACGCCCTCGCCCTCGCGGATGAGGCCGAGGAGCAGGAACTCCGTGCCGATGTACTTGTGACCCATCTGCAGGCCCTCGCGCAGGGAAAGCTCGAGCACCTTCTTGGCGCGGGGGGTAAAGGGAATGTGCCCGGTGTGCGGCTGCGTCCCGTGGCCGATAATCTCCTCCACCTCGCGGCGGACGTCGTCCAGGGAAATGCCCATGGACTCCAGGGCCTTGGCGGCCACGCCCTCGCCCTCGTGGATAAGACCGAGGAGAATGTGCTCGGTGCCGATGTAATTGTGATTGAGCATCCGCGCCTCTTCCTGAGCCAGGACGATGACGCGCCGCGCGCGATCGGTAAACCTCTCGAACATTGCCTGCTAAACCCCTTGCTTCATCGTTGCTTTTGTTGCACCCACTCTAACGCCCGGCTGGGAGGAAAAAATGCGCCCGTGCGCCCGCGCCTCCTGCCCGCCCCGCAAAACGCGCCATCCTCCCAGCTCAGGGACCTGTACGCCGGTAGCGAACAGGGGCTTTTCCGCGCATGTATCGCCGCGTATCCCCGCGCTTGGGAGCCCCGTGATACGGCCCAGACCCGGCGCGCCACGGCGAGGACACAGCGCGGCGAGGGCACGGCCGGGCCCGACGGGGACCAGGAACCGGGGCACCGGCCCGGCGGAGGGAAAGCCGCACCGCGCGGGGCCGCAAGGCGGGCGGGAAAAGAGCACGCGCGACAAGCGCGGGCACGAAAAAGGGGCCGCGCACCCCGCGCGGCCCCTCTCCCCTGGCACCCCCAAAAAACGCCACGCCCCCCGGCGAATCGCCCGGCACCCGCTAGTGCGGCGCGCCCTCCGTGCTCACCCGGCGCACGAAGAAGGACACCACCAGCGCCGCCACCGCAAAGCCCGTGGCCAGCAGGAAGGCGCGGTGGGTACCGTGCGCCGTGGCGGCCTCCAGGGCGTTCCCCTGGGAGATCGCCACCTGCGTTCCCCGGCCCAGGATGGCCATGAGCAGCGCCGTGCCCATGGCCCCGGCGAGCTGCTGGAGGGTGTTCAGCGCCGCCGAGCCGTGCCCGTACAGCCGCGCGGGCACCGCCCCCAGGGCGGTGGTCATCAGCGGGGTGATGGACAGGCCCAGCGACAGCGAGAAGCAGATGTGCATGAGCATCACCGTGAGCAGCGTGGTGGACTCGTCCACCGTGGACAGCGCGGCCAGCGACCCGACCAGCAGCATTGCGCCGGGGATCAGCAGCGGGCGCGGCCCCACCCGGTCGAAAGCCCGGCCCACGAACGGCGCGAGCAGGCCGTTGAGCAGGCCGCCCGGCAGCAGGATGAAGCCGGTGACCTTTTCCGTGAAGTCCAGGGAGGTCTGCAGGTAGATCGGCAGGACGGTCACCGCGCCCAGCAGCGCGCCAAAGACCATGAGCAACACGAGCACCGGGACGGTGAAGTCCCGCAGGGCGAACACCCGGATGTCGAGCAGGGCGCGCCCGGAGGGGATCAGCGCGCGCTGGCGCCACACGAATACCGCCAGGGCCGCCAGGCCCACCGCGCCGATGACGAGCACGCGGGCGCGCTCGTTACTCTGCGGGTCGAGCAGCTCGCCCACGGCGCTAAGCGCGTAGATCAGCGCGCCGAAGGCCAGGGCGGACAGGCCCACGGAGAGGGCGTCCAGCGGGGTGCGGGCGGTCTCCCCGATGTTGCGCAGGAACGCCATGCCGCAGGCCAGGACCACCGCCACCAGGGGCACCATGACCCAGAAGAGCCAGTGCCAGGAGAGCTTATCGAGGATCAGCCCGGACACCGTGGGGCCGAGCGCCGGGGCCACCGCCATCACGATGGAGATGGTGCCCATCACCGTGCCGCGCCGCTGAGGCGGCACCACCGTCATGGCCACGGTCATCAGCAGCGGCATAATGAGCGCGGTGCCCACGGCCTGCAGCACGCGGCCCACCAGCAGCACGCCGAAGGCGGGCGCCAGGGCCGCCACCACCGTGCCCGCGAGGAAGGAGCTCAACGCCAGCACGAATATGGTGCGGGTGCTCAGGCGCTGCAGCAGGTAGCCGGTGGTGGGGATCACGATCGCCATCGTGAGCATGAAGCCCGTGGTGAGCCACTGGGCCTTGTCCGTCTCGATGCCGAAGTCCGCCATGATGGCGGGCAGCGCCACGGAGAGGATCGTTTCATTGAGGAACATCATCATGGCGGCAAAGACGAGCACCACCAGAACGACGATCACGGAACCTGGGATCTTCACGTCCTCAGAAGGGGAATCTAGAGGAGCGGAAGGCTCATTGTCAGACATAAAAAAAGAGGCCTTTCCACTTTTAACACAAAAGAGAGTCGTTACCTTAGCATTCTGCTCAGCCCGTTCTCCAAATGGAACAGGGGTTCACCCAGCAGGGCGGACTGAACCAATGATCCCTGGGCCAGGGCCAGCACCAGGCCCGTGCCCTCCCGCGCGCGATCCGCCGGGTCGGGCGCACCCTCCTGGGCGTACCAGGCCTCCAGGTAGCCCTGCACCGCCTCGCGGGCCCCGCCGATCACCTCGCTCGCCACCGCCCGCATGTCCGCGTCGTGGACGGCCTGCCCCCACATCTGCACGATCATCCTCGATCCCTCCTCCCCCTCCCGCAGCACCGCGAAGAAAGCGTCCAGCGCCTCCTCGGGGGGAGGCACCTCGCCCGTGGGGGTGCGCTCGAGCACGCTCAGCCGCTGCCCCAGCACCTGGTGCGCGGCGGCCTGGAAGAGCTCCTTCTTGCCGGGGAAGTAGCCGTAGATCGCCCCGGCGGACATGCCGGAGGCCGCGATGATCTCCGCCATCGAGGCCCCCGCGAAGCCCCGCTCCTGCAGCACCTTCACGGCGGCGTCGATCACGCACTGGCGGCGCAGTTGGCGGCGCTCCTCGCTGATTTTCGGCATGCCTCAACCATAAAAAGCGAACGTTCCGCTTGACAAGCGCCCAAGGCCGGAGCACCATCACAAAAAGAATGAACATTCTTTTTAGAAAGGTGCGCACCATGCCCCACCAGAACCCTCACCCCGAGGACAAGCCCGCCTGGAGCAGGGCGCTGCTCGTCGCCCTGGCCGCCGCCCTCGCCATCACCCTGGCCCTGCTGGCCTTCGCCTGGCCCTCCTTCACCTCCACCCCCAAGAACCTCCGCGTCAGCGTGGTCGCCAGCGAGCCCGCCTACGACGCCCTCGCCCAATCCATGCGGCAGCAGGACGCACCCTTTGACCTCGCCCGCGCGGATTCGCGGGAGGAGGCAGAAGGCCTCATCGCCCGCCGCGAGGCCTACGGCGCGTTCCTCATCCCACAGGACCCCGCCGCCCCCGTGGAAGTGCTCACCGCCCCCGCCGCGAACAACTCCGTGGCCACCATGATGGACACGGCGGGCACCGCCCTGCACAAGCAGCGCATCGGCGCCGCCCTCGCCTCCGGCAGCGTGACCGAGCCCCAGGCCCTGAGCCGCCTCCTTCAGCAGAGCCTCGAGGGCCCCACCGTGACCGAGGTCGCCCCGCTCCCCGAGGACGACCCCCAGGGCAGCGGGCTGGCCGTGGCGGCCTTGCCCCTCACGCTCGGCGGCATCATCGGCGGCGTGCTCATCTCCCTCAAGGTGCGCGGGCGCGGCCCCCGCCTCGCCGCGATCCTGGCCTACTCGGCGCTGGCCGCCAGCGCCCTCCTGCCGATCCTGCACGCCTGGTTCGGCTTCCTCCCCACGGCGAGCGCGCCGCTCTGGGGCGCCCTCGCGCTCGGCATCGGCGCCACGGCCGCCCTGGTCACGGGCCTGCACGGCCTCCTGGGCTTCCCCGGCATAGGCCTCGGCGCCGTCATCACCATGTTCCTCGGCAACCCCCTCTCCGGGGCCACGCTGCCCCTGGAGTTCCTGCCCTGGCACTTCGACGCGATCGGACGCTGCCTCGTCCCCGGCGCCACCCAGGAACTCCTGCGCACCCTCAGCTACTTCCCCGAGGCCGGCACAGCCCACGCCTGGTGGACACTGACCGCCTGGACGGCCCTCGGCCTGCTGTGCCTCGCCGTGGGCAGGCGCCAGCGCTAGCCCCTGAGCACGATCGACGCCCTCCCTCCCGCACGTGCGCAGATGCCGTGCGGGAGGGAGGGCGTCGATCCGCCCGGGGTTGCTACGCCTCCGGCTTGACCATCGGGAAGAGCACCGTCTCCCTGATGCCCAGCCCGGTGAGCGCCATGAGTAGGCGGTCGATGCCCATGCCCGTGCCGGAGGTGGGCGGCATGCCCTGCTCCATCGCGCGGAGGAAGTCCTCGTCCAGCACCATCGCCTCGTCGTCGCCCCCGGCGGCCAGGCGCGCCTGGTCCTCGAAGCGGGCGCGCTGGATCACCGGGTCCACCAGCTCGGAGTAGCCGGTGGCCAGCTCGAAGCCACGCACGTAGAGGTCCCACTTCTCCGTGACCCGGGGCTGGGAGCGGTGATCGCGGGTCAGCGGGGAGGTCTCCACGGGGAAGTTCTTCACGAACACCGGGCCGTGGAGCTGATCGGAGCACAGGTGCTCCCAGATCTCCTCCACGAACTTGCCGTGGCCCCAGCCGCCCTTCTCCGGCCACTCCAGGCCGATGGCGTCGGCCAGCGCGCGCAGCTCCTCCACCGTGGAATCCACGGTCACCTCGGGCTGCCCCGGGTGCTTGCGCGCCAGGGCCTCGTTGAGCGAGGGGTACATCTCCATCTCGCGCCACTGCCCGCCGAGGTCGTACTCGGTGCCGTCCGCCAGCGTGACGGTGGTGGAGCCAAAGACCTCCATCGCCACGGCCTGGATCAGCTCGCGGGTCAGCCGGGCGCCGTCCTCGTAGGTGCCGTAGGCCTGGTAGGTCTCCAACATCCCGAACTCCGGGCTGTGGGAGGAGTCCACTCCCTCGTTGCGGAAGTTGCGGTTGACCTCGAACACCCGCTCCATGCCGCCCACCACGCAGCGCTTGAGGTACAGCTCCGGGGCGATGCGCAGGTAGAGGTCGATGTCCAGGGCGTTGGAATGGGTGATAAAGGGACGCGCCGCCGCGCCCCCGTGGAGGGTCTGCAGCATGGGCGTTTCCACCTCGAGGAAGCCCTGCCCCTCCAGGAAGCGGCGCAGCGCGCGCATCACCTTGATCCGGGTCAGGGCGTTCGTGCGCGCCTGCTCCCGCATGATGAGATCCGTGTAGCGGTGGCGCACGCGGGTATCCTCCGCCATCTCCGCGAACGAGACCGGCAGCGGGCGCAGCGCCTTGGCGGCCATCGCCCAGGAGGTCGCCATGACGGACAGCTCGCCGCGCCGCGAGGCCACCACGCGGCCCCGCACGGAGACGAAGTCCCCGAGGTCCGCGTCGGACTTCCAGGCGTCGAGGGAGTCCTGCCCCACCTCCGCGAGGGAGAGCATGGCCTGAATCTGGGTGCCGTCGCCCTCCTGGAGCGTGGCAAAGCAGAGCTTGCCCGTGTTGCGCATGAACATCAGGCGGCCCGCCACGGCCACCTCGGCCTCCGTCTCCTGGCCGGGGGTCAGCACCGTCACGCCCTCGGGCGCCTCCTGCGCGGCGTCCTGCGCCACGAGGTACCGGGATCGGAGGTCCCGGATGGAGGTGGTGCGATCCACCTCCACCGGGTAGGGGTCTACCCCCTGGGAGAGCAGACGCTCGCGCTTCTCGCGGCGGATGCGTAGCTGCTCGGGAAGGTCTGCCTGATCCTTGTTGTCCTTAGCGTTGGTCACGCCTGTCAAGGGTAGCCGATAGCCACCCGCGCACGCCCCGAGGGCGCGCGTGCCGCCCGCTGGGCTGCTCCTCCTCCGGCTCCTCCGACTCCCCCGGCCGCTCCTCGGCGGCGTGGGCCTCCAGGTTGCGGAAGCCGATGCCCACCGGCACGCCCACGTTGTCGATGAGCCGCACGGGGCCAAACTTGGCCGCCACCAGCAGCCTGGCGTCGCCCTTCTCCGGGGGCGTGCCCATGCCCAGGGAGCGCAGCGCCAGGTACTCCGGGGTCACCCCGGCGGCGTCCAGCACGGCGCGCGCGGCGGCGAGCACCGCCTCCGCGCCGTCCTCGGCGGCGTGCGCCCCGGCCGTGAGGGCCGCCGAGAGCGCGAGCGCCTTGGCGCGATCCTTCTCCGGCACGCGGGCGTTGCGCAGGGACACCGCGAGGCCGTCCGGCATGCGCACGGTGGGCACGCCGTGCACCCGCACCCCGGTGTGAAAGTCCGTCATGGCGGTCTGCACGCACACCGCCAGCTCGTAGTCCTTCTCCCCCACCATCACGTCCGTGGCCTGGGTGATCTGGGTGAGGATGACGATCCGGGTCAGCTCGATGGCGAGGTCGTCCACGAACTCCAGGCCCCAGTCCCGGGGAAAGACCACGGTGCGCACGCCCTGGGGGTAGAGGTCCTTCTCGCTGTAGCGGAACAGCACGTCCGTGTCCAGGACCGCCAGGCGCGAGCGGTCCACCTCGCCCGAGACCGCCACGATCACCACCGCGCCCGGCACCCGGCGCGCGGTGCGCACCAGCGAGATGTGCCCGGCGTGGATCGCGGAGCCCAGGGGCACCAGCACCACGGGCTTGCCCGTCTTGCGGAAGGCCCGGGCGATGGTGGCAACCTGCTCCACCGAATCCACCTCGGTGGCCTCTCCTCTTTGGAACGTCATGGCTTCTCCTCCTGCATGGCCCACAACTCCACGTCTTCTCTTCCGTCCTGCTCCGCCGCCCGGCGGGCGAGCTGCGTAAAAAACCTGGCCCGTCCGGGGTCCCGCATCCCGGCGCGCTGCCGCGCCAGGGCGGGAACCTCCGCGAGGGGGTCTCGGTGCTCCCCCTCCAGGCTAAACAAGGTGGCGTGGGCGGACCCCTCCAGGGCCACGCTCAGCTCCCTGTGTGCCTCCCTGCCGACGTCGTCGGCAAAGCGCATCCAGCTCAAGGCCGTGGCCAGGGCCCTCCTCCGGGAACCGGAGACCAGCTCCGCCTCGCCGCCGAGCTCCTCCGCCAGCAGCTCGAGCACCGTCTGGGCCACCTCGTCGCGGTACTCCACCGCCCAGAGCCACGGAAACAGGGGCACCAGGCTGCCCACCACGGCGCCCGCCCGGCGCAGCGGCTCCAGGGGCTCCAGGTCCGCGCCCGGCACCGCGTGGAGGACGATGTGCTCGGGCCGGGCGTGCGGGGCCACCCGCAGCGCGAGCCGCGCCAGCTCCTCCTCGGCCGCCTCCAGCAGCACCATCTGCACCGAGGCGACCTCCCCCGCCGCGCCCAGGTCCCGCACCTCGTGCCCCGCCTCCGCCAGGCCGTGCGCCACGGTCCGGGCGGCGCAGTGCGCAGATTCCTCCCCGCGCAGCACCCCTACCCGCATGCGGGGTGGCCTCACCGCGCGTCCTTCTTCATGTTGGCCATCAGCTCGGCCACAGAGAGCCCGCCGGAGTGCTCGTCCGCGCGGCGGCGGCCCCTCCGGCCCTCGGGCTCCCGCTCCGGCTCGGGCACCACGGCGGCGATCTCCGAGGTGTCCTCCACGCTCGGGGTCGCGCGGCGCGCCATCGGGGTGGCCGGGGCCTGCGGCTGCTCGTCCGAGCGGTGGCTGCCCCGGTGGGCGCCCTCCCCGTCCAGGAGGTCGGCCAGCTCCGGGGAGATGGAGCGCGGGTAGTCCCCGCCGCGATCGGCCTGGCCCAGCCGCCCGGCCACCGCGTCCACCGAGGGAGCCCCGGCGATGCGCCCCGTCTTTTCCGGGGCGCGCTCGCTCACGGCGTCCGCGCGCTCCTCCAGCTCCTGCACGCGCCAGGCCTGGGCGCGCAGGGCCGCGGGCTCGTACTCGAAGGCGTGGCCCTGGAGGTCCTCCAGCTTGCTGCGCACCTCGTCCAGGCCCGCGCGGATCTCCGTGAGGATCGCCACGTCCTCCTCGCTCAGGCCCCCCGCGGCGGCGTGCGGCTCCCGGGCCTCGCGCGCCTCCCGGGCCTCAGCCTGGGCCCGGGCCTCGCGCAGCTCGGAGCGGTGCAGACGCTGCTCGTAGGCGAGCTGCTCCGTGGAGCGCTGGGCCTGCCTGCGGTAGCGGTTGACCAGGAAGAAGCCGATGATGGCGGCCCACAGCGCCGCCAGGAGCGCAAACTTCAGCGCCGCGTTGGAGTCCGTGAGCTGCATGACCACGCTGGCCACCAGCGCCAGGGCCACGAGCGCCGCGAGGAGGATCTGGCCGCCGTCGGTCCCGGCGTCCCCGCCCCTGCCGTGGTGGCGGCGCTGCCCCGCCCCATGTGAGGCGGCACGGCGCGGGGTGGATTCCGGGTTCCGGTCCGACTGCGGCGTACTCATGCCGTCTAACTTACCTAACGCCCTCCGGGCCGGTGGGAGGCGACACCTGGCAACTGCGTTCCAGGAACACCCCGGCCGCCGCGAGGGCCAGCCCGCCCAAGGCGGAGGCCGCCACGCCGGGGAGGTCGTCCCCGGCGGCGACCAGGCGCCCTATCCTGGGCGCCACGTACAGCGCCATGCCCGCGTAGGCCCCGCCCAGCAGCGCCCCCGTCCACGCGGAGGCCTTGCCCAGCACCATGAACTGGGCCACCAGCACCGGGTTGAGCTGGCTGCGGTCCAGGCCGATCCTGCCCTCCTTGCGGCGGGCGCGGACCTTGGCCGCCAGGTAGAGGCACACCACCGCCAGCACCCACAGCGTGGCGGAGACCGTCACCGGGATCGGGGCCAGCACCCCGTAGAAGCGCCAGGTGGCGATGGCCGCCAGGGCGGCCACGAACGCCCCCGTGAGTATCAGTGCTTTCAGGGAGGTCTGCTTCACCGTTCCTCGCTTTCCGCCAGGGCGCCCACCGGGACGACCTGCGCCACCTCGTTGCGCGGCAGCTCCGCGATCCACCGCTCCACGGCGCGCCCCCGCAGCAGCGCCCCCGGCTCTGCCTCCGCCCAGGGCACCAGCACGAAGGCCCGCCGGTGCGCCCACGGGTGCGGGAGGGTGAGCACGGGGTCCTCGGAGAGCACCTCCGCCCCGCCCCGGTGCGCCTGCACCACGTCCACGTCGAGGGTACGCGGCCCCCAGCGCCGCCGCCGCACCCGATGCGCGGCGCGCTCCAGGTCCTGGCAGCGGCGCAGCAGCGCGAGGGGTTCCTCTGGAACCTCCACCACCAGGACGGCGTTGAGGAACTCCTCCTGGTCCGTGACCCCCCACGGCGGTGTCGAATACACCCGGGAGGCCGCCGCGATCTCCCCGCTAAACTCGCGGGCGGCCATGCGCAGCAGCGCCCAGCGGTCGTCCATGTTGGAGCCGAGCGAGAGCACGGCCCGGGTCCCCGCGCCGGCGCTAGCCACGCCCGCCCCCGCGCGGGGCGTGCGCGCGCGACCTGCGCGCCACCACCGCCACGTCCCCGAAGGCCAGGGGGATGGGGGCCTGCGGCTTGTGCACGGTGACCTCCACCGCGTGCAGCAGGCAGAAGCGCTCCATCGCGCGCTCCGCGATCTCCGCCGCCACCGTCTCGATGAGGTCGCGCGGCTCCCCCGTGACCACCTCGTGCGCCAGCTCGGCCAGCTCCGCGTAGTTGAGGGTGAGCGCGAGGTCGTCCCCGCGCGCCGCGGGGCGCAGGTCCGCCCAGCAGGTGACGTCCACGAGGAACTCCTGGCCCTCGCGTCTTTCCTCGGGGAACACCCCGTGGTAGCCGTAGCAGCGCAGGCCCGTGAGCACGATCCTATCCGCCATGCCGGGCCTCCTGTGCTCCTGCGGCGCCCGACGCCGCACGCCAGCGCGCCGCCACGTCCACCGCGTCGCGCGAGACGCCCACCTCGTGCACCCGCACGCCCCAGGCGCCGAGCTGCGCGGAGATCGCGGTCACCGCCGCCGTGGCGGGGTCGGCGTCCACCGGCGTGGCGCTTAACCCCCGCGCGGCGCGCACCGCCGTGAGGAAGCGCTTGCGCGACGCCCCCACCAGCAGCGGGTACTCCCCCTCCAGGAACTCCGGCAGGGCCCCGAGCAGCGCCCAGTTGTCCTCGGCGGACTTGGCAAAGCCCAGGCCGGGGTCGAGCACGATGTTCTCCGCCGCCACGCCCGCCCGAAGCGCCCGCGCCACCAGGCGGTCCAGCGTGGCGCGCACGTCGGCCACCACCCCGCCCTCGTGGCTGGCCTGGCCGGCGGCGTCGCCAAAACGCACCGTCTTCCAGTGCATGAGGCACACGGGGATGTCCGCCCGCGCCATCGCGCCCAGCATCCCGGGATCGGCCAGGCCCCCGGAGACGTCGTTAATCATGCACACGCCCGCGCGGGCCGCCGCCTCGGCGGTCTCCGCGCGCATCGTGTCCACCGAGGTGGCGATGCCCTCCCGGGCCAGCTCCCGGATCACCGGGACCACGCGCTCCCGCTCCACCCGGGCGTCCACCCGGGTGGCCCCGGGGCGGGTGGACGCCCCGCCGACGTCGATCATGTCCGCCCCCGCCGCCACCAGCCGGTGCGCGTGCTCCAGGGCCGCCTCGACCCCGAGGTAGCGGCCGCCGTCGGAGAAGGAGTCCTCGGTGACGTTGAGGATGCCCATGACCAGGCAGCGCCCCGGAACGGTGAGATCGGATACCCGCATGTCTCCCCCGTCCTAGCCCTTGAGCAGGCTCAGCGCCTCGGCCCGGGAGGCCGCCGAGGCCTTGAAGCCGCCGCGCACGGCGGACGTGGTGGTCACGGCCCCCGGCTTGCGGATGCCGCGCATGGCCATGCACAGGTGCTCGCACTCGATCACCACGATCACGGACTGGGCCTGAAGCTTGTCCACCAGGGCGTCGGCCACCTGGGAGGTCAGGCGCTCCTGCACCTGGGGACGGCGGGCGTAGAGGTCCACGAGCCGGGCCAGCTTGGACAGCCCCGTCACCACGCCCCGCTTGTTGGGGATGTAGCCGACGTGGGCCTTCCCCAGGAACGGCAGGAGGTGGTGCTCGCACGTGGAGTACACGGGAATATCGCGCACCAGCACGAGCTCCTGGTGGTCCTCGTGGAACACCTTGTCCAGCACCTCGGTGGGGTCGGCGTGGAGCCCGCCGAAGGTCTCCCGGTAGGCGCGGGCCACCCGGGCCGGGGTCTCCCGCAGCCCCTCGCGGTCCGGGTCCTCGCCCACGGCCAGCAGCAGCTCGCGCACCGCGGCCTCGGCGCGCCGCTGATCAAAAACCCGTTCAGCGCTCACCGCTGTCTCCTTCTGTTGTCTGCTCGGGGCCCTCGTTCTCGCCCTGCCCGCCCTCGGCGCGCTCGCGCTCCGGGTGGTCCGGGCGCTCCCGCTCGGGCAGCCGGAAACCGATCATCTCCTGCGGGGCCTGGGTCCGCTCGGGGGCGTCCTCCCCCACGGGGCGGGCCTCGCCGCGCCCCTGCTCCTTGGCTTCCGGCTGCCGCTCGCCGCCCGTCTTGGGCGGCCAGCCCGGCACCGTCCACCCCTCCGGGGGAGGGGTCCCGGCGTAGCGCGGGGCGCCCTTGGCGCCGCTTGACGCCCCGCCGGTCCCCGCCTCCTTCTGCGCCAGGCGCTTGGCCCGGGCCGCGCGGCTCGCCTCGAGGAGGCTAAACGGCTTGGGCGGCTCCTCGCCGCGCTCGATGGCCAGCTCCGTGGGGGTCTTGACGGGCTCGCGCCCCTCCTGGAGGGGGAACTGCCCGGACTGATCCGGGAACACCTCGCCCGCCGAGACCGGCTCGATCCCGGTGAACAGGGCCTCCAGGTCCGGACGGCGCAGCGTCTCCTTCTCCAGCAGCTTCTCCGCCAGGCGGTCGAGGTATTCGCGGTGCCGGGACAGGATCTCGTAGGACTTCCGGTGCGCCTTGTCGATGAGGTACTGCACCTGCTCGTCGATGCGCGCGGCCACCGCCGGGGAATAGTCCAGGGTGCCGCCGCCACCGCGTCCGGAGAAGGGATCGCCCTGCTCCGCCCCGTACTTCACGGTGCCCAGCGCGGGCGACATGCCGTACTCCGTGACCATCGCGCGGGCGATCTTGGTGGCCTGCTCGATGTCCGCCGAGGCCCCGGTGGTGGGCTCACCGAACACCAGCTCCTCCGCCGAGCGGCCGCCCATGGCAAAGACCAGGCGGGCGAACAGCTCGTCGCGGTTGTACATGCCCTTATCGTCCTCGGCGGCGGTCATGGCGTGCCCGCCGGTGCGCCCGCGCGCCAGGATGGTGACCTTGTACACCCGCTCGATGTCCTTGAGCGCCCACGCGGACAGCGTGTGCCCGCCCTCGTGGTAGGCCGTGACCTTCTTCTCCTTCTCCGAGATCACCGTGGTGGAGCGGCGCGGCCCGCCGATCACGCGGTCGGTGGCCTCCTCCAGGGCGTCCGCGGTGATCACGTTGCCGCCGATGCGCGCCGTGAGCAGCGCCGCCTCGTTGAGCACGTTGGCCAGGTCCGCGCCGGACATGCCGGCGGTCCGCTTGGCCAGGGACTTCAGGTCCGCGTCCGGGGCGAAGGGCTTGCCCTTGGCGTGCACCTTGAGGATCTGCTCGCGCCCGGCCAGGTCGGGGTTGGTCACCGGGATCTGGCGGTCGAAGCGCCCGGGGCGCAGCAGGGCCTGGTCCAGCACGTCGGGGCGGTTGGTGGCGGCCATGAGGATCACGCCCTCGCGGTCGCCAAAGCCGTCCATCTCCACCAGCAACTGGTTAAGGGTCTGCTCGCGCTCGTCGTGCCCGCCGCCCATGCCGCTGCCTCGGTGGCGGCCCACGGCGTCGATCTCATCGATGAACACGATGCAGGGAGAGCTCTCGCGGGCCTGCTTGAACAGGTCGCGCACGCGCGAGGCGCCCACGCCCACGAACATCTCCACGAAGTCCGAGCCGGAGATGGAGTAGAAGGGCACCCCGGCCTCGCCCGCCACGGCGCGGGCCAGCAGCGTCTTGCCCGTTCCGGGCGGGCCGTAGAGCAGCACGCCGCGCGGGATCTTGGCGCCGAGCTCGTAGTAGCGGGTGGGGTCCTCCAGGAAGTCCTTGATCTCCTGGAGTTCCTCCACGGCGTCGTCCGCCCCGGCCACGTCCTCGAAAGTGTTGGTGGGCATGTCCTTGGTGAGCTGCTTGGCCTTGGAGGCCCCGATGCCGAACATGCCGCCGGACTGCATGCGGGTGAGGAAGAACATGAGCAGCCCGAAGAGCAGCAGCATGGGAAGCATGAAGCTGATCATGGACATCAGGAAGCTGTCCTGCGTGACCCGGGTGTCAAACTCCTCCGCCTCGGCGCCGTTGACGGCGGCGAAGATGTCCGGGGCCGTGCGCGCCGGATACTGGGTGAGGATCTCCGTCACGCCGTCCCGGGAGTCCACCTCGATGCCCTCCTTGAGGGTGAGGCGCAGGCGCTGCTCGCGGTCGTCGATCTGCACGCTGCGGACGTTCTTCTCGCTGAGCTGCTTCATGGCCACGGAGGTATCCACCCGCTGATAGCCCCGGGTATCGTCCGTGAGCAGGGAGAATACAAAGAAGGTGACCAGGATGACGGCGGCGATGACGCCGAATCTAAGGATGCGCTTGTTTTTCATATATGCACGCCAAGGATTCCGCGCGCGGAGTGTCCTTGGCCAAACCCTTTCTCATACTCCTGGGGGCGACCCCTGAAGGCCATTGCTCTCATCACGTACGCCTCTGCGCAAGCACGTTCACGGACAACAACGCGGGGCGCGGCCCATTCGTTCCCGGCGCCCCGCGCGGCCGCTACTTCTCGTGGGCGTAGACGTCCGGGTTCAGGATGCCCACGTAGGGGAGGTCGCGGTACCGCTCCGCGTAGTCGAGGCCGTACCCGATGAGGAACTTGTTGGGTAGGTCAAAGCCCACGTCCAGCAGGTCCACCTGGGCGGTCTGCACCTCGGGCTTGCGCAGCAGCGTGATCACCTCGAGGGACTTGGGGTTGCGGTGCTTGAGGTTGCGCATGAGCCAGGACAGGGTCAGGCCGGAGTCGATGATGTCCTCCACGATGAGCACGTTGCGCCCGCTGATGTCCTTGTCCAGGTCCTTGAGGATGCGCACCACCCCGGAGGAGGTGGTGGAGTTGCCATAGGAGGAGACCGCCATGAACTCCATCTGGGCAGGGATGCTCAGGCGGCGGGCAAAGTCCGTCATAAAGAACACGGCCCCCTTGAGCACGCCCACGAGGAGCAGGTCCTCCTCCTCGTCGCGGTAGCGCTCGGAGACCATGTCCGCCATCTCCTGGATGCGCGCCTGCAGCTCCTCCTCCGTGACCACCACGGAGGCCACATCGGAACCGTAGGGCCCGTCCGGAACGTTGAAATCCTCTTTATCGTGCATCGCGCACCCCTTTCTCCCTTGTCACCGTAAGTTTGCCATCTGCCCGTGCCACAACCAACCCCGCCCCCACGGCCACCGGCCCCTGCCCGCGCCAATCCGTCACCAGGGCCTCCACGGCGTCCAGCGCCGCGCGCGTCACCCTTGCCCCCGCCCGCAGGATCATGACGCTCACGATCCTGCCGCGCACCGCCTGGGGCAGCCGGGCCAGGTCCGCCACCGAGTCCGTGGCCGCCCGGCGCGCCCATTGGTCCAGCGCCTCCGCGTCGAGGGCCGCCCGGTCGGCGGCCTGGGCCAGCGGGGCCACGGGGTCCCCCACCCCGGTGGCCTCGGAGAGGGCGGGGATCACCGCCGCGCGCACGGCCACCCGGCGGAAGGCCGAGTCCTCGTTTTGGGGATCGCGCCACGGCTCCAGCCCCAGCTCGCGGCAGGCGCCCTCGGTGTCCGCGCGGCGCACGCCCAGCAGCGGGCGGTGCAGGCCGCCCGAGGCCGGGAGCATCCCGGCGGGGTTCCCCCGCAGCGCGGCCAGCAGGTAGGTCTCCGCCTGGTCGTCCCGGGTGTGCCCCACCAGGAGGGGGCGGCCCCGCGCCGCCTGCCGCAGCGCCCGGTAGCGCGCCTCGCGCGCGGCGGCCTCCATTCCCCCGGCCCGACCCACCCGCACGCGGCGGATCTCCGCGCTGGCCCCCAGGTCCAGCGCCAGGGCGGCGGCCCGCGCGGCCACCTCGCCCGAGCCGGGCTGGAGCCCGTGGTCCACCACCACGGCGTGCGCGCGCAGGCCCTCCATCAGGGCGGCGGCCAGCAGCGCGGTGGAGTCCGCCCCGCCGGAGAGCCCCACCGCCACCGGCTGGCCGGGGCTCAGCCAGCGGGCGGCGTGCGCGCGCAGGGCGGTGCGCACGGGCAGGAAGCGCGGGGGGTCGCGCGGGATGTCCACCCGGCCCAGCCGGCGCGGGGGCACCTAGCTCTCCCGGATCGCGGAGGCCATCGCGTCCATCGCCTCCCGGGCCTGGAGCACGTCCGAGCCGTTGGAGATCATGGCGAAGGTGTACACGCGGCCGCTGGCGGCGGTGACCACCCCGGCTAGGGCGGAGGTCTCGTCGAGGGTGCCGGTCTTGGCGCGCACCCATCCGCGCCCTGGCAGGTCGCCGTAGCGGTCCGCCAGGGTGCCGGTGCCCCCGGCCACCGGGAGGGCGGCCAGGATGGGGCGCAGCAGCGGCTTGGTGGCCGCCTCGTGGAGGATCGCATCCAGCAGCGCGGGGGTGATCCGGTTGTGCACGGACAGCCCGGAGTTGTCGAAGATCTCCACGCCCTCGGTGTTCAGCCCGTGCTCGGAAAGCGCGCTCAGGGTGGCCTGGGTGGCCCCGGCGGCGTCGGCGGGGTAGCCGCGCTTGAGCGCCACCTCCCGGCCGATGGCCTCCGCCATGACGTTATCGGAGTCCTCCATCATGGCGGCGATGCGCTCGACGAGGGTGGGGGACTCTACCGACGCCACCTGCTCCGCGCCCGCCGGGGCGGAGGCCTGCCCCACGGTGCCCACGCCCAGCCGCTGCGCCAGGGCCTGGGCCACGTCCTGGGCCGGGGTGTAGCTGCGGGGAACGTCTCCCGTGGTGGCCCCCAGGCGCGCCCCGTGGAGCATGGCGGGCTCGAGGGGGGCCACGAAGCCCGCGTCCACGTCCTTGGGGTCCCAGCCGTCGAGGATCGGCTCGCCGGACCAGGCGGAGGTGTCGATGAACACCCCGCTGACCTCCGGCATGGCCGCCGCGATCTGCGAGGCGAGGTCGTCGATCTTGTCCTCGGTGAGCCACACGTCCCCGGCCGCCTTGATGACCACCGTGTTGGGCAAATCCCCGCGCACCACGGGGGTGGCGATGCGGTCGCCGTGGCCGAGGTCCGCGATGGCCGCCGCCGCGGTGAGCACCTTGGTGGAGGAGGCGGGCCGCAGCGCCGCGTCGGCGTGGTGCGCCAGCACGGTCTCCCCGGTCTGGGCGTCGGTGACCTGCGCGCCGAAGTCCGCCAGCCTCTCGTCCTGGGCCAGCTCCGCCAGGCGGGTACCCAGGGCCGCGTTGTCCACCGGCTGCCGCGCGGTGGCGGGCTCCAGGAGGGGCTCGGGGGCCTCCACCGTCAGCGCGGGCTCGTGGCGCAGCGCGGAGTATTTTTCCTGATAGGCCACTCCGGTTCCGGCCACCCCCGCCACCGCTACCGCCACGGCCACGGCCGCCGCCATCCATGCCTTTTTACTCATCGTGCATCACCATCGCCTATCACCCTAGCTATCTCGCTAGGATGGGTGGAGTTCAACGCACTGTAAGCACTGAAAGCGCAGTAAGCACTGTAAGCAAGGCAGAAGGAGCTAACGCAATGTCCGTGGAAGTGACCGTCGAGATCCCCAAGGGTTCCCGCAACAAGTACGAGGTGGATCACGAGACGGGCAAGGTCTACCTCGACCGCTACCTGTTCACCCCGATGGCCTACCCCGCCGACTACGGCTTCATCGAGGGCACCCTGGGCGAGGACGGCGATCCCCTGGACGCCCTGGTGCTGCTGCCCGAGTCCGTGCTGCCCGGCGTGATCGTCAAGGCCCGCCCGGTGGGCGTGTTCAAGATGACCGACGAGGCCGGCGGCGACGACAAGCTGCTGTGCGTCCTGGACGACGTGCGCTACGAGCAGTACCAGGACATCGAGGACGTCTCCGAGTTCACCCGCTCCGAGATCGAGCACTTCTTTGTGCACTACAAGGACCTGGAGCCGGGCAAGGAGGTCCACGGCTCCGGCTGGGCCGGTAAGGACGAGGCGGAGAAGATCCTCGCGGAGGCCATCGAGCGGGCGGAGCACTAGGCCATGCGCAGCGTGAACGTGACCGAGGTCCCCGCGGACGCCCAGTTCATCGACGTCCGCGAGCCCGACGAGTACGCCCAGGGCCACGCCCGGGGCGCGATCAACATCCCCATGTCCGAGTTCGTGGGCCGCATCGGGGAGATCAGCACCGAGCGCGACGTCTACCTCATCTGCAAGCTGGGCGGGCGCTCCCGCGAGTGCGGGGAATACCTGGAGCAGGCGCGCGGCGGGGAGCGCGTGATCAACGTGGAGGGCGGCACCGAGGCCTGGCGCGAGCAAGGCCTGCCCATCGTGGAGTGATTCCATCATTTGTGCCAACAGCGGCCTGCGTATGATGGTGGCATGCCCTCCAAAACGGATCACTCCGCCATCCCCACGGCGCTGCTGCAGTCCCCGTCCTTCCAGCTAGAACGGCTCCGGCGCCGCACGCGCGACGAGGTGGAAAGCCGCCTGGGGGAGGCCCAGGCCACCCTGCGCGAATACTGGGTGCTCACCTGCCTGGACTCCGGGGATGCCGCGAGCCAGTCCCACCTCTCCGCCATGCTGATGATCGACGCCTCGGACATGGTGCGCCTGGTGGATTCCCTGGAGAATCGCGGCTGGGCCGCGCGCGAACGCGACCCGCGCGATCGCCGCCGCCAGATCGTGGCCATCACCAAGAAGGGCCGCAAGGCGCGGGCCACCATGTCCGACCTGGTGGCCCAGGGGGAGGACGCCGCCCTGGACGAGTCCACCTCCAAGCAGCTCAAGCACCTGCGCAAGCTGGCCAAGTCCATCATCGCGGTGGAAGAGGAATAAGCCCCCGCGGGCTCCTCCGTTACAATCTGCTGCGTGCCTTCCTCCTCTTCCTTCCGCGCGGCGGTGGCCTGGTGGTGCAGCCGCGTCGCCCTGCTGCTGTACGCCGCGCACCAGCCCGTGCCCCGAGGGGACGTGGCCTATTACTTTCGCGGCCTGGAGGCCGAGGCGGGCGGCGAGCGGGCGCTCACGGAGTACCCGGACGCCTCCGTGATTCCGCTGCGGGCGCTGCACGCCCTGGTGGGGTCCGACCATCAGTCCCTCGCGGTGGCGCTCATGGTCCTCCTGCTCAGCCTCGACGCCCTCTTCTGCTACGCCCTGGCGCGGCGGCGCGCGTGGTGGGCCTACGGGTTCTGGCTGCTCTTCGGGCTGGCCCTGGCGCCCCTGTTTACCCGCCGCCTGGACCTGCTGCCGGGGCTGGCGGTGGGCGCGGCGGCGCTGTGGCTCGCCCGCTCCCCGCGCCTTTCCTCGGGGCTGCTCGCGCTGGCCACCGCCCTCAAGCTGTGGCCGCTGGCGCTGGCCTCGGGGCTGGTGGGCCGCGCGCGGGCCGCGGGCACCTGGATCCGCCTGGCCTGGTTCGGCGGCACCCTCGCCGGGCTCCTCGCACTCAGCGGGCTCACCCAGGGCTGGTGGCGGGTGGTCTCCCCGCTGACGTACCAGGACGAGCGCGGCCTACAGTCCGAGGCCATCGCCGCCACCCCGCTGCTGTGGCTGCGCGCGATAAACCCGGGGCGGTGGGACATCCGCTACGCCGCCTCCCAGAGCTACGAGGTCTTTGGGTCCGGCGTGGGGGCGGGGCTGGCCGTGGCCACCGGGTTGACGGCCGCCACGGCGCTGCTGATCGCCGGGGTGACCCTGCGCCGGTTCCTGCGCGCCGCTCCCCTCCCGCCCTCAGAATCCGCCGCCCCCGCCGAATCCGCAGCGGGCGCGGCGCGGGAGGCCGGATACCGCCCCGCCACCACGCGGGCGCTCTGGCTGCTCACCGCGCTGCTCATCATCGTGAGCGCCAAGGTCTTTTCCCCGCAGTACCTGCTGTGGGTAGGCCCGCTGGTGGCGGTGATGCTCGCCCTGGATCCCTCCCGCGCCCTGCGCTGGTGCGCCGCCCTGCTGCTGGGCGCGGCGGCGCTGACCTCCCTGGTGTACCCGGTGTTCTTCGACGCCTTCCTGGCCTCCGAGCCGGGGATCGTCGCCGTGGCGAGCGCGCGCAACCTGCTCATCGTGGCGGCCGCCGGGTGCGCCGCGGCCTGCGCGTGGCGGGAGCTGCGGGCAGAAAAGACCCCGCCCGGTAGATAACCGGGCGGGGCGGGCGCTTGCGCTGGGCTAGGCGCTAGGAGAAGCGCTGCACGGCGTAGGTGCCGTCCTCCTCGCTGTGGCTCCAGCCCACGCCCATCGCGGAGGCCTCCGAGTCCAGGATGTTGCCCCGGTGCGCGGCGGACTTCATCCAGCCGTCCACCAGCTCGTCGGGCTGGGCCTCGCCGCCGTACCAGGCGATGTTCTCCGAGAAGGCGCCGTCGCCGTGCTCGAGGTCGTGGACCTCGCGCATGTGCTCGGCCCACTCCTGGGAGCCACGCACCAGCTCGTCGTCGCAATCCACGTGCGCCAGGCCCTGCTCCTCGCGCTTCTCGTTGGTCAGCCGCACGATCTCGGCCACGTGCTCATCCTCGCAGTCGTGCGCGAGCGCCGCCTGCGGCAGGAAGGCGATCACGGCGGTGGCGGCGATCGCCCCGGCCGTCATCGTCTTGGTACCAAAGATGCTGCGAGCCCTAGTGTGTGCCTTTCACGTTCCCTAACCTGAGTTCGGAGGTTAGATTAGCAGCGTTGCCCCCCGACACCACCTATACTTTTAATCGTATATACGATACCTAATAACTCTAATAGGTTTAGATACATTAGGAAGTTTGCACATGACCGCCCCGGGCCGCCACCAAGAGTCCGAGGGCAACAAAAACCGCTGCAGCGATCCCCCTACCCCGTATGGGCATCGCCAAAGGTTGAACTTTGACCCCAGAAAGCATCTACCAAGGTATCTTTTTGTGATCTTCAACACACTTCGTCGGGCGGCCAAACCTTAGACCTTTAAAATACGGGTTTTCCCTGTTTAAATCCCTCACCTGGACCAAGGCAAGATACACGAGACTCTCCCAGGCGCAACCAGCGCAGCCCACGCACCCCGCACACCCCGCAAGCCCCAAAGGGAAAGCCCCGGCGCGATCACCACGCACCGGGGCTTGACGCGTACAAAGAACGCCCGCTGTACCGCCGCGGATCAGTCCCCGATCTGATCCCGCCCGCGCATCACGATCTTGGGGTCCGGCTGCCCCACCAGCTCGTAGTCCTTGTCCGTGTAATCGAACTTGCTCAGCACGTAGCGCATGGCGTTGATGCGGGCGCGCTTCTTGTCGTTGGACTTAATGGTGATCCAGGGGGACTCGTCCGTATCCGTGTAGCGGAACTGCTCCTCCTTGGCCCGGGTGTAGTCCCCCCACTTATCCAGGGAGGCCAGGTCCATCGGGGAGAGCTTCCACTGCCGCACCGGGTCCACCTGGCGGATGGCAAAGCGGGTGCGCTGCTCCTTCTTGCTCACGGAGAACCAGAACTTGGTCAGGGAGATGCCCGATCCCAGCAGCATGTTCTCCAGCATCGGCACCTCGCGCAGGAACTCCGCGTGCTGGGACTCCGTGCAAAAGCCCATCACGCGCTCCACGCCGGAGCGGTTATACCAGGAGCGGTCGAAAAAGACGATCTCCCCGGCGGCGGGAAAGTGCTGGATATAGCGCTGGAAGTACCAGGACGTGGATTCCCTGGGGCTCGGCTTCTCCAGCGCCACGGTGCGCGCGCCGCGCGGGTTCAGGTGCTCGTTAAAGCGCTTGATCGTGCCGCCCTTGCCCGCGGCATCGCGCCCCTCGAACAAGATAATGTGGCGCTGGCCCGTCTCCTTGGTCCAGTTCTGCCACTTGAGCAGCTCGATCTGGAGGGAGCGCTTGATGTGGTCGTAATCCTCGCGCGTCATGCGCTCGTCGTAGGGGTAGTTCTCCCGCCACGTCTCCACCGGGGTGCCGTCGGGCCGGATAAGCGCCGGATCGTCCTCGTCGGAGTCGTCCACCACGTAGCCCTCGGTCTTTGCTAAATCGATAACGGGCAGGTCGTCCTCGTGTTGCTCAGCCATGCCCCCATTTTACCTAGTTCAGACCATTGTGCCCGCCGGTCAGCCCCTCCCCCGGGGCGGCGGAAAGCAAACGGGAAACAAAGCGGCCGGGGGCCGCCCCCGCCCTCTGCGGAAGCGGCCCCCGTGGGTACCGGAAGTGGATGCCGGAACGGCGCGGCCTAGAAGCCGCCCATGCCCGCCATCTCGTCCGCGCCCGGGGCGGCGGCGGAGGCCGGCTGCGGCTTGTCCGCCACCACGGCCTCGGTGGTGAGGAAGAGCGCCGCGATGGAGGCGGCGTTCTGCAGCGCGGAGCGGGTCACCTTCACCGGGTCGTTGATGCCCGCAGCCATGAGGTCGATGTACTCGCCGGTGGCGGCGTTGAGGCCCTCGCCCGCGGGCAGGCCCGCCACCTTATCGGCCACCACGCCCGGCTCCAGGCCGGCGTTGAAGGCGATCTGCTTCAGCGGGGCGGACAGCGCCTCGCGCACGATCTTCACGCCGGTGGCCTCGTCGCCGGAGAGGTCGAGGTCGCCGTCGAGGACGTGCGCGGCCTGCAGCAGGGCCACGCCGCCGCCGGCCACGATGCCCTCGTCCACGGCGGCCTTGGCGTTGCGTACGGCGTCCTCGATGCGGTGCTTGCGCTCCTTGAGCTCCACCTCGGTGGCGGCGCCGACCTTGAGCACGGCCACGCCGCCCGCCAGCTTGGCCAGGCGCTCCTGGAGCTTCTCGCGGTCGTAGTCGGAGTCGGAGTTCTCGATCTCCGCGCGGATCTGCTTCACGCGGCCCTCGATCTGCTCGGAGGAACCCGCACCCTGCACGATGGTGGTCTCGTCCTTGGTCACCACGACCTTGCGGGCGGTGCCCAGCAGCGGGAGATCGGCGGTCTCCAGGGAGAGGCCCACCTCCTCGGAGATGACCTGGCCGCCGGTGAGGATGGCGATGTCCTGGAGCTGGGCCTTGCGGCGGTCGCCAAAGCCCGGGGCCTTCACGGCCACGGACTTGAAGGTGCCGCGGATCTTGTTGACCACGAGGGTGGACAGGGCCTCGCCCTCCACGTCCTCGGCCACGATGAGCAGCGGCTTGCCGGACTGCATGACCTTCTCCAGCAGCGGCAGCAGGTCCTTGATGTTGGAGATCTTGGAGGAGACAAGGAGGATGTACGGGTCCTCCAACACGGCCTCCTGGCGCTCCATGTCCGTGGCAAAGTAGCCGGAGATGTAGCCCTTATCAAAGCGCATGCCCTCGGTGACCTCCAGGTCCACGCCGAAGGTGTTGGACTCCTCCACGGTGATCACGGAATCCTTGTTCACCTGGCCGTTGCCCACGGCGTACATGGCCTTGGCAATCTGCTTGCCAATCTCCGGGTCGGCGGCGGAGATGCCGGCGGTGGCGGCGATCTGCTCCTCCGTCTCGACCTCCTTGGCCCCGGCCAGCAGCTTCTCCGTCACCGCGCCCACGGCCTTCTCGATGCCGCGCTTAATGCCCATCGGGTTGGAGCCGGCGGCCACGTTGCGCAGGCCCTCCTTGACCAGGGCCTGGGCCAGCACCGTGGCGGTGGTGGTGCCGTCGCCCGCGACGTCGTCCGTCTTCTTGGCTACTTCCTTGACCAGCTCGGCGCCGATCTTCTCGTAAGGATCCTCCAGCTCGATCTCCCGAGCGATGGAGACGCCGTCGTTGGTGATGGTCGGCGCGCCCCAGGACTTCTCCAGCACCACGTTGCGGCCCTTGGGGCCCAGGGTGACCTTCACGGCGTCGGCAAGCGTGTTCAGGCCCTTCTCCAGCCCACGGCGGGCTTCCTCATCAAAAGCGATGATCTTAGACATGCGGTTGGTACTCCTTAACGCGTTTATTGGGGTGACGACACCCTCGTCAACGCATCTCGGCGGGCGCCCGCGACGGCACGGATGGTGAGTGTGTTCCACCCTCACCCGGGGATGCGCTCTGTCATTTTCTGGCACTCGCTGCCGCGAAGTGCTAGATCCCGTTTTAGCAGTCCGCCCCCGCGAGTGCAAGGACGTTAGGCTGGAGTCCATGACGAAGACAGAAGCAGTGCGCACGGCGGTCCTGGGCGACCGCGACCGGATTTTTCAGCAGCTCAGCGAGATCGTCTCCTACCACTCCGTCCACGGCGACCCCGCCCTGGCGGAGCAGGCGGCCGGGGCGGCCTCCTGGGTGCACAAGGCCCTCACCGAGGCCGGGCTGGAGGTGGAGGCCATCGACACCGCCGACGGCTCCACCGCGCTGATCGGCACGAGGAAGGCCGCCGAGGGGCGGCCCACCGTGCTCCTGTACTGCCACCACGACGTGGTCCCCGCCGGGGATCCCGCCGCGTGGACCAGCGACCCCTGCACCCTCACCGAACGCGAGGGCCGCTGGTACGGGCGCGGCGCGGCGGACTGCAAGGGCAACCTCGTGATGCACCTGGCGGCGCTGCGCGCCGTGGCGGCCGCCGGGGGCAGCGACGTGGGCATCACCGTGGTGGTGGAGGGCTCGGAGGAGAAGGGCGGCGAGGGGCTCGACGCCCTGATCGAGCAGCGCCCGGAGCTTTTTGCCGCCGACGCCATCATGATCGCCGATACCGGCAACGCCGCCGTGGGCACGCCCACGCTCACCACCTCCCTGCGCGGCGGCGCCCAGCTCACCGTCACCGTGCGCACGCTAGACGGCGCCGTGCACTCCGGGCTGTTCGGCGGGGCGGCCCCCGACGCCGTGTTCGCCCTGGTGCGCACCCTCGACTCCCTGCGCGACGTGGAGGGCCGCACCGTGATCGAGGGCGTGGACACCTCCGCGCGCTGGGAGGGCGAGCCCTACCCCGTGGAGGACTTCCGCAGGGACGCCGGGGTGCTTAACGGCGTGCGCCTGACCGGCACCAGCAACGACGCCCCGGCGGACTTCCTCTGGGCGCGCCCCGCCGTGACCGTGACGGGCCTGACCTCCACCCCGGTGGCCGAGGCCGTCAACGCCGTGCCCCCGGTGGCCCAGGCCCAGCTCAACCTGCGGGTCCCGGCCACCATGTCCGCGGCCGAGACCGCCGAGGCCCTGGCCGAGCACCTGCGCGCGCACGTCCCGTGGGGGGCGCACATCGAGGTGGAGATCAAGGACGTCAACGACGGCTTCGCCACCGACGTCCAGGCCCCGGCGCTGAGCCTGCTGCGCTCCTGCCTCGCGGAGGCCTACGGCTCGGACCGCTCCGCCAGCCTGGGCTCCGGCGGTTCCATCCCCCTGACCACCAAGCTCCAGCAGACGCACCCCAAGGCGGAGATCGCGCTGTTCGGCGTGGAGGAGCCGCAGTGCCTCATCCACTCCGCGGACGAGTCGGTGGACCCCACCGAGATCGAGCGCGTGGCCATCGCGGAGGCCCTGTTCCTGCTGCGCTACGGGAAGTAACCTTGACGGCCCCGCGCCGTTAATGTAAGCTGCCCCACATGCTTCGCATCAGCGTTTCTCTTCAGCGAGTAGCCAAGGCTACGTACCCCAGTGCGGGATAGGGACTGACCCCCGCACCTGGGGAAGTAGTCGTTAGCCCACCCGCACCTTGAAGAGTCGGTCCGCCCCCTTTCACCCTCACGGACAGGACCGATCCGATGCACACCTTTTCTCCCCTCCCCCACACCTTGACCCCGTGCGACCCCTTCCAGCGCCGCTACGGGCTGCGCCCCCTGCCGCGCGGATTGCGCGAGGAGGCCGCCGGGATGGGTTGGGGCCTCTTCCTGGCCACCTACAGCCCCGCGCCGCAGCTCAGCATCGCCGGGATCAGCCCCCACCGGCTCAACCACCGGGAGACCCGCTACGGCATGGACGTGATCCGCTATTCCAAGATCCACCCGCCCCGGCACGAGCACCGGGAGCTCATCGCCTCCGGGCCGGTGGGCGCCTGCTCCGCGTTCCTCGCGGAGGAGGGCCGCCCCGTGGAGATCCTCCGCTTCCACCAGCACTCCCTCTTCCAGGCCACCGCCACCTTCCTGCTCGCCCACCACGGCCCGCGCACCGCGTGGGCGATGGGGCTGGGCAGCACCCCGGACGCCTCCGTGGCGCAGGCGCTGAGCTGCGCCGCGCAGCGGCTGCACGGCTAGAAGCGGCCGCAGCCGGGGCGGTGTCGCACGGCCCCGGGCCGCTACCGCCCGGGGAGATTAATAGGTAGACTCTGCTTTGTTGGCCGCACCCATAGATGCCGCCGCCATGAGGGGCCTCCGCCCCGCCGGCGCGGCACCGCGCTTCATCCGGGCTTCATCCGGCAGGTTCCTTCGACCGACGCCTATGAGGGGATAGGACCATATCTTTTGTTGCGGGCTGCTCGTAGTCCGGCAACCGGCAGATGACGGGGTGCCCACCTTTGCCCTTGCCCGCCTCAAGCACAAAGGAGAGCGACCACCACGTGTTAGTCCTACTGGGCGCCCTCACCCTGGCGGCCGTCCTCGCGCCGCTGCTCCTACGCTCCCTCGGCCGCCCCGCCTTCGGCCTCCTCGCCCTCGTTCCCCTGGCCGGCTTTGCCTGGGTGCTGGGGCAGTTCCTTCACGGCCCGCTCGGCCGGGGGGAGGCCCTCGTCTCCCACACCGGCTGGCTGTCCTCGCTGAACATGAACATCGTGTTCCGCCTGGACGGCCTGGCCGGAATATTCAGCCTCATCATCCTCGGGGTGGGCGCGCTCGTCCTGCTCTACTGCTGGGGATACTTTGACTCCAACCCGCGCCGCCTTTCCCTCTTCGGCGGGCACATGGTGGCCTTCTCCATGGCCATGTTCGGCCTCGTGGCCTCGGATAGTTTCCTGCTCATGTACATCTTCTGGGAGATCACCTCGGTGCTCTCCTTCCTGCTGGTGGGCTACTACGGGGAGCGCGCCTCCTCGCGCCGCGCCGCCGGACAGGCGCTGATGATAACCACCCTGGGCGGCCTGGCCATGCTCGTGGGATTCATCCTCCTGGGGCAGTCCTCGGGCGTGTGGTACTTCTCGGACCTGGGATCGATCGACCCCACCGCCGTCCCCCACATCACCGCCGCCATCATCCTCATCCTGGCGGGCGCGCTGTCCAAGTCCGCCATCGCCCCCGCCCACTTCTGGCTGCCCGGGGCGATGGCCGCCCCCACCCCGGTCTCCGCCTACCTGCACTCCGCCGCGATGGTCAAGGCGGGCATCTACCTGGTGGCCCGGCTGGCCCCGGACCTGCACGCCGTGCAGACCTGGCACCTGGTCATCGTCCCGGTGGGCATCTTCACCATGCTGATGTCCGGCTGGATGGCGCTGCGGCAAAAGGACCTCAAGCTGATCCTGGCCTACGGCACGGTGTCCCAGCTCGGGTTCATCATGGCGGTCATCTCCGTGGGCTCCCGGGAGGCCATGCTGGCGGGCCTGGCGCTCACCTGCGCGCACTCCCTGTTCAAGGCCACCCTCTTCATGGTGGTGGGCGCCATCGACCACGCCACGGGCACCCGCAACACCCAGGAGCTCTCCGGGCTGTGGCGCGCGCAGCCCTACGTCTTTGCCCTGGCGGCCCTGGCCGCGGCGTCCATGGCCGGCATCCCGCCGCTGTTCGGCTTCGTAGCCAAGGAGGCCGCCCTGGAGGCGATCCTGCACGAGGAGCTGCTCGTGGGGATGCCCGGGCGGCTGATGCTGGTGGGCATGGTGCTGGGCTCCGTGCTCACCATGACGTATAGCTGCTTCTTCCTCTACGGGGCCTTTGCCACCAAGCCGACGGACCACCCCACCGGCGGCGGCACCTCCCCGGCGGTGGCGTCCATGCACTCCATCGGCCCCACGCTCTACGCCGCGCCCACGGTCCTCATAGCCACGACCCTCGCCCTGGGTATCCACCCCCCGCTGCTCGGCGGCATCCTGGATTCCTACCTGGACGGCGCCTTCCCCCTGCCCCCGGGGCAGGAGGCCGCGCACCTCACGCTCTGGCACGGATTCGGCGTCCCGCTGCTGCTCTCCGCCGTGATCGTGGGCGCGGGCGCCCTCGTGTTCTGGCAGCGCCACCTGCTGCGCTACCTGCACCTGGAGGAGCCCGCGCTGGGCAGCGCGGACGACGCCTACGACGCCACCCTGATGTTCCTGCGCAAGGCCTCCCTGCGCCTCACGGCCTCCACCCAGCGGGGCTCCCTGATGGTCAACATCGGCATCATCTTCGCCGTGCTCACCCTGCTGCCCCTGGCCGCCCTCATCGCGGGGGCGCGCAACGACGTGCGCATGGAGGTCTGGCGCAGCCCCTGGCAGGCGGTGCTGGCCACCATCATCGTGGTCATGGCCATCGGCGCCACCCGCACCCACAACCGGCTCTCCGGGGTCATCATGGTGGGCGTCACGGGGTACAGCCTGGCCATGATCTTTGCCCTGCACGGCGCGCCGGACCTGGCGCTCACGCAGGTGCTGGTGGAGACCATCGTCATGGTGATCTTCATGCTGGTGCTGCGCAAGCTGCCCGCCACCACGGAGTGGCGCGGAACCCCCAAGGGCAACCGGAACCGGGCGTGGCTGTCCATCGCGGTGGGGCTCTCGGTGACCGTGGTGGCACTCTTTGCACTCAACGCGCGCCAGGCGGAGTCCATCTCCCGGTACATCCCCGACCTCGCCTACGAGATCGGCCACGGCGCCAACGCCGTGAACGTGCTGCTGGTGGACATCCGCGCCTGGGACACCCTCGGAGAGATCTCCGTGCTGGTCATCGCCGCCACCGGCGTGGCGTCGCTGATCTACGGCACCCGATCCTTCTCCCGGGCCTCGCGGCGCCCCACCTTAAGCACCGTGGGGCGGCGCTGGCTGGCCGCGGGGATCGACTCGGAGAAGGCCCAGAACCGCTCGCTGATGGTGGACGTGATTACCCGCATCTCCTTCCCCTCCATGATCGTGCTCTCCATGTACTTCTTCTTTGCCGGGCACAACGCCCCCGGCGGCGGCTTCGCCGGGGGCCTGGTGGCCGCCCTGGCGCTGAGCCTGCGCTACCTGGCGGGCGGGCGCGAGGAGCTGGAGGAGGCGCTGCCCATCGACGCCGGGCGCCTCCTGGGCTCCGGCCTGCTGCTCTCCGCGCTGGCCGCGATCTGGCCCATGTTCTTAGGCCGCCCGCCGCTGACCACCGAGGTCTGGGACCTCACCCTGCCACTGGTCGGGGAGACGCACCTGCCCTCCGCGCTGCTCTTCGACGCCGGCGTGTACCTCATCGTGATCGGACTCATCATGCACATCCTCACCTCGCTGGGCGGCCAGATCGACCAGGACGAGGCCGCCCGCCGCCAGCGCGCCCGCGATCGGGCCCGCTCCATGGCCCGGGAGGCGCAGCGCCGACGCGCGAGCGCCACCGCGACGCCCACCACCTCTGCCTCCGCCACCGGACCCGGAAAGGAGAACCGCTAAGAATGGTCGCCAACCTCGTCCTGCTCATCGCCGCGGGAACGCTCATCTCCGCCGGGGTGTACCTGGTTCTGGACAGGGCCATGACCAAGATGATGCTCGGGCTCATGCTCATCGGCAACGGTGCCAACCTGCTCATCCTGCAATCCGGGGGCCCGGCCGGGTCCCCGCCGATCGTGGGCCGGGAATCGGAGCAGTACGGCGATCAGATCGCCGACCCCCTGGCCCAGGCCATGATCCTCACGGCCATCGTGATCTCCATGGCGATGGTGGCCTTCATCCTCACCCTCACCTACCGTCAGTACCGCTACCGCGCCGCCGACGTCATCGAGGACGACACCGAGGATGCCGCCATCGTGGCGCGGCCCACCGTGGCCTCGGCCGCCCCGGATCACGACGCCTCGGACGACCCCGCCACGGGCCGCATGACCTCCGAGGGCGATAGCTTCGGGCCCCGGTCCTTCGAGTCCCCGGTCAAGGGGGGCGACGATGACTGATCTGCCCTCCCTCCTGGCCCCCTACATGCCCTACCTGATCCCGGTGCCCATCCTCACCCCCGCGGTGGCGGCGGCGCTGACCCTGGTGCTCGCCCGGTTCATGGGCATGCAGCGCCTCGTGGCGTTCTTCTCCCTGCTGGGCACCATCACGGTCTCCGCTCTCATGCTGATCGTGGTGGACCAGGAGGGCAGCCAGACCCTCCAGATCGGCGGCTGGGACTCCCCCGTGGGGGTCACCCTGGTGGCCGATCGCCTCTCCACCCTCATGCTCAGCGTCTCCGGCCTCGTGCTCTTCGCGGTGATGTGGTACGCCATCGCGCAGGGCGTGCGCGACGGCGGGGAGGACGACCCGGTGGCCGTCTTTGTGCCCACCTACCTGCTGCTCTCCATGGGCGTCAACATCTCCTTCCTCGCCGGGGACCTGTTCAACCTGTACGTGGGCTTCGAGGTGTTCCTCGTGGCGTCGTACGTGCTGCTCACCCTCGGCGGCTCGGTGTCCCGGGTGCGCGCGGGCGTGGGCTACGTGATGGTCTCCATGATCTCCTCCATGATCTTCCTCTTCGGCCTGGCGATGGTCTACGCCGCCGTGGGGACGCTGAACATGGCCCAGATCGGTATGCGCATGGAGGACGTGCCCTCGGGCACGCGCGCCGCCATCTTCGCCGTGCTGCTCGTGGCCTTCGGCATCAAGGCGGCCGTGTTCCCGCTCGACGCCTGGCTGCCGGATTCCTACCCCACCGCCCCGTCCCTGGTCACCGCCGTGTTCGCGGGCCTGCTCACCAAGGTGGGCGTGTACTCCATCATCAGGGCGCAGACGGTGATCTTCACCGACGGCTCGCTCAACACCATGCTCCTGTGGGTGGCCCTGGCCACCATGCTCGTGGGAATCCTGGGAGCCATGGCGCAGAGCGACATCAAGCGTCTGCTCTCCTTCACCCTGGTCAGCCACATCGGCTACATGATCTTCGGCCTGGCGCTGGGCACCGCCCACGGGCTCTCCGGGGCGATCTTCTACGCCGTGCACCACATCCTGGTGCAGACGGCGCTCTTCCTCGTGGTGGGCCTCATCGAGCGCCAGGCGGGCACCTCCTCGCTGCGCCGCCTGGGCTCCCTGCTCTACGCCACCCCCCTGATCGCCGTGCTGTACTTCATCCCCGCGATCAACCTGGGCGGCATCCCGCCGTTCTCCGGGTTCATCGGCAAGATCATGCTCATGCAGGCGGGCGCGGAGCGCGGCGACCTCATGGCCTGGCTGCTCATCGGCGGCGCGGTGGCCACCTCGCTGCTCACCCTCTACGTGATGGTGATGGTGTGGTCCAAGGGCTTCTGGCGCGACCGCAAGGACGCCCCCGAGGGGCACCTGGCGATGGCCCGCCCCGCTCCCCTGGTGGACGTCACCGACGAGGTGGAGATGACCGAGCGCGACGACGTGGGCCGCATCCCCTCCGGCATGGTCGGCTCCACCGCCCTGCTCGTGATCGCCTCGCTCGGGCTGACCGTCTTTGCCGGGCCGCTGGTGGGCGTGGCGCAGCGCGCCGCGGAGTCCGCCTCCGACGTGAGCGTGTACCGCACGGCGGTGCTCGGCAGCGCCGACCCCGAGCAGCGCACCCCGGCGCGCACGCTCGACCCCTCCGTGCGCCTGGACGAGGGGCGCGACAGCTACGAGAGCCGCACCGCCTCCTCCGCCGCCCGGGCCACCGGCGAGGAAGCGCCCCCGGCCGCGGCCACCACCGAGACCCCCGAGGAGGAGCGCTAGATGTACCAGGGTGCAAGAAACAGGATCCGCCCCCTCACCATCGGGTGGACCACCCTCCTGTGGTGCGGGCTCATGGGCGAGGTGACGTGGGCCAACGTCATCGCCGGGCTCCTGGTGGGCCTCGGCGTGGTCTTTATCCTCCCGCTGCCCCGGCTGCCCATCGCGCACCTCACCGTGGAGTGGAGGGTGCTGGCCGCCTTCCTGTGGCGCTGGCTCGGGGAGCTTTTCACCTCCAGCTTCAAGGTCGCGGCCCTGGCGCTGAGCCCCCGCCCCCTGCCCACCACCGCCATCGTGCAGGCTCCCATGCGGGTCAACAGCGAGCTGATCCTCACCCTGGCCACCGGGCTGTACAACCTCCAGCCGGGCGGCTCCATCACGGACATCGACATCGCCAACCGCATGTGGACCGTGCACCTGGTCAACGCCCCCACCCCGGAGGCCATCGCGCGCGAGCTGGACAAGATCCGCGAGCTGGAACAAAGCATGATCGACATCTTCGAGGGGAGATAACTCATGGATCCCGCTATTTATCATGCCGTGCTCACCGTGGCGGAGGTGCTCTTCTTCGCCTCCTTCCTCCTCACGAGCTGGCGCATCCTCGCCGGGCCCAACTCCCTGGACCGGGTGGTGGGCCTCGACGGCCTGGTGGCCATGATGCAGTGCGCGCTGGCCGTGTACATCTGCTGGACGCTCGACACCACGGTCTCCAACGCCATGCTGGTGATCGCGCTCCTGGGGTTTATCTCCTCGGTGTCCGTGGCCCGATTCCGCAAGAGGGATGGTTCCTAGCCCATGAACATTCAGCTCATCACCGACGCCGTCTCCCTCGCCCTCGTGCTGGTGGGTGCCGCGCTCTCCTTCGCCGGCTCCGTGGGCCTGGTGCGCTTTGGCGATACCATGTCCCGCATCCACGCCGTGGCCAAGCCGCAGACCGCCGGGCTGGTGCTCACCATCCTCGGCGCGATCATCCGCGTGGCGGGCAGCGAGAACCTCAGCCCCGGCGAGCGCGGGGACATGGGGGTGCTCCTGCTGCTCATCGTGTTTTCCTTCCTCACCTCTCCCGTCACCGCGCAGCGCATCGGGCGCGTGGCGCGCCGCGAGGGCCTGTACGCGCCCAAGGAGAAGATGGCGCGCAACGACGCCCCGGCGGACCGCTCCCTCAACAAGCGGCGCTAGGCACCCGCCGAGGTCGCTCACTGAGGCCGCTCACCGAGGCCTCAGTGGTGCACACTGAGCCCCTCAGTTTCTTCACTGAGGGGCTCAGTTTCTAGAGTGAGAGGCTCACTGTGCTCACTGAGAGTTCAGTGAGCACAGTGGATCGCATACTCGCGCGGGATAGAAAAACAGCAGGAGCCGCCCCGCCCACGAGCCGCAAGCGCGCCTACCTGCTACCGAGGGGATAGCCCCGCGTCCAGCTCGTCGCAGGCCGCCTTAACGGCGGGCACCCAGGAGCCGTGCTCCCGGTAGAGGGCCCGCTGACGCGCGTACCCCGCCCCGCGTTCGAGGATGCCCTCCACCAGGGCCAGTTCCGCCGCGCAGCCCAGCTCCTCGGCCAGCGGCATGAGCAGTTCCACCAGGGCGCGCAGGTCGTCGCGCACCCACGCCTCCTCGGTGTCCCGGGAGGTAATCACCAGGGCCTCGAGCCCGTAGCGGGCGGCCCGCCACTTGTTCTCGGCCACGTGCCACGGCTGCAGGGTGGGCAGCTCCTCCCCGAGGTCGTACATGCGGTCGTAGTGCACCACCAGGCAGTGCGTGAGCGCCACCACGGCGGAGAGCTCCTGGAGGTTGGAGGTGGCGTCGGAGATGCGCACCTCTATGGTGCCCCACTTGGGGGCGGGGCGGACGTCGAAGTGCATGGACCCGGTGTGGTTGATCACGCCGGAGATGCCCTGGTCCCGCATGTAGTCCTCCCACTGCTTCCAGGAGCCGAACTGGTACGGCATCCCGGCGGTGGGGAGCTGCTGGTAGAGCATGGTGCGGTTGGAGGCGTAGCCGGTGTCCACCCCGTCCCACCCCGGGGAGGAGGCGGTGAGCGCCAGCAGGTGCGGGTACTTGGTCATGATCGCGTTGATGATGGGCCACACCCGGTCCTCGTGGCTGATGCCCACGTGAACGTGGATGCCCCAGATGAGCATCTGGGAGCCCCAGTACTGCGTGCGCTCGATGATCTCGCTGTAGGTGCCCTTGACGGAGACCGGGTTCTCCCGGAAGTCGGAGAAGGGGTGGGAGCCGGAGGACCACACCCGCAGGCCCAGCCGGGAGGCCGCCGCGCGCACGGCGTCGAGGCCGTGGCGCAGCTCCCGCACCGCCTGGGGGACGTCGTCGCATATGCCGGTGACCAGCTCCACGGTGTTCTGAAGGAACTCCCGCTCCAGGTGTACCTCGGGGTGCTCGCGCTCCACGATCTCGATGACCTCGGCGGCCTTGTGCGCGAGGTCGTAGGTGGCGGGGTCGATGAGCGCCGCCTCCCATTCCACCCCCAGCGTGGGGCGCGGCGAGCGTGCGAAGGTGATCTCAGGCATAGCGTCTGCTTGCCTCCGTTTCAGGGTTGGGGAGGTGGGCCTGAAAGCATCCTACCGGGTGGGAGCCGCCACAGCCCCAGCCAACACCACGGTGAGGTCACCCTGCCCGGCCGTGGTGGCGGGGAGGTTGGGATCGTAGGGGCGGGCCACGCCGCCGAGCTGCTCGGCCAGCTTGCGCGCGCGCTCCTCGCTGCCGGGCTGGTAGAACACGGTGGTCTCGTTGACCTTGTACTGCTCCTCCGGGAGGTTGCCCACCTCGCCGATCTGGTTGCCCTGCCCCTCGAGCTGGCGGGAGGTGTTGGCCGCGAGGTCCTGCACGGTGGAGTTATTGAGCACGTTCACGCGCCCGGCGGGGGCCTGGGCGCCCGGCGCGGCGTTGTTGGCCTCGTTGGCCTCGGTGCCGCGCTCCGCGTTGGCTCCCTCCTCGCCGCGCGCCTGCCCGGCGCGGGGATCGCCCTGGGCGGCCGGGGCCGCGTTCGGGTCCTGGGCCTCGGCGGCGCCGCTCGAGGCGGCGGGGCGGTTGGCCTCGGGGGCACCGGCGGCGGGGTTCTGCTCGGAGGGCACCTGCTGGGGCGCGCCCGTCACGGCGGGCTGCTGCCCCGGCTGGCCCTGCTGGCCGAGCTGGGAGTTCGGCGCGCTCGCCTGGGTGGCGGGGGCGCTCGCCTGGGTAGACGCGGCGGCGTCGCCCTCCTTGTCGGCGTCATCGCCGCCGCCCACCAGGGACCAGATTCCCCAGATCGCCAGGAGGATCGCCACGGCAACCAGCACCATCGCTAAGCCCCGGAGGGGTATTCCGTTGCCGTCCCCGGATTCCTCGGGGCCGTCTACCGGCTCCGCCTCCCCGGCGGCGCCGGCCGCGTAGGCCTCCTCCGGGTAGGCATCCTCGTACCCCTCGTAGTTGCCGTACTCGTCGTAACCATCTTGATCTTTATTCACATCAGACACACTAGCCACTCTACATATCAAAAATTACATTTTCCCGTGGCGCTCCCGCAGCACCCCCAGCCGCCGCACCAGCGCCGGGTGCGCGGCCATCGCCTCGGGGGCGTCGATAAGCAGGTTGAGGCGCTGGTAGTAGCGCACCGGGCTGATCCCCAGCTCCGCCCGGATCGCCTCCTCCCGAGCGCCGAGGGCGCGCGGGGCCCGCTCGGCAAAGTCCAGCAGGCGCGCGTCGAAGTCACTCAGGGCCATGCCTACACTGTATTTCATGACTGTGCGCCCCATTGTGATCTACGGCGATCCGGTACTGCATAACCCCACGCAGCCCGTGAGCGCCCCCTACCGCGACCACGAAGCCCTCATCGAGGACATGTTCGAGACGATGGAGGTGGCGCACGGGGTGGGGCTGGCCGCCAACCAGATCGGCCTGTCCCTGCGCCTCTTCGTGTACAACTGCCCGGACGACGAGGGCCACTGGCACCGCGGGTACGTGATCAACCCGGAGCTGGAGACCTCCGAGATCCCCACGACCATGCCCGCCGACGACGGCAGCGACGACGAGGGCTGCCTCTCCGTGCCCGGCGAGGGCTTCCCCACCGGGCGCGCCCACTGGGCCAAGGTCACCGGCGTGGACCTCGACGGCAACCCCATCGAGGTGGAGGGGACGGGCTTCCTCGCCCGCTGCCTGCAGCACGAGGTGGGGCACCTGGACGGCTACGTGTACACCGATACCCTGATCGGCCGCTACAAGCGCCAGGCCAAGAAGGCCATCAAGGCCCACGAGTGGAACCGCGCGGGCAACACCTGGATGCCGGGCGTGGACCCCGACCCCTTCGGGCACGACGACGCCCCCGAGGCCGAGTAACCGCCGCCGCGCGCCATGAGCAGGTGGTTCCGCAACCAGCCCGTCGCGGTGGGCGACCGGGTGGTGGTGCGCCGCGCGCTCCCGGACACCCCGGGGCACCTCAGCGACGTCGTGGGGCACGTCCTCAGCCTCGATCCCCTCACCGTGCGCCCGCAGAAGGTGGGCGGGCTGCCCTCCCGCGCCCCGGCGGTGACCATCCCCGCCGAGCAGGTCAAGGTGGTGCGCAGGCTCTCGCCCCGGCGCGTGCTCAACTCCGAGATCCGCGCCATCGAGCAGGCCACCGCCGAGGCCTTCCCCGGCATCGAGCACAGGTGGAGCGAGGACGGCCAGTGGCTGCTGCGCGCCGGGGACGGCATCACGGAGCGCTCCAACTCCGCCACGCCCCTGGGCCCCGCCGCGAGCCTGGGCGCCGTGCCCCTCGAGGAGATCCGGGCGTTCTACGCGGAGCACGGCCTGCCGACGATCCTGCACGTCCCGGAGCGCATCGGCCGCCCGGCGGAGGCCCTGTGCGCGGGCCCGCAGTGGGAGTACGGCCCGGAGATCCTGGTGATGACCAAGGGCATCGATAAGCCTTCCCCGCAGGAGCCCGCCCCCGCCGGGGTGCCGGGCTTCCGCTTCCGGGTGGACGCGCAGCCGGACCCCGCCTGGCTGGCCATGTATCACTTTCGCGGCACGCCCCTGCCCGAGCGGGCGCTGCGGCTGCTGCGCTCGGAGATCCACGGCACGCTCGGATTTGGCCGCGTCCTTGCTACCACGGGCGAGACGGTGGCGGTGACCAGGGGCACCATCACCGAGTCCCAGGACGGGCGCCGGTGGCTGGGATACTCCGCCGTGGAGGTCGCCCCCGCGTATCGACGCCGCGGCCTGGCCTCCTGGCTGGGCGTGGAGATGCTCGCCTGGGGCGCCGAGCACGGCGCGCAGGCGGCCTACCTCCAGGTGCTCGATTCCAACGAGGCCGGGGTGAGGCTGTACGGCTCGCAGGGCTTCGTGGAGCACCATCGCCACCGCTACGCCCACCACCGGCTATCCTCGTAGCCATGCGCATAGCCACCTGGAACGTGAACTCGGCGCGCACGCGCGCGGACAGAATGGCGGACTTTCTGCGCCGCCACGAGGTCGATGTGCTGGCCGTGCAGGAGACCAAGTGCTCCGACGAGAAGTTCCCCTACGCCCGCTTCGAGGAGATGGGCTACCAGGTAGCGCACGTGGGCTACCACCAGTGGAACGGGGTGGCCCTCCTCTCCCGCGTGGGGCTAAAGGACGTGCGCACCCACTTTTCCCACCAGCCCGGCTTTGCCAAGGACCCCGCCGCCGAGCAGGCCCGCGAGGCCCGCGCCGTGGGGGCCACCTGCGGCGGGGTTCGGGTGTGGAGCCTGTACGTGCCCAACGGCCGCGAGATCGCGGACCGCCACTACGACTACAAGCTGCGCTGGCTGTGGACGCTGCGCGACCAGGTGGCCGAGCACCTCGCGGCGGACCCCGGGGCCCGGCTGCTGCTCATGGGGGACTTCAACATCGCCCCGCGCGACGAGGACGTGTGGGACGTCGGCTTCTTCGAGGGCCGCACCCACGTCACCGAGCCGGAGCGCGCCGCCTTCCAGGCCCTCGAGGAGGCCGGGCTGCGCGAGGTCACGCGGCAGTTCACGGAGCAGACCCGCTACACCTACTGGGACTACACCGCCGGGCGCTTTGGCAAGAACGAGGGCATGAGGATCGACTTCCAGCTCGCCAGCGGCGCGCTGGCGGACTGCGCCGCCTCGGGATTCGTGGACGTGGAGGAGCGCTCCGGCAAGGGCGCCTCGGACCACGCCCCCGTGGTGGTGGATTACCGCCTGGGCCCGGACTTTGACAGCGTGCGCTGAGGAAACCTGCGGTGCCGAGCGTGTTCTCCTTCAACATCAACCTGGACACCTGGCAGATGATCGGCCTGGTGGTGGACTACACCATCAAGATCATCGCCATCGGCTACGTGCCCGAGGGGCGCCGCCCCAGCTCGTCCACCGCCTGGCTCCTGGTGATCCTGCTCCTGCCCGTGGTGGGCCTGCCCCTGTTCCTGCTGATGGGCAGCCCCTACATCAACCGCAGGCGCCACCGCATCCAGCAGGAGGCCAACGCGATGATCGAGGACATCCAGGAGCAGGCCCCGGACTATCCCCCCGGCGTGACGCTCTCCCCCGAGATCACCTCGCTGGTGCGGCTCAACCGCACACTCACCAACTTCCCCGCCGTGCCCGCCATCAACGCGGGGCTCCACGCGGACTACGAGGACACGCTGCGCCGCATGGCGCAGGCCATCGACGCCGCGCGGGACCACGTCCACGTGGAGATCTACATCATGGCGTGGGACGAGACCACGGACGTGTTCTTCCGTGCCCTGGAGCGCGCCGTGGCGCGCGGGGTGCAGGTGCGCCTGCTCTTTGACCACGTGGGCAGCCACAAGTACCCCGGTTACCGGAGGCTCGGGCGCAGGCTCGACGCCATCGGGGTGGAGTGGCAGCTCATGCTCCCCCTGCAGCCCTGGCGCGGCAGGTTCCGACGCCCCGACCTGCGCAACCACCGCAAGATCGTGGTGGTGGACGGCACGGTGGGGTTCATGGGCTCCCAGAACGCCATCGCGCGCTCCTACCTGATGCGCAAGAACAGAAGGAAGAACCTGCAGTGGATCGACGTCATGGTGGAGCTTGAGGGGCCCATCGTGGATTCGCTGGAGATGATCTTTGCCGTGGACTGGTACCTGGAGTCCAGGGAGGACCTTCAGCTCAGCAGCGCCCCGCACCCGGCCACCCCGTCCGCGCTCTCCTCCTCGGCCACCAACGTGGCCCAGGTGCTCCCCTCCGGCCCCGGGTACACCACCGAGCCGAACCTGCGGATGTTCACCTCCATCGTGCACCACGCCAAGGAGCGGCTGATCCTGTGCAGCCCCTACTTCATCCCGGACGAGTCCCTGCTCTCCGCCGTGACCACCGCCTGCTACCGGGGAGTGCGGGTGGAGCTGCTGGTCTCCGAGGAGGCCGATCAATTCATGGTGCACCACGCCCAGTCCAGCTACTACCAGGCGCTCCTGGAGGCCGGGGTGCACATCTACCAGTTCCCCGCCCCTTACGTTTTGCACACCAAGTACCTCCTGGCCGATCCGGACGCCCCGGACGGCGACCCCATCGCGGTGCTGGGCTCCTCCAACATGGACATGCGCAGCTTTGGCCTCAACTACGAGGTCTCCCTCATGGTGGTGCGTGGCAACCTCATCTCACAGCTCAACGAGCTCACGGCGGCCTACCAATCGGTGTCCACCGAGCTGACCCTGCGCAGGTGGAACCAGCGCGGCTTTGTGCGCCGCTACGTGGATAACGTCATGCGGCTAACCTCCGCGCTGCAGTAAAAAATCCGCCAGCCGGGCCGCCGCACACCCTCAGCCGACATCCGATCTGCCATTCCACCAGCCAGTATTAACGTCAGACAATAGGTTCAGACATAGAACATCAGACATCCAACCAATAAATCCCTGGTCACGATGGAAAAAGGGGTCCGGGCCGCCAAAAAAGGTATAGCATTTTCACGCACCTTAAAAAGTGTGCAGGATCACATAAATATACCTTCGTACCGACGTCGGTTGACCGATCTCCGCCCTTTAGCGCGGTCGCCGGACGTACGATGTTTACCACATGAGACATGTACTGGCATTTTCCGGGGAGGTCGCACCTCCGACATCCGCCAAGCTGGACCTTTTTAGATAATTTTGACCTATTATCACGATAGGTAATATCTCATACCATAGGAGGGAAAGTCGCGCTTCCTCCCCCGGCTCCATAATGTGGGTTTCAGCAAAGCAACGAAGCAAAAAACGAAAGGCCCACAGGATGTTCTCCCTGCGCACCACCATGAAGTCCGTCTCCACCGCAGCGCTCGCCGCCACCGTGATGATCGCCCCCGCACAGGCCGCCCACGCCTTCAACTGCGCCGATTACCACGTGGCAAATGTGGTTAACGCCACTAACGAGTACCGCACCTCCAACGGGCTCGACAAGGTGAACTGCGACGACGAGCTGACCGCGGAGTCCCAGGAGTGGGCCGAGACGATGCGCAAAGCGGACGACGGCAAGGGCGACCACACCTTCCACGACGAGAGCACCCACGCCGCCGAGAACGTGGCCTGGGGCAACGGCAAGCGCACCCCGCAGTGGGCCGCCGACCAGTGGTACAACTCCCCTGGGCACCGCGCCAACATGCTGGACCCCGAAGCCAGCATGATCGGCGTGGGCTGGGTCGAGGACAGTAAGAAGGGCACCTACGCCGTGCAGCGATTCTGGTAGCACCAGCCAGCGCGACTTAAAAACAGCGCCCCGCACCACGCGGGGCGCTGTTTTTATGCGATTACTAGCCGCCCGAGGTAACTGATAGGTTACTGATAGGAAAATATCGGGCAAACTCCCATCCCCTAGTGCTTAGCAGGAGGTGCCGTGGCAACCTGGACCGCCAGCCCTGGCACCGCCTCCACCGCCCTCGGCACCCAGCACTACATGAACCCCAAGGTCATCGCGGAGCACGACGACGTGGTCCTGCTCTCCACCGCGGGCAAGCTCCTGCGCTGCGCCGGAGTGGCCACCGCCGTCCTCGCCCTACTGCTGGGCATCTACTTTGTGGTAGACGGCATCTACGGCATGAGCGCCGGGTACACCGGCCGCATCTTCCAGGCCGCCTCGGCCCCGCTCATCGGCCTCATCATCGGCGTCCTGGCCTCCGCGCTCCTGCAATCCTCCTCCACCACCACGGCCCTCACCGTCGCCGCCGTGGGCACCGGCGCCATCGGCGTTCCCGTGGCCATTCCCCTCATCCTGGGGTCCAACATCGGCACCACGCTCACGGCCCTCGTGGCGTCGTTTAGCTACGTCCGCCACCCGGAGGCCTTCCGGCAGGCGCTCACCACCGCGTTCCTGCACCCCTGGTTCAACGCCCTGATGGTGGCCATCGTCTTCCCCCTGGAGCTGGCGCTGCACCCCCTGCAGTCCCTCTCCCAGTCCATCGCCCGCCTGGCCCTCCACCCCGGCGACCACGCCCCCACCGGGGACATCGTGATGCCGGGCCCGCTCTACCCGCTCATCCAGGCCCTCGGCACCCAGGGGCTCATCGGGCGCATGGCTCCCTCCGTGGCGGGCTTCCTCTGCGCCGTCATCGGGGCGCTGCTCATCTTCCTCGGACTGCGCGCCATGCGGCTGCTGCTGCGCTCGCTCTTCGCCGCCACCACGCTCAGCGCCCTCGAGCGCACCGTGGGCGGCTCCACCGCCGCCGGGGTCGCCACCGGGGCGGTGGGCACGGCGGTGATCCAGTCCTCCACCGTGGCCATCGTCTCCCTACTCCCCTTCGCCGCCACCCGCACCCTCACGCAGCGCGAGGGCCTCGCCCTCATCCTGGGCGCCAACGTGGGCACCACGGTGGGCGCGCTGCTGGCGTTCTGGGCGCTGCCGGATAGCACCCTGAGCGTGTTTGCCCTCCAGGCCGCCCTCGTGCACGTGATCTTCAACGTGCTCGGCGCGCTGCTCGTGCTCCTGATCCCGGGGGCACAGCGGGGCCTCCTGCGGCTGGCCTCGCTGAGCGCAGCCGCGACCAGCCGACGCCCGCTGGGCGTGCTCGCCGCCCTCACCGCGGCCTACCTGGGGCTCCCGGCCCTCATCCTGGCGCTCGTGGTGGCGCTTTAGGTCGCAGGCGCGGGCCCCTTAGCCGGTTCCTCGGGCGCCGCAGGACCGCCGCGCACCCCTACGCATCCCGCCGGGAGAAAGCCAGGGACCCCAACCCCCAGATCGCCACGGCCCACAGCGCAAAGTAGGCCCCGGAGGCCAGGGGCCCGCCCCAGCCGGACACGGCCTCCTGCGTCACAAAGGCATAGAAGTGCTGGCTGGGGAGGTACTCCTGCACCGCAGCCCCTATTCGGGGCGCGAAGGAGATCGCGGACTCCACCACCCAGACCCAGGCCAGCAGCGCCACCACAGTTCCCGCGGTGTTGCGCACCAGCATGGCCACGCCCTGGGCCAGGGCCACCAGCAGCGCGATCCCCAGCGGCAGCGTCCAATACATCCACTGGGCCTCGGGATCGCCAAAGAACTCCACGGGGGAGAACCCCGGGAGAAGCGCCCCCGCGATCAGGTAGGCCAGGGTCATGGCCACGAGCGTGAGCGCCACGGCGTGCGCGGCGTACACCAGCAGCTTGGCCACCGCCACCGCGAGCCTGCGCGGGGTGGCCAGCAGCGTGGTGGCCTGTAGCCCGTAGCGGTACTCCGTGGTCACCGTCATGGTGGCCTGCACGATCACCAGCACGGGAGCCACCCCAACGAGCCCGCCCAGCACCGAGGCCGGGGTGACCATCCCGGTCAAGCCCTCGTCCAGGTTGCGGGTGACGATCCCCATCAGCAGGGGGGCCGCCAGGGCTGCGAGGAGGAAAAACACGCTCGTCCACCACAGCGAGGCGGTGGTGCGCAGCTTGAGGTACTCCGCGCGGCAGGCGTTGATCAGCGTAGTCATTGGTTACCTCTCCTCCGCTCCGCCGGTGCGGTACTGCACGGCCGCCCCGGTGCTGTCCATAAAGGCGTCCTCCAGCGAGGCCGTCTGCTCCGCCAGCTCCGCGAGCTGCACCCCGGCCGCGAAGGCGATGCGCCCCACCTCGTCGGTGTCGGCCTGTTGCACCGTCAGGCGGGCGCGCCCCTCGGGGTCCGTGCCGCGCGTCACCGGGTGCAGGGCCGCGCGCAGCGCGCCCTCCAGCGCCTCCAGGCCCTCCGGGCGGGCGGCGCGCACCAGCACCGAGGAGCCCGCGTGCTCGCGCACGAAGTCCGCCGTGGGGGTGTCCGCGATCAGCCTCCCCTGTCCGATCACCACCAGGTGATCGGCGGTGAGCGCCATCTCGGAGAGCAGGTGCGAGCTGACCAGCACGCTGCGGCCCTGGGCGGCAAAGGCGCGCAGGAAGGTGCGCACCCAGCGGATGCCCTCGGGGTCGAGGCCATTGACGGGCTCGTCCAGGATGAGCGTGTGCGGGTCGCCCAGCAGCGCGGCGGCCAGGCCCAGGCGCTGCCCCATGCCCAGGGAGAACCCCCCGGCCTTCTTCCCGGCCACGTTGCTCAGCCCCACCACGCCCAGCACCTCGTCCACGCGGGAGCGGGGGATGGCGTTGGCCGCGGCGATCCAGCGCAGGTGGCTGGCGGCGGACCTGTTCGGGTGCACCGCCTTGGCGTCGAGGAGCGCGCCCACCTGCCGCAGCGGGTGCTCCAACTCCGCGTAGGGGCGGCCGTCGATGGTGGCGCTGCCCGCGCTGGGCCTATCCAGGCCCAGGATCATGCGCATGGTGGTGGACTTGCCCGCGCCGTTGGGCCCCAGGAACCCCGTGATCGCCCCCGGGCGCACGGAGAAGCTGAGGTCGTCCACGGCCAGCGTGGCACCGTACTTCTTTGTCAATCCCCTGACTTCAATCACATACCTAAGCGTGCCACAAGTTCCCGCCGCAGGCAGGGCCAGGACCGCGCGAAGGCGGGCAGCAGCGGCAGGGACGCCACCTCCTCGACGCCCACCCACCGCAGCTCCAGGGACTCCTCGTTGGCGCGGCAGTCCAGGGCCTCGCCGGTGGCGGTCTCCGCGAGCACCGTGGTGTAAGTCCACTGCCCGGCCAGCTCGGGGCGCGTCGGGTCGGCGGGAAAGGGGCCCGCCGTGCGGCGCTCCCCCAGCACGCGCACCGAGGCGGCGTCGATCGCCGTCTCCTCCCGCGCCTCGCGCAGGGCCGCCTCGGCGGCGCTCTCCCCGGAGTCCCGCGCCCCTCCCGGCAGCGCCCAGGTGCCGCCGTGGTGCGTCCACGGGGCGCGGTGCTGCATGAGCACGGAGCGGTCCCGGCGCGCCACCAGCAGCAGGCCCGCCGCCCCGAACCTGCCCCACAGGGTGCCGCCGCGCGGCCCCGCCGCCCATCCGTTGCCATCGCCGTTCATGCCTTTCCAGCCTAGTGCTAGCCAGAGCACGGGTGGTCGCGTTATCCTAAAGAAATGACTGGTGATGAGGGACACTCCCCCAAGGGAAACCTACGCCAGCGGTTACGCCACCCGTGGGAGCACACCCGGGTGCGGCGAAAGGCCCCCCTGCTCAACGCCTCCGAGCTTCCGCACGACACGGAGGACCACTGGCTGGATCGGGTGGAGGAGGAGGACTCCGCCCCGCGCAGCTCCCTCAAGACGCTGTGGGTCACCGCCTCCTCCGGGCCGCTGTACCGGGTGCGGGTGATCTGGCGCTTCGTCTCCACCACCCCGGGCAAGATGGTCACCCTGACGATCATCCTGGCCACCGCGCTCTTCGCCGCCGGTTACTCCATGAGCGACTCCTCCGCGGCCCGGCAGCGGTCCCTCACGGAGATGCTCGATACCACCGAGCCCACCAGCTACGCGGCGCACAATCTCTATACGTCGCTGTCCCTGGCGGACACGATGGCCACCACCGGCATGGTGCAGTCCGGGGTGGTGCCGGAGGAATCCTTAAGCGTGTACTACCAGGCGCTCGACCGCGCCTCCCAGGCCGCCTCCGAGGTGGCGGCGGGCATCGGGGACGCGGACTCCGCCGCCTCGGAGCTGATCGCCCGGGTGCAGCGCCAGCTCCCGGTGTACGCGGGGCTGGTGGAGACCTCGCGGGCCAACAACCGGCAGGGCAACCCCGTGAGCGTGTCCTACATGGCGGCCGCCTCCTCCCTCATGCGCAACGAGATCCTGGAGGACGCCTCGGCCCTCTTCGATCACACCAGCCACAGCGTCTCCGCGCAGCAGTACCAGGCCATGCGGCCCCAGTGGGTGCCGCTGTCCGGGCTCCTCGCGGCGGTGATCTTCCTGCTCATCGCCCAGTGGTGGCTGTGGCGCATCACGCGCCGCCGCCTCAACAAGGGGTTCCTTGCGGCCACGGGCATGATGCTGGTGGCGATCCTGTGGGTCTCCGGCTCCAACTTTGCCACCTGGCAGGCCGGCAACCGCAGCTTCGAGCGGGCCGCGCTGCCCTGGGACTCGCTGACCACCTCGCGCATCCTCGCCCAGCAGGCGCGCACCACGGAGACGCTGGCGCTGGTGCGCCGCCAGAGCATCGAGGCCACGAACAGCTCCTTCGAGGAGACCACCCGGGCGCTAAGCTCCGCGCTCGACGACGTCGAGCGGGCGCACTCCGAGGGCAAGGCCCCCGCGCCCGAGGCGCTGGGCGAGGCGCGCGCGGCGCTGCGGCAGTGGGAGGAGGCCCACGAGGACCTGGTGGCGGCCCTGCGCTCGGGGGAGTTCTCCACCGCCATGCACCTGACCACGGACGTGTCCGCGCAGGGGCCGCAGGACCGCACCACGGCGGAGGCCTTCGCCAGCCTCGACGGCGCGCTGAGCGACCTGATCTCGCAGTCCCGCTCCACCATGCGCTCCTTCATCCGCGACGGCCTCGGCGCCACCGCGCTGGTGTCCCTGGCGGTGCTCCTGCTCGCCTTGAGCTCCGTGGTGGCCGTGGTGCTGGGCATCCGTCCCCGCCTCCAGGAGTACCTATGATCCCGCCCCGCACGTTCCGCCCGCCCCGCCCCGGCGCCGCACCGGGGGCGTCGAGAACGCTGCGCGCGCTGGCCGCGCTGGGGGCCGCCGCGCTGCTGGCCTCGTGCTCGTCCCCGCTGGCGGAGCGCGCCATGCGCCACCAGCCGCAGCAGCAGGACAGCGCCCCCGCCGCCGCGCTCACCTACGGCCCGCCGCTGCCCGCGGGGGCGGTGCTGGAGCGCCCGGGCGAGCAGCGGGCCGAGCCCGGCGAGAGCTACAGCGCGGCGGGCTCCCTGCGCCCCGACGCCGCCACGGCGAAGGAGCGCGTGCCGGAGATCCTCGAGCGCGGGCGCCTGGTGGTGGGCGTGGATCAGTCCCTCTACCGCATCAGCTACCGCGACCCCGGCACCGGGGACCTGCGCGGCTTCGAGGTGGACCTGGCGCGCGAGATAGCCCGGGACATCTTTGGCGACCCCGCCAGGGTGGAGTTCCGCTTCATGGAGTCCGCCGATAGCCTGGACTCCCTGAACAAGGGCGCCGTGGACGCGGTGATCCGCACCATGAGCATCACCGAGGAGCGCCAGCAGACGGTAGCCTTTTCCACCCCGTACCTCACCACGGACAAGCGGCTGCTGGTCACCACCGGCTCGGGCGTGGAGTCCCTCGACGACCTCGGCGGGCGCACCGTGTGCGTGGCGGACGGCTCCACGGGGCTGCGCGAGACCCGCGCCCAGGCCCCGGACTCCTCCATCCTCAAGACCCGAAGCTGGTCCGATTGCCTGGTGGCGCTGCAGCAGCACCAGGCGGAGGCCATCCTGGCGGACGACGCCCTGCTTTCCGGCATCGCCGCCCAGGACCAGTTCACCCGCATCGTGGGCCCCTCCCTCTCCGAGGAGCACTACGGGGTGGCGATGGCGCGCCCGGAGGAGGGCGGCAGCCCCGGGCTGGTGCGCCAGGTGAACTCCACCCTGGAGCGCATCCGCTCGGACGGCACCTGGTGGCGGATGTACGACGCCTGGTTCGGCCCCTACCTGCGCAGCGCCGGGCCGCCGCCGCTGCAATACCGCGAGGAGGAAGCCGATGAGTGAGCGCGAGGAGTACCCCCGCGAGGACGTCCCCCGCGACGACGAGGCCCACCTGTACGAGGAGGAGCCCACCGGCGCGGAGCACAGCGCGGAGGCCACCGACCCCGAGGGCCCCGCCACGGAGGCCGTGCCCTTTGACCCCTTCGCGGACGAGGACGAGGAGCCCGCCACCGCCGCCGTGCCCTTCGATCCCTTTGCCGACGACGAGGACACCGAGGGAGCCGAGATCGGGGGCATCGCCGCCCTGATCGACGACATGGGCTCGCTGCGCGACGCCGCCGCCCGGATGGACGCCTCGGAGCGGGCACGGCGGGAGGCCCTGAGCACGTTCCGGCGCCGCCGCGCCGAGCGGCGCACCGACCGCACCGTGGCCGACGGCATGGTCACCCTGCCGTTTATCAACCTCGTCCCCCCGGAGCAGGCGCTGCGCGACCCCGCCGAGAAGAAGGTGGCGCAGCCGCAGCTCTCCCGTGGGGACATCGTGGCGGAACAGTACGAGGTGCTCGGCGTCATCGCCCACGGCGGCATGGGGTGGATCTACCTCGCGGAGGACCGCAACGTCTCCGAGCGCCTGGTGGTGCTCAAGGGCATGCAGGCGGAGAAGGAGGCGCACGACGCCGGCGCGGCGGAGGCCGAGCGCGAGTTCCTGGCGGACATCACCCACCCCGGCATCGTGAAGATCTTTAACTTCATCGACGATCCCCGGGTGCCCGGGGGGTTCATCGTCATGGAGTACGTGGGCGGGCCCAGCCTGCGCGACCGCATGCGCTCCTACCCCAGCGGCAGGCTGCCCATCGACGTCGCCATCGCCTACATCCTGGAGATCCTCCCCGCCCTGGAATACCTGCACTCCCGGGGAGTGGTGTACAACGACCTCAAGCCGGAGAACATCATCGCCACCGAGGACCAGGTCAAGCTCATCGACCTGGGCGCGGTCTCCGGCATCGAGGCCTACGGGTACATCTACGGCACGCGCGGCTACCAGGCCCCGGAGGTTCCCACCCGAGGCCCCAGCGTGGCCAGCGACATCTACACCGTGGGCCGCACGCTGGCCGCCCTCACGCTTGCCATGCCCACCACCGACGGCGCCTTGGACCCGGGCATCCCCTCCCCCACCGACGAGCCGCAGCTTCGCCGCTACCTGAGCTTTTACCGGCTGCTGGTGCGCGCCACCAACCCGAACCCGGAGGAGCGCTTCGGCAGCCTCGCCGCGCTGCGCAGCCAGCTCTACGGGGTGCTGCGCGAGGTCATCGCGCTGCGCGATAACCGGCAGTTCCCCTCCCAGCACTCCCTGTTCTCCCCGCAGCGCCGCACCTTTGGCACCAAGCACCTGGTGTTCCGCACCGACCAGCTCATCGACGGCATCGACCGCACCGTGCGCATCACCTCCGGGGAGGTCATGCAGGCGCTGCCGGTGCCCCTGGTGGACCGGGACGACGTGGGCGCGGGCATGCTCTCCGGGTTCTCCTACACCGAGCCGGAGGAGGCCCTGGAGACGCTGCACCAGGCGATGAACACCCCGGAGTACGAGAAGTCCGCCGAGATCCCCTTCGGGGTGGTGCGCGCCATGCTCGACCTCGGCTTTACCGGGCAGGCCCGGTCCTGGCTCTCCTCCCTGGAATACCGCCTGGGGCACGACTGGCGCTACCAGTGGTACTCCGCCACCACCTACCTGCTCATGGAGGACTACCGGCAGGCCCAGCAGCACTTCTACAACGTGCTGCGCATCCTGCCCGGCGAGGCTGCCCCCAAGCTCGCCCTGGCCGCCGTGGACGAGCTCATCCTCCAGGACCTCGGCTACACAGACCAGACCCTCCTGCCCGAGGAGGCCGCCCGGGCCATCACCTCCTCCGGCTCGAACTTTGAGGAGCTGGCCAGGGACTTCTTCGCCCGCATCGCCCGGGACTGGACGCACCTGACCCAGGACCCCCTGCTGCTGCGTTTCCACGCCATCCGCCTGTACAGCCTGGTGTGGGTGACCAACCCCGCCACGGTCTCCTCCGCCTTCGGCCTGGCCCGCCAGCTCATGGCGGAAAACCAGCTCGAACTGGCCGTGCAGGCCCTAGACAAGGTGCCCCAGGCGTCCCGGCACCACCGCATGGCGCAGCTGACCAACATCCTGCAGTTCATCTCCGGCGACCTCAGCGAATCCCGCATCCGCCGGGCCGCGCGCCGCCTGGAGGAGATCCCCACCAACGAGCCGCGCTTTCTCCAAATCAAGACGGCCGTGCTCTCCGCCGGACTGAGGTTCCTGCGGGAGTCCGGGCTACGCGGGGCGGCCTCCCCCAACGACCTCTTCGACTACCCCTTTACCCAGCGCGGGCTGCGCTACGCCCTGGCCGACGCCCTGCGCCGCCAGGCCCGCAACGCCCCCTTCCCCCGGCACCGCTACGACCTGGTGGACATGGCCAACCAGGTGCGCCCGGTGACGTGGTTCTAGCCGCGTTCTCGCCGCCTGCTCGCCGCGCGGTACGGCGTTGTTAAATTTAACAACGGCTCATATCGCTGTTAAATTTAACAAGCATGAGAGGCGTGACCGACTCGCCGTTTAGCCCGGGCTCGGACGTTGTCCCCACAATTTGGGCCGGACGCGATCAGGAGATCAACGATTGGACCCGCATCGTGCGCCCGCGCCGCATCGCCGGGCTCTCCGAGCGCGGGCGCACCATCCTCGGAGAGCCGGGCGTGGGAAAATCCTCCCTGGTCAACCTCATATCGAGGGAGGCGAGGAAACAGGGCGACTGGGTCACCGACCAGCTCCGCATACCTCCCTCCACGGACGCCCTGAAGCGGGTGGCCAAGGCGCTGCTCACCATCGCGGACCAGGCGGGGCTTTCCACCAGGGTGGAAAAGGGCCTGGCGTCCCTGCTCGATCGCGTGCGCAGCATCGCCGTGCTTGGCGTCTCCGTGTCCCTCTCCCACCCCGAGGGCGAGGACGCCTACGTCGCGCTCACCGACCTCCTGGTGGAAATCGGGCGCGTGGCCATCGAGAGAAACGTGATGGTGCTCATCTGCATCGACGAGATCCAGAACATCACCGACGAGGCGATCCTCTCGCAGCTCCTCATCTCCCTGGGCGACGCCCTGACTAAGGAGGTGACGGTCTCGGCTCCGGGCAACCGCGAGATCACTCGATACCTTCCCATCGCGGTGTATCTTTCCGGCCTCCCGGACTTCGAGAGAATGGCGCGCTCCCAGAAGGGCGCAACCTTCACCCGCCGGTTCAAGTCAACGCTGCTCAGCTCGGTCACCACCTCGGAGATGGAGCAGGCCCTCGCTCCCCTCGTCAACCAGGGATGGGAGGTAGGCGACGGGGAGGGCGGAGTGAAAAGCGTGTACATGGATCAGGATGCCCGCGACGCGATCATCGACCTCAGCAAGGGGGAGCCTTTCCTCTTCCAGCTCGCCGGCGATTCCGCATGGCGTGCCGGAAGCACCGATACCATCACGCGCGAGGACGTGCTGGCGGGGTGGCAGGCCGTCCGCGACGAGGCGGAGTCCCACGTGGCCAATATCCTCGATCGGCTCCCCGAGCAGGAGCGGCTGCTCGTCGAGGTCATGGGAGAACTCGACCCCGCAGAACGCACCCTCAGCACCATCGCGCACACCGCCGGGATAAGCCCCTCCTCGAAATTAGGAACGGCGGCGCAGCGGCTTGACATAGTCCGCGGCATCATCAGGCGGGGCAGACCCTATACCTTTCACAACCAGGCGGTGGAGGCCTATCTCACCACCGAGTGGCCGAGGGAGACCACCTAGGCCCACGCGAATCCGAAGGCACCGGAAGGCCCCTCATCGGTGCCCGCCCCTCAGCCCTCCACCAGCACCTCGGGGGACTGTACCTCGTGGTAGGGCTCCTCGCTGAGTACCAGGCTGGCGAACACCTGCACCCGGTCCGCGCCCGCCCCGCTGCTGCCCAGGCCGCCCGCCCCGCCGCCGGTCCACAGCAGCGGTACCTCCGCGCTGCCGCCCGGGGCCACCTCCTCCGGGAGCGCCACCGCCCAGCGGCCCTCGCCCGGCTGGCCGGAGGACCGCTCGGGCTCCCAGGCCGCCGCCGCGCCCACGAGCCCCGCGCCGTCGAGAACGCGCGCCGCGAAGTACAGCTCCGTGCCCTCTTCCACGGCGGCGTCGGTGCCGTTGTGCAGCCGCAGCAGGGTGAGCACCCCGCCCTCGGCGGTGGGCTCGGCGGCGAGTTCCAGCCGCAGCCCGCCCGCAGCCGCACCCGCCGCGCCGGATTCCTCGGCCGCCGTCGCCACGCCCCTGCCCGCGCTGCCCACGCCGGGCACCACGGTGACCGCCCCCACGGCCACGGCGAGGGAGCCGATCTTCAAAAAGCTCCGTCGATCCATCTGCCTCTCCTTATTCCTTAGGCCGCCGAGATCCGAATCACGCCGCCGATGGTGCCCTGCCACCACACCTCGCCGGGGCTGATGGTTCCCACCATCTGGAGGGTGTCCACGCCAAAGACCGTCACCAGGCCGGGCAGCTCCTGCTCATAGACGGTCTCCCCGGTGGCGGCGTCGATGGCCACGGCGTGCACCTTCACGCCGTTGCCCAGCACGCCGGGGCGGCGCTCGCAGGTGTACACCAGGCCGTCCGGGCAGGAAAGCCGGGGCACGGCGGCGGAGTAGACGTCGTCACGCTTCCACACGTTGACCAGGCCGGAATCGGTCACGTCCCAGCGCTCCAGGCCCGGCGCGAAGGGCGCCTCCTTAGGCACGGACTCCCCGGCGTTCTCCGGGTAGCGCGGGTAGGGGTAGCCGTAGGTGGAGGCCCCGATGACGGTGGAGCCCACGCCGATCATGGAGTTCTCCGTGCCGGAGGCGCCGGGGGTAAACAGCCCTGCCTCGCCCACCTTCTCGCCGGTGGCGGTGCGGTAGACGATGAGCTTTTCCTGCTCGTCGGCGTTGTCGCTGAGCATGAGGTAGTCGCTGCCGCCGGGGCCAAAGAAGGTGGGGGAGGCCCCGGAGCCCCAGGCGAGCTGCCCCGGCTTGCGGGCGGAGCCGGCGTCGTACTCCCGACGCCACACCACCTGCGGGGCCTGCCCCGGCTGGGCGTCCAGGAGGTAGATGGCCCGGGAGGTAATCACGCTCACGCCCTCGGGGGCCGCGGAGATGGAGTTATCGATGCGCTCGTCCTCCCCGAGGGTTATGGCGTGGAGGCTGTGGGTGGACTCGTCGATCACGGCCACCTGCCCCTGCCCGGAGGCCACCCACACGCGGCCGCGCCAGTCCGGCACCAGGCCCACCACCTGGTCACCCTCGCGGCGGCCCAGGAATCGGGTGAGGTCCAGGCGCTCCTCCACCCACAGGCTGCCGCCCGTGGGGTCGTGGGCGATGCGCATGAGCGTGTTGGTGCCGTCCACGAGCACCATGCGGTCCGAGGAGTCCAGGAAGGCATACACGCCGCCGAGCAGCGCGCCCTTGGCGATCTCCAGCTCCCCCAGCACGGCGCCGCTGGCGGGGTCGAGCACCACCACCTTGGGGCGCAGGAAGGTCAGCCCGGAGCCGATGCGCTGCGTCATGAGCACCTGCACCAGGCCGTCGGCGCCGCACAGCACGGTGGGGCAGGCTCCGCCGAGGTCCACCGTGGAGACCTTCCAGGGGCGCGCCCCCGGCCCCGGCAGCGGGGTGGCGTCCGAGGATTGCGCGTCGGAGTGCATGGTGCCCATTCCCGGGGCCGCGAGGTGCGGGGATGGTTGCGGTGTGTAGGCGAGGTCTGCCACGGTGCGAGGCTCCTGGGGGTGGGGAACGATGTGCCCGCCCAGGATAACGCCTCCCCACCGCTCGTGCTATCGACGCCGCCCCTCCCGCCGCGCCGCTCGCCCCTCACCCTAGGCGAAGGCCACGGCGTAGCGCGCGATGGCCAGCTCCTCGTTGGTGGGCACCACGAACACCTTGATCGCGGAGTCCTCCGTGGAGATCTCCCTGGCCCCCTCGTTGGGCCGGGCGTTGCGCTCCGGGTCCACCTTGATCCCGTAGGCCTCCAGCCCGGCGAGGGCGTCGGCGCGCACGGCGGCGTCGTTCTCCCCCACCCCGGCGGTGAAGGTGATGGCGTTCACGCGCCCCAGGGCGATCATGTAGGAGCCGATGTACCTGCGTAGCTGGTGGATGTAGATGTTGTAGGCCAGCCAGGCGTCCTCGTCCTCCGCCTCGATCATGGAGCGCAGGGCGCGGAAGTCGTTGACCCCGGAGAGACCCTTGACGCCGGACTGCTTGTTCAGGAGCTGGTCGATCTCGTCGATGCTCATGCCCGCCTGCCGGTGCAGGTGGAACACGATGCCTGGGTCGATGTCTCCCGAGCGCGTGCCCATCGCCAGCCCGGCCAGCGGGGTCAGCCCCATCGAGGTGTCCACCGCGCGCCCTCCCCGGATGGCGGCCGCCGAGGCGCCGTTGCCCAGGTGCAGGGTGATCTGGTTGACGGCCTCGGCGGGCAGCCCCAGCAGCTCGGGCACCTGCTGGGAGACGTACTCGTGGCTGGTGCCGTGGAAGCCGTAGCGGCGCACGCCGTTGTCCAGGGCCACGTCCTTGTTGATGGCGTACAGCGCGGCGGCGGGCGGCAGGGTGTGGAAGAAGCCGGTATCGAACACCGCCACGTGGGGGATGTCCGGGAGCAGGGCGCGGGCCACCTCGATGCCGTCCACGTTGGCCGGGTTGTGCAGGGGTGCCAGGGGGATGAGGTCGCGGATCATCCCCACGATCTCGTCCGTAATCAGCTCCGGGGCGGAAAAGAGGATGCCGCCGTGAACCACGCGGTGCCCCACGGCGATCACCTCCACCTGGGTGGGGCCGCAGCCGTGCTCGTCCATGAGGGCGAACACGCGCTTAAGGCCGGTGGAGTGGTCCGGTATCTCCTCCTCCACCTCGTGCTTGTTCCCCTGGTGCTTCAGGGTGATCCTGCCGGAGGGCTCCCCGATCTGCTCCACCAGGCCGCTGACAAAGGGCGGCTGCGTGGCCCCGTTGGCGGGGTCCACGAGCTGGAACTTGATGGAGGAGGAGCCGGAGTTGAGCACAAGTGCAAAGGACATTATTTTCCTCCCGCCTGGATGGCCGTGATGGCCACGGTGTTCACGATGTCCGCCACGGTGGCCCCGCGCGAAAGGTCGTTGATGGGCTTGTTCAGCCCCTGCAGGATCGGCCCCACCGCCAGCGCGCCGGCGGTGCGCTGGGCGGTCTTGTAGGCGATGTTGCCGGCCTCCAGGTCGGGGAACACGAAGACGTTGGCCCGGCCCGCCACCGGGGAGTCTGGCATCTTCTTCGCCGCCACGGAGGCGTCCACGGCGGCGTCGAACTGCAGCGGCCCGTCCACCTTGAGCTGCGGCGCCTGGGCGCGGGCGCGCTCGGTGGCGGACACGGCGCGGTCCACGTCGGGGCCGCTGCCGGAGGTGCCGGTGGAGTAGGAGAGCACCGCCACCCGGGGGTCGATGCCGAACTGCGCGGCCGTCTCCGCCGAGACCACGGCGATCTCACCGAGCTGCTCGGCGGTGGGGTTGGGGTTGACCGCGCAGTCGCCGAAGGCCCAGAGGCGCCCCGGCATCACCATGAGGAAGATGGAGGACACCACGGAGGCGCCGGGGGCGGTCTTGATGATCTGGAAGGCGGGCTTGATGGTGTGGGCGGTGGTGTGGGCCGCGCCGGAGACCATGCCGTCCGCCTGCCCGGTGTGCACCATCATGGTGGCAAAGTAGGAGATGTCGCGCATCGTCTCGCGGGCCTGCTCCAGGGTCACCCCCTTGGCCTTGCGCAACTGCGCGAACTGCTCCGCGAACTCCTCGGCGCGCGGGTCGTTCTCGTGATCCACCAGCGTGGCCGCCGAAAGATCCAGGCCCAGCGCCTCGGCGCGGGCGGCGATCTCCTCCGGCTTGCCCAGGATGGTCAGCTCCGCCACCTCGCGGGCCAGCAGGGCGTGCGCGGCCTGGAGGATGCGGTCATCCTCCCCCTCCGGCAGCACGATGCGGGCCTTGGCCGCGGCCGCCTTGTCCAGCAACCAGGACTCAAAGACCTCGGGGGACATGACGGGCTGCGCGCTGGCGGTGATCTCCCCCAGCGCCCGCAGCTCCCGAGCCGTGCCCGAGGCCGCCACCACGGCGCCCGCGTCCTTCATCTGCGCCACGGCGAGGTCCACGCGCGCGGGGGAAGCGGCGGAGGTTGCGGAGGCTGCGGAGTCCGAGGAACCGCCGACGAGCGCCAGCAACGGCACGCCGAGGGCGGCGGCCACCTGGGCGTCAAAGAGGTGGTTGCCGGTGCCGAGCAGCAGCGCCTCGCCCTGGCTCAGGGGCGCACTGGCGAGCACCCCGGCCACCGTGGGGGCGGCGTCGGCAGTGTCGGCGGACACCGGCAGGAGGCGCAGGCCGAGGTCGCGCGCCCAGGATTCCTCGTCCACCCCCTCGAAGATGCAATTGATTGCGGTCAGCAGGAAGGAACGAGAATGCGCCATGGACGACCTTTCTTGCGGAGCGGATTATTTTCACCCGCGCACCAACAGCGTTGACCCGCCCGATTTTACCGGCTCTGCACCCTCGATACGAGGAAATGACGGGGTGAAATGCCCCCGTACCCCCGCCGCTGGCCACCCCGCGCGGAACCTGCGGAAAACCCACGGCCGGACCCCGGCGACCACGCGGCAACCCCGCGCCCTTCCCGCCCCCGATCCCGCTCAGTAGACTATGCCGAGTTAGGTATCTGCTCTCGGAATAGATAAGGAACAGCCACATGTCCCGTCCCCTTCGCGTTGCCGTGGTGGGCGCCGGCCCCGCCGGCATTTACGCCTCCGATCTGCTGGTGAAGTCCGATCAGGACGTGCAGATCGACCTCTACGAGCGGATGCCCGCGCCCTTTGGCCTCATCCGCTACGGCGTGGCCCCCGATCATCCGCGCATCAAGGGCATCGTGAAGTCCCTGCACAACGTGCTGGACAAGCCCGAGATTCGCCTGCTGGGCAACGTCGAGGTGGGCAAGGACGTCACCGTGGAGGAGCTGCAGGAGTACTACGACGCCGTGGTGTTCTCCACCGGCGCCACCGGCGACCGCGACCTCCCCATCCCCGGCTCCGACCTCCCCGAGTCCTACGGCGCGGGGCAGTTCGTGGGCTTTTACGACGGCAACCCGGACTTTAGCCGCGACTGGAACCTCACGGCCCCCTCCGTGGCGGTGGTGGGCGTGGGCAACGTGGGCCTGGACATCGCCCGCGTGCTGGCCAAGACCGGCGACGAGCTGCACGTCACCGAGATCCCGGACAACGTCTTTGACGGCCTGTCCGCCAACGCCGCCCAGGAGGTGCACGTGTTTGGCCGCCGGGGCCCCGCCCAGGCCAAGTTCACCCCCCTGGAGCTCAAGGAGCTGGACCACTCCCCCACCATCGAGGTCATCGTCAACCCGGAGGACATCGACTACGACGCCGCCTCCGAGGAGGCCCGCCGCGCCTCCAAGTCCACCGACCTGGTGTGCCAGACCCTGGAGCAGTACGCCATGCGCGATCCCAAGGGCGCGCCGCACAAGCTCTACATCCACTTCTTTGAGTCCCCCGTGGAGATCATCGGGGAGGACGGCCACGTGGCGGCCATCAAGACGGAGCGCACCGAGCTGGACGGCAACGGCGGGGTGCGCGGCACCGGAAAGTTCACCACCTGGCCCGTGCAGGCGGTGTACCGCGCCGTGGGCTACCGCTCCGACGAGGTGGCCGGGGTGCCCTTCGACGCCGCCAAGGCCGTGATCCCCAACGACGGCGGCCACGTGCTCGACGCCCCCGGGGGCTCCCCAGTGCCCGGCCTGTACGCCACCGGCTGGATCAAGCGCGGCCCGGTGGGGCTGATCGGCAACACCAAGTCCGACGCCAAGGAGACCATCGAGATGCTGCTGGCGGACTACTCCGCCGGTTCCCTCGAGGCCCCCGAGGCGGAGAAGGCCACCCCGGAGGCCGCCCTGGACTTCCTCGAGGACAAGGGCATCGCGGTGACCACCTGGGAGGGCTGGCACCGCCTGGACGCCGCCGAGCGCGCCCTGGGCGAGGCCGAGGGCCGCGAGCGCAAGAAGATCGTGGAGTGGGAGGAGATGGTCCGCCACGCCGGGCCGCAGGCATAGGCATAACCCCTCAGCGCTCCAGCCAGCGGGACTCCACCGCGCCGTGCCGCGAGCAGCGCGCACGCCACCCGTGGGGGAGGATCTGCACCACCATGCGCCGCCCGCAGATCTGGCAGTAGCGCGGCGCCTCGAGCCCCGCGCGCGCCCCCGGCGAGGGCGGTCCGCCGGTGCCGGGCCGGGCGCCCGTGTAGGGATCAAAGGCGGGAGCCTCCCCGGCGAGGATAGCGGCGGCGAGTTCCTCGGCCTCGTCTCCCGCGCCGCTCGGCCCGCCGCGATGCGGCGCGCGCCGCGCGCCCGTTGCCTCCATGTCCTCTACACCGTCCCCTACACCGCCGAGTTCAGGGCCTTGATGGGCAGTTGTATCCGCTCCATCATGTCCAGGTCCTCCTCCATCGGGCGGCCCAGGGTGGTCAGGTAGTTGCCCACGATCATGGCGTTGATCCCGCCCAGCAGTCCCCGCTCCGCGCCGCCGGCCCCGAGGGTGAGTTCCCGCCCTCCGGCAAAGCGCAGGGTGGTGCGCGGCATGGCGAGGCGGAAGGCCCCCACCGCGCGCAGGGCGTCGCGGGAGTCCATCACCGGGTAGTGGGCAAAGGGGGTGCCGGGGCGGGGGTCGAGGAAGTTCATGGGCACCTCGGCGGGCTCCACCTCGGCGAGCTGCTCCGCGAACTCCGCGCGCTGCTCCAGGGTCTCCCCCATGCCCAGGATGCCGCCGGAGCACACCTCCATCCCCACCCCGCGCACCAGGTCCAGCGTGGCGCGGCGCTCCTCCCAGGTGTGGGTGGTCACCACCCGGGGGAAGAAGCTGCGGGCGGTCTCGAGGTTGTGGTTGTAGCGGTGTATCCCGGCGCGCGCGAGCCGACGCGCCTGCGCGGCGTCGAGCGTGCCCACCGAGGCCGCCACCTGGATGTCCACCTCCGCGCGGATGGCCACCACCGCGCTTTCTAGCTGCCCCATCAGGCGCTCGTCCGGCCCCTTGAGCGCCGCGACGATGCAGAACTCCGTGGCCCCGGTCTTGGCGGTGTGCTTGGCGGATTCCACGAGGGCGTCGATGTCCAGCCACGCGGAGCGCACGGGGGAGGCGAACATGCCCGACTGGGAGCAGAAGTGGCAGTCCTCGGGGCAGCCGCCGGTCTTGAGCGAGACGATGCCCTCGATCTCCACCTCCTCCCCGCACCAGCGCAGCCGCGTCTCGTGGGCCAGCTCCAGCAGGGCGGGGATCTCTCCGTCCGGCAGGCGCAGCACACCCAGCAGCTCCTCCCGGCTCAGCCCCTCCCCGTCCCCCAGGGCCTTCGCTCGGGCAAGGTCAAGAACGTGCGGCATGGGTGCTCCTTCGGTGCGGGCGGGTGTAACACCCCCAGCCTATTAAACGGCGTTCAATTCCGCCGCCCCGCGCTCCCCCTTCCAGGGGCAACGGGCTGTGACGTCGCACGTCACAGCCGGACGGTGTTCCGCACCACACCCCCGCGCGGCGCGGAGCCGTATCTTCTTGCCATGCATACTCACCTCACACCGGGCCCAATCAGCCGCCGCCAGCTCGGCCGCCTGGCCCTCGCCACCGGAGCCCTCGCGCTCTCCTCCCGCGCCCTGCCCCGCGCCACGGCACTCGACCTCGACGCCCTCCGGTCCACCCCACTCTCCCCGAGCGCCCCGCCCGCGCGCGGCGCGGCGGTGAGCCTCCGGTTCCCCGAGGGTGCGACCACGGCGCACGAGCCCGCCGCCGTGCGGTTCCTGCTCGAGGACGGCTCCACCCGCGACGTCGCGGCCACGCCTTCCGCCCACGGGCGCGACGGCGACTTCCCCGTGTGCTCCGAGCTCATCGCGGTGCCCGAGGGCGCCGTCTCCGTGGAGTGCGACCCCAGCGTGAGCGCGCACCTGCGCCAGCCGTGGGCCGAGCTGGTCCCGGCCTCCTCCGGCGGCTCTTCCGACGCGGAGGTCGCCCCCGGCCTGCGCGCGGTCTCCCGCGAGCAGTGGGGCGCGGACGAATCCCTCATGACCTGGCCGCCCGAGTACGGCGCCCCGGCGTGCCTCACGGTGCACCACACCTTCATCCCCTCGGGAAAAGAGCTCGAGTATCAGCACGACTGGGCCGCCGCCGTGCGCGGCATCTACCGCTTCCACGCCTCCTCCGACAACGGCGGGCGCGGCTGGGGAGACATCGGCTACCACCTGCTCATCGACCCCGAGGGGACCGTCTACCAGGGGCGCACCACCGGCACCCCGGGCCGCGCCGTCTTTGACCCCGCCGCCAACACCACCGCCACCGACGCAGGTTCCACCGGCCCCCGGGTGGTCACCGCCGGGCACGTGTACAAGGCCAACACCGGCAACATCGGGGTCTGCCTCATCGGGGACTTCACCTCCGAGCCGCCCACGCGCGCGGCGTTGGACTCCCTTGTGACCGTGCTGGCCGTGCTGTGCCGGGAGCTGGGCCTCGATCCCCTCGGCCAGGTGCGCTACACCAACCCCGCCTCCTCGGTGGACCTCGTGCAGCCCACCATCAGCGGGCACCACGACTGGGAGCCGATCTCCGAGAAGCCCATCGAATGCCCCGGGGACCGCCTCTGGCGTCGGCTGCCCGAGGTGCGGCAGTCCGTGGCGGAAATCCTCACAACGGAGTTATAGAGTTTCCCTTAAACTCCCGCCGCTTTTCCTTAAAAGTATGCTATAATGAATGGTGGTTGCACAATTGGGGGTCACTACCGCAAGGGGATCGCAGCCACCGTTTATTTTGCCAGTACCACCATGACAGGCGGGAGAGCTTCGTGTTTTTATTCATCCTATCCATCGTCCTTATCATCGCCGGAATTCTGTGCATGTTGTCCGGAAAGCCTCGCACCCATGCCGCGGGCGGCGCCGAACCCGGCGATAAGCAGCCGAGCTGGACGCCGCGCGCGGCCCGGATCACCGGCGCGGCCACCGTGGCCCTGGCGGTGTTGATCCTGGTGGCCTCCTGCATCACCGTGGTGCAGCCCCGCACGGTGGGGATCAAGACCGCCTTCGGCAAGCCCACCGGATCGCTGTCCAACGGGCTGCACGCCAAGGCCCCCTGGGAGTCCGTGACCAAGCTCGACGGCGCCAAGCAAAACGACATTTATCGCGACGGCGGGGAAAACACGCGCGGCAGCATTGAGGTGCGCCTGGGAAATGACGCAAAAGCCTCCGTGGATGCCTCCCTACAATGGCAATTAAAGGTGGACCGCGCCGAGGAACTCTTCATGGATTACCGCACCTTCGAGGGCATTCAGTCCAACCTCGTGGACCGCAATTTCCGCGCGGCGCTCAACGAGGTGATGAGCGGGTACGATCCCCTCTCCCAGGAGAGCGTGGACGCCGAGGATGACACCCTGGCCGTGCTCTCCCAGCAGACCCTGGAGCGGATGCTCGCCAAGGTGGGCGGGCAGATCGAGGTCCACTCCGTGACCATCCCCATCATCAACTTCGACGACGCCACCCAGGCCCGCATCGACGAGCTACAGTCCGAGATCGCCCGCACGCGCATCACGGAGCAGAAGAAGGCCACCAACGAGGCCGAGGCCCGGGCCAACCGCGCCCTGGAGGGCGCGCTGAGCCCCGAGGTTTTGACCTCCAAGTGCCTGGACATCGTGGCGGAGACCCAACAGTCGCCGCTGGGCTGCTTCCCCACCGACGTGCAGCCGGTGACCCAGGCCCCCTAAGCCCCTCCCGGCCGCTCCCGCCGCCCGACCCTGGCCCCAGGCGCGGGTGCGGTCACACCGAGAGCCCCCGGCCACACAAGGAACCCCGATCTTGCTCCCAAGGTCGGGGTTCCTATCTGGCGGAGGATGTGGGATTTGAACCCACGAGGGGCGTGAACCCCGCACGCGTTCCAGGCGTGTGACATAGGCCGCTAGTCGAATCCTCCAGCGCACCACGGCGTGACCGCCGCGTACCGGGATTACAGTACACCCACCGCACCCGGCGAACAAATCTCCTGCACACGCCCGCGCCGCGCCGCCCCAGCAGCCGCGCCCCCACACCCCCTCGCCGCCCCTTTGGCCCGGGTCCGGGGATAGGCTACAATCGGTTCCTGGATCTCGCGCGGCGTGTATCTTGTGAACTCCCCCAGGGCAGGAATGCAGCAAGGGTCAGCGAGCTCTCGCGGGTGCGCGAGGTCCCCTTATTTTTCTTCACTGCGGCCGGGGCGCGGCCGCATCGGGGGCACGGGGCGGAGTCAATAAAGGGTAGGATGGGCCGTAATTATTGTGCCGCTATTCCCCCACCGGAAGGAACTCCCCTTGTCTCTCCTGGATCTGAGCCCCGAGCAGCGTACGGAACTCGCCGCCCAGGTGCGCGGAAAGTACCAAGAACTCCAGGCCAAGGGGCTGCGGCTCGACCTCACCCGAGGCAAGCCCTCCGCCGAGCAGCTCGACTTCTCCCGGGACCTCCTCGGCCTGCCCGGCGACGCCTACCGCGACGCCACCGGGGCCGACGTGCGCAATTACGGCAACCTCACGGGGATCGTGGATATCCGCCGCATCTGGGGCGAGCTGCTGGGGGTTGACCCGGAGCTCATCATCGCCGGGGATTCCTCCAGCCTGAACATCATGTTCGACCTCATCAGCTTCGCCTACACCTGGGGCACCGTGGACTCCGAGCGCCCGTGGTCCCAGGAGGAGACGGTCAAGTGGATCTGCCCGGTCCCCGGCTACGACCGCCACTTCACCATCACCGAGCGGTTCGGCTTCGAGATGATCCCGGTTCCCATGCTCGAGCACGGGCCCGACGTGGAGGCCATCCGGGAGATCGTCAAGGACCCCCAGGTCAAGGGCATGTGGTCCGTGCCCATCTTTGGCAACCCCACCGGGGTGACCTACTCCGAGGAGGTCACGCGCGCGCTGGCGGGCATGGAGACCGCCGCCCCGGACTTCCGCATCGTGTGGGACAACGCCTACGCGGTACACACCCTCACCGAGGACTTCCCCACCGTGCACAACGTGCTGGACCTGGCGCGCGAGGCCGGGCACCCGCACCGCTTCTGGTGGATGTCCTCCACCTCCAAGATCACCCACGCGGGCGCCGGGGTGAGCTTCTTCGCGTCCTCGGCGGACAACCTCGCCTGGTACTCCTCGCTGGCCGGGGTGCGCGGCATCGGCCCGAACAAGGTCAACCAGCTCGCGCACGCCCTGTTCTTCCGCGACGCCGAGGGGGTGCGCGCCCTCATGCGCAAGCACGCCGCCTCCCTCGCCCCGAAGTTCGAGCGTGTGCTGGGGATTCTTCAGGAGCGGCTGGGCACGTATGATGTAGCGCGGTGGACCTCGCCCGAGGGGGGTTACTTCATCTCCCTGGACGTGCTCGACGGCACGGCGGCGCGCGTGGTGGAACTGGCCCGCGAGGCCGGTATCGCGCTGACGGCGGCGGGGTCGTCGTTCCCGCTGCACGAGGACCCCAACGACCGCAACATCCGCCTCGCCCCCTCCCTGCCCCCGGTGGAGGAGGTGGCCGAGGCCATGGACGGGGTGGCCACCTGCGTGCTGCTGGCCGCCGTGGAGAAGCTGGGTGCGTAGAACGGGACGAGGAGAAACAGGCTGTGGAAGGAGCACGACGGGACAGTGAATAGATCTGAGACGGAATACTGGCTCGATGACTTCATGCCCGCCAAACTGAGTGTCCACCCCGCCGGCGGAGTGCACATCGGCGTGGCGGAGTTTGGCAAACAGTCCATCGCCTGCACCACCGACTTTGCCCGGGTGGACACCGGCCTCCAGGTGGACGGGGAGAGCACCCCCACCGACGTGCGCAGCGAGCTGTTCACCGTGATCGACGGCTCCGTGATCCCCGCCGTGCGCGTGCTCGGCGCCGCCGTGGACGTGCTGCGCAAGAACGCCGCCGTGCTGCCCGCCGAGCCGGGTACCATGCTCCCGGACCTGGCCCACCGCTCCGGCGTGCTGATGGATCAGTTCGGCTTCGACTCCGGGATCACGGTGCTGCACGGCCTCCTGGTTCCGCCCTTCATGTGGGGCGGGCCGGTGCCGCAGTTCACCGAGGAGGCCGGGGACGTCCACGGCGAGGGCATCACCCCCGGCGCGGGGCGGCTCACGGTCATGCTCCAGCTCATCATGCTCACCGACGAGGAGCGCGAGCGCGTCATGCGCGAGGGGATGAACCGCTTCCTCCGGGAGGTTCAGGCCGAGCGCATCGCGGTGCACAACTGGCGTCGATAAGCGCCGCCACGCGGGGCAGGTAGGCTGAGGGGCGTGTCGCTTTACCGGAAGTATCGCCCCGCATCCTTTGCCGAGGTCGTAGGCCAGGAACAGGTCACGCGGCCACTGTCCGCCGCCCTGGACTCGGGCCGGATCAACCACGCGTACCTGTTCTCCGGGCCGCGCGGCTGCGGCAAGACCTCCTCGGCCCGCATCCTCGCGCGCTCCCTCAACTGCGAGCAGGGCCCCACCTCCACCCCCTGCGGGGAATGCGCCTCCTGCCGCTCGCTGGCCCCGGGCGGCCCCGGCAACCTCGACGTCACCGAGCTGGACGCCGCCAGCCACAACGGCGTGGAGGACATGCGCGAGCTGCGCGACCGCGCCTACTACGCCCCGGCGGACTCCCGCTACCGGGTGTTCATCATCGACGAGGCCCACATGATCTCCAACGCGGGGTCCAACGCCCTGCTCAAGATCGTGGAGGAGCCCCCGGAGCACCTCATCTTCATCTTTGCCACCACGGAGCCGGAAAAGGTCATCGGCACGATCCGCTCGCGCACCCACCACTACCCCTTCCGCCTGCTCACCCCGCAGGCCATGAAGGGGCTGCTGGCGCGCACCGTGGAGGCCGAGGGCATGTCCGTGGAGGATTCCGTCTATCCCCTGGTGATCCGCGCGGGCGGCGGCAGCCCCCGCGACTCGCTGTCCATCCTCGATCAGCTCCTCGCGGGCGCAGGCCCCGGCGGCCTGACCTACCAGGAGGCCCTGCCGCTGCTCGGCGTCACGGACCTCTCGCTTCTCGACGCCACCGTGGACGCCCTCGCCGGCGGCGATAAGGCCCGGCTCTTCGCCACCATCGACGACGTCATCGAGACCGGCATCGAGCCGCGCCGCTTCGTCTCCGACCTGCTCGACCGCCTGCGCGACCTCATGGTGCTCGAGGCCGTGCCCGAGGCCCTGGAGATGGGCCTGGTGGACGCCCCCGCCGACCGCGCCGAGGTGCTGCGCGCCCAGGCCTCGAGCTTCAGCGGCCCGCAGATCACCCGGCTGGCGGACCAGGTCAACAGCAGGGTGGCCGACCTGCGCGGGGCCACCTCGCCGCGCCTGCTGCTGGAGATCCTGGCGGCGCACCTGCTGCTCCCCGCCGAGCAGCCCCCGGCCCCGCTGGCGGCCTCGCCGCAGCAGGCCGCCAAGGCCGCCGCGCAGGCGGCCTCCTCGTCCGCGCCCTCGCCCCGGATCACCGGGGCGGGCGGGCGCGTGTACGAGCGCCCCTCGCAGCGCGCGGCCCGGGGCGAGCAGTCCCCGGCTCCTGCCGCCGCACCCAAGGAAAACGACCAGGCCCCGGCTCCCGACGCTGCGCCCGCCAAGCAGCCGCAGCCGCAGGCACACCAGCCCGCGCCGGAGCCGGAACGCCCCGCCGCGCCGCCGGAGGGTCAGAAGGAATCCCCGGAGCCGCAGCGGCGCGAGGAGGCTCCCCGAGGCGAGGCGCCCGCCGAGGCTCCCGAGCCCCCCGCGCGCGAGAAGCGGGAGGAGACCCCGCCCGAGCGGGCCGCCGACCCCCTGGAGACCATCCGGGGCGCGTGGGCCAAGCTGCGCGAGGACGTGGGCGCCCGCAACCGCGTGGCGCAGATCATGCTGACCGAGGCCACCGTGCTGGGCATCCGCGAGGACACCCTGGTGCTGGGGCACAATACGGGGGCGCTGGCCGCGCGCCTGAACGCGGAGAAGAACAACAAGGACATCGTGGCGGCCGTGGGCCAGGTGGCCGGGCGCCCGCTCAAGGTGCACTGCGTGGTGGGCACGGACCCCGCCGCGCAGGGTTTCCGCTCCGCCCCCGCGCCGCAGCAGCCGTGGCAGCCCACGGAGTCCGCCCCGCGCGAGCGTCGCGCGCCCGCCCCCAAGGAAAAGCCCACCGAGCCCGAGGAGCCGGCGAGAACCCCCTCCGTGTGGGGCAAGCCCGCCGCCCTCGGCGGGCAGGAGGACCCCGGTAAGAGCGCTCCCGCCGCCGCGCCGGAGCCGCCCGCGCCGGCGTCGCCGCCCCGGATCACCGTGCCCACGGGGTCCGCGCGCCGTCCCGCGCCCCGGCCCGCCCCCTCAGTGCCGCAGCGGCGCCCGCCGGTGGACGAGGAGGTGCCGCTGCCGCCGGAGCCCGCCGACGAGGAGCCCCCGTACGCGCCGCCCGAGGACTCCCCGACCCCTCCCACCCCCGTGGAATCCGAGGAGGAGGAGATGATCCGGGCGGCGGCCAGCGAGCCCGGCAGCCGGGATCGCCGCGACGCCATGACCGTGGTGATGGAGCTGCTGGCCGAGGAGCTGGGGGCCAAGCCGCTCTAGGCGTGAGTACACTCGGTACCCGAAAGCACACGCGAACAAGAAAGGCACCGCGATGTCCCAGCCCGATATGCAGTCCATCCTCCAGCAGGCCCAGCAGATGCAGCTCCAGCTCCAACAGGCGCAGAAGGAGATCATGGCTACCGACGTCTCCGGCACCGCGGGCAACGGCCTGGTCACCGTCACCATGAACGGCGGCGGGGAGGTCAAGGACGTGCAGATCAACCCCGAGGTCGTGGACCCCGAGGACGTGGAGACCCTCCAGGACCTCATCACCGGCGCCTTCGCGGACGCCCACAAGAAGGTGGGCCAGCTCGCGGAGGAGAAGATGGGGCCGCTGTCCCAGGGGCTCGGCGGCGGCCTGGGCGGGATGCTGGGGTAACGTAACACGGGTGTTTGAAGGACCTCTGCAAGACCTCATCGACGAGTTCTCGCGCCTGCCGGGGGTGGGCCCCAAGAGCGCCCAGCGCATCGCCTTTCATCTCCTCCGCGCGGAGCCCGAGGACATCACCCGCCTGCAGCAGGCCCTGGGCGGCGTGCGCGACGGCGTGACGTTCTGCCGCATCTGCTGCAACATCTCCTCGGCGGAGGTGTGCCGCATCTGCGCGGATTCCGGCCGCAACCGCTCGGTGATCTGCGTGGTGGAGGAGCCCAAGGACATCCAGGTCATCGAGCGTACCGGAGAATACTCCGGGCGCTATCACGTCCTGGGCGGGGCGCTCGACCCGCTGGCGGGCGTGGGCCCGCGCGAGCTGAACATCACCCCCCTGCTACAGCGCATCGGCGGGGCGCTGCCGGATCGCCAACTGGCCGACTCCACCCCGGAGCGCCCCCTCTACGACTCCGCTCCGGAGGTCACCGAGGTCATCCTCGCCACCGACCCCAACACCGAGGGCGAGGCCACCGCCGCCTATCTCGTGCGGCTGCTGCGGGACTTCCCCAACCTGACCATCTCCAAGCTCGCCTCCGGCATGCCGCTGGGCGGGGACCTGGAGTTCGTGGACGAGCTGACGCTCTCCCGCGCCCTGAGCGGAAGGCTGACGGTGTGATGAAGCGCCTGGTCTGCCTGCTGGCCTGCTGCTGGGTGGCCACCGGCTGCGCCACCCAGCGCACCGTGGAGTACGAGCAGCCCACCTTATCCCAAGAGGGGATCAGGACCCCGGACGACCCCATCCTGGGGGCGGTCACCGAGGAGGGCTCCTGCGACCCCGCGGTGCTCTCCGCCGACGGCGAGGAGCTGGTCTACCACGGCCAGCCGGGCGACCGCATCGAGATCACCATCGACTCCCCCGCGAGCGCCGAGCCGCGCACGGAGACGATCGAGATGGGCAGCACCGACACCGAGCGGCGCGTGGATGTGGGCGAGTGGAGTGCGCTCGGCGTCAAGGCCAGCGGGCGGGTGGGGCTGCCCGGCGAGTGCTCGCTCTCGCGCGGCTAGGACCCCGCCCCCTCTCGCTAAAAACACGACCGGCGCCGCTCCCCGTTTCATCGTCGCGGGGCGCGGCACCGGTTCGGCGTGCGAGCTCGGGCTTAGAACAGCCCGGCCAGGGCCTCGTCCAGGCTGCCCTGCAGCTCCTCGCTCAGCAGGTCCAGCGGGTCCGGAAAGTCCGGAACCTCCTCCGGGTTGGCGTCGTACCACTCCACGGCGCCCTGCACGTCGTCCGCCTGGGTGCGGGTGGGATCGGCGGGCTCCGTGGACTCCGGGAGGGCGAAGTAGTCGTTGACCTGCCCGTCCGGGATGCCGTAGCCCTCCTCGATGGCCAGGTCCACCGGCTGAGCGCGGCCGATCGGGCCGAACCCCATGGAGGTCACGCCCAAGGCCTCGCCCGTCTCCGGGTCGAAGTTCACGCCGCCGGAGTCGCCGTTCTCGTAGTTCAGCCCAAAGCTCCAGATGCCGTTCTGGGTGCGGAAGAGCTGCGTGCCGCAGGCGCGGCCGCCGGTGTTGCCGTCCTTGCAGATCGGCTGGCCGAAGTTATCGGCGGAGGCCTCCCAGAAGGCCAGGTCGGGGTAGTCGCGCACGCCGGTCAGCTCCACGGGCTCGCCGTAGGAGTTGCCGTTGGCGTCCACGGAATCGGAAACCCGGGTGGTGGTGACGCCGGGCTCCAGCTCCACGGTGCCCCAGTCCGGGCTGTTGAAGGCGCTGTTCATCCCGTTCAGGAGGTTCGGGTCCTCCTCGTCCACGACGATGGGGCCGCCCTCGTCGGCGTAGCCGACCACGACGTCGCCCTCGGGGGTGGGAACGTACACCGTCTCCCCGACCTCGCTGTAGCCCTCGATGCCGTACACGCAGTGCCCGGCGCTGACGAGGATGTCCTTCTGGGTGCCGTCCTCAAGGGTCACGGTGCCCGGCACGCCCTGGGAGCAGACGGAGCGCTTGTACTCGTCCGGCATGGTCTCCGGCAGCGAGGCCGTGATCTCGCTGTAGTCGTCCATGCGCATCGGGGAGCCGGGGGCCACCTCGGCGGCACCGGCGGTGGGGGCGAACGCGGGAGCCGCGATCGCGGCCGCGCACAACGCGACGGCGGAGGTACGAATCTTCACGTTATCTGTCCTTACTATCCTTGCAGTTCCCGTTAGCTGAGCTCGTGAAGGGCCGTTCCCAGCCCGGCTTCCAGGATGGTGTCCGCAGTGTCTTGGGCCAACGATTCCAGGCTATCAGCGGTGGACTCCGCGTTCTGGAGAATGGTCTCGGTTTGCCCCGGATTCTCTATGATTGCGCTCACAGAGTCCTCGGCCAGCCCGTAGAGTTCCTGCGCGGCGGTCTCCGCGTTGGCCTGCGTCACCGCCGCGGCCTCCTCCGGGGTGGCCATCTCCTGGGTGAGGGTGTCCACGGCCCACTCCCGCGAGACGGCCTCGCTCTCGCTGAGGGTGAGCATGTCGGAGTGCTCGGCGGTGGACTCGGGCAGCGCAAAGTGCTCGTTGACCTGCCCGTCCGGGATGCCGTAGGCCTTCTCCAGCGCCACGTCCAGCGGCTGGGCGCGCCCCACAACCCCGTACACGCTCATGGAGGTAACCCCCAGGGCCTCGCCCGTCTGCGGGTCAAAGTTCACACCGCCGGAGTCTCCCCCCAGGGCCAGCCCCAGATACCACAGGCCGTTGCTGGAGCGCAGCACCTGCACGCCGCAGGTGCGGCCGCTGGTCTGTCCGTCCTTGCAGATGGGCTGGCCGAGGTTATCGAAGGACACATCCCAGGGCTCCAGGTCGGGGTAGTCGCGCACCCCGGTGAGCACCACCGGCTCGCCGTGAGACTGCCCAAACTGATCCACCGAGTCCGCCACGCGCGTCATCTCCGCGCCCTCCACCAGGTCGGCGGTGGCCCAGTCGTCGCCGTCGTACATCAGGCGCAGCTCCTCCGGGTCCCGCTCGTCCAGGGCCGGGTGCACGGCCCGCCCCTGGTCCCGCACCGCGATGAGCTGGCGGCCCTCCCGCAGCGGGGCGTACACCTCGGGATCGATCTCCCCCGCCCCCTCGATGCCCCACAGGCAGTGGCCCGCGGTGACCATCACGTCCTTGCGGGAGCCGTCGGGCAGGGTCACCGTGCCCGGCACACCCTGGGAGCAATACTGGGTGAAGACCTCCGTGGGGATCTCCTGGGGCACGTCCGCCGGTATCGGCGGGAAGAGGTGCATCGGAGCCCCCGGTGCCACCTCCGCGGCGGAGGCGGCAGGAAGGCTCATCAATGCCGCCGCCATCACGGCCCCCACGCCACCCACAACGTTGCGCATCGTCATCGCGTTATGCCTCCTGGGATGCGTAGTCGAGGACGTCGAGGGTCTCCTGCGCCAGCGTCCCCAGGTTCTCGGCGGTCTCCTGGGTGCGCTCCACCAACGCCGGTACGTTCGCCGGGTCCTGTACCAATTGCTGCGCGGTCGCCTCGCTCCACTGGTTCACCTCATCCACCGCGGCCTCCGCGTTGTCATAGGCGGTATCCAGGGCAACATCGGCGGGGTCGGCGGAAGCCTCTTGCTGCTCCTCCACCCACTCGTAAGCGGCCTGCATATCCTCCCCGAACGTGCGCATCTCGGTGTGCTCCTCGGTGGAGTCCGGCAGCGCAAAGTAGTCATTGACCTGCCCATCGGGAATGCCGTAGGTCTCCTCCAGGGCAACGTCGGCCCCCTGGGTGATGCCCACCACCCCGAAGAAGGTGTTGGTGGAAACACCCAGCGCCTCCCCGGTCACCGGGTCAAAATTCACGCCGCCGGAGTCCCCCGGAATCATGGTGTTCACGCTCCACAGGCGGTTCCCCGTCCGCATAAACTGTATCCCGCAGCTACGCCCCGTGGTCTGGCCGTCCTTGCAGATGGGCTGGCCAAGATTGTCAAAGGCCAGCTCCCCCGGCGCCAGGTCGGGGTAGTCGCGCACCCCGGTGAGCACCACCGGCTCACCGTGAGACTGCCCGAACTGATCCACCGAATCCGCCACCCGGGTGGGTCGTTCCCCCTCGGCGAGCTCGATGGTGGCCCAGTCATCGTCTATCCACTGCCGATACAGCCCCGCGACGTCATCCTCGCTGCCCACGGCGTAGGGCGCACGCCCGCCCTCGCGCAGGCCGACGAGCCGATCTCCCTCCCGCAGCGGCACGTACACCTCCGGCTGCGTCTCATAGGGGGTCTCGGTGGTCCCCCACACGCAGTGCCCGGCCGTAACCATCACGTCCTTCCGCGAACCGTCTGGGAGCGTCACCGTTCCGGGGATGCCCTGCGTGCACGCCATCGTCGTGACCTCTCGGGGTGCCTCCGCCAACGGGTCCCCCTCGGGAATATCCAGATAGGTCCTCATCGGAGCCCCCGGTGCCACCTCGGCGGCGGAAGCCTGGCCCACCGCACCCGCCACGGCGGAGACACAGGTCAGGGAAGCCAACATCGCCAGCGTTGCACGCCGTATCCTCATCTATGCGCTCTTTTCGCTCTTCACTTTTTAGGGTCACGGATCACAGTAAGTCCCGTTAAGTAACCGCCACAAGGCCCCTGGTCCCGTCCCCCTCTTTCGGGGGCAGCGCCCCCTCGACCCGCTTCACGACCTCCCGCGCGGTGCGCGCCCGCAGCAGCTCCTCGCGGAAGTCCTGCCTCATCAGCGCCCGGGCGAGGGCCGCCAGGATCTTCAGGTGCTGCTTGCCGGATTGCTGCGGCACCGCGATGAGAAACACCAGGCGGACCGGCTTGCCGTCCGGGGCCGCCCAATCCACGCCCTTGGGAATGCGGGCCATCGCCACCACGGGCTCGGCCACGCCCGCGCAGCGCGCGTGCGGGATGGCCACCGCCTCGCCCACGGCGGTCGTCGCCTTCTCCTCCCGGTCCAGGGCCGCGCGCAGCACGGCGGCGGGGTCGGTAATGCGGGAGCCCGCGGCGTCGATCAGCAGGCGTATCGCCTCCTCCCGATCCCCCGGGTGGGCGTCGAGCAGCACCGCGCCCTCGCGCAGCAGGCCCTCGCGGCGGGGGCGTTGCAGGCCCACCAGGAGCACGATGAGCCCGGCGGTCACCGCCACTCCGGCGGCCAGCGCGAGGAAGAACCACGCCACGCCGTCCACAGCACCCAGCAGGGCCACGATGGGTCCGCCGTGCATGACGTGGTCGGCCACGGACCACCACCCGGCCAGCGCGCCCGCCACCGCACCGCCCGCCACGTTGGCCGGGATCACCTGAAGGGGGCGGGCCGCCGCGAGCGGGATCGCGCCCTCGCTGATGCCGAAGAACCCCATGACCAGGGAGGCCGCCCCGGCCTCCCGCTCGGCGGCGCTGAACCACCGGCGCCGCGCCAGCGTGGCCAGGCCCACCGCCAGCGGGGGCACGGAGATCGCGGCGGCGGCCATGCCCATCGGGTAGGGGTTGCCCGCCGCGATGAGCCCGCCGCCGAAGAGGAAGGCCGTCTTGTTGAAGGGCCCGCCCATGTCAAAGGCGATCATCCCGCCGATCACCGCGCCGAGCAGGATCACCGAGCCGCCGTCGAGGCCCTGGAGGCCCTGGGTGAGCGCCTCGAACAGGGCCGCCACCGGGTGCCCGATCACGTAGATGAACAGCAGCCCCACGATGAGACTGGTGAGGATGGGGATGACGATGATGGGCCAGATCGGGGCCACGAACTTATTCACCGGAATGCGCCTGATCCCCAGCGCCACGTAGCCGGAGAGCACGCCGGTAATGATGCCGCCGATGAACCCCGCGCCCGATTCCGAGCCGTAGAGCGAGCCCGTCACCGCCACCGTGCCGGTGATAAAGCCCGGCGCGAGCCCCGGGCGATCCGCGATGCCCGCGGCAATGTAGGCGGAGAGCACCGGCACCATGAGCCCGAAGGCCAGCACGCCAAGCTGCTCGATGGTGGCCCACCAGGACCCCTCCGGGATCACCAGCCCCTCGGGCGTGGGCTGCCCGCCCACCGAGAGCGCCACCGCCAGCAGCAGGCCGCCGGTGACCACGAAGGGGATCATGTGGGACACGCCGTTCATCAGCGCCTGGTACACCGCGTGCAGCGGGCGTGCGCCGCGTGCCAGCTCCCCACCAGCCCCACCGGCGCCACTACCCCCACCGGCCCCGGCCTCCGCGCCTGCGGCGGCGGTGGGCGCCCCGCCCGGCGCGCCCCCGGCCAACGCCGGGGCCTCCTGGGCCCGCCGCAGCGCCCGGACCGGGTGCTTGATCGCCTCGTCCACCGCCGTGGCGAGCACCCGCTTTCCGGCGAAGCGGTCCTTGGCCACGGCGACGTCGGCGGCGATGAGCACGGCGCTCGCCTCCCGGATCTCGGCCTCGCTAAAGGCCCCCTCCACCCCGATGGAACCGTGGGTTTCCACCCGCAGGCGCACTCCCGCCTCCTCGGCGGCGGCCTGCAGCTTCTCCGCCGCCATGTAGGTGTGCGCTATGCCCGTGGGGCAGGCGGTGACGGCCAGGATGAGGGGATCGCTCTGGGCACTCATGCCCTTACACTAGGCCCTCATTCCGGGGCGCTCACAGTGATTACCCCCGCCGCCTGCCGGGCCGCCTGCCGGGCCGCCTCCGCGTCCTCCCCCGTGGCCAGGGCCGTGGCCATGATCCGCCCCACGCGGGCGCGCTGCTTGCCAAAGAACTCCACCGTGGCCTCGGGGACGGCGAAGGCCAGATCCAGCCCGCCGTACTGAGGGGCCTCGCACTCCACGGGGCTGAGCACCATCGCGGCGGCACCGGGGGACACCAGCGTCACGTCCAGGGGCAGGCCCAGCACGGCGCGCGCGTGCAGGTCGAACTGGGAGAATCGCTGGGAGCACAGGGTGACCAGCCCGGTGCAGTGCGGGCGCGGCAGCACCTCGGAGAAGTAGACGTCCTCCCCGGAGACGAACATCTTGACGCTGAACACGCCGCGCCCGCCCAGGGCGTTGGACACGCGGGCGGCCACGGAGCGCGCGTTATCCAAGGCCGCGGGCTCGATGTACACCGGCTGCCAGGCCTCGGTGTACTCGCCGCCCCGGTAGGAGCAGCCGATGGGCTCGCAGAACCACGTGGCCAGCTTGCCGGTGGCGGGATCGATGGAGCGGGCCGCAACCAGGGTGACCTCGTAGTCAAAGTCGATCACCCGCTCCACCACGATGCGCCCCTCCTCCATCGCGCCCTCCACCGGCGCGCCGGAGGTGAGATAGCGCCACGCGGGCTCCACCTCCGCCTCGCTGCGGATCACGCGGTGGTCCTTGGCCCCGGGGCCGCCCATGTCCGGCTTGGCGATGCAGGGATAGCCGATGGACCCCACCGCAACCTCAAACTCCGTGTACTCGGAGACGAACTGGTAGTTCGTGGTGGGCAGGCCCAGCTCCTCCGCCGCGAGCTTGCGCACGCCCTCCCGGTTGAGGGACAGCTCCGCCGCCCGGGCGTTGGGCACCACGGTGGCCTGCTCGGTGGCCTCGACGGCGGTGAGCACGTCCACGGCCACGCGCTCCACCTCGGGGACGATGAAGTCCGGGCGCACCTGGGCGATGAGGTCGGTCACCGCCTGCGCGTCCGTGACGTCTACCATGTGCGCCGCGTGCGCCACCTGCTGCGCGGGGGCGCCGAGCACCCGGTCCACGGCGTGCACCTCCACGCCGAGGCGCTGGAAGGCCATCGCCAGCTCGCGGCTGAGGTAGCCGGAGCCCAGGAGCATGACCTTGGTGGCCGTGGGGGTATGCGGTGTTCCGATTAATTCCGGCTGTGCCATGCGCTCCATGATAGGGCGCGGGCACCGGGCGGAAGAATCGCCCCGAGGGAATGCGGCTTGCCCGCGCCGCCCGCCCCGGCCCGCGCCACGGAGCCACCCACGGCGGAACCGGGCAGGGCCGGTGCGCCCGGACTAGGAGTAGAGCCCAGCGGAGATGATGGCGGCCATCGCGCGCTGCCCCTCGTCGGAGGGGTGCATGGGCATGGTGTGGGTGGAGTCGTCCACGAAGCCCACGGTCCAGCGCTGCGCGGGGTCCGGGTTGCACATGCCGTGCCCCAGGGACGCCTGGTAGACGTCGATGAAGTTCGCGCCGATGGACCGGGCGGCGTCCCGCAGGTTATCCCGCATCGTGTCCTGCAGGAACTTGCCGCCGGGGATCATGATGGGAGCCTGCGCGGAGCCCATGTTGGCCCCGCAGAAGAAGTCGCCGCTGAGCAGCTCCGGGTAGCTCGTGAGCGTCACGCGGGCCTGCGGCGCCACGGCGTGGATGCGATCCTTGATCGCGCGCAGCTCCATGCGGAACGGGGTGAAGTCCAGGCCGTGCGGGGTGACGGCCTCCACGGGCAGCTCGGCCCACTGCAGCATGGTGATGCCGCCGTACATGATGGCCACGTCCTGGGTGCCCGGGCCCAGGTCGCCTCGGGAGATGGCCGCCTCCACGTAGTTGGACAGGTCCATCACGGGCACGCGGCCGGTGCCGTTGCAGGACCAGTCGGCCACGCTCTTGCCCGTCTGCTGGCCGATCAGCTTGGGCCAGTTCTGCTTGTCCGTGGAGCAGAAGGGATACTTCGGGGATCGGGAGGGTTCCAGCCAGCGCTCCCCGCCCTTGCCCGCGTGGGCCGCGAAGGAATCGCCAAAGACCACCAGCTCCTGGCCCGGGTTCTGGTCCTGCTGGGCCGAGGGAGACGAGGAGAGAGGCGGGGCGGGCACCGCGCCGGCCACCGGGGCCGCGATCGACATCGTTACCGCCGACGCCGCCACGAGCACCGCCGCCTTCATACTCCTGGAAAAGTTCTTCATAAGTTCCGGTTTCCCACTCTCACATACGCACAAGCCATCACCTGTATCTTCCAGGTGTATCGGCACACTATGCCCACACGTTACCCCATAACGGGTATTTTTGTTTATTTCTGTGGCGCGTGTGGCTGGGGTGACCTCGGGGATACTTCTCCCTCGCCGCCCGGCTCCTTCACTCTGTCCGACCACGACGCCCAACGATGACGCGCGGCGGGGCGCACACCGCCGCCTTGGATGGTGTGCGCCCCGCCGTAAACAGGGCCCGCCGCGCCTACCGGCGCACAGGCCAGGGAGCTAGCCGCGCAGCCCCTCGGCCACGATGTTGCCCATCGCCTGCTGCCCCGCGTTGGAGGGGTGCGAGGGCATGGTGTGCTCGGCGCTGTCGATGAAGCCCACCGTCCAGCGCTGCGCCGGGTCCGGGGTGCAGGTGCCGTGCCCGATGGACTGGGCAAAGACGTCGATGAAGTTCGCACCGATCCCGGCGGCCGCCTCGCGCACCGTATCGCGCATGGCCGTCTGCACCGCCGAGGCACCCGGAACCGCGATCGGGGTGGCCACGCCGTTGAAGTTCACCGGGCAGTACATCTCCCCGGAGATGTACTCCGGGTAGCTCGCCAGGGTGAGGCGGGCCTGGGGCGCCACCTCGCGGATGCGATCCTTGACCCGGATGAGGAACTGGCGGAAGGCGGAGGAGTTGTTCACCGCGCCCGGGTTGACCATCTGCACCGCGCCGTCAACCCAATAGAAGGGGTCCAGGCCGCCGTACATGATCACGACCTCCTCGGTGTCCGGGCCGAGGTCGCCGTACTGGATGGCCATCTCGAGGTAGAGCGCCAGGTCCACGCTCATGCCGTTGCAGGACCAGTCACCCACCGTCTTGCCCAGGTGCTCGCCCGCCAGCTTGGGCCAGTTCTCCCGGTCCGTGGCGCACTTCCCGGCCCACGGCGTCTGGGCGGGCTCCACCCCGCGCGGGCCACCCTTGCCGGCGTGCGCGGTGTAGGAATCACCAAAGGCCACGATCTGCTTGCCGTTCGGCGTGGTCTGCGGGGCGGTACCCGGCAGCTCCGGGAGGGCGGTCAGCGGGACCAGCGGGGCGGCGGTGGCGGGAACGGCAGCCAGGCCCATGCCCAGCACGGCCACGGCCCCGACGACGGCCGCGCGCAGGGCGGCAATGTTCTTCTTCATGTACATGTCCAATCTTCAAGCGTGAACTGGCCCCACAGCGCCACAGCACGCCAGAGCCCATACACGTTCTCTATCTACTTTTGGATACGCTCCGTTACAGCCTAGCTGATGGGTGGCTGGGGACTCTAAACATAAGCGCCCCGCAGCCTGGCCACCGGCTAGGAGAAATAGGCCGCGACCTGCTCCTCGACCGCCTCCGGATCGTTGAGCATCACGCCGTGGCTATACCCGGGCAGGACGTGCGTCTCCCCGCCCATCGCGCGCTGCATCGCGTATGTGCCCTCGCCGGTGGTGGCGCTGTCGTGGTCGTAGCCCACCAGCAGCGGCTTGGTCTCCAGGGCGTCGCCGTTGGCCCACAGCAGCGGGTTAGGCTCCGGCCAGCCCGCGCAGTGCTGGCCGGAGGCGAGCAGGTCTCCGTTGGCACGCCACTGATCGCCGGCGAGGGATTCCACCATCAGCGGCACCGTCCGGGAGGGATCAGCCGGGTTGCGGTTCTCATTGCATATCACGGCCTTGTCCACGAGGGGGAATCCCATCGCTACATCAACCTGATCCTGCACAAACTGCTCCCGTTGCTCCTCGCTCAGGGAGGCAAGCCGAGCCTCAAGGTTCGCCGCCAAGGGATCCGGCACGATAGCGTTGCTCCTGATGGATTCCGCCACGCGCGGCCACGCCTTCTCGCTGTATAGCGCCTCCGTCGCCACGAGGTCGAGCCAAGCGGAGTCCACCTCCCTTTCCTCCGCCAGGGCCGCAATAGACTCCGGCAGCGCCAGCAGGCGCTGGAAGCGCCACCGCGCCTCCTCCACCATGTTCGCACCGGTCAGGGCCAGCTCGCCCACGGAGCTTCCCACAGGGATGTCCGCCTCCGTGACGGGCGGCGGGGTGATCGGCGCGGCAGATAGCCCCGTGTGTTCGTTGACCCGCCGCACCCACGCCCTGTACACCTTGAGCGGGGTGTCCCCCAGCCCGTACTCGGCGTCGCGCTCCGCGATCCAGGCGAACATCGCGTTCATCGCGTCAACGCGCACCTGCTTGCGGCTGGAGCCGAGGTGGAACCATACGTCGTCGGGGTTCATGGAGGAGTCCAGCATCATCTTGCCCGTGTGCTGGGGGAACAGGGTGGCGTAGGTGGACATGAGCACGGTGCCGTAGGACACCCCGTAGAGGTTCAGGCGGTCCTGGCCCAGCGCCCTGCGGGCCTCCTCCAGGTCGCGGGCCGTGCTCTCCGTGTTCACGGTGCGCGTGTATCCGGGCTTGTTGGCCTCGCATCCGGCAAAGAGACTCTCCGCCTCCTCCGAGAGGCACTCCAGCGGCTCGCCCCACGCCAGGCCGCGCGGCTGCACCGCCACGAGGTCGTAGTGCTCGCGCACGGCGTCGGGCAGCTTCACCGTGTCAGGCAGGTTGTCATCCCCTCGGAACATGCCCAGGGCGGAGCCACCCGGCCCGCCGGGGTTGCCCGCGATCACCCCACGGGACTGCCCCTTGGCCGGGAGCTTGCTCATGGTGAGCGTGATCTTCTCGCCATTCGGCTGGGCGTAGTCCCGGGGCACCTCGAAGGTGGCGCACTGCGCCTGCGAGTCCGCCAGCGATCCGAGCGGGCATTCTCCCCAGGCCAGGGTGTCCGCCTGCGCCGGGGCGGCGAGGACGGTGAGCGGGATGGTGCTGGCCGCTGTGATCGCGGCGGCCACGGTACGGAGGTTCACTGCGCTGCCTCTCGGTGGGGTGTGCGGGGATATTTCGCCCCAAACCTACCAAAAACACAGCCGTTTTAGCCGCGCCCAAGGTTTTCACACCCGTCACATGCGCCCCACCTGCATCAACGCGGCACCAATATGGCGCCAACGCCGCACCAGCGGGGTAGGACGGCGTCGGCCTAGCCCGCCAGCACGTCGTGCAGCACGATCGTCTGATCGCGCCCCGGCCCCACGCCGATGTAGGAGATGCGCGCCCCGGAAAGCTCCTCGAGGCGTCGCACGTAGTCCTGGGCGCGCTGCGGCAGCTCCTCGAAGCTGCGGCAGGAGGAGATGTCCTCCTCCCAGGCGGGCATGGTCTCAAAGATCGGCTCCGCGTGGTGGAACTGGGACTGGTTCAGGGGCATCTCGTCAAAGCGCTCCCCGTCCACGTCATAGGCCACGCAGATGGGGATCTCCCCGATGCCGGTGAGCACGTCCAGCTTGGTGAGGAAGAGGTCCGTGAAGCCGTTGACGCGGGAGGCGTAGCGGGCGATCACGGAGTCATACCAGCCGCAGCGGCGCTTGCGGCCCGTGTTCACGCCCACCTCGCCGCCGGTGGTCTGCAGGTACTCGCCCCACTTGTCAAAGAGCTCCGTGGGGAAGGGGCCCGCGCCCACGCGGGTGGTGTATGCCTTGATGATGCCCAGGGAGGAGGTGATGCGGGTGGGGCCGATGCCCGCGCCCACGCACGCCCCGCCCGCCGTGGGGTTCGAGGAGGTCACAAACGGGTAGGTGCCGTGGTCCACGTCCAGCATGGTGGCCTGCCCGCCCTCCATGAGCACGTGCTTTCCGGCGTCGAGGGCCCTGTTCAGCTCGTGCTCCGCCTCGATCACCATGGGACGCAGGCGATCGGCGTAGGAGAGGAAGTACTGCACGACCTCCTCCGCCTCGATGGCGCGGCGGTTGTACATCTTCACCAGGATCTGGTTCTTCACGTCCAGGGCGGACTCGATCTTCTGCCGCAGGATGGACTCGTCAAAGATGTCCTGCACGCGGATGCCCACGCGGGAGACCTTGTCCGCGTACGCGGGGCCGATGCCGCGCCCCGTGGTGCCGATGGCCCGCTTGCCCAGGAACCGCTCCTGCACCCGATCCAGCACCTGGTGGTACGGGGCCACCAGGTGCGCATTGGAGGAAATGCGCAGGCGGGAGGCGTCCGCCCCGCGCGCCTCCAGGCCGTCGATCTCGGAGAACAGGGCCTCCAGGTTAATCACCACGCCGTTGCCCAGCACCGGCACCGCACTCTCCGAGAGCACCCCGGCGGGCAGGAGCTTCAGCTCGTACTTCTCGCCGCCCACCACCACGGTGTGCCCGGCGTTGTTGCCGCCGTTGGGCTTGACCACGTAGTCCACGCGGCCGCCCAGAATATCGGTGGCCTTGCCCTTGCCCTCATCGCCCCACTGAGCCCCGACGATCACAATCGCAGCCATACTGGCATCACACTTCCGCTACACGTAGATTCCGCCCCAGCGGGGCGCACACAACAAGCCCAAATTGTACCCACCCGCCCCATGCAATCCTAAGATGAGCACCATGCGGACCATCTTCCTGCACTGCGGCCCCACCCCCCTGCCCCTGGGCCCCGACGCCCACCGGCTCTCCGAGGTGCCCACCCGGCAGGAACTCGCGCTTATCGACGCCGCCGCGGCCCAGGCCCTCCCCCACGACCCCACCCCCTCGCTCGACGAGATCGCCGCGCAGCCCGACGTCGCCCACCTGGCCGAGCCCCGCCCCGCACCGCAGGCGGGCGCCCTGACCGAACCCCTGCGCGTGGTGGTCATCGGCTCCGACGCCGCCCTGTCCGCCGTGCTCACCCGCGCCATGCGCGCCGATTATCTCTGGGCCGAGTTCGGCTACGTTCCCACCGGGGACTCCCCCGCCGCCACCAACTGGGGGCTGCCCGGCGGACGCTCCGCGCTTTCCGACGCCCTGGCGCTCGCCACGGAAGCCCCGGTGCGCCCCGCCCCCCTGATCCGCACCGACTCCGGGCTAGCGGTGGCGGGCAGCGCCACCCTCACGCACTGGGATAATACGGAATACACCGGGGAGATCATCGTGGACGATCACCGCCTGCTCCTCCACGGGGACAACGAGCGCCCCCTCTTTGGGCACTACGGCGCGCGGCTGGTGCCCATGACCACGGCCCCCGGCATCGCCGCCGTGGAACTGCGCACGCCGGCGGCGGGTACGCCTGCCGAAGGGGCTGCCGGACGGCGCGGTTCCGGGCTCGGAGCGCTGGTGGGACGCCGCGTGGGGCCACGCGGGGTGGAGCGGCTGTGGAACTCCCCCGGCACCCGCTGGCTGGTGCGCGGCGCGGAGCAACCCGTGGGCGTGGTGGACCCCGCCACGCTGGCCACCGGGCGCGCGGTGCAGTCCGGGGGCGAGAACATTCGCGTGACCGTGGACGGGGTGAGCGCCAAGCGCCCCGTGAAGCGCGTGACGTTCTACCGGCACCTACGGGATCTACAGATCGCGCGTCCGTGAATCTTCCTGGCCAGAATCTTCCTGGTCGCCGGAGAACGGTTGGGCGGTGGTGTCTTCCCTCACGACCTCCTCTGCCCCCTTGCCGCCATACCACTCCACAGGCCAGTCCGCGCCCATAGCGTGATACTTCCTGCGGCGGTTGAGGCGCTTGCGCTGGTACCAGACCACGAAGAGGAGCCACAGGGGGAAGGCGATGGCGAGGATGAGAAGAAAAATGTTCATGGCGAACACCCTATCTGGAATCGGAAAGACATTTCCAAAACAGGGAAAAGACCACAAACAGTGCCAAGTAATTGAGATTATCTGCCGCGTCTACCGCAGGAACTTCATTCAAGGATATACAGACCCACGAGCGCAAAAAGTTTTTATGGATTTATGGAAAAAGATAGAACCACTCTGTAAAAACGGCCGCTGCCGAACCTGGTAAAGCACGTCAACCCCCGTCCATGACAGGGGTTGCGGCGGGGTTGGTTCGTGGAGATAACCACGAGATCCTAAAGATAGGAATACTCCTCCGCCCCAAGCCGTACAACCCCTCCCCCTACTCCCACACCTCCGGCGGATACGCCGGGGTGGAGGAGGTAGGAGCCAGCACCGCCAGCGCGGATTCCCGGGACATCCCGCAGATCTGGAGGAAGTCCACGATGAGCGAGCGGGACTGTGCCAGCACCACGTGGGCGGAGAGCACCCGGCCCCCCACCACCTCCATCGAGGCCCGCCCGCCCAGGCGGCGTAGCTGGTTCACCAGCACGGGTATCTCCCTGGCCTCGTTGATCTCCGCGCCGCGCTCGTACATCTCGGAGAGCTGGAGGGCGACGTCGGACAGCTCGTCGATGATGGCCACCTGCTCGCGGGAGACCGCGTCCTCGTCCTCGATGAGCACCTGGGCGCGCCGCGCGAGCACGCGCACGTTGCGGATGGAGTTGTCCACGGGGATGAGCAGGCGTTCGAGGCTGCGCACGCGCCGCCAGTTGCTCCACATGAGCGGGGAGAGGGTGGTGGATTCCCGGCCGGTCTTGGCGGCCGCGAGCATGGCGTTGATCTTGCCCTGGGTGCCGCGCACGGCGTCGAGGGTGTTCTTCATCAGCTCCACGTCCCCGGTGCGCAGCGCCTGGGAGACGTCCTGGAGCACCGAGGAGGCGATACCCAGCACGTTGGAGACCTCCTGACGCCCGGCGGTGAGGGGGTCGCTGGGAATGAAGGCCACCACGAGCAGCCCCACCGCCGAGCCGACCATCGCGTCCACCACGCGGCCGGTGCTGCCGGTGCCGGTAATCGCGGAGACGGTGCCGGGCGGCATGATGGTGGCGATCAGGATGGAGCCGATGGCCGCCTGGTTGTTCACCAGGGGGGACTTGGAGATGAAGGAGGCCAGCAGCAGGGAGAAGGCCACGGCCACGGCGATCTGCCAGGGGCCGGGGCCGAGGTAGAAGAAGAGGAGGTCCCCCAGGGCCACACCCACGATGCAGCCGATGGACATCTCCACGGCGCGCCGCATGCGGTCCCCGCCCTCAAGGCCGAGGATGATGACCGCCGCGATGGGGGCGAAGAAGGGAACGGGGTGGCCGAATATCCGCTGCGCCACCCAGAAGGCCAGGCCCGCGGCCACGGCGGATTGCACGATGGGCCATGCGCGCTTGCGCACGCGCAGGGCCCGGCTGTGGAGCGATTGATCCACCGCGCGCAGCCGGGCGAGCGTGCTCATCTTCTGCTTGGGCATGCCCTCTACCATAGCCGCCCGCGCCGGTGGCGCTCATCGCTGCGCGGGGATTCTCTGCCCCGCGCAACAGGCGAGGGTTACTTGCTCACGGAGGTGCCCACGGAGTGCAGGTCCTGGCAGGCCTCCACCACGCGCTCGGACATGGACTGCTCGGCCTTCTTCATGTAGGAGCGGGGGTCGTAGACCTTCTTGTTGCCCACCTCGCCGTCGATCTTGAACACGCCGTCGTAGTTGGAGAACATGTGGCCGGCCACGGGGCGGGTGAAGGCGTACTGGGTGTCCGTGTCCACGTTCATCTTGATCACGCCGTAGCGCAGCGCCTCCTCGATCTTCTCCTTCTCGGAGCCGGAGCCGCCGTGGAACACAAAGTCAAAGGCCAGGGCGTCGTCCGCCAGACCCAGCTTCTTGCGGGCCACCTGCTGGCCCTCAAGGAGCACCTCGGGGCGCAGCTTCACGTTGCCGGGCTTGTACACGCCGTGGACGTTGCCGAAGGTGGCGGCCAGCAGGTAGCGGCCGTTCTCGCCGGTACCCAAGGCATCGATGGTCTTTTCGAAGTCCTCCGGGGTGGTGTAGAGGTTGGCGCCGGCCTTGGCCTGCACGCCGTCCTCCTCGCCGCCGACCACGCCGATCTCCACCTCGAGGATGATGTTGGCGGCCTTGGCCTTGGCCAGCAGCTCCTGGGCGATCTCCAGGTTCTCGTCGATCTGGATGGCGGAGCCGTCCCACATGTGGGACTGGAAGAGGGGCAGCTCGCCGCGATCCACGCGCTCCTGGGAGATGGCGATCAGGGGGCGCACGTACTCGTCCAGCACCTCCTTCTGGCAGTGGTCGGTGTGCAGGGCCACGTTGATGCCGTAGTGCTTGGCGGCCTCGTGGGCAAAGGCGGCCAGCGCGCAGGCGCCCGCCACCTTGTTCTTAACCGCCAGGCCGGAGCCGAACTCCGCGCCGCCGGTGGAGAACTGGATGATGCCGTCGGACTCCGCCTCCGCGAAGCCCTTGAGCGCTGCGTTGATCGTTTCCGACGAGGTGCAGTTGATCGCGGGGTAGGCAAAGCCCTCCTTCTTCGCGCGATCGAGCATTTCGTTATAAACCTCAGGGGTTGCGATGGGCATGAAAACTCCTCAGATGTCGTGATCGTCGCACACGCCGCAGGCGCGTGATCTCTCTACCGATTATGCCAACAACCATCGTACTCCGCCTCGGCCCTCGACCCCGAGAGAAAGCCACACGTTCGGGCGAAAACAAAAACCATCGGGCATCGCCTCTCGCTTCTCTACGCCCCGCGCGCCGTCGGCACGCCGCCCCCTGCGGGGCGCATTGTGGGCCCCGCGCCGCCCCGCCTACGCTAAGGACCATGATAAGCACCCTCGCCGCCGCTGGCACCGTGGATACCCTGGCGCTCGGCCCCGAATGGCTCGACCCCATGTACCTGCTCAGCGGATCGGGCCCCTTCGGCTCCCTCATCCTCCCCGGCATGGCCCTCGTGGTCTTCATCGAGTCCGGCCTCCTGTTCCCCCTCCTGCCCGGGGATTCCCTCCTCTTCACCGGCGGCATGCTCTCCGTGCAGCCGGACCCCTTCGCACCGCTGTGGCTGGTGGTGCTCGTGTGCGTGATCGCCGCCATCGCGGGCGATCAGGTGGGCTACCTCATCGGCTCCCGCTTCGGGCACGCCCTCCAAAAGCGCCCCGACGGCCGCTTTTTCAAGCAGGAGTACCTGGCCCAGTCCCACGAGTTCTTTGAAAAGCACGGCCCCATCACCGTCATCATCTGCCGCTTCGTGCCCATCGTGCGCACCTACGCCCCCCTCGTGGCGGGCATGTCCGGCATGCGCTACCGGGTCTTTATCACCTTCAACGTCCTCGGCGGCCTGCTCTGGGGCGGCGGCGTGACCCTGCTGGGCGCCTGGCTGGGGCAGTACACCTTCATCCGGGAGAACATCGAGGCCATCTTCCTGCTCATCGTGTTCCTCTCCGTGCTGCCCGGGATCATCGGGGCGGGCAAGCAGTTCCTCGCCTCGCGCCGCCGCTAAGCCCCCGCGCGGCGCGGGTGGCACGAACCAGCACAGGCGGCACCACCAGCACGGCCCTGCCGACGCCTAGCGGGCGCCGCCCTCCTCCAGGTGCTCCTGCACCCGCGCGGCGGCCTCGATGAGCATCCAGCCGGAGAGCTGCACCGAGAGGTCGCGCTCGTCGATGCGGATCACCCCGGCCGTCTCCGCGAGGCTCTTGGGCCCCAGGCCGAAGTTGTGCGGCAGGCGGGCGTCGTCGGTCCAGTCGGTGGCAAAGATCGGCAGGCCGTCCACCTCCAGGCGGTGGTTCCACACGCTCTCCGCCGAGGCCAGCACCAGCTTCGCGGCCACCTTCTTGGTGGCCCGGTTGGTGGGGGAATCCGCGGGCAGGCGCACCGCCACGTCCGCGAGGTAGCGCACCAGGATGCCCTTGAACAGCCCGCCGTCGCCCTCGCCGGTGTCCCAGTCGATCACGCCCTGCGGGGTGGCCATGCCCCTGGCCACGGCCTGCACGATGGAGCGCAGGGCGGTGATGTACTTCATCGAGTCGTCCACGCGCTCGGCATCCTCGTAGGCCACCACCTCGTCCTGGGTAAAACCCGCGCGCTCGCGCAGCCGCAGCGCGATCTCCAGGCAGGCGCCGATGGTCACGCCCTGGCAGTAGGGGTGAATATCGCGCACCAGCTCGGGGCCGTGCATGCGCATCCGCAGGCCGTCCATGATGAGGCCGTCGTCGTTGATGAGCGTGTCCAGTATCCAGTCCACAACGGACATCGCCTGCTCCAGGCGTCCCGTGCGCGCCATCATGATCGCGGCCGGGCCGTTGGAGGGGACGTTGTAGAAGGTCTCCCCGGTGCGCCAGGGCAGCACCCCGGTGAGGCCGTCGATGCCGCTGAGGATGTTGAACTCTAGGGCCTCGAGCTGCTTGGGGCGCTTCATCTTCTTCATGCCCTCGGCCCGGCCCAGAGCCAGCGCCAGCCACGCCTTATCGTCGTAGTAGCGGTTGCGCACCAGCTTGTTGCGGTTGCGCCAGCGAATCCCGCGCATCGTCTCCTGGATGCGCACGCGCCGCGCGTTGGTGCTGCGGCGGGAGTAGGCGTCCAGCAGGCAATCCAGGTAATGGGCCTGCCACCAGTAGTGCCAGCGGATAAAGAGCTTGTCCTTGGAGGTAGGGGGCCAGGCCACCACCGCGAGATTGGTGCGGGGAATACCCCACAGACGGCTCGCGTGACGATCGTTCATGGCGGTCTCCGCCAGATCCGCCCGGTGCGACCATTTTTCCAGCACTATCCCTAAGCCTCACACTGTGTCTCGGTGGTGTTGTCCCCCACGATCCTAACCAAGATTCACCACGCGCGGCGCAGATCCGCGTGCTGCCGCACCCAGGCGTGCATGGCGATGCCCGCCGCCACCCCGGCGTTGATGGAGCGGGTGGAGCCAAACTGGGCGATCGAGCAGGTCATCACCGCCGCCTCCTGCGCCTGCGGGGTCACCCCGGGGCCCTCCTGCCCGAACAGCAGCACGCAGCGCCGGGGCAGCTCGGCGGTCTCCAGGGGCACGCTTCCCGGAGTGTTATCGATCGCCACCACCGCGATCTTCTCCCCGGCGGCCCACCCCATCAGATCCTCCACCGTGGCGTGGTGGCGCAGGTGCTGGTAGCGGTCCGTGACCATCGCCCCGCGCCTGTTCCACCGCCTGCGCCCCACGATGTGCACGGTATCCACGGCGAAGGCGTTGGCGGTGCGCACCACGGTGCCGATGTTGGCGTCGTTCTCAAAGTTCTCAATCGCCACGTGCAGCGGGTGACGGCGGGTATCGATGTCCGCCACGATGGCCTCGCGGCGCCAGTAGCGGTAGGCGTCCACCACGTTGCGGCGATCCCCCTGGGCCAGCAGCTCCGGGTCCAGGCGGGGGTCCTCGGGCGGCGGCCCCTCCCAGGGCCCCACCCCGTGACGGCCCTCGCCCCACTCCGTGGGGCCGGGCGCGGGCGCGTCAGTCAAGCCCCAGGTCCTCCAGGCCCAGGAGGAAGCGGTACTCCAGCCCCGCGTCCGCCAGCACCGCGTCCGCGCCCGTGGCACGGTCCACCACGGTGGCCACGCCCACGACCTCGGCCCCGGCCTCCCGCAGGGCCTCCACCGCCGTGAGCGGGGAGTTTCCGGTGGTGGTGGTGTCCTCCACCACCAGCACCCTCTTTCCGGTCACGTCCGGGCCCTCGATGCGGCGCTGCATGCCGTGCTTCTTGGTCTCCTTGCGCACCACGAAGGCGTCGATCTCGCGGCCCCCGGCGTGCATCACGGAGGCGGCCACCGGGTCCGCGCCCAGGGTCAGGCCGCCCACGGCCACGTAGTCCCAGTCCGCGGTCAGCTCCCGCAGCAGGGAGCCGATGAGCCGCGAGGCGCGGTGGTGCAGCGTGGCGCGGCGCAGGTCCACGTAGTAATCGGCCTCCTTGCCGGAGGAGAGCGTCACGCGGCCATGCACCACGGCCAGCTCCTTGACCAGCCCGGCCAGCTCCGCGCGGGCCTCCTGCGATACCTGAGGGGACATCGTCTACTTACCTTCCTTTTGTTCCGGGAGATTGTGGCCGCGCAGATGCTCCAGGGGATCGCGCCCCAGCTTCTCCGCCAGGTCGTCAAAGATGGAGGGGCCGCCGTCGTTGAGGCGCAGCACCCTGGTGCCCCGGTAGTCCGAGGGCTCCTCGGCGCGGTCCGCGATGCCGGGCACCTCGTCCCCGCCCACCGGGCGCGGCTCCACCACGCCCCGGGACTGCGTCCGGGTGCGGGTGGGCAGCCTCACCGGCTCCTCGGGGCGCAGCACGGCGGGCTTCTCCTTCTCCTCCTGCTCGCCGTCCTCGGGCTCTCGCTCCCGCTCCGGGGCCGGGGCGGCCTCGGGGGGCGGCATGAGCCGGGAGGGCAGGGCCTCGTCCAGCGCCAGGGGTGCGGCGGAGCGCGGGGGAAGGGCGTGGGCGGCGTCCGCAAGCCAGGTCATCGGGGCGATGATGGCCTCCCAGTCGTGCCCGTGCGTGCCGCGATCGAGCTGGGCCAGGGCCCAGTTAGCCTCGCACCACACGGCGCGCACAAAGTCCGGCATGGCCTCCAGCGCCGCGCTCACGCGCTCGTCGTTCAGGCGGCGCGCGGCCTCCACGTCCGTGCTAAAGCAGGCGAAGCCCTCCACCTCGCCGCACTCCTTGAGATCCTCCGAGGCGTCCCAGGTCACGTCCGGGCGGCGGAAGTCCACCACCACGTCGGAGAACGCGCCTCGGCGCACCGCCAGCACCGTGGTGGAGCCCAGGTCCGCCAGGGTGAACTCGTGCCCCTCGCTCACGCCCGTGACCACGTCATGCGCGGTGGCCCCGGAGGCGGCGGCCCCCCGCCGCCACTCCTGCGCCAGGGCGTCATCCGTGCGGGCAAAGTCAAAGCCCGCCTCCTGGGCCCAGGCGCGCCGCTCGCGGCGGCCCTGCCCCGGCATCGCCAGGCGCGACGGCGCGCGCCGCTCCGTCTCGGGCTCCGCCTCGCCCTCGGGGGCCACCTCCCGGGCGGCCTCGGCGGAATCCGGCACCGCAGAATGATCCCTGCGGCCCCGCGTATCGAGCCACCACAAGGCGGCGGCGATCACGAGGGCAACGGCGGCGAACGCGAAAATTAGTGTTACGGACACGCCTTTACTCTAATAGTAAGGAGACCTACGCGCGCCTCTACCCCCACCGCGCGGCGCTTTTACCCGCGCGCAGGCGGGCCGACGCACCATAAGCGCAACAAAGAAGGGACGCGCCTACGCGGCGCGTCCCTTCTTTGAGAATGTGGAAGGCTGTGCCTTAGCGGCTTAGCCCAGGAGCCCCTTGATGAACTCGATGGCCTTGCCGAGGAAGCTCAGGGTGTCGCCGGACACGGAGCCCTCGGAGTCGCCCTTGGCCTCATCCTCGGAAGAGGAGCCGGAGGAGAGCTCGGAGAGGTCGAAGTCCGAGGAGCCCTCGTCCTTGATGTCCTTGGTCTCGGTGACGCTGTAGTCCGGGTCCACCTCGGCGCCGGGCTGGGTCTCCACGGTGGCCACGCTGTAGTCCGGGTCCACGGTCTCCTCGGCGAAGGCCGGGGCTGCCACCACGCCGGTGGCGATCACGGCAGAGGCCGCCGCAGCGGCAAGGTTCTTACGAGAAAACATCGCGTTTTCCTTTCTGTACTCGAATGCAACGGGTAAGGGTGAGTGTAAGAACCCGCCAAGCGGCGGGCAATAGCAATCCACTTTCGTGCCCTAAATAAGGCCGGAAAGTAGACGCTACCCGCGTGCTATCTCCAACTTTGCGCCACCTTCGGCCACGTCCACAGCCACCCTATCGCCATCCGCGACCTCGCCCGCCAGCAGCTTCTTGGCGAGCTGATCGCCGATGGCCTGCTGGATCAGGCGGCGTAGCGGGCGCGCGCCGTAGGCCGGATCGTAGCCGCGCTCGCCCAGCCAGTCGCGGGCGGCGTCGGAAACATGCAGCCGCAGGCGGCGCTGCTCCAGGCGGCGCGAGAGCTGCCCCACCTGAATGTCCACGATGTGCGTGAGCTGCTCGTGACTCAGCGCGTCGAAGATCACCACGTCGTCCAGGCGGTTGATGAACTCCGGCTTGAAGGCGTGCTTCACGGCCTCCATCACCTGATCCCGCTCGCCGCCCGCGCCCAGGTTGGACGTGAGAATGAGGATGGTGTTGCGGAAGTCCACGGTACGGCCCTGGCCGTCCGTGAGGCGGCCGTCGTCAAGCACCTGAAGCAGCACGTCGAACACGTCCGGGTGAGCCTTCTCCACCTCGTCGAAGAGCACCACCGTGTAGGGGCGTCGCCGCACGGCCTCCGTGAGCTGGCCGCCCGCGTCGTAGCCCACGTATCCGGGGGGCGCACCCACCAGGCGGGCCACCGAGTGCTTCTCCGCGTACTCGGACATGTCGATGCGCACCATCGCGCGCTCGTCGTCGAAGAGGAACTCCGCCAGCGCCTTGGCCAGCTCCGTCTTGCCCACGCCCGTGGGCCCGAGGAAGAGGAAGGAACCCGTGGGGCGGTTCGGGTCCGCCACCCCGGCGCGGGCCCGGCGCACCGCGTCGGACACCGCCTCCACCGCCTCGCGCTGGCCCACCACCCGGGCGCCCAGCTCCTCCTCCATGCGCAGCAGCTTCTCCGTCTCACCCTGGAGCATCTTTCCGGCGGGAATGCCCGTCCACGCGGAGACCACCTCCGCGATGGTGTCCGGGGTCACCTCCTCGGTGAGCATGGAGTTGTTGGCCCCGTTGCTCACCCTGGATTCGGCCTCGGACACCGCCCGCTCGGCGGCCGGGATCTTGCCGTAGCGCAGCTCGGAGACGCGCTCGTAATCGCCCTCGCGCTCCGCGATCTCGGACTCCCCGCGCAGGCGCTCCAGCTCCTCCTTGGCCGCGCGCACCTCGTCGATGGCGCCCTTCTCGTTGTTCCACCGCGCCGTCAGCTCGCCCAGCTTCTCCTTCTCGTCGGCCAGCTCGCCGCGCAGCTTCTCCAGGCGCTCCTTCGAGGCCGCGTCCGTCTCCTTCTGCAGGGCCAGCTCCTCGATCTCCAGGCGGCGCACCACGCGCTGGGCCTCGTCGATCTCCTGCGGGGAGGAATCGATCTCCATCCGCAGCCGGGAGGCGGCCTCGTCCACCAGGTCGATGGCTTTATCCGGGAGGAAGCGGTTGGTGATGTAGCGGTCGGAGAGCGCGGCGGCCGCCACCAGGGCGGAGTCCTGAATGCGTACGCCGTGGTGCACCTCGTAGCGCTCCTTGAGGCCGCGCAGGATGCCCACGGCGTCCTCCACCGAAGGCTCGCCCACGTACACCTGCTGGAAGCGCCGCTCCAGCGCGGCGTCCTTCTCGATGTACTTGCGGTACTCGTCCAGGGTGGTGGCACCCACCAGGCGCAGCTCGCCGCGCGCCAGCAGCGGCTTAATCATGTTGCCCGCGTCCATCGCGGAATCCCCGCTGGCGCCGGCGCCCACGATGGTGTGCAGCTCGTCGATGAACGTGATGACCTGCCCCTCGGACTCCTTGATCTCATCGAGCACCGCCTTGAGCCGCTCCTCGAACTCGCCGCGATACTTCGCGCCCGCCACCAGCGAGCCCAGATCCAGGGACAACAGCGTCTTGCCCTGCAGCGACTCCGGGACGTCCCCGGCCACGATGCGCCGCGCCAGCCCCTCCACGATCGCGGTCTTGCCCACGCCGGGCTCACCGATGAGCACCGGGTTGTTCTTGGTCCGGCGGGAAAGCACCTGCACCACGCGGCGGATCTCCGCGTCGCGGCCGATCACCGGGTCGATCTTGCCCTCGCGCGCCCGCGCCGTGAGGTCCGTGGCGTATTTCTCTAGGGCCTGGAACTGCCCCTCCGGATCCTGCGAGGTCACCTTCGTGTGCCCGCGCACCGAGGGAAACGCCGCCACGATCGCCTCGTGCGTGGCCCCCTTGCCCTTGAGCAGCTCGGCGGCGTCCGAGGAACCCCCGGCGATCCCCGCCAGCAGCACCTCCGTGGACACGTACTCATCGCCCAGCTCCCCGGCCAGCTCCTGGGCGGCCGTCAGGGCGTTGAGGGCGTCGCGGTTAAAGTTCGGGTTGGCCATGTTGGAACCCTGGGCCCTGGGATAGCCCTCCACCAGGCGGGTGGCCTCCCTGACCACCGACGCCGTGTCCACGCCCACGGCCTGCAGCACCGGGGAGGCGATACCCTCGCTCTGCTCGAGGATGGCTACCAGCAGGTGCGCCGGGCGAATATCGGGGTTGCCCAAGGACGAGGCCCGCTGCAGGGCCGCCTGCAGGGCCTCGCTGGTCTTGGTGGTGGGGTTAAAAGAGTTCATTGCCGTTTACGCCTTTCTTCATCTCGCCCGCCGTGGGCCGCCGGAGCGGGGCCACGGCCCGGGACACTCCCCGGTGCAGGGCGGTTGTGTGTTCCACCCAGTCCAACGCGCGCAGGGTTGAGTTTGTTCCGCTCAAGGGTAAAAAGTTGCGCAAGGTCGGCTCAGGTATGGGTTTGGGTGCGGCGAGGCGCCCGCTCGGGGCGGAGTTGTTTCAACAACTCTGAAACAACTCCACAACAACTTTCTCCGGGCCCACACGCATAAACGCAGATCAGGGCGCAAAAATAGTTGTTGCGGAGTTGTTGGAAAGTTGTTCCCCCCAACCATCGATCCCCGAGATCCCCGCCGAGGGGGCGTCGATACGCACCCCTCAGCCCCCGGCCCCGCTAGCCCCTAGTTCTTCACCTCTACGCCGCGTCCCGGCACCCATCTCAGGACGATGGCCACGCCGAGCACGATCACCGCGATGAGCGTGGCGATCCACCCCAGGCCCATCGTCCACCCTGTGAGCACCGCGATGGGGGCGATCACCGTCATGCCGATCTCAAAGGGCGCGAAGCCCACGTAGGCCACGCCGTACTCGTTCAGCGTGCCGGACTTCAGCTTGGGGTCCACCATCTTCAGCAGGGCGATGCCGGTGGCCACGGCGGCCGTGGCCCAGCCCCAGCCGAAGATGGCGCGCTCCAGCCACTTGAGGCCGAAGAACGTGGGCGCCACGAGGAAGAAGAACACCAGGCAGTAGATGGTGCCGAGCACGAACATCACCACGAGCGGCACCCAGTAGTCCGCCACCACGGACGGCACGATGGCCGCGATGCCGAAGGCGATGAGGTAGTCCGTGGCCGCGCCGGACAGGGAGTTGATGGTGTCCCGGTCCACGTAGTTGGGCTTGCGGAAGAGGTTGAGGATCAGCTTGCCCACGATGCCCACGGCGAAGGCCATGATGAACAGCGGGATGGAGACCTCCGGGAACACCTTCTGAATCTGCTGGTTGATCAGGTAGGCAAACATGACGGTCAGCGCAAGCACGCCCACGTGGAGGGCCACCGGCTCGATGGAGGAGGGGTTCGTGGTGGCCTTGCCGATGGAGGGGCGGGAGGATTCCTCGTCGATGTACCCGGAGCGCATGTCCCACGGGAGCTTCTTGGGCATGTCCGCGGTGCGGCCGGTGCGGATGCCCCAGTTGGCAAAGATCACGCCGCCCACGATGGCGGCCAGGGTGCCCACCGTCGCGGAGGTAAAGCCCAGGGTGCTCGCGGCCGTGGCCCCGGTGGCCTCGAGCGAGGAACCTACCGCGGCGGCGGTGCCGAAGCCACCCACGAAGCCCACGGGGAGCATCATCCCGAACCAGTCCTCGGTGCCCCAGATGGGCTCGAAGAGGAACATGCCGAGCAGGATGAACAGGCCCCACTGCCCCATGAACATGCCCGTGGAGTAGGACCACATGGTGCGCGCGCCGGAGCGCACGGAGCGGTCGAACTGCATGGAATACGGCATGGCGGCAAAGACCACCGCGATGAGCAGCGTGGTGTACGCCCCCATCTTGTCCGAGAAGCCGATCCACCCCAGCAGGCCCGGCCCCAGGATCAACCCCAGCAGGCCCGCCGTGATGGGCGCGGGCAGCAACAACGCCTGAAACGCCGGAACCCTGCGGCGCAGGACGTTACCCACCACCATCAATACGGAAATCCAGCCGACGTCAACCAGCAGGGAAAAGGGGGTGTATTCCACAGCGGCTCCTTCAATGCGACGTATATGACTGGATCATTTTAACGGCTACCCCCGGTTTCTCCATCACCTCGTGAAACAATGGGGGTGATGAACACACCCCTGCGCGTCCTTATCATCGGGGCCGGACAGGCGGGGCTGGCGTGCGCCCACGAGCTAGTCCATCGCGGCCTATCCCCAGGCGAGGACTTCATCGTGCTCGATGCCAATCCCGGGCCGGGCGGGGCGTGGCGCCACCGCTGGGATTCCCTCACCTTCGGCCGCGCCCACCGGATCGCTCCCCTTCCCGGGCTCCCGCTGCCACAGCCCGACCCCGCCGTCCCCGCCTCCTCCGTGGTCACCGACTACTACGACCAATACGAGGAGCACCTGGGCCTCGGCGTGGTGCGCCCGGTGACGGTGGTCTCGGTGATGGGGGCTTCGAGAAGCCCGGAGGCGCCCCTGCAGGTGACGGCGGCCGACGGCCGCTCCTGGCACGCGCGCCGCGTGGTCAACGCCACGGGAACCTGGACGCAGCCCTTCATCCCCTTCGTCCCGGGGGCGCGTGGCTTCCACGGTGAGCAGTTGCACACGGTGCACTATCGCAGCGCCGAGGAGTTTCGCGGCAGGCGCACCCTCGTGGTGGGCGGGGGCCTGTCCGCCGTGCAGTTTCTCCTGGAGCTCTCGGCGGTCACGGAGACGCTGTGGTCCACCCGGCGCCCGCCCAACTTCACCCGACGCCCCTTTGACCAGGCGTGGGGCCTCAGCGTGGAGGAGGCCGTGCGCGAGCGCGCGAGGAGCGGCCGGGCCCCGGCGTCGGTGGTGCGCACCACCGGCATCCCGATGCTCCCCGAGTACGTCGAGGCGGTGCGCAACGGCACGCTGGTCTCCCGGGGACGCCTCCGCTCCATCACCGCCGATGGGGTGCGCTTCGGCGCGCCCGCCGCCCAGCGGGCGCAGGGGCTCGGCCCCTCGCGGGGCCCCGGCCTGGCGCTGCCGCAGAGCTGGCAACCCTGGCCGGAGGGGCGCGAGGAAAGCGTGGACGTGATCTTCTGGAACACGGGCTTTCGCGCCGCGCTGCGCCACCTCGCCCCGCTCCGGCTGCGCGGTCCGCGCGGGATTGCCATGCGCGACGAGGTGACGCCGCGCCGCGATCACCGGCTCCTGCTCGTGGGGTATGCCTCGTCCGCCTCCACCGTGGGGGCGGTGCGGGCGGGCCGGCTCGCCGGGCAGCGCGCGTCCCGCGCGACTCGCAGAACACAGGGCACCAGCACCGCCCGCCACACCCGCGGCACCCGCGACACAGCCGTATAGACCTTATGGGAACACCGCCGTCCCTTACCCCCGGTGCGGGGCCGCCAATCTCCCGCTATTTGCCCGTTTTCCTCCGCTTTTATGCCTTCTTTATACGAAAGGACACACCCGCGGAACCACCTTTGGTACGGGCCGCCCTCTACAAACTCGCCCCTGGCCTTTAATATAGATGCCATGCCCGCCGCCACGCTCGCCGAGATAGCTCATCTGATCCGGGACCACCCCGGCACTTTCCGCGATGCCGCTCACGGTCGCTTCTATGTGGAGCATCTGGAGGCACGGTCGGTCTTTCCCCTCAAGATGAGCAAGTCGCACCTCGACCTCGCCCCCGCCGTGGCATGGGCGCTGGAGCAAAGCAGCCCCGCGGCGCTGGCCCCCGAGGTCCTGCGCCGCGTGCAGCAGATGGGACTCGACCACCGACGCCACGGCTTCCCGCCCGTGGCCTACGCCTCCTTCGCCCAGGCCATGAAGTTCGGTCTGCGGGAGGTGCTGCGCGTAGCGGACGAGCAGTACACGGTGGCCGCCCGCGAGGCGGAACACCTCATGGAGGGCATGTGCGTGGAGATGGCCGCGGCGGCCGTGGAGGCGGACCAGCAGGGCGTGCCCCCGGCCTACTCCGGCGAGGTCATCGACGTACAGCGGATGAGCCGACGCATCAGCGTGGTGACCCTCGATACCGGACTGGCCATCCCCTTCACCCCCGGCCAGCACATGCTGACCTCCTCCTCCATACTGCCGGGAATCTGGCTACCCATGTCCCCCGCCACCCCGCCCTCGGAGTTCGGCCAGATCGAGTTCCACGTCCTCGGCGAGGACGACACCGCCGCCCAGCGCCTGGCTAAGTCCAAGGTGGGCGATCACTGGAGCTTCGGTCAGCCCAGCGGCACCCTCTCCGTCAGCGGCGAGCGCGACGTCCTCCTCGTGGCCAATGCCACCGGCTGGGCGCCCCTGCGATCCCTCCTCTTCGACATCCTCACCTGGGAGCGCCAGCCCAACGTCACCCTCTTCCTGGGGGCGGACTACCCCGGCGAGCTCTACGAGCTGCCCCGCCTCTGGGCTCTCTCCCAGGCCAGCTCCTGGTTCACCGTGGTCCCCTGCGCCACCACCCACGAGGACGCCTGGTGGGTGAACTCCCAGGTCACCCTGCCCGACCTCTACATCGCCGTCTCCGACTCCCCCGGCGCCCTCGCCGCGAGCCGAGGAAGCTGGCACAACCACGACATCCTCATCGCGGGCCCCGAGGAGGGCGCCCGGCGCAGCGCCGAGGCACTGCGCGCCACCGGGGCGCCGCACATCCAGGTCGAGGAGTGGCCCGACCGGGGCGTGGCCTCCACCTACCGGTAGACCCACCGCCCCCGTCGGCTAGCCGCCCAGGATGGGCAGGCTGCGGCGGGTTGAGGCCACCTCGCCTAAGTCCAGGTCCGCCACCAGAAGCTCCTCCCCGTACCCCGCCTCCGCGAGGCGCTGGCCCAGGGGCGTAAGAACCGCCGAGTGCCCGATCCCGGTGGGCCCCGAGGGCTCCCCCGCGCGCTCCGCGCCGCCGGGGCGGGCCATTCCCGACGCCGCGATGAACGCCCCGGTATCCAGGGCCCGGGCGGCGGTCAGCACGCGCCACTGGTGCAGCTTTCCGGGGCCGTCCGCCCAGGAGGCGGGGACCACGATGATCTGCGCCCCCGCCCGCGCCAGGTCCTGGAAGAGGGCGGGAAAGCGCAGGTCAAAGCAGGTGGCCACACCCACGGTGACGTCCCCCACCTCGAAGGTCACCGCCTGGGTGCCCGGCCGCACCGTCTCCGATTCCCTGGTGTCAAAGGCGTCATAGGTGTGGATCTTGTCGTAACCCCTTGGGGCCCAGGCCCCGGGGCTGGCGTCTGTGCTGCTCGTGTTGTCTGTGCTTCCTGGGCTGCCTGGGCTGCCTGTACTGGGGGAACCGGCCGTGGCGGCGCCGCGAGCGATCAGGGCGGTGTTCCACACCCTGTTGATCCCCTCCTCGGTGCGGTCCGCGGGCCGGAACATGCCCGCCACGATGGTGATCCCCAGCTCCCGCGCTAGGTCGCACACGCCGGTGGCAAAGGGGCCGTCGTAGTCCTGCGCGTGGGTATCCAGCCGCCCCGTGCCAAACGCCTGGGAGGTGGCCTCCGGGAACACCACCATGCGGGCGCCGCGCTCGGCGGCGCGCCGAGTGTAGTCCCGCGCCGTGCGGAGATTCTCCTCGGGGTGCCCCGTAGCATGTATCTGTGCCAGTGCGATGCGCATGAGGCCAGCCTATGTGGATAACCCCGGTTTATCCACAGGCCCGCGCCGCCCTCCTCGCCCCATCCCGCCCGGGGGCGCTGTACTCGTAGGCATGAATGAGCTGCTTCTCACCGATTCCTTCGCCCGCCGCCTCCGGGCGAGCACGGTCCCCACCCCCGGCCCGCCGCCACGGCTCGGCTCGCCCTCCCTCACCGCCTCGGCCCTGCACGCCGCCGCTGCCTCGTGGGATCACACACTGGCGCAGGCCGCCCGGGGGCGCACGGACGTGCTCCGGGATCTTGCCCGCCTATGCTCACGCGCCCGCGCCGTGGACGAGGAGACGGCCCGATGCCTGCGCTAACCTCCCCCGCCGCCCCCGTCCCCGTTCCCCTCTCCCCGCTCGATCCGCGCGAACTCGACCACGCCGCGCGCGCCACGCTCGCCCTCGCGGAGGGCACCGCCGGGGCCGCCGCCCGGCAGAAAGAGGAAAACATCGCGCTGCGCGCCAGCGGGGTGCGCGGGGCGGCGCTCCTCGGGCTGCAACGGCTCGAGAGCGCCGCGCTCCCCTGGGCCGCCGAGGCGGCGCAGATGAGGGCCGTGGCCGAGGTCCTGGCGCGCGCCGGGGCGCTCCAGCAGGAGATCGATCGCGCCGCAGAGCGCCTCCGGGGTTTGAGCAACAACTCCGTGTTCCTCACCGGCCTCGCCCGCGCCGTGGCCGCGCTGGGCTCGGCCCTGGATTGGCACTGCGCCCGGGAGATCACCCGCCTGTGTACCCCGGTGGCTGCCCCGCCCCTGCATCGCCTCGGCGCCATGTCCGACCTTTCCCTCGACGCCATCCACGAGTCCACGCTCGCCGCCGCCCCACAGTGGCGCGACCTCGCCGCGCGGTTCCCGGAGGCGCGCTTTCTCGAGGCCGGCGAGCACACCGTGGCGGTGGCCTTTGGCGACCTCGACTCCGCCGCGAGCGTGACCACCTTCGTGGCCGGGACCGGCTCCTCCGAGACGGCGGGCTGGCCCGCCCAGTTAGAACGCGGCCGCACGATCGCGCAGGCCACCGGGGGCGCGGCCGTGGTGTGGCTGGGTTATCGGGCGCCCGGCACGCTCCCGCAGGCCATCGCCGCGAACCCCGCCAAGGCCGGTGCGGAGGCGCTGCGGCGCTTTCAACGGGACCTCGCCGCGCGCAATCCCGCCCAGCGGCGGGTGGTGCTGGGCTATAGCTACGGTTCCGTGGTGGTGGGCCGCGCGGCATCCTCGGGGCTGCTGGCGGACGCCGTGATCCTCATGGGTTCTCCCGGCGTGCCCGTGGGGCACGCCTCGGAGTTCCGGCTGCACGGCACCCGGCCCCGGTCGCGGGGATCGGTGCACGCGCTGACCGCCACGGGGGACCTCATCGACCTCACCGCAACCCGCCACGGCGGGGTGCACGGGGTGGACCCCGCCGCTCCCGGATTCGGGGCCACCGTGTGGCCCACCCGCCCCGGGGATCACTCCTCCTACTGGGACGATCCCCTGGTGCTGCGGGCGCTGCGCGCCATCGCTAATCCCGAGGGGCCCGGCGCGCCGTCCCCCGACGCCGCGCGTTCGGGGTCCACATCACGACCGCCGTAGAGCGCGGCACGTGCACGAGTTCGCCGCCGCGCGCGGCCCGGCGCTCGCGCAACTGGGCGTTGTCCGCGCGCAACTGCGCCACCTCCGCCTTGAGGTCCTCGTTCTCCCTCGTCAGCTCGATGATGGCCTTGATCCCGGCCAGGTTCACCCCGTCCTCCTGGCTGAGCCGCTGGATGCGGCGCAGCATGGCCACGTCGGCGCGCGAGTAGCGCCGCCCGCCGCCGCTGGTGCGGGCGGGGGTGACCAGGCCCAGGCGATCGTAGGTGCGCAGGGTTTGGGCGTGCATGCCCGAGAGCTCGGCCGCCACGGAGATGACAAAGACCTCCTCCGCGACGTCCTCCGCCACGCGGGTTTCCTCCCCGGCGGGCGGGTGCTGCGCGCTGGACATGCTACTTCACCCCTTCCCAGCCTTCGCGGGGGTCAAAGCCGGACTCGCGTTCCGCCTGCGCGTAGGTGCGCAGGGCGCTGGTGGCTGCGGCGTCGAGGTTGGTGGGCACCGTGACCTGCACGGTCACCAGCAGGTCGCCCTTCTTGATGCCGCGCCCGCGCACCCGCAGGGTGCGGCCGTCGCGTGTACCGGCGGGCACCTTGACCCGCACGGGGGCGTCCAGGGTGGGGACGGTGATCGTGTCTCCCAGGGCCAGCTCCGCGAAGGAGACGGGCACGGTGACCGCCAGGTCGTCCCCGGAGCGGGTGAACACCGCGTCCGGGCGCACGTGCACGGTGACAAAGAGATCGCCCGAGGGTTTTCCGTTGGGCCCGGCCTCCCCCTGGCCCGCCAGGCGCACCTTCTGCCCGTCCACCACGCCGGCGGGGATGCGCACCGTGATGGAGCGGGTGCGGTGCACCGTTCCGCTGCCGTGGCAGGTGCCGCAGGGGTCCGTGACGATCTCCCCGGTTCCCCCGCACTCCGAGCAGGGGGAGGAGAACCCGAAGGCCCCCCGGTTTTCCGAGGTGAAGCCGGAACCCTGGCACGCCGAGCAGGTGGTGGGCTTGCCGGAGGTGGAGCCGGAGCCGTGGCAGGCGCTGCAGGGGGCGTCACCGCTTAGCTGAAGGGGAAGAGTGGTCCCCTTCGCCGCTTCCCGGAACTCGAGCGTGATGTCCGTTTCCACGTCCGCTCCCCGGGTCGGCCGAGCTGACTGGCGAGGATTCCCGCCGCGACCAAAGAAGCTACCGAAGATGTCACCAAGACCGCCCTCTGGAGAATATGTTCCGCCTTGTCCAAAGAAGTCGGAGGGGTTGAAGTTCCCCGTCGTCCCGGACGGGCGAAACCCGCCCGGAAACCCGGAACCTCCCAACCCGCCGCCGCTGATCATGGCGCGAAAATCGTCGTATTCCTTGCGCTTGTGCTCGTCGCCCACAACGTCGTAGGCCTCGGCCGCCTTCTTAAAGCGCTCCTCGGCCACCTTGTCCCCGGGCTTTTTGTCCGGGTGGTTCTCCCGGGCGATCTTGCGATACGCCTTTTTAATGTCCTCCTGACTCGCGGACGAGGTAACCCCCAGATCCGCGTAATAGTTTTTTTCTGCCCATTCGCGTTCCGCCACTGGGCATCCCTCCTTCCTCGTGCGCTTAGACAAATGGCACCGCTGATCGAGGTAGAGCGAACAGCGGTGCCATGAACATCACGGTTTCCCGTGCCTTCACCTATTCTGCTGGATCGGCGATCATCACCATGGCGTTGCGGATGGTCCTCTCGCCCAGGCGATAGCCCTGGCGCAGGACGGTGCCCAGTACCTTGACATCGCCGGAGGAGCTGTCCTGCACCGCCTCGTGGATCTCCGGGTCGAAGGCCTCGCCTTCCTCGCCAAAGGGCTTAACGCCCAGGGAGTCCAGGGTGGAGCGGAACTTCTCCGCGAAGGCCTTGAGCGGGCCCTCCTCCAGGTCGCCGTGCTGCTTGGCCAGCGCCAGATCATCGACGATGGGCAGCAGCTCGGATACCACTGAGGCCCGGGCGCCGTCCACGGCCGCCTGGCGCTCGCGCGCGGAGCGGCGTCGATAGTTGGCGTACTCCGCCGTCACGCGCTTGAGATCCTCGGTGAGTTCCTCCACGGGGTCCCTCGGGGCCTCCTCGGAGGAGTCCGGGGAATCCTCGGCGGGGGTGCCCTGCTCCGAGGCGTCGGCCGGGGCGTCCTCGACCGTCTCGGAGCCCTCGGGGGCCGAGGGGGCCTCGGTGGTCACCTCCTGGTCAACCTGATCCGCCTGCTCTTCGGGCTGCGTCACTTCTTGTCACCCTCCTCGTCCACGACCTCCGCGTCCACCACGTCGTCGCCCGCGTTCGTGCCCTCGGCACCCTCGGAGCCCTGCTTCGCGGCCTCCGCCTCGTAGATGGCCTTGCCCATCTCCTGGGACTCGGTGGAGAGCTTCTCCACGGCGGCCTTGATCGCCTCGAGGTCCTCGCCCTTGAGGGCCTCCTCGACCTCGGACACGGCGGCCTCGACCTTGGTCTTGATCTCCTCGGAGACCTTCTCGCCGTTGTCCTCCAGGAACTTGCGGGTCTGGTAGGCGGTGGACTCCGCGGCGTTGCGCGTCTCCTGCTCCTCGCGGCGCTTCTTGTCCTCCTCGGCGTGGGCCTCGGCGTCCTTGACCATGCGGTCGATCTCCTCCTGGGAGAGGCCGGAGCCGTCCTGGATGGTGATCGTGTTCTCCTTGCCGGTGCCCTTGTCCTTGGCGGTCACGTGCACGATGCCGTTGGCGTCGATGTCAAAGGTCACCTCGATCTGCGGCACGCCGCGCGGGGCCGGGGCGATGCCGCCCAGTTCGAAGGAGCCCAGCAGCTTGTTCGCCGCCGCCATCTCGCGCTCGCCCTGGAACACCTGGATCTGCACGGAGGGCTGGTTGTCCTCGGCGGTGGTGAAGGTCTCGGAGCGCTTGGTGGGGATGGTGGTGTTGCGCTCGATCAGCTTGGTCATCACGCCGCCCTTGGTCTCGATGCCCAGGGAGAGCGGGGTGACGTCGAGAAGCAGCACGTCCTTGACCTCGCCACGCAGCACGCCGGCCTGCAGGGCGGCGCCCACGGCCACGACCTCGTCCGGGTTGACGCCCTTGTTCGGCTCCTTGCCGCCGGTGAGCTCCTTGACCAGCTCGGTGACGGCGGGCATGCGGGTGGAGCCGCCCACGAGCACCACCTGGTCGATGTCCGCGACCTTCATGTCCGCGTCCGCGAGCACCTGGTTGAAGGGCTTCTTGGTGCGGTCCAGCAGGTCCTGGGTGATGCGCTGGAACTCCGCGCGGGAGAGCGTCTCATCCAGGAAGAGCGGGTTCTTCTCCGCGTCCACGGTGATGTAGGGCAGGTTGATGGTGGCCTGCTGGGAGGAGGACAGCTCGATCTTGGCCTTCTCCGCCGCCTCGCGCAGGCGCTGCAGGGCCATCTTGTCCTTGGTCAGGTCGATGCCGTTGCTGCTCTTGAACTTCTCCGCCAGCCAGTCCACGATGCGCTGATCCCAGTCGTCGCCGCCGAGCTGGTTATCGCCCGCGGTGGCGCGGACCTCCACCACGCCGTCGCCGATCTCCAGCAGGGAGACGTCGAAGGTGCCGCCGCCGAGGTCAAAGACCAGGATGGTCTGCTCCTCGTCGTTCTTCTCCAGGCCGTAAGCCAGGGCGGCCGCCGTGGGCTCGTTGACGATGCGCAGCACGTTGAGGCCCGCGATCTGCCCGGCCTCCTTGGTGGCCTGGCGCTGGGCGTCCTCGAAGTACGCGGGCACGGTAATCACGGCGTCCGTGACGTCCTCGCCCAGGTAGGCCTCCGCGTCCCGCTTCAGCTTCTGCAGGGTGCGCGCGGAGATCTCCTGCGGGGTGTACTTCTTATCGTCGATGTCCACGTGCCAGTCGTTCTCGCCGATGTGGCGCTTCACGGAGCGGATGGTGCGATCGACGTTGGTCACCGCCTGGTTCTTGGCGGACTGGCCCACCAGCACCTCGCCGTTCTTGGCGAAGGCCACCACCGACGGGGTGGTGCGGGAGCCCTCGGAGTTAGCGATAACGGTGGGCTCGCCGCCCTCCAACACCGACACCACCGAGTTCGTGGTACCGAGGTCGATTCCTACTGCACGTCCCATGATTGTTTCCTCCTGAATTGTTCTGTTGCGTATCTTCTTCAGGCCCGAGCCCCACCCGCCTTGACGGCGGGCCGCTCAATTCCGGAACCCACACTAACAGACGCCTTTGAGCCGATGTCACTCAAGCCTACACACCACCCAACGCCGCGCCGCGCGAAGTTGTTCCCATGCGGCTCAACTTTTTTGTTTTCGCAGGTCGCGGCGGGCGCCCGCCACTGCCGACGCCCCTCGACGGCGGGCGGGCCGTCCAGGCCGCCCACACCGCCGCGACCCCCTCCCCGAGGACGCCTTGCTTGCCCGGTGGTGCGCGTGGCTTGGTCCGCGCGGCTCCGGCGCACCACCCCCATTTCAGGGGTGGCGTAGGGGAGAGAAATAACACACCTGCCCGGCTTGACACCCCTACGGCCCCGCACGCTACCCCCATATCACCCCAGGTACCGCCCGATCTTTCCCGCATACCCCTCGGTCGCCACCCCTCACAATGACCCACCTCTCCCCCTCCCTGGCCGAGGTTCAGGTTCACACTATGCGATCTCTCATATAGGTTCCTCCCTATGGCACACCACATAGAGCGCGGGCGCCGCACCACGGCGTCCGCCCCGAGGGAGGATTCAGTATGACGTCAGAAACGCCACACCGAACCCACGAGGAGCGCGGGCACGTTCATCCCGACGAGCACACCGGCTTGCAAAAGTCGCTGAGCCGCCGTCAGCTTCAGATGATCGCCATCGGCTCGGCCATCGGCACCGGCCTGTTCCTGGGCACGGGCGCCCGGCTGGAGCAGGCCGGCCCGTCCCTGGCGCTGCTCTACCTCGTGTGTGGGTTCTTTGGCTATCTCATCCTGCGGTCCCTGGGCGAGTTGATCGTGTACCGCCCGACCTCGGGCTCCTTCGTGTCCTACGCCCGGGAGTTCTTCGGGGAGAAGGCCGCCTACACGGCGGGCTGGATGTACTGGTTCAACTGGGCCATGACGGCCGTGGCGGACGGCACCGCCATCGCCATCTACATCAAGTGGTTCGGCCAGTACAGCGAGTTCGTCAACCAACTGCCGCAGTGGCTCCTGGCCCTGGCGGTGGTGCTCGGCGTGCTGGGGCTGAACTTGGTCTCCGTGAAGGTCTTTGGCGAGCTGGAGTTCTGGTTCTCCGCAGTGAAGATCGGCGCGCTCATCTTCTTCCTCATCATCGGCATCTTCTTCGTGATCTTCGGCAGCCCCAGCGGGCAGCCCACGGGCCTGCACCTGCTCTCCGAGAGCGGCGGCATGCTGCCCAACGGGCTCCTGCCCGCCCTGATCGTGGTGCAGGGCGTGGTGTTCGCCTACGCCGGCATCGAGCTGGTGGGCACCACCTCCGGCGAGGCCAAGAACGCGCGCCAGGAGATCCCCAAGGCCATCAACCTGGTGATCCTGCGCATCGCCGTGTTCTACTTCGGCTCCGTGCTGCTGCTGTGTCTGCTGCTGCCCTACACGGAGTACTCCGCCGGGGAGTCGCCCTTTGTCACGTTCTTCGCCTCCATCGGGGTGGACGTGGCCGCCCCGATCATGCAGCTCATCGTCATCACGGCGGCGCTGTCCTCCCTCAACGCCGGGCTGTACTCCACGGGGCGCATCATGCACTCCCTGGCGCTGGCCGGGTCCGCGCCCCGCTTTGCCGCCAAGCTCACCCGCTCGGGAGTGCCCTACGGCGGCATCCTGCTCACCACGGCGGTGGCGCTGGCGGGCGTGGCGCTGAACTACGTGGTGCCCGAGCAGACCTTCGAGATCGTGCTCAACCTCGCCGCGCTGGGCACGATGGCGAGCTGGGCGGCCATCACCCTCTCCCACATGAAGTTCGTGGCGCTGGCCAAGAGGGGCGTGTACGAGCGCCCCGGGTACCAGGCGCACCTCGCGCCCTGGACCAACTACCTCACCCTGGCCTTCCTGGGCTGCGTGATCCTGCTCATGGCCTTCGACTACCCGGTGGGCACCTGGACGCTCATCGTGTCCCTGCTGTTCTTCCCCGCCCTGGCGCTGGGGTGGCGGGTCAACCGGGGCCGCATCATGGAGGCCCTGGAGGCCCGCCAGGCGGACCGCACGGCGGGCCTCCAGGATCACGCCCACGACCGCCAGCAGGGCCCGAGCGCGCACCCCGGTGAGCGCTAATGCCGGCCGCGTGCCCTGCGGGCACCGGGGGACACGGCGCACGCAACGGTTCACGTACAGTTGCGGTCCCGTGTTCCGCTGGCGCGCAGGGCGCACAGGGTGCGCAGACGCCACGGCATCACACCTATTCCTACGAGTTTTTCTTAAGGAGCACTGTTTTTTATGACCGGTTTCGTCGATGTGAAGGCAATGACGGAATGGATTCAGCGAGAAGGCGTGGAGAACATCATCACCGGGATGATGGACTACCTGGAGCGCGACTACGAGCGCTGGCAGCGCTTTGACAAGATCCCCCGCGTGGCCAGCCACACCCCCCTCGGCGTGATCGAGCTGATGCCCACCTCCGACGGCGAGGAGTACGCCTTCAAGTACGTCAACGGGCACCCCTCCAACCCGGCGCGCGGGTTCCAGACGGTGGCGGCCTTTGGCATGCTGGCGGACGTCGATAACGGCTACCCCACCTTCCTGGCGGAGATGACGCTGCTGACGGCCCTGCGCACCGCGGCCGTCTCCGGCATGGTGGCCCGCCACCTGGCCCGCAAGGATTCCTCCGTGATGGCGATGATCGGCGCGGGCAGCCAGTCCGAGTTCCAGGCGCTGGGCATGCGCGCGGCCCTGGGCATCGAGGAGATCCGCATCTACGACATCGACTCGGCGGCCGTGGACAAGTTCGTGCGCAACATCGAGCCGCTGGGCTTTAAGATCCACAAGGCCTCCTCCGTGAGCGACGCCGTGGCGGGCGCGGACGTCATCACCACCTGCACGGCGGACAAGGCCCAGAACACCATCCTGAGCACCGAGCACGTGGCCCCCGGCGTGCACCTCAACGCCGTGGGCGGCGACTGCCCCGGCAAGACCGAGCTGGAGGCGGAGATCCTCAACCGGGCCGACGTCTTTGTGGAGTTCCCCGAGCAGACCCGCATCGAGGGCGAGATCCAGCAGATGCCCGAGGACTTCCCCGTGATCGAGATGTGGGAGGTCATCGCCGGAAAGCGCGAGGGCCGCACCTCCGCCGAGCAGATCACCCTGTTCGACTCCGTGGGCTTCGCCATCAACGACTTCGCCGCCCTGCGCTACCTGCGCGACTCCGTGGCGGGCACCGGGCTGGAGGCCCACCTCGACCTGGTGGCCGACCCGGACGATCCCAAGGACCTGTTCTCCCTCATCCCGACCTTCGCCCCTCTTCCCTAGGCATCGCGCCTATATATCAAGAAAGGAACACACCGTGAGCATCACCGAGCTGCCCGTCCCCGCCAACTCCGCGGACGTGGAGGCCGTTGTACCCCAGGCCCTGCGTCGCGCCGAGGACTGGCTCAAGCAGACCGATTCCCAGTCCTCCCGCAAGGAGACCCGCGCCACGGAGCAGTTGGCCGATATGGTGCGCGACCCGGAGGGCGTGCGCTTTACCATGGAGTTTGTGGATCGGGTGGCTCGCCCGGAGGACAACAAGGTGGCGGCGGCCAGCCTGCGCAGCCTGGGCGAGATCCCGGACTTCCTGGGCCCCGCCAACAAGGCCATGATGGGGCTGGGCGCCCTGGCCAGCCGCGCGCTGCCGGGCGTGGTGATACCCGTGGCCCGCGCCCGGATGCGCCAGCTCGTGGGGCACCTGGTGCTGGACGCGGAGGGCGACGCCCTCAACAAGCTGCTGGATAAGGCCGCCGAGCAGGGCACGCAGCTCAACCTCAACCTGCTGGGCGAGGCGGTGCTGGGCGAGAAGGAGGCCAAGGCCCGCACGGAGCGCACCCGGCAGCTCATCCGCAACCCGCGCGTGACCTACGTGTCGGTCAAGGCCTCCAGCCTGTGCGCACAGCTCAACCACTGGGACTACGAGGGCTCGGTGGCGCGCCTGAAGGACCGCCTGCGCCCGCTGTACCAGGAGGCCAAGGCCCGCAGCAGCAAGGTCTTTATCAACCTGGACATGGAGGAGTACCACGACCTCCACCTGACCATCCGCCTGTTCACGGAGCTGATCAGCGAGGAGGAGTTCACCGACCTGGAGGCCGGCATCGTGCTGCAGGCCTACCTCCCGGACACCCTCGCCGCGCTCGAGGAGCTCACCGAGTTCGCCCTGCGCCGCCGGGCCGCCGGGGGCGCCCCCATCAAGGTGCGCCTGGTCAAGGGCGCCAACCTCTCCATGGAGCGGGTGGCCGCGGAGAGCCACGGCTGGAAGCAGGCCCCCTACCGCACCAAGGACGAGGTGGACGCCAACTACCTGCGCCTGCTCGACTACGTGCTGCAGCCCGAGTACGCGGACGCCATCCGCATCGGCGTGGCCAGCCACAACCTCTACACCCTGGCCCTGGCCTGGGAGCTGGCCGCCGCGCGCGGCGTGGAGCGCCAGCTCGACGCGGAGATGCTGCAGGGCATGGCCCCGGCGCAGTCGCGCGCGGTGCGCAAGGTCTTTGGCGACCTCATCCTCTACACCCCCGTGGTGCACGCGGAGGACTTCGACGTGGCCATCAGTTACCTGGTGCGCCGCCTGGAGGAGAACAGCGAGAAGCAGAACTTCCTCTACTCCCTGTTCGCCCCCGAGGTGGAGGGGCCCGACCACCTCACCCCGATGGGCTCGCAGGAGCAGCGCTTCCGCCGCGCGGTGGCGGAGCGCTGGACCACCTTCGCCGGGGAGCGCCGCACCCAGAACCGCCTGGAGGAAAGCGGCACGCAGGCCCCCAGGATCGGGCGCTTCGTCAACGAGCCGGACACGGACCCCGCGATGTCCGCCAACCGCCGGTGGGCGCTGGAGGCCCTGCAGCGCGGCGCCGAGCCCATCCAGGCGCCCGAGATCACCGACCCCGCCGAGGTGGACGGCGCCGTGGCGCGCGCCGCCGAGCTCGCAGCCCCCTGGGGCCGCCTGACCGGCCGGGAGCGCGCCGAGGTGCTCTACCGCATCGCGGACTCGCTGGCCGACGCCCGCGGCGAGCTGCTGGCCACCATGACCCACGAGGCCCGCAAGACCATCGACCAGTGCGACCCGGAGATCTCCGAGGCCATCGACTTCGCCTCCTTCTACGGGCACAGCGCGGCGGCCCTGGACGATTACGCGGGGGTGTTCACGCCGCACAAGGTGACCGTGGTGGTGCCGCCGTGGAACTTCCCCGTGGCCATCCCCGTGGGCGGCATGCTCTCCGCGCTGGCGGCGGGCTCCGCCGTCATCATCAAGCCCGCCCCGCAGGTGGTGCGCTGCTCCGAGGTGGCGGTGGCGGCGATCCGGCGCGGGCTGGAGGCCGCCGGGCAGGACCCGGACCTGGTGCAGCTCCTGCGCACGGACGAGGGCGCGGCGGGCAAGGCCCTCATCAGCCACGACCAGGTGGATCAGGTGATCCTCACGGGCGCCTCCGATACCGCCGCGCTGTTCCGCTCCTGGAACCCGCGCATGGCGATCTCGGCGGAGACCTCGGGCAAGAACTCCATCATCGTGACCCCCTCGGCAGACCCGGACCTGGCGGTGGCCGACCTCTACCAGTCCGCCTTCAAGCACTCCGGGCAGAAGTGCTCGGCGGCGTCGCTAGTGATCCTGGTGGGGCCGCAGGGGCGCTCCCAGCGCTTCCTGGGGCAGCTCGTGGACGCGGTGGAGACGCTCCAGGTCGGGCACGGCACCGACGTCTCTACCACCATGAACGGGCTCATCGAGCCGCCGAGCGAGAAGCTGCGCCGCGGCCTCACCCAGCTCGAGCCGGGCGAGACCTGGCTGGTCAAGCCCCGGCAGCTCGACGAGGAGGGCCTGCTGTGGTCCCCCGGCATCCGCGATAACGTCAAGCCCGGCTCCTGGTACCACACCCACGAGTGCTTCGGCCCCGTGCTGGGAATCATGTACGCGGACACCCTGGAGGAGGCCGTGGAGTGGCAGAACTCCACCGGCTTTGGCCTCACCGGCGGCATCCACTCGCTGGACGACGACGAGATCGAGTACTGGATGGAGCACGTGGAGGTGGGCAACGCCTACGTCAACCGCGGCATCACCGGCGCCATCGTGCAGCGCCAGCCCTTTGGCGGCTGGAAGAACTCCGTGGTGGGCCCGGGTGCCAAGGCCGGCGGCCCCAACTACGTGGCGCAGTTTGGCACCTGGTCCGACCCGGAGACCCCGCTGCTCGCGCGCAACGTCAGCGTCTCCCCCGCCGTGGTGGCGCTGCTGGACCAGTTCGACGACCTCTCCGAGGCCGATCGTGCCTGGCTGTGGCGCGCCGCCGAGCTGGACGCCGTGGCCTGGCGCGAGGAGTTCGGCGTGCAGCACGACCCCACCGGCCTGGTCTCCGAGGCCAACATCTTCCGCTACCGCCGCCTGCTGGAGCCGCTGCGCCTGCGCGTGGGCAGGGGTTACGCGCTGCGCGACGTGGTGCGCCTGCTCCTGGCCTCCGCCGTGACGGGCGTGGCCCTGGACGTCTCCGCCCCCAGCGAGCTGGCCGACGAGCTGCGCCGCGCCGGGGCCGAGGTGCGGGTGGCCAGCGACGACGCCTACGCCCGGGGCATCGCCCGCGCCTCCTCGGCGCGGGTGCGCACCCTGGGCGAGGTGGACCCGGGGCTGTACGTGGCCGCCGCGGAGTCGCAGTCCGTGGTGCTGGATCACCCGGTGGTGGCCGACGGCCGCCGCGAGCTGCTGCCCTTCCTGCTGGAGCAGGCGGTGTCCGTGACCATGCACCGCTTTGGCATTCCGACCCAGGTGGGCCACATCGAGCGTTAAGGTAGGCTGGGGCTCCTTGACCCTGACGACTAAAGGAGCCCCATGTACCGCCGCCTTGCACTCATCCCCGCCGCCTGCGCCGCCCTCGCCCTGACCGCCTGCGGCAGCGACCAGGACGACAACCCGGTGACCACCGAGTTTGTCACCGTGGAGAAGGAAACCCCGGCGGCCTCCTCGGAGGCCTCCGCCACGGACGACCGCGACGATAAGGACGACGCCCCGGCGGCCGCCACCACCGACGGAGCGCTGGCCGCCATCCAGGACGCCCTGGCCGCGCACCCGGAGGGCATCGTCACCGACCTGGACCGCGAGGGCGACTCCTACGAGATCGACCTCGTGGAGGGCGAGGACCACGTGGAGCTGACGGTGGACGCCAAGGGCAAGGTCACCGAGACGGAGCGCGAGAGCGACGACGACGCCGACGACATCGCGGAGGCCAAGGCCGCCACCATCACCGCCCTGGAGGCCGCCCAGCAGGCCCTCGACGCGCACGAGGGCGGCGTGATCGACAGCCTCTCCCTGGACGAGGAGGACGGCTCCCTGGAGTGGGACATCGACCTCGACGACGCGGACGGCAACGACCTCGCGGAGATGAAGGTCGCCGCCGTGTAGGAGGCCAAAAGAAACACTCGTGGCCCCCGTTGGCTTTGTCGCCGGCGGGGGCCATTGCTGTATTTAGCGGGCTTGCCCCACAACCCGGATACGCACCCGGATCGCTTTCCGGCAGAGGCCACACCCGTTACATGTGATCTATAGCACTTTTTGCGGATTTTCCAACCAGACCGCAAGGGGGCAGTTACCCTACCCTTACCCGTTTTTAAGTATCTCAAATCACAGGATGGAAAATGAGTAAGGTAAAACTCTCCACCGGAAGGCCCCTCGCCCTCCTTGGCTCCGCCGCCGTGGCGCTCGGCATCGCCATCGCGGCCCCCACCACCGCCACGGCCCTCTCCGGCAACTGCAACGCATGGCTGGTGAACAACGTCGGCAGCACACACGCGGTGGGCGTCTGCCACTCGCTCGGCCGGGACACCAAAGCACGCGTCACCCTCGATCTTGAGGGCGGCCCGGATTACCACTCCAACTGGTTCTACGACATCGGCGTCCACCACTCCACCCGCAAGTGGTCCCTCAACCCCAATTACCCACCCAACGGCTGGCCCCGTTCCGCCCGCGTGGACCTCGCCCCGCGATAGATACACCACAGCCTTTATCCGTCTCTCCGAGGGGCCTGAGAACAGTCAGGCCCCTCCTTTCATCGTTACTCGAGGCCACCACCATGCACCTACAGGTATCCCAACTCAGCTTCTCCTACCCCGGCCAGGAGGCCGGGCATCCGCTGTTGTCGTCGATAAGCCTCACCGCCGCCCCGGGATCGGTCTGCGCCCTCATGGGACCCAGCGGCAGCGGAAAGACCACCTTCTTCGGCCTACTGAGCGGGCGGCTCACCCCCACCTCGGGCGCCGTTGCCCTGGGCGAGCGCCCCGTGGCGGAGATTCCCGCGCGGGAGTTACGCGGCGGGATCATCACGCGCGTGTACCAGGACTACCACCTGGTGCCGTACCTCAGCGCCCTGGACAACGTGCGGCTGGCGCAGGACATCGCGGGAACACTGCGCGCGGAGCCGCACCGCGCGACGGAACTGCTGGAGGAGGTGGGCCTGGGGCCGCGCATGGGTTCCCCGGCGCACCGTCTCTCCGGCGGCGAGCGGCAGCGGGTGGCCATCGCCCGCGCGCTGGTGAACCACCCGCGCCTGGTGCTGGCTGACGAGCCCACCGGCGCGCTGGACTCCGCCAACTCCGCGTTGGTCATGGACATTTTTCTGCGCCTGGCCAGGAGCAACGACGCGGCCGTGATCGTGGCCACGCACGATCCCGCCGTGGCAGGACGCGCGGATACCCTGTGGCGGCTGCGCGGCGACGGCTCCGTGAGCGTGGAGGCCGCCGCATGATCCGCCTGCGCTTCGGGCTCGGCGCGCTGCGCTCCGCGCCGGGACTGGCCGCAAGCCTCATGCTGTTGAGCGCGATGTCCTCGTTTTGCCTGCTCTCCCTGGGCCTGTGCCTCAGCACCTATCGGGAGGCCACCGCCGCCTCCACGCAGACGCACTTTGGCCGCTACCACGAGCAGGTCACCGCCGCCTTTCCCGAGGTGGAGCACAGCCTGCGCGAGATGGTGGAGCAGGGCAGGGCGGTGGGGATCGCCACCGCCCAATCCGTGGTGCGCGACGCCGAGGATCGCGGCGCCGAGGCGCAGGCTCGCCTAAGTTCCGGGCCCGCCGACCTCGGCGCGCTCACCTCCGGCGCGTATCCCCGGCGGCCCGGCGAGGCCACGGTCTCCGCCGCGCTGGCCGAGGCGCTTGGCGCCTCGCCCGGGGATACCGTCACGCTCACCCCGCAAGGCTCCGAGTTCGCCCCGCTTTCCCTCCTCATCACCGGCCTGACCACCAACCCCGCGGACACCGCGGAGATGCTTATCGACGCCGTGGCGCCCCGCGACGTTGCCGCCGCCCACGAGGAGGCCGTGGCGTGGCTCGTCTCTAGCGACGTGGAAAACGAGCCCTTCTTCTCCCAGGCCAGCGCCACGGGAGCGATCCGCGCGGGCACGGAGGACCTGGCCAGCCGGGGCCTGCTCGAGGAGGCACAGGCCGCCGATCTTGGCCGCCTCAGCGCGCTGCACAGGGTCCTCGCCGCGATCGTGGTGGCGGGGACAGCCGCCCTGGGGCTGGCCTACCTGCATCGGCACGCCGCCGGGCTCCGGGCCTATCGCGCCAGCGGCGGGAGCACCGCCGCGGGGATTCTGTGGCTAGGGCTGCCCGCCCTGGCGCTCTCCTCGGCGGGGATCGCCGGTGGCATGGCCGCCTCCCTCCTGACGTTCCGCCGCTGGTCGGCGGAAATGGGCCGGTGGTGGAACCAGCGGTGGGAGCCTCCGCACCCCGGCCCGGCGCTGGGGTTTGTTCTCCTGTGCCTGGTCGGCGGGCTCACCGCCCTGGGCGCGGTCCTCCTGCTGCGCGCACGACGGCCCCGGGGCCGCACGCACCGCCCCCATCCGCTTTCCCTCCGCGCTCGGATAGCCTGGCTCGCGGTAGGGCTCACCGCCCTGGGCCTCTGCGGATTCTTCCTGTACCTGCGCTGGGGCCTCGTCCTCCTCTCCGGGCACCGCTATGCCCTCGGCTGCGCGGCCATGTCCGCCGGGGCGCTCGCCCTCGGGCTGCGCTGGTCGCGCAGCGAGTTGCGCTACCGCGCCCGCCTGCCCAGGCCAGCGCTCGCGTTCTTCTCCACGGCGATCCTCACGGGGATGGTGGGCCACGCGGCGCTGACCAGCGCCGCCGCCGGCGTGCACATCAGCCACATCAAAAACGCCATCCCCGGCGCGGAGGGGTACCTGGCGGCCAGCCACGTGGATTCCAACAAGGTGGGCATGCTCACCGAGCGCTTCCCCGAGATCATGTCCACGGCCCTCGTCTTTCTCGACCCCATCGCTCCCGGCCACCCGGAGGACTACCCGCGCGCCACCAACGGCAAGGGGGCGGAATGCCTCCCCCGGCACGCCGGGGAGCCCATCGAGGGTCCGCTGTGCGGCGATGCCCCGCTGGGCCTGCTGGGGCTGGCGGCCTCTCCCCGCGCGGCGGAACTCATCAACCACGCGGGGGAGCAATACATTACCTCCGGCGGCGGGGGCCTCGTGTTCTTTCGCTCCACCACCGGCACCCTTGAGGGCGCCGCCGCGATACCGGGGCTGACCGGCGCCCCGCTATTAGATAGCGATCTCACCCCCAACATCGTGCTGGGCCTCGACTCCCCCGAAGCCCGCGCGCTGGGCCTGGTGCCCTCCGCCCTCGCCAGGGTGATTATCCCCGAGTTCTCCTCTTTTTCCCCGGATCAACAGCGGGAGTTCAAGGCGGTGCTCATCGGCCAGGCCAGCTATAGCAACCTCGCCCAGGCTCACGGCCCGCAGGTGCAGGCGCTGCGCACGGAACAGATCATGCACCCGCTCGCCGCCAGCGGCATAGCGCTCGTGGCCCTGGCCGCCCTGGTGGTGCTGCGCCGCCAGCAGCAGCGCCCGCTGCGGCGGGTATTGTCCGACTCCCACGCGGGCGGCTATCCGGTGGTCGCCCTCCTCTTCCCCACCGTGGGTCCGTGGGCGCTCGCCCTCGTAACGGGGTCCCTCGCGGGGGCCCTGGGCACCCAGGACGCGGCCTTCCTCCGCGATCCCGGCGGCATCCTCGCCCCGGGCCTGTGGTGGGCCGCGCCCATCGCGGCAGCGGCGCTGGGCTGCCTCGCGGCCGGTGTGGCTACGCTCCTATCCAAAAGCGATTCATTGCCGTAACCTAATCACACTATGAGCAAGAGCAATGAGAGCGCAACGCCCGGGGCGGCCCACGCGGCCCGGGTGTCTCCCGCGCAGCAGCCCGACAAGACCGCCTCCGCGCAGGCCATGGAGGAACTGCCCGCCGTCATGGAGCGCCTCTCCGGCGAGGCCCCGGACGAGGCCCCCCAGGAGCAGGTCACCGACCGCTCCGTGATCCTGGGCAGGGACGGCCGCTGGCTCGCCGGGTGGGCGATGCGGTTCATCGTGCTCGTGGCCGCCGGGTGGATCGTGTGGCAGGGCCTGGGCTTCATCTGGGTGGGCCTGCTCCCGGTGATCCTGGCGCTCATCGTGTGCACCGTGCTGTGGCCGCCCGTGTCCTTCCTGCGCAAGCGCCGCGTGCCCGCGGCCCTTGCCACCGTCCTCACGATGGTGGGCTCGGGCGCGCTCGTGGCTGGCGTCTTTGCCGCCATCGCGCCCTCGGTGGCCAAGCAGATACCCGAGCTGGTCAACCGCGCCTCGGACGGCATCACCCGGTTGGAGGATTGGATTCAGGGCCCGCCGCTGAACCTGGAGCTCGGGGAGTTCGACGGCGTGATCCAGGAGGTCACCTCGATGATCCAGTCCCAGGGGTCCAAGATCGCCTCGGGGGTGTTCTCCGGGCTGTCCTCCGCCTCCTCCGCGCTGGTCACGATGGTGGTGGCGCTCGTGCTCACGTTCTTCTTCCTCAAGGACGGCACCCGCTTCCTGCCCTGGATGCGCAAGTACACCGGCGGCAACGTCGGCTGGCACCTCACCGAGGTTCTCTCCCGCTCCTGGAACACCCTGGCCGGGTTCGTGCGCGCGCAGGCGCTGGTCTCCTTCGTGGACGCCTTCTTCATCGGCCTGGGGCTGGTGCTGCTGCACGTGCCGCTGGCCCTGGCGCTGGCCATCGTGACGTTCTTCGCCGGGTTCATCCCCATCGTGGGCGCCTTCACGGCGGGCGCGCTGGCCGTGATTATCGCCCTGGTGTCCAACGGCGTGACCAACGCCGTGCTGGTGCTCGCGCTCATCATCGCGGTGCAGCAGCTCGAGGGCAACATCCTCCAGCCCATCATCCAGTCCAAGGCCATGAACCTGCACGCCGCCGTGGTGCTGCTCTCCGTGACGGTGGGCTCCACGCTCTTTGGCATCATCGGCGCCTTCCTTGCGGTGCCCGTGGCGGCCGTGTTCGCCGTGTGGTTCCGCTACCACTCGGAGATGGTGGCGCTGCGCGCCGGGGAGATCACCATCGACGACATCCACATCGCCACCGCCAAGGGGGAGGCGCTGACCGCCAGCGAGGGCTTCACCGCCGTGCGCGAGCGGCTGAGTTCCATCACGCGCCGCCGGTCCAGTGCTGCGGAGCAGGGCGAGGCAGAGGACTAGCCCCCTACCGCGCGGGCTGGGGCACGCCCTCCGCCCGCACGGGTTCCTGCTCGGCCACCACGCGCGCGGCGGGGCCGCGTTCCCGGGCGGCCCGGCGCCACCCGCGCAGCGCCAGCGCCACCCCACCCAACAGCACCAGCGCCTGCACCACGAGCACCGCCGCCCCGCCTGCGCCCACCAGGCCCAGGACCGTGGGCGCGTTGAGCACAACCAGCAGCGTGCCCACCACCGCCCCCAGGGCGGCGGGGTTGAGGCGGCTGACCATCCAGGCCGCAATCGGCGCGGCGATCACGCCGCCGATCAGGAGCGCCAGCACCAGCACCGCGTTGGCCGCCAGGTCCTCCCACAGGCCCAGGGCGAAGCCCGCGACGGCGGCGAGGGTGACCAGGAACTCCGCCGTGTTCACCGTGCCCACCACCCGGCGCGGCTCGGTGCGCCCGAGCCCCAGCAGGGTGGAGGTGGTCACCGGACCCCAGCCGCCGCCCCCGGAGGCGTCGATGAGGCCGCCGAAGAGACCCAGCCCGGCGAGGAAGCCGGGGTGGTGCGGCCGGTCCGCCCGCGCGCCCCGCACCCGGCCCCGGGAGAAGCGCCAGAGCAGGTTGAGCCCGATGAGCAGCAGGATCGCGGCGGTGACGGGGCGGGCGGCCGCCGTGGACATCGAGGTCAGCAGCGTGGCCCCCGCGAAGGCCCCCACCGCGCCGGGCACGGCGAGGAGTCCCACCACGCGCCAGTCCACGTTGCCGAAGCGCCAGTGGGCCACCCCTGAGGCCAGGGTGGTACCCAGCTCCGCGGTGTGCACCACGGCGGAGGCCTGGGCGGGGCCGATCCCGGCCAGCGCGATGAGGATGGTGGTGGAGGTGGCCCCGAATCCCATGCCCAGGCCGCCGTCCACGAGCTGCGCGGCCAGCCCGCCCAGGCACACCAGGATGAGGGTCCTCATCAGGCGGCCCTCCGCTCCCTGGCCCCGGACGCTCGCGCGGCGTGGTAGCGGCCCGCCACCAGGGGAGCCAGCCTCGCGCCCAGCGGTGCCGACGCCCCCACGACCGCGCCCCGGCGCGCCGCGATCTGAGGCAGCGCGTCCAGGGCCCTCTCCAGCAGCAGCCCCGGTGCCACGAAGAGCGGCACCAGGTGCAGGCGCCGGTGGTGGCGGGCGGCCTCGTCGAGCCCCGCCACGCCCACCCTGCGCCCCTTTCCGGTGGCAAACACCACCGAGTGGCCGCGCCCGGCGCGCCGCGCCACCCGCGAGCACAGGGCCGCCACCTCGGCGTTGGCTCCGGGCCGGGAGGAGCCCACGGCGTACACCACCAGGTGCGCTCCGGGCTCCGCGTCCGAGGCCACCACCCGGACCAGCGCCTCCTCCATGTCCGGGCCCAGCCCCAGCGGCTCGGCCACGGCGAGGCTGGCGCCGGACTCGCGCGCGGCGCGCGCGGCGGCGGGGACGTCGTGGCGGGCGTGGTAGGCGCGGGTGAACAGCAGCGGAACCACCACCGCGCGGGGAGCCTCCCGGGCCGCCGTGGGCAGGTCGGGCTCCGCGAGTTCGAGGTAGGCGGCGCGCGCGGGCACGCCGAGCAGCGCGCCCGCCGCGGCGGTGAGGTCCTCGATGGCCCGCGCGGCGGCGGGGTGGCGGGAGCCGTGGGCCAGGGTGATCAGCGTCATGGTTGCTCCACCAATCCCGCCGCCAGGGTGTCCCCGGAGGAGGCGTCGATAAGCAGGAAGGCCCCCACCGCGCCCCGGGCGGCGTAGGCCTCCACCGGCAGGGGCCGGGCCACCTCCACGGTCACGCGGGCGATGTCGTTGAGGCCCACGGGCTTCTCCGCGATGACCCGGGCCTTGACCAGGGCGGTGCCGTAGCGCAGCTTCACCAGGGCGCCCGGCCGCAGCGGGATCTCCGAGAGCCCCACCGCCGTGGCGGTAAAGGATCGGGTATCGCCCGGGTGCTCGGCGGCGGCCACGAGGTCGCCGCGCACGAGGTCGATCTCGTCGGCCAGGCGCAGCACCACGGACTGCCCGGCGGCGGCGCGCTCGGCGGGGCCGTCGGCGGTGTCGATGTGGCTGACCCGGGTGAGCCGCCCGCCGGGGGTGGACACGGTATCGCCCACCGCCACGGTTCCGGCCTCCACGCGGCCCGCGTAGCCCCGGTAGTCCCGGGCGTGCTCGCGGATCACGTACTGCACGGGAAAGCGCAGCGGCAGCTCCCGGGCGCGCCCGGCCCCCACGGGGAGGGACTCCAGGACGCTCAGCACAGTGGGGCCCCGGTACCAGCCCATCCGCTCGGAGGGCTCCACCACGTTGTCCCCGTGCAGCGCGGAGATGGGCACCACGCGGGTGTCGGTGATGCCGAGTCCGGCGGCAAGCCCGGTGAACTCCGCCTCGATGGCGCGGAAGGCCTCCTCGGAGTACCCCACGAGGTCGATCTTGTTCACCGCCAGCACCACGTACCGGATGCCCAGCAGCCCGGCCACGGTGAGGTGGCGGCGGGTCTGCTCCATCACCCCGTGGCGGGCGTCCACCAGCAGCACCACGGCCTGCGAGGTGGACATCCCAGTGACCGTGTTGCGGGTGTACTGCACGTGGCCGGGGGTATCGGCCAGGATGAAGGTGCGGCGCGGGGTGGCAAAGTAGCGGTAGGCGACGTCGATGGTGATGCCCTGCTCGCGCTCGGCGCGCAGGCCGTCCACCAGCAGGGAGAGGTCGAGGCCCTCGAAGCCCCGGTCGGCGGAGGTGCGCTCCACGGCGGCGAGCTGGTCGGCCAGCACGGACTTGGTGTCGTGCAGCAGGCGTCCCACGAAGGTGGACTTGCCGTCGTCCACGGAGCCTGCGGTGCACAGCCGCAGCGTCTGCCTCCGGGCGAGGGCGCCCGCAACGTCCGGCGAGCCGACGCCCGGGGTGGTCTCGGTAGCGGTGCTCATCAGAAGTACCCTTCCTTCTTGCGATCCTCCATGGCGGATTCGCTCAAGCGATCGTCCGCGCGGGTGGCCCCGCGCTCGGTGAGGGTGGAGGTGGCGATCTCCGCCAGCACGTCCTCCACGGTGGCGGCGGTGGACTCCACCGCCCCGGTGCAGGACATGTCCCCCACCGTGCGGTAGCGCACCCGGCGGCGCTCCAGCGCCTCCCCGGCGCGCGGCCCGCCCCAGTCCCCGGGGGTCAGCCACATGCCGTCGCGGAGAAAGACCTCGCGCTCGTGGGAGAAGTAGATGGGCGGCAGCGCGATGCCGCGCGCGCCGATGTATTCCCAGACGTCGCTCTCCGTCCAGTTGGAGATGGGAAAGACCCGGATGTTCTCCCCGGGCAGGTGCGCCCCGTTGTACAGGGACCACAGCTCGGGGCGCTGGCGGCGTGGGTCCCAGCCGCCGAAGGAATCCCGCACGGAGAACACGCGCTCCTTGGCCCGGGCGCGCTCCTCGTCGCGGCGCGCGCCGCCCAGCACGGCGTCGTAGCCCTGGGCGGCGATGGTCTCCACCAAAGGCACGGTCTGCAGGGGGTTGCGGGTGCCGTCGGGCCGCTCCCTCAGCTCGCCTCGGTCGATCCAGTCCTGCACGCGGGCCACGCGCAGCCGCGCGCCGGTGCGCTCCACGAGGGCGTCGCGGAAGTCTAGGACCTCCGGGAAGTTATGCCCGGTGTCCACGTGGAGCAGCTCGAAGGGCACCACGGCGGGGGCGAAGGCGCGGCGGGCCAGCTCAAAGACCACCACGGAGTCCTTTCCCCCGGAAAAGAGCAGGGCGGGCTTGTCGAACTGCCCGGCGACCTCGCGCAGGATGTGGATGGATTCGTCTTCCAGGTCGTGCAGGTGTGGGGAAAGGCTCATGAGTGAAGTCCGCATTCTGTCTTGGTGGAGTGTGCCCAGCGTCCGGCCCGGGGGTCCTGCCCCTCGGCCACGGGCAGCGTGCAGGTGGCGCAGCCGATGGAGGGGTAGCCCCGGCGGGTCAGCGGGTGCTCGATGAGCCCGTGCTCCTCGGCGTAGTCCCGCGTGCCCTCCAGCGTCCAGGTGACGATCGGGGAGATCTTCAGCCGCCCGGTGTCATCCAGCGAGAGCGCCGGGGCCTGGGCCCTGGTGGGGCCGTCGGCGCGGCGCAGCCCCGTCACCCACCCGGCGTAGGGGGACAGGGCGCGGGCCAGCGGCTCGACCTTGCGCATCCGGCAGCAGGCCGTGGGGCGGGTGCGGTAGAGGTCGCGCCCGTAGGCGGCGTCCTGCTGCGCGCGATCCAGCAGCGGGCGGGCGGTGACCAGGCGCTGCGGGTAGCGCTGATCCACCGCGCGGGCCACCTCCAGGGTCTCCGGGAAGTGGTAGCCGGTGTCCAGGAACAGCAGGTCCGCCTCGGGGAAGTGGCGGGCGGCCAGCTCCGCGAGCACGGTGTTTTCCATCGAGAGGGTGACCGCCACCGCGCCGGGGGCGTGCTCGCGCGCCCACCGCATGATGGTGGGGGCGTCCGCCTCGTAGAGGTCGGCGGCGTGGCGCTCCACCAGCTCCGCGTTGGCGCGGGCCACGGCCTCGGGCAGGGGCCGGGTGGTGCGCGGTCCCTCGGGGGAGACCTCGGGGTCCCGCAGGGCTCGGCGGGGGCCGCCGAGGAGATTGACTTGTGCGTTCATCGTGCCTCCTTGTGGCGCCGCAGCGACGCGCGCAGCGCCTCGGCGGTGGACGGGGCGGGGGCCGGGCGACGCGGGGGGTCGTCCTGCCCGTGGTACTTGACCTCGAACACGCGGGTGCACTCGGCGCACAGCCAGGCAAAGTCCGTGTGCTCGTCGGGGAAGAGCTGCTCGCCCGCGCAGTACGGGCAGTACAGCGGGTGGTTGCGGTTGGGGTTGGGCGGGCGGCGCAGGCTCACTTCAGGGCCTCCTCGTCCGCTCGGACCACCCAGTGCCGGAACTGCTCGCCCTCGCGGCGCTGCTCCTTGAAGGCGGTGACCACGCGCACCACGTAGTCGCCCACCTCCTCGGCCAGCACCTTGTGGCCCTTGAGCTTGCGGCCAAAGTTCGGGTCCAGGGACATGGAGCCGCCCAGGTGCACCTGGAAGCCCTCCACGCGGTTGCCCTCGGCGTCCGTCACGGTCTGGCCCTTGAGCCCGATGTCGGACACCTGGGTGCGGGCACACGAGTTGGGGCAGCCGTTTAAGGAGATCTTCAGCGGCACGTCCACGTCCCCCAGGCGCTCCTCCAGCTCGTCCACCAGGGCGATCGCGCGGGCCTTGGTGGTCACGTGCGCGAGCTTGCAGAACTCAAGGCCGGTGCAGGAGATGATCCCCCGGCGGAACTCGCTGGGCGCGGAGTACAGGCCCACCTCATCCAGGGCGGCGGCCAGGTCCGCCAGCTTCTCGCGCGGCACGTCCAGGAAGAGCAGCTCCTTGTCCACGGTGGTGCGGATGCGGCGGATGCCAAAGCGCTCCGCCACCTCGGCCACGGCGATGAGCTGCTCGCCGGTGGTGTGCCCCACGGTGGGCTTGACGCCCAGGTAGAACAGGCCGTCCTTCTGCGGGTGCGCCCCGATGTGGTCCCGGTTGCCGGGGTTGGTTACCACCTCGGGGCCGTCGATGAGCCGGTACCCCAGGTATTCCCGCTCCAGCACCTCGCGGAACTTCTCCACGCCACAGGAGGCCACCAGGAACTTCAGGCGGGCCCGGTTGCGCAGGCGGCGGAAGCCGTAGTCCCGGAAGATCCGGGCCACCCCGGCCCACACCTGCGGCACCTCCTCGAGGGGAATCCAGGCCCCGAGCGGCTGCGCGAGCATGGGGTTGGTGGACAGCCCGCCACCCACGAAGCACTCGAAGCCGGGGCCGTGCTCCGGGTGCACGGAGGCCACGAAGGAGACGTCCTGGATCTCGTGGGTGACGTCCTGGCGGGCGTGCCCGGAGATGGCCGTCTTGAACTTGCGCGGCAGGTTGGAGAACTCCTCGCTGCGCACGTAGCGCCGCACGATCTCCTCGATCGCCGGGGTGGCGTCGATGATCTCCTCGGCGGCCACCCCGGCCACGGGGGAGCCGAGGATCACGCGCGGCACGTCCCCACACCCCATGAGCGTGGACAGCCCCACCGCGTCGAGCCTGTCCCAGATGGCGGGCACGTCCTCGATGCGGACCCAGTGCAACTGGATGTTCTGCCGGTCGGTGAAGTCCGCGGTGCCCCGGGCGTAGTCGCGGGAGATCTCGCCCACGGCGCGCAGGCGCTCCGGCGTGGCCTGTCCGCCGTCGAAGCGCACCCGCATCATGAAGTACCTGTCCTGCAGCTCGGAGTTGTCCAGTTGCCCGGTGTGCTCCCCGCCCAGGTCCTGGCGGCGCTGGGTGTAGATGCCCAGCCACTTGAAGCGCGGTGCGATGTCCTCCGGGGCGATGGAGTCAAAGCCCTGCTTGGAGTAGACGTCGATGACGCGCTGGCGCACCGCGAGGGCTTCCTCCTCCTGCTTGATGCGCTCGTCGTCGTTGAGGGGGGCGCGGCCGTCGATCTTCCACTGGCCCTCCGGCTTGGGCTGGCGGCGTCGGGCGGGGCGGGTGGCGGTGGTCGGTGCCATGGTGCGCGGCTCCTCTGGTGTGACGGCGTCGGGGGAGACGGGGCCGGTTCCCCGGCCCTCGGCTCGTGTGTGACGCCCACCATACACATACAGATCGGTCTATAAACAAAGATCGGTTCTGCCTACCCTTCTTCGGGTAGCAAAAAGCGCCCCTGCCCGGCTCTTTTGCCCGGCAGGGGCGCGTGAATATAAATGCTATAGACTCATCTGTCTATCAACCGGGGCGCGTCCCGGTTCCGCCGCTAGCGGTACTGCGCCACCACGGGCATCGTCTCCTTGAACAGGGATGCCAGGTCCGAGGGGTGCTCGCCCCCGCGCTGCCCGAAGGCCTCGCCCTTGACCTTCAGGTCCGGGTTGGAGTAGTAGCGCTGCCGCTCGCACTGGCTCTGCGGGCAGATCGCGGAGTTGCCGTAGCCCATGATGTCCACCATCCCGCTGGCGGAGGCGTAGCCGTGACGATCGGGGCGGTTGTTCGTCACCTTGGGGGCCGTGGCCCAGTCGTGCTGCGCGCCCAGGTTGTGGCCCAGCTCGTGCGCGAACACCCCGGCCTCGCCCGGCTGATCGTCCCGCGGCACCAGCCACTCGTTGCCCACCACGGAGAAGGCGGCGTCCTGCGTGCCGGTGCCCACCGGCAGCGAGGGGATCTGCGCGTAACCGGCGGCGCCCGGCACCACGTAGGAGACGAGGTCCGCGCGGTAGCGATCGCGCAGCTCCCGCACCTGCTCGCTCTGCGTCACCCAGGAGAGCATGTCCGGGTGGTTCTTGTAGTCCTTGCCCGGCGCGTCCACGCGCATGGCGTGCGCAACGTTCATCCGCCCCGGGATACCGCTGCGGTTGAGCGTGTCCGTCATCAACGCCATCGACTTCTCGATGGCCCCCTTAGTGGCCGCCTCGCCACCGCGATCGGCGACCACCTCCCCGGGGTAGAGCACCAGGACGTCGATGGTGGGGCCGGAGGACGGGGCCGCCACGGCCGGGCCCGCGCCCAGAGTGGCACCGGCGGCCACGCCGAGGGCCGCCACGGCCGAGGCCGCGCGTCGAAGAAGGGAAACCAAGCGTGCCATATGCGTTTTATGCGCCTTTCTCTCTACACAACTGCCGCCCCGACGATACACCAGGCCCCAGCCATGCCGACCACCCCGGGCCAACCCCGGCCGCCCAGGAAAATGGCGAATAACGGGAGAATGAAATCTGCGTGAACATTGAGGGGTATTGCCGCGTATCTCCCGGCGGCGCGTCCGGCGCGCGGTTATTCTACCGGCGTTATTTTCTCGCTATTTCCCGTTCAACCCCTCCCAGGAGAGCCACGTGAGCACGCACCTCGGTCGCCGCACCTTCCTCAAAAGCGCAAGCCTGCTGGGCGTGGCCACCCTCGGCACCGCCACCGTGGGCCGCAACTTCCCCCGCGCCCTCGCCCAGGAGCCCGGCGGCCCCTTCCAGCACTCCGTGGCCTCCGGCGACCCCCTGCCCCAGGCCGTCATCATCTGGACGCGCGTCACCCCCACGCCGGAGGCGCTGCCCGGTTCCGGCCTCGGCCCCGCCACCCGCGTGGCCTGGGAGGTCTCCACCGACCCCGAGTTCTCCCACCTCGCCCAGCGCGGCGAGCACCTGGCCACCACGGATACGGACCACACCGTCAAGATCGACGTGCAGGGCCTCCAGCCCGACACCGCCTACTTCTACCGCTTCCGCGTCCTCGACGGCCCCGCCGCCGGCGCGCTCTCCCGCACCGGCCGCACCCGCACCATGCCCGCCGACGGCGCCCCCGCCGCCCACGCGCGCTTTGGCGTGGCGAGCTGCTCCAACTTCGAGTCCGGGTACTTCCGCGGCTACCGCGACATGGCCGAGCGCGAGGACATCCAGTTCGTGCTCCACCTGGGCGACTACACCTACGAGTACGAGGCCGGCGGCTACAACGGGCTCTACGACACCCAGGTGCGCACGGTGCAGCCCGCCAACCGCACCCGCACCCTGACCGACTACCGCATCCGCCAGGGCGTGTACCACCTGGACCCGGACCTGGCGGACCTGCACGCCGCCAAGCCCATGATCGCCATCTGGGACGACCACGAGTTTGGCGATAACGCCTGGCGCGAGGGCCTGGGCGGCAACTCCGCCGAGAAGGACGACGCCTTCTCCGCCATCAAGGCCGAGGCCAGCCGCGCCTACTTCGAGTGGATGCCGGTGCGCGACGGCGGCCCCGACTCCTCCGGGCTCAGCCAGCGCCTCTACCGCACCCTGCGCTACGGCAGCCTCTTCGAGTTCATCATCCCCGACCTGCGCTCCTACCGCGACGTGCAGCTCCTCCAGTACGGCGACGCCAACCGGCAGAACACCAACCCGGACTTCCTGCGCCAGGCCGCCAACCCCGAGCGCTCCATGATGGGCTCCGAGCAGTTCCAGTGGTTCTCCGACTCCCTCACCGCCTCCCAGGCCCAGTGGCAGATCGTGGCCAACGAGGTGATGTTCGCCCCCATGACCCTGCCCGACAGCATCGACCCGCGCGTCCACTCCTGGCTCGTGGACAAGCTCGGGGTGCCCGACCAGGGCTTCCCCCTCAACGTGGATCAGTGGGACGGCTTCATGGCGGAGCGCCAGCGCATCATCGACCTGATCGCGGGCAACGACATGCGCAACGTGGTGCTGCTCACCGGGGACATCCACTCCTCCTGGGCCAGCGACATCCCCCGCGACATCTTCTCCTACCGCGCCCAGCGCGGCGGGCAGGCCGCCGCCACCGAGTTTGTAGCCCCCTCCATCAGCGCCCCCGGATTCTTCGAGAGCGTGGCCTCCTCCCCCGAGCTTGCGGAGCCCATGCGCGCCGTGGTGGGCGGGGCGCAGGAGGCGCTGAAGCTCATGGACCCCTGGTACAAGATGATCGACTTCGAGCATCACGGCTACATGACCATCGACGTCACCCCCGAGCGGGTGCGGGCGGACTGGCGTTTTACCGCCGACGTGCTCACCCCCGACGCCCCCTTCTTCGACGGGCCCGGCTACCAGGCGCTCGCCGGGCAGCCAGGGGCGGTGCGGGTGTAGGGGCCGCTGCACGGACTTGGTTCGCTGGCTGGCTCAGGCGCAGGGGTTGTTGTAGTCCCCCTCTACCTGGGTGAGCTGGCGCGCATAAGCGCCCGAGGACCTCTGGGCCGCGCTGCACGCCGCGGCGCGGTCCGCGCCGTAGTCGTAGTAGATGGGGATAATGTACCCACCGTCGTACCCGGCATCGACGAGGGAACGCCCCTGGCTGTCCGGCTTGGTGGCGCGCAGGGACGGGCATGCCCCCGGCGTGGTGGTCTTGGCTCCCGGGTAATTATCGAGGCGTTGCTGCACCACCTGATCCTCGCCCGGAAGGCGCTCGGAGAGAACCACGCTGTCCACGATCGTGATGTACCGGCCATCGCACTGCGGCTGCTCGTAGGCGGCCAGGTTCTCCACCCCGGCTAGAGGGTTCGACCTTCGGGATTGAGACGCATTTTCCTGCGCGCTGTGCTCCCCAGAGCAAGGGATGACAGAGTCGATGATCTCCTGGGGAGCGCCTTGAGCGGCAAGGTCTCGCGTATCCCAGCAGGACCAACCCGTGGTTTGTTGCGTACCCGCGCTCGGCACCGGTTGCCATGCAGAGCCATCCCAACGCCGCGGCGAGGAATCCCTGCTTGTGTTGGGTTTCATCGGGTGCGCCCACTGCCCGTCGCAGTATTCCACTAAGATGTCTCCCACTCGAGCATCGCTGCTGCTCCAAGCGATACGGCCAGTATCGCTCAAAGAAGCCAATTCTCCGCACACATCCGCGTTGTTCCGCTCAGCCGTCCCGCTCCCCGCAGTGTCCACCGACGCCGCCGTGGCCGAGGTCTCTGCCCCTCGTTTCTCCTCCTCGGTGCGCTGCGCCGTAGCAGACGCCACGGACGCCTCCGCCTGAGCGGAAGCATCCTCTCCCGTTACCCCTTCCCCAGTGCCACAGGCCGTAAGCGCGCCTGAACCCAGGATCACCGCACACGCGATTCTCCCGCGAGAAAACCATTTTGCCCCCATATACGCTCCTTGTTCGGCCGCAGCAACGGCGCTCTCCCTAGGCCCCATAGCCACCCTTCCCTAAAAATACCCGATTAATACACATCCCAGAATACCCCATGCGGCACCAAATAGAAACATTAATGGTTATTTATAAACATCGCGCCCGATGTGGAAATGTTTTCGCGTCAATATAGATATCCCCCATGCGGCAGAACCAATCCCCATCCCGAATCGCCCCACCGAAATCCCATCACCACCTCACGGGATCGCCTTTTTCAGATGCGTCAACCTCGCATTCGGCATCGAGTTTTTCCAGAGCACGCCCGCCTACGCCGCCGGTCAACGCTTGACGACACCTGCCCGCCACGGGAAAAGTCCGCTTACTTACCCAGAACTCCACGGCTCACGCGACACTACGCTGACACCCACGACACAGAAGAAAACTTCCCATTCACAAGCGCGTTGAGGGAAACAACGTCTTGCGCCGCCTCGAAAACAAGCTCCCGATAAGGGGAATAGGAGGTTCTTACCTGAAACTTTCCGGGGTAGGCCCACACCCCAAAGGAACGGGAATGGCCTCCCCGCTCTCTTCCGCGTCCTCCAGGACCGTTGCCACGTACTCCCGATCCTCCTCCGACCAAAAGACCTGATAGGTGCACTTTTCCGCATCCATCGTCATCCTTCTTCTTTCCGCAGCTTTTCCACGGCCCCAGGCACCTGCTCCATCTCATATCCTCGCCTCACCGTGCTCGCTTTTGAACATTGACCCGTGGATCCTCACCCCCGCCTGCGCCAACCTCGCACCCCCATTGGTCCCCTCCCGACTACGCCCCTTACCCCTGAGAGCAGGAACCCACCAGCGCAAATGGTCCATTTCCCCGCCCGCCGTCATTCTCCCCCACAATGGGGGAATCCGCTGCGCAACCCCACAATAGGGCCTAATCTCATGCTTATGTTCGACGCAGAGATCATCCAGAACCTCATGACCACCGCCACCGACTTCACCGCCGACCTGCTCCGCCACCTTCCCCTCACGGAGACCTCCTCCGAGATGGTGGACGGCTACCAGTGCGGCTACCATTACGGCCTCGAGCACGGCGAGACCGAGAACATGAACGCCGTGATCGACGGCGCCCTGCAGCAGTGCCAGGGCTAAGAGTCCCTTCACTCCCTGGCGTGTAGCCCTCCCCGACGAGGGCGACGCGCCAGGGTTTTTCTCTATCCAGAGCCCGCCGGATCTCTCCGCTCCTCGGCCCTCACCGCGTCGCGCCAAGGACGCCGCCGCACCAGGAGCGTCGCGCAACCACGGAACCAGCCACCGAATCGAATACTTGGAACCGGCGCCCCACCACCCTTTAAGGTAAGGGGAAAGCACTGTCTCCCTCCCGTCGGTAAAGAAGCGCATGTCCACCACCTCCGTTGTCCTCGGCACGCTCGGCGTGCTGCTCTCGCTGCCCGCGTGGTTCCTCTTCGGCCGCGCCGCCTGGCGTATCTTCCGGCTCGTCGCCTCCGGCACGGCCTCCCCGGGCCGGTTGAGCCACCCGCTGCGCCGCCTGGGCCGCACCCTGGTGGAGGTGTTCGCGCATCCCCGGATGATGCGCAAGCCCTGGGTGGGCGCGGCCCATTGGCTGGTGATGGTGGGGTTCCTCTTCGGCTCCCTGGTGTGGTTCGAGGCGTATATCCAGGCGTTCTATCCCCCGGGCGGCTGGCCGCTGCTGCACCACTGGTGGGTCTATCGCCTAGCGGAGGAGGTCCTGGCGGTGGGCACGCTGCTGGGGATCGCGCTGCTGATCGGCGTGCGCCTGCGCCTGGGGCACGCGGATAAGGGCAGCCGCTTCTACGGCTCCAACGCCACGGCGGCGCGCGTGATCGAGGCCGTGGTGTTCTGCGAGGGGCTGGGCATGCTGCTGGTCAAGGCCGCCCAGATCGCCGCCTACGGGGGCGGCTCGCCCTGGGCGGACTTCCTGAGCGTCCGCCTGGCCGCGCTGCTGCCCGCCTCCCCCGCCCTGGTCAGTGCGCTCGCCCTGGTCAAGCTCCTCGGCGGCTTCGTGTTTCTCGCCGCGGTGGGGCTGCGCCTGGGCTGGGGCGTGGGCTGGCACCGCTTCCTGGCCTTCTTCACCATCTTCCTGCGCCGCGAGCGCCCGCTCGGCCCGCTCAAGCCGCTGCACGGGGCCGACGGCCGCCCGCTCACCCTGGACACGGTGGAGGAGGACGACCAGGTGGGCGTCGGCACGCTGCCCCAGGCCCCCTGGAAGATGCTTCTCGACGCTACCGCCTGCACCGAGTGCGGGCGCTGCCAGGAGCTGTGCCCGGCGTGGAACACCCAGAAGCCGCTGAGCCCCAAGCTGCTGATGACCTCGCTGCGCGACGTCGCCCTGGACAACGAGAGGTACCTGCGCGATCCCTCCCTGTACCGGGCGGACGCCTCCGAGTCCGGGGTGGACGTGCTCAAGCTGGTGGGGCAGAACCAGGCGATCCACCCGGACGTGCTGTGGAGCTGCACCAACTGCGGCGCCTGCGTGGAGCAGTGTCCCGTGGACATCGAGCACATCGACCACATCGCGGACCTGCGCCGCTTCCAGGTGCTCGCGGACTCCGACTTCCCCTCGGAGCTCGCGGGGATGTTCAAGAACCTGGAGGTCAAGGGCAACCCCTGGGGGCGCAACTCCGCCGAGCGCGCCTCCTGGATCGAGGAGGCCCGCCGCGACGGCGTGGAGGTGCCCGTGGTGGGAGAGGACGTGAAGGACTTCTCCGATACGGAATACCTCTTCTGGGTGGGCTGCGCCGGGGCCTTCGACGAGGAGGGAAAAAAGACCACGCGCGCGGTGGTGGAGCTGCTGCACACCGCGGGGGTGAAGTTCGCGGTGCTCGCCGCCGGGGAGACCTGCACGGGCGACCCCGCCCGGCGCGCGGGCAACGAGTTCCTCTTCCAGATGCTGGCCGCCGAGGCCATCGACGCGCTCGATGGCGCCTTCGCGGGCGTGCCCGCGGGCCAGCGCAAGATCATCACCACCTGCCCCCACTGCTTTAACACCCTGCGCAACGAGTACCCGGACTTCGACGGCCACTACGACGTCTTCCACCACACGCAGCTCCTCAACCGCCTGGTGCGGGACAAGCGCCTGGTGCCGGTGCCGCGCGGGCCGCAGGACCGCAAGCCCATCACCTACCACGACCCCTGCTTCCTGGGCCGCCACAACAAGGTCTTTGACCCGCCCCGAGCGCTCCTCGGAGCCACCGGCATGGAGCTGCGGGAGATGGACCGCAACCGCGAGGAGGCCTTCTGCTGCGGCGCGGGCGGCGCCCGGATGTTCATGGAGGAAAAGCTCGGCACCCGGATCAACGAGTTCCGCACCCGCCAGGCGCTCGACACCGGCGCCGAGGAGATCGCGGTGGGCTGCCCCTTCTGCAACACGATGATGACCGGCGGGGTCAAGGCGCTCCGGGAGGAGCAGGCCCCCGCGCCCAGGGTGCGCGACGTGGCCCAGATGCTGCGCGACTCCGTGCTGGTGGAGGGGGAGCTGCCCGCCCCGCGCGAGCGTGCCTTCCTCGACGCTCCCGTGCGCACGCCGCTGCCCGCGCGCCCCCAGAGGGCGGAGCCGACGGCCCCCGGTAGCTCCGCACCCGCCACACCCCCCAGCCCCGGTGGCTCCGCGCCCACCACGCCCCCGACCCCGGGTTCCTCCCCGGTTCCGGCACCGGGCGGTGCCCCCGCTCCCGGTGGGGGCGTGCCCACTCCGGGCGCCGCCGTCCCGACGCCCTCCTCCGTTCCCACGCCCGGTGGGGCACAGCCGCCGTCCTCCCCCACCCCCGGACCTGCGGTGCCGGTTCCCGGGGCCGCCACCCCCGCTCCCGGTGGCAACGCCCCCCAGGCCCCCGGGTCCGCCGTTGCCCGCCCCGGCGGCGCGGTGCCGGTTCCCGGCGGTTCCGCTCCCACCCCGGGCGCGGCGACGCCTCCTAAGCCGCCGGTGCCCCCGGCTCCCGCTCCGGGAGGGGCCGTGCCCACGCCCCCCGGCTCGGCCGCTCCCGGCGGCGGGGTTCCTGCGCCGAGCACGCCCACCCCACCGGCCCCGGGGACCGCCACTGCGCGACCCCAAGCGGCCGTGCCTCCACCGGGCGGCGCGCCCGCCCCCGGCGCTGCGGTTCCTCGCCCGGGTTCCGCCGTCCCCAAGCCCCCATCACCCCGCCGGGAGCCGGACGAATAAGCCCCGCCCTGCGCTAAACTGGGCGCCATGATCGACCACGTGCGCCTCAGCGATGACGAGCGCACCCAGGCCATGTCCGCGCTGGGTGCCGCCTTTTCCCAGGGGCGGCTGGGGATAGAGGAATACGATTCCCGCTGCCAGATCATCGCCGGCGCGCAGTACCAGTACGAGATCGACCAGGTGTTTACCGATCTCCCCTCCTCCCTGCGGGTTCACCCAGGGGCGTCCCTGCAGCTCTACTCCGCCGAGGAGATCGAACGCGCCCGGCAAAGCTCCCGGTACCCCAAGGCGGGGCTGATGGCGCTGGGAGCGCTCGCCTCGATCGGCATAGGTGCCTATTTCTCTAGCGCCATAACCGGCTTCCTCCTCATCGGCGCCGTCTTTACCCTGCTCTACGTCCTGAAGGTCGGCCCCGCCTCCTGGAACATGCCGAGCCAACGCGCCCTGAACCGGCAGCGCCTGCGCGAGATCAAGGACGCGGAGCGGGCGCGCCATCGAGCGCCGCGCGCAGCGGCTGGAGCTGCAGCACGAGTTCAAGAGCAACGCCTACAGCCTTGCGCGCGGCGCCATGCGTCGGCGCTAGGCACCGTGATGACACGCGGGTTGTCACTACACCGAGCGCCGATCCTGCGCTTCTGAACAGCGCATTTACAAAGTTTCTGACGCGAAGTTACACGTGTAGTGACAAAGTGACACACGCTTTGTCACTCCGCGTGGCCCTGATTGTCGCTAGCACCACACCCCGGCGCTCTAGGATGGATACATGACTGACGCATCCTGCAACCACCCCGCCCCCTCCGCCCGCGCTCCGCGCAAGCGCCGCGAGTTCGACCAGTCGGAGAAGATGAAGAACGTCCTCTACGAGATCCGCGGCCCCGTCGCCGCCGAGGCCGAGCGCATGGAGCTCGACGGGCACCGCATTCTCAAGCTCAACACCGGCAACCCGGCGGTGTTCGGCTTCGACGCCCCGGACGTCATCATGCGTGACATGATCGCCGCGCTGCCCACCTCCCAGGGCTACTCCACGTCCAAGGGCATCATCTCGGCGCGCCGCGCCATCGTGACCCGCTACGAGCTGATCGACGACTTCCCCCACTTCGACGTCAACGACGTGTTCCTGGGCAACGGCGTCTCCGAGCTGATCACCATGACCACCCAGGCGCTGCTCAACGACGGCGACGAGGTGCTCATCCCCATGCCGGACTACCCGCTGTGGACCGCCGCCACCTCCCTCGCGGGCGGCACCCCGGTGCACTACCTTTGCGACGAGGAGGACAACTGGAACCCCTCGCTGGAGGATATTCGCTCCAAGATCACGGAGAACACCAAGGCAATCGTGGTGATTAACCCGAACAACCCCACCGGGGCGGTGTACTCCCGCGAGATCCTTCAGGGCATCGTGGACGTGGCCCGCGAGCACGACCTGCTCATACTGGCCGACGAGATCTACGACCGTATCCTCTACGACGGCGCCCGGCACATCTCCATCGCGGGCCTCGCCCCCGACCTGCTCACCATCACCTTCAACGGCCTTTCCAAGGCCTACCGCGTGGCCGGCTACCGGGCCGGGTGGATGGTGCTCACCGGGCCTAAGAATCACGCCCGGGGCTTCATCGAGGGCCTGGAACTGCTGGCCGGTACCCGCCTGTGCCCGAACGTCCCGGCACAGCACGCGATCCAGGTGGCCCTGGGCGGGCGCCAATCCATCTACGACCTCACCGGGGAGCACGGTCGCCTGCTGCGGCAGCGCAACGTGGCGTACGAGAAGCTCAACGCGATCCCCGGCGTGAGCTGCGTGAAGCCGATGGGCGCCCTCTACGCCTTCCCCCGCCTCGATCCGAACGTCCACGAGATCCACGACGACGGCCAGTTCATGTTGGACCTGCTCCGCAAGGAAAAGATCCTCATGGTGCACGGAACCGGGTTCAACTGGCCCACCCCGGATCACTTCCGCGTGGTCACGCTGCCCTGGGCCTCGGAGTTGGAGGACGCCCTGGAGCGGCTGGGGAACTTCCTCAGCAGCTACAAGCATTAGGCCGCGGCGGCCCGGCGGGCGCGGGGAAAGTTTTTTGAAAAAGTTTTTGTCGAAACTTCGTCGAAACTTTTGCAGAAACTTCCCCCTCACCCCGCACCCGCTAGCGCATAACGCCTGCTCAGCGCCGTAAAAATGAGTAAATACAAGTTTCGACGAGCGCGTATTTACACCCCCAACCACCGCACCCCTACCGTTCGCACCACTCTATCGGGAATAATAATCATTACCCGCGAGCGGCCGCAGCCGCTCCACGACGAACGAAGGGACCCCATGACACGGCACACCACCCCCACCGGCGCCCGCCGCCTCACCCCGCCCCGCCTCCTGCTCCTGGTGGGCATCGCCCTGGCGGGCCTCGCCTCCGCCGTCGCCGTGGCCCTGAGTTGGCCCTCGCCCCACAGCACCCACGTATCGGAGACCTTCGCCTCCTCGTCCCTGAACCGCACCCTGGTGGACGCCACCGTCACGCTGGTGGATGGCAACGCCTGCAACTCGGCGTCGATAGGCACCGTGTTCTCGGGGCAGCCCGATACCCCGCTGGCCGCCCCCGCCCAGCCCTGCCGTCGGGCGCTGGCGGACATCACCTCGGGGGAGTTCGCGGGGCAGCGCACCATGCTCGTCACCCATGACATGCCCGGGGAGCCGCAGCTTCGGGAGGGAGACCGCATCCGGCTCTCCGAGACGCGCACCCCGGAGGGCGCGGTCACCATGTCCTTCGCGGACTATCAGCGCGGCGGCTCGCTGGCGGCCTGGGGCGTGGCGATCGTCCTGGCGCTGCTCCTCTTCGCCGGGTGGCGCGGCCTGCGCGCCCTGATCGGTCTGGGCGTGACGCTGTCCGTCATCGGCTTCTTCCTGCTTCCCGCCCTGGCCTCGGGGCGGGATTCCTCCCTGCTGGCCGTGATCACCGGGGCGCTGGTGCTGCTCGTGGTGGTGCCGCTGGTGCACGGGGTGAACTGGAAGTCCGCCGCCGCGCTCGGCGGCACGCTGCTCGCCCTCCTCGTAGCCGCGGGGCTGACCTCCGTTGGGCTGCGCACCACCGAGGTGCGCGGGCTCGGCTCCGAGGACAACCTCACCATCCTGCTGTACCTGCCGGAGGTCTCCGTCCTCGGGCTGCTGGCGGCGGGCTTCATCATCGGCACCCTGGGGGTGCTCAACGACGTCACGATCGCCCAGGCCTCCACCATCAACGAGCTCTCCGCGCTCGACCCGGACGCTCGACCCTGGCGGCTCTTCCTCGGCGCGATGAAGGTAGGGCAGGATCACATCGCCTCGGTGGTGTACACGCTGGTGCTCAGCTACACCGGGGCCGCCCTGCCGCTGCTGTTGCTCATCTCCGTGGCGCGGCGTCCCCTGGCCGAGACGCTGAGCAGCGACGTGGTGGCCACGGAGCTGCTGCGCTCGGGCATCGGTGGCCTGGCGCTGATCCTCGCGGTGCCGCTGACCACGCTCATCGCCGCATGGACGGTGCCGGATCGCCAAGAACCGAAGCACCAAGAACCGGGCCGCCGAGTCCGCGCATAAAAAAGCACAAGGCCCACACGCGCCACCGCGCGCCCGGGCCCCGTGCTCCCTATCCCTCGGCTAGGCCGTGGAGTGATCCGGCAGCTCGGGGCGGATCACCTTGCCCATCGGGTTGCGCGGGAAGTCCTTCATGAAGAAGACGTCGCGCGGGGCGTGGGCGGAGGACAGCTCCTCCACGATGATGCGGCGCACCTCCTCCTCGCTCAGGTCCTCGGCGGACACGCCCTCGGCGCGGATGATGTACGCGCGCAGGGCCTGGCCGAACTCCGCGTCCTTGACGCCGTGCACGTGGGCGTCCTCCACGCGGGGGTCGCGGATGAGCAGGTCCTCCAGCTCGGAGGGGAAGATCTTCTCGCCGAACTGGGTAATCACCAGGTCGTCGGCGCGGCCCAGCACGTAGAGGCGGTCGCCCTTCTTGTAGCCGCGGTCGCCCATGCGCAGCAGCTTGTTCACCACGCGCACCGGCACGTCCGGATCGGTGTAGCCCGCGAACATGTCGTAGCAGCCCGCGTAGATCTCACCGATCTCGCCGTCCGGGACGATGTTGCCCTCGTCGTCGCGGATCTCGATGAGGTAGCCGGGGTAGATGCGCCCAGTCAGGCTGGGCTCCTTGGCCAGCATCTCCGGCGGGGAGATGGCCAGGGCGGCGGTCTCCGTGGAGCCGTAGCTGTTGCACAGGATCGGGCCGAAGAACTCCACCACGCGGGTGACCTCGTACTCCGTCAGCGGGCTGCCGGAGGAGCAGATGAACTCCAGGCCCTCCACGCGCTTCACGCCGCGCTCGTCCAGCTCCGCGATGGTGGAGCGCAGGCGGGAGGCGGCGGAGATCCACGCGGTGACCTTGTACTTGTCGAAGATCTCCAGGGTCTCGTCCACGTCAAAGTGGCGCTGCGTGATGATGGTGGAGCCCGTGAGCATGGCCACCAGCATGTTCGCCCAGCCGTAGAAGTGGAAGAGCACGCCGTGGAGCATCACCACCATGTCCTGCCGCCACGGAATCGCGGCGAAGGCCGGGGCGATGCCCTGCGGGGAGAGGAGCTGGCGGCGCACCACGCCCTTGGGCATGCCGGTGGTGCCCGAGGTCATCACCACGTGGGCGGACTTGGTGGGCTTCTTGGGCAGGCGATCCTCGTTGACCAGGAGCTTGGCGTCCTCGATGATCCCGTTGAGGGTGGGGAGGTTGTCCGGGGCCTCGTCGTCCACGTGGCCGATGATGATGTTGAACTTTTCCTTGGTCTCCGGCAGGAGGCGGTCGTAGAACTCCTGGTCCACGATGAAGGCGTCGATCTCGTGGAACTCCAGCACCTTGTGGATCTGCGCGCCGGAGCTGTTCGCGTTGACCATGAAGATGTGGTAGCCCAGCATCTGCCGGGCACACAGCGGGAAGATCGCGGCGCGGCCGTTGAGCGCCATGACGGCCACGTTGTCGCCGTCCTTGACGCCGTAGTCCATCAGGCCGTGCGCCAGGCGGTACACGCGGTCAAAGAACTCCGCGTAGGTGAGCTCCCCCTCGTCGTCCACCAGGCCCAGGCGATCGGGGTGATTCTGCGCGGTGATCGCCAGCGTGCCGCCCTCCAGGCTGCCCCAGCGCTTGCGCAGCGCGATCTGGCCGCCCAGCTCGGAGGGCTTCGGAGTCTCCAGAATCTTGCGGTCCTTCATCGTCTTGAGGAAGAAGAAGAACTGCTTCATCACCTCTTTTTGGGGCACGCCGTGCGTGGCCTTCGGGGTGAGCGTGTAACGCGACATTCCTTAATCACTCCATTTCGTTTTGGTACTGAAACCCTATTGTAAGGTACTGCTTAGTGCCCTAGTCAAAAACGTCGCTGACGTAGCTGAACTCCTCGTGCTCCATCCGCTGCACGTACTCCGCCGCCTCGTCGGCGGACAGGCGATGCGCCTCCGCCACCATGCGCGTGATCGTGCGGCGCACGGACGGCGCCAGGCGCTCGGCGTCGCCGCAGACGTAGAACCGCGCCCCCTGCTTGACCAGGGCCATGACCTCGTCGCGGTCCTGCCACAGGCGATCCTGCACGTACTTGATCAGCCCGTCCGGGCCCTCCTCCGGGTGCCGGGAGAAGGCCGGGCGCACATCCACCGCGCCCTGCTCGGACCACTCCTCGAACTGCTCCGCGTACAGGTAGTCGGAGTCCTTGCCGTGGCAGCCGTAGAACAGCAGGCTGCGGCCGGGGGTCACCCCCTGCTCGGCGGCGCGCAGGGCGGCGTCCTCCACGAAGGCGCGCAGCGGGGCCAGGCCGGTGCCCGCGCCGATGAGGATCATCGGGCGCGTCACGTCCTCCTCCGCGCGGAAGTGCTCGGTGCCCGGCACCACGCTCACCGGCACGGAGGCGCCCACCGGGAGCTGGGAGAGGTAGGTGGAGGCGATGCCCGCGTACTGCCCGCGGCCGGACCAGGCGGGCTCGTCGATCACCGTGAAGGTCAGCGCCGGGCGGTTGCCGTCCTGCGTGAGCGCCGAGGAGGAGATGGAGTAGCGGCGCGGCGCCAGCGGCTCCAGCATGTTCACGAAGTCCTCGAAGCCGATCTGCACCGAGGGGTACTCCTCCAGCAGGTCCAGCACGCTGCGGCGCTTCTTCTGCACCTCCTCCTCGTAGGCCTGGGCGTCCAGCAGGGCCATCAGGCCCGCCTTCTCCGGCGGGCAGGGGCAGGCCTGCGCGAGCGCCTCCACGTGCCGACGCCCCGCCGGCAGCGTCAGCTCCACGTAGCCACCCAGCAGCTCCGCGATGCTCAGCGGCTCCCCGAGGGGCAGGAAGCTCTCGCGCCCCTCGATCCGCACGCGCGAATCGGAGTTGAGATTAAACCGGGCCAGCACCCGATCCACCAGCGCCTGCGGGTTGCGCGGCAGCACCTCGAGGTAGTCGCCCGTGCGGTAGGTCATGCCCTCCGGCAGGCGGATGGACACGTGGTGCTTAGCCCGGATCGGCCCCTCGTCCTCGACGGGGCTCATCGCGTAGCTCTCTTCCACCACGCCGCGCACGAAGCCCTCGCTGTTCTCCGTGCGCAGGGCCTCGCCGCGTCCGCCGTCCACGACCTCCAGGCTCACCCGCTCCACCGCGTCGACGGCGCTGTGCTCCACCTCCTCCAGCTCGGCCACGGCCTCCCACAGGCCCTCGGCCCACTCCTCGAACGCGCCCACGTAGTCGCTGCGCACGTCGCCCGCGCCGCGCTCCACGATCCGCGTGGCGCCCAGGGCGGCCATCTGGTCGTCGATCAGCGTGGGGATGCGGTGGAACGTGGCGGCCCACTCGCTGTTGCCGCAGCCAAAGACGGCGTAGTTCACGCCACTGAGGTCGATGTCCGCCCCGCCGCTGATCCACTCCACGAACTTCTTGGCGTTGTCCGTGGGCAGGCCCTCGTAGGAGGCAGTGCAGATGAGCACGGGGCCGTCGGCGGAGATGTTATCCACCGCGTCGTCCAGGTCCAGGGTGGTGACCTCGTAGCCCTGCGCGGTGGCAAAGGCGCCCAGGCGGCGCGCGAAGTTGCGGCTGGTGCCCGCGTTGGAGCCCACCAGGATCTGCACGCTGTGGCCGTTGGGGGCCGCCTCGACCTCGGAATGGGCCACGGGACACTCCATGCCGGAGGCGTCCGCGTCCACGCCGGTGGTCTTCACGGCCTCGCCCCGGCCCTGGTAGGGGCACTCGGGGCGCGGCTTGATGCGGATGTAGAAGTCCTTGGGCTTGGAGGTCAGGCCGTCGAGCACCTCGAGCTGGTAGTTGGGATCGGCGAACTCGATGTCAAAGTGCTGGACGATGAGCGCCAGCACCATCGTGGCCTCCTGCAGGGCAAAGGCGCGGCCGATGCAGGAGCGCTGGCCGTTGCCGAAGGGCTTCCAGGCGTTGTGCGGGATCTTCTTGGCGTTCTCGAAGTCGAAGCGCTCGGGGCGGAACTCCTCCGGGTTGTCCCAGATCTTGGGGTCGCGGTGCACGCGGGGCAGGATCACAAAGAGGGTATCGCCGGGGTTGACCTCGAAGCCCTCGTGCTCCTCGTCCGCGCCCACGGTGGTGGTCTCGTACGGCGTGACGGCAAAGCCCGGCGCCGTGGGGTACAGGCGCAGCCCCTCGCGCAGGATCTGGTCGATGTAGCCCAGGTTCTTGATGTCCCCGTGCTCGGGGAAGCGCCCGCCGAGCACCTCGTCCACGACCTTGCGCGCCTTGAGCCATACGCGCGGGTTGCGCAGCAGCTCGAAGATGGTGAAGCTGAGCAGGCCGGAGGTGGTCTCGTGACCGGCGATGAGGAAGGTCACCAACTGGTAGCGCAGGTTCTTATCCGAGAGGGCCTCGCCCGTCTCCGGGTCCTTGGCGGACATCATCACGTCGAGGATGTCCTCCTCACCCGCCGGGCTGGGGTTGGCGCGCCGCTCCTCGATGAGCGCGTCCACGATCTCGCTCATCGTGTCCACGTCCTTGTCAAAGCGCCGCTGCCCCAGCAGGTTGAGCTTCTTCTGCAGCTCCAGGGCGTGGGCGCGGCGGCCCGACTCCCCCAGGGCGTCGCCCATCGCCTGGATGAACGGATGGAAGTCCTCGGAATAGAACGAGTTGAAGCGATAGCTAAACGAGCACAGGGCGATGGTGTCCAGCGTGAGGCGCGTGAAGTCCGCCGGGATGTCCACCACGTCATCGTGGCGGGTGCGCGTCCACTTCAGCATGAGCTGATCCGCGATGTCGCACATGCCGTCGTACATGGCCTTGAGCGCCACCGGGTTGAAGGCCGGCATGAGGATGCGGTGGGCCTTGGCCCACTCCGGGTCCTCCTGCTCCGCGGTGAACAGGCCGTTGCCCGCGAAGGCGCGGATCTCCCGCAGCGCGGAGTGCAGCTCCTTTTTGAAGCGGGTCTCGTCCGACAGCTCGTTGACCAGGCGCTGAGAACTGATGATGTACAGCGGGTTGTGCTCGGGCAGGTGGTGCACGTACACCTCGCCGTACTTCTCGCTGAGCTGCACGGCGGACTGCACGAGGTTGTTCGGGTTGATGGAGTATGCAGTTCCGATTCCGGGAAGGGGCTTGGGGCCGGGAACAGCGGTGGTCATAAAAGAAGACGATCCTTAGTTTTTATTCAGAAAAAGTGAGTTGAGTTAACAAATACGGTGCCGACCCTCTGAAAGGCCGAAACCGACAGGGCGCGGAGACAGGCAAGGTGCCTCGTCCGGAGCGATCGAGGCACCTTGTGAGCTACATGGGAACTAGGCGTAGTACTCGAGGAGCTGGCGGGTATCCGGCCAGGCGTTCAGCGTGCGCTCGACGAAGTCATCCAGCTCCAGCGTGCCGGTCAGGTGCACCAGCGGGGTGGTCAGGGGGTAATCGTTGATGATCTCGGTGATCAGCTCGGGCGTCATCTGGTCTCTCCTTTTAGGAATTGTACTCCTGCACCAGGCGGTTGGCGTAGTACGCGTGACCGGCCTCGGTGAGGTGGAAGGTGAAGTTGTGCGGAGCGTCGTCGAAGATGGCGGCGCTGAGGCGGTTGGGGTTGGTGGAGCAACCGTTGTTGTCGTTGGCCAGGTTGATCTCGCTGACCATGTCCAGGTACCGGGCGCCGCCGCCCTGCGCGGCGGCGCGCTGCGCGTTACGCAGCTCGTCCTGGTAGTAGGACACCACCGGGAAGTACCAGTGGGACACCATGCCCAGGAGGTTCGTGGCGCAGGTGTGGTTGGCGCCGTCGGTCTGATCCGGGATGCCGAGCATGATCACCTTGGCCTCCGGAGCAGCCTCCCTGATGCGGTTGAGCGCGCGGGTCACGTTCTCGTGGTACAGGGCGTTGCGGCGCTCCTGGCCCACGTTCTCGTAGTTGCCCGGCTGCCAGAGGTCGTTCACGCCGATGGAGACGCTCACCAGCTTGGTGCGCCCGTCCAGGGCGCCCGCGCCGATGGCCTTGCTCACCTGATCGTTGATCGTGTCGTGCGGGATGGCGCTCTTGGGGTTCTCCTCCATGTAGGCGGTGGCGCCGCCGCAGGAGTAATCCTCAAGCCGCAGGCCGGTCTGCCGCGCCACCTGCGAGGGGAAGTTATTGATTCCCTGGGCGCAGAAGCCCTCGCGGATGGTGGGCCACTGAATATCCAGGCCCTGGCGCTGGGCGCGGGTCACCATGATGTCCAGCACCGTGGGGTTGGCGGCCACGGAGTCGCCAAAGCTGACGTAGCTCTCGTTCGCCTCCGGGTTCACCGGGGCCGGGGCCGCCACCTTGGGCTGCGGGAGGGGCGACTGCGCCTTGGCCACCTCACCGAGGAACTCCGCGGCGGGCTGCTGATTCTCCTGCGCGAGGGCAGTTCCTCCCCCAGCAAGGCCCATGCCGGCGACCGCGCACGCGGTAGCGAGGGCAATCGAGACCCGTTGTTTCATCGAAACTACCTTCCTCACACTCTCATCTGTCACTTAAGGTACAAAAGTAGCCCACGGTCTACTTAACCGCCAACTATGTACCTATTTTTTACCGCCGCGAGCAGCGGTTCTGCCGCTCATCGCAGGTCAGCGGCGCTCATCGGACCACCCGGCCGATCGGCCGGAGCCGGCTTAAAAACGCCAGCAACACCAACCACAGGCGTCACATCAGCAACAATAGTCACATTGCCCGGCCCAGGGCGCTCACCGTCCACCCGGCCTCGCGCCAGCGCGCGAGATCGAGCACGTTGCGCGCGTCGATGAGGTTGCGCCACTCCACCAGATCCGCGGTGTCCCGCGGGTCGAGGTCGCGGAACTCCTGCCACTCCGTGGCCAGGATCACCACCTGTGCGCCCCGCAGCGCCTCCCGCGCCGTGGGCGCGTAGGCGAGCGTGGGAAACACCCTCTGCGCATTCTTCATCGCCTGCGGGTCATAAACCGTTACATGCGCCCCGGCTAGGGACAACGACCCCGCCACGTTCAGCGCCGGGGAGTCCCGGACGTCGTCGGAATTGGGCTTGAACGCCGCGCCCAGCACGCACACCCGCACCCCGATCAGGGAGTGATCGCACATCCGGCGCGTCAGCTCCACCACGCGCTCGCGGCGTCGCTGGTTGATGGCATCGACCTCGCGCAGGAAGGTCAGCGCCTGATCCACCCCCAGCTCCCCGGCGCGCGCCATGAACGCCCGGATATCCTTGGGCAGGCAGCCCCCGCCGAAGCCCAGGCCCGCGCCCAGGAACTTGTGGCCGATGCGCTCGTCGTGCCCAATGGCGTGGGCAAGGGAGGTAACGTCCGCCCCCGCGGCCTCGCACACCTCCGACACCGCGTTGATGAAGGAGATCTTGGTGGCCAAGAAGGCGTTGGCGGAGACCTTGACCAGCTCCGCCGTAGGCAGGTTCATGCTCAGAAACGGCGTGCCCTCCGCGATAGGGGCGGCGTAGATCTCCCGCGCCACCGGGAGCACCCGATCCTCGGCACCCTCCCGCGCGCCTAGCACCAGGCGATCGGGGTGAATCGTGTCCTCCACCGCGTGCCCCTCGCGCAGAAACTCCGGGTTCCATGCCACCTCCACGCTGGCCCCCGGGCGCGCCAGGGAATCCGCCAGCTCCTGGAGCTGCGCCGCCGTGCCCACCGGCACCGTGGACTTGCCCAGGATCAGGTGCTCCCCCTCCAGCAGGGGCACCAGCTCCTCGATCACGGAGCGCACGTAGGTGAGGTCCGCCGCGTAGGACCCCCGCCGCTGCGGCGTGCCCACCGCCAGGAAGTGCACCCGCGCGTGCTCCGCCGCCCGGGCGTAGTCGGTGCTAAACCGCAGCCTTTCCGCCTCGAGGTTGCGGGCGAGCACCTCCGGCAGGCCCGGCTCATAGAAGGGGACGGTGGCCGCCGCCAGGGCGTCGATCTTGGCCTCGTCCACATCCACACCCACCACGTCGTGCCCCAGCTCCGCCATGCAGGCGGCGTGCGTGGCCCCCAGGTATCCGGTTCCGATTACGCTCAGCTTCATGCCACCACCCCTACCCGCCTTGGGTGAACGGGGGTTAAACCGGGGGCGAACAATAAGCGGCATGGAGGGCCACAAAGGGCCTAGCGGAAGTTCAGGTACGCCTTGGAGGGCGTGGGGCCGCGCTGTCCCTGGTACTTCGAGCCCAGTGCCGACGCCCCGTACGGCGTCTCCGCCGGGGAGGACATGGCGAACAGCGCCAACTGGCCCACCTTCATCTCCGGGTACAAGACGATGGGAAGGTTGGCCACGTTGGACAGCTCCAGCGTGATGTGCCCGCTAAAGCCGGGGTCGATGAAGCCCGCCGTGGAGTGCGTGAGCAGGCCCAGCCTGCCCAGGGAGGACTTGCCCTCCAGGCGGCCCGCCAGGTGGGTGGGCAGGGTGAACTTCTCCAGGGTGGCCCCCAGCACGAACTCGCCGGGGTGCAGCACGAAGCCCTCGTCCACCTCCACGCAACTGGTCAGGTCCTCCATCTCCCGCTTGGGGTCGATGTGCGTGTACTTGGAGTTGTTGAACACGCGGAAGAACCTATCCAGGCGCACATCCACGCTGGACGGTTGCACCAGGTTGGCATCGTAGGGCTCGATGCCCAGATGCCCCTCGTCGATGGCACGGCGGATGTCACGATCTGAAAGCAGCACGGGGCCGAGTCTACCGCCAAGCCACCAGGGCGTTTCCCTCGGCCCGCCGCGGTGGTGTAGAGTATGCCGCAGCGCTTTCTACAGCGCAGCGCCGATGTAATTCAATGGTAGAATGTCAGCTTCCCAAGCTGAATACGCGGGTTCGATTCCCGTCATCGGCTCCCATGCAGCACCCGCCCGGACGGCGTTCCGGGCGGGTGCTTTCGTGTTGCTCGGGCGCGCTCGCCGCACCCCGGCCCCACCGTCGGCACGCGGCCCGCCGCCCTCCCCTCACCCCCGGACCAATCCTCTCCCTCCGTCCAGAGCGTTATGCTTAAGCAACATGACGTACCTACCGCCAGCAGCGCCCCACCTCGGCGCCGTGATCGGATGTACCCCCCTCGTGCGGCTGCCCTACCTCAGCAAACGCACGGGCCTGACCGTGTGGGCCAAGCTGGAGGGCTTCAACCCCGGGGGCAGCGCCAAGGACCGCACCGCCGCCGCCCTCGTCGAGAACGCCCTCTCCTCGGGCAGGCTGCGCCCCGGCGGCACCGTGGTGGAGTCCAGCTCCGGCAACCTCGGCATGGCCCTGGCCCGCGAGTGCTGCCTGCGGGGCATGAGCTTTCACTGCGTGGTGGACCCGCGCACCAACCGCTACGCCGCGTCCGTCATGGAGGCGCTGGGGGCCACGGTACACCGCGTGACCGAGCCCGACCCCGCCACGGGCGACTGGCTGGCCGCGCGGCGCAACCGGGTGCGCGATCTCCTGGAGGAGCTCCCCGGCTCCGTGAACCTGGACCAGTACTCCAACCGCGCGGTGTTTCCCGCCCACGCGCGGGGCACCATGCGCGAGATCGTCGAGCAGCTCGGCCACGCCCCGGCCCACCTGTTCGCGGCGGTGAGCACCACCGGCACCCTGGGCGGGTGCCTGGAGTACCTGCGCGGCACCCGGGCCGCCACCCGCGTCACCGCCGTGGACGCCACGGGCTCCGTGCTCTACGGCGGGTGCCGGGGCGAGCGCCCGCTGCCCGGCTTCGGAGCGGGGGTGGTGCCGGAGCTGTCCACGCAGTCCCAGCCGCACTCCGTGGCGCGCATCAACGCCGCCCGCGCGGTGGCCGGGGCGCGCCTCGTGGCCCGGCGCGAGGCCTACCTGCCGGGGGCCTCCGGGGGCGCGGTGGTGGCGGCCCTGCTGGGCGCCGCGTCCCCGGCCGACCCGGCAGCCGATTCCCCCGAGAACGACGCCGTGCTGATCTTCCACGACCACGGCTACGCCTACCTCGACACCGTGTACAGCGACGCCTGGGTGCGCGAGCACCTGGGCGACCCCTCGGAACTGGAGAACACCTTATGAACGCAACAAAGGTAGCCATCATCGGGGCCGGCCCGCGCGGGCTGTGGGCCACCGAGGAGCTGTGCGCGCAGGCCCGCGCGCACCGGGTCCCCCTGGACGTGGAGGTGTGGGACCCCGCTCCCCCGGGCGCCGGGGCCGCCTACGCACCGGGCCAGCCGGAGCACTGGACGCTCAACGTCTCCTCGCACATCGTGGGCACGGGGCTCGGGTCCTTCGACCGGTGGCGCCTTCAGCACGGGGAGGCCGAGCCGCTGGATCCCTTCCCGCCGCGCTCCCGGGTGGGCGAGTTCCTGGGGGAGTCGTGGCGCGCCCTGATCGAGCACCCCTCGCCGTGGCACGCGGTGCGTCACGTCCCGCGCGCCGCGGGCTCGCTCGAGCGCCGGGACGGGGGATGGCTGATAGACGGCGAGGCCTACGCGGAGGTGCTGGTGGCCACCGGCCACGCCGCCACCTGGCCGGGCGCGCTGCCGCGCACCCCGCGCGTGCTGGGCGTGTACCCCACCGGGCAACTGGACCCCGTGGCCCCCGGTGCCCGGGTGGCGGTGCGCGGCACGGCGCTCACCTTCATCGACGCCGCCCTGGACCTCACCCTGGGCCGGGGCGGCTCCTTTGCCCCAGCCGCCGACCACGGCCACGACCTCGCCTACCGCCCCAGCGGGCGGGAGCCCACCGCGATCGTCCCGGTGGGGCGCTCCGGGCGGTTCATGGAGGTCAAGCCCGATCCTCGGGGCGCCCTGGCCGAGCTGCGCCATAAGGCCGCGCTGGCCGAGGCGCGCCCCAGGGTGCTGCTGTCCCCCGACCTCGCGGCGCTCACCGACGCGCTGGCGGATTACGCCGCCGCCCTCCTGGAGGCCGCGGGGGTTCCCGGCGACCACTCCGAGGGCATCCGCGCCGTGATCGAGGGCCGCGACTGGACGCCCGGAGCGGACCCCGTGGCCGCGCTGCGCCGCTCCCGGGACGTGGCGGTGGGCGAGGCCGCGCCGGGGCCCGCGTGGGCCGTGGCCCAGGCGCTGCGGCAGCTCTACCCCGAGGTGGTCCGCCGGGTAGCGGACCCGCACCGCGCGCGCGTCGTCGGCTTCGAGGACCTGGCCCGCACCCTGGAGCGGGTGGCCTTTGGCACCATCCCGGGCAACGCCTCCCGGCTGCTCGCGCTCATCGACGCCGGCGTGGTGGACACCCGCCACCTCACCCGCCCGGAGGCGTGGGAGGAGGCGGAGATCGTGGTGGACGCCGTACTGCCCCCGGCGGGGCTGGTGGAGGGCACGCTGCTGGCCTCCTACCTGGGCGACGAGGCCCCGCACCTGGTCCTGGAGCCGGATGGCTCCCTGCCCCGCCACCCCGGCCTGGCCGTGGCCGGGCGCGACGTGGAGCACCTGCTACCGGGTGCGGACACGCTCTCGCGCGAGATCCACGACGTCATCCCCCGGTGGGCGCGCGGCCTGGTGGCGCGGCACCGCCGCACCGCCGTGGGCACGCCCCGCGCGGCCGCCACCGTGCCGCTGACCGGGCGGTGCGAGCCCTGGATGGTGGAGCTGCTGGAATCCCCCGAGCGCTGCGCCGGGCTGATTAAGGACCACGGCTCCCCCGTCAACGTCCACCATCCGGCCCCCGTGCTGCGCAACATCGAGGAGCTGATCTGCGCCGGACGCGACTGCGGGGTGGACGTGCGGGTGTTCCTGGCCCGCAAGGCCAACAAGACGCTCCGCATCATCGACGCGGTGCGTAACGCCGGGCACGGCGTGGACGTGGCCAGCGAGCGCGAACTCACCCAGGTGCTCGGGCGCGGGGTGCCGGGGGACCGGATCATCCTCAGCGCGGCGATCAAGCCAGACTCCCTGCTGGAGCGCGCCGTGCGCGCGGGGGTGGCCGTCTCCGCGGACTCCCCCGAGGAGGCGGACCGCCTCGCCGCGATCGCCGCCGGGCTGGGCCACAGCGCCCGCGTCGCACCCCGGCTGGCCCCCGATCCCGCCGTGCTGCCGCCCACGCGCTTCGGCGCCCGGGCCGCGCGGTGGCGCGCCTGGCTGGACGCGCACCCCGCCGGGCCGCAGGCCCCGGAGGTGGTGGGGGTGCACGTGCACCTGCACGGCTACCGGGCCGAGGACCGGCGCGTGGCGCTCGGGGAGGCCCTGGGGCTGATCGACCACGCCCGCGCCGCCGGGCACGCGCCCTCCTTCATCGACCTCGGCGGCGGGGTGCCCATGAGCTACCTCGACGATCCCGCCCAGTGGGAGGCCTTCCTGCGCGCCCGGGCCGCACTGCCGCAGGCCCACGGGGAGGAGTCCTTCACCTGGAAGAACGACCCCCTGACCACCGTCTATCCCTTCCACCAAAACCCCACCCGAGGGCAGTGGCTGCGCGAGGTGCTCACCGGCCCGGTGGAGGTCCACGGGGAGGTGGCCCGCGCCGCCGACGCCCTCACCAGCCGGGGCCTGCGGCTGCACCTGGAGCCGGGGCGCAGCGTGCTGGACGGGGCGGGGCTCACCCTCGCCCGCGTGAGCTTTCTCAAGGAGCGCAGCGACGGCACCCCGCTGGTGGGGCTGGACATGAACCGCACCCAGTGCCGCACCACGGCGGACGACATCCTCGTCGATCCCCTGCTGATCCCGTGCGCCTCCGGCGCCGGGCAGCCGGATCGCCCGGCGGGCTACGAGGGCTTCCTGGTGGGGGCCTACTGCATCGAGGACGAGGTGATCGTGCGGCGGCGCGTGCGCTTTAGCCACGGAATCTCCGTGGGGGACGTGATCGCGCTGCCCAATACCGGCGGGTACTTCATGCACATCCTGGAAAGCGCCTCCCACCAGATCCCCCTGGCCACGAACCTCGCCACGGCGCCGGGGGCGGAGTCCGGGGAGCTGGACTTCGAGGTGGACCCCATCGACCTCCCCTGACATCACGCCTAACCCCCAAGCGCCCCCGAGGGGGCGCTAGATCACCTCGCGCTCGCGGCGGTACCCCGCCGCCCAGGCCCGCGTGTCCGGCAGCAGCAGGAGCACCAGCAGGCCCACCAGGTAGGGCACGTAGATGAACACCGCGTAGGCGAGGTCTAGGGGCATGAGCCATACCCACAGGGAGAGCATGAGCAGCACCACGGTGGACAGCACGGCCACCGCGTGGGCCAGCGGGTTGGAGCCGCGCAGCGCGATGGCCGCCACGGTGACCCCGTGCAGGCAGTACAGGGCGCTGGCAAACGCCATGACGGCCAGGGCCACCACCACGCCCGCCGTCATCACCTGCGCTCCCGGCCCCACGCCGTACATCTGGCTCAGGGCGTCCATGCCCCGGCGCTCCCGCTGCGCGGTGAGGTAGAGCAGCACCATCGCCAGCACCGAGATCAGCGCCCCGCCCAGGGCCAGGAAGGCCGTGCCCGAGACCACCGCCGGGGCGGCCTTGAAGGCCCCCACGAGGGAGCGGGCCGGGGCCTCCACCGGCTCGTAGCGATACTGCACCCGGCGCGGCGGCGCGGGCTGCCCGGCCAGCTCCCGCAGGGCGGTGATCGTCAGCGGGCTGGCCTCCGGGTCGTCCAGGCGGGCGTCGTACAGCTCCCTTTTGGCCGGATCGCCCAGGATGGCGCGGGCGGTGGCCGCCTCGTCGTAGGCCGGGTCGTTCTTGGCCCCGCCGCGTTCCACGTGCGCGGACAGCCGGGCGTCCAGGGCCTCGGCGATCTGGTCGCTGCCCTCGGCCCGGCTCAGCCCCAGGGATTCGTAGAGGTTGTAGTGCTCGCTCATGGGGCAAATCCTAACAGCGCGGCCTAGCTGCACCTCACGATCGGCTGCGGGTCGTAGACCGTGGTGGTCTCCTCCCGGCTGATCTCCGCCCCGGAGAGATCCTTGATGATGCGGGTGTCCGAGGTGGTAAAGCCCGGAGCGCCGCCCGAGGGGGAGCACTTGTCCCCGGAGAGGTTGAGCGTCTGCGGGGAGGTCTGCGCCCAGCGTCCGCCGTTGACGGACTCCACGTCCACCGTCTTCACACCCATGAGCCGGACCGTCACGTCGTTGCCGCTCACGGAGGCGTCGATGCGCACCGGGTGCTCGGAATCGTTGCGGAACTGCAGGTCGATGGCCCCCTCGTACACGGTGGCCTCGCGGCCCGCCGGGTAGCGGGAGATGTAGTAGCTGTGCGGGGTGTGCGCCACGTCCGTCATGCCCGCAAAGTAGGCGGCGTTGTACAGGGTGGTGGCAAACTGCGAGATGCCTCCGCCCACGGCCTCGTCCGCGTGGCCGTTGAGGATGATGCCGCTTTCCACGTAGCCCTGGGCCTTGCCCCGGGGCCCGGTGTAGCCGTTGAGGGAGAAGGTCTCCCCCGGGGGCACGAGCGCGCCGTTGACGGCCTGCGCCACCAGCGCGATGTTCTTGCCGGAGGCCTCGGAGAAGCCCCCGGTGCGGAACTCTCCCACCACCTCGTCGAAGGTGGCGGCCTCCGCCTGCTCGGTGGTAAAGGAGGCGGGCTCGTCGATGTAGACCACGTCGAACTGCCGGGGCTGGCTGCCCACGATGCGCTCGCGGAGCTGGTGCGCGCTCTTGTCCCAGTCGATGGTCACGCCGTCCACGTGCGGGGTCACCTGCTTGCCGCCCCCGCTGAAGGAGATCTGGGCGTTGGCGCGGGTCTTTTCCGTGCTAGCCAGGCCCTCGGCCAGCATCGCCTGGGCGGCCTCCACGTTGACGTCCGTGCGCAGCGCACCCTTGTCCGGGGTGAAGGTGACCACCTCACCCATGCGCTCCACGGGGATCACGCCCTTCACGCCGTCGCGCCCCTGGGCCACCACGGGGGAGGAGACGGCCCGGGCGGCGTCGCCCTCGGCGGCCTTGCGCACGGCGTCGTCGCGGATGTCCGGCTCCACCACGGAGGCCCCGACCTCGATGCCCGCGGGGTTGAGCCACTCCGCGGTCACGCGCTGGCGCAGCTCGGCGCGGTCGATCTTCTGCCCGTTCACCGCCGGGTCGGCCGCCACCGAGCCGCCCTCGATGCGCACCTCCCCGTTGCGGGGCTCGCGGGTCAGATCGTTGCGCACCCGCTCCAGCGCGGAGGTAAACGCGGAGTCCTCCGCGCGGCTGACGATGTCCACCTCGTAGGCGTCAAAGAACCCGCGCACCCGGGTGACCGGGTTGAGCGACTGCGCCCCGGCGGCGTCCACGGTGGCGGACCAGTCCGGGGACACCCCGGAATCGGCGGGAACAAACTGGGTGCTCAGCTCGCCCGCGTGCACGGTGACGGGCTTGGCGGACACCGCCCCCAGCTCGTCGTCGAGCCGCTGGGCGGCCTCCGCCTTGGCCATGCCCCCGATCTGCACCCCGCCCACGGTGGCGCCCCTGGGCACGGTGCCCTTGGTGAGCAGGACATCCGCCGCGTACACGAGGATCGCCAGGGCGATCAGCCCGAGGATCACCCCCAGGGTGATCCTCAGACCGCGCCGACCCCCGCGCCGGTCAGTAGAGTCATTCACGGTGTTCAGCGTAACCACCCGCCCTAAGAAAAGCATCTTTGCCGCTGGCGGCTACCCCACCCACCGAGGGCGCGCATCCTCACTGCTCGGGCAGCCCGGAGGAGGCCCGCAGCCGCTCCTCTGGCAGGCACCCCTCCTCCACGGCGTCCACCACCTTGTCGATGGCCTCCTCCACCGCCTCACCGGAGGACCACAGCGGGCGATCCGCGCCCGCGAGGACGGCCGAGACCACGGCGTCGGGGGTGGACATGCGGTCGGTGATGGCCTTCATCCCCGAGAGGTCGTCCGTGTAGATCGTGCCGCCGAAGGGCGTGCCCTCTGGGTAGGCCCCGCTGCGCAGCAGCCCGTACACCCCGGGGTCGATGCTCGACGGCATATCTCCCGTGCTCAGCCCGGGGATGGCCATGTGCCCCACCATCACCCCGGCGCCCTGGGACTGGCCCAGGGCCGGGCCGTAGGCGCTGAGATCCAGGCGGCCCAGCTCCTCGAGGGGCGGGGTGATAGCCGGCTCCTTGTGGGTGTCCCCGCTGGCCGCGCCGTGGCCGGGGAAGTGCTTAAACACGGGCTTGACACCTGCGGCGTGCAGGCCCCGGGCGAAGGCTGCGGCGTAGTCCGCCGCGCGCCGCGGCTCGGCGGCAAAGGAGCGGGTGCCGATGACCTCCAGGCCCGCGCTGTCCACGTCCAGCACCGGGGCGAAGTCCACGGTGATCCCGTGCTCGTGCAGACTCGTGCCGATGCGGAAGGCCACCTCCTCCGTCTCCTGCGGGGACATCGTCTCCGCCATCTCCCGGGGAGAGGGGAAGTCCCCGAGGACCTGGGAGTGGCGCTGCACCCGGCCGCCCTCGAAGTCGATGGACACGCTGAAGTCCTGCGGGACGGCCGCGCGCAGCGCCGCGATGTCCCGCCCGGGCTCCGTGAGGATCGCCGGGTCCGCCCAACTGGGGATGAAGATGCCGCCCACGCCCTGGCGCAGCTTCGCCAGGGCGTCGTCGTAGTCCGTCACGCCGACGATCATCAGGGAGGCCGCCAGGGCGCGGCGCTCCTCCCGCAGCGCCCGCTCCGACTCCCGCCGCTCGGCGTCCCGCTCGGACACCGGGGCCCCGGAGGAGGCCTCGGCAGCAGGCTCCTCGGAGGACGCCGGGGCGCGGGCGGCCCCGGTCTCCGTCGCGGGCGCGGCCTCGTCCGTGGGCGGGGAAGCGCCGTCTCCCCCCTCCGAGCAGCCCGCCAGCAGGGCCGCGCTCGCCACCAGGCAGGCCACCCACGCGGCGCGGGGCCGCGCCGACCCGCTCCTTAATAAGCGCATTCTCCTCCTCACTCGCGTTCCGGCCCTCCACGTTAACCGATCGCGCCGCCCGAGCGCTCTCCTCGCCCCCGCCCTCGCGGGAGGGCCACCCGGCCGCTTCCGCCTGCTAGGGTGGGCATACATGGCACGCGAATCCGATTCCCTTCCCCGGCGCACCCTGGGCCCCGCCGTGGCCAGCGTGGTCGTGGGCATCGCCTTAGGCGTCATCGCCATCCTCGGCATCTCCTCGCTCGGCAGCCAGAACGCGGTCCCGGCCGGGGGCGCCACCCACGCGGAGGATTCCCTGCTCGGTGGCCCGGAGTATGGCTCGCGCGGCTAGGCTGCGCCGCACCGCACGCCGCCTCCCGGCTCCCCCGCGCTGGGGCCACGCCTGGGGGTGGCTGCTCCTCGCGGTCATCCTCGCCGCCCAGCCCTGGGGCCGGGTGGCCGCGGACACCAAGCACGACCTCGCCGCCAACCCCTGGGGCTTCCTGCGCGGCGCGCTGCACGCCTACACGGACACCTTCACCCTGGGCCAGCTACAGAATCAGGCCTACGGCTACCTCTTTCCCCAGGGGCTCTTCTTCGCCCTCACCGACGCCCTGCCGGACTGGGTGGCGCAGCGCTGCTGGTGGCTCCTGGTCCTCGGGGTGGGGTTCTCCGGCACCCTTACGCTGCTGCGGACACTGGGCGTGGGGACACCTGCGAGCCGCTGGGGCGCCGCCCTGCTCTTTGCGCTGAGCCCCCGCGCGCTGAGCACGCTGACCACCATCTCCTCTGAGACGTGGCCGGTGATGCTGGCCCCCTGGGCGGCCGCCGCCTTCGTGGGTGTCCTTAACCGCCGCGCGGTGGCCGCGGGCGTGCTGCCCGTGGCGGCGATGGGCGCGGTCAACGCCACCGCCACGCTCGCGGCCTGCGCCCCGGCCGGGGTGATCCTGCTGTGGCGCTGCCTGCGCCGCGACGCCCGCGCCGCGCGCACCCTGGCGTGGTGGCTCCTCGGCTGCCTGGCGGTGAGCGCCTGGTGGATCGCCCCCCTGCTGGTGCTGGGCCGCTACTCGCCCCCGTTCACGGACTACATCGAGTCCGCCTTTGTGACCACCCGGTGGCTCAACCCCGCGGAGATCCTGCGGGGCACCACGAGCTGGGCCCCCTTTGCCAGCCCGGAGCGCGTGGCGGGGCACCTGCTGGTCAGCGAGCCGGTGTTCGTGCTGGTCACTCTGGCGGTGGCGACCCTCGGGCTGATCGGGCTGCGCCGCGCCCCGCACCGGGGGCTGTGGCTGGGCATGGCCCTGATCGGCGTGGCGATCCTCGGCGCCGGGTGGTCCGCCGGGGCCCCCTGGGCTGCCTCCTACCGGGGCTTCCTCGACTCCGCCGGGGCGGCGCTGCGCAACCTCCACAAGTTCGATCCCCTCGTGCGGCTGCCGCTGGTGGTGGGGCTGGCGGCGCTGGGCCGCCCCGCGCCTTACCCGGCCTCACTGGCGCGGGGACGTCGATACGCCGGTGCCGCGCTGGCCTGCCTGGTGCTGCTGGGCGCGGCGGCCCCGGCGCTAAGCGGTCGGCTGCTGCCGCAGGGCACCTACGCGGCGGTGCCGGAGGATTGGAGCCAGGCGGCGGACTTCCTCAACGAGCACGCGCAGGGCACCCGAACCCTCGTCCTGCCCGAGGCCTCCTTCGCCCGGCAGACCTGGGGGTGGACCCGGGACGAGCCCGCCCAGCCGCTGCTGGACGTGCCCTGGGCGGTGCGCGACGCCGTCCCCCTCATCCACCCGGAGGCCATCCGGGGGCTCGACGGCCTCCTGGCCGTGCTGCGCGCGGACCCGCTGGCCGCCCGCGCCGCCCTGCATCGCATGGGCATCGGGGCGCTGCTGGTGCGCCACGACCTCGACGACCAGGCGGCCTCCACCGGCGGGAACCTGTCGCTGCCGAGCGGCATGGGCGAGGCGCACCGCTTCGGAGAGGTCGAGGTGGTGCTGCTCCCCGAGCGGCCGGACATGCGGGTGGTCTCCGGCGAGCCGGTGCGCGTGGCCGGGGGCGGGGAGTCCCTGGCCCTTCTCGACGCCCTGGGCACCGCCGAGTCCTACGAGCTGGTGGACGCCGACGCCCAGGTGGTCACCGACACCCCCATGCTCGTGGCGCGCAACTACGGCACGCTGCGCGGCGCGCAGTCAGCCCCCCTGGCGGACCCGGGGGAGGGCGCGGACGTGCGCAACAGGGTTCCCGACTACCCCTCCGCCGGGCCCCTGACCAGGGTGGAGGAGCGCGGCGGGAGCGTGCGCGCCTCCTCCTCGGCCTCGGACGCCTCCAGCTTCGGCGGGGCGGACCCGGCGCGCTCACCCACCGCCGCCGTGGACGGGCAGGAGGAGACCGCCTGGTATCCCACGCCGGGCACGGCGGCCGGGCAGTGGCTGGAGATCGCCCCGGACCGCCCGCTGCGCGAGGCGACCGTCACCACCACCGAGGACGCCACCCTGCGCGTCAACTCCCGCGAGGTGACCACCCGCGCCGGGGAGCCCACCGCCCTCCGCTGGGAGGCCCCGCAGGACGCGCTGCGGCTGACCCTGGAATCGGAGACGGGCATCGCGGAGGTCTCCGTGCCGGGGCAGCCCTTAGAGCGGGTGGTCACGGTCCCGGACACCTCGCCCGGCGTGCGGCAGTTCGTGTTCCAGCGGCTGCTGGTGGACACCGGGGTGCTCATCCGCGAGTTCACCGCCCCTCGGGACATGCGGGTGCGCCTGGAGGCCCCCGGCGACCACCCGATCACCCTGGACTCCGCCGAGTACGCCCCCGGCGAGGAGGTCGAGCTGGCCGCCGGGGTGCACCGCCTGCGCACCCCCGCCGCCTGGGTGCGCCTGAGCGAGGGGGACCTTCCCGGCCCCACGGCCCGGGCGGTGAGCGGGACCGTGGCCCCGGCGGATCACCCGCGCCTGCTGGTGACCAACCGCGCCGCCAACCCCGGCCTGCGCGCCAGCGTGGGCGGGGTGAAGGCCGCCCCGCGCGTGGTGGAGGCGGGCATCCAGGCCTTCGAGATCCCCGCCGGGGCAGGCGGCGAGGTGGCGCTGCGCTTTGCCGGGGAGCGCCCCTACCGCTGGGGGCTGCTCGGCGGCCTGGTCCTGGGGGTCATCGCGGCGCTGGGGGCCGTGGCCGTCCTGGTGCGCGCGCCCCACTCCCGCCGCGCGCCGGGGCCGCCCGGCCCGGATGCCCACGGACGCCTCCTGTGGCTGCCCTGCGCCGCCACCGCCGTGGTGGTCGGCGGTCCGCCCGGCCTGGCCGTGGTGGCGGTCTCCTGGCTGGTGCTGCGCTGGAGCACGTGGCGGCCCGCCTGGCTCGTGGCCGCCTCCGTGGGCATCGCCGGGGCGTGGCTGGCCCGCGCGCCCTGGCCCAGCGCGGGCTACGCGGGGGATTCCCTCGTCCTAGGGCTGTGCGTGCTCGGGGCGCTGGGGGTGGCGTGCGCCCCGGCGCGCGGTGAGCACCCGGCGCGCGGGCGCCTCCACCAGCTCGTAGCTCGCCGCCGCCACCGCCGTGGAGGCCGCGAGCGTGGCTAGCCCCACCAGGACGGTGTGCGCGGGGTTGCCGCTGAACAGCGGGACACCCAGCAGCGGGAACACCACCGCCAGCACCGCCACGTGCCACAGGAACACGGAGTAGGACCACCTGCCGAGCAGGCGGGCGGCGGGGGCGGACAGCGCGTCCCGGGGCGAGGGGGCCAGGGCATAGGGCCACACCACCGCCAGGGCGAACAGCGCGCCTGCGGCCACCCGCAGGCTAAACTGCGCCGGGCCGGGGTGGGTCAGGCCCAGGGGCCCGAACCATTCCTGCCCGGCCACCCAGGCGATGAGCAGCGCCAGTGCCCACCACGGCCAGCGTCGGCGCAGCGCGGCACGCGCCCAGCGCACGCCCGGGGACGCGGCGGCGGAACCTCCGGGGCGGCGCAGGAGGGGCTCCAGCTCCGCCGCGACGAGGCCCACGGCAAACCAGCTCGCGTAGGCGGGCGGCCAGATCTGCATGTTGGGCCACCCGTTGGCGGGGGTGGCCGCCACCACGGGTATCCAGGCCCAGCCGAGGCTCAGGCACGCCGCCGCCGCGATGACCGCCAGGCGCGCCCCGCGCGAGGCCAGCCGCCCCACCGTGAGCGCCAGCAGCGGCAGCACCGCGTAGAAGGCCACCTCGATGCACAGCGACCACAGGTGCGTCAGCCCGCCCACGAGGCCCTGCGGCAGGTAGATCTGGGTGAGGGTGAGCTGCGCGGCCGCCACGGCGGGTAAGGCCCCGAAGGCCTCGGGGAGAAAGAGCAGGACGGCGCACACGCACACCCAGTAGGCGGGGAGGATGCGCGCGCAGCGGTGCAGGTAGTAGGCGCCGAAGGCCCGGTCCGTGCGGTGGCGGCGCCACAGCAGGAAGGCGGAGAGGGCAAAGAACACCGCCACGAAGTAGTCGAGCCGCGCCGCGATCGCGCCGAGCGGGGTGGCCGGGTCGAGCCGCGTCTGAAACGCTACGTGGGTGAGCACCACCCCGTAGGCGGCCACGGCGCGCAGCCCCTCCAGGGACCCCACAAAGCCCGTTGCGTAGGATGAATGCGATACCCGTCGGGCCCCGGCTGTGCTGGCATTCGGCGGCGTCGTCACCGCTCCCACCCTAGTGGAAGGATCACCGTGACAGGTACCCGAAAGTGGCTGATCGCCCTGGTCGCGGCCGCCATCGCGCTGACCATCAGCGGCGACGTGATCCCCCGGGCGATCCTGGCCTCCATGAAGAAGCTGGACGTCGAGGCCTCCGCCACCTTCCGCACCAAGCCCAGCCGCGCGCTCGTGCTGGACACGCAGGCGTGGCGGGATCGCGCCCCGGGCGACTGCCCCGAGCTGCGCTGCTACCAGACCACCGAGGAGGTCACGGAGACCACAAAGGTGCGGGTGGGGGCGGCGGAGGACCCCAAGGAGGCGATCATCACGGCGCGCTCCGAGCTGGGCCGGGCCCGGTGGGAGGACACCGTGCGCGTGACGCGCCACTCCACCTTCCCGGTGCTGGAGCCCAACGGGGAGGTGACCTGGGAGGGCACGCTGGCCGGGGCTCTCACGGGGCGGGCCACGGGAGAGTTCGCGCGCGAGGGGCTGCACTACCGCTTCCCCTCCACCACCGAGCAGAAGTCCTACCCCTACTTCGACCCCTGGAGCCTGCAATCCGCGCCCATCGACTACGTGGATAAGTCCCAGCACTACTTCCTCTACCACCAGGACGTGGCCCCGGTGGCGCTCACCCCGGACTCCCCCACGCTGCTGCGCGCCGAGCCGCTGAGCGGGCCCGCCGGCGCCTTTTACTCCCCGGAGGAGATCGCCACCCTGGGCATCCAGGGCCGCGAACCCGTGACCCTTACCCCCTATTACGCCGTCAACCGCACGCTCACGGTGGAACCGGCCTCCGGGGAGATCATCGACAAGCGCGAGCACCGCGTGGTGGTGCTGGCCCGCAGCGCGGAGGAGGCCCACAAGACCGCCGTGGAGGAGCCCGAGGGGCGGGTGCTCTACCGGGCCGACACCTCCTGGGACGACGCCACCGTGGCCGCCCAGGAGGCCAAGGCCAACCGGGTGGTGGACACCCAGCAGCGCATGGCGGTGCTCTCCTGGGTGTCCAAGGCGCTGCGCCTGGTGGTGGCGCTCGCCGCCGTGGTCCTGCTGATCCGCCGTCGCCGTGCCCGCTAGCGCTCCCCGGCCCCCGTCCCACGCGGCCGCCGCGCTGCTCAGCGCGTGGGCCACCCTCCTGGTGGGCCTGGTGACCCTGCCGCTGCTGGGCCCCGGCGTTCCCGCGCTGCGGGACATGATGGTGCTCGATCACCCGGGCCTAAGCCCCGGCGCGCTGGGGTGGGGCGACCTGCCCGCGCGCGGCGCGCCGCAGGAGGGGCTGCTCGCGCTGATCGGCACGATCGCCCCAGCCTCCTGGGCCATGCGCGGGATCGTGGTGGGCGCCGCCGTGGCCGGGGCGTGGGGCAGCTACCTCCTGGCCCGCCGCCTGGGCGCGAGTACCTGGGGGTGCGCCGCCGCCCTGGCCATCGGGATCGCCAACCCCGCCGTGATCGAGCGGCTGCTCCAGGGGCACTGGTCGCTGGTGGCCTGCGCCTGGCTGCTGCCCGCGATCGCCTGGGCGGGGCTGAGCGGGCGCCCCCGCGCGCAGTGGCTGGCCATGTGGGGCGCCTCGCTCAGCCCCACCGGAGGGCTGTGCGCGCTGCTCGTGGGCGCGGCCACGGCGCGCGCCCGGCGCCCGGTCACCGCCCTGATCGGGGCGGGGCTCTGCGCCCCGTGGTGGGTGCCGGGGCTCGTCGCCGGGGTGGACACCACCTCCACCACCCAGGCGGTGGCGGCCTTCGCCCCGCGCGCCGAGGCCTTCGCCGGTACCCCCGGCACCCTCATGGGGCTAGGCGGCATATGGAACGCCGCCGCCGTGCCCGGCGCGCGGGAATCCGGGTGGGCGCTGGCGGGCGCGGTGCTCTTCGCCCTGCTGTGCACGGGGTGGCGCCGCTGCCCCCGCCCCCTCCTCCTACTGGGGGCGCTGGGCCTGCTGCTCGGGCTGGCCGCCTGGGCGCTGCCCTCGGTGCTCGGTGTGGCGGTGGGCAACGTCCCCGGCGGGGGGCTGCTGCGGGACTCCCACAAGTTCGTGATCCTCGCCGTGCCCGGCTACATCGCCCTGGCCGCCGGGCTCGCCCCGGGGCGCGCGGCGGCGGCCACCGGCCTGTGCGCGGTGCAGCTTATCGACGCCCCCCTGGCGCTGGCCGCCCTGCGCCCCCTGCCGCCGGAGCGCCTGCCGGTGGAGCCCGCCGCCATGCTCGCCGTGCGCGACCGCGCGGCGGGCCGCGAGGCGCTCGTGGTGGGGGCGAACTCCGGCTCGCTCGTGGACGTGGGCGGGATCCCGCTGGTCAACCCGTGGTGGAAGGCCCTCCCCGCCGTGGAGCCGGGCGGCCTGAGCGTGGACGGGGTAGAGGTGGATCCCCCCTCTCCCCGGTGGCTGGCCGCCACCGAGGCGTGGCGGGCGGGCGACCTGCCCGAGTTGGAGCGCCTGGGAGTGGGCGTGGTGATCGACGGCGGCACCGGGGACGTACTCGCGGAGACCGCCGCCCCCGCGCCGGACCTGCGGCCCGGCCTGGGGCTGCTGGCGGGCTGGCTGCTCATCGCGCCCGCCGCCGTGGCCGCGGAGACCCGGTGGGGGCGTAGGCCCCGCTCACCTCGCGCAGCAGCGCCTCGAAGCGGGCCCCGGCCTCGTCCCAGGAAAAGGCGGTAGCCTTATCCCGCGCGGCGGCCCCCAGGCGACGCCGCTCGGCGGGATCGTCCAGCAGGCCGCGCACGGCCCCTATCAACTGCTCCCGGGTATCCACCAGGATCCCGGTACTGCCGTGATCGATGGAGTCGTTCAACCCCCCGGCCCCCCGGTATCCCACGGTGGGCACGCCGTGCTGGGCCGCCTCCATCACCGCCAGGCCCCAGCCCTCCTTGCGCGAGGGCATGAGGTGCAGCGCGGCGCGCGCGAGCTGGGCGTGCTTGTAGTCCTCGGACACCTGACCGTGGAACACCACCGCCTCCCCGAGGTGGCGCTCCCGCGCGTATTCGCGCAGCCGCTCGTTCCACCAGCCGCTGCCCAGCACGTCCAGCACCACCCCGTGGCTGCGGTGCAGGGCGGCGGCCACGTCCATGGCGTGCTCGATCTGCTTGTGCGGCACGAGCCGGGAAAGGGTCACCAGGTGCACGCGGGCGTCGTCGTCCAGGCGCGGCAGCCGCTCGGGGAGGGGGTCGATGCCGTTACGGATGAGGTGGATGCTCCCGGCGTCCACGCCCAGGCCCACCAGCTCCTCCCGGCTGGGGTGAGATACGGTGACGTACCTGCTGCCGCGATACACCCTCGGGGCCACGGTGGATTCCAGCCACCATCCCAGGCGCGCGATCACCGGCCCCGCCACCGGCCACTGCTCCCGGTGGCAGTGATGCGTGAGCAGCACCGTGGGGCGCCCGGCCACCGCGCGGGCAAAGAAGGGGATGCCGTTTTGGGTGTCCACCACCACGTCCACCCCGCGCAGCGGGCCCAGGCCCATCCGGCCCGCCAGCATGGCGCCCCAGGCCCGCGGGTACACCGTGTACTTGCCCCCGGCCCGGGAGAACCGCACCCCGTCCCGGAAGCTGCGCGCGGGCGCGTCCGTGTACGACGCCGTGCGGAACACCACCTCGTGCCCCCTGCGGGCGAGGTAGGCGGCCACGTGCTCCAGGTAGCGCTCCGAACCCCCGCCCTGGGGGTGATCGGTATCGCGCCAGCACAACAGGAGAATCTTCATAAGCCGTTCTAAGCCTATACGAGGCGCACGGAGACAGATGTACGCTCTCCGAAACCAGCCGAACCGCTACGCCGATAGCCCCTGTTACCCTTGAGGACCGTGCCCACCGCCCGCAGCCTGCCCCGCACCCGCCGCCGCGCCACCCTGCGCCGCTCCCTGGGCCTGCTGAGGGACTTCCGCTACGAGCAACCCGACCCCGCCCGCTTCTACGGGCACCTCGCCCGCGACACCGCCGAGCTGCTGGAATCCCTCAACCGAGACTCCGGGCGGGGGACGCTGCGCCACCAGAACATCCTGGACGTGGGCGGCGGCCCCGGTTACTTTGCCGCCGAGTTCGAGCGGCGCGGTGCCCGCTACGTCAGCGTGGAACCGGACGTGGGCGAGATGGCAGCGGCGGGCATCGAGGTCGCGGCGTCGGTACGCGGCTCCGGCCTGGACCTGCCCTTCCGCACCGGGGCCTTCGACCTGGTCTACTCCTCCAACGTGGCCGAGCACGTGCCCGACCCCTGGCGCATGGGGGAGGAGATGCTGCGCGTGACCGCCCCCGGGGGGCTCATGGTGCTCAGCTACACGGTGTGGCTGGGCCCCTTCGGCGGGCACGAGACCGGCCTGTGGGAGCACTACGTGGGCGGGGAGTACGCCCGGGACCGCTACACCCGCAGGCACGGGCACCCGCCCAAGAACGTCTTTGGCTCCTCCCTCTTCGACGTCTCCTGCGCCGCCGGGCTGGGGTGGGCCCGCAGCCTGGAGCACTCGGGGCGCGCCCGCGTGCTGGGGGCGTTCCCCCGCTACCACCCGGGCTGGGCGTGGTGGCTCACCCGCGTGCCCGGGGTGCGGGAGCTCGCCGTGAGCAACCTGGTGATCGTGGCGCGCCGGGTATGATAACGCCCATGTCTCTTCGTACCCCTCTGAGCGCCGCCGCCGTGCTTCTTCTCGCCGGGACCGCCACCGCCCAGGCCGCCGAGACCACCCCCATCACCGGCACCGAATGGCACCTCGCAGACGCCCCGGAGACCTTCTTCGTGCTGCACGAGGACGCCACCATCGGCGGGAACGACGGCTGCAACCTCTTCCACGGACCGGCCGCCCTGGACGGCAACGCCCTCACCGTGGGGCCCCTGGCCTCCACCATGCGCTTCTGCGACGGGGAAGCCTCCCTCACCGGGATCCTCGGCGGCACCCACGCCGTGGCGGTGGAGGGCGATACCCTCACCCTGACCGACGCTCAGAGCACCCGGTGGGGCTTTAGCGCCGTCGGGTAAGGCTTCCACCGACCTCGAGGAGGCATGACAAAAGTCATGCCTCCTCGTTATTTTTCTCTCTACCGGCGGCGCGGCGGGGGGATCATGATGAGGGCATGACGCAGAACATCATCGAGGTACGGGGGCTCTCCCGCTCCTACGGCGGGGCGGACAAGCGCCGGCCCTACACCGCCGTGCGCAACGCCACGTTCCGGGTGCAACGAGGGGAGATCCTTGGGCTCCTCGGCACCAACGGGGCCGGAAAAACATCCCTGCTGGAGGCGGTCGAGGGCCTGGCGCCGCCCACCTCGGGAACGGTACGCATCTACGGCCTCGACCCCTACAAGGAGCGCAGGCGGCTGCGCCCGGAGGTGGGGATCATGCTGCAGTCGGGAGGGCTGCCCCAACAGCTCACCGTGCGGGAAACCTTGGCCATGTGGGCGGGCACGCTCTCCACGCCACTGCCCGTCACGGAGGTTTCCGAGGCCGTGGGCCTCTCGCACCGCATGGACGTGAGGGTGGGCGCGCTCTCCGGCGGGGAGCAGCGCCGCCTGGACCTCGGCTGCGCGCTGGCGGGAAACCCCAGCGTGATATTCCTCGACGAGCCCACCACGGGACTTGACCCAGAGAGCCGACGCCACTCGTGGGAGCTGCTCAAGCGGCTCCGGGAGCACGGCACGACGATGATCCTCACCACGCACTACATGGAGGAGGCCGAGTTCCTGTGTGACCGCATCGCCCTCATGCACCGCTCGGAGATCGTCCGCACGGGCACGCTGACGGACCTCGTGGCGGAGGAGGATTCCCGGCTCGCCTTCCGCTCGCCCGTCGCCGCGCCCGACATCTTCTCCGGCACCTGCACCCGCAACGGAACCCTCCACGAGGTACGCACCCGGGACCTCCAGCGCGACGCCCTCGCGGCCCTGGAATGGGCGCGCACCGAGCGGATCGGGCTCAGCGAGTTCAGCGCCCAGCCGGCCACGCTGGAATCGGTATTCCTCTCCCTTGCGCAATGCCTCCCGTCCACCCCAACGCCCTAGAAAAAAGGAAAACCCATGACTACCACCACGCCGCGCGCACCTCGCTCCACCGCGCCCTCGCGCCTTGCCAGCCTGGGGTTGGCGGAGGGCCGCCAGCTCCTTCGCAACCGCACCCTCATGTTCATGGCCGCGCTGCCCATTGCGTTCGTGGTTCTTATCTACCGGGCCTTTCCCGGGAACAAGGCCGATCTGTCGGCCATGTCCGTGGACTACCTCGTGCAGTTTTCCCTCCTGTTTTGCGCCTATTATCCCCTGGTGTCCATGCTCACCACGCGCCGCGATGAGAAGGTGCTCAAGCGGCTGCGGGCGGGGGAATGCTCGGACGCGGAGATCCTCGCGGCCCCGGCGCTGCCCACGGCCTGCCTCTGCGCCGTGCCCGTTCTGCTCGGGGCGTTCCTGGTGATGCTGCTCAGCGGCGGGGCCCCGCGTCAGCCCGTCCTGGTTCTCCTCGCCGTCGCCCTGGGGATCGCGCTGTGCTGGGGCCTGGCCCTGCTCACCAGCGTGTTCACCCGTAACGCGGAGGCCGCCCAGATGACCAGCATGCCCGTGGCCTTCATGATTATGTTCTCCGCCGCCACCACGCGCGCGTCCTTTCCCGAGGGGCTGTCCGATCGGATGCAGTACACGCCCTTTGCCGCCGTCGCGGACCTGGTGCACGGGGGTTGGTTAGGGGAGTATTCCTCCCCCACGGAGTGGGCGCGCCCGCTGCTGATCCTGATCGCCTGGACGATCGGCTGTTGCTGGGCCGGAGTAACCCGCATGCGGTGGGACGAGCGCCGGTAACGTGTTCCTCATGGCAGATCGCTTAGGCGGGCTTTTCTCCTCGCTCCTTCGCCCTCCGCGCGCCTGGTCGGCGCTGCCGGGGTCCGCCAAGTTTGCCCTCTATATCCGCCTCTCCACGCAATTCCTCCTGGTCCTTCCCCTTTCCCTCACGGGGGCGTCGGCCTGGGCCTACTCGGAGCGCCATTCCGGCGCGCACGCGGCGTCGGCCTGGTTGTGCTTCCTCGGCGTCGTCGTGACCGCCGCGTGGGGGCTTATTCTTTCCTCCCGCGCACCGGCACTCAACCCCCGCTCGTCCGGGCGGCGCCCACGGCTCTTCGCGTGGGGGCTATCGGTCACGCTCGTGCTGTGGTGCCTTGGAAACCTCGCGGGCACGCTGGGAGGCTTCGTTCCCGGAACGGCGCTGGGCTTTGCGGCGGCGTCGATCCTCTGCCTGTGCTACCTCCCCTTCCTGCGCCGCACGTGGCTGCTCACCGGCGCGGTCACCGCCCTCAACACCGCCGCCTGGTGGCCCTTGCCCCGGGAGGTTATTCCCCAGGGCCCCTCGATCTCCCTCGCGGTCTCCCTGCTCGTCCCTCCGCTCTACGTCTTCTCCACGCTCAGCAGCGCGTGGGCGATCCGTCTCATCTCCGAGGCCGAGCGAGCCGCCGAGCTGCAGCGCCACCTCATCCTCGCCGAGGAGCGCCTGCGCTTCGCCCAGGAGATGCACGACACCCTGGGCCAGCGCCTGGCCGCCATCAACATCAAGGCGGAGCTGGCCCTCGCCCTCGCTCGGCGCGACGACGATCGCTTCCGCTCCGAGCTCTCCGAGCTGCGCGGGCTCGCCGCAACGTCCGTCTCCGAGATGCACGATGTGGTGCGGGGGTACCGAGACATCGACGTCGCTACGGAGATAGAGGAGGCGCGCCGCCTCCTCCGCGCCGGGGGAATCGCGCTCTCCGTCGAAGGCCACCCCCACGACCTCCCGGAGGCGCACCGCGAGCTGGCCGCCTGGCTGGTGCGCGAGGCCACCACCAACATTCTCAGGCACTCCGAGGCCACCGTGGCGTCGCTTCGCATAAGCGACGCATGCCTCGCCATCGGCAACAACAACCCCGGCACGCGCCTCGGCTCCCCGCGCGCGGGCGGGCTCGACGCCTTGCGGCGGCGCGCCGCCCGCCAGGGCGCGCTGCTCATCGTTGATTCCACGGACAAGGAGTTCCACGTGAAACTCCTCACGCATAAGGAGGACGCACAATGATCCGAGTGGCGGTGGTAGACGACGAGGCCCTCGTGGCCGCCTCCCTGGGCACGCTCCTGGGGCTGGAAAACGACGTCGAGATCCTCGCCACCGCGGGGTCCGGCGAGGAGATTCTGCGCTGGTGGCGCAGGCAGGACGCGCTGGGCGGGCCGCTGCCGGACGTTGCCGTGGTGGATCTCCACATGAAGGATCTCGACGGCATCGCCACCGCCCGCGCGTTGCGCGCCCTCGCCCCGGGCCTCGCCGTGCTCATCGTGACCAGCCACGCTCGCCCGCGCGGCTTGCGGCGGGCCCTGGAGAACGGCGTGCGCGGCTTCCTCCCCAAGACGGCCACGGCGCAGCAGTTCTCCGCCGCGATCCGCGCCCTCCACGCGGGCGAGCGCTCCATCGACCCGGAGCTGGCGGCGTGGACGATCGCCACGGGAGACTGCCCGCTTACCGAGCGGGAGACCGAGGTGATCGAGGCCGCCGGGCGCGGCGGCAGCGTCACGGACATCGCGGAGGAGGTTCGCCTCGCCCCCGGCACCACCCGCAACTACCTCAGCTCCGCCATGCGCAAGGTGGGCGCGGGCAACCGCTTCGAGGCCTACATGATCGTCCGGGAGCGCGGCTGGCTGTAGCCCGCCCGTTCACCCCTCCGTTACCCGCCCGACACCCCCGCGTTTCCCGGAACCGCTACGCTGCGCCACCATGCGCTTCCTTCGTTCCCGCCGCGTCGGCGCCCTTCTCCTCGCCGCCACCGTTCTTCTTCCCCTCTCCCCCGCCGCCGCACAGTCGGGCGCCCCGGCGCCCGCCCTCCCCAGCCAGTATCTCGGCGCGGTGGACCTCTCCGAAGCTCCCCGTTCTGCCGAGGTCGCGGACGCGCTCGGCCCCAGCGCCCCCTTCGGCGGCGTCTCCGGCCTCGAGCGCGTGGGGGCGGAGGACTACGTGGCGCTCTCCGACGACTCCGCGCAGCACGGCCCCGCCCGCGCGTACCGCTTGTCCATACCCTCCGATCCCGCCTCGGGTGCGCGCCCCACCGTCACGGGTGCGACGATCCTACGCGACCCCTCGGGCCAGCCCTACGCCCCGCAGACCGTGGACCCGGAGTCCGTGCGCCGCCTCCCCGGTGGGGACTTCGCGTGGACCTCCGAGGGCTGGGCCAAGGAGGGGAACTTCCGCTCCCCCGCCGTGGTCCTCAGCGACGCCTCCGGTAAGGAGATCGGGCGCCTCTCCGTGCCCTCCTACCACGCCCCCGATCCCGAGGGCACGCGCGGCGTGCGGCACAACAAGGCCAACGAGGGCCTGGCGGTCCTCGGGGAGGACGCGCTCATCACGGCCAACGAGGGCGCCCTTGTGCAGGACGGCCCCATGAACTCGGAGGAGCGCGGCATGCGGGTGCGCCTCACCCACTACTCCCTGGGCACCGGCCAGCCGCTCGCGGAGTATCCCCTGGAGATCGGCCCGCTCTACCCCGGCGCCCGCGACCGGGGCGTCTCCGAGATCATCGCGGGCGAGGACGGCAGCCTCTACGTCATAGAGCGCGGCTACGTGGAGGGGCGGGGGAACCGCGGCGAGATCTACCGGGTCACGCTGGACGGAGCCACGAACGTGCTGGGCAAGGAGGCCCTCGACGGCTCCGAAACGCCCGCGCGCAAGGAATTGGTGTTCGACTTCGCCTCCCTGCCCGAACACCCGGACAACATCGAGGCCCTGGCTTGGGCTCCCCGGCTTGCCGACGGCCGCGCGCAGCTCCTGGTCGCCTCCGACGACAACTTCAGCGATAAGCAGCGGACCCTGCTGCACCGGATCGCGCTGGGGTAGCGGTCGCTCCGAATAAAACAGAAGGTGGTCCTCCGCTCGAAGAACCACCTTCTAACCGGGGCAAACAGCCCTACGCGGAGGCCTCCTCCACGCGCCGCTGCAGCGCCCGGAACTGCTCCCAGACCTGCTCGGGCACGCGCTCGCCCAGGAACTTCAGGTAGGCGGCGTTATCCTCAAGGTCGCCCGCCCACTGCTCCGGCGGCGCGGTGAGCGCCTCGCGCACGTCCTCGATGGGGGTGTCCAGCCCGTCGAGGTTGATGTCCTCGGCGCGGGCGGTGTGGCCCACCACGGTCTCCTCCGCACCCACGCGGCCCTCGATGCGGTCCACGATCCACGCGAGGACGCGGGAGTTCTCGCCAAAGCCCGGCCACAGGAAGCGCTTGTCTTCGCCCCTGCGGAACCAGTTGACCAGGAAGATGGGGGGCATCTTGTCCCCGCCCTTGCGCCCCATCTCGATCCAGTGGTTGAGGTAGTCGCCCACGTTGTAGCCGATGAAGGGGAGCATGGCCATGGGGTCGTGGCGCAGCGCGCCCACGGTAGCCTCGGCGGCGGCGGCGGTCTGGCCGGAGGCCAGCAGCGCGCCGATCATGGTGCCGTGCTCCCAGTCGTAGGACTCGGTGACCAGCGGCACGGTGTCGGGGCGGCGCCCGCCGAAGAGGATCGCGTCGATCTTCACTCCGCGCCAGTCGTCGAACTCGGGCGCGGCCACGGGGCACTGGGAGATGGGCACGCAGTAGCGGGAGTTGGGGTGCGCGGCCAGGCCGTCGGACTCCGGGGTCCAGTCGTTGCCCAGCCAGTCGATGAGATGCTCGGGGGCCTCGCCCATGTCCTCCCACCAGACGTCGCCGTCGTCGGTGAGCGCCACGTTGGTAAACAGCGTGTTGCCCGGCTCCATCGTCTTCATGGCGATGGGGTTGGAGCCGTAGTTGGTGCCGGGGGCCACTCCGAAGAAGCCATTCTCCGGGTTGATGGCGTGGAGGTGGCCGTCCTCACCGAACTTGAGCCAGGCGATGTCGTCGCCCACGACCTCCGCCTTCCAGCCGGGGATGGTGGGGGTGATCATCGCCAGGTTGGTCTTGCCGCAGGCCGAGGGGAAGGCGGCGGCCACGTGGTAGGTCTTGTTCTCCGGGGAGGTGAGCTTGAGGATGAGCATGTGCTCGGCCATCCAGCCCTCCTCCTTGGCCATCACGGAGGCGATGCGCAGGGCGTAGCACTTCTTGGCCAGGATCGCGTTGCCGCCGTAGCCGGAGCCGTAGGACCAGATCTCCTTGGTCTCCGGGAACTGGGTGATGTACTTGGTATCGTTGCAGGGCCAGGCCACGTCCCGCTCGCCGGGGGCCAGGGGCGCACCCACGGAGTGCAGGCAGTGCACGAAGTCCCCGTCATCCCCGATCTTCTCCAGGGCCTCGCTGCCCATGCGCGTCATGATGCGCATGGAGAGCACCACGTAGGCGGAGTCGGTGAGCTGCACGCCGAGCTTGGGCTCGGGGTCGCTGATCGGGCCCATGCAGAACGGCACCACGTACATGGTGCGCCCGCGCATGGCTCCCCGGAAGTGCCCGCGCATCTCCTCCTTCATCTCCTCCGGCGGGGCCCAGTTGTTGGTGGGCCCGGCGCCGTCCTCGGTGGCGGAGCAAATGAAGGTGCGGGATTCCACGCGGGCCACGTCCGAGGGGTTGGAGCGCGCCAGGAAGCTGTTGGGGCGCTTCTCCTCGTTCAGGCGGATCAGCGTCCCGGCCTCCACCAACTCCGAGGTCAGCCGCTCCCATTCCTCCTGCGTCCCGTCCGCGAACACCACGCGCTCGGGCTCGAAAAGCTCCACGGCCTCGGCAATCCACCTCAGCAGTTCCTCGTTCTTCGTGGGCGCCAGTCCTTGCAGACCCTTGATGGCAGCGGTCATAACCTACTCCTGATCTTCGGTCGCTTTCTCTGCGATGCCCCTCTAGGGTATCCATCCGGGAGGAAGAAAGGCACCTCCCTCGCCCGAGCCCCCGCGCGAGTGGTCATAACATTTTACGCGCCCGCCCTCCTACCTGGCACGTCGCAATCTCGGCGCGCGAGGCCACCCGCGCACCGCACCCCCTTTCGGGGGCGGTCCCCCACTTTTCCCTCGCAACAAAAAGCCGCACGCGCGCCCCGAGCGGCCCGCCACGTCCCCATTCCCGCCCGCGAGGGCTCCCCCGTCGCGGCGTTCCCAGTACCTATCACCCACTCAGAACCGGGGCCGCGCTCCGCCCTCGCGCGCCCGAGCGCGTTACCCACCCCACACGTCGCCTTCGCCACACTCCGCCACGACGCGCCCCGTCGGCCCGCGATGGTTATAACCTTTCGGCCGGGGGCTGCCCGACGCCCGGGGGACGTCGATACGCAACCCCCTGCCCGGATATGCTGTAGGGGATGAAAAACTCTGCCTCCTCCCATGCCCCGAGCCTCGGTGACCTACCGCACGGCAGGCCCCTGCAATCGTCCTTCGACGACGGCCTCGATTACCCGCGCCTCGGCACCGTCTCCTTCCGCCGCGGCACGCTCACGCCCAACCAGCAGGAGACCTGGGAGGAGCACTGGCCGCGCCTGGGCCGCGTGATGAGCGACGATCGGATCGACGTGGACGCGTGGTTTGGCCGCAGCGGCCACCCCACCATCGTGGAGATCGGCTCCGGCACCGGCACCTCCACGGTGGCCATGGCCCCGCTGGAGGAGGGCACCAACATCATCGCCGTGGAGCTGTACAAGCCCGGCCTGGCCAAGATGATGGGGGCGGCGCTGCGCGAGGGCGTGGATAACATCCGCATGGTGCGCGGCGACGGCGTGGAGGTGCTCAACCGCATGATTGCCCCGGAGTCCCTGGACGGGGTGCGCGTGTTCTTCCCCGACCCCTGGCCCAAGGCCCGGCACCACAAGCGCCGCATCATCCAGTCCGGCCCGCTGCGGCTGATCGCCACCCGGCTTAAGCCCGGCGGGGTGCTGCACGTGGCCACCGACCACGCCGAGTACGCGGAGTGGATCAGGGAGCTGGTGGACGTGGAGCCCATGCTGCGCTACCGCGGCTGGCCGTGGCCGGAGTGCCCGGTGCTCACGGACCGCCAGGTGCGCACCAAGTTCGAGGGCCGCGGCCTGCGCATGGAGCACACCATCACGGAGTTCCTCTGGGAAAAGGTGGCGGCCCCGGAGCACCCGGGCGGCGCGAGCGCCACCGCAGGCACCGCGCCCGCCCCCGAGCAGGAAGGATAACCGCCCGTGTTCCTGCGCTGGGGTCAATTTTCCTACCGCCACCGCCGCCTCATCCCCGCCCTGGTGGTGCTCGCCATCCTCGCCCTCTACGGGATCTTCGGGCTCCGCCTGGGCGACCGGCTCAGCCAGGAGGGCTGGGAGGACCCCGGGGCGGACTCCACCGTGGGCGCGCGCATCGAGCAGGAGACCTTCGGGCGCGACGATAGCGGGGACGTGATCGCCCTCTACACGCTGGACCCCGCCGCCCCCGGCGGCCTGAGCGACCCCGCCGTGGCCTCGGCGATCCAGGGCCAGCTCGACGCCCTCAAGGCCCGGTACCCCTCCGAGATAGGGCACATCACCAGCTACTTTTCCCACCGCACCCCGGAGATGATCTCCCCGGACGGCACCCGGGCCTTCGCCGCCATCGGGCTGGCGGGCGACGGCGAGCAAACGCTCAAGGACTACCGCGCCATCGAGGACGCCCTGCGCGGCCAGGACCTGCCCACGGGCGTGACCCTGGAACTCGCCGGGGCCACCGCCGTGGCGGACTCCCTGGACGAGGGCATGGCCGGGGACATCTCCCGGGCGGAGCTGGTGGCCCTGCCCGTGGTGGCGGTGCTCCTGCTCGTGGTGTTCGGCTCCGTGGTGGCGGCCACCATGCCGCTGATCGTGGGCGTGCTCTCCATCCTGGGCTCCCTGGGCATCCTGTCCATCCTCGCGGGCGGCACCCAGGTCAACGTGTTTGCGCAGTCCGTGGTCACGCTGCTGGGCCTGGGCCTGGCCATCGACTACGGCCTGTTCATGGTGTCCCGCTTCCGCGAGGAGATGGACAAGGGCACCCCCATCCCCCGGGCGGTGGCGGCCACCACCGCCACGGCGGGCAAGACGGTGGTCTTTTCCGCCGCGATGGTGGCCGTGGCGCTCTCGGGGCTCATGATCTTCCCCCAGGCCTTCCTCAAGTCCGTGGCCTACGGGGCGATCTCCGCGGTGGGCCTGGCGGCCCTGCTCTCCGTGACGGTGCTGCCCGCCCTCTTCGGGCTACTCGGCACCAACATCGACCGCTGGGCGCTGCGCCGCACCTCCCGGCGCGGCAGGCGCCTGGAGGACACCCTGTGGTGGCGCATCCCCGCCTGGGCCATGCGGCACGCCAAGGCCGTGACCGTGGTCATCGCCGGCGGCCTGCTGGCCCTGGCGATCCCGCTCACCCACATCACCTTCGGCGGCATCAACGAGACGTACCTGCCGCCCACGAACGAGACGCGCCAGGCCCAGGAGTCCTTCAACGAGGCCTTCCCGGCCTTCCGCACCGAGCCCATCAAGCTGGTGGTCACGGGCGCGGACAACCAGCAGCTCAGCTCCGTGTTCCGCCAGGCCAGCGAGGTGGAGGGCCTCACCGGCCGGTTCAGCCCCTCCCACCCCAGCCAGGACGGCACCACGGTGCTCACCGCCGGGATTAAGGACCGCGCGGACAACCATCGCGTGGTGGAGCAGCTCCGGGACATCGACGCCCCCGAGGGGGTGTCCGTGTACGTGGCGGGCACCCCGGCGATGGAGGTGGAGTCCATCGAGGCGCTGCTGCACACGCTGCCGTGGATGGCGCTCTACATCGTCCTGGCCACCTTCCTCCTCATGGCCCTGGTATTCGGCTCCCTGATCCTGCCCGCCAAGGCCATCATCATGACCATCCTGGGGCTGGGCACCACGCTGGGCATCCTCACCCTCATGTTCGTGGACGGCGTGGGCTCCGGGGCGCTCAACTTCACCGCGGGCCCGCTGATGAGCCCCGTGCTGGTGCTCATCGTGGCCATCGTGTACGGCCTGTCCACGGACTACGAGGTGTTCCTGGTATCCCGCATGGTGGAGGCCCGGGATCGCGGGGCCAGCACGGACACCGCCATTAAGTACGGCACCGCGCACACCGGCGGGATCATCACCGCCGCCGCGCTCATCATGATCGTGGTGGCGGGGGCCTTCGGCTTCTCCGAGATCGTGATGATGAAGTACATCGCCTTCGGCATGATCGCGGCCCTGCTCATCGACGCCACCGTGATCCGCATGATGCTCGTGCCCGCCGTGATGCACCTGCTGCGGGAGGACAACTGGTGGGCGCCGCGCTGGCTGCGCCGCGCCTACTCCCGGCTGGACCACGGCGCGACGGCGGAAAGGCCCGAGGACGCCCCGCGCCCCTCCGCCGCGGCGCCGCACGCGCCCATCAACATCGACGAGGCCGTGGTGATCGAGGACACCGAGGCCGCGCGCGGCGGGCGCACCACCACCCAGGACGAGAAGCTGGTGCCCTTCAAGGACCTCGTCGAGAGGCTGGAGAAGTAACGTGTGGTCCTGGCTGCGCAGCCCGTGGGTCCGCTACGGACTCGTGGCGATCGTGCTGGCCTGCCTGGCCTACGCGCTGCGGGACAACGCCCACTTCCTCCACGAGGGCTGGGCGGCGCTGAAGCGGGCGGACAACCGCTACATCGCGGTGGCCGTGCTCTTCACCGCCGTCACCATGATCTTCCAGGCCGAGATGATGGTCAGCCTGCTGCACGCCACCGGCGTGCCCTGCGGGCGGGGGCGCGCCAACGCCCTGGGGCTGGCCGCCAACTCCTGGTCCGCCACCCTGCCCGGCGGCCCCGCCGTGGCCGCCGCCATGATCTTCCGCGAGCAGATGGCCTGGGGCGCCAGCGCCGTGGTGGCAAGCTGGTACATGGTGGTCTCGGGGCTGCTCGCCGCAGCGGGCATGGCCCTGCTGGGGCTGATCGCGGTGTTCTTCCTGGGGGCCTCGGTGCACCCGGTGACCCTCGGGGCGTCGATCGCCGGGCTGGCCGCCGTGCTCTACGCGGTGAGCTGGGCGGCGCGCAACCCCGCCGCCGTGGAGGCGTGGCTGCTGGCCGCGCTGCGCCGCTTCAACCGGCTGGTCCGCGCCCCCGAGGACCGCTGGACCGATAAGCTCTCGGGGCTGCGCACCCAGCTACGCGCCGTGGACATTCCCCTCTCCCGCCTGGTCATGCCCCTGATATGGGCTACCCTCAAGTGGGTGGCGGAGATCGTGTGCCTCTGGGCCTGCGTGGTGGCCGTGGGCGGACACCCCGACGTCGCGGGGGTGGCGCTCTCCTTCCTCGCCGCGAAGCTCGTGGGCCAGGCCCAGATCACCCCCGGCGGCCTCGGCCCGGTGGACGTCATGCTCACCTCCACCCTGGTGGCCCTGGGCAGCATCCCCACCTCCCTGGCCGTGGCCGCCGCGATCGTGTTTCGCATGCTCACCTTCGTGCTGCTGGCGGCCGTAGGCTGGGTGGTGTTCCTCTGGTGCTGGGTGCTGCGCGCCCGCACCTCCCCAGAATCTAAGGAGAAGCAATGACCCGTTGGTTTGCCTACGACGCCGCCGCGATCGCCCTCTTCGCCCTGCTCGCCCGGGTGGCGCACCGCAGCGAGGACATGCCGCTGACGGTAGGTGGCTGGCTGGGCACCCTGTGGCCCTTCCTGCTGGGCGTGGCCCTAGCCTGGGGCGGCCTGGCGCTGGGGCGGCGATCCTCCCTCTGGGGCAGCATGCTCGCGGCCTGGCCCTGCGCCGTGATCGTGGGCCTGGCGATCTGGGGGCTGCGCCACGGCGCGGTGCCGCACTGGTCCTTCATCATCGTGGCCACCGTCAGCTCCGGGGTGCTCATGGCGGCCTGGCGCGCCGTGGCAGGCCGCGCGGCTCGGAGGGCGCGCGGGTAGGGATGTAGCACGAGGCGCAGCCCGCGCCTCGCTTCCTAGCATTACGCGGCAAGCAAAAAGAGCAGGTGGAACGCCACCTGCTCTTTTTATCCAGCCCGTTATTACGCGCGGATCACGTGGCTGAACGCCGGGTCCACCTCGGGCAGGGCCACGGCCTCAATGTCGATGTCCTTCTCGGCGGTCAGGGACTCCAGGTCGAACTCCGGGGCCTCCTCCACGTACACCGGCTTGCCCACGGCGGCGATCTTGTCGTAGCCGAGCGTCTTCAGCGCATCCATGATCTCGCTGAAGTACTCCTGATCGTTCTGCTCGTCGAAGGACTCCACCGGGCGCAGCACCACGGTGTCGTCGTTGAACTCGATGTTCACCAGGTCGTGCCCGGCCTTGTCCTCGATGGTCTTCACGGAGGACTCGGCAACCTGCTCGCGCTCCTTGCCGGTGAGCTGGAACTCCTCCAGGTCGAGCACGATCGGATCCCCGGTGGCGTCCACGGCGGCCGCGCCCTGGTTGGCGGCAGCGGCGGCCACGGTCTCCTGCGGGACCTCCTCGCTGGAGCCGAAGGGCGCGCCGCCCAGCAGCAGGCTGGAAATAAGAGCGATGCCCTTGGTGAAGGTCATGATCATGGGGGTTCTCCTCTGATTGCAATTATGGGCGCCCACGGGGGCCGCGCCTGGCCTCACCGCTGGGGAGGCTCATAACAAGTACCTGGCAGACCTTACCCGCCGTTGTCATTGGTACGCAAGCCTAGGTGAGGGTAGACCATTAGCCTCGTCCCCGTTACCGAGGGCACACTGGCGTATCGCCTTGTCCGGCGATACGCCCAGCCCCGGTGGCCCACCCCGCGCCGCCGCCGAGGCCGCCTACATCGGCGCGATCGGGTGCTTCTTGGGCAGGTCACCGTCGCGCTTATCGGCCAGCTGCCGCAGGGCGCGCCGCAGCTCCAGGCGCGTGTCGCGCGGCTGGATCATGGCGTCGAGGAAGCCCCGCTCCGCCGCCACGTAGGGGGAGGTCATGTTCTGGTCGTAGAAGTCCATGAAGAGCTTCTTCATCTGGTCGCGCTGCGGCCCCGGGGGCACGGCGGCGAGCTGCTTGCCCTGGATCATCACCACGGCCGCCGCCGCGCCCATCACGGCGATCTGCGCGGTGGGCCAGGCGAGGTTGATGTCACCCGTGAGGTTCTTGGAGCCCATCACCGCGTAGGCGCCGCCGTAGGCCTTGCGCACGATGAGCGCCACCTTGGGCACGGTGGCCTCCACCACGGCGAAGGCCAGCTTGGCCCCGCGGTGGATCAGCCCCTCCTTCTCCTGCGCCACGCCGGGCAGGTAGCCGGGGGTGTCTACCACGAAGATCACGGGGATGTTGTAGGCGTCGCAGGTGCGGATGAAGCGCGCGCCCTTGTCGGCGGCGTCGGCGTCGATGCAGCCCGCATAGTGCATGGGCTGGTTGGCCACGAAGCCCACGGTGCGCCCGTCGATGCGGCCGAAGGCGCAGATCAGGTTGGGGGCAAAGTTCTCCTGGATCTCGATGAGGTCCTCGTCGTCGCCCAGCTTGGCCAGCAGGTCCATCATGTCGTACCCGGCGTTGGTGTCGTCCGGCATGAAGGTGTCCAGGGCGCGGGTGTCCGCCACCTCCTCGTCGGTGGGGGCCTCCACCACGGGGGCGGGGTCGAAGCAACTCGAGGGCAGGTGCTCCAGCAGGTCGCGCACCAGGTCAAAGGCCTCGTCCTCGCTGCCCACCACGGCGGAGATGTTGCCGTTGGCCTCCTGCTGGCGAGCGCCGCCCAGCTCGGCGGAGCTGATGTCCTCGCCGGTGACCTCGCGGATCACCGCCGGGCCGGTCACGTACATCTCCGTCTCGCCGTCCACGGCGATCACAAAGTCCGTGGTCACGGGCGCGTACACCGCGCCGCCGGCGGACTTGCCCAGCATGATGGAGATCTGCGGGCTGCGGCCCGAGAGGGGCATCTGGCGCCGCGCGATCTCGGAGTACATGGCCAGGGAGGTCACGGCGTCCTGGATGCGCGCGCCGCCGGAGTCCTGGATGCCGATCACCGGGCAGCCGATCTTGATCGCCATGTCCATGACCTCCACCACCTTGCGGCCAAAGGTCACGCCCACGGAGCCTCCGTACACGGTCTTATCGTGGGCGTAGACCACCACGGGGCGGCCGTCGATGCGGCCGTAGCCGGTGACCACGCCGTCGGAGTAGATCGCGTCCGGGTCGCCGGGGGTCTTGCCCAGGGCGCCGATCTCCACAAAGGAGCCCTCGTCCAGCAGCGCGGCGATGCGCTGCCGGGGCGTGGTGCGCCCGGCCTCGTCGCGCTTGGCGCGGGCGCGCTCGCTGCCGGGGTCCTGCGCCTTGTCCAGGCGTTCCTGGAGGTCGGCGAGCTTTTGCGCTGTGGTGGACACTAGTTGCGGCCCCTTTCAAGGTCCTCGATGCGGCGGGTCAGGTGCGCCCCCACCGTGGCGATCTCCGGCTCGTCAACCACGGCCAGGTGATCGCCGCGTAGTTGCACGATCTCCAGGTCATTATCGCTCACGATGGCGGCCCAGCCGCCGTCGCGGGCGATGTTCGCGTAAGCCGGCTCCAGCTCGATCGCGCCCTCGTGCATGCGCTCGGCGCGGAAGAGCAGCACCGGCACCCGCACGTCCGCCCAGCGGCGCATGTCCAGGCTGTCCAGGATGCGGTTGTCCACGAAGCTGGCGCGCTGGTGCTCCAGCACCCCGGCGGCCAGACCGTGCTCGGAGGCGTCCGTGCTGCTCAAGAACTCCGTGAGCATGCCAAGCATGGCCTCCTCACCGGCGGATTCCAGCAGCTCGTAGGGCACCGGGAAGTCCAGGCCGTAGGTCTTCTTGGCAAAGGCGGAGTAGCGCTCCCAGCGGGCCCTGGTCTCCTCGGGGGTGTCCGGGATCGGCTCGGCGGGCTGCACCGTGTCCAGCAGCGCGATGGTGGCCACCTCCACGCCGCCCGCGGCGCGCAGCTGGTGGGCCACCTCGTAGGCCAGCGCCCCGCCGAAGCTCCACCCGCCCAGGATCACGGGGTGCCCCTCGGCGTACTCGCGGATCTCGTCGAGGTAGGCGGCCGCGCGCTCCTCCAGCGGCCCCTCGCGGCGCTCCACGCCGTACACCGGCACGGCCTCCGGCAGCCGCCGCATGAGCGGCTGGTACACCACGGAGGAGCCCCCGGCGGGGTGGAACATGAACACCGCAGGGGCCTGGGAGCCCTCGGGGCGGGCGCGCAGCACGCGGATGTTGCCCTCCACCTCAGTCTCCAGCCCCTCGCGCACCAGGTCGGCCAGCGGCTCCAGGGTGCGGGCCGCCGCCACCTGCTCGGCGGCGATCTCCACGCCGGAGCGCTCGCTGAGCCGCCGCGCGATGGCCTCGGCCGTCTCCGCGGTGACCTCGGGCAGCGCGCTGGTCACGCCCGCCGCCGCGGTGCCCGTCAGGCCCGCCCAGGTGGCAAACACCAGGCGCTCGGAGGCGTCGCGCGGGGCCACACCCACGCCCTGCCCGGCGCCGTCCGACGCCCCCTCGGTCGCCGCCTGTTCCTCCGGCTCCTCCGTCGCGGCGGGGGCCTCGGCCGCAGCCGCAGGCTCGGCCTCGGCACGGGCGGCGTCGGCGGAATCCCCGGCGGCGTCCTTGTCCGCCACGGCCTGCTCCACCATGCGGATCACGTCGGCCACCGAGCCGTCGCGCAGCGCCTGGACCTGCAGCGGCGGAATCTGGAAGTCGTTTTCGATGCGGTTCTTGATCCGCATGCCCATCAGGGAGTCCAGGCCCAGGTCGATCAGGGGCAGCTCCAGCGGCAGGTCCTCGGCCTCGTAGCCCATGGACTCCGAGACGATGGCGCGCAGCCGGTCCTCCACGCTCTCCCCGGAGGCGGGGTCCCAGTGGCGGGCCTCCACCTCCACGTCGCCGCGCGCCCCGGGCATGCCGGTGGCCCGCGCGGGCGCGGGGTTCGCGGGCGCGGCCTCGGCCGGCTCCGGCGCGGCCGCCTCGCCCGCCGGCAGGGAGGCCCCCGCCGCGAAGCCCTCGGCCAGGGCCTCGGCGCTGCCCGCCGCGTACACCGAGGCGGAGAGCCCGCCCAGGTGGCGGGTGACCACGGTGGTCACCTCCCCGCTGGCGGGCAGCGGGCCGTGCTCCCGGTTGGCTACGAGCCGCGCCTGCGGGTCCACCGCCGCCACGGCGGCCTCCACGAGCGCCAGGCCGGAGGGCGCCTGGGCGGCGTCCGCTCCAAAGGCCACGCGGCCGTCCGGCAGCGTCACCCTGGCGCCGGGCAGGCCGCTGGCCCCGGCGGAGGGCCGCGCGGAAGTCCAGTACTCCTGCTTCTTCCACTGGGTGCCGGGGGCGTCGGCAAGCGTGCCGCCCAGGCCGCGCACCGCGCGGAAGTCCACGGGGGCCCCGGCCACGTAGAGGGTGGCCAGCAGGTCCCGCAGGGAGGACGCGGCGGGCACCTTGCGCTTGAGGGCAAAGAGTAGCTGCGCGTCCGGCTTGCCCGCGGCAAAGGCGGTGCTCATCATGCCCATGAGGGCCACGGGGTTGGGGGCGATCTCCACCAGCGCGGTGTGTCCGGCGTCGAAGGCCGCCTCGGTGGCGTCCTGGAACCACACGGCGTGGCGGGTGCAGCGCAGGAAGTAGTCGGCATCGTGCACCACCTCACCGGGCCGGTACACCCGGCCCCGGTCCACGGAGCTAAAGAGCGTGGTGTGCAGGGGGCGCGGGGCCAGCCCCTCGATCTCGGCGGACAGCTCGCCCAGGATCGGGTCCAGGGCGCTGGTGTGCCCGGCGCCCTTCACCGCCAGCAGGCGGGCGAACTTGCCCCGCTCCTCCAGCACCTCCACCAGGGCGCTCACGTCCGCGCGCGGCCCGCCCACGGTGGTCATGCCCGGCGCGGTGTACACGGCGGGCTCGATGCTGGCAAAACGGGGGTCCTCGGCGGCCAGCTCCGCCAGGGCCTCGGTGGACAGCTCCACCACGGCCATCGCGCCCAGCTCGTCCTCCGCGAGCGAGTTCTCGCCCTCGCCCATGAGGCGGGAGCGGTGGCAGGCGATGCGCATGGCCTCCGTGGCTGTGAGCCCGCCGGAGGCGTAGGCCGCCGCGATCTCGCCCATGGACATGCCCATCACGCCCGCAGGCCGCACCCCCATGTCCGCCAACAGGTCCGTCAGCGCGATCTGGATGGCGGTGATGGTGACCTGCGCGGTCTCCGTGTTGTACGTCTGCGCGTCGTCCAGGATCAGGGCGAGCATGGACCACCCGGACTCGTACTGCACCAGGGAGTCCAGCTCCTCCAGGCGGTCGCGGAACGCCGGGGAGATCGCCACGAGGTCCTTGGCCATCTTGCGGTGCTGGGAGCCAAAGCCGGAGTACACGAACACCGGCCCGGCGACCGCCGGTGAATCCGCCACGGCGATGCCCGTGGCCTTCTTGCCCTCGGCCACGCGCCCCAGGCGCGCCACGGCCTCCGCCACGGACGCCGCCTGCACCACGGCGCGGGAGCGCCCGTGGTTGCGCGCGGCCAGGGTGCGCGCCAGGGCGGGCAGCGCGGAGTCCTCCTTACCCTCCAGGTAGCCCGCCAGCGCGGCGGCCTGCGCCCGACGCCGCGAGGGCAGGTGCCCGGAGACCGGCAGCAGCACCGTGGGGTCCTCCGGGTCGTCCAGGAGCGCCTCCACCCCGCCGTTTAGGCCGGGGTAGTCCGCCGGGTCGTAGTCGCTGACCACCACGTGCGCGTTGGTGCCGCCGAAGCCAAAGCCGGACACGCCCGCGATCTTGCGCCCGGAGTACTCCGGCCACTCGCGGGGATCCTCCACCACCTCGAGGCGCTCGGCGTCAAAGTCGATGTAGCGGTTGGGTCCCGCGTAGTGGATCGAGGGCGGGAGCACGTCGTGGGTCATGCCCAGGATCACCTTGGCCAGCCCGGCGGAGCCCGCCGCGGACTCGGAGTGCCCGAAGTTGGACTTGGCGGAGCCCAGCAGGGTGGGCCTGGCGGCGTCGCGTCCGGCGCCGAGCACCTCGCCCAGGGCGGTGGCCTCGATGGGATCGCCCAGCACCGTGCCGGTGCCGTGGGCCTCCACGTAGTCCACGTCGCGCGGGTCCACCCCGGCGTCCGCGTAGGCGCGCCGCAGCACGTCCACCTGGGCCTCGGGGTTGGGGGCGGTCAGGCCGTTGGAGTGTCCGTCGGAGTTGATCGCGGAGCCGCGCAGCACCGCCAGGATGGTGTCCCCGTGCGCCACGGCGTCCGCCACGCGCTTGAGCACGAACACCCCGGCGCCGTCGGCGCGGACAAAGCCGTCCGCGTCGTCGGAGAAGGCGTGGATGTGCCCGCTGGGGCTAATCACCCCCAGCTCCCCGAAGGAGGTGGACACGTAGGGCGAGGCAATGATGTTCACACCGCCCGCCAGCGCCACGGTGGCGTCCCCGGCGCGCAGCGCGCGAATGGCGTGGTGCACCGCCACCAGGGAGGAGGAGCAGGCGGTGTCCACCGCCACCGAGGGGCCCCGGAAGTCCAGGGCGTAGGAGACGCGGTTGGGAATCACGGCGCTCGAGGTGCCCGTGAGCGCGTACGGGTGGGCGGCCTGTGGGTCGGCGGCGATCAGCATGCCGTAGTCGTTGTTGGAGGAGCCGTAGAACACGCCCACGGGGGTGCCGCGCAGCTCGTTGGCGGGCAGCCCGGCGTGCTCCAGCGCCTCCCAGGACAGCTCCAGCATGATCCGCTGCTGCGGGTCCATGTTCGCCGCCTCCAGGGGGGAGAGACCAAAGAACTCCGCGTCGAAGGAGGAGATGTCGCTCAGGTAGCCGCCCGCGAGGTTCTGCTCCGCCATCTTGGCGCGGGCCACGGGGTCGCCCTGGTATTCCGCCCAGCGTCCCTCGGGGGGCTGGGCGGTGGTGCCGTCGCGCCCCTCGACCAGGAGGCTCCACAGCTCGTCGAGGCCCTCCGCACCGGGGAAGCGCGCGGCCATGCCCACCACCGCGATGTCGTGGTCCTCGGGCGCGGAGCTGGGGGCCGCGGCCTGGACCGGCCGCTGATCGGCCCGCGTGCCGGGCCGGGCGCTCAGCAGGTGGGTGGCCAGCTCCCCGATGGTGGGGTGCTCGTACACCACGGTGGCGTCCAGCTTGCGGCCCAGGAGGTTTTCCAGCTCCCCGGACAGCAGCACCGCGTCGCGGGAGGAGAGGCCCAGGTTTTCCAGCGGGCGGTCGTCGGTGACCTCCTCCACCGGGACCTCGGTGGCTCCCGCCACCCACTCACGCAGCCACTGCCTGAGCTGGGCGGCCGTCATCGTGGTGGAGGCATTGGGGCTGTCTGCCATGCGAGGTTTCTCCCTACAGTGCGTCATCGGTGAAAAGAAATAGCTACTATCGCCGTCCCCGTAGGGTACTCGCACCGCACCCCACCGCGCGACCGCGATAGACGAACGTCGCCGGTCAGGCCAGGTAGTTCCGGCGCGCCACGCGGCGGGCGATCTTGGCGCTCGACGTCCTGGCGATGCTGCCCGCCTTCATAATTTTTACTTCCGTGGGCGTCACGCCGTGGGCGGCGCTCACCGCCGCGCGGATCGCCTCCGCCGCCTCGGCGTCCGCCTCGGGCGCGGCCTCCTCGGCGCGCTCGGCCAGGATCACCAGCCGCTCCACGTCCTCGCCCGGCACGGAGAACGCCGCGATGGCGGTGGGCTCGACCTGCCCGGTGGCGTGGCTCACGGTGTACTCGATGTCCTGCGGGTAGTGGTTGCGCCCGGCGATCACGATGAGGTCCTTGAGGCGGCCGGTGATGTACACCTCGCCGTCGATGATCGCGCCCAGGTCGCCGGTGGCCAGCCAGCCCTCGTCCGGGGCACCCTCGGCGCGCGAGCCCCGCTCCAGCCTCCCGGCCAGGGTGTTGGCGAAGGTATCGCGCGTCTCCTCGGGGCGGTTGAGGTATCCGGCGGCGAGGTTAGCGCCGTGGTTCCACAGCTCTCCCACGGTGCCGTCCGGCACCTCCCGGCGCGTCTCGGGGTCCACCACCGCGAGGCGCTGGGGGGAGACGGCCTGCCCGTTGGAGAGCAGCGCCACGGCCGCCGGGTGATCCGCCTCCACCTTCTCGGCCCGCCTCTGGGTCAGGGCCTCGCGGTCGAAGTAGGCCACCACGGGGCGCTCCTCGGTCTGCGGGGTGGTCACCAGCAGGGAGGCCTCCGCCAGGCCGTAGGAGGGGCGCAGGCTGGAGCGGCGCAGCCCGTGGGGGGCGAAGGCCTCGTAGAAGGCCGTCAGGGAGCGCTTGGTGATGGGCTCGGAGCCGAGGACGATGCCGTCCACGCCGGAGAGGTCGGTCCCCTCCCCGGGGTTGCCGTAGCGCACCGCCAGGTCGAGGGCGAAGTTCGGGGCCGCCGTGTACACCGCGAGGTCGTCCTCGGGGCCGCGCTTGCTGAGCTGCTCCACCCAGCGGGAGGGCTGCTGGATGAAGTCGCGCGGGCCCATCAGCTCCGTCTCGAAGCCCAGGATGAGGGCGAAGGTGGCCAGGATGATGCCCATGTCGTGGTGCAGCGGGATCCACAGCACCAGGCGCATGGGCATTTTGAGGTGGCCGGCGGCGAAGATCTGCAGGGTGTTGGTGAGCACCGAGCGGTGCGTGAGCATCACGCCCGCCGGGGTGCGGGTGGAGCCGGAGGTGTACTGCAGGAAGGCCGGGAGGTCCAGCGGGGCCACCTGCTGCTGCTTCAGGTACTCCTGGGCCTCGGGCTTGTCCAGGGGGTTGGTCCAGGAGGCGGCCACGGCGTCCGGGAGGGCGTCGATGGCCACGATCCGGGGGCGCTCGGTGCCGGGCAGGTCCGCGAAGTAGGCGCGCACCGCGGGGGCGGAGACCTTGTTGGTCAACACGATCCCGGGGTTGGAGTCGTGGAACACCGCGCGCAGGTGGGCGTCGTGGCCCGGCTCGCGGGGGTCGTAGAGCGGCACGGGGATCATGCCCGCGTACAGGGTGCCCAGGAAGCCGAAGAGGTACTCCGGGGCGTTGCCCATGAGCAGGGCCACGCGCTGCCCCGGCTGCGCCACCTGCTGCAGGCGGGCCGCCACGGCCTTGATCCGGGTATTGACCTGGTTGCGCGTGTAGTCCACGGGGCCGCCCGTGCCCTGGTAGTCCCAGTAACGCAGGGCGCGGCGCTCTCCCCCGCCCGCGGCCAGCTCCTTCTGGTAGAGCACCTCGGAGAGTCCGGGGAGGGTGAGGCGGGGATCGATGGTGATCTCGCCCTTCTCGTTGAAGAACGCCGCGAGGGCCGCGTTGAGGTCCATGATTCTCCTTACTGTCGCGTGTCGGGCGGGGTGCGCCATGCCAGTTAAGGAATCTACCGCACCCAATACTTTTGCGGGAAATACTAAGGGGCGGGGGCGGCGCCCTCGATCAGCCCCACGGCCCAGTCCACCAGCCACCGATCGGTGGTGGTGCCGGGGAACACGTTGGGGTTGGTGCCGTACTGGGCGTGCACTCCCCCGGCCGCGATCATGTCCCGCGCCCGGCCCAGCGCGTTGGCCACGTCGCGCGGGGCGTCGCAGATGTGATCGTCCGGGGCGCACACCTGGTACACCCGGTCGTTGAGCGCCCCGAAGCCCTCGCGGGGGCCGCGCATGGTGGCCCCGGGGACGATGGGCTGCACCACGGCGTTCAGCGGCTGCAGCGCCACCTCCGCGCCCACCCCGCTCACCGGGTTGCCCACGGCCACGCCCTGCTCGGGCACGCGGCGGCCGTCGGCCACCAGGGCGATGCCGCGCACCCGCTCGGCGGGCACGAAGGGCTGCGGGCCGCCCAGCTCCTCCGCCAGATCCCCCATGATGACGGCCCCCTGGGAAAAGCCGGTGAGCACAAAGTCCGTGGCGGGGCACTGCCCGTGCGTCTCCCGCATCTCCGCGCGCACGCGGTCGATGCCCTGGTTGCGGGAGTCGTCATAGCTCATCTCGCCCGGGGCGTTGATGTTGCGGAACTGCGCGGCGTACGGCAGCGTCCACACCTTCACCCGGTCCTCCGGGTAGCGCTCCTGCAACGGGACGGTCACGGTGCGCAGGAAGGAAAGGGGCGTGGCGTGCGGGTGGATGGGATCGTCCTGCGGCCCGGACTCCCAGGTGCCGGGCGCGGCGATGACCTCCACCTCGGGGCACCAGGCGGGCTGCTCTACCGACGGCGCGAGGGCGGCGGGCGGCTGCTCGCCGGGGCCGCCGCGGTGCAGCGCCCAGTTGGCCGCGCCCGCCACGATCGCCACCACCACGGCCAGCGCCGCGAGAACCGTCAATACCTTGCGCATTCTGCCAGGATACGCGCCCGCGCTGGGTTAGCAGTAGGCCTCGCGGGCGGAGGACTCGATCAGCTCCGCCACCTTGGCGGCGTCCATGTCCGTATAGCCCTGCTCCACGAGCTGGCCGCCGATGGCCTGCGCCGTGGCGTCACCCTCGCCGCCCTCCGTGGAGGCCGTGCACACGGACTGCGCGGCCGCGATGAGCTGGTCGGAGACCTTGCCGGTGTCCACCCCGCCCTTGCCCACCAGGTCCAGGTACTCCCGCTCCTCCGGGGTGGTGGCCCCCTGCGGCTCGGGCAGGGACTCGATCTCGCGGGCCCCGCGATCCTGCGCGGGGGCCTGGGTGCGGCCCGGCTTGGCGCTCTCGCTCTCGCCCCTCGAGGCGTCGGCCGAGCCCGAGGCGCTGGGCTCCGCGCTGGACTCCGTGCTGGATTCAGAGCCGGACGAGGCCGTGGCGGACTGGCTGCGCGTCAGCGGGGCCACGGTGGTGTCTCCGCCCTCGCCCTCCACGGTGGTGCCGCCGCAGGCCGCCAGGCCCGCGCCCGCGGCCAGGACCAGCCCGGCCAGGGCTACTCCGCGGTGCCTCATTATGAGCGCTCCTTCTCGATCTTGCCGTTGACCTGGCTGATCTTGCCGTGCTGGAACTGCACGTACTCGCCGCCCGCCGGGATCTCCGCCTGGTCCGCGGTGGGCCAGCCGAAGGCCCCCTGCTCCCACTTGTCCTCGCCCCAGGCGTCGAAGATGGCGCCGTAGCGGATGGCGTGCGCGCCGGAGGCCTCGGAGTGGTAGATGTTGCCCTGCTCGAACTGCTGCAGCGTCCCGCCCGGGATGCGGATCACGTTGGAGGTGGGCATGCCCAGCCACGAGGTGGCCGCGCCCAGCTCCGCGTACTTCTGCCCGATGGGCCCGCTCAGGCGGAACGCCTTGGCGTCCTTGCCCTCGCCGGTGCTCACGATCACGCCGTTCTGGAACTGCTGCACCTGGGAGTCCCCGGAGCGCACGGCGTCCGCCACCGGGTAGCCCAGCTCGCCCGTCTCGTAGTTGGCCCCGCCCCAGGCGTCCATCACCGGGCCGCTCACGGGGAAGGCGCCGGTGGCCTCGGACCAATAGATCGCGCCGTTTTCAAACAGCACGTACTTGCCCTTGCCGTCCGGGGAGCTCAGCTCCGTGCTGCGCGGGAAGCCCAGCCACGACGCCGGGCCGCCCAGCTCCGCGTAGCGGGCGTTGATCCGACCGAAGAGCACCTGGGCGCCGGTGGCCTCGGACCAGTAGGCGGTTCCGCCCTGGAAGTCCTGCGCCTTGCCCGCGCCGTCGGCAACGTCGTACTCGTTGTTCACGCAGGTACCGATGGCCCCGGAGGCGGTGGCCTCCGCGATGGCGCCCACCGGGGCGCACTCCGCGCCCCGGTCGCCGTCCTGCACGCCCAGGGCGTCCGCGATCATGGGCCAGGCCTGCGTCATCTCGAACTGCCAGTAGTACCAGGAGTGGATGCCCGCGTCGCGGAAGCGCGCGGTGACGTCCACGCCCGCCTTCTTGGCGTGGTTCACAAAGGTCTGGGTGGTCATGCGGGAGACGGCCTCCAGGCCCATGCCCGTCATGCGGGCGGTGGGCTCCGGCACGGTCACCTTGCCGTTCTCCTCGCGCCCAGAGCCCGCCGAGACGTACACCGGGGTGCCCTTGAGGGCGTCGAGCCCGCGCTTGGGGTCGTGGTTCTTCCACCCCTCGGAGCCGTAGGCGCCCCACATCTTGGTGGCGCTGTACCCGCCCGCGTCCGACATCGCGGCGCTGATCGCCGCGGGCATGCCCGGGGTGGTGGTGTCCAGGTAGCCGGAGAAGGAGCCCACCATGCTAAAGAGCCCGGGGTTGTGGGCGGCCAGGTTCACGGCGGCCGTGGCGCCCATCGAGATGCCGGTGACGGCGCGCTTCCCGTTGGAGCGGAAGCCCTTGTCCAGCACCGGGATCAGCTCGTTGATCAGGAAGCTCTCCCAGCGGTAGTTCTTGCCGTTGTCCTCCTCCAGCCAGTCCGAGTAGAAGGAGGACTCCCCGCCCACGGGCAGGATCACGTTGACGTTCTTGTCCGAGTAGAACTGCTCCAGGTTGGTGGCGCTGGTCCAGCCGTTCTCGTCGTCGCGGGCGCGCATGCCGTCCAGCGCCCACACCTCCGGGAAGGTGCGGTCGGGCTGGGAGTGCCAGTCCCGCGCCAGGAGGATCTGCACCTGCACCGGGCTCTGCGGCATGGAGGGGGAGTTGATGTACACGGCCACGCGGCGGCTGCTCAGCCACTCCACGCGGTCCACGCTCACGCCCTCCGGCAGCCCCTGGATCTGCGGGGTGTCGGTGCGGGTGGGCTCGGGCTGGTGGGAGTCGCCGGGCCTGATGTAGTCCGAGACGCTGATGGGGAGGGAGGGCAGGGCTCCCGCCGGGGCAATGCCGCCGAGGGCAAGAGCCACGGCGGTAGGGATCGTCGTAGCGGCGATCCTGAAGGAGCGCCGCGGCGCACGGGATGCGGTGTCGCGCATGTGTCCTTGTCCTTTACTTTTTATGGTTTCCGCCGAGCGGCGGGAGTTCCCCTCTCCCGTCGCTCCGCCTACGCACAGTCTAGTCAAGTTTAAGTTGAACTTGAGACTTTTCGCGGGGGACACTCCGCGCGGACACAAAGAAATAACGGGGACAAGGGCGCGCACGCGCGCTCCCCGTCCCCGCGCCATCACGGCGCCGGACCCGCTAGGCCCCCAGGGCCCGCAGGATCCGATCGTGGTTCTGGCGCACCGCCTCGTTCCAGATCGGCCAGTTGTGCACGCCGAACTCCGGGTAGACCTCGGTGTCCACCAGCCCCTCGGCGCGCGCCTTGGCGCCCCACATCTGCGTGGACACGCGGGAGACCTGCTCGAGGGCGCCGCCCACGATCAGGCTCTGCGGGTCCTTGGGGTCATCGGCGCGGGGGAAGCCGCTGCCCGCCACCACCACGACGTCGGAGTTACGCAGCCCGCCCATGTTCATGTAGGGATCGTTCTCCGCGCGCTTGGGGCTCATGATGGAGCCGTAGAGGTTGTTGATGTTAAACCCGCCGGAACTGAGCAGCACCAGGCCCATGAGCGTGTAGGCGCCCGGCACCGTGAGGGTGAGGTAGCCGGACAGGGAGAGCACCTGCTTGAACTGATCCGGGTGCTTTGCCGCCAGGTTCATCGCGCCGGTGGCGCCCATGGAGATGCCCATGATGGAGTTGTTGCTGCGCGAGACCCCGAAGTTCGCCTCGAGGTACGGCGGCAGCTCCTTGGTCAGGAACGTCTCATAGCGGTAGTCCGGGTTGACCATGGGGGCGGCCGGGGTGGGCAGCAGGCTGGCCGGGGCCTCCCAGTCCGCGTAGAAGGAGCCGCGCCCGCCGGTGGGCATCACCAGCGTGACGTCGTCCCCGTTAAAGACCTCCCGGACGTTGGAGTTCACCGTCCAGCTATTGATGTTCTCGGTGAGCAGGCCGTCCAGGAGGTACAGGCTGCCGTTGCCGCCCTGGGTGGCGGGGCGGATCTGCACGGCCACGTGCTGGTTCATGGAGGGCGACCACACGTCGCAGCGCTGGATCCAGTACAGCGCGGGGTCCCACTCGCAGGTGCCGGTGGAATCGGGGCGCAGCCAGTCGCGGTTGCCCGCGTGCGCCGGGCTCGCGGGCCCCGCCACCATCATCGTCACGGCGGTGACCACGGCCACCATGACGGCGGCCACCACTCGGTCCATTCGGTACTCCCTGCGGGACCATGCCCCGGCGTGTGCACTGCGCATTATTTCTTCTTCCTTAAAGCTCAACCATCCGCACGGCGGCGGCCCGGGCGCCCCGCTCCCCCGGGCCGAATCCCGGCGGGAGGCGTTCGTGCGACGCATTATCCGAAAGTATATAACACAATTTTCACATGGTTCACATGAACCACACGGGTGACGGTTACATCCATTGTAGAACACATAGGGCCGGCGCCGGGAGTTTACGCACACACCCGGCGCCGGCCCTCCTCCCGCCGGAACCGGCGGGATCGCGGAGGCTAGGCCGCGCCCATCACCTCGAGCACCCGGGGGCGCACGTGGTTATTGAGCTGGTCCACCCACAGGTTCCAGTTGTGCAGGCCCAGCATGGGGTAGTTCTCCGTCACGCTGATGCCGCTCATCCTGGCCTTGCCAGCCCAGATCTGGCTCGAGCCGCGCGAGAGCGTCTCCAGCGGGGAGCCCGCGATGATGTCCTGGATGGGAAGCTGGAGGTCCGCGGGCGCGGGCAGACCCGACGCCGCCGCCAGGTACACATCCGTGCCGCGCAGCCCGTCCATGTTCAGCAGCGGGTCGTTGGCAAAGCGGCGGGGGCTGATCACGGAGCCGTACATGGCGTTGAGGTTGAAGCCGCCCGCGTCCAGCAGCGCCACGCGCATCAGCGTCTGCGCGCCCGGCAGCGTGTTGGTGAGGTAGCCGGACAGGGAGAACACCTGACGGAACTGCTCCGGGTGGTTGGCCGCCAGGTTCATCGCCCCGGTGGCGCCCATGGAGATGCCCAGCACGGAGTTGTTCGCGGGCGAGACCCCGAAGTGCTGCTGGAGGTACGGCGGCAGCTCCTTGGAGAGGAACGTCTCCCACTGGTAGTTCACCGGGTCCGTGACGTCGAACTTGGCGGGCGCGGCCCAGTCCGCGTAGAAGGAGCCGGGGCCGCCCACGGGCATCACCAGGGTGATGTTGTCGTTCTCGAACACCGCCGGGGCGTTGGGGACGTTCATCCAGCCGTTGGTCTCCTCCGTGGCGCGCAGGCCGTCCAGGAAGTAGAGGCCGGCATCGCCGCCGCGCCCGGCGGGCTGGATCTGCACCGCGATGTTGCGCCCCATGGAGGGCGACCACACGTCGCAGCGCTGCACCCAGTGGCCGTGGGGGTCCCACTCGCAGGTGCCGGTGGCGTCGGGGCGCAGCTCGTCGCGGTTGGCGGCGTGCGCCTCACCGGCCCCCACGGCCACCCCGGCCACGGCGGTGAGCAGGGCCGCGAGCAGGGCCACCAGGGCGCGCGGCGTGGAGCGCAAGCTAGAGTTCATAGCTCAAAACCTCTCGTTGATCTTCCCCTCGCGGGAGAGGCGCGCCCGCTTGGCGCACCACGTGTTCTTTTTGTTCATCGCCAAAGATCACGGCGCCGTTACACAAGAAAAAATCATTGAGGCCACAGCGCCTTTATGCCCTCATAAGGCTAGACGAAAGCGGGCATCACGTACACCGCAAGCACTATGCACAGGATCCACAGCCCCGCCAGCGCCTGCAGCACGCGGTCGGACAGCGCCAGCTCGTCGGGGGCGCCGCCGTCGCCGCTATCCACGTCCGCGGCGTAGCGCAGGATCGCGATGGCGAAGGGCACCATGGAGATCTGGTACCACACGCCCGAGGCGGCCTCCACGCTGCTGGACATCTCGAAGCCCCACAGCGCGTAGCTCATCACCACGGACGTGGCCGCGAGCGTCCACACGAAGCGCAGGTAGGTGGGGGTATAGCCGCGCAGGGACTTGCGGATCTTGGCGCCCGTGCGCTCCGCGAGCAGCAGCTCCGAGTAGCGCTTGCCCGCCGCCATGAACAGCGAGCCGAACGCCGCGACCAGCAGGAACCACTGGGACAGCGCGATGCCCGCAGCCACGCCGCCCGCCATCGCGCGCAGCATGAAGCCGGAGGAGACCAGGGCGATGTCGATCACCGGCTGGTGCTTCCAGCCGAAGCAATACCCAAGCTGCAGGGCGATGTACACCGCCACCACCACGGCCAGCCCGTAGCCGGAGGAGGCCAGGAAGGAAACACCCACCGCCGCCGCGATGAGCGCCACCGCCATCGCGTACGCCACGGACACCGGCAGCACGCCCGCCGCGATGGGCCGGAAGCGCTTGGTGGGATGCTGGCGGTCCGCCTCCACGTCGCGGGCGTCGTTGATGAGGTAGATCGAGGACGCCGCGAGGCAGAACACGATAAACGCCAAGGCGACGTCCACGAGCGTGCGCTGGTTGAGCAGCGCGTCCGCCCCGGCGGCGGCGGGGGCCGCCACCACCAGGACGTTCTTGACCCACTGCTTGGGCCGCAGCGCCTTCATCATGCCGTCGAGGAGATTCTTCGGCGGCTTGCGCTTCCTCGTGTTATCAATGCCCTCGGTATGCGGTTCCGAGCCAAAAATGCCCGTGTTCTGCTCCGTCACGCGGTGCGCCTTTCCTTCCTCGCTACCCTCGACATCACCAACTTGGCGGTGGCCGCGCCGAGCGCCGTCCCCGCCAGCACGTCCGTGGGGTAATGGACCCCCAGCACCATACGCGAGAGCATCATCACCGGCACAATGAGCAGCGGGCCGCGCCGCCGCGTCACCTCCGCCGCCGCCACCGCCGCGGCCGTGGTGGAGGTAGCGTGCGAGGAGGGGAAGCTCAGCTGGGAGGGGGTGGACACGCCCACGCGAATCCTCGGGTCGTGGGGCCGCCTGCGGCGCACCACCCGCTTGATGGCTATCGACGCCGCGTGGCTCGCCAGCGCCGAGGCCCCCACCCCCAGCCACCGCGCGCGGCGCCCGGAGTCCAGGGCCGCGCCCGCGGCGGCCAGGCCCATCCACCCCAGCGCGTGCTCGCCGAAGGCGCTGAGCGCCCGCGCGGCGGGAAGCACCCCGGGCCGATCCGCGGCCGCGGACTGCAGCGCCACCAATACGTCCGCCTCGTTACGCATCAAAGACCTCTCCCCACGCCTCGCGGCTCACCAGCCTGGGCAGCGCCGCGCGGTACTCCCCGCGCAGCCCCTCGAAGCGCTCGGCCAGCTCCTTGTGCAGGCGCAGCGTCTCGCGCAGCAGCTCCTTGGCCTGCTCGCGGTCGCGCTTGCGGAACGTCACGCCCTTGCCGTCTGCGGTGGTAACCGTGGCGCTGTCCAGGCGCGAGAGCGAGAACCACCGGGCCTCGTGCCGGGACAGGTTGGCCTGCGGCACCTCGTGGTGCTCGGCCTGCGCGGGGCGCGCGGAGTGCGCCAGGCTCTTGGCCAGCCAGCGCAGCTTTTTCACCGGGGCCAGGCGGCCGCCGATGTCGTGGATGGGCACCCCGCCCGGCAGGCCCGAGGGGTCCGGCAGCGACGCCGCCGAGGGCACCACCTGGGCGTCCGGGTACTGCTTACGCATCGCGTTGATCCTGGGCAGCGAGCTCTCCAGGATCTCGAAGAGGCGGTCCGGGCCCGCCAGGAAGTCCTTGAGGGCCTCGATCTGGATGGCCATGGTGGAGTACTCCAGGCACATGGCGTGCTTGAAGGTGGACTTGCGCAGGGACTTGATGATGCCCTTGACGTCCCCCCGGTGGTACATGGCGGCCACGATCAGGCGGTTGCGCAGGTGGAAGTACGCCTGCCAATCGATCGCGTCGTCCTTGTCCGCCCAGGACATGTGCCAGATGGCCACGCCCGGCCAGGTGGCCGTGGGGAAGCCCGCCTCCTTGGCGCGCAGGGAGTACTCCGTGTCATCCCACTTGATGAACAGCGGCAGGGGCTGCCCGATCTTCTCCGCCACCACCGTGGGGAACAGGCACATCCACCAGCCGTTGTAGTCCACGTCGATGCGGCGATGGATGTCGCGGGAGGTCACGGTGCCCAGGGGATCGCCGTGCCTGCCCAGGTCGTTCATGGGGTGCTGGGCAAAGTCGTGATCGTAGTGCACGTTGGGGGCGGGCGACCACATGAAGTCCGCGTGGTTGACCACCTCGCCCATGGTGCGCAGCTCGGAGCGCTGCAGGAGATTGAGCATCTGCCCACCCACGAAGATCGGGCGCGCGGCGTAGCGCGCCACCTGCACGGCGCGCAGGATGGCGTCCGGCTCAATGGCGATGTCATCATCCATGTACAGGATGTAGGGGCTGCTCGGGGTGGCATCCCCCAGCGCCTCGTACATGATGCGGGAGTATCCGCCGGAGCCGCCCAGGTTGCCCTGGCGGAACTCGAAGAAGCGCTCCCCGAAGTGCTCGGTCACGCCCCTGTAGCCGGGCTCATCCGCCGGGTGCTGGTTGCCCTGATCCGGCATGAGCACGGCGTCGATGATCGCGTCCACCTCCGGGTCGGACGCCAGAGCCTCCAGGGCCGCCACCGCGTCCTTGGGGCGGTTAAAGGTGGGAATGCCCACCGTGACGGACTTGTCGAAAGGCCCCACCTGGGTGCCGTCCGGCATGGTCTGCGGGCCGGGCGCCTGCGGGGCGTACCAGCCCCCGGCCACCGTCACCGCCGACTCCGCCGTGACGTCGAACCAGTACCAGCCGCCGTCCTCGAAGGGGGCCAGGGAGAGCCGGAACTCCACGGCGTCGTCGCTCACCTGCGCGGCCTCCACCGCGATGCGCCCGCCGTCGAAGCGGGAGCGGTAGACGTCGATGCGGGCGCTGCCGGTGACCTCCACGCGCAGCACCACGGAGTCGAGCTGCGACCAGCGGCGCCAGTAGCTGGCCGGGAAGGCGTTAAAGTACGTCTCAAAGCTCAGCTCCGCGCCCGCCGGGATCTCCACGTTCAGGCGGTCCGGGCAGGTGATGCGCTCCTGCGCGCTCTGGGTTTCCATGTAGTAGAGGCTGCGCACGTCGGCAGGCTCCCCGCGCTTGGGCATGAGCAGGCGCTGTAGCTGCTCCACGGCCGCCGTCTGCTGCGCCGAGGGCGTCGGTTGGGTAGTTGCACTCACGGTACTGGTCTTTGCCTTCCCTTGTGGCCGTTCTTCTTTGGGCTATTATCGCCCCTCTAGATTAATTGGTTACCCAGCCCGGCGGGGAGGGAACACGGTAGGGTGAGGCAGCCCACGTCGCGGCGGCCTCCCTGCGATCGCGGCGCACACCGGGCGCGCGCAGGGGCCCACGGCTAAGCCCGCGCATGAGAAAAGGCCCCAACCTTACCGGTCAGGGCCTTTTCCCGGGCGCTATGCGCACTAGGCGGCGAGGGAACTCGTCATGCCACCGTGCAGGCGGTGCTCCAGCTCCTCTACGGCCTCGCGCTCGATGAGCACGGTGCGGAAGAAGGCCGGGCTGGACTCCCAGCGGCGGGCCACCCCGTCGAGGATGGCGTCAATCAGGCCAATGGGCAGTTCCGCGCCGAATCGGGCGTGAAGGTCCATCCGCACGCTCCAGAGGCGATCAATCTTGGTCATGGCGCTCACGATCCTTTCCTTCGTTCACGTCGGAGACTTGCTCTGTTAACTGTTCGTTAACCTTAGCGTCACCGCCCGACCAACGCAAGGCGCTTCAAATAATGGGAGGTTCAAACGGTTTTTTCCGCCCAGGAGGAAGGGGCGCGGCGATGGTGCGCGAGAGGAAAGGGGCAGCTCAAGGCCATGTTTTACCTACCCCGCGCACCCCGCACGGAAGAAAAGAGAGGATCGTCACACCCCATGAAAGGTGGAGCGCCCCCACAAGGAGCCTCGACCGACACCGGGAGTGACGCCTTTCCGGCGCCATCCCTAACAGTAGGTAAACAAATGGTTAACGTAGAGGGGTCCCTGCGGACCTAGCCGCGGAAACCTAGCCCACACGCCTTAAAATCCACCCAAGAACCCCCTCGAATGTGCAAAATTACACTCATGGATCAACGCGACACTATCATCAAGGCACTGGGAGAAGCGCGACTACAACCATATTTGGTAGAAGCGGGTGGAAACAAGAAGCACGCACTCAGGCTCTACCGCTGGAGCATCGAGCTGTCCACAGCAGTGCAAGCGGTCCTTGGACCCACGGAGGTTATACTCCGGAACGCAATCGACAACACCCTCCAACAATGAACAGCGCTCAATACGGCCAAGAAAGGAGCTGGCTGCTTGAGCCTCCCGCCGCCCCTCTTCGCTCGCTCACCTCCAGGAAAAGGGAGGAAGCGCTACGCCGAGCACGCAAAGCCGCAGAGAGACGCAGCTCCAACCATCCCCGCTACGGCGAGCGTATTACCCACGATGACGTTCTTGCCCACACAATGTTCGGCCTGTGGAAGGACCACCTCCCCGAAGCCAACCCCCAAAGAGAAGGAAATAGAAACCGGATAAGGCTATGGGATGAGGCGATCCACCAGGCCTTCCCCTACACACAAGACCACGATGGGGCACGTACTTTTTGGAGAGTCTTCCACCTGCACGAATTACGGAATCGCGTGTCCCACATGGATAGCCTGCTTAATACCAACGTCCACGACCGCACAAACGAGGCTTTTGACCTCGTGGAAAGCATCAATCCGCATGTACGGGAATGGCTCAGCGGAACAAGTACGGTAAGAAGCGTTCTACGCAAGCGCCCCTAGTATAGAGAAAAAGCCCGCTAGCGCATTCGTCTAGCGGACCTTCCCAGTCTCATGGCAAGGGACCTTGTCCTTACCTTCTCTAGGTAAGAGAGTAAAGTCTCTTACCACGATTCGTCAACCCCACAACCGCACGGAAACGCACCCCCTCAGTGCCCCCGCGCCTGCTCCAGCGGCGCACCCTCCTCGAAGAAGGGCACCAGGTGGTTATCGAACATGGACAGCGCCGCCCCGATGGCCATGTGCATATCCAGGTACTGGTAGGTGCCCAGGCGCCCGCCGAAGAGCACCCTGTTCTCCCGGGACTCGGCGGCGGCGCGGCGTCGGTACGCCTCCAGCGTGGCGCGATCCTCCGGGGTGTTGATGGGGTAGTACGGCTCGTCGCCCTCCCCGGCAAAGCGCGAGTACTCCTTCATGATGACCGTCTTGTCCTTGGGGTAGCGGTCGGCGCGCTCGGGGTGGAAGTGGCGGAACTCGTGGATGCGGGTCCAGGGGACGTCGGCGTCGTTGTAGTTCATCACCGGGGTTCCCTGGTAGTCGCCCACCGGCTCCACGGAGGCCTCGAAGTCCAGGGTGCGCCAGCCCAGCTTGCCCTCGGCGTAGTCGAAGTAGCGGTCCAGCGGCCCGGTGTACACCACGGGCGCCTCCGGGGAGGCCGCGCGCAGCTCCTCGCGGACCTCGAACCAGTCCGTGTCCAGGGAGACGTCGATAAGCTCGTGCTCCGCCATGCGCTCCAGCCACGCGGTGTAGCCGTCCACGGGGAGCCCCTCGTAGGTATCCGTAAAGTAACGGTTATCAAAGGTGTAGCGCACGGGCAGGCGGGTGATGTTCCCGGCGGGCAGCTCCTTGGGATCCGTCTGCCACTGCTTCGCGGTGTAATCCCGGATGAAGGCCTCGTAGAGCGGGCGCCCGATGAGCGAGATCGCCTTCTCCTCCAGGTTGGCAGCCTCGGCGGGGTTAAGGCCGTCGGTCTGCTCCGCGATGAGCGCGCGCGCCTCCTCCGGGGAGTAGTAGCGGCCAAAGAACTGGTTAATCAGCCCCAGCCCCATGGGGAACTGGTACGCGGTGCCCCCGTGCATGGCAAACACGCGGTGCTGATAATCGGTGAAGTCCGTGAACTGGTTGACGTACTCCCACACCCGCTTGTTGGAGGTGTGGAAGAGGTGCGCCCCGTACTTGTGGATCTCGATGCCCGTCTCCGGTTCCGCCTCGGAGTAGGCGTTGCCCCCGATGTGCGGGCGGCGCTCCACGATGAGCACGCGCTTGCCCAGCTGGCTGGCGGCGCGCTCGGCCACGGTGAGGCCGAACAGTCCGGAGCCCACCACGATGAGGTCATAGGTTTGAGCCTGGTTTTGGGTCATGAGCACCAGGGTAATCGACGCCACGGCGGGCGCGGGGGCGCCACGCGCTCGGGCCGCGCGGGGCCACGGCGGGCGCGGCGGCCTCGGCGCGGGTGGGCGTCGGCCTTTCCAACCCCTCTCGCCGCGCTGCGGCCCCGCCCCTAGCCCCGGGCCGCGTCCGCCTGCGCCGTGCTGACGGACCACATGACGCCGTAGGGGTCAAACACCTGGCCGTACCAGTTCCCCCACGGCGCCTTGGCGAAGGGCATGTTGACCTCGCCGCCCGCGGCCACGAACTTCTCCACGATCTCCCGTCCTCGCTCCGGGGACTCCACCTCCGCCAGCAGGGAGTAGGCCGTGCCGCGCAGGGGGTACTCCTCGCCCTCGAGGCTCATCTGGTCCGCCCCGGCCACGCCCCAGGTCTCGGTGATCAGCGTGGCATGGGCCACTGCCTCGGCGGGCGGGGTGAACGGCATGCCCTTGAGCTGCTGCTCGCCGTACTTGGTGATCTCAAGATCGCCGCCGAAGATGGAGTGCCACAGCGTGAAGGCCTCCTCGGTGCGGTACTCGGGCAGGGACACGTAGGAAAGGATCTTGTCCGTCATTGCAACCAGGGTACGGCACTCAGGCACGGGATCGGGTACGGCATCCGCCTTCACATGAAACGCACAAATACCATCCAGCAACAACTAAAACAAGCTACACACTGGCTTCTTTAGCCTCAGTTGTTTACGATGATGGACATCTATACCTCGCCCACACGCAACACGCTGAGGAGAACAACCACCGTGCCGCAACGACGCCGCCTCATCGCGCCCCCGCGCAAGCCCGTCCTCGCCGCCGTCCTAAGCGCCGCGCTCGTGGCCACCGCCACCCTGGGCGTGGGCACCGGAATCATCCCCACCGACGTCGCCGGCGCCACCCCCGTGGCGGCCTCCGAGGCCACCGCCTCCTTCGCCAGCGGCAGCAACGTCGTGGTGGACGACCCCGCCATCGCCACCCAGGGCGAGGGCGAGGCCGCCCGCACCGTCAAGGAGTTCAGTCGCGACGAGCAGTTCTCCATGTTCGCGCTCACCTGGAACGGCACGCGCGACATCGCGGCCTTCGTGCGCGCCCAGGCCGCCGACGGCTCCTGGGGCCCCTGGTACAACGCCGAGCCGCTGGACGAGACCTCCCCCAGCGGCACCACCGGCACCGAGCTGATCTACGTGGAGCCCACCAATCGCGTGCAGGTGTCCGTCTCCGGCGTGGACGTGCTCGGAGAGAACCAAGGCCCCGAGGCGGAGAACGCCGGGGCCAACGCCCCGGAGGCCGCACCGGAGACTACCCCGGCGAGGCAGGCTCCCCAGGCCGCGCAGCCCGAGGCTCCCGCTCCCGAACAACCGACCCAGCCCGAGGCCCCCTCCGCCGCGCCCGCGGACACCCAGGAAGCCCCGGCGCCCGCCGCCCCCGAGCCGACCGGACAGAACGGCCAGACCGCACCCAAGGGCGGCGGGGTGCCGCTGCCCACCAACTACGGGGACATCAAGCCCGTGGCCGAGGTCTCCGACGCCGACGACATCGAGGCCGTGTTCATCGACGGCAACGCCCAGGACGGCGGCACCCAGCTCGCCGCCGAATCCGACAGCTACGGCATGCCCGAGGTGGTCTCCCGCGCGGGCTGGGGCGCCGACGAGTCCATCCGCTGCCAGGACCCCACCGTGGACGATCAGGTGTCCGCCCTGACCATCCACCACACCGCCGGGTCCAACAACTACACCCAGGCCCAGGCCCCCGGCGTGGTGCGCGGCATCTACCAGTACCACGCCCAGACCCTCGGCTGGTGCGACATCGGCTACAACGCCCTGGTGGACAAGTTCGGCACGATCTACGAGGGGCGCTACGGCGGCCTCAACGAGGCGGTGCAGGGCGCTCACGCCGGAGGCTTCAACCAGAACACCTGGGGAATCTCCATGATGGGCAACTACGAGACCGTCACTCCCCCGCAGGCAACGCTGGAGGCCGTGGGCAGGCTCGCCGGGTGGCGCGCCGCCCTGGCCGGGTTCGACCCCACTGGGGAGGACATCCACTACTCCGAGGGCACCTCCTACACCAAGTACGCCTATGGCACCGAGGTCACGCTGCCCAACATCTTCGCGCACCGCGACGTCGGCCTGACTACCTGCCCGGGCGACGCTGGCTACGCGCAGATGGACACGATCCGCGAGATCGCCAAGGAAACCTACGACTCCCTGGCGGACAAGCTGAGCGGCGAGGAGACGGAGACCAGCTCGGCCCCGGCCAGCTCCACGGCCCCGGCCTCGACCGCTACCGAGCCCGCGACCTCCTCCACGGCCCCGGAGAGCGCAACCTCAGGCAACACCGAGAGCGCCACGGTCGGTGCCGGTGCGGAGGCCTCCGAGCCCACGGTAGCGGAGCCCGGCGCGGCGGGAACGGGCGCTCAGGGCCAGGCCACCGGCGTCCTTCCGGCAACCCAGCAGGAGGCCGACGCCTCCGGGGAGGCGCAGCAGGCGGGCGCGGCTAACCTCTAGACCTCACCATCTTCCCCGATCCACGAGCGGGCCCCTCGGGGCCCGTTTTCTTATCTCGGCGGTGTCCTAAGAGGAGCAAATCTCGCTGCCGCGCACTTCCTCGACAACGTCAGCGGCACACCCCGCCGTAGGAAGAGCATAAGCTCGAGAACACAGCGCGAGCGCCACCTGCAACAGCTCCTCGAAGCCCCCGGTTCTGCTACGCGGCAGTGTGCTCTCCATAAGAGCAGCGCCGCGCCGTTTTACGCACGAGATCAGCCGCAGCCATAATTTTCCTCCCGTGCCCTCTGCGCGAACGCCTCCCAATCGTCGCCCATCACGTCCAGAAGCCACACCATCGGCCCCTCAGTCCACACCGCGCCGGATAACTGCTTCTCGCTCAGACCACCCTCAAAATCAGCAGCCATCGCTTCTAGCTCCGCGTCATCATAGATCCGTTTCATCACTTCTTCCCCAGTGGAAGCACACCTTAGTAGTCATAAACATGGCTGCGATGCCCGACCTCGATGACCACGACCACCAAACGAGAATCCACGAGATCGCACACCAGCCGATAATCCCCGACGCGGTACCGCCATAACCCCGCTAACCGCCCCGTGAGTGCTTTTCCTCGCGCACGCGGATCCTCCAGGGACTCAATCGCCTTTAGCGCGCGACGGATTCTCCGCGAGGTCTGCGGGTCGAGTTTGCGCAATACCCGTGCTGCATCCCGGGAGAGTTCAACGCTCCACCTCAATGCAGATCATCCACGTCCGGCTCACCAGGATCACCCAACTGCGCATTCAATTCCGCCAGCGACACCGTGGACTCACGCCCTGAACGAATATCCGCTGCGGTCTCAACCACCCGGTGCTCCCACTCAAGCTGATCGATCTCGCGCTCTAGCGCCTCTCGGAGAACATCGCTACGAGAACGCCGCCCCGCAGCAGCCAACACGTCCACCCGCGCACGCAAATCATCAGGAAGCCGCACCGCAAGCGCGGCGCCGAACCGCTGGGAGGGAGTCTCACTCGTCGTCATGTAAACAATGATTACACTGCATAACCCCCGCGATCAACCCTACGTTTATCTGCACAAACGGCCGTCCGCGTCAACCGATACGTACCTGCGGTGCCGCCTTGATATGGCAAAGCCACAGGACATCACCGCGAGGCTCGTCCACCGGCACCCTTCCGGCAGGCCACCGACGCCTCCGGGGAGACGCAGCAGGCGGGCGCGGCTGACCTCTAGGCCTCCCATCTTCCCCGATCCACGAGCGGACCCGCTCTATTGTCTCGGCGGTGTCCTAAGAGGAGCGCTCCGCAAGAATCTGCGCGATCACATGCCGAGGAGAGGCGCCGCTTTCCAGGCATACCCGGATGATCTCCCCGCGTACGTCCTCCGGCAGATCGAGCAAAGCCGCAGCCGGCCCCCGTGCCCCCTCGGCCAGGGACTCGAGGGGATAACCGGCCTCAGCCTCGGCCACCAACCGGGCCACCTCGGCGTCGGTCATTCCCTCGACGCGATCGACTATCTCCACGGACTTTTCCGCCAGCATAATCTTCAACCCCTCAACAAAGAATAATACTTCTTGCGTAATTTCATCGCGTGAATAACGGTTATGTCACCGGCGGCGTTCGTTACATAAACGATCTCCAACAAGCGCCGAGCGGAGTCGAAACCGATCACAAGGTACTTGGGAGGGTCATCCCGTATCCGCCCACTGTACACCGACAACGCGAGGGCCCTCACTATCTCGGCGGGCCGAATCCCGTGCCGCAGGGCCGAATCCAATATCCGCATGAGTCATACCCCCGATCCTCACACCACCCCCATCATGGCGCTCCCTTTAAAACCATACCCACATCGTCATCGGCGCGGGAAGGAGGGAGCCCAGCCCCACCCCCTCAGCGACCCGGCGCGTAGTCCGCCAGGTTGAGCACACGGTCCGCCCGGCGCGCGATGGTCTCGTCGTGCGTGACCACGAGCATGCCCTTGCCCTGCTCGTGCACCAGGGAGAAGAGCTGATCCGCCACCTCGTCCCGGGTGAGCGTGTCCAGCGCCCCGGTGGGCTCGTCCGCGAGGATCACGGCGGGGTCGGTCACTAGGGCCCTCGCGATGGCGGTGCGCTGCCGCTCCCCGCCGGAGAGGTCCCGGGCCAGGGTCTCCGGCGGCACCCCCAGCATGGCCAGGAGCCGCCCGGCGCGCCCAGGCTCCGCGCCCGCGCCATCCATCATCATCTGCGCCACCGCCACGTTGTCCCGCGCGGAGAGTTCGGGGAGCAGTTCCCCGTCCTGGAAGATCACGCCGATGGCCTCGCGGCGCACCGCGGCGGCCTGGGCGCGGGGCACGCCGTTCATGCGCCTACCGGTCACCTCGATCGCGCCCACCGGGGCGGGGGCCAGGCCCAGCACCTGGTTGAGCAGCGTGGACTTGCCCACTCCGGAGGGGCCCACCACGGCCAACGCCTCCCCGGCCCGGACCTCCACGTCCAGGCCCGAGAAAAGGGTGCGCCCCGGGACGTCGGCACGCAGCCCTGAGATTTTTAGGACACCCATGTTCCCACCTTCCAACCCTTCATGATCGTTCGCGCGCGGTAGAAGGACACGGCGGCGGCCACCGCCAGCCCCAGGCCCACCACCACCGCGCGCAGCAGGAGGAAGGGCAGGGCGTAGGAGAGGGAGGAGCCAAAGGACAGCGCCAGGGCCGAGGAAAGCATGAGCGCCATGCCTCCGCCCACGGCAAAGCCCAGGAGCACCGGGACGCCCAGGCGCACCAGCGCCACGCCCCGGAGCACGCCCCCGGAGTCCGAGAGCACCACCAGCGGGCCCATGCGCCTCATGGTGGCGGTCACGTCCGAGAGGAGAACGACGAGGATGCCGCAGAGCATGACGCCTAATGCGATGAGGCCGAAGTACCCCACCCAGGCGGCCTGGCGCGCCCCCATGCTCGCGCCGTAGTAGTCCGAGGTGGCGGGGCTCCAGGTTCGCCACATGGGCACGGTCTCGCGGGCCACGGTCTCCTTGACCCCGCGGAGGTCCGCGGCCCGGCCCTCCGGGTACACCACGGAGATCAGCACCTCTCCCCGATCCTGATCGGCCAGCAGATCTTCGAGCCTCGCCTGCTGCGGCTCCTGCGGCCCGAAGAGATAGCGGAGGTACGCCCGCTCCACGGGGGCGTCGCCCCGCTCGAACAGCGCGGAGCGCGGCACGCACCCGCTCTCCCCGCAGGCGGTCTGGGTGAGCATGATAGTGGCCCCGGGGGCCTGCCGGGCAAGCTCCGGGAGCAGCGCCTCCGACCCCGCGTAGAAACCCATCTGGGGAGAGATCTCCACCACGGAGTCCCGGAACTCCTCGTGCGCCACCCGCGCCACCCGGGAGCCCTCCGCCCAGGAGACCAGGAAGCCCTGCACCTGCGTTCCCACGAGCAGGCAGGCGGCCACGCTCACGCCCAGCACCGCCACGGGGCGGATGCGGTGCACGATGCCCGCGGCGCCCACGATGGCCGCGGGGCTGCGCCGACGCCCTCCCCACCTCCGCAGCGCGGCGGAGACCCGCAGCATGAGGTATCCCACCAGGTCGAAGAGGGTGAACACCACCACCAACAGCGCGGCGAGGTACACAAAGAAGAGCAGCTCCGACCCCGTGCGCTGCACCGCCACGAGCACGCCGACCGCCGCCGGGGCCGCCAGGAGGCACACCAGCGCACGGCGGGGGCTGAACTCCTGCTCCCGGGCGCGCGGCCTGTTAGCCGCGAGGTTTCTGGGCACCACCAGGCAGGTGCGGAAGTAATAGACCAGGAAGGCCAGCCAGGCAAGCAGCATCGCCCCGAGGATCACCGGCAGCCCCGCCCGCAGATCCCCGGCGGAGACCCCCGTGTTCATGCCCGGCAGGCGCAGGCCGCATGTTCCCGCAAGAGCCACCACCGTCCCGGAAAGCGCTACCGCCCCGAGCAGGGGCAGCCGCACCTGTGCCGCCATCCACCGCAGGCGCTCCCGCCAGGTGTAGCCCAGGGTGAAGAGCAGCATGTTCTGCCGCTGCCTGCCCTCGCGGCCCTGCGCCACCGCGATGACCCCGAGGATCACGGCGGAAACGCCCACGGTGAGAACGTAGGCCGAGGCCGCCAGCGGGAAGGGTGCCATCTCCACGACCTCCCCCGTTCCCCGGCCCCCGGCCCCGTAGCCCACGCTGGCGGTCATAAAGTTCTCCCGGACCTCCCCCGGCATCTCGCGGGGCACCACGTAGGCCAGGGGCTCGCCGCCCGTAGCCAACCCCTCCGGCCCGATGGTGCCCGCCACCCGGCCATACCTGGAATCCAATCCCTCCTCGGCGGCCATCTCCCGCAAGGCGGGAGAAAGCACCGCCTCCCCCGGGGCGGGCCACTGCGCCACGCCGGGCGGCAGGGGAGCGTCCTCCACCAGGGGCCACAGATACACCACGGAGGCATCCAGCGGGGTGCCCACCATCGAGTCATGCACCTCGCGGTACAGGAAGGCGGCCGACTCCCCCTCGGCGGCGGAAACCGGGGAGCGGGCGGCGTCGCGCCCCTCGATGCCGGAATACGCGGCGTGCATCGCACCCAGCCCGGCGCTGGCAAGCCCAAGGATCGAGACGGCGAGGAAAAGCACCACCAAGGAGAACCGGGAAGCGCGGGCGCGACGCCCCAGCCCTCCAAGCCCCTGCCCGACGCGCCCCGCGCGAGCCCTCACCGACCGCGCCCCCTCGGGACCGGGAAGCCACGAGAACGACGAGCCCGGCCTCGCGGCCCCGGCCACAGGCACCGCTTTCTTCATCACCAACTCCTCCCGTCTACGGGGGTTGTTCAGCGGACGCAAACACGGCGCGCTCCCTAAAACCACTCCTCCAGCACCTGCGCCACCCCGCACTCGTCGTTCGTGCCCGTCACCCGATCCGCCGCGCGCTTCACCTCCGGGGCCGCGTTGCCCATCGCCACGCCCAGCCCGGCCCAGCGCAGCATCTCCACGTCGTTGGGCATGTCCCCAAAGCACACCACCCGCTCCCGGGGCACGCCATGACGGCGCGCCAGGTCGGCCACCGCCACCTGCTTGGTCACCCCCGGCGCCGCCACCTCCAGCAATCCCTCCGGCATGGAGTAGGTCAGATGCGCCACCCGAGGATCCAGGGCCGGGGCGATCGCCTCATACATCTGCGCGGAGGTCATACGCTCGTTGCGCAACAGCAGCTTCACGGCGGGCTCCGCTATCACCTCGTCCTCCGAGCGCACGGCGTAGCCCTGCGCCTCCCAGGTGTGCACGTAGCGCGGGCTCACCACGAACAGCTCCTCCTCCGAGTCAAAGGCGGACGCCCCGCAGCGCTCCGCCGCCACGCTCAGCGGCTCCCCGCGCTCCCCCAACGCCGCGCGGGCACGCGCCACCACGTCGCGCATGGTGTCCGGAGCGAGGGCGCGGACGCGCAGGATGGCGTCCTCCGCGGGGTCGTAGAGCACCGCGCCGTTGGCCGTGGCGCACACCGGGCGCACGGGAAGCTGCTCCAGCACCGGAAAGAGCCAGCGGTGCGGCCTGCCCGTAGCCAGCGCCACGGCGCACCGCTTCTCGACGGCCCTCCCCAGCACCGCCCGCAGGCGCTCCGGTACCCGCTCCTCGGAGGTGATGAGCGTGCCGTCGATGTCGCTGACGATGAGCAGGGGTGGTGGGGTGGTCACGGAGTTGATTGTAACCGGGTTTCGGCACCATCCCTCGCCGCTGCCACGGTGGCCGCAACAAAGGCTACTGCGACCAAAAAAAGAATGTATGCACAAAACAAAAGGTAATGGTCTTGTAACAAGTGACGAACCATCGGGGCAGTCCCACCCAAACACAGGGAACAGAGGGATCACAGGACGCCAGAGACGCGCCGCCGATGCACGGACGACATCACCCGCTCACAGCGGAATGTGAAATATCACACCTTGCATACCCGAAATGCCTCCTGAACTCTACTTTTTCAACGCAACCGCTCACACCATCAGGACCTACCGGCCACATCGCTTGCAAAAAAGAGCAAACCTGCCCATCATGTGATCATCAGATAGAGAGTTGCTTCGTAGGCCCCTTGCCCACAAGCCCAGACCTCATCTACGCCACTCCGGCCATCGCCAGAGCGGGCGTCTTTCAGTTCGAACAGAGGTACACCAAGGGGCCACCATGATTCTTGCACCTGGATTCAACCCAGCTCTTCCCACACTCACACCGCGCGAGCACACGCATCTCAGATTCCCCACCAACCGTCGCGCCGATGTCTTTTATCATCATTTCCCCTTTTCCCCCAGGCGCTAGCACGCAAACACTATGGGAACTAACAAACCGATTTCCAAAATCCCCGGCCCACTCCGGAAGTATGCACAGGATCGGTCACCGATTTTCAAAATGGGAATACCAGGTTAAATTATGGACAATAAACTTCAAGAAAAACCAAATATTCTTCTCACCGCCATCCTCCTCAGCGTCACCATCGTACCGATGGGCGTATCCGGAACCGGAGTGACTCTTCCCCATATAGCCTCAGAATTGGGAGCACAACCAACTCAACTACAGTGGGTGGTCAATGCCTTTAACCTCACCTTCGCAGTGTTCAGCCTGGTAGCAGGCTCCCTCGCCGATCATTTTGGACGAACGCGCGGACTCATTGTCGGGTCGTTCATCTTCACCCTCTCGGCAGCGCTCAGTGCAGTAGCACCAAACCTCATGTTCCTCGATGTCGCCCGCGCCCTAGCGGGAGTAGGTGCCGCTATCGTATTCTCCTGTTCGGGAGCGCTGTTGGCTATCACTTTTTCAGGAAAGGCCTCAGCACGCGCCTTTTCCCTATTTGGCACAGCCGCCGGAGTGGGCCTGGGTTTTGGCCCCACCGTCTCATCGCTGACAATCGCTGTGACGGGATGGTCTGGAATATTTTGGTTTAGCGCGGCAGCGATGAGCCTATCAATAGCTCTAATCCTTTACTCTCGCGTTAAAGACGCCCCAAACCCCACCGCAACCAAGATAGACTACGTGGGGGCGCTTATTTTTACATCCTCCATTACCCTCACCATCACCGGGATATCTCAAGGCAACGCTTGGGGATGGTCTACCCCTAGAACCCTCACCACCCTCCTCCTCGGCATCATTCTGTTTATTGGATTCCTCCAGATTGAGCGGCGCGTCCAGCATCCCCTTCTTGATTTCGGCCTTCTCAGATCACCACAGCTCCTCGGGCTTCTCCTCGTCCCGACGGCAGGCGCAATAGGATTTGTCACTCTGCTCACCTACTACCCCATTCTTCTCACCGGAGCATGGGAGCTATCGCCAGGAGCACTGGGAATGACCATGCTCATCATGACCGCCCCCGTTATCTTCGGTCCACTCATCGCCGGAAAACTTCACGACCGTGGCATCCCCTCTTGGACGATCCTCGGCGGCAGCATCTCCTTCTTTTCGATCGGTTCCGCTCTGCTCACCTTCCAGGGCTTGACCCCACACCCACCCTCCTTAGTGATCTCCTTCCTAATGATCGGGCTCGGGTTCGGACTAGGCGTGGGCCTCGTCGATAGCCAAGCTATCGGATCGGTACCCGAGGAAAAGTCGGGAATGGCATCAGGCCTCGTCTCCACCGTCCGGCTAGGAAGCGAGGCGATAGCGGTTGCAATATTCGGCGGCATACTAAACACGATCATCGGGCTAAGAGTCCAGGAATACCTTCTCAGCAGCTTCAGTCAAGAGGAAAAGGAAGCGATATTAAATGCTGTTACTACCGGGGAAATATCCGGTATAGACACACCGGGGGTTTCATCACACCTTCTAAAAACAACGCTGCTGGAAGGGTTTAGCTCACTCCTATGGTCCATATTCACACTAACTATAGCTTTATCAGTCATGGTCACCGCACTACTACGGAGATCAAACGCGGAGTCCACCCATAGCGATAGTGGATCAACCACACCTTAATGGAAATAATTTTTCGAGATGAACGAAGAGTAAGACTTCGTAGACTCTCACGCCTCCACCTAGAAAGGATCATGCCATCATGAATCATCATTACGATGTAGTGATCGTCGGCGGCGGCCCTGTAGGGATGTTGATCGCTAACGAGCTTGCACTGCACAGTATCTCTTCCGTGGTCCTAGAAAAGCGTCATACGGTCAGCGAATATCCGAAGGCCGGTACCTACCATGCACGAGCCATATCTGCTCTTATTAGGCGCGGGATAGTCGCTTCTCCACGCCGCACGAACGATCACTTAGCGAACACAATCGAGCCGTTCCAGTTCGCGGGATACCCGTGGTTACGGCTCCGCTCACGGACGATTGACGGGCCCGTCATGCTGGGTATAGCCCAAGCAGACTTGAAGCGTGCGATTACCCGCCACGCAGAGGGCTGCGGAGCCCACCTGCTACGAGGGCACTGCGTCACCGATGTCTCACAGAATGAGGCGGGGGTATCCGTCCGGTCCGTCGATGCCGAGGGGAAGATCCATGAGGTTAGTGCGGACTATGTCATCGGCGCAGACGGTGGGCAGAGCATAGTCCGGCGATCAGGGGATTTCTTCTTTCAGGAACATGCTCCCACCATGCGGGCCATGCTTGGTTTGGTCACCCTCCCGCAGCCCGATCAGATACCTAATGGATGGTCACACACTCCGCGGGGATGGAGCCTCCTTAACTACAACCCCTATGGGGAGAGCAGGCTCATCGTCTTTGAGTTCGATGGTCCGGCGTCGGATCGTAAGGCCCCCGTCACCCCCGAGGAATTCTCCGCCGCAGTTGAGCGCGTAGTCGGTAGCCCCGTAGAGCTTGAGTCTCCGCACTACCTCAATCGGTTTAGCGACTACAGCCGGATCGCCCAGCGCTATCGCGATCGCCGACTCTTCCTTGCCGGCGATGCCGCTCATATTCACTATCCTCTTGGTGGCCAGGGTCTCAACACGGGAATCCTTGACGCTATCAACTTGGGTTGGAAAATCAGCGCCGTTCTCAGCGGCGCGGCCGATGAGGATTTGCTCGACACATACGGCCAAGAGCGTGAGCCAGCGGGGCAATGGTTGATCAATAACACCCGGCTGCAATCTCTGATGATGAATCCTGCGCCCATCTATGACCCTCTCCGGAACTTTATAGCCGAGCTTCTTTGCTCCGAGGAGACACACGATTGGCTGGCCGACCGGATCAATGGAGTTTCTACTCAGTACAGCGTGGGATTGGAACGCTACCCAGCACTTGATGGAACGTTCATGCCCGACCTGGAGGTCGCGGTATCCGGAGAGATCACCAGCATCGGTAGGCTCTTGCAACGAGGAAAGTTTCTTCTCATTGCTTCTCCTGATGCCCTGGGGAAGCTCTCAGTCCCTCCGTTCACCGATGCTGTTGCCGTTAGTAGCGGCCTTCCTGAGGATTTTCCCGACGTCATTGTGGTTCGCCCGGACGGATACGTTGCTTGGGCAGGCGGCGTCGATGAGGAAGCAGCCATGCTATCCTGCCTGCGTACGTGCTTTTCATTGAACGTCAATGCCGAGGAAAAGCTGCATGGCTGAGGGTTGGTTTCTGGTAGACACCGTGGGGAAGTCCCCTGCGGTGCTGCGTATTGGGAATCGCTCGAAGCAATGGCGCCCGCTATCCAACGAGTTTCGCGGTTCCGTGCGCACCACTGTGGTGCGCCTTGTGGAGACTGTGCTCAATAATCTCAAGCAATCTCAGGTACTTGTGGATCTTGCGGGGCCTCGCTTGGCAATAGCCTTCCCCGTTCTCGGAGTTGCCCGCCACGTTCATGGCGTACTGATGTGGGTCGGTGACCCTACCGATAGCCTCCCCCGGGAGCCTGAAACGCAGGCATGGGAATGGGACCTCACCGATCCCATCATCCCCACCACGGTCACCCAGGAGAAAAACCCCTTTACCCCGCGACAAACTCTTACCGACTGGTTATCCCAGCTCTCCCGTCCAGCCGATGTTCTGTGCTTGGCCCAACAGATTCGTACGGCGCAGCCCGGCTCACGATGCACGGGGGAATACCTTGACGCGCACGGATTCGTCCACAAATATACGATGCGGTGCATTAAAACTTTTGAGGGGACCCGGGTGGTAGGCGTTTCTGTCACGTTACCCGAGAAAACTGCTCCCGACGACGCGGACACCGTTGCCCGCAGCGTGCTCGACCACACCGCTCAGGCACAGGGGTGCGCACCCGCTTTCATCGACGCCTCCTCCCGCCGCGTCCTCGCCTGGCTTTCCGCGCAGCGGCCAGAGTTGCCGGAGGCCATGCTCCACGGGTTTGGCCCCCTCCCCGAGCTTCCCGCCGAGCACACACTACTCCCGGCGGCGCCGGGCATCGTGCTCGCTACCATCCCCCGATAGAAAAGTGCCTCCGAGGCTCCCCTCGCTCGGCGGCACTTTCAAGAGGGCAAAACCCTAGTCCGCGTCGTACTCCCAGTTCAGGGAGCGCTTCACGGCGCGCTGCCACTCGGCGTAGAGGGTGTCCACCTGCTCCTGCTCCATCTTGGGCTTCCACACGGTGGTGGAGTCCTTGTCCTGGCGCAGCACGTCGAGGCTGTCCCAGTAGCCCACGGAGATGCCGGCCGCCAGGGCGGCGCCGGTCGCGGTGGTCTCGATGTTCTTCGGGCGCACCACGTTCGTGCCCAGGATGTCCGCCTGGAACTGCATGAGCAGCTCGTTCATGGTCATGCCGCCGTCCACGCGCAGATCGGTGATCTCCACGCCGGAGTCCGCCACCATGGCGTCGGCCACCTCGCGGGTCTGGTAGGCGGTGGCCTCCAGCACGGCGCGGGCCAGGTGCTTGCGGTTGGCAAAGCGGGTCAGGCCCACGATGACGCCGCGGGCGTCGGGCCGCCAGTGCGGGGCGAAGAGCCCGGAGAAGGCGGGGACGATGTACACGCCGCCGTTGTCCGGCACCTCGCGGGCGAGGTTTTCGATCTGCCCGGAGTTGGGGATGATCTGGAGGTTGTCGCGCAGCCACTGCACCAGGGAGCCGCCCATGGAGACGGACCCTTCCAGGGCGTACACGGGGCGCTCGCCCTCGATCTGGAAGCACACGGTGGTGATCAGGCCGTTATCGCTCCACTTGGGCGTGGTGCCCGTGTTGAGGAGCAGGAACAGCCCGGTGCCGTAGGTGTTCTTGGCGTCGCCGGGGCGGAAGCAGCCCTGGCCGAACATGGCGGCCTGCTGGTCGCCGAGGACGGCGCGGATGGGCACGCCCGGCAGGGAGCCGCGGGCGCGGATCTTGCGGAAGTCGCCCAGGGAGGGACGGATCTCGGGAAGCATGGACATGGGGATGTCCATGGCCTTGCACAGCTCGGGGTCCCACTGGAGGGTCTCCAGGTCCATGAGCAGGGTGCGGGAGGCGTTGGTCACGTCCGTGGCGTGGACGGCGGGCTCGCCCTCGTCGCCCTCGGCGCCGCCGGTGAGGTTCCACAGCAGCCAGGTGTCGATGGTGCCGAAGAGGAGGTCCCCGGCCTCGGCGCGCTCGCGGGCGCCCTCCACGTTGTCCAGGATCCACTTGATCTTGGGCCCGGAGGGGTAGGAGTTGATGCGCAGGCCGGTGGTCTTGCGCCAGCGGTCGGGGCCCTCCTCGCCGGAGAGCTCCGCGCACAGCTCGCTGGTGCGGGTGTCCTGCCACACGATGGCGTTGTACACCGGCTCGCCGGTGTTCTTGTCCCACACCACGGTGGTCTCGCGCTGGTTGGTGATGCCCACGGCGGTGATGTCGTGGCTCGCCACGTCGCTGTCCGCGAGGGCGCTGCCCACGGCGCGGCGGGTGTTGTCCCAGATCTCCACGGGGTCGTGCTCCACCCACCCCTTTTGGGGGAAGATCTGCTCGTGCTCGAACTGCCCCGAGGCAACCTGGTTGCCGTCGTGGTCGAAGAGAATGCAGCGCGTCGAAGTCGTGCCCTGGTCGATGGCCGCAACGTACTTGTTCTGGCTCATTGGTTCAGTTGCTCCGTTATTTCTATCCGTAGTGCTGTACGGGTAGGCCCCCGGTGGGGGCCGGGTTACTGCTACTGCGCTTTCCGCCGTAGGTCTCCCTCATCACCTTAGCCGCTCTACAGCGCGGCCAGCAGACCCACCGCCACCGCAGCCAGCATGGGGCCCACCACGGGCACCCAGGCGTAGCCCCAGTTGGGGTTCCCCTTGCCGGGGATGGGCAGCAGGAAGGCGTAGGCCAGGCGGGGGCCGAAGTCGCGCACCGGGTTCAGCGCGTAGCCCGTGGGGGTACCCAGGGACATGCCGATGGCCACGATCACGAAGGCCACGCCGAAGTAGGTCAGCGGGCCGAGCTCGCCGCCGGTGGGGCCGAAGGCGATGAAGATCAGCAGCACCGAGGTGGCAATGAACTCGGTGACGGTGTTCCACGCGTTGTTCGGCTCCGCCGGGCCGGTGAAGAAGATCCCGCCGGTGTCCTTGTTGGCCCCGGTGACGTTGCCGCGCTCGTCAACGTTGTTGGCGTCGAAGAGCTGCTTGAAGGCCGCCCAGGCCAGCACGGCGCCGAAGATGGCGCCGAGGAGCTGCCCGGCCACGTAGGCCGGGACGAGGGACCACGCCACGGCGCCCTTGAGGGCGAGCATGACGGTGACGGCCGGGTTGAGGTGGCCGCCGGAGACGTCAGCCACGCTGGCACCCACGTACACGGCCATGCCCCAGCCGAAGGCGATAAGGATCCAGCCGGCGCCCTTGCCGCCGGAGGTGCGCAGCGCGTTCACCGCGCACACGCCGTTGCCCAGGAGCAACAGCAGGGTCGTTCCGAGGAACTCCCACAAGAAAGCATCAGTAGCAGTAAGCATCAGTCCTCCACGGAGGTATCAATGGAATGTCGGGAATCGGCGGCCTCGGTGACGATCGTGTTCGCGTCCTCATCCGTGAGCGCCTTCTCTGCGGCGAGCTCCGCCTCGATCCGGCCGCGGAAGGTCTCGATCTCCTTCTTCTTGGCCGCCTCGTCCCAGCCCAGGACGGGGGCGATGAGGTCCGCCACGGCCTCCGCAGAGTCGAGGCCGCGGTGCGCGTACTCCATGGACACGCGCAGGCGGCGCCCGAGCACGTCCTCCAGGTGCAGCGCGCCCTCATGGGTCACGGCGTAGAGCGCCTCGGCCTTGAGGTAGCCCTCGGCGGCCGGGAGGGGGGACAGCAGGTCCTTGTCCTCGGCGGCGGGCGCGAGCACCTCCTCGTAGAGGGAGCCGTAGCGGCCCAGCAGATGCTCGATCTGCTTCTCCGTCAGCCCGTGGCGCGCGGCCAGGGCGGGCACCTGGTTGGACAGGGCGTGGTAGCCGTCCGCGCCCAGGATCGGGGTCTGGTCCGTGATGGACTCGGAGACCTTCTTGGGCACGTCCTGGAGCGCCAGGTCCACGGCGTCCTTGCCGATCACGCGGTACGTGGTGTACTTGCCGCCGGCCACGGAGACCAGGCCCGGCACGTTGCGCGCCACGGCGTGGTTGCGCGAGAGGTTGGTGGTGGAGTCGGAGCTGCCCTCCAGGAGCGGGCGCAGCCCGGAGTACACGCCCACGATGTCCGAGTGGACGATGGGGCGGCGCACGCGCTTGTTCACCTCGGTGAGGATGTAGTCGATGTCCGCGCGGGTGGGGGCCGGGTCCGGCTTGCTCAGCGTCTTGGCCCAGTCGGTGTCCGTGGTGCCGATGATCCAGTAGTCGCCCCACGGCATGACGAAGAGCACGGACTTCTCGGTCACGAAGGTCAGGGCGGAATCCGCCTCCAGCACGTCCTTGGGCACCACGATGTGCACGCCCTTGGAGGCGTGCACGGAGAACTTGCCCTTGGTGCCCGCCATCTTCTCGATCTCGTCGTTCCACACGCCGGTGGCGTTGATGAACACGGAGCCTCGGATGGTGGTCTCCGCGCCGGTGTCCGTGTCCCGCAGGCGGGCGGAGACCACGCGGCCGTTGACCTTGTCCAGGCCGGTGACCTGGGTGGAGGGACGCACCACGGCGCCGTACTCGGCGGCGGTGCGCAGCACCATCATGGTGTGGCGGGCGTCGTCCACCTGGGTGTCGTAGTAGCGCACGCCGCCCACCACGGCGTCCTCGCGCAGGCCGGGGTTGCGCTTGAGCACGCTCTTGCGGGTGAGGTGCTTCTGCATGGGCACGGTCTTGGCACCGCCCATGAGGTCGTACAGGGTGAAGCCACCGAACATCATCACGCGCTCCCACATGCGGTGGGTGAGCGGGAAGATGAAGCGCAGCGGCTTGACCAGGTGCGGGGCCAGGGTGGACATGTTCAGCTCGCGCTCGCGCAGCGACTCCGCCACGAGGCGGAAGTCAAACATCGCCAGGTAGCGCAGGCCGCCGTGGAACATCTTGGAGGAGCGCGAGGAGGTGCCGGCGGCAAAGTCGCGGGTCTCTACCACGGCGACCTTGAGGCCGCGGGTCGCCGCGTCCACGGCGGCGCCCGCGCCCACCGAGCCGCCGCCGATGATCACGACGTCGAACTCCTCGTCCCCGAAGCGCTTCCACGCCTTCTCATAGGACTCGGGATTGAAAGTTTGTTTGCTTGTGGAAGCCATTAGTAGTAGCTACCTAACCCTCTCTTTTCACAGTATGCGGATGGCCTTAAGGCCATGTGTTCTCGCTCGTGATACGGGTTCACAGTATCAAAAAGGTGCGCAAAAAAGCCCCGGTAAAAATGTCCACATCACGGCTTTGACCTGCGATACACGTGAGTTTTTCGGGGGTGTCTAGTTCCCCGATCACTCCCCCTCGGCGGCCGCGTCCAGAAGGGGGGTCAATACCTCGGCCACGCCGGCCTCGTCGCTCACCGCCGTGGCGCTGCTCGCCTTTTTCAGCACCTCAGAGGGGGCGTCGGCCATCGCCACGGCCTTGCCCACCGCCTCCAGCACCGGAATGTCCGAGGGAACCGCCCCGAAGGCCACCGCCTGTTCGGGGGTGATGTGCAGGGCGTCGAGGGCCCGAAAAACGCCTAGACCTTTGTTTGATCCCGCCGGAAGGAGATGGAAGCCCCGGCGCGGGGTGAGTACCACCTCCGCCACCCCCTTGAGGTCTTTCGCCAGGTGAGAGGCGGTTTTTCCGAGCCGCTCCCCCGGCACCTTCACCACGCCCATCACCCTATGATATTCCTCACTATCGGAGTCCGTGCGCCACCCAAACGACACCTCCGCGCCCAGGGCACGCACCGTGCGCTCCACGGATTCGACGGCCTCCCCGTCAAAGAAGCTCCGGCTGAGCACCTCGCCGTCCTCGCCCAGCACCACCGCGCCGTCATAGCACACCCCGACCGTGCGCACCCCCACCTCCTCGGCGGCGCGCCGCCACTCCTCGGGGCCAAACTCGGTGGTCAGCACCACGCTGGCACCCTCGCTCGCGGCGCGGCGCAGGGCCGCGGCGTCGCGCTCGTGCACCGCGCCGTCCGTGCCCAGCAGCGATCCCTCGATGTTGCACACGATGGCCGCGGGGATCCCGTTAAACTGCGAGCCGAGCCGGTGGGGCAGCTTGCTCACGATCTGCTTGGACTGGGCCGCCAGGCGAGTGAGCGCCTCGTCCAGGCGCGAGCCCTCGTAGCGCTCCCAGCCGCTGCTGGAGAGCTGCGAATAGAGCATGGCCGCGTTGTTCTTCGCCTGCTCCATGGAGGCCGCGATGCGCTCCCTTCCCTCCTTGGCCCCCTGGGAGACCTCGGTGGCCAGCTCGTCCATGTTGTTCTTGAGCCACACCATCATCGCGGTGCGCTCCTCGTCCCGCGCCTTCTCCTTCTGCTCCCGCTGCGCCTCCTGCGCCTGGGCCAGCCTGCCCTGGGCGGAGTCGTACGCCTCGTAGGCCCCCGCCACCAGGTTGCGGCTGACCTCCTTGATCTTCTCGCTCAGCCCGGCGAGGTCCTCGTTGAGCTTGCGCACGCGGTAGCGCTCCTTTTCCACCGCGCTGTCCTCGCGCTGCGCCTCCTCCAGGGAGGGCGCCCCGCCGCCAAAGCGGGCCGGAACCCAGAACTCCCCGGCCGGGAACTCACCGTAGTCGCGCCGGTACCGGGCCCAGACCTCCCCCAGGCCCGCCTGCATCTGCGCGCGCAGCCGCTCCGTGTCCACCTCCGGGGAGCCCTCCGGCACCCACGGCTCCAGGAGAGAGAGGTAGATGGGGGCGCGGCTGCGCCCCAGGTTCTTCTTCCCGCCCTTGGTCCACAGCCGCTGCGAGCCAAAGCACACCATCGGGATCACCGGCACCCCCGCCGCCTGCGCGATGCGCACGGCACCCGTGCGCAGGTTCTTGATCTCGAAGCTGCGGGAGATCGTGGCCTCGGGGAAGATGCCCACGATCTGCCCCTCGGCGGCCTTGCGCACCGCCTCCTCGAAGGACGCCGCGCCGTCGATGCGATCCACGGGGATGTGGCCCATGACCCGCATGAGGGCCCCCACCCCCGGCTTGTCAAAGATCGCGGCCTTGGTCATGTAGCGCACCAGGCGGCCGCGCCGATAGGGCGGGAAGCCCCCGAGGACAAAGTCCATGTAGCCGGTATGGTTCATCACCAGCACCGCGCCCCCCTTGCGCGGGATGCGCTCCTGGCCCTCCACGTGCATCTGCAAGCCCTGGAGGGCGATGACCACGCGCCCCACGCGCACAATTCCCCGATAAACCATATCCCGCAGCACCATGCTGTGGAGTATAGTTCAGCCCGCGTGCGCGGGGCGCGTCATTTCCGCCGCGTGTGCGGGGTTTTTCGGCCCGAACGCGGCCCGGTTGCCGCCGGTTTAGGCGTTATGTGCGTTAAGCCAGTCGATAACCTTGTCCATCGCCTGACCCTTGGCGGGCTCGTTGAACACCTCGTGCATCTGGCCCTCCCAGTACACGATCTCCTTGTCCGGGGAGGAGATGCCGTTGTACCAGTCCTGCGCGAAGTAGCTGGGAACCAGGCCGTCCTTGGTGCCGTGCATGATCAGGGTGGGGGTGTTAAAGAGGTCCGCGTTCACGCCGTCGTAGAAGCCCGCGAACGCCATCTGCTGCACCATGCCCAGGCTGAGCTTCTGGTTCACCAGGGGATCGTTCTGGTACTGCGCGGAGACCTCCGGGTCGGAGGCCACGCCGTCGGTGAAGGCGTTGGGCACCTGGATCTGATCGGACAGCGGCAGCGAGGGCACGTGCACGTCCGCGCGGCCCGGCAGCACCTGCTGGGCCAGCATGGTGTTGAAGGTGGTGAGCTGCGTCAGCGGCAGCCGCTCGGAGAGGGTGGGGTCCAGCTCGCGCTGCTTCTGCGTGATCTCCTCCGGGGTGACCACGGGGCCGGCCTCGTTGCGCCCGGAGAGGTTGATGGGAGCGCCGCCGCCGTTGGTCACGATGCCCGCCACGTCGCCGGGGTACTTGATGCCGTAGAACTGCGCGGCCAGGGCGCCCATCGAGTGCCCGAGCATGAAGGTCTTGACGTTGGGGTTCTCCGCCTTGGCCTGCTGGGTCAGCGTGTGGACGTCGTCCACGAGGTAGTGGAAGTCGTCGATGTGCCCGCGCACCACGGAGTTGCCCGCCTCGGCGGTCTTGCCGTGCCCGCGGTGGTCCAGGCGGTACACGTTGTAGCCGTCGGCCAGCAGGCGGTCCGCCACGTAGTCGTAGCGGCCGGAGTGCTCGGCGGCGCCGTGCACCACGATCACGTTGCCCTTGGCGTTGGGCACGGTCTGGGACTTCCAGTACACCTGGGTGCCCTTGCCGTCGGTGCTGGTGAAGAACCCCTCGTTCACGGCGGCCTGCGGGGCGGCCACGGCCGGGTTGGCGGGTGCCTGCTGGGGCTCCACGGCGGCAGCCGGGGTCAGGCCCGCCAGGGCGAGGCCCAGAGCCGAGCCTGCGGCAACAACGCGGAGGGACGTACTGCGCTGGGAGATCATGAGTTTCCTCTTTCTTCTCTGACGTACAGCCTGTGACGCACAACTACTCGTCCGGCATTCAGGACAAGCATAACGACGTCCCCTCCACTCATAAACGACGCCCGCGAGGCGACCTTTAGAAAGTCCTGGTAAGCCCCCTTTGCCTACCCCTATTCGGGTGTATTAGAACATATATTTGTTTATGGTAAAAAATAAATCCCCACCGGCAATACGGTGGGGATTTATTGGGGAACTTCTCTGTACCTTAATGGCCTCCCGGGCGGGACCAGCCGCGCCGCCGGGGCCGCTAGCGCGGCTCCAGGATCTCCTTGCCCACGAAGGGGCGCAGCGCCTCCGGCACCACCACGGAGCCGTCCGCACGCTGGTTGTTCTCCAGGATGGCCACCAGCCAGCGCGTGGTGGCCAGCGTGCCGTTGAGCGTGGCCGCCACCTGCGGCTTGCCGTTCTCGTCCCGGTACCGGGTGGAGAGGCGGCGCGCCTGGAACGTGGTGCAGTTGGAGGTGGAGGTCAGCTCCCGGTACGTCCGCTGCGTGGGCACCCAGGCCTCCGTGTCGAACTTCCGGGCCGCCGAGGAGCCGAGGTCGCCGCCCGCGACGTCGATGATGCGGTAGGGCACCTCCACGGCGGAGAGCATCTCGCGCTCCATGTTCAGCAGCGCCTGGTGCTGCGCGGCGGCCTCCTCCGGCTTGCAGTACACAAACATCTCCAGCTTGTCGAACTGGTGCACGCGCAGGATGCCGCGCGTGTCCTTGCCGTAGGAGCCCGCCTCGCGGCGGAAGCAGGAGGACCACCCGGCGTACTTCACCGGCCCCCGGGAAAGGTCGATGATCTCGTCCGCATGGTAGCCCGCCAGCGCCACCTCGGAGGTGCCCACCAGGTAGAGGTCGTCGCGCTCCAGGTAATAGATCTCGTCGGAGTGCTCGCCCAAAAAGCCGGTGCCGTTCATGATCTCCGGGCGCACCAGCACCGGCGGGATCATCACCTGGAAGCCGGCGTCGCGCGCCTTCTGCGCCGCCAGGGTGAGCATGCCGAGCTGCAGCAGGGCGCCGTCGCCGGTGAGGTAGTAAAAGCGGGAGCCGGAAACCTTGGTGCCCCGCTTCATGTCGATCAGCCCCAGGGACTCCCCCAGGTCCAGGTGGTCCTTGGGCTCGAAGTCGAACTCCCGGGGCTGCCCCACGTGCTCGAGCACCACGTAGTCATCCTCGCCCCCGGCAGGGGCGCCCTCCACCACGTTGCCCAGGCGCATCTGCGCGGCCTGCACGCGCTCCTCGGCGGCCTTCTGCGCCTCCTCGGCGGCCTTGACCCGCTCCTTGAGCTCGTTGGAGCCCTCCAGCAGCGCGGGGCGCTCCTCGGGGCTGGCCTGGCCGATCTTCTTGCCAAAGGCCTTCTGCTCAGCGCGCAGCTCGTCGGCCGCCTTAATCGCCTGGCGACGGGCCTCGTCGGCCTCCAGGAGCGCATCGACGAGCGCGGGATCGTCCCCGCGCGTGACCTGCGAGGCGCGGACAACATCGGGATTATCGCGGAGGAATTTCAGATCAATCACAGGCACCAGCCTACCGGCAACGGCCGCCCCCTCAGCACGTACACTCAGTGCCATGTCACGTCCAGCGCTGCCCCCCGGCGAGGTGCGCGGCGGAGACTCCCCCAAGCACACCCAGTTGCGGGAGATCCTCGAACACTACTGCGCCACGGAACTCGCCCCCGGAGACATGCTCCCCAGCGAGCGCGACATCGAGCAGGCCTACGGGGTATCCCGCATCACCGTGCGGCGCGCACTGGGCGACCTCGTGGCGGCGGGCAGGCTGCGCCGCGAGCGCGGCAAGGGCACCTTCGTGGCCCCCAGCCCGCTGGTCTCGCGCCCCCACCTCGCCTCCTTTTCCTCGGAGATGCGGGCGCAGCGCGTGGCGGCGTCGTCCCGCATCCTGCTGGCCGAGCGCGGCACCCCGCCGCCGGAGGTCGCGCGCTGGTTCGGCACCCCCGAACACCAGCCGCACATCCGCCTGCGCCGCCTGCGCCTGGGCAACGACGAGCCCTACGCCATCGACGACGCCTGGTACCACGCCGGGCTGGCCCCCGACCTGCTGGAAACCGAGGTCTACCACTCGGTGTACACCATCCTGGAGCAGCGCTACGGGCTGCGCATCACCGACGCCACCCAGACCATCACCGCCGTGGGCGCCACCCCCGGCGCGGCCGCGCTGCTCGACGTCCCGCCCAAGACCGCCCTGCTGAGCATCGAGCGGCAGTCCCGGGCCGGGGAGGCCCGGGTGGAATACTGCTCCTCGGTGTACCGTACGGACCGCTACCGGATGCGGGCGCGCGTGTCCCGCGCCCGAGACGATTACAGTGGGTGACTGTTATGAGCCTTACTAAGACCTGGCGTACCTCCCTCGCCGTGCGCACCGGACTCGTCGGCGCGCTGGCCTCCGCCGTGTGCCTGACCTCCTTCGGCTACGCCGCGCAGCGCGAGGATAACCCCGCCCCCGCGGCGGACAGCGGACCCGCCACCACCGAGGAACACGGCAAGACCAAGAAGAAGGAGGCCGCCCCCTTCACCGACGCCGGAGCGGGAAGCTGCCTGAGCTGGGACGTGGCCGAGGACGGCTCCGTGAGCAACTTCGCCCAGGCCCCCTGCGAGGGCGACCACCGCTTCGAGGTCTCCGCCCGCCAGGACCTGGGCACCTACCCCTCCTCCGAGTTCGGGGACGCCGCCGCGCCGCCGGACCTCACCCGCCAGGCCCAACTGCGCTCCGAGCTGTGCTACAACCCCACCCTGCGCTACCTGGACGGGCGCTTCGACCCCTCCGGGCGCTACTCCATCGCCTCCATCCTTCCGCCCGCCGAGGCCTGGGCGGCGGGCGACCGCACCATGCTCTGCGGCCTGCAATCCACCGACGCCGCCGGCACCCCCGAGGTCACCCACGGCACCGTGGGCAGCCAGGACCAGGCCCGCGTGACGCAGCCGGGCCAGTGCGTGTCCGTCAACGCCTCCAACTCCCTGGGCGTGGTGGACTGCGGCGAGGACCACCAGCTCGAGACCACCTCCGTGGTCAACCTGCTCGAGACCTTCCCCGAGGGGGTGCCCAGCGTGGAGGATCAGGACAAGCACCTCCGGGAGGTGTGCACCAAGGCCGCAGAGGACTACCTGGGCGGCCCGGAGAACCTGGAAAAGACCACCCTCCAGATCTACTGGGGCAGCATCCCCTCGGAGTCCTGGATCGGCGGCTCCCACAGCGTCAACTGCTCGCTGATCAGCGCCCACGGGGAGAGCGGGTTCAACTCCCTGCGCGGCAGCGCCACCGGGGAGTTCACGATCAACGGCGCGCCGCCCGCCCCCGAGGAGAGGCCGGAGGCCGCCAACCCGGCCCCCGCCCCTGGCTCCGACCCGGCCACCAACCCGGCCGCGGGGGCTCCCGCCGCCGCGCCCGCCGCCGAGGGAACCCCGCAGTGATCGACGTCAGCGACGAGCGCTTCGACGAGCTGGTGGACTCCGCCCTGGCGCGCATCCCGGACGAGTTCGCGGACCGCATGGGCAACGTGGTGATCCTCGTGCGCGATTACCGGGAGGGCAGCTCCCAGACCCTCGGGCTCTACGAGGGGGTCTCCCTGACCCGCCGCCAGTTCACCCACACCGGGCACCTGCCGGACACCATCACGCTCTACCGGGGCGCGCTGATGGACTACTGCACCTCCGAGGAGGACCTGGAGGAGCAGGTGTACGTCACCGTCATGCACGAGGTGGGCCACTACTTTGGCATGAGCGAGGAGCAGCTGCACCGCCTGGGGTGGGGGTAGGAGGCCTAGGAGGCTACAGGCCAGGGCGTCGCCGCGCCCGGGTATCACCGCCGCCCCGGAACACCCACCGGGACTGCAACCAGTAGTTCAGCGCCGTGGCGCAGGCCTGGGAGGCCACCCAGGCCGCCGTGACGTGCCACGGCCCCGAGTACGCGTAGGCCCGGCACAGCGCGTCCACCGCCACCGCCGTGGCAAAGCTCGCCCCGTAGGCCACGCCCGCGCGCGCCACCTCCCCGGTATCCCGCCTGCCGGAAAAGGTCACCGCGCTGTTGAGCAGGTAGGCCACCGTGCTGCCCACGAGGAAGCTCCCGGCGCGCGAGGGTACCCCGCCCACCCCCGCCCAGAACAGCAGCATGCGGGAGCCGTAGTCGCAGCAGGCGCCGACGATCCCCACGGCGATGAACCGCCACAGGCTGGCGCTAGGCATCGCGCAGCGTGTCCCAGCGCGCCACGGCCCACGCCCCGAACTCCCGCCCGGCGGCGTCTAGCTCCACGTACCGGCAGTTGGCCAGGTAGGCCTCAAAGGCGGCCTCCGGGTCCACGGAGGCGGCGTGGGTGGCCACGGTGCGGATGGCCCCGCCGTGGCTGACCACCACCACGTCGCCCGCCTCCGGGGTGGCGCGCAGGGAGTCCGCGATCTCCTCCAGCACCGGCCGGAACCTGCCGAGGATGTCGCGGTAGCCCTCGCCGCCCGGTATGCGGGCCGCCTCCTCCCCGCGCAACCACCCGTGGAAGGCCCGCTGGTAGGCGCGGTGGGCGGCGTCGTCGCCGCGCATCTCCATCTCGCCCACGAAGGCCTCGTGCAGCCCGGCGCGCACGGTCACCGGCAGGGAGCCGGGGGCCAGGCCCCGGGCCTCCTCGTAGGCGGCGGCCGCGATCATCGCCGTCTGCTGGGCGCGCAGCGCCACGGAGGTCACCACCTCGCGGATCGGTCCCGGCCGCGCGGCCAGCTCGCGCCCCGCCTCCCGGGCCTGCGCCCTGCCGATCTCGGTCAGCTCGGCGCCCGGCGGGCGGGTGTCGAGGAGCCGGGAGGCGTTGCTGTAGGTGCGTCCGTGGCGGAGCAGGATCAGGTGGGAGGTCATGGCAGGTCCTTTCCGGTGCGGGCGGCGGCGACCCAGTCGAGGGTGGCGGGGCGGGGGCCGGGCTCGGCGGCGACGGAACCGTTGGGCCAGGAGCCCAGGAAGGTAAGGGTCTCCGCGCGCAGCCAGAGGTCGCGCAGGGCCTCGGCCACGGGGGTGTCGTCGATGTGCCCCACGAGGTCCACGTAGAAGTGATAGGCACCCAGCGCGTCCCGGGTGGGGCGGGACTCGATGCGGCTCATGTCCACCCCCCGGCGGGAGAACTCGCCCAGGGCGGCGGCGAGCGTGCCCGGCTGGTTGGGCAGGGTGAACACCACGGAGGTGCGGTCGCGCCCGGTGCGCGGGGTGGGCACGCCGCGCGGGCCCACCAGGACGAAGCGGGTGCGGGCCCCGGGCACGTCCGCGATCTTCGAGGCCGCGATCTCCAGGCCCCAGATCTCGGCGGCGCGCGCGGGGGCAGCGGCGGCGTCGGCCTCGCCGTCGGCCACGGCGCGGGCGGCGGCGGCGTTGGAGGCGGCCGCCACGAACTCCGCCTGCGGGAGGTTCAGGGACAACCAGCCGCGTATCTGCTGGTGCGCCACGGGGTGCGTGGCCAGGGTGCGCACCCGCGCGAGGTCGGTGCCGGGGCGGACCATGAGGCTAAACGCGATGTGGAGGTCCGTCTCCCGGTAGATCTGCACGCTGGCGCGCCGCAGGGCGTCGAAGGCCTGGGTGACGGGGCCATCCACGGAGTTCTCGATGGCCAGGCAGGCGTAGCGGGCCCGGCCCTGGCTCACCGCGTCCACGGCCTCGGCGGGGCTGGTGACGGGCAGGGGCTCGATCCGCGGGGCGGGGTCGCCAAAGGCGCCCTCCCGGACGAGCTGCCAGAGGGCCGCCTCGGTGAAGGTGCCGGCGGGGCCCAGGTACGCCACGGTGATGCTCATGGGAACCCAGCCTATCCTGATGGGCATGCCCTACGCCCCCGATCCCTCAGGGCGCTCCCCGGTGGAGGCCGTGGAGCGCTTCGCCCGGGCCGTCTCCGGCCTCGACGCCTCCGAGCACGGCTTTGCCCACCTGTGCGTGGAGCGGGCCCGCGCCCGCGCCAGGGCGCTGGAGCGGGCCTCCTGCCTGTGCGCCCGCCCCCTGCACGGCATGGTGATCCCGGTCAAGGACCTCTACGACGTCGCCGGGCTGCCCACCTCCTTCGGCTCGCGCGCCCGCACGCGCCTGGCCACCCGCACGGAGCCCTTCGTGCGGGACCTCCTGGAGCGCGGCGCGGTGGTGCCCGGCAAGACCGCCACCTCGGAGCTGGGCATGACGGCCTACCTGGAGCCCGTGGGCCTGCCCGCCGTGGACAACCCCCGGTGGCCGGGGCGCACCCCCGGCGGCTCCTCCGGCGGGGCGGCCGTGGCGGTGGCGCGCGGCCTCGTGGACGCCGCCCACGCCTCCGACGGCGGCGGCTCCATCCGCATTCCCGCGGCGGCCTGCGGCGTGGTGGGCTATAAGCCCCCGCACGATTCCCTCGGCGGGATACTCGCCACCCAGGGGTTTATCACCCGCAGCGTGGGGCTGAGCGCGGCGCTGCACGGCGTGGCGCTGCCGGAGCACACCCCGCGCCTGCGGGTGGGGCTGCTCACCGAGCCGCTCTTTGCCCGCACGGAGGTGGCCGAGCGCTGGGGCGCGGCCGCCGAGCACGCCGCCCGGCTGCTCTCCCGCGCGGGCCACGCCGTGTTCCCGGTCCCCGCCCCGGCGGCGGCACCCGAGGTCTTTGCGGCCTTTCGCACCATCTTCACCGCGCGGGCGGCGCGCGTCCCCGAGGCCGCCCTGGGCAGCGCCATGGTCAATCATCTGCGCGAGCGGGGAGCGGCGCTGGGCCCGGAGGAGGTGCGCCGCGCCGAGCGCGTCCAGGCCACCATGCCCGCCCTGGCGGACGCGGACGTGGTGCTCAGCCCCACGCTGGCGTGGGACCCGCCGCGCATCGGGCACTTCTCCGCCCTGCCCCCGCAGGAGGACTTCTGGGAGCAGACCCGCTGGACCCCCTGGGCCTCCTGGTTCAACATGAACGGGCAGGCGGCGGTGAGCGTGCCCTGCGGGGGCGACGGGGCCTCGGTGCACCTGGGGGCCATAACGGTCCCACCCTCCGCGCTGCTGGCCCTGGCGCGGGAGGTGTGCGATGAGGTCGCGCCTGCGCGCTGAGATCGTCCTCGTGCTAGCGCTGACCTTCGGCACCGCCGGGGTGCGCGCCGCGCTGCGGCTTCTCGACGCCCTCGCCTCCGGCACCGCGCTCTCCGAGCAACAGGTGGCCCTCAACGCGCCGCAGTCCGCGCACCCCTGGCTCGCCCTGGGCCTCCAGGCGTGTTCCGCCGCCGTGCTCTTCTCCTGGGGCGGGCTGGCCCTGTTCCTGCTCGCCCGGGATGGCGTCCACCCCCTCGGCTACGCCCGGCGCGACCCGCTCCGGGGCGCGCTCCTGGCCGCCGTCATCGGCCTTCCGGGGCTGGCGCTCTACGCGGCGGCGCTGCACGCGGGCCTGAGCAGGGAGGTCGTCCCGGCGTCGTCGAGCGGCCCGCTGAGCCTGCTCATGCTGCTGGTGGCGGCGGCCGCCACCGCCTTCGGGGAGGAGCTGGTGGTGGTGTGGTGGCTGTGCACCCGGCTGCGCCAGCTCGGGTGGCCCTGGTGGGCGGTGGCGGGGGCCTCGGCGCTGCTGCGGGGGTCGTACCACCTGTATCAGGGGCTCAGCGCGGGGGCGGGCAACGCCCTCATGGGGCTGGTTTTCTGCCGGTTCTTCCGCCGCACGGGGCGGGTATGGCCGCTGGTGATCGGGCACTTTCTCATCGACGCCGTGGCCTTTGTTGGCTACGCCCTCCTCGGCGGCAGGCTCGGCTGGCTGGGCTTGTGATCTAGTGTGGTACCCATGGATTCCAGGGGTTATGACGAGCATCGCCGGAATCGCGGATACGGCGGGCGCGAGCACGGCCGCGGCCCCGGGGCGCGGCCCGGTCCCCGGGGTGACTACGTGCTGCGCGCCGACGGCACCCCGCTGACCGACCGCTACGGCCGCCCCGTGCGCCGCCGCTCGGGCACCGGCTCCGGGGCTCCCCAGGACCCGCCGCGCGGCCGCCGCGTTCCGCCCCGCCGGGAGGTGCCGCCAACCCGCCAGGCGCCCGCCCCCCGTCAGGTGCCCCCGCGCGGGGCGTCCCCCGTGGGCGGCACCCGCCAGTACGTTCCCCCGGTGCCCGCCGCGGCGGAGAGCCGAGGGGCGTGGGGAGAGGACTGGCGCCCCCCGCGCCGCCCCCCGATCCCCCGGGCCGCGCAGCCCGCGCCTGCCCGCCCGGATCGGGGCGGGCGCGGCGGGGGTCGGAACGGTCGCGGTAGTCACGGCGGCGGCCGGGGCGCCAGGCGGCTTCCCCGGATGGGGTGCCTCGGCTGCGTGGGGTGGCCGCTGGCGATCCTCCTCGTGCTCACCATCGTGCTCACCCTCTGGTCCGACGCCAAGCTCACCCGGGTGGAGGCCCTGCCGGAGCAGCAGGTGGCCAAGACCTCGGGCACCAACTGGCTGCTGGTGGGCTCGGACTCGCGCCAGGGCCTCACCGAGGAGGACGTGGAGCGCCTGGGCACCGGCGGGGACATCGGCGTGGGTCGCACCGACACCGTGATGCTGCTGCACATCCCCCGTGGCGGCAAGGCCACCCTGGTCTCCCTGCCCCGCGACTCCTACGTCTCCGTGCCCGGCTACGGCATGGACAAGCTCAACGCCGCCTTCACCTACGGCGGGCCGCAGCTTTTGACCGAGACGGTGGAGCAGGCCACCGGGCTGCGCATCAACCACTACGCGGAGATCGGCATGGGAGGGCTGGCCAACGTGGTGGACTCCGTGGGCGGGGTGGAGGTCTGCCCGGAGGAGCCCATCGACGACCCCCTGGCCCAGCTCTCCATCCAGGCCGGGTGCCAGAAGGTCAACGGCCCCACCGCCCTGGGATACGTGCGCACCCGCGCCACCGCGGGCGGCGACCTCGACCGCGTGCAGCGTCAGCGGGAGTTCTTCTCCGGGCTGCTCAACCAGACCACCAGCGCGGGCACCCTGCTCAACCCCTTCCGCATGATCCCCCTGATCTCGGACACCGCCTCCTCCTTCACCGTGGGCTCCTCCGACCACGTGTGGAACCTCGCCCGGGTGGCCCTCGCCATGCGCTCGGGCGTGGAGACCGTGACCGTGCCCTACGCGGGCTTCGCGGACTACGACGTGGGCAACGTGGTGCTCTGGGACGATGCCGCAGCCGAGGAGCTGTGGGCCTCCCTGCGGTAGGGCCGAGGCCCTCCGGCCCAGTTCCGCCCCCTTTTCTTGTCCCCCCACCGAGAAGGATGTGCCCGTATCTCATGAATGTAGAAAAATTATCGTCCGCCACAACGTCTACCCGCCGGAGGACATCAACCCCACCTACTACGTATTCTTCTGGGCGGAGGTACTCTTCGATGGGGAGAAGCACTATCAGCGGGAATCTTTCGCCCTGGAGGGAGCCGCCTCCGTTATCGAGGCCAATGACTGGCGACTAGCCCACGCCAAGGGACGGCACTCCGCCCTCATTCTCCCCCAGCCACGGAAAAACTTCCTGGGCATGGAATACCCCGGCCTCATCATCCTCGCCGGGGAGTATCCGGAGGGGCCGGAACTCACGGGAAGCTTCCAGGGGCAATTCTTCTCGCCCTGATCCCACCCGCTCTCAGCGCACCACGACCTCCAGGGCCTCTAGGGCAGCGAAGAGCCCAGCCGTGGTACGGGGTGAGGCCTCGCGGCTATGACAAAGAGCCGCGCCCACCCGCGCGCGGTTTTTCCTGCACGCAGTCCCCCTGGGCTTTCCGCCGCGCCGTGATCCTGGGCCGCAGCACAAAATAGACCACCCACCCCACCACCGGGGCCAGCAGCACCAGCAGGATCAAGGCCACGGTCTCCGTCACGGAGGCGGGCAGCCTGACAATGTCCACCACCAGCGCGATGAAGACCGCAAAGGACACCACCATCACCCCGGTCCAGACCAGGTCGTACCACATGGGCAGCATCGGATTTCTGCCGTTCATTTCCAGACTCGCCGCTATGCCTATCATCAGATCCAGTCTATAAGCTCCGGCCGCGGCGGTACGGCGTCTATCTCCTCCACGGGAATGCCCTTCTCCTCCGCCTCTATCACCTCCGGCGGCACGGGCTGCCCGGCGATCTCGTAATACCAACGCGGCAGGAACTTCCCCAGGCGGTGCCGAATCTTGATGGTCGCGCGGGCCCTCGACGCCGCCACAAGCGGGGTCTCTCCCTCCCAAAAGTAGGATTCAGACATCGGTATCATCCCTCCTCAGATTCCGTGTACCAGAGCGTCGCATGACCAATCGATTGATAATTTCCACCTCGGTGTCCGTGGCCAAGGGGCTCTGACTGAGAAACCCGAGAAGCTCCCACCCCGTGGACGTCACCTCTTCCCGCTCATCGTATATCTTTTCCATCGCCCAGGTGTACCGTTTCCACCACTCGGCGCGATTATCGCTCTCGGCCTTCTGCACCAGGCCCCGCACCGTGTTCCGCAGCCCCCGCTGCGCGATCACCAGGCCCACCCCGGCGATAACCACCTGCAGGAGACGGATCACCGCCTCCCCATCCACCCGGCACAACCACAGCGCAGCACTCATGCCCCTCACTATGGCTCGCCCCGGGCTCCGCCGCCGCCCCGCGCCCTCGCCCCTGTGGATAACCTCCTTATTCCACAACCCCGGCCCGCGCCTCACCCATGCGCACCGATCACCCCCGCGCCACGACCCGGTTCAGCGCGATCACTCCCGCCACCAGCGCCGCGAGGAGCACCGCGCAGCACCCCGCCGCCTGCATGAACTCCCAGGCCCGCTCCGCCTTGGCGGCCAGCTCGGGCCCGGCCACGGCGGCGTCCATCGTCTGCGCGTGCCGGTGCGCCACGTACACGTTGTTCGCGGCCCCGGCCAGCGCGCCCAACAGGGCGAGGCCCGCGAGGCAGCAGGCGATCACGCACCCGTCGCGGATCGTTTCCACTCCTCGCCGCATGCTCGCCCCCTTCTCCTAGCGGATCGTCACCTGGCGGGACTTGATGTTCTGTAGCTGCTTGCGCTCCTCGGCGTTGAGCTGCGCCTCGTTGGCCACCTCGGCCTCGATGGCCTTGTTGAGGGCCGCCAGGTCCTCCGCGTAGGTCTCGTGCCCGCGCTGGGGGTCAAGGTCAAAGACCGGGACCACCAGGCCGTGGGTGCGGAAGGTCCCGGCGAAGCGGCTGCCCTCGCCCAGGTCCAGCTCGCCGCGCGCGGCGATGCGCGCCAGGGCGGCGAGCAGGCGCTCCTCGTTGTCCTCGGTGCGCACCCAGCGGATGTGCGCCTTGTCCCCGCCGGGGTGCACCCACCACACGGCCCCGGGCACCTCGGCGTTCACGCGGTGGGAGGGCACGATGGCCTCGTTGGCGGCCTGGAGGCCGCGCATGGTGGTGGCGTCGCCGGTCATGGTCTCGGGGATCCACCAGGAGAAGTCCTGGTGCTCCTCGATGTCCAGCTCCGCCTCGGGGTCGAGCACCTCGCTCAGGGCGGGCTGGGTGCCGTCGGCGGCGGTGGACATCAGGGTCTCGCCGGGACCGGCGGTGGCCGCCCAGCTCAGAGCGTAGGCGAGGTCGCGGCCCGGGTTGTGGGAGCGGGCCTGCACCTGGAGCGCCACGAGGGCCTCGCCGCCGTGCTTCTCCTCGCGCACGAGGGCCGCGGCGGCGCCGGGCAGCACGGTCACCAGGCGCACGGGGCGGGTGGCACCGGCGACCTTCACGGCGGCGGTGGCCGAGGGCACGAACTCCTGGAGGGCCACCAGGTCCGCCTCTGCGGCGAAGCCGGTGTAGGGGCGGGGGTCCTTCTCCAGGGCCGCGCGCTCGGCGGCGCGCTTGGCGAGCTTGGCCTGGCGGCGGCTCATTCCCTCGGGCAGGTCGTCGTTCTTCTTATTTTTCTTGGCCATGCCCTCAAAGATACGTCAATGCCAGTTCCGGCTTATTGGTGGCCAGCATGTCCACCCCGTGATCCCGCGCCCACTCCATGTCCCCCGGCTCGTCCACCGTCCAGACGTAGGTGGGCAGGCCGCGCGCGCCCACGAGACCCGGGTGCTGGCGGGCCCTCTCGATGGACATCCCCAGGCCGGTGGGCGCTCCCACCGTGGGGTCGCAGGGGTGCAGCAGCCTGTGCCAGGAGCGCCGCAGGTAGATCCTGTCCACCTGCGGGGCCAGGGCGTGCATTCTGCTTATCGACGCCCCGGCGAAGCTGATCACGTGCACGCGCGGGTCGCGCAGCATCCCGTGGTAGGTCAGCGCGCGCACCAGTTGTTCCTCCAGCATGCGCCCGTAGCGCAGGGGGTGCTTCGTCTCGATGTAGAGGTGGTGATCGCACCCCTTAGCCATCTCCAGGAGCCGGTTCAGGGTGAGCACCCGCTGCGGGTGCTCCTCGGTGCCGAAGTCCAGGCGCCCCAGCTCCTCGAGGGTGCGCACGGAGACCCTGCCGCTGCCGTTGGACACCCGATCCAGGATGGGATCGTGGATGCACACCACCTCCCCGTCCCTGGTCAGGCGAATATCGCATTCCACCCCGTGGATGGGAAGCTCGAAGGCCTTTGCGTAGGCGATCTCCGTGGATTCCGGGTAACGGGAGGAGTAGCCGCGGTGCGCGATGATTTTCACGCCCACAGGTTACGCCGCCGCGCCCCGGCGCGCTGGGTGAGCGGCGGCGAGAGGAGCCTAGAAGAACTGCCCCTGGATCTCGCGCAGGGTGTTTGCCGAGTGGGCAAAGCGCTCCTGCTCCCGCTCCGAGAGTTCCAGCTCCACCACGCGGCGGATGCCGCCGCGGTTGAGGATCGCCGGGGTGCCGATGTAGATGTCCTCCTGGCCGTACTCGCCCTCGAGGTAGGCGGACACCGGCAGCGCCACGTCCTGGTTGTGCAGGATGGCGCGGGTGATCCGCGCCAGGCCCATGCCGATGCCGTAGGAGGTGGAGCCCTTGGCGTCGATGATGTGGTAGGCGGCGTCGCGGGTCTGCTCGAAGATCTTTTCCAGGCGGCCCTCCAGCGCGGGGTCCTTTTCCAGCAGCCTGCGCATGGACACCCCGGCGATGGTGGCCGAGGAGAGCACCGGCAGCTCCGTGTCCCCGTGCTCGCCGATGATGTAGGCGTGGATGGAGCTGGGGGCCGTCTCGTAGAGCTCGCCGAGCATGTAGCGGAAGCGGGCGGAGTCCAGCACGGTGCCGGAGCCGATCACGCGCTGGGTGGGCAGCCCGGAGAACTTCCAGGTGGCGTAGGTGAGGATGTCCACGGGGTTGGAGGCCACCAGGAAGATGCCGTCGAAGCCGTGCGCCATGACCTCCGTGACGATGGACTTGGTGATGGCCACGTTCTTGTCCACCAGTTGCAGGCGCGTCTCCCCGGGCTTCTGGGCGGCGCCGGCGCAGAGGACCACCAGGGCGGCGTCCGCGCAGTCCTCGTAGCTGCCCTTGGTCACCCGGGTGCGCGAGCCCGCCCACACCACGCCGTGGTTGAGGTCCATGACGTTGCCTTCGAGCTTCTTCTCGTCGATGTCGATGATCGCCAGGTGGTCGATGGTCCCCTGGTTGACCAGGGCGTAGGCGTAGGCCACCCCCACGTCGCCCGCGCCGATGAGAACGACCTTGTTGCCGATGGTCTGCTTCACTGCCTGTCTCCCTACGTGTGTGAACTTGTAAAGCCGCGCGACCTTCCCTTCCCATTATGCCCGTTTAAGTGGGATTGTTTCCGCTTTTGTGTCGCGCGTCTCCCCGGCGCGCCGCTCACCCGCAGGCGATGCCCGTCCCGTGGTGCGGGCAGTAGCCGCCGGGCACCTTGTGCAGGTACTGCTGGTGCTCCTCCTCGGCCAGGTAGTACGCCCCGGCCGGGGTCTGCGCGAGCGCGGACACCTCGGTGGTCACGGGGCCGAACCCGGCGTCGGCAAGCCGGGCGCCGTAGCCGCGCACGACCTCGCGCACCCGCTCCGCCTCCTCGGGGGTCTCGGTGTAAAAGGCGGAGCGATACTGGGTTCCCACGTCGTTGCCCTGGCGGTATCCCTGGGTGGGGTCGTGCGCCTCCAGCGCCGCCGCCACGATCTCCTCCAGGGTCACCCGCTCAGGATCAAAGACCACCTGCACCACCTCGGCGTGGTTGGTGCGCCCGGTGCACACCTCCCGGTAGGTGGGGTTGGGGGTCACGCCGCCGGCAAAGCCCACCGACGTGGACTCCACCCCGGGAAGCCCCCAGTACATCTTCTCCGCGCCCCAGTAGCAGCCGATACCCACGAGCACGCTGCGCTGCCCCGCGCGCCAGGGGCCGGTCAGCGGCGTTCCCAGCACCGCGTGCGGCGGCGGGTCCGCCAGGATCGGGGTGGCGCGGCCGGGCAGGGCCTCGCCGGGTTCGAGCAATTCGGGGGTGCCGCCTATCAGCCAGCCCATGCGCGTGCCTCTCTTTCGCGTCGCCGTTGTCAGCCCCAACGATAGGCGCGCTCGGCGCATTCCCGCCCCGCGTGCGCCCGAACCATTGCTTGAGCGAACAAAAACATTGCGGATGTGCGGAAAGTTCCTATCATGGGGTGGCACGCGCCGCGCGCGCAGCTACAGTGCATTTAGGCATTTAGACGAAAGGACTTACATCTCATGGCTGTCTACGAGCTTCCCGAGCTTGATTACGCTTACGACGCCCTGGAGCCCCACATCTCCGCGGAGATCATGGAGCTGCACCACTCCAAGCACCACGCCACCTACGTGGCCGGCGCCAACGCCGCCCTGGAGGCCCTGGAGAAGGCCCGCGAGGAGGGCACCAACCCGGATCAGATCCGCGCGCTGTCCAAGAACCTGGCCTTCAACCTGGGCGGCCACACCAACCACTCCATCTTCTGGAAGAACCTCTCCCCCAACGGCGGCGGCGAGCCCACCGGCGAGCTGGCCGAGGCCATCGACCGGGACTTTGGCTCCTTCGAGAAGTTCAAGGATCACTTCTCCTCCGCCGCCCTGGGCCTGCACGGCTCCGGCTGGGCCGTGCTGGGTTACGACCACATCGCGGGCCGCCTGGTCGTGGAGCAGCTCACCGACCAGCAGGGCAACGTCTCCGCGAACCTCACCCCGCTGCTCATGCTGGACATGTGGGAGCACGCCTTCTACCTCCAGTACAAGAACGTGAAGCCGGACTACGTCAAGGCCGTGTGGAACGTCTTTAACTGGGAGGACGTGGCCGCCCGCTTCGCCGCCGCGCAGAAGTAACTCCCCGCGCGCACAGCCGCACGGTCCGCACGGACCGCACAAACACAGCGCCGCCCACCCCGCGCCCGCGGGAGGGCGGCGCGTGGTCGTTGTTAGCTGCCGATCGCCGTCCTGCGCTTCGCCCGGATGAGGTCGAGCGCCACCACCCCGCCCAGCACCGCCGCGTGCACCTCCTGCGGAACGCCCGGCGCGAACACCAGGTTGTAGCGGGAATGACCGAGCAGGGCGCGCCCCAGGCCGCCCCAGGAGCGCGTCACGCGGGCGACCTCCGCGCCCTCCACCACGAACTGATAGTCATAGTCCCAGGGGTTCCCGGTGAGTTCCACCGTGCGCCCGTCCGCCAGGTGCATGTCCACGCGGGTGCGGAAGAAGCTCCAGCGCTGCCGCAGGTGGGCCAGGGCGGCGCCGTCCGGGCGGGTAAGCTCCATCGTCTCGCGCAGAAGGTTCACCGTGTCGGTGAGGTTGACCAGCGGGGTGCCGTCCGGCTCCGCGACGGTCAGGCTCCGGTGGCCCATCATCATGCGCCCCATGAGGGAGCCGGAGGTGAGCACCCTGCCCACCGGGTTCTCCTGGGGATCGAGGATGTCAAAGTCGTTGCTCATCAGGCCGGTCACCTGCTGCATGACGAGGTGATCGCGGCTCAGCAGCGAGGGCGAGGGGGACGCGGGCTCGGGCTCCGGGGCGGGAATATCGTTCATGAGTGCGATGATGCCTCACCACGCGCCGCTGCGCACCCCCACGCCACCCCCGAGTCCTAGCATGAAGCCATGGGGATCTCACCGAGAGCGCCGAGGGCGCAGAGCGGCTCGTGGCACCGCCGCGCGAGCCGTCCCGTGACGGTGTGGCTCGTCGTCCTCGTGCTGGTGGGCCTGGCGCACAGCGCCATCCCGGACTACCGCTGGGTGCTCATTCACACCTTCACTCTGGGGGCGGTGACAAACTCCATCGTGGTGTGGTCCCAGCACTTCACCGAGTCCTTCCTCGATCAGCGCCTTGACCACGCCGCCCGGCCTCCGCAGCTACGCCGCATAGCGCTGCTCAACCTCGGCGTCGTGGGCACCCTGGCCGGGCAGGTCGCCGCCGTGACCGCCGTGACGCACCTCGGCGCGGGAATCGTGGCGGCCGCGCTCCTCTGGCACGCCTGGGCGCTGTGCGCCCAGGCCCGGCGACGGCGCGGCGCGCCGCTTCTTCCCTGCGTGCTCGGCTACGTCGCCTCCGCGCTGTGCCTGACCGTGGGCGCGGCCATCGGCGCGCTGCTGGCCTCCTCGCCGGAGGGGGCCACGCACGATCGCCTAATGCAGGCGCACCTGATCCTCAACCTCGGCGACTTCCTCGGGCTGGCCGCCTCGGCCACCCTCGCGGTGCTCTTTCCGGCCCTCTGGGGCCGCCCGCCCCGCCGCGACGCCCCGGGCGCGCATCCCTGGGTCGTGCTCGGGCTGCACCTCTGCGGCCTGTGCGCGGCGGTCCCCGGCGCCCTGCTCGACCACCCCTGGGTGCTCTTCGCCGGGTTGGCGCTCTACACCGTCGGCTGGCTGCTCGCCTGCGCCCCGTGGTTCCGGATCGCGCTGAGCGCGGGTCCCAAGGCAGCCACCTACGGCTCGGTGTCCGTGACGGCGGCGCTGGCGTGGCTGCTCGGGTGCCTGGTCTGGTTCTGCGTGGACGTGCTGCGCCAGGGCGCCCACGCGGCCCCGCCCATCACCGCCCTTCTCGTGGGCTTTGGCGGACAACTGCTGGTGGGCATGATGAGCTACCTGCTTCCGGTCACCATGCGGGTGCGTTCCGCCTGGGGGCTGCGGGAGACGTACCGCGCCGGCATGCTGCGCGTCACCCTCACCAACGGCGGCCTCGCCCTGTGGTTGCTGGCGGATTACTCGTGGCTGCGCGTGGCGGCCAGCGCCCTCGCGGTCCTGGGCCTGGCGGCCTTCCTCCCGCTGATGGTTCGCGCCGTGCGCGCCCAGGTGGGCGGGCACACTCAGGCGGCCTCGCTCTCCGAGATCCCGGAGACCCCGGAGGTTCCGGAGGTTCAGCACGCCCGCGGCGGCACCGGCCAGGTGGCGCTGGGGCTGTCTCTCCTCGCCCTGGTCACGGCCCTCTGCGGCGGCCTCGCGGGCCCCGGCGGGACGGCTCCCGGCTCCGGGCCGGGTAGCGGGCCCGAGACGCGGGTCTCCGTGCGCGCGGGCGACATGGCCTTTGAGCCCGCCACCGTGACCGTGCCCCGGGGCCATCGCCTCGTCATCGAGCTGCGCAACGAGGACTCCCGGGCCCATGACCTCAAGCTCACCAACGGGGCCAGGTCCGGGCGGGTCACCCCGGGCCGGGAGGCGACGGTGGACGCCGGGATCATCACCGCCGATGTTCCCGGCTGGTGCACCATCGCCGGGCACCACAGCAGGGGCATGAACTTCGACGTCCTCGTGGAGGACTAGGCGCCGCTCAGGGGCCGCGCGCCCGGCGCGCCCTCGCACAGCCAGGCGCGCACGGCGGCGGTGGCGCGGCAATCGTCGCCGTTGTAGCGCAGGAGCAGCCGTCGCGCCGCCTCCGCGTCCCCCGGGTCCCGCCCCACCGCCACCCGGTAGGCGTTCACGGACTCCTCGCCGTCAAAGCCCTCGTCGCGCCAGCGGAATCCCGCCTGCGGGGCCACCACCTTCAGGCCCAGGCCGAAGGGCCCCGCCAGCGAGGCCCTGACCGAGTCAAAGACGTCCACCCATTCCGGGCCGCGCAGGAACTCCTCCACCTCCCGCTCCGTGGGGCCACCGGGAAGCCTCCGCGCGGAGGAGCGCAGCCAGTGGTTCTCCCCGTGGCGGGCGTAGCAGTAGGCCCGGAAAGTCAGGCCCCGCTCGCGGGCCCGCTGCCGCGTGTCCATGAGCCACCGCCACAGGGCCGCGAAGTTGCGGGCCTCGGCCTCGCCGCCGAGCCCCTCCCAGGTCGCGAAGGGGCGGTAGTCCCGGCCGTCGTAGGTTCCCCACAGGTAGGCCCCCTGATCCAGGTAGGCCTCCACGTCGATGTCCACCTCCACGTCCGCGCGCGGCGGGGCGTCCAGGGTGGGCCGCCGCAGCACGGGCGTGCCACGCTGCCAGGCGCGCGCCAGCGCGGAGGCCTCGCCCAGCCCGGCGTCCGCCAGGGCGGTCACCGTGTGTATCCCGCGCCGCCGGAATCGCTCGCCCCGATCCCCGGGGAGGAAAAGGCTGAGGTCGTCGGCCGCGCGCAGTTCCGGCTCGCAGTGGGCCCAGAAGCGGCAGTCCGCGCACTCCTTGAGCCGCCGGGGCCCGGCGGGCTCGGGCCGCCCCAGGGCGGAGTCCACGGCGCTCTGGAACACCCCGGCGTTAAGGAGGAACACCCGCCGCCGATCCTGCCCGATCAGCCCCGCGCGGCCGTCCCCGAGCCCGTACTCGGCCAGGGCGCGGGCGGCGAGCGCCAGGCGGAAGCTATCGGAGGAGTGGTGCTTGAGGGCGTATTCCTCCGGGTGCGGCTGGCCCAGGCCCAGGCGGGCGGTGGGGATCACCTCGGCCCGAGCGCCCGCGCGCGGGCGGCCCACCCGGTGATTGCTCACCGCCACCGGCAGGTAGGTGCCGTCGGGCAGCAGGGCCAGCAGGTCCACCTCCGCCACCCAGGGCACCCCCTCGTGGGTACCGGTAAACACCGCTCCCTCCACGAGGTTGGCCCCCTTGGCCAGGGCCTCGAGGGTATCGAGGTCGGCGTCCGCGTCGGAGGTGTCCACGGCGAGGCGGCAAAAGCGGCGCGCGCGAGCATCCCCGATGGCCGGGCCGGTGGGCAGCAGGGCTAAGACCGCCGCCACGGCGTCGAGGCGCCGCCGGTGCCGGTGCCGCGCGGCGTCCGTGGGCGGCGTGGCGGGAAAGCGACGCCGCTGCACCTGCTTGTAGCCACACCCCAGCAGGTCCGGCACTCGTACCGGGGCTGGGGTTATCCGCGACCGTTGTTCCACAATGAAATAAGAGCATAGGGCATGCGCGCGGGTAAGGTTGAGGCGGCAAAGGTGAACATCAACGACCGCGAAGGATCACGGAAGAATGGGAATCCTGAAGAGCTTGAGCAAGCGGCGCGCCCGCTCCAAGGCACACATCAAGGCCGCCAAGACGAAGGCCAAGGCCGAGGTCAAGGCGCAGGCCAAGGCGCGGCAGCGCCAGGCGAAGCTCCTGGCCAAGCAGGAGAAGGGGCTGCTGAAGGCGGAGCACAAGGGGCTGAAGGCCAAGCACAAGCACGAGCGCAAGATGGCGGAGAATAAGCTCGCGCAGATTCAGGCGGGGAAGTTTAACGCCGATAACGTCAAGCGCTGGACGGGCGCCGCCCGGCTGCTCGCGCCCATCGCGCTGCCCCTGATCTACCGGGGCCTTACCGCGCTGCGCGAGCAGATGAACTCCGCCCGCGCCCGGAAGCTCGGCGTGACCACGGATCAGATGGCGCAGTTCTCCGGTTATGGCGCGCCCCTGAAGGCCCGTATTCACGGGATCAAGCAATCCCTGGAAGGTACGGGTTTGCCCTCTGGATTCGTGCACGACGTGGAGGACCGGCTGGAAGAGCTTTCCGCCGCCGTGGATAACGCGGAATATATGACGGAGGAGCAGCGCCGCCGCGCCCACTCCAGCATCTCTCACGATATTGACCAGGTGACTAATGAAATTCAGGGACGCATCAAACAACGCTAATCCCGCACGGTAACCACGGTACTTTCTGGGTAGATAGATAACTCCTTCTTGTTCTTGGGTTCGCAACTAGTAGTTACGCACAATACGATGTACAGTAGTACCAACCATGAACAATATGGGCCGGAAGAGCGCAGCTACTCTGGGTTATTCTGGCCAAGCACGAGAAGGGTTATCCCATGGCACGCAAGGAAATCACCCAGTACTTTGACGATCTGAGCGGCACTCCGCTGGAATCCCATGAGGTGAACGTGGTCCGCTTTGCCCTCGACGGCACGGACTACATCATCGACCTTTCCGCCGAGAATGCCGAGAAGTTCCGCGAGATGTTCCGCCCCTACCTCGCGGTGGCGCGCAAGCACGCCGCCCCGGTCAGCGGGCGCCGCAACAGCGGCGCGGCGCGCAACAGCAAGGCCCGCGAGATCCGCCAGTGGGCCCTTGACCAGGGCAAGGACATCGCCCTGCGCGGCAAGATCCCCTCCGAGGTCATCGAGGCCTATAATCAGGCGCACCGTTAATTTTTTACGCAAAAAGCCGGTTTTTTACCCCGCCGGGGCAAAAACCGGCTTTTGTTTCCCCTAAATAACGCCCTGCTCCCGGGCGCAGGCCACCGCAGAAGTACGTGAACGTACCCCGAGCTTGTCGTAAATGTGCACCAGGTGGGACTTCACCGTGGCCTCAGAAAGCATAAGCTGCTGCCCTATTTCCCGGTTGGAACAGCCGTCCGCCACCAGCCCCAATACCTCCAACTCGCGGGGCGTCAAAGAGGTGCGCGGGGTGCGCACGCGCGTCATCAGGCGATCCGCCACCACGGGGGAAAGCGCGGAATCCCCCTCCGCCGCAGACCGCACCGCCGCCAGCAATTCCGCGGGCGGGGCGTCCTTGAGCAAATACCCCACGGCGCCCGCCTCAATCGCCCCGAGAATATCCGCGTCGGTATCGTAATTGGTCACCACCAAGACCCTGGGCGGGCGGGCCATCGCCTGCTTGATCGCGCGCGTGGCCTCCGCCCCCGTGGTGACCTTGGCCCCCTCCACCCCAGGGCCAAAGCGCAGGTCCATGAGGATCACGTCTATTCCCCCGGCGTAGGCTGCGGAAATGGCGGCGTCCGCCGTGGCCACCTCGCCGATCACCTCGATGTCCTCCGCGCCGTCGAGGATGGCGCGCAGCCCCATGCGCACGATTTGGTGATCGTCGGCAAGGAGAACCCTAATCGTCGAGCGTCCCATCTATCCCTCATTCCCTTCCGCGCTGGGTTTTCATTCTAGTATGCCGCTTTCCACCGGAATAGCCGCCGACATCGCCGTTCCCGCGCCCGGGGAGGACTCCACCGTGAGCCGCCCGCCTATCTCCTCGGCGCGGCGTCGCATGGCGTCCAGCCCCACGTGCCCCAGCCCCGCCGGGCGCTGCGCCACCGCCTGGGGATCGAAGCCGCGCCCGTTATCCACCACGTCCAGGCGCACCTCCCCCTGCCCATAGGTCACGGTGATCCGGGCGCGTTGCGCCCCGGAGTGCTTCACCGCGTTGCCCACCGCACCCTGAGCCACGCGCAGGAGCACCGCCTCCACCCTCATCGGCAGGTCGTACACCTCCCCCTCGATGTCCACCTCGATGCTCATGTCCGCGCTCGCGCCGAAGCTCGTGGCCACCCGGCGCAGCGCCGCCTCCAGGGAGGTGGAGGACAGCCCCGCCGGCTGCAGGGCCGCGATCATGGCCCGCGCCTCCGCGAGGTTCTCCGAGGCGCTCCGCCGCGCCTGGTCGATCCGCGTGCGCACCGGCGCGGACTCCTCCTCGCTCAGCCCGGTCTTTCCCAGATCGCGCTCGGCGGCGTGCAGGAGCATCTGAATGCTGGACAGGCCCTGGGCCACCGTGTCATGGATCTCGTGCGCGATGCGCTGGCGCTCCGCCGCCATGCCCGCCGCGTGCTCCGAGGCGGCCAGCTGCGTGCGGGTGTCCATGAGCTGCTCGATCAGCTCCTGGCGCTCCGCGCTCACCTGCCACAGCGTGCGGAACGCGTAGTAGATGGCCACCACCACCAGGGCGGAGACCGTGGGCCCCATGACCGCCCCCACCGTGAGCCCCTTGGGGATCTGCGCCCCGATGGAGATCACCGTGGCCACCACCACGGCCACCACGCCGCGATAATCGTCCAGCACCCTCAGATACAGGAAGAACAGGGAGAGCAGGAGGTACACGCCGACGTCCGCCAGCGGCAGCATGAGCACCCACAGCCCGGACAGGCCCAGCAGCCACGTCAGCCGCGCCACCAGGGGCCAGCCCTCCCACAGGTCCGAGCCGAAGAAGTACAGAAAGGCAAAAAGCGCGCAGATAATCACGTTGACGGCGGCCATCCGCAGCTCCAACTGCACCGAGGCGCTGACCGTGACGATGAGCAGTACAGAGGTCAATACATGAACGCCATTGGTCAGGCTATTTTCCCCCGGGCGCTCCGGGCGTTCCACCGTTGTCATACTCCACACGGTACGCTTAGCAGCAGTTTCCCAGCGTCAAGGCATGTGCCCCGCGAGGCGCATAAGGCATAAAGAAAGGCGGCGGACGTGCTCAACCTCTTTGTCCTCCCCATCTCGGGGGTCATGAAGATGTGGCACCTATTCTTCCATTCTCTGCTGGGAATCAACGAGCATCACGCCTGGCTCTTGAGCCTCGTGGGCCTCATCGTGGCGGTGCGCGCCCTCATCGCCCCCTTCGCCTGGATGCAGTACCGGGCGGCCCGCATATCCGTGCTCATGCGCCCGCATCTCGACGCCGTGCGCCGCGCCTACGCCGAGCGCACCGACCGCCGGGGCATGCTCGAGGAGATGGCCCTGACCAGCCGACTGCGCAAGCGCTTTCAGTACAAGCCCGCCGCCGGGTGCATCCCCCCGCTGATCCAGCTCGCCGCCTTCATCGGCCTCTACCGCCTCCTGCTGCGCATCGCCCGGCCCGCCGAGGGGCTCGACGCGCAACACCACCGCATCGGCTTCCTGAGCGCCCAGGACGTGAGTTCCTTCCTCGACACCACGTTCCTCGGGGTACCGCTGCCCGCCTACCGCGCCATGCCCGCGGAGCGCCTGGCCGAGCTGGGAACCACCCGCTCCGAGGTCACCGGGCTCATCCTGCCCTTCCTCCTCCTGGCCGTGGTCTTTACGGTGCTCAACATGGCGCTCTCCCTACACCGGAGCCGCCAGTCCCTCAACTACGCCTCCGACCTGGCGATCAACATCTACAAGGTCACCCTGCTGCTGGCCGTCTGGATCCCCATCATGCTGGTCACCGCCGGGCTCCTCGGCCCCCTGCCCGTGGCCATCATCGTCTACTGGTTTGGCAACAACCTCTGGACGCTGAGCCAAAACGCCCTCATCCACCTCCTGCTGCGCCGCCGCCTTCCGCTGGAGGCCGATCACCGCGCGTACTTCCACCGGCAGCGCGAGGAGCACCACGCCATCCGGAACCGCGAGCGCGCCCAGAGCCGGGAGATCTGGGCGCTGCGGCTCAAGGGCGTGGGCTCCTCCGAACACCGGAAACGCGCCGTGGAGAAGGCCGAGCTGCGGCGCGTGCAGCGCGCCTCGGAGAAAAAGCACCGCAAGGACATCGCCCGCGCGAAGAAGGAGACCCGGCGCGGCATTATCGCCGAGGCCAAGGCCGCGAAGAGGGCCGCCAAGGGCGGCGGGCAGGCAGCCCCGGGTGGGGCCACGGCGGCGGGCGCCGTCCCGGCCGCGTCGCCCGCGGGGCAGCGCGACGAGCGGCACTCCCTCGACCGCGAGTGGGCGGGCCGCATGCGGGTGGAGGTGCCCACGGAGCGGCGCGGCAGCGGGGGGCGGCACCGCCGAGGGGAGTAGGGGTTCTACCCAGTGAGTCCCTCACAACTTGCTCCCCCTGGGGCCCGAGCACGGCAGGGGAGCAGACGGTGCGGTCTAGTGGCCCAAACCCGGCCCAGACAACGAACGCAGCCCCTAAATCGAGTAATCCGCCGGGGGTTCCGCCAGCATCTGGCGGGCCAGCGTGCGGGCCGCCTCCAAGGGCTCGACCGTCCGCGAGACCCGCGAGCCCGCCACCCCGCCGTCGAGGAAGATGAGCAGGTGCCCGGCCTGGGTGGCGCTGGGGTAGCCGTTGCGCTCCGTGAGGAGCTGAGTCAGGGTGTCCTGGCACCAGCGGCGGTGCTTCATCACCGCGCGGATGATGTTGTGCTCCGCCTCCGTCTCCGGCTTGGGGTACTCGCACACGGCGTTGAGAAAGTGCGATCCCCGGTAGTTCTCCCCCGGCATCTGCTCAATGTATTGGTCAAAGAAGGCGAGGATCTTGGCGTCCGGTTCCGTCATCTCCTGGGTGCGCTGCCGCCACGCCTTACGCCACTCGGCGTCGAGCTGCTCCACGTAGGCCACCACGAGCGCGTCCTTGGAGCCGAAGAGCGAGTACAGGGAGGCCTTGGCCACGTCGGCCTCGCGCAGGATGCGATCGATGCCGATGACCCGCACGCCCTCCGTGGTAAAGAGGTTGGTCGCCGAGGTCAGCAGCCGCTCCCTCGGGCTCGGACGGCTGCGCCGCCGCGAGGTACCTGACGCCGGTTTTCGCCCCTTGGTGGTGGCCACTAATCTCCTATCCTTCCTGCGGGCAACGGGGGTTGCTTACCCCCACATAATAGACAAATCTGTCCGTTGAGACGAACGAGGCCCGGCCCCTGTGCTGCTTTCCACACGAGGGGCCGGGCATGATGCCGCCCGGTTGCCGGGCTAGCGACGAATCTTGTTCACGATCGTCAGCAGGATCACCGAACCCAGCAGGCAGGTGAGGAAGCTGAAGATCTTCCCACCCCCGGCCACGTCCACGCCGATGAGGTCCAGGAGGAACCCGCCGATGAGGCCGCCGGCCACGCCCACCAGGACGTTCAGGACCAGGCCCTGCTGCTCGTCGGTGCCCTTGATCTTGGAGGCGATCCAGCCAGCCAGGCCACCGATGATGATCCAGCCTAAAAAGCCCAAGCTCAGACTCATATTGACACTCCTTATGTCTACTTATCCGGCCGCACGACCATCATGGGGCACGGCGCGGATTGCAACAAAGCACGCGAGGTGGAACCCAGGAGCATGCCCTTGAAACCACCGCGTCCATGCGAGCCTACCACCAAGAGCTGTGCCTTCTCCGCGGCGTCCACCAGCGCGCGCACCGGGCGGTCCCTGGTGATGACCTTGCTCACCTCCACGTTCGGGTAGCGCTCCATGAAGGGCGCCAGGCGGGAATCCAGCAGCTCGCGCTGCTCCGCCTCCACCTCCTCCCACTGCTGCTGCGCCGCGGAGAGGCCCGCCAGCGAGGCCTGCACCTGCATGTCCATCCAGGTGTGCACCGCCACCAGCTCGGCGTCGCGGGCGTCGGCCTCCGCGAAGGCGTACTCCGTGGCCCGCTGGGAGACCTCGGAGCCGTCCACGCCGATCACCACGGGGCCGTACTTGGTGTTCTCGTCCACCGGGTTATCCGCGCGCACGACCACCACGGGGCAGGAGGCGTGCGATACCACCGCCGCCGAGACCGACCCCATCACCATGCCGGAGAGGCCGCCCAGGCCGCGCGAGCCCATCACGATCATGGTCACGTCCTTGGACATCTCCAGGAGCATGTCGATGGGCGAGCCCTCCGCGATGGTGTGACCGATCTTGATCTCCGGGGCGACCTCGTGGGCGATGCCGCGGGCCTCGTCGATCTTCTCCATCGCCTCGTTCTGGAGGTCGTCGAAAAGCTCCTGCGGGGGCACCATGCCCTCCGCGTAGAGATACTGCGGCATGGTGTAGCTCGACGCCAGCCGCAGCGGTATGCCGCGTTTCTGGGCGGTATTGGCGGCCCACCGAACCGCCACCTTCGAGGCCTCCGAGCCATCAACCGCAACGACGATGATTCCTTCAGCGCTCATCGCGTCCCCTTTCCTCAACTGGACTCAACACCCCTCATCCTACCCCTCTACAGTGGCCTCATGGCTGCTATTCGACGACGCCGGACACCCCCGCCCCTCCCCATCCGGGATGGGCTCAACCCCTCCCGCGCCCGCGTCCCCGAGGGCACCCGCCTCACGGCGCTCGAGTTCCTCAGCCACCTCATCGGCTCCCAGCGCCACCGCCACCCGCAGGACGACGCCCAGGCGATCCTGCGGCGCTTCGACGAGGGCGAGGTCCGGCTGCGCGACGCCACGCCCCTCGCCCCCGAGGACGTCCTCCGCCCCGGAGCTGACGTGTGGTTCTACCGCACCCCCGCCCCGGAAACCCCGGTGCCCCACCAGGTGAGAATCGTCCACGAGGACGACTCCCTACTGGTCGTGGACAAGCCCCCGTTCCTGGCCACCATGCCACGCGGCGAGCACATCACCGAGACCGCCACCGTGCGGCTACGCCGCAACACCGGCAACAACGACCTCACACCTGCGCACCGCCTGGACCGGCTCACCTCCGGCCTGCTCCTGCTCACCAAGCGCCCCGAGGTACGCGGGGCCTATCAGGAACTCTTTGCCGCCCGGCGGGTGGCCAAGACCTACGAGGCCGTGGCGCGTTACGACGCCCACCTGGCCCACCTCTGCGCCACCTCCGGGCTGCGGTGGGCCTCCCACATGACCAAGACGCCCGGCGACCTCCAGGCCAGGGTATGGCCGGACAGGGAGCCCAACGCACACACCACCGTGCTGAGTATTCGCCCCCTGCCCCAGGGAGACCGGGGGGTGTATGTGCTGCGGCCGCACACGGGAAAGACCCATCAACTGCGCGTGCACATGGCCCAGGCCGGCGTTCCCATCGAGGGCGACCCCCTGTACCCCGCGGTGGACCCCGGGCCGGAGGACTTCGACCGACCGCTACGGCTGCGCGCCGTGGAGCTTTCCTTTACCGATCCGCTCAGTGGGCAGGAGCGGGTGTTCCGGGTTTAGCGGGGCTGGGGTTTCCCTGCTGCCCCTTGCTTGGTGTGCGCCTCCGGCACGCGCACACACCTATACACACAAAAAAAGGGGGGTAGGGAAACCATCACGAGTTTCCCTACCCCACCCTTTTGATGAAGTTTTAGTGTTGGCGGCAACCTACTCTCCCACACCCCAACGAGTGCAGTACCATCAGCATGAAATGGGCTTAGCTACCGGGTTCGAAAAGGGACCGGGCGTTTCCCCACCACCATCAACCACCAACACAACCACAACCCCACCCAAACCAGGGGGCGTGTCATGCCAGACACTGCACAGCAGACG
>NZ_AQXB01000001.1 GCF_000375365.1 Corynebacterium mastitidis DSM 44356 | reverse complement strand
GATGTGTCCGTCGTGGATGTAGTCCACGTGGTCTCCGTGGGGGATGGCGACGTGCCCGCAGTTGGGGCCGTGCTGGTGATCGTGGTCTTTGTGGGCGAGGCATGTTTGTGCCATGTGTTGTTGCTCCTTCTTATTGCGGGTGTGGTTTGTGGATGGTGAGTTTATTCTAAGGAGGTTCCCAATAGGGTGTCAATAAGGGAATCGATGTCAATAATGGTGATAGCGATTTCCGGTGCTTACGGCTTGCCTAGTTGAGGCGCGTGGCGTCCATGCTTCGATGCGGTGTGTGATATGGGGCTGCGTCTGGTGGGCGGGAGTGGTTTTTCTTTGGTCTAGATGGCTGAGCTGCGGTTTCAGGTCCTGGCGTGACGAAAAAATCTGACTACAAATTGACTACATGCGCGACCGTGTTTGGCCGTATTTGACCGTGTTTCGCGGTATTCGTCACGGGGGGAGGAAAAGGCAAAACCCCAGGCTGCTAGGCATTTTCCCTGCTAGAACCTGGGGTTACAAAAAGCGCCCCCGGCAGGATTCGAACCCGCGACCAATGGGGTAGAAACCCACTGCTCTAATCCACTGAGCTACGGAGGCCCGGCGAGCCACGGCTGACCCGCCAGGGGAGATTTTAGCGCATGCGCGCGCCGGGGCGGGCGGGCAGGGCGGCTTAAAAGTCCCAGTCGGACTCCTCGGTGGGCTCGGTGGCGCCGATGACGTAGCTGGAGCCGGAGCCGCTGAAGAAGTCGTGCGTCTCGGAGGCGTCGGGGGTGAGCGCCGCGAGGATCTCCGGCTCCACGGCCTCGGCCTCCTCCTCGTAGGCGGGGGCGTACCCGAGGTTCATGAGCGCCTTATTGGCGTTGTAGTGGACGAAGGCCATCACGCCGTCGATGGTGGGCTCGGGGACGAGGTCGTACAGCTCCGAGGAGTAGCGCCGCTCCTGCTCCAGGAGGTCGGCCACGAGCCGGTGGGTGAAGTCCCGCATCTCCTCCGCGCGCTCGGGGTGGGCGTCCAGCCCGCGCTGGTACTTGTACCCGGAGTAGTAGCCGTGCACGGCCTTGTCCCGCAGGATGAGGCGGATCATGTCCGCGGTGTTGAGCATGGTGGCGCGGCTGGCAAACCACAGCGGCAGGTAGAACCCGGCGTAGAGCAGCAGGGAGGACAGGATGGTGGCCGCCGCCTTGCGCTTGAGGGGATCGGCGCCGTGGTAGTGGGCCAGCACCGTGGTGGCGCGGCGCTGCAGCAGCGGGTTATCGACGGCCCAGGAGTAGGCCTCGGTGATCTCGCGGGTGGAGCACAGGGTGGAAAACACGGAGCTGTAGGACCGGGCGTGCACGGACTGCATGAAGGCGATGTTGGTGTACACCGCCTGCTCCTGCTCCGTGCGCGCGTCGGGGATCTGGGCGGGCTCGCCCACGGTGGCCTGCACCGTGTCCAGGAGCGTGAGCCCGGTGAACACGCGCACGGTGAGCGCGCGGTGCCGGGGGTCCAGCGCCTGCCAGGCGGGGAGGTCGTTGGAGAGCGGCACCTTTTCCGGCAGCCAGAAGTTGCTGGTCAGGCGGCGCCACACCTCGGTGTCCTTGGGGTCCTCGAGGAGGTTCCAGTTGATGGGGCGGATGGGGGCGTCCGTGGCGGTGCGCCACACGCTGGGCAGGATGGAGCGCTTCATGTAGTGCACGGTTTTTACGTCCTTTCGTGGAGGAGGGCGCGCACGCGGGCGACGTCGCGCGAGGTGCCCAGGAGTTCGAATCGGTACAGCTCGGGGGCCTGGCACTTGTGGGAGATCAGGGGCCCGGCGCAGCAGTAGGCGCTGCCGAAGTTGGTGTTGCCGCTGGTGATGACGCCGCGCAGCAGCGCGCGGTGCGCGGGGTCGTTGAGGAAGCGGATGACCTGCTTGGGCACGGCGCGGGCGGGGTCGCCCCCGCCGTAGCTGGGGGTAATCAGGTAGAAGGGGCGCTCCGGGTGGGCGGCGGGGTCGCCGCGGCGCAGCGGGATGCGCAGGGCGGGCAGGCCGAGCTTGTCCACGAAGCGCCGGGTGTTCTCCGAGGCGGAGGAGAAGTAGACGATGTCGGGAGGGCGATAATCCATAGCGTTGATCTTAAGAGTTCAACCTATTGAATTCCAATGGGCAGGTGGGGAGCCCGCGGCGCGGGGAAGTAGGGTGGAGGCCATGACCACCACCGCCGAACCTCGCGCCCCGAGGCGTCGTCAAGCGCGCGGCTCCTGGCCGCTGTACCTGCTGTTTTCCCTGATCGCGGGGCTGGTGGGGGCGGTGATCTCCTGGGGATTCTTGGGCGAGTCCCTCCAGGCCCTGGGCATTCCCGATCCCGGCCGCCTCACCACCGCCGGGCTGCCCTTCTTCCGCGCCGTGGGCTGGATGCTGGCCTCGCTGGGGGCCGGGTCCTTCCTCGCCTCCGCCTTCCTCATCGCCCCGCGCCCCGAACCGATCCTGAGGGCGCGCCTGAGCGTGGACGGCCACATCGCCGCCCGCACCGGGGCGCTGAGCATCCTGTGCTTCGGCCTGGTGGCCCTGCTCATGATCCCGCTCACGCTCTCCGACGTCTCGGGCACCCCCTTTGCCCAGACCCTGCGCCCCGAGGCGTGGTCGGTGGCCATCAGCCAGGTCTCCACGGCGCTGGCCTGGCTGTGGGTGGCCCTGATCTGCGCCGTGGTGGGGGCGCTGGGGCTGTTCTCGCGGCGCTGGGGCAGCCAGCCCTTCCTGCTCGTCGGCGCGGTCCTCACGGTCATCCCGCTGGGCATGGAGGGGCACTCCGCCGCCGGCGGGGATCACGACTACGGCACCAACTCCTACCTCTGGCACCTCATCTTCATGGTGCTCTGGGTGGGGGGACTCATGGCGCTGATCGCCCACGGGCGGCGCCTGGGGCCGCGCCTGGACGTGGCCGTGCGGCGCTACTCCGCCATAGCGTTGGTGTCCGTGCTCTTCATGGCGGCCTCCGGCGTGATCAACGCCGCGATCCGCATCGAGTTCTCCGAGTGGTTCACCACCACCTACGGGCGCATCATCGTGGCCAAGACGGCGGGCGTGGTGCTGCTGGCCTTCCTGGGCTTCGTCCACCGGCAGCTCACCATCCCGCAGTTGCGCGAGGACCCCGCGCGCTCGGGCGCGTTCCTGCGCGTGGCCGCGGTGGAGGTGGCCGTGATGGCCGCCGTCACGGGCATCGCCATCACGATGGGCCGCACCCCGCCGCCCCCGCCGCGCGACCCCAACCTTTCCCCCATGGCCATCGCCATCGGCTTTGACCTGCACGAGAGCCCCACCGCGTGGAACGTCTGGGGAATGTGGCGCTTTGACCTCATGTTCGGCACCATCGCCCTCCTGCTCGCAGCGGGCTACCTGTGGGCGCTGCTGCGGGTGCGCCGGGCGGGCACGCCCTGGCCCTGGTGGCGCACGGCCTGGTTCCTCTTAGGCTGCATCGCGCTGGCGGTGATGATGAGCTCCGGCATGGGCATGAACATGATGGCGCTCTTTTCCATGCACATGATCGTCCACATGGGGCTGTCCATGGTGGTGCCGGTGTTCCTGGTGCTGGGCGCGCCGCTGACCCTGCTGATGGAGGCCGTGCCCCCGGCGGACACGGAGGCCGGGCAGCCGCCGGGGCTGCACGAGTGGGCGTGGGCGCTGTGCCACAGCCGCGTCATCGGCTTTATCACCGCGCCCGGGGTGAACACGGTGCAGTTCATCGTGATCTTCTACCTGCTCTACCTCACCCCGCTCTACGACGTCCTAGTCTCCGAGCACGGCGGGCACGTGGGCATGAACGTGGTGTTCCTGATCTCCGGGTGCCTGTACTTCTGGGACATGATCGGCCCCGACCCCGTCCCGCGCCGGGGCACCCCGGTGGCGCGCATCGCGTGGCTGATCTTCTCTATGCCCTTCCACCTCTACTTCGGTGTGTACCTCATGCAGCTCACGCAGATCCTCGCCGGGGACTTTTACGCCTCCCTGGGGCTGCCCTGGGAGCCGGACCTGCTGGCGGACCAGCGCGCCGGCGGCGGCATAGCCTGGGCCTCCGGGGCCTTCCCCCTGGTCATCGTCTTCAGCGTGCTCTTCATGCAGTGGCGCAGGGAGGACGAGGGCAAGGCGCGGGACTACGATCGCCGCGCCGAGGCGGAGGGCGACGTGGACATGGAGAGCTACAACGCCATGCTCGCCCGCATGAACGCCGGGCAGCGGCCCGGGGATGAGTCCTACTACACCGAGGAGTTCGGGAAGGGCGCGCGCCGCTAGGAGCGGCGGGGGATCGGGCGAGCGGGAACGACGGCCGCCCTGACGCGGCTGGGCCATCGCGGCCCTGCGCTGTGCGCCCGTGCGTCCCCGTCCCGCGCCCGGCGGCCCGTCTCGCGGTCCCCGTGGCGCTAGGGCGTTCTCCTACGCCGCTCTCCTAGGCCGCAGAATCCGCGCTCGGCGCGCCCGGGGCGGTGGCGTGCGCCAGGGGCAGGGCGATGGTGTCCACCAGCTCCTCGACGGTCCGCAGCGGCACCGAGTTCACCCGCGTAATCAGCAGCTCGCGCAGCACCGAGAGCGCCGCCGTGCGGGTGAGCCGCGTGGTGGCGGCAAAGTCGATCTCCCCGCGCTGGGACGCGCGGCGGTAGATCTCGTCGATCACCGCGAAGCGATCCTCGGGGAGCATGCTCATCAGCGGGTTGGAGCCGCTGGAGTCCTCGGCGCGGAACCCCGAGAGGTGCAGGCGTACCAGCGTGATCATGTTGGGGTAGGTGTTGTTCGCCTCGGAGAGCAGGGCGATGAGGTCGCTGCGCAGCGAGCCGGTGTCCGGCAGGTGGAGCCGGTTGGTGTCAAAGTAGTGCCGCACGGCGTCCCGAGTCAGTTCGGTCTTGTCCGCCCAGCGGCGGTACAGCACGGCGCGGCTGGTCTGCGCCCGGGTGGCTACGGCATCCATCGTCATGCCGGTGTAACCCGAGGCTTCTAGCTCTTCCCACGCGGCGTTGAGGAGAGCGGTCTGAAGGGTCTTCCCGTATCGTCTCACGGCCATACTATTGAACATTACAGCATGGGCGGTGTTGAATACTGCACTGTGGAAAGAAAGGAGTTATCCACAGCATAGGCGCAGGTGAATGGCGTCACCGCGCCGTGGCGCGCAGGCTTTCTTCAGAAGCAATCGCCGCGCACCCGCACCGCGGGGCGCCGTCTCGGAGGGAGAACACGCTATGTCCAACACGCCCATCACTATCGCGGGGAACCTCACGCAGGACCCCACGCTCAAGCGGACCGAAAGCGGCGCCCTGGTGTGCCGGATCAGGATGGGCGCGGACCGCCGCGTCCCCGCGGCCGACGGCACCGGGTGGACCAGCCTGGATAACCTCTTCCTCGACGTGGAGATGTGGGGCGACCTCGCCTATAACACCCGCTGCTCGGTGGCCAAGGGGATGCCCGTGATCGTCAGCGGCACGCTGGTGACCACCCAATGGGTGGACTCCGCCACGGGGGAGAACCGCTCCCGGATACTGCTGCGCGCCCGCCACGTGGGGGTGGATCTGGCCAAGTACCAGGTGCGGTGGCGGCGCTGCCGCGTGACCGCGCAGCGGGCGGATAACGGGGCGCTGTGCGCCCCGGACGAGATCGACCCCCGCTACCTCGACGAGGACAAGAACCCCGGCGGCCCCGAGGAGGCTCAAGAGGAGGGATTCTCCCAGGCTCCCCACGCTGAGCCGAGGGAGCCGGGGGAGCCGGAGGCGGCGCGCCCCGCGCCGCGCGAGCGGGCCGAGCGCCCGCCGCTGCCCCCGCGTCCGGAGGACGAGGAGGATCACCCCGCGGCGGCCTAGGTAGGGTAGCCTCTCAGGTGACTTAAGAACATAACCACGACATGAGGGGAAACATGGGCGAGTTCATCTACACGATGAAAAACGTGCGCAAGGCCATCGGAGACAAGGTGATCCTGGACAACGTCACCATGGCCTTCTACCCGGGCGCCAAGATCGGCGTCGTCGGCCCCAACGGAGCCGGTAAGTCCTCGATCCTGAAGATCATGGCGGGCCTGGACCAGCCCTCCAACGGCGAGGCCTTCCTCGACCCCGGCGCCACCGTGGGCATCCTCCTGCAGGAGCCGCCCCTCAACGAGGACAAGACCGTCCGCGAGAACGTGGAGGAGGGCCTCGGGGAGATCTTCGAGATCAAGCAGCGCTACGAGGCTATCGCCGAGGAGATGGCCACCAACTACACCGACGAGCTGATGGAGGAGATGACCGCCCTCCAGGACAAGATCGACGCCGCCGACGCCTGGGAGATGGACTCCAAGATCGAGCAGGCCATGGAGGCCCTGCGCTGCCCGCCCGGCGACGAGCCCGTGACCCACCTCTCCGGCGGCGAGCGCCGCCGCGTGGCCCTGGCCAAGCTGCTGCTCTCCGAGCCGGACCTGCTGCTGCTCGACGAGCCCACCAACCACCTCGACGCGGAGAGCGTGCAGTGGCTGGAGAAGCACCTCCAGGATTACAAGGGCGCCGTGCTCGCCGTGACCCACGACCGCTACTTCCTCGACCACGTGGCCGGGTGGATCTGCGAGGTGGATCGCGGCAAGCTCTACCCCTACGAGGGCAACTACTCCACCTACCTGGACACCAAGGCCCAGCGCCTGGAGGTGGCCGGGAAGAAGGACGCCAAGCTGCGCAAGCGCCTCAAGGACGAGCTGGAGTGGGTGCGCTCCGGCGCCAAGGCGCGGCAGGCCAAGAACAAGGCCCGCCTGGAGCGCTACGAGGAGATGGCGGCGGAGGCCGAGCAGTACAAGAAGCTGGACTTCGAGGAGATCCAGATCCCCACCCCGCCGCGCCTGGGCAACAAGGTCGTGGAGGTAAGCAACCTGGTCAAGGGCTTCGATGGCCGCACCCTCATCAAGGACCTCTCCTTCACCCTGCCCCGCAACGGCATCGTGGGCGTGATCGGCCCCAACGGCGTGGGCAAGACCACCCTGTTCAAGACCATCGTGGGTCTGGAAAACCCCGACGACGGCTCCGTGAACGTGGGCGAGACGGTGCAGCTCAGCTACGTGGACCAGAACCGCGAGAACATCGACCCGGAGCAGACCGTGTGGCAGGTCGTGTCCGACGGCCTGGACTACATCCAGGTGGGCCAGAACGAGATGCCCTCGCGCGCCTACCTCTCCGCCTTCGGCTTCAAGGGCCCGGACCAGCAGAAGCCCTCCAAGGTGCTCTCCGGCGGCGAGCGCAACCGCCTGAACCTGGCGCTCACCCTCAAGCAGGGCGGCAACCTGATCCTGCTCGACGAGCCCACCAACGACCTCGACGTGGAGACCCTGGGCTCCCTGGAGAACGCCCTGACCAAGTTCCCCGGCTGCGCCGTGGTGATCTCCCACGACCGCTGGTTCCTGGACCGCACCTGCACTCACATCCTGGCCTGGGAGGGCAACGTGGCCGAGGGGCAGTGGTTCTGGTTCGAGGGCAACTTCGAGGACTACGAGAAGAACAAGGTCCAGCGCCTGGGCGCCGAGGCGGCCCGCCCCTCCCGCGTCACGCACCGCAAGCTGAGCCGCTAGGTGGAAGGGAACACGGACATGGCCGAGGGCCGCACGCACCAGGCGTACGTGGAGCTGAGGTGGTCGGACTTTGACCGCTTTGGCCACATGAACAACGCGCAGTACGTGGAGATCGTGCAGGAATCGCGCGTGCAGTTCAGCCTGGATAACTTCGTGGCCCGGGGCCTGCCCATGCCCATGTTCGTGGTGCGGCACCTCGAGGCGGACTACCGCATTCCCCTCGTCCCGGGGCCCTCCAAGAAGGTGCTGGTGGAAAGCACGGTGGTCAAGGTGGGCACGACCTCCTTTACCACCCGCCAGGAGATCAAGGACGACCAGGGCCGCACCGCCTGCGTGATCGACTGCGTGCAGGTGGCCCTGGACGGCGAGACCCTGAAGCCCCGGGAGATCACCGAGGAGGAAGCGCGCATCCTCACCCAGGGGCAGCGGTGAGGGAGCGCCTGCTGATCCGCGCGGGCGCGCCGGGGCTGGAATCCCTCCTGGCCCGCGCGGTGGGCCTGGACGCCTCCGCGCTGGCCCGCCTGCGCGCCACCCCGGACGCCGGGCACGTGGACGTGTTTGTGACCACCCCCTTCGAGGTCCTCGCGGCGCGCCGGATCGAGGGGGAGGCCTCCCGAGAGGGGGCCGTGGTGGGCGCTCACGAGCTGTACAGCGCCGTGGCGGCCAAGACCAGCGCGCACGACATCGGCGCGGCCCGGGACCCGAGCTGGCCGGGCGCGCTGCCGCCCGCCGAGGGGTTCCGGCTGCTCGACGAGGTGCCCGTCTCCGTGGTGCGCTCCCTGGCCGATCGCGGGCAGGCCCTGGCCCGCCAGTTCTCCGGGCCCCTCGGCCCCCCGGCGAGCCTGCTCAATCAACCCGTGCTGGAGGTCAGCGGCGAGGCGGGCGCGGTGCAGGTGCCCATGCGCATGATCTTCACCTGCACCGCGCTGGGGCTGATCCCGGGCTTTGCCGCGCCCATCGACGTGCCCCGGCACCTGCGGGTATCCGTCCTGGGCCGGTGGGTGCGGGTGGACGCCCCTTTCGGCACGGTGTATCACTCCACCCGGCTCTCCCTGGTCTAAGGGGACGCGGCTAGCCAGCGGTGTTGATGAGCATGGCGGCCACCCGGTTCATGTGGTCCCACAGGGCGTGCCGGTAGGCGGGCGGGATCTCTTCCTCGGTGAACTCGTCGAGCGAGGCCTCCATGAGGTCCAGCCAGCGCTGCGCGGCGGCGGTGTCGATGGGGAAGGGCGCGTGGCGCATGCGCAGCCGGGGGTGCCCGCGCCGCTCCTGGTAGTCGGTGGGCCCGCCCCAGTATTGCTCGAGGAACGCGCGCAGGCGCCACTGCGCCCCCTCCCAGTCGTCCTGGGGATACATGGGGCCGAGGATGTCGTCCGTGCGCACGCGGGCATAAAAACCGGCGACGAGGCGGTCAAAGACCTCGCCGCCGAGGGCGTCGTGCAGGCTGCTGGGAGGCGTCATGGCCCCATTGTAAGGGCTAGTAGGGGCTAGGACTGCTCCTTTGAGGCGGGGTGGGTGATGCCGATGCCGTGCGGGTAGGGCACGGTGATGTTGTGCTCGCGCATGGCGTCCAGGATGCGGCCCTGCACCAGGCGCTGCACGTCCCACTGCATGCCGGGCATCGTCTTGATGGAGATGCGGTAGGAGAGGTGATCCACCTCGAAGTCGGACACGCCCTTCATCTCCGGCTCGTCGAGCACCCAGGCGCGGGTGGTGGGGTCGGCGCAGGCCTCCTCGGTGGCCTTCTGGATGACCTCCCAGGCCTTGGTGGAGTCGTTGGACAGGCCCACCGGCACCTGGATGCGGGCGATGGCGTACTCGTCGGAGAAGTTGCCCACGCGCAGGATCTCGCCGTTGCGCACGTACCAGAGGGTGCCGTCGATGTCGCGGATGGTGGTCAGGCGCAGGGAGATGTCCTCCACGTCGCCGATGATGCCCTCGCCCACGTCGATGGTGTCGCCCACGCCGTACTGATCCTCCAGGAGCATGAAGATGCCGGAGAGGAAGTCCTTGACCAGGGACTGCGCGCCGAAGCCGAGGGCCACGCCGATCACACCGGCCGAGGCGATGAGCGGGGCGATGTTCACGCCCAGCGGGTTGTCCAGGATGGAGAGGATGGCAAAGACCCACACCACGATGGCCACGGCGGACTTGCCCACCTGGGCCAGCGTCTTGATCCGGGACTGGCGGCGCTTTTCTTGCACCTCGTTTATGGCGGCCATGCGGGCCGATACTTCCTCCTGCGGCCCGCGCCCCTTACGCCCGATGCGCTTGAGAGGGACGTTGTTGTTCAGGTTGTGCTGCGCGAACTTGTCGATGAGCCTGCGCAGCAGCCAGTGGGCGAGGACGGCCACTAAGAGGGTGACGCCGATGGAGATGGGGGCCTCGATCAGCCACTTCTGGGCCAGCTCGCTGTCCCACCAGTTGCTCACCGTCTCCACGGCCTGCTGGGCGGTTTCCGCGCCCGGGGCGGATTCTTCTGTCGCGGCAAGGGTTAATTCGTTGAGCATATGATCCCACCCTAGCCGCGCCGCCGGGGGACGTCGATAAGCATACAAGTATGCGCAATGTGAACCGCTTGGTCTACTATGTGCCTTTAAGTGAGCCGCACCACCGAGCCGAAGGACCCTCCGATGAGCCAGCACACCAATCGCGCCGACGCCGGTACCGCCGCCCGCCTCGCCCATGCGGCGGCGGGGGAGCGGGAGTGGCGGGGCCTTGCCACCACCGCCATCCACGGCGGCTACCGGCCGGACGCCCACACCGGGGCGATCAACGTGCCCATCTACGCCTCCACCACCTTCGCGCAGGACGACGTGGCCACCCTGCGCGGCGGCTACGAGTACAGCCGGGTGGGCAACCCCACCGTCACCGCCTTAGAAAACGTGGTGGCCGCGCTGGAGGGCGGCGCGTTCGGGCGGGCCTTTGCCTCCGGCATGGCCGCCACGGACACCGTGATCCGCGCGCTGCTGCGCCCCGGCGACCACCTCATCCTGGGCAACGACGCCTACGGCGGCACCTTCCGGCTCATCGACACCTCCCTCAAGGACTGGGGCGTGCAGCACAGCATCGTGGACATGACCGACCCCGAACAGGTGCGCGCCGCCCTGCGGGAGAACACCCGCCTGGTGTGGGCGGAGACCCCCACCAACCCGCTGCTGAACATCACGGACATCGCCGCGATGGCCCGCGCCCTCGACGGCCACCCCGCCCGCCTGGTGGTGGACAACACCTTTGCCACCCCGCACCTGCAGCGCCCGCTGGAACTGGGCGCGGACGTGGTGGTGCACTCCACCACCAAGTACATCGGCGGGCACTCCGACGTGGTGGGCGGCATGGTGGTGACCAACGACGCCGCCCTGGACTCCGAGCTGCTCTTTCTCCAGGGCGGGGTGGGCGCGGTGCCCAGCGTCTTCGACGCCTACCTGGCCTACCGGGGCGTCAAGACCCTCGGCCTGCGCATGGAGCGGCACTGCTCCAACGCGCTGGCGGTGGCGCGGTTGCTGCGGCAAAGCCCCAAGGTCTCGAAGGTGCTCTTCCCCGGGCTGCCGGAGCACCCCGGGCACGAGGTGGCGCGGCGGCAGATGAGCGGGCCGGGCGGCATGGTCTCCGTGCGCTTTGCCGGCGGGCGCGAGGCGGCCCTGGCGTTCTGCCGGGCCACCCGGCTGATCTGCCTGGCGGAGTCCCTGGGCGGGGTGGAGTCCCTGCTGGAGCACCCGGCCACCATGACCCACCAGTCCGCCGCGGGCTCCCAGCTCGAGGTGCCGGACGACCTGGTGCGCATCTCCATCGGGGTCGAGGACGAGGCGGACCTGCTTGCCGACGTGGAGCGGGCGCTGGGGGAGGTCTAGGGTATTGCGCTTATGTGTGTACATGGATACGCTAAGGGGGTATTTGCGTAGTTAAGCACAGGGGAGGAGACGAGCGGCATGAGTGCTGCCGAGAGGCGAAACGGGGAACCGCGTGCGCTGAACGCGTGGGACGTGGAGGCGCTCGGGGCGGAGATGAGCCCCGAGGAGGCCGAGGCGATGGGGCGGGTGGCGCACGCCGTGCGCGAACAGGTGCCGCTGAGCGCCGTGGACATGCCCAGCGAGATCAGCGCCGCGATGGCCGCCGAGATGTTTAGTACCACGCCCCCGCCATCATGGAATACGTGCACGAGGGGCGCATCGGGGTGGTGATGCGCGACGGACGGCCTCGGCTCCGCACCTCCGACGTGGTGGTGGTGCGGAAGGAAGCAGCCGAGGAGATACAGCGGGCGGTATTTGAGCTGATGGACCTGGAGCTGGAGCTGGAGGCGCAGGAGGCGGCGCTGGGGGAGGCTCTGGGGGACTAGACGCCCCCGCGGGGCGCACGATCGGGGGATCGCATGGAGATACGGGTTCTGCCGGACGCCAACATCTGGGCGTCCGCTACCCTGCATAGCTGGTTCGGCGTGATGGCAACGGAATCGTGGGGTCTGTGGTCCTTCTCTTGGACGGAGGACATCATGGCGGAGGCGGTGCGGGCGCGGCGCCGCAGGTTTCCCCGCTCCCACAGCAGGCAGATCGAGGACGTTCGAGATCGTCTCCTGCCGATGCTAGGGAAGAACAAAATCACCAACTATCCGCACGACGATTCCGTGCTCTGGTACCCCGACATCGGGGACGCGCACGTGCACTCGGCTGCGGTGGCGGCCGGGATCGACGAGATCGTGAGCGATAACGTCCGAGACTTTCGCAGGATCCGCTCGGGCCTTGTGTCGAGGTCCTACCGGGTGTACACGGCGGACGAATGGCTCATGCGCGCCGGGCATCACTCCCCCAGCGTGGTGGACAGGGTGATCCGTGCTCAGTGGAGGTACTGGATGAGGCGGGGCAGGGCATCCGAACTCTGCGAGCGGCTTCTTCGCGCCGGGTGCCCGCGGTTTTCTTGTTACGTTGAGTCGCGCCTGCCGCCGCCTTCTTCGGGCTGTAACGGGCCGGGGTGAGCGCTTCCTTCCCGGCGGCGCCGCGTCAGGAGGCGTCTACGCCAGCGCCCCCACGATGTCCTCGATCAGCCGCGCGGCCACCTTGGCGGTGCGCCCGTCCACGTCGAAGCGGGGATTAAGCTCCGCCACGTCCACCAGGCGCAGCTTCCCGGAGGCCGCCGCCGCGCGCGCCATCGCCCGGTAGGCCGCCAGGGAGACCCCCACGGCGGCGGGAGCGCTCACCCCGGGGGCCACGGCGGCGGAGAGCCCGTCCAGGTCGATGCTGAGGTGCAGGTGCTCCGCGTTGTCCGCGGCGCGCGCCACCACCTCGGCGGCGCGCCGCGGGCCCATCTCCTCCACGGCGTCGTCCGTGACCACCTCCACGCCCAGCTCGCGTGCGGTGTCAAAGAGCACGCGCGTGTTGTTGGGCGCGGAGATCCCCAGCACGCTGTAGCGGAAGTCCTCGCCCACGTGCTCCGCGATCTGGAGGAAGGGCGTGCCGGAGGTGGGCCGCTCGGCGCGACGCAGGTCGAAGTGGGCGTCCAGGTTCACGATCTGCACGCCCCGCGGGTGGGTGCGGCGCAGGCCCCGGTGCGTGGCCCAGGCGATCTCGTGCCCGCCGCCGAGCGCGATCACGGTGTGCCCGGCCCCGCTGAGCGAGGCCACCGCGCCGCTCAGGCGCTCCTGGGCGGATTCCAGGTCGGTGCCGGAGGTGATCACGTCCCCGGCGTCGTAGCGGGGGCGCTCGTCGTGGACGGCCAGGCTGCCTAGGGCCGCGCGCAGGGCCTTGGGGGCCTCGGCGGCGCCCTGCCGCCCGCCGTTGCGGCGCACGCCCTCGTCGGAGCAAAAGCCCAGCAGCGCCACGCCGGGGATGGCGTCCGGGGAGTCGAGCGGTTGCACCACCGAGTGCCAGCGGGCGTGCTCGGGGCCGGGGCCGTCGTTACGCCCCGTCCAGGGGGCGGGGGAGCGGTCGATGCCGGGCAGGGTCATGGTTCCTCCTCTAGGCGACGTCGGCGGAGTGCCGGTGGCGGCCCGTGGCGTAGTACAGGGCGGTCATCAACGCCAGGAAGCCCACGCCCACGCCCAGGGCCAGCCAGTATTCCGATTGCCACACCATGATGCCAAAGGCGAAGAGGATGAAGCCGATGGCAAAGTACTGACCCCACGGCCACAGGGGCACGGGGAAGGAGAGCGCGCGGGCCTCGGCGGGATCGAGGCGACGCCGCGACGCCACGTGGGCCAGCAGGATCATCAGCCACACGTAGATGGTGGCGAAGGTGGCCAGGGCCGCGACGATGGTGAAGATGCGCTCCGGCAGCACGGCGTTGAGCACCACGCCCACGGTGAGCACCGCCACCAGGGACAGCGTGGTCACGATGGGCACCCCGTGGCGGTTCGTGCGCGCCAGCGCGGCGGGGGCCAGTCGGGTGCGGGCCATGCCGGTGATCACGCGGCCCGCGCCGAAGAGGTCGGAGTTGATGGCCGAGAGCGCGGCGGTAATCACCACCGCGTTGAGCAGCGCGGCGGCCCAGTTCACGCCCAGGGTGGAGAAGATTTGCACGAAGGGCGACTCCTCGCCCGTGACGGTGGTCCACGGGTTGAGCACCAGGATCACAAGAATGGCCAGGACGTAGAAGAGCAGGATGCGCAGCGGCACCGTGTTGACGGCCTTGGGGACGGATTCGCCGGGATCGTCCGCCTCCGCGCCCGCCACGCCGATGATCTCGGTGCCGCCGAAGGCGAAGAGCACCAGGATGAACGCGGAGATCATGCCGCCCACGCCGTGGGGGAAGAAGCCCCCGTGCTCCCACAGGTTGGACAGCCCGCTGGTCTCCGGGCTGGACCCAAGGCCAAAGGCGAGGATGGCCGCGCCGCCGACGATCATGGCGATCACCGCCCCCACCTTGATGATGGTGAAGGCGAACTCCAGCTCCCCGAAGAGCCGCACGCTGGCGAGGTTGGCCGCGCCCACCACGCACAGCGTGACCGCCACCCAGACCCACTGCGGGGTATCGGGGAACCAGAGGCGCATGTAGATGGCGATGGCCGTGAGGTCCGCAAGGCAGACGATCAGCATCTCAAAGGCGTACATCCAGCCGGTGATGTACCCGGCCCACGGGCCCAGGTAGCGGCGGGTGTACTCCGCGAAGGAGCCGGTCAGCGGCGTGGCCACCGCCATCTCGCCCAGGGCTCGCAGCATGAAGTACACCACAGCGCCCGCAATGAGGTACACCAGCAGCACCGAGGGGCCCGCCGCCTGGATCGCTCCGGCGGAGCCGTAGAACAGGCCCGTGCCGATGGCCGAGCCCAGGGCGATGAAGTGGATGTGGCGGGCGCGCAGGCCCCTGCGCGGCGCGGCGGGCGCGGCCTTGGCCGCCGAGGCGCCGGTGCCGACGCCGTGGGCGCCGCCTGCCTGAGCGCTCGCGGCGCGGGCGGCTAAGCCGCGTGACGGGTTCTGCGGAGACTGTGCAGGCTGAGGCACGGCGATCCTCCTTGGATGATTTGGCTCTACGAGGTTCGCGGAGCGCGGTCTAGGGCGGTAGACCCTATGGCGCGAGCCACGGAATCTTTCTTAGTGTGATACTAGAGGTTGACGGTGAGGAAGGGGTAACAGTAGGGAACTTTAAGCTTACGGCATGAGAACATGATAAGCTGGTGGCACGCTTCGCATTCCGATGATGGGTAGCAAAAATCACCCCTTCATTCAAATGAATTACAATCTAGTGCAGAAGGTATTAATTTTTAGATTAATTTCACCAATGCTGTATATAAAATATCCACCATATAATAAATTAAAATTTACATGTCCCAAACATTACGGTTGTATAAATTCTACCCCTTGAGCTAGTGCCGCTATTAATTTATTTCTCCATTTTCGGAATGGGGAGGAATTTATCTGGAGATTCACTATCTGAAACATATATTTCAGAGTGGTGGAAGTCCCAAATAAATAAGTTTACAGCCCATTAATTTCCATTATAAATATTTTATCCTGAAGGCGGGTTCTTACATGGTTGCAGTTCCAGTAATTGAAACAGTCAACTACTCAAGGAAAGAGTTAGATATTTTTATCGGAGATATCCGTAGGGCAAAATCTACAGACATGGGGCAAGAGTCCTATCTTCTTGAATATCCAACTGTATATATCATACATGATAAAAAATGTGAAGGTTACCATGTTTATGTAGGAGAAACTTCAGATATTTACTCGCGTACAAAGCAGCATCTAATTTCTGATTCTCGTAGCAATGATGAGTGGAATGATTTTTCTAAATCTCCCAAAAGTAAAATGTATATAGTAGGACATGAACTTTTCAATAAATCTTTAACTTTAGATATTGAAAATCGTCTTATGCTTTATTTGGGAAGCGTTGATTCTGTTGGAAAAATAAGGAATCGTCGATCCAACCCTCAAGGGAAGTATTATACCCATGAATATCTTGACGAGGTATTTTCCAAGATTTGGAACAATTTACACGAGCGTAATGGGTTACTTTTTCCCTCTGAAGAATCCATAAAAGAATCTGCTTTATTTAAATCTTCCCCTTTCCATCGCCTCACTGCGGAGCAGATCGAGGCTAAGGATAATATCATTCAGAAAATCAAAGATTCCCTATCCCAAGATTGTTCTGAGTTTGGTGGGCGGCTTATTCTTGTTGGTGGCGAAGCTGGTACGGGTAAGACCGTATTGCTAAGTAATCTCTTTCATGATCTTTTCCGAATGGAAGATCACCAGGGTCCACTTCCTATCTCTGGAAAAATTAATCCCTATCTTTTGGTTAACCACGATGAACAACTTGCCGTTTATCGTCAAATCGGTAAAAAACTTGGTTGGCTACAAAATAATGAGGATAGAATTAGTAAACCGACTCGGTTTATCCGATTGCATGGTGTAGCATCAGATTCCGGTCAATATCCTGAGGATTTTCCCGACGTAGTAATTGTCGATGAAGCTCATTTGCTTTTGACTCAGGGAAAGCAGAGCTATCGAGGGAAGAATCAACTTTTCGATATCCTTCATCGGGCAAAGATTGTTGTGGCTGTTTTTGACCCCATGCAGGTGATGGCAACTAATCAATATTGGACTGAAGAGGAGTATCAGAATATCCGCCAACAAGCAGATGAAGAGATAATTTTAAAAAATCAAATGCGAATGAATGCGGCAAGAGAGACTGTTGATTGGGTGCGGTCAATTATCGATAGGGGTGAAGTGCTTCCCCTTTCCCTTAATGGTGATTATCGAGACAAAAATAATTATGAGGTTCGAGTTTTCCAAAATCCCCAAGATATGTATAATAAAATTTATAGTAAAGCAAGCGTGTTGGAGTCAAAATTATCTCGTTTATTGGCTACGTTCGACTGGTCTTACAGTGGGGTAAAGGGGAAGGGTGGGAAGGTAGGTGAGGTGTGGGCTGTGGAAATTGGGGATTTTTCACTCCCGTGGAATCGTGAGATAATTAAAAAAGGTTCGCTGAGTAAAGCTGAAAAGAGAAAAGCGGAAGATCAGGCATGGGCTGAACAGGAACATACAATCAATGAGGTTGGATCTACATTTACTATTCATGGCTTCGATCTTAATTATGCTGGTGTTATTATTGGCGAATCTGTAAAGTATCGAAATGGTCAGATTATTTTTGATCCTTGTTCTAGTAAGAATAGAAATGCAACCCAACGGCGAACGCTATCTAATGGTGTCAAGGTAAGTGTGGCGGAAGAATTATTACGAAATGAACTTAATGTCCTACTTACTCGAGGGGTAAACGGTCTTTACATATATGCGGTCGATGATGAGCTCAGGAAAGTGCTTAGTGAAAATGTTTACAATATCTAAATACTCCCATCTTAACAAAACAAAATATTTCATTTCCACATGTCTATGGGTATAGCTTTCCCTTACGTGTTGGGTGAAAATTATCCCGATAATGTATTGTAGATTATTTCTACGACTCTGTAAAATTAATTTCTTTATTTTATGTCCCACGTCCCCGCCGCGCGCAACACCCTGCGCATCCTCACGCTGCTCTCCTCCATCGACGTCCCCATCTCCGCCGCCCGCATTCGCGCGGAGCTGGACTTGCCCCGCTCCACCACCTATCACCTGCTCACGGAGATGGAGCGGGCGGGCTACGTGGTGCGCATCCCGGAGACGCGCACCTGGGGCCTGGGCCTGGTGGCCTATTCGATGGCCAACGCCTACGTCACGCAGCAGCCCCTGGTGCGCCTGGCGCGTCGCCCCCTGCGGTCCCTGGCGGAGTCGGTGGGCGGCTCGGCGCACCTGTCTCGCCTGGCGGGTTCGGAGGTGCTGTACCTGCTGGAGGTGCGCGGCCCCAGGGCGGTCTCCCTGGTCACGGAGGAGGGGGTGCGCCTGGATGCCTTAAAAACGGCCTCGGGGCGGGTCATGCTCGCGCACCTGCCGGAGGCCGAGGTCAAGGCCGCCCTCGCGCGGGCGCACGTCGGGGAGACCGGGCGGGAAGGCAACGGGGAAGGCGCCTCGAAGGAGGCGGATCGCCCCCGCGCCGCGCCCGCCCCCTCCTGGAACCGGCTCCGCGAGGACCTCGCCCTTGTCCGCGAGCGCGGCTGGGCGCAGGAGGTGGAGGAGGTCAGCCGGGGTCAGCGCAGCCTGGCGGTGGCGGTGCTGGATCACCTGGGCCGCCCGGCGGCGGCGCTGGCGGTGACCTTCCCGGTGGCCGCCCTGGGCGAGGAGCGGCACGGGGGCGTGATCGAGGCCCTGCGGGGGCACGCCCGGGGTGTGGGTAGTCGCCTCTACGGAAACGTGCTAGATTCACCATAACTGCGCTTGGCTGTCGCGCAGACCACTTTGCCGAGAACCCCCGCGGACCCCGCGCGGGCAACCGGCGCGGTCTGCCGCGCCCGTCGCTCGCCCGGGGCCGCCCAGAGCCACAAGGAGCAGCCCCATGCCTTCCCTTCTCGCCAGCGCCCGCGCCATCGAATCCGTCACCCTCCGCCCCGGCCCCCTCTCGATCGAGGAGGTCGTGGCCGTGGCCCGCTACGGCGCGCCCGTCGTCCTCGCCCCCGAGGCCCTGGAGGCCGTGGCCGCCACCCGGGAGCGGGTGGAGGAGCTGGCCGCCGATCCCACGCCGGTCTACGGCATCTCCACGGGCTTCGGCGCGCTGGCCCGCCGCCACATCCCGGCGGAGTCCCGCGCCCAGTTGCAGCGCAGCCTGGTGCGCTCCCACGCGGCGGGCTCCGGCCCGGAGGTGGAGCGCGAGGTGATCCGCGCGCTCATGCTGCTGCGCCTGTCCACCCTGTGCACGGGCCGCACCGGCGTGCGCCCGGTGGTGGCGCAGACCTACGCGGAGCTGCTGAACTCCGGGATCACCCCCATCGTGCACGAGTACGGCTCCCTGGGCTGCTCGGGCGACCTCGCGCCGCTGGCACACTGCGCCCTGGTGCTCATGGGCGAGGGGCGCGCCCGTAACGCCCGGGGGGAGGAGGTCACCGTGCCCGAGGCCCTGGCCGAGGCCGGGATCGCGCCCCTGGAGCTGCGGGAGAAGGAGGGCCTGGCGCTGATCAACGGCACCGACGGCATGCTGGGCCAGCTCTGCCTGGCCCTGGCGGATCTGGAGGCGCTGGCCACCGCCTCGGATGTTGCGGTGGCCATGACGGTGGAGGGCCTGCTGGGCACCCTGAGCGTGTTCGACGCCGACCTTCAGGACCTGCGCCCGCACCCGGGGCAGGCGGCGTCGGCCGCCAACGTGCGCGCGGTGGCGGCGGGCTCCCCGCTGCTGGCGGCCGCCGCCGAGGAGTTCAGCCGGAGCCAGGTGCAGGACGCCTACTCGGTGCGCTGCGCCCCGCAGGTGGCGGGCGGTTTCCGCGATACCCTGGACCACGCCCGCGCGGTGGCGCGGCGGGAGCTGTCCGCCGCCGTGGACAACCCGGTGGTGGCACTCGACGGCCGCGTGACCTCCAACGGCAACTTCCACGGGGCGCCGGTGGCCTACGCGCTGGACTTCCTCGCCATCGTGGTGGCGGACCTGGCCAGCATCTCGGAGCGGCGCACCGATCGCTTCTTGGACCCGGCCCGCAACCGGGGGCTCACGGCCTTCCTGGCGGGGGACCCGGGCGTGGATTCGGGCCACATGATCGCCCAGTACACCCAGGCGGGCATCGTCTCCGAGCTCAAGCGCCTGGCGGCCCCGGCCAGCGCGGATTCCATCCCCTCCTCGGCCATGCAGGAGGATCACGTCTCGATGGGCTGGGCGGCGGCGCGCAAGCTGCGCCGCGCCGTGGACGGGCTGACGCGGGTGCTGGCGGTGGAGGTGCTCACCGCGGCGCGCGCCATCGAGATGCGCGAGGGCGAGCCCGCGCCGGGCACCTCGGCGGCGATCCGCGCGGTGCGCGAGGGCGTGCCGGGCGCGGGGGAGGACCGCTTCCTGGCCCCGGAGATGGACTATGCGGTGGGGCTGGTGCGCTCGGGCGCGCTGGTGGAGGCCGTGGAGCGGGCCGTGGGGGAGCTGACCTAGGCGATGACGACCTCCGCGAAAGCAACCCCGGGCCTGTGGCGGATGTTCGTGTACAGCGCCGTGGGCGTGGCCGTGTTCTTCCTGCCCGTGACGTTTCGGGGCAAGAGCACCATCGTGCTCGATCACCTGGTCACCCTCGTGCGCGGGGCCCTGGGGCCCGCCGTGGGCTGGGTGGTGGCCGCCCTGGTGCTCTATGGCACCGTGCGCACGCTGCGCCGCACCTCCTGGCGCAACCCCACGCAGGCGATCTTCGCCCTGCTCTCGGTGATGGGGCTGGGCGTGGCGGCGATGATCCTCACCGGCACGCTGCCCGCCGCGCTGGGCCGCCCGGACCTGGTGCCCTTCCTGTGGGAGAAGATCGCCATCCCCGTGGCGCTCATCATCCCCATCGGCTCGGCCTTCCTGGCGCTGCTGGTGAGCTTCGGCCTCATGGAGTTCGTGGGCGTGCTCATGCAGCCCATCATGCGGCCCCTGTGGCGCACCCCGGGCCGCTCGGCCATCGACGCCGTGACGAGCTTCGTGGGCAGCTACTCCCTGGGCATGCTGATTACGGACCGGGTGTACCGCCAGGGCCGCTACACCGCCCGGGAGGCGGCGATCATCGCCACCGGCTTTTCCACGGTCTCCGCCGCGTTCATGGTGGTGGTGGCCGGGACCCTGGGGCTGATGGACTACTGGGGGCAGTATTTTGCGGTGAGCCTGCTGGTGACCTTCGCGGTCACGGCGATCACCGTGTGGATTCCGCCGCTGAGCACCATTCCCGCCGAGCACTACCCGGGGGCCACCCCGGACCCGGAGCCGAGGATCACCACGGGGCGCGTGGCGGCGGCCTGGGCGGCGTCCAAGGAGGCCCTGCGCGCGGCGCCCAGCCTGGGCCGGGCGGTGGGGGAGAACTTCCTCGACGGCGTGCGCATGAGCGCGGCGGTGGCGCCGTCCATCCTCTCGGTGGGCGTGATCGGCCTGGTGCTGGCCACCTATACCCGCGTGTTTGACCTGCTCGGCTACCTCTTTTACCCCTTCGCCTGGCTGGTGCGCCTGCCGGAGCCGCTGCTGGCGGGCAAGGCCTCGGCGCTGGGGATCGCGGAGATGCTGCTGCCCGCCACGGTGGTGGCGGATCAGGAGTCCCTGGTGCTGCGCTTTGTCATCGGCGTGGTCTCCGTGAGCGCCGTGATCTTCTTTTCCGGGCTGGTGCCCTGCATCATGGCCACCTCCGTGCCGCTGCGGATCTGGCACCTGGTGGTGATCTGGTTCGAGCGGGTGGCCTTAAGCATCCTGATTGCCACCCCGCTGGCCTATCTGCTGCTGCCATAGTCTCGTATCCCAGACACCCCGCCCCGCGCGGGCGCGGACGCCGCCTGTGTTCCGGCTTACGATCAATCTCGTAGTTCTTGGACACCACAGTGCCCCTGGCGGGGTAGTGGGGATGACAGCCCCGGCTCAGGCCGGATCCGCGCCGCCGCGCCACGGGTACGCGATGTTTTTGGAGGAATAAATCGTGGCATCCCAACCGCGCACCGTCCGCGCCCCCCGGGGCCCGGAGCTCAGCGCCAAGTCCTGGCAGACCGAGGCCCCGCTGCGCATGCTGATGAACAACCTCGACCCCGAGGTCGCGGAGCGCCCCGAGGACCTGGTGGTCTACGGCGGCACCGGGCGCGCCGCGCGGAGCTGGGAGGCCTTCGACGCGATCGTCGATACGCTCAAGGAGCTGGGCGAGGACGAGACGCTGCTGGTGCAGTCCGGCAAGCCGGTGGCGGTGCTCAAGACCAACGAGTGGGCCCCGCGCGTGCTCATCGCCAACTCCAACCTGGTGGGGGACTGGGCCACCTGGCCGGAGTTCCGCCGCCTGGAGGCCGAGGGCCTGATGATGTACGGGCAGATGACGGCGGGCTCCTGGATCTACATCGCCACCCAGGGCATCCTGCAGGGCACCTTCGAGACCTTCGCCGCCGTGGCCGCCAAGCGCTTCGGAGGCAGCCTCAAGGGCACCCTCACGCTCACCGGCGGCTGCGGCGGCATGGGCGGGGCCCAGCCGCTGGCCGTCACCCTCAACGGCGGCGTGTGCCTGATCGCGGACGTGGACGTCACCAGGCTCAAGCGCCGCCAGTCCAAGCGCTACCTGGACGAGGTGTACGAGGACCTCGACGCCGCCGTGGCGCGCGCCGCCCAGGCCAAGGAGGCCGGGGAGGCGGTGTCCATCGGCATCGTGGGCAACGCCGCCGAGGTGTTCCCGGAGATGCTGCGCCGCCACCGCGCGGGCGAGATCGCCGTGGACGTGGTCACGGACCAGACCTCCGCGCACGATCCCCTCAGCTACCTGCCCACCGAGATCGCCGTGGCGGACTGGCAGCGCGAGGCGGCGGATGACCCGGAGACCTTCACCAAGAAGTCCCGCGAGTCCATGGCCGCCCAGGTGCAGGCGATGGTGGAGTTCCAGGACGAGGGCGCGGAGGTGTTCGATTATGGCAACTCCATCCGCGACGAGGCCCGCCACGCGGGCTACTCGCGGGCCTTCGAGTTCCCCGGCTTCGTGCCTGCCTACATCCGCCCGCTGTTCTGCGAGGGACTGGGCCCCTTCCGCTGGGTGGCGCTCTCCGGCGACCCGGAGGACATCCGCGTGACCGACCAGGCGCTCAAGGAGCTCTTCCCGGACAACGAGCACCTGCACCGCTGGCTGGACGCCGCCGAGGAGTACGTGGAGTTCGAGGGCCTGCCTGCGCGCATCTGCTGGCTGGGCTACGGCGAGCGCCACCAGGCGGGCCTGCTGTTTAACCGCCTGGTGGCCGAGGGCAAGGTGAAGGCGCCCATCGTGATCGGCCGCGATCACCTGGACTCCGGCTCCGTGGCCAGCCCCTACCGGGAGACCGAGGGCATGCTCGACGGCTCCGACGCCATCGCGGACTGGCCGCTGCTCAACGCCTTGACCTCTACCTCCTCCGGGGCCACCTGGGTGTCCATCCACCACGGCGGCGGCGTGGGTATCGGCCGCTCCATCCACGCCGGGCAGGTCTCCGTGGCCGACGGCACGGAGCTGGCCGCCCGCAAGCTGGACCGCGTGCTCAGCAACGACCCCGCGATGGGCGTGATCCGGCACTTCGACGCCGGCTACGAGCGCGCCCACGAGGTGGCCCAGGAGCGCGGCGTGGACATCCCCATGCCCTTCCGCTCCCGAGAGGAGGCGTAACACCACCGATGGCTACGCTTTTTACCGGAATATCCGAGCTGCGCACCGTCTCCGAGGCGGGCACGCTGCGCGAGGCCGCCCTGGTGGCCGAGGGCGGCGCGGTGGCCTGGATCGGGCCCGCCGGTGACGCCCCCGCCTGCGACGACGCCGTGGACCTCGGCGGGCGCGCCGTGTTGCCCGGCTGGGTGGACTCCCACAGCCACATGATCTTCGACGGCGACCGCGCCGAGGAGTTCGAGGCCCGCATGGCGGGCCAGGACTACGCCGCCGGGGGCATCGCCGTGACCATGAAGGCCACCCGAGGCGCCGGGGAGAAGCGCCTGCGCAGGCTGCTGCGCCAGCGCCTGGCCGCCGCGCGCGCCGGGGGCACCACCTGCATGGAGACCAAGACCGGCTATGGCCTGGACGTGGACTCGGAGACGCTGGCGGCGCGCATTGCCGCCGAGGAGGCGGACGAGGTCACCTTCCTGGGGGCGCACGTGGTGCCCCCGGGGGCGGACGCGGAGGAGTACGTGGACCTGGTGTGCGGGGACATGCTCGCCGCCGTGGCCCCCCACGTGGGCTGGATCGACGTGTTCTGCGAGCGCGGCGCCTTCAACGAGGAGCACTCGCGCCGCGTGCTGGAGGCCGGGCGCGCCGCCGGGCTGGGGCTGCGGGTGCACGGCAACCAACTGGGCGAGGGGCCGGGCGTGGCCCTCGCGGTGGAGCTGGGCGCGGCCAGCGTGGATCACGTCAACTACCTCAGCGACGCCGACGTGGAGGCCCTGGCGGCCTCGGAGACGGTGGCCACCGTGCTGCCCGCCTGCGACCTCTCCACCCGCCAGCCCCTGGCGCCCGCGCGCAGGCTTCTCGACGCCGGGGCCCGCGTGGCGATCGCCTCCAACCTCAACCCCGGCACCTCTTACACCTCGGCCATGACCTTCTGCGTGGCCACGGCGGTGCTGCAGCAGCGGCTCTCCCTCGACGAGGCGATCGCGGCCGCCACCAGCGGGGGAGCGCGCGCCCTGCGGCGGCACGACGTGGGGAGCGGGTTGGACGCCCAGGGCCGCCCGGCCAAGGGCACCCTGGCGGTGGGCGCGGCGGCCGACCTGCACGTGCTGGACACCGCGCACGCCATCGACCTGGCCTACCGGCCCGGCATGCCGCTGACCTGGCGCACCTACGTGGCAGGGCGGCGGGTGGCCTAAGCCCCTGCCGGTTTCTATGCCGCCGTGTGACGGGTGGGAATCTCACCCGCCACACCCCGGCATGGCGGCGTTCTTTCATTCCGCTGCGGTGCCCGAGCGAGCCACAACGGTCACGCCCCGGCATGGACGATGCGGCGGCCTCGGCCAGCCGGGGATCGTCGAGGCTCGTCGGGCCCAGCCGGGGCTAGGCCTCCTCCCCGCCCAGCGCCACGCGCAGCGCGTGGCACGCGGCCCTGTCCGTCTCCTGGAGCATGAGCGCGTCGGAGCCGGGGATGGGGGAGATGGTGGTGTCCGGCATCTGGGCGTAGGTGGGGATGCCGATGAGGTGCACCCTCGGGTCGAGGCCGCCGCCCGGGTTGACCAGCGCGCGGGTGCTGGCGTCCGTCTCCGGGGAGCCGCTGCCCTGGAAGGGCCGCCACCTGCCCTCCAGGGAGGCGGCCAGGGGGTCGGCGGAGGCGCGTGCGTCGAACTTGTGCATCCAGGCGTCGATGAGCACCCGCGCGGAGCGGGGCTCGGTGCTGCTGAGGGAGGTCATGGTGAACGCCTCGCCGGCCTCCACGCGGGTTCCCTCGCCCATCATGGTCACCAGCCCGGCGTCGATGAGCGCCAGGAGCTGCCTGCTGCGGAACAGCGGCGGCCCGGAGCCCGCCATCTGCCCCAGCGCCATGAACTCGCGCAGCGCGGGGCGGGACTCCGGGGTGTAGCGCCCCTGGGCGCCGAGGATGGAGACGGGCTTGCGGGCCCCGCTGATCTCCCACAGCGCCGCCTTGGCGGCGTTGCCCTCCCCCTCGGCGGCGGCGCGGACGTCCCCGGCCAACCCGGCGGCGATGCGCTCGGTCACCTCGGCGGGCGCGCCGGAGACCCCGGCCAGCGGGCGCGCCCAGCGCTCGGCGTCGAAGGAGGGGTCGGCCTCGCGGGCGTCGCGGAGCACGGCCTCTAGGGCCTCGTGGAAGTCGATGGGCTCCGCGCCGGGGGAGAGGCGGGCGATGGCCTCCTTCAGGTGCCGCAGGCGCGGTGCGGGCGGCAGCGCCCCGTAGTCGGACTTGGGCAGAAAGGGGTAGCCTCGCCGCGACCCCACCACCAGGCGCGGCTCCCGCCCGGAGGGGACGTAGCGCAGCCCGGAGCGGGTGGGGGCGTTCTCGAAGCGGCCCCCGCGCCCGAGGGTGAGCAGCGCCATGACGTCGAAGAACCCCATGCCCAGGCCGCGCACGAGGACGTCCTCGCCGGGGCGCACGGCGTCGAGGTCCTGCTCCACCGGGTTGTCGGGGCGCACCCACACCAGGCCGTGGTCCCCGGCGGCGCGGGCGAGGCGGCGCTCCTCCTCGTCGAGCCGGGGAACCTGCCAGCCCAGGGCGAGCACGGTGGCCTCGGCGCGCACCGAGGGGCCGTGGTCGAGGTCGATGACGTCCGCCCCGTCCTCGGTGCGCAGGGCCACCGCCCGGGCGCGGTGCTCCACGACCTCCACGGTGGCGGGCAGGCGGCGCAGCGCGAGGTCGTAGCACCAGCGCAGGTAGGCGCCGTAGAGGGCGCGGCTGGGGTGCGACCAGGGCAGGGTCTCGGCGGCCTCGGCGGCAAAGGCCGCGCGCACGCCCTTTGGGGCGGGGTGCTCGTCCCAGGGCCGAACCGCGGCGGGGCGCAGCTCGGCGCGCTCACCCCGGAGGAGCCTGATCCACTCGTAGAGCGTGGGCCCCTCCGCCACGGGCGCGGTCACCGTGGCGCCCGGTTCGGTGAACAGCGTCACCCGGTCCGCCAGGGTGTTCATGCACAGGACCCGGGTCTGCTCGGGGTCCCAGATGCGGCCCGCGCCGAGCGGGGCATCGTCGATGAGGTGGAGGGTGAGCGGGGCGCAGGGGCGGAGGGCGGCGAGGCGCTCGATGACGGAGATGCCGCGAGGCCCCACGCCCACGATGGCGATGGAGGGGGTGCTCATGTGTCCATTGTGGCACAGGGGCGACGCCGCCAAACAATAGACCGATCTGTTCGCCCGCATTCGTGTGAGGGGTCGGTGGTGTGGTAAACATGCTGGCGTACCGTTTTCCGTCAATGGACAGAACTGTCTATTTTGGCTCTCGGAAACACCCCAACACCCAAAGGCGAGCGATGAACAGAATGCTGCGCACCGCCGGTGCGCTCACCACCGCCCTGGCCGTGGCCCTGAGCGCCTGCTCGCCCGCGACCACCGGCGGCGAGCCACGGCGCGGCCTCGTGTACGCGGAGGCCGGGATGTTCAACAGCCTCTACCCGCCGCTGGCGGGTTACTACCCCAACGGCGGCGTGCTCAACAACATCGCGGACCGGCTGCTCTGGCAGGACCCGCAGACCCTGGAGCTGCACCCCTGGGTGGCTTTGGAGCTGCCGGAGGTCAACGAGGACGCCACGGAGTTTCTCTACCGCCTGCGCCCCGGCATCACCTACTCCGACGGCTCCGCGCTCAACGCCCCCAACGTGGTGAAGAACTACCGCCTGTACGCACATGGGGACTCCGCCCGCAAGCTGACCCCCTCGGAGCAGCTCGGCGGCCTGGAATCGGTGGAGGCCGTGGACGATCTCACCGTGCGCTTCCGCTTCGACGCCCCCGCCCCGGACTTCCCGCAGGCCACCTCCGCGCTGAACCAGGCGCTGCTGTCCGACGCCACGCTGGACCTGGACGCCTCGGGCTTTGCCCCCGGCAACGCCACGGCGGTGTCCGGCTCCGGCCCCTTCTACATCGAGGACGAGGAGCTGGGCACGGACCTTGAGCTGCGCTCCCGGCGGGACTATCGCTGGGCGCCCCCGGCGCGCGCGGATCACCAGGGGCCCGCCGAGCTGGATCGCCTCCAGATCACCCTCGCGGCGGAGGACTCCGTGCGTACCGGCGCGCTCACCTCCGGGCAGGCGGACGTGATCCGCCAGGTGGAGGCCCCGGACGAGCAGCACCTCGCGGCGCGCGGGCTGCGGGTGTACTCCGCGCCCACCAACGGGGTGAACAACGCCTTCCACTTTCACTTCCGTCACCCGCTGCTTGAGGACGTGCGCGTGCGGCGCGCGCTCATCCACGGCATCGACCGCGATCTCATCATCGCCACGCTGTTCTCCGGGTCCTACCCGCAGGCGGCCTCCCCGCTGGCGCGCACCGCGCAGGGGTTCCGGGACGAGTCCGAGCACTACCGCTTCGACCCCGAGCGCTCCCGGCGGCTGCTGGACGAGGCGGGGTGGGTCTCGGGCCCAGACGGCATCCGCGTGAGGGATGGGCGGCGGCTTTCGCTCACCTTCAACGAGGCGGTGCCGCAGCCGCGCTCCAAGCAGATGGTCACCAAGGTGCAGGAGATGCTCCGGGAGATCGGCGTGGAGGTCCACATCTACCCCGGGGACCGCGCCGCCCAGCAGGCCGCCATGCAGCGGCAGGACGTGGTGCAGGTGCGGCACTCCATGGTGGGGCGCGCCAGCCTGGACGTGCTGCCCAACTGGGTGGACGGGCAGGGCCGCAACTCCCTGCTCAACCGGGCCAAGGATGGCTCCCTGGGCGACCCCGAGCTGCAACAACGGGTGGAGGAGTTCTTCTCGCTCAGCGATCCGGGTGACCGCGCCCGGGCCGTGGGCGAGTTGCAGGACTACCTCTCCGAGCGGGTCTACATGCTGCCGATCTTCGAGGAGCCCCAGGTCTACGGGGTGAGCCCGCGCGTGGAGGGGATGAGCACCGAGGCGATCGGGCGGCCCTCCTTCTACGCGGTCTCGGTGCGCCCCGAGGACGCGGAGGAGCGACGATGACCGCGAGCCACATTGCGCGGCGGGTGGGGCAGGCCGTCCTGGTCCTGTGGGCGGCCTTCACCCTGGCCTTTGCGCTGCTGAGCGCCCTGCCCGGCGACGCCGTCCAGGCCCGCTACGAGGATCCCGCCCTGGGGCTGAGCCCGCAGCAGATCGCGGAGATGCGCGAGGCCTTCGGCTCGGATCAGCCCATCCCGCTGCGCTACGCGCGCAGCCTGGGCGGCTTTCTCACCGGGGAGCTTGGCTACTCAGTTTCCTCGGGCACGGCGGTCTCCGAGCTGATCGCGCAGGCCCTGCCCGCCACCCTCGCCCTGGCCACCACGGCCTTCCTGCTGGGGGTGGCGCTGGCGGGCGCGGTGGCCCTCGCGGCGAGCTTCGGCCCGTTCGGCTGGCTCCGCGCGCTGCTGCGCTCCGCCCCGCCGCTGCTGGTCTCCCTGCCCAGCTTTTGGCTGGGCATCCTGCTCATCCAGGTCTTTTCCTTCCGCCTGGGCTGGGTGCCGGTGATCAATGCCTCAGCGGCGCAGGGGCTGATCCTTCCGGCGCTCACGCTGGCGGTGCCCGTGGCGGCGCCCCTGGCCCAGGTGCTGCTGCGCAGCATCGACGACGTCCTCGCCCAGCCCTTCGTGCACACCGCTCGGGCGCGCGGCGCGGGCACCGGGTGGCTGGTGTGGCGCACGGTGTTGCGCAACGCCATGCTGCCCACCGTGACCATGGCGGGCGTGTTGTTCGGGGAGCTGGTGGGCGGCTCCGTGGTCACGGAGCACGTCTTTGCCCGCAACGGCATCGGGGCGCTGACCTTATCCGCCGTGGCGGAGCGCGATACCGCCGTGCTCATGGCGGTGGTGGTGATCGCGGCGGCCGCCTTCGTGCTCATCAACCTGGCGGTGGACCTGCTCTATCCCGTGCTGGACCCGAGGCTGCGCGCCCCCGCCGCTTCCCAGGGGCGTCGAGGGGTGGCCCACGGCGGCGAGCCCGCCGGGCCCGCCCGGGATAAACAGCGCGGCGCACGCGAAACCCCCAGCCGCCCCGGGGGCGGGCACGACGAGGATAAGGAGTCCCTGGCATGATCCCAAGGATTGCGCGCCTGCGCCCGAGCACCCTGTCGGTCCTGTCCGGGGCGATCCTCCTGGTGGCCCTCGCGTGGGCGGTGGCCCCCGGCCTGCTGACCTCCCAGGACCCCATCTCCGGGGGCAGCACCCCGGCGCTGCTGCCGCCGAGCACGCAGCACTGGTTCGGCACCGACGAGGTGGGCCGGGACCTCTACACCCGGGTGGTGTACGGGGCGCGGCAGACGCTCGCGGGCGCGCTCGTGGCCGTGGCGCTCGGCTTCGTGGCGGGCACCCTGGTGGGGGTGCTCGCCGGGGTGCGCCGGGGCCTCGTGGATACCCTCGTGATGCGCGGGGTGGACGTTCTGCTCGCCATCCCCAGCCTGCTGCTGAGCCTGTCCGTGATCATCGCGGTGGGTCAGGGCACCGTGCAGGCCGCGCTCGCCGTGGGGGTGACCTCGGTGGCCACCTTCGCCCGCCTGGCGCGCTCCCAGGTGCTCGGCGTGATGGAGCGGGACTACGTGGAGGCCGCGTACGGCTCGGGGGCCACCTCCTGGCAGGTGGTGTACCGCCACGTGCTGCCTAACTCGCTGACCCCGGTGGTGGCCCTGGCGGCGGTGCAGTTCGGCTCCGCCATGCTGCAGCTCGCCACCCTGGGGTTCCTGGGCTACGGCACGCCCCCGCCCACCCCGGAGTGGGGCCTGCTCATCGCGGAGAGCCGCGATTACATCGCCACCGCCGGGTGGCTCACCCTGTTGCCGGGCGCGGTGGTCGTGGCGGTGGTGCTGGCGGCCAACCACCTGGCCCATGCGCTGAGGAAGGTGATCTAGCGTGTCCGCGTTGCTGTCCATCCGCGACCTCAGCGTCTCCTACCACGCGGGGAGGGGGCGGGAGCCGGTGCGCGCCGTGCGCGGGGTGAGCCTGGAGGTGCAGCCCGGCGGGATCACCTGCGTGGTGGGGGAGTCCGGCTCGGGCAAGTCCACCACGGCCCTGGCCAGCATGGGGCTGCTCCCGCCGAACGCGCGGATCGACGCCGGCAGCATCGAGCTGGCGGGCCGCGAGGTCACGGCCTACTCGGAGCGGCAGTGGCGCGGGCTGCGCGGGCGGCGCGTGGGGTTGATCCCGCAGGACCCGCACAACAGCCTCAACCCGCTCAAGACCATCGGGGCCGCCGTGGCCGAGCCCCTGGCCATGCACGGCAGGGACACCTCCTCGGTGGTGGACCTCCTGGCCGCCGTGGGCATCGACGACCCCCGCCGCCGCGCGGACCAGTACCCCCACGAGCTGTCCGGGGGACTCAAGCAGCGCGCCCTCGTGGCCGCCGCCCTGGCCCTGGAGCCGGAGCTCATCATCGCGGACGAGCCCACCTCCGCCCTGGACGTGACGGTGCAGAAGGTGATCCTGGACCTGCTGGACTCGGTGCGCCGCGAGCGGGGCATCGGCGTGCTCTTTATCACCCACGACCTCGCGGTGGCCGGGGACCGCGCGGATCGGGTGGTGGTCATGCAGCGCGGCCGGGTGCGCGAATCCGGGCTCGCCGCCCGCGTGCTCACCGAGCCGCAGGATCGCTACACCCAGCGGCTGCTTGCCGACGCCCCCTCGCTCAGCGCCCCTCCCGCCCCGCGCGCGGGGCGGGAGGGGGACGCGCTGGTGGAGGTGCGCGGTGTGACCCAGAGCTTCGGCGGCGTGACGGCGGTGGACGACGTGAGCTTCCGGGTGACCCGGGGCAGCACGCACGCGATCGTGGGGGAGTCCGGCTCCGGCAAGACCACCACCGGGCGGATGATCGCGGGCTTCCGCCGCCCGGATTCCGGCACCGTGCGGGTGGGGGATACCCGCGTGGACACGCTCGACGCCCGGGGCCTGCGCGCGCTGCGCTCCCGGGTGCAGATGGTGTACCAAAATCCCTACTCCTCGCTGGACCCGCGCCGCAGCGTGGGGTACTCCGTGGGGGAGCCGCTGCGCAACCTCGGCGGGTGCTCTCCCCGCGAGATCCGCCGCCGGGTGGGGCGCCACCTGGAGCTGGTCTCCCTCGATCCGGCCCTCGCCGCCCGCCGCCCCGCCGAGCTGTCCGGCGGGCAGCGGCAGCGGGTGGCGCTGGCCCGCGCCCTCATCGTGAACCCGGAGGTGGTGGTGCTGGACGAGGCGGTCTCGGCGCTGGACGTGAGCGTGCAGGCGCAGATCGTCGCGCTGCTGCGCCGCCTCCAGGCGGACCTGGGGCTGACCTACGTGTTCATCTCCCACGACCTCGCGGTGGTGCGCCAGGTGGCGGACACCGTGAGCGTGATGCGCCGGGGCAGGCAGGAGGAATACGCCCCGGCGGAGGAGATCTTCGAGAACCCGCAATCGGACTACACCAGGGCCCTGTTGGACGCCGTGCCGGGGAGGCGCTACCGGCACGGCGGGCTCAACCTGGGCCTGTGAGAGGAACATAAAGTGACGGACATTATCTCCCTGCTCATCGACGACCCGTACCTGGACGAGCTGCGCGACGCCCGCCCCCAGGCCCGCGCGAACGCCCAGGAGGCCTTCGAGGCGTTGCTGGAGGGGGAGCTGCTGCCCGCTGGCCTGCGCTACCGGCTGGCCCTGATCGCGGCGGAGTCCGCCGGGGTGCCGCACGCCGTGGCGTTTTACCGCGACCTCGCCGCGGACGAGCCCGAGCCCCGCGCCCCGGCCGCGCTGCACTGGGCCCGCCAGCTCGCCTGGCGGCCCGCCTCCGCCAACGCCCTGGACGTCGCGGACCTCGCGGAGGAGGGGTGGGGCCCGGACCAGGTGGTGGCGATGGGCCAGCTCGTTGGCTTCGTGGCCTTCCAGGCGCGCGTGGTGCACGGGATCAGGGCGCTGAGCCTACCGCTGACCCTGAAGGACGCCACCCCGCCCGGCTTTGTTTCGCCCGCCTACCCGGGGATGGCGCGCCCGGCGCACTTCGTGTCCCACTCCCTGGGCTGGCGCCCCTGGGTGCCGCCCGCCGAGAGGCTGAACCGGGAGCAGCGGGAGGCGCTGATCAAGCCGGAGCGGGAGAAGTCGGAGTACTTCCGCCTGCTGGCCCGCGATCCCCGCGCCCTGCGTGCCCGCACCCTCACGGACCTGGACATCTTCTACAACACCGAGGGCGGTCTGGGCCGCGCGGAGCGGGAGCTGGCCGCCACCGTGGCCTCCCGGATCAACGGCTGCGTGTACTGCGCCTCCGTGCACGCCGCCCGGGCGATCCGGGAGTCCGGGCGCTCGGAGGACGTGGAGCGCCTGCTGAGCGAGGGCCCGTCCGCCGACCTGGGCTCGCCGCAGTGGAACGCGGTGCGCGACGCCGCCCGCGCGCTCACCCACACCCCCGTCACCTTCGGCGCCCGGCACGTGGCCGGGCTGCGCGACGCCGGGTTCGGAAGTATTGCAACCGTGGACGTCATCAACGCCACGGCCTTCTTCCAGTGGGCCAACCGGCTCATGCTGGGGCTGGGCGAGCCGGAGCTGCCGCGCCGATTCCGATAACATACGGGGCGTGAGCCACAGCCGCCTGGAGTTCTTCGACGCCCTCGCCGCCCGCGCCAGCGCGGGCGTGCTCGGCGCGTATTCCTCCAGCTTTTCCCTGGCCACGGCGCTGCTTGGCCGCCGCGAGCGCGCCGATATTCGGGCGCTGTACGCGATGGTGCGCGTGGCGGACGAGATCGTGGACGGCGTGGGCGCCGAGGCCGGGGTGGACGTGGCCGCCTGCCTGGACGCCTACGAGCGCGCCGCGCTGGCGGCCATGCGCAGCCGTTTTTACCCCGACCCCGTCCTGCACTCCTTCGGCCGCACCGCCCGGGCCTGCGGCTTCGAGGAGGAGTGGGTGCGCGCCTTTTTTACCTCCATGCGCGTGGACATCGCGCCCCGCCCCATGAGCGAGGAGGACTTTAAGCGCTACGTGTACGGCTCCGCCGAGGTGATCGGCCTGATGTGCGTGGCGATCTTCGTGCGGGGCGTGGAGGTGGCGCCACACGAGCGGGAGGCCATGCGGGCCTCCGCGCGGCGGCTGGGCGCGGCCTTCCAGAAGATCAACTTCCTGCGCGACCTGGGGGAGGACGCCGCCCGGCTGGGGCGGCGGTACTATCCCGTGCCCCTGTCCGAGGAGGCCAAGGCGCGGATCGTGCGCGATATTCGTTCTGACCTGGCCGCCGCGGAACCGGGCCTGGCCCTGCTGCCGCCGCGCCCGCGCCGCGCGGTGGCGGCGGCGCGCGGCGTCTACGCGGAGCTGTTGTCCCGGCTGGAGGCCACCCCGGCGGGCCTTCTGACCCGGCGGCGGGTGCGGGTGCCGGGGCCGCGCAAGGCGTGGGCGGTGGCCCGGGGAGGTCTGGGGACCGCTCGCGGGGCCTAACCATCCCGCCGCGTGACGGGTGGGGCTCCCGATTGCCTCGCAGTGGAATGGCGCGATCCTTTCATTCCGCGCCGTGGCGTGGGCGAACCCCACCCGCCACACCCCGGGGCGGAAACCGCTACACCCGCACCACCATCTTGCCCTTGTTGCCCCCGCGCATCATGGAGAGGAAGCCCTCCACGGCGTTGTCCAGGCCCTCCACCACGGTCTCCTCGTACACCAGCGCGCCCTCGCGCAGCCAGGGCACCACCGTGGAGAGGAACTCGGGTGCGATGTCCAGGTGATCGCCCAGGGTGAAGCCCTCCATGCGCAGGGACTTCTTGATGATCTCCGTCATGTTGCGCGGGCCGGGCTGGGGAGCCTCCAGGTTGTACTGGCTGATCATGCCGCACTCCACCAGGCGGCCAAAGCGGTTCATGGCCCCGATGGCGGCCTCTAGGTGATCCCCGCCCACGTTGTCAAAGTAGACGTCGATCCCGTCCGGGAGCTGCTCGGCGATGGGCGCGGCCTTGTAGTCCAGGGCCACGTCAAAGCCGTAGCGCTCGGTGAGCATGGCGGCCTTCTCCGGCCCGCCCGCCGAGCCGATCACCGTTCGTGCCCCCAGCAGGCGGGCCATCTGGCCCACGGCGCTGCCCACGGCCCCGGCGGCCCCGGAGACGAACACCGTCTCGCCCGGCTGCAGCCCGCCCACGCGGGTGAGCCCGGCGTAGGCGGTCATGCCGGTGAGCCCCAGGATGCCCAGGTAGGCGGAGGGGGAGACGGCGTCGTCCACGGCGCGGAACTCCTCGGCCGGGCCCTGGGCCACGTCCCGCCAGCCCTGCTGGTGGGTGACCAGGGCGCCGGTGGGCAGGGCCTCGGAGCGCGAGTCCACCACGCGCCCCACGGCGGAGCCGGTCATGGGGGCGTCGAGCTCGAAGGGCGGGATGTAGCTGGGGGCGTCGCTCATGCGCCCGCGCATGTAGGGGTCCACGGAGACGTACTCGTTGCGCACGCGAACCTGGCCCTCCTCCAGGGCGGGCAGCTCGGCGCGCACCGCGCGGAAGTTCTCCGGGCGCGGCCAGCCGGTGGGGCGGGAGGCGAGATGAATCTGGTTACTGTGCATGGGGCACGATCATAGGCGCCTAGAATGGTGGGCATGGCAGGCGGGCATGTGGTGGTCATCGGCGCGGGCGTGGCGGGCCTGGCCTCGGCGGCGTTGCTGGCGCGCCGGGGCTACCGGGTGACGCTGTGCGAGAAGAACCAGGAGCTGGGCGGCCGGGCCGGTTCCCTGGAGGTGGGGGGATTCCGCTTTGATACCGGGCCGAGCTGGTACCTCATGCCGGAGGCCTACGAGAGGTTCTTCGCGCATTTCGGCACCACCCCGGAGCGCGAGTACGGGTTGACCCGCCTGGACCCCGCCTACCGGGTGTTCCACGGGGAGCGCCGGGTGGAGGTGCGCACGGGGCGGGCGGAGGAGCTGTTCGAGTCCGTGGAGCCGGGCTCCGGGGAGCGGTTGCGGCGGTACCTGGACAGCGCCTCGGACGCCTACCGCATCGCGCTGGAGACCTTCCTGTACACCACCTTCGAGCGGCCCTGGGAGCTGCTCACCCCGGAGGTGCGCGCCCAGGCGCCGCGCCTGCTGCGGCTGCTTTCCCGCCCGCTGGCGGCCGAGGTTGCCGGCGTGGCGAAGGACCCGCTGCTGCGCCAGATCCTGGGCTATCCGGCGGTGTTCCTCTCCTCCCGCCCGGAGCGGATTCCCTCCCTGTATCACCTGATGAGCCACACCGACCTGCGGCAGGGCGTGTGGTATCCCACGGGCGGCTTCTACGCCATCGTGGAGTCCATCGCCCGCCTGGCCCGCGAGGCCGGGGCGGAGATCCGCACCGGCTGCGAGGTCACCGGCATCGAGGCCCCGGGAGGGCGCGTGCGGGCGGTGCGCACCGCCCGCGGGAGGCTGGCGGCCGACGCCGTGGTCAGCGCCGCCGACGTCCACCACACGCAGACCGCGCTGCTGGAGGCCCGGCACCGTCCCTCGCCGCGCCGGTGGCGGCGGCGCGAGCCGGGCCCCTCGGTGGTGCTGGCCCTGCTGGGGGTGCGCGGGGCGCTGCCGGGCCTGTGGCACCACAACCTGATCTTCTCCCCGGACTGGGGACCGGACTTTGACGCCGTGTTCGGCGGGACCGGGCCTTCGCGCTCCCTGTACGTGTGCAAGCCCTCCGCCACGGACCCCCGGGTGGCCCCGCTGGGGCACGAGAACCTTTTTGCGCTCATCCCGGTGCCCGCGCGGGAGGACCTGGGGGCGGGCAGCGCCTACGGGCAGCCGAGCGCGTGGGTGGAGGGCGTGGCCGATGCCGCGATCGCCCAGATCGCGCGCGCGGCGGGGGTGCGGGACCTGGAGGATAGAATCGTGGTACGGCGCACAGTGGGTCCGGCGGACTTTTCCCGGCGGTATCACGCATGGCGGGCCGGTGCTATTGGTCCATCCCACACCCTAAAACAATCGGCCTTTTTGCGTGGTTCTCAGCGATCTCACAAGGTCAAAGGGCTTTTCTATGCCGGGGCCACCACCGCGCCCGGGGTGGGAGTTCCGATGTGTCTCATTTCCGCCGAGAACCTCCTGGAGTGGTTTTAGCCTCCCCCTGATGGGGGTGATTTTGCTGTGGGGTGCACAATAAATGTGCCGTCCGCAGCGGACGGGAATGGCCCCTTCATGTGGGCGGAGATGGTGAAAATGTGACGTGAGTTATCTCGAGGTGCTCAGACGTCATATGCAAAATTGCTCATGTATTGGTATCGTGATACGGGTGCCTGAACGGATGCCGAGAAAGAGTCCTGCGTACGTCATCATCGCAGATGAAATGAGAACCTGGATCGAGCGCGGTGATTACGCCCCAGGCGATAAGTTGCCCAATGAGCGGCAGCTCGTCGAGGAGTTTGGGGTGGCGCGCATGACGGTTCGTCATGCCTTAGATATTCTTCAGATGGAAGCGCTTATCGACCGTCGTCGCGGTCGTACCGGCGGCACCTTTGTCAAGGGGGTTCCGCCCACGGTGGAGCTGACCCGCCTGGAGGGGCTGATGATCCAGCTCCGCCAGCGCGGATTATCCGTTTACTCCAAGGTGCTCGCCGCCACGATGATGGAGGCCACCGTGCGCATCTCGCAGTCGCTGCACCTGCCGCCGCACGCCCCGGTGCTCAACATCGTGCGCCTGCGCTCGGTCAATACCACCCCGCTGCTCATCGAGAACAGCTATTACCCGGCGGACCTCGTGCCCGGCATGCTGGAGGAGGATCTCACGGGCTCCCTCTACGAGCTGATGGAAAAGCGGTGGGACATGGCCCCCGCGCGCAAGTGGGAGATCATTAGCCCCGGCATTCCCTCGCAGTCCGAGCAGACCCACCTCAACATTCCCCGCAACGTGCCCATCATGCGGATTCAGCGCGTGGCGCAGTCCCGCGACGGCAGCTACGTGGAGTACTCGGACGATGCCGTGCGCTCCGACATCGCCAAGATCAAGGTGGTCACGGAGGAGAACCCCGCCTCCTAGTTCTCCCGCGCTAGTTCTCCCGCGCTAGCTCTCCCGGGGCACGGCGTCCGCCTCCCGCAGCCGGATGATGCGGGCAACCCGGTCCCGGTTCTCCAGGATCAGGCGGCGCAGCCCTGTCGAGGAGGTGGCGGCTAAGAGGGCGTCCGCGCGGTCCAGGGCCTCCGGGGTGGCGTCCCAGAGGGGGTAGAGGCCCACCAGGGTGCGCTGCGCCATCTCCGAGCTCAGCCGATCCCACACGCCCGGGGCGGCCTCGAAGTACTCCTCGTTGAACTGCCGCAGCAGCGGCTCCGAGCCCGCCCAGGTCAATCCCGCCATCTTGGAGCGGGTTTCCAGGTTGGACATGTCTCCGGCCACGAGCTGAGCAAAGACCTCGCGCTTTGCGCCCTCCTCCGGCACCGCCGCGTGCGCCCGCAGCGCGGCCTGCGCCCCGGAGGAGGTGCGGTCCGTGGCGCCGAGCCGCTCGATGGCCCGCGCCGCCTCCTCGGCGTTCCCTAGGTCCCCGTGGGCGATCAGGGCGGTCAGCGCCAGCCAGCGCAGGTCCGTGTCGGTGGACTCCTCGTCGAGGAGGCCGCGCAGGTAGTCCGCGGCCTCGGGGGTCAGCGGCACGGCGGCGAGCTGGTGGGCAAAGATCAGGGCGGCGGCCTCGTTATCCTGCCGGGCGCCTGCCACCAGCAGCGAGGCGAGCAGCGCCCGGCCCTCGGACTCGGCCCAGGAGCGCTCCGCGTACTGGGTGACGGCGGTGGCGGCCTGCGCCAGGATCTTCTCCAGCACGGCCAGCTCCGTCTCGTGCAGCGCCCCGCGGGCCACCAGGGCCGCGTAGTCGCGTGCGCGCATGTCCCCGTCGCGCACCGCCTCCCACGCCGCCGACCAGCACAGGGTGCGCGCCATCGGGTCCTCGATCCGCTCGATGTTATCGAGCAGAAAGCCCCGGGAGGCGTCGTCTAGCCCCATGAGGCAGTAGGTGAGGTCGTCGTCGTTGACCAGAACCAGGTCCGCGGCGGGCTGGCCCGCCAGCTCGGGAACCTCGGTGCGCTCTCCTTGAAGGTCCACCTCCACGCGGTGGGTGCGCACCACGGAGCCGTCGATCAGCGAGTACAGGCCCACCGCCACGCGGTGGGTGCGCGGGCGCTCCTCCTGCACCACGTGGAAGGAGGAGTAGGCGCCCTCGCTCAGCGTGACCTCCGGGCGCAGGCGGGAGATGCCGGTGGTCTTGAGCCACTCGTCCGCCCAGCCGCTGAGGTCCCGGCCGGAGGCCTGCTCCAGGGCGGAGAGGAGATCGTCGAAGGTGGCGTTGCCCCAGGCGTGGGCCGCAAAGTGGCGGCGCACCCCGGCAAAGAAGTTCTCCCGCCCCACGTAGGCCTGAAGCTGCTTGAGTACCGACGCCCCCTTGGCGTAGGTGATGCCGTCGAAGTTCTGGTCCACCGTCTCGATGTCCGAGGCGTCGGTGGAGATCGGGTGGGTGGTGGGGAGCTGGTCCTGGCTGTACGCCCAGGCCTTCTCCACCGCGGCGAAGGTGACCCACGCGGTATCGTACTGCGTCTCCTCCGCCTGGGAGATGGAGGCGGCCCAGGTGGCAAAGGACTCGTTGAGCCACAGGTCGTCCCACCAGCGCATGGTCACCAGGTCCCCGAACCACATGTGGGCCAGCTCGTGCAGGATCGTGTCCGCGCGCCGCTCGTAGCGGTAGTGCGTGGTCCGGGAGGTAAACACGTACTCGTCGCGGATGGTCACGCAGCCCGCGTTCTCCATCGCCCCGGCGTTGAACTCGGGCACGAAGATCTGGTCGTACTTGCCAAAGGGGTAGGCGAAGCCAAAGTTGCGGTGGTAGAAGTCAAAGCCCTGCTTGGTCTCCCGGAAGATCCGATCCGAGTCCAGGTGCGCCGCCAGGGACTTGCGGCAGTACAGCCCCAGCGGCACGCTGACCTCGCGCGGCTGCCCCTCCGGGGTCTCCGGGTGGTGGGTCAGCTCGCCGGTCCAGGTGCTGCGCACCTCCGTGTACGGGCCCGCGCAGACGGCCATAAGGTACGTGGACAGCGGGTAGTCCACGGAGGAGGTGTGCGTCAGCGTGCGCTCGTCGCGGCGCACCGTGCTCTGCTCCGCGTTGCCGATGACCCGCCAATCGTCCGGGGTGTGGAGGGTAAAGGAATAGGTGGCCTTGAGGTCCGGCTGATCGAAGCAGGCGAACATGCGCTTGGCGTCGGCCGTCTCAAACTGGGTGTACAGGTACGTGCGGCCGTCGGCGGGATCGACGAATCGATGCAGCCCCTCGCCCGTGCGGGAGTAGGCGCAGGTGGCCACCACGCGCAGGGTGTGCTCGCCCGGCGTGAGGCCGAGCAGCGGGATGCCGCGCTCCTCGCGGTAGGAGCCGTCCGGGTGCGCGGCGGCGAGGATGTCCTCCCCATCCAGGCGCGCCCCGTCCACCCGCACCGCGCGCAGGTCCAGGAAGGTGTCCCCGGCCTGCCGCACCGAGAACTTGACGGTGGTCGTGGAGCTGAACTGGCCGGAATCCGGGTCGCTGAGGTCCAGGGTGACGTCGTAGTGATGCACGTCCAGCATCTCGGCCCGGGCCCGGGCCTCCTGTTGGGTGAGATTGATGGAACTCATGGGCATCCCTTTCTCTTTGTCCTCGGTGTGCTTGGAGCACGCGCTTTTACCACGGGGCCGTGGTGCCCCTTGAGGGCATGGTTGCGGCCTGCCGCCATCACCACCGATTGTAGTGATGGGGAGATACCAAGAATGGGATCGGCCCCAGCGGCCTTGAGCTTTATGGACGCCGCGCCGCGCGGCGGGCGGCTATCGTGGAGGCAGTCACACGCCGTAACGATCTAAGGAGAACCCGTGACCACTCCCGTAACCTTCTGGTTTGATGCCTCCTGCCCGTTTTGCTGGCAGACCTCCCGCTGGATCAAGGAGGTGGAGAAGGTCCGAGACATCGCGGTGGAATGGGTGCCCATGTCCCTCTCCGTGCTCAACGAGGGGCGCGACCTGGACCCCGGATACATGGAAAAGATGAAGGCCAACTGGGGGCCGGCCCGCGTGTTCGCCGCCGTCAAGGCCCAGGAGCCGGAGAAGGTGGACGCCCTGTACACCGCGATGGGCACCCTCATCCACCCCGGGCGCCAGGGCGGGAAGAAGGATTACGGCGCCTACAACGAGGTGATCGCGCAGGCCCTGGCCGAGGTGGGGCTCGACCCCGACTACGCGGAGGTTGCGAACACCACCGAGTGGGACGCGCGCCTGCGCGAATACCACCAGGGCGCCATGGACGCCGTGGGCGACGAGGTGGGTACCCCGGTGGTCAAGCTGGGGGATACCGCCTTCTTCGGGCCCGTGATTACCCGGGTGCCCCAGGGCGAGCAGGCGGGCGAGCTTTTCGACGCCGCCGTGACGCTGGCCGGATACCCGCATTTCTTCGAGCTCAAGCGCACGCGGACGGAGAACCCGAGGTTTTAAGACAGTGTGAAGTCGATCTCGCGCGCCTCTGCCGTTCTACGGCTAGCGCGCGGCGACGCTGGGCTGTGCTTTGAGGGGCCGAGGGAAAGATATTGTCGCATATCGAACATATGTTTTAATTTAGGTCTAGCCTCATGCCGGTACGTATTCCTCGATACCTCAAGGAGGTACTGGCATGGTTATGGTCCCCACGGGGCTCTCGGCAGGTTGGGACACCCTGACCGGCAACGTCATCAAGCCCACGGCACGCTTTGGATTCCTAGGTACCGACCTCGGCTATTTCTTCACCGGCGGTAAGGGCCAGTGGACCGGCGCGATCTTCGGAGATACCTTCGATGCCACCGACCCGGACAGCGCCAAGGGCTGTGGCTGGCGTTCCCCGGTCATCCTGCGCACCAGCTCCTTCAACGGCGTAGGCCTGGGCGGACCGAAGTGGGACAACGCCGTCGGCGGTGCGCGAGCCAAGGAAGCCTGGCCCTACCGGCGTATCGGAAACGGTGCGCCCCGCCCGGGCACCTTCGACGCCTTTACCATCATCCCCAACGACGTGATTCAGCTCCCGAACGGTTACTACATGGGTAGTGGATTCCGCGTCAAGCAGTGGATTAACTCTGGCGACCAGCAGATGTGTACCACCTACGGTAACGCGTGGTTCTGGTCGAATGAGCGGCACGCGGAGAATTGGCAGGAGTGCCGCCACGCGAACAACCTGGGCCGCCTGTACCAGTGGGAGAACTCCGGTTGGGAGCGCTTCTTCCAGAACATCAGCATGGTCATGGTGCCCGGCGACGAGCACGTGTACGTGTTTGGCACCCCCGAAGGGCGCAAGAAGGGTAACGGTGCCGGCATCTACCTGCGGCGCGCGCACTGGACGCGCCTCACGGACGATAAAGCATGGGAGTTCTGGGCGTTCACCGACGGGCGCTGGCAGTGGCAGAACCGTGTTGCTCCGACGCCGATCATCACCCCCAGGGGTGATTGGCCTATCGGTGAGATCGATGCCCAGGTTATCGACGGTAAGGTCGTACTCTCCTACGTCTCTGAACTGGGTGCGGTGTGCCGGATCGCTGACCACCCGGATACGTTGTGGTCGCGTGAGTACCTGATGGTGCCGCACGCCCTGCTCCCCGCGATGTATGCCCCGAGCCTGCATCCTAAGAGCACGATGACCAACGCCTTCCTGCACCTGTCCTCGTGGCCGCACGTGGATAATCCGGCGCACAAGGTGGACCCCAATCAACCCATCTCGATCTCCTCGGGCTACGGCGTCTATGGATTCCGAGGTCTGCTGAAGATTCTCGCCTAGCGGTGTCGCGTCGCAGCCTGCCCCGCCTGTCCGCAGGTGGGGGTCTCTCATTGAGGAAGGAAGAGCAAGTATGGCGATAGATCAATTCCAGGCGAGCGTGATTCGCCTGACCAACAACGACTCTGGCTGGCGTGACCCCAAGGCGTGCCAGGCGGTGTTCATCCATACCTATGAGTGCCCGCGTGGCGATGATCTGGAATCCCGGGCGGACTGGCAGGACCGATCTAAGACGGGTTCGTACACGATCCTGGTGGGCACGAAGCGCACGTTGCGCGCCAACGACGATGACTACGCGCCGTGGGCGGCGGGCTATACCGCCAACCGGCGGGGGTTGCACCTGAGCTTCTTGGCCTACGCGTCATCTCCCCGGGGCGATTGGCTGGTATCCGATCACCAGCTAGACCTGGGCGCGGCGGTGGTGGCGGATTGGTGCAAGCGCTACGGCATCCCCGCAGTGAAGATTAACGGGGCCGATCTGCGTGCGGGCAAGCGCGGGATCGGCGGGCACGGTGACGCCGCGGCAGCGTGGGGCGAGACCGACCACAGCGATCCCGGGGCGGGATTCCCCTGGGACGTTTTTATCCAGAAGGTACAGCGACATATCAGGGGCACCGCCGTGAAGGGAGAAACGACCATGACCTGACGATTCGATAAGGAAGACCTGAGCACACTCAACGAGGCGAAAACTCGTGGCCTGCGCATGTGCCGGTGAATCCGCAGACAACCGCGCCCAACTGCGAGGCCCGAAGGACCAGGGCTGGGACGTCTCGTGGACGCCGCTCGTAAGCGGGACGGGAATCTGAACAAGGGCACCGTTGTGGAGCTTCTGGTGGTGGCGATCCACGAGCTGTGCGCCCTAGCCGCTGAGGTTAAGTCCCTGCGCGGTGAGATAGCCGCGCTCCGCGCAGGAAAGATCGCTTAGAAGGCCAAGAGGGGGAAGTACTTGGCGGCGTAGTCCGCCAAGGGCTCCATTTTCTGCTCCAGCGTGCCGGGGCCGCTGAGGAGCATCGACGTGCGCCCGTAGGCTTCCACGCCCTCGCGGATCGGTTCGGGCAGCCCCTCATAGATCAGCACGGGGGAGAGGAAATCTTCTGCGGAGCTTTCCGAGCTGATCTCGGCAGCCCCGGCGGTGGCGGTGCCGGTTAGCGCGGTGGTGGCGGCCACGGCGGCGGTAGTGAGTCGCAGACTGAGCTTCATAAGACGGTCCTTTCCGAGGATGGATTCACAGGCGATATCGAGGCTACCGAACACGGTGTTACAAGAAGGAGGAATGATGATGTGGACGAGGACTTTTTGGCTTGATACCGCCGAGCGGGCGGTGAAAACGTTGGCGCAGGCGTTGATCGCGGTGCTGGCGGTGGGCACCCCGATTTACGAGATCGCCTGGGCCGAGGCGCTGGGTATCGCGGCCACGGCGGCGGTGATCTCCGTGCTGACGTCCGTAGCGTCGGCGGGTGTGGGTGAGTCGGGTACCGCTGCGGTTGTGCCGGGCATGCCTGGGCAGGAGGACTAGCAGGTGGCGGGGCATGCGATGTATCGGCCCCCGGTGGCGTTGATTGTGCGCTCCCGGTGGGTGGGCTTGCTGATCCTCACGGTCGGGGTGGTGCTGCGCGGGGTGTGTTATCTCCCGGCGGTGGTGCCTGCCGATCATCGCGTGCCCGCGCTCGAGCGGGTTCTGCCGTTGCCGGCGTGGGCCGCCTTGTGGCTCGCGGCTGGGGCGTTCTGCCTGGCGTGCCTGATGCTGCATCGTGGGCTTGGTCCTGCGGTAGGTATCTGCGTGGCGCTGCATTTCTTGTGGGGGCTGCTCTATCTTTCCGCGTGGCTGCTTGATGAGTCCCCGCGCGGGTACGCCACGGCCCTGACGTACTTCATGGTGGTGGCCCTGACGTATTGGGGGTTTGGGAGGGGACGGGATGGGAGATGAGTCTATGAGCGTCGCGCTGATTAGCCTGCTCGGTATCGCCCTGACCGCCTTGTCTGGCCTGGCCGGATCGTGGATCACCAGCAGGGGAGCCAAGGAGAAGTCGGTTTCCGAGCAGTACAAGGCCTTGGTTGATGACATCCAGGAGTGGACCGAGACCCGGCTTGCGGAGCGCGATGAGCGTATCGAGGAGCTGCGGGAGGAGACTGCGGTGTTACGCACGGCTGTAGCCCGGCTGGAGGGCGATGTGCGTTCCTGGAAGGGACGCTACCGCGTAGCGGTGGAGCACATCGAGGCGCTGCGCCCCCTGGTGCCTGCTTCGCGACGCCCTCCCATACCCGAGCAGCTTCGCGGGGATGTCGCCGGGGTGGAGAAGTAAGGGACGAGCAGGCCGTCTGGTTGGTATCCGTTATGAGGACGCACGGGCATGAAGGCTTTACCCTGTGAGGGGCCATCCTCCGGCTGTGGTCGCTTGCCGTCCGAATTGCTCTCCTGCGCCGCTAGGCGACGCGCTCCCTGAGCCGCTTTTGCTCCCACAATCTTCGCCAGACGCCAAGAAGATGCTGCGTCACTCCCAACTCGGCGGCGATGCGCGCGGGATACGGGCCGTATATCTGTTCCGCTAGCGCGTACTCGGATGCGGAGACGAGCAACATGGCGGCATACTTATCCGCTTCGTTTTCGTGCTGGGGATGGTGCCCGGCGGGGTGCTCGTAGTGGGCGTGGCCTAGCTCGTGGGCAAGGGTGCAGCGTGTTTGCACCTCGGAGAGGTCGTGGCGCAGGCTGATCACTCTGCGAGAGGGAATCCACTTGCCCTTGGGCCCGTCTGAGTGCCACTCCACGGTGATCCCCTCCACCTCGGTCAAACGGATGAGGTTCTCAGTCAATAGGTTCTTCGCCACGCTCCCACCTCAGTTCGTCCTCGTCTAGTGAGCTATCGGCAGCATAAAGATCCTCCGTGACCGCGGGGGGAGTGCTGGTACCCCCGATCGCTTGATCGCGCTGCTTACGGCGCCTTTCTAGGCTAGTGACCTCGGAGCGACGACCCTCGTCGGCAAGCGGGGAGTGCCGTTCGATGTCGGCGATTTCCTCCGCGCGGGTTGCGGGGTTGAGCCGCCGTGCCAGCTCGAGAGCGAGGGCGCCATCTTCGGCCGTTTCTACGAGCTGGCCGGAAGAATCGAGGTGCGCCCGGACCTCGGCCTCGGTGAGGTGACCGTAGGTGATGAGCCCCTGAAGCGGGATGATGTCAAACGCTCTGCAGAGCGTGATGATCTCGCTGGCGTTGAACTGGTTTGCTACGAGGCGGCGTGTTGCTGAGGTACGGGATATTCCTAGCGCCGCCCCTATCTCATCCGCGGTTACCCTGCGTCCGTTGCGGGAGTAAATCCACTGCCGTAGGTCTGTCATGGCCGCCATTGTACTGTATCAATTTTGACACACCAATACCGCCACTTCCTGGTCGAACGCTGTGATCGTGCCCTGGTTATGGTTCAAAAACTTTGCATATAGCCACTGGCCGATTCATAATTGGTCCATCTTGAGGTGAGGAGGTGGATCGATGAATCGTTTTCTTATCAATCTGGACGAGCTGGACAGGTTGAAGAGGAAGCACGGGCTCACGTGTGTGGCGGACATCGCGCGATACACGGGAATGGGGCGCTCAACGTGGAGCAGGGCCATACGGACGCGGCGGCCAACGCCGGACGTGCTTGATGCGCTGGCCGCTATGGGGGCTCGCCCGGGAAGGGTGCTGGTGCTTGATGAGGGGAAGCGCGGCCGCGGGAGTCGAGCGTAGCGATGAGCAGGCTATGGCGTTTTTCAATTTTTAATTTTGCGCTACCGGAATGGATGTAGTGGGGGAACCATCCTGTGGCGGGCGAAGCAATTGTGTGAACCTTGTGGAAGGGTGTTTCGATTTTATGGCAAAATGCCTTCGAGTGGGGTGCTGGCTGCCAAGGGTGGCGCCAGATTTTTATGGAATCGGCCTCTGTGCCGAGCACTATCGGCAGATGTTCAGCGGGAAAATCGGTGCCGACTACGATCCCTCCTGCAGGGAGTGGCCCGTGGATAAGGCCATAGAATTACTAGAGTCTGAACGGCGTCCGGGTGAAAAGGATAGGGCCCTTGCCCGTCGTCTTGGGATATCCAAGGACATTGTCTACCGAACCTGCGGTCGGAAATGGCCTGTTTTAAGATCTGCGACCTGGGAGGATCTTTCCGAGGCGGTGGCAACCGCGCGTTACGGTCGCATGTGTGAAGAAGCGAGGTGCGTTGACTCCCCAGGTTCACCGCCGTGAGGTGGGGTTTATCGTCCCGGCTCGACGGGGTGGACGCTGCTTCTTGGGTATGCCTCCCCGCTGTTTGACCGTTGCCTTTCGCGGGATTTGTCGCAGACTGCGCCCGTATTTCTTGGTTGGTGTTTACTCATAGGGGAAAGGAGGAAAGATGAAAAATTGGAAAACACTAGAGCCTGACAAGACCAAGCTTATGAATAAAAATTTTCACGTTGGTCGAGCAGGTAAAAAGATAGACCACATTGTGAAACATCACAATGCTGGTGTCAACATGACCACTGAAGATTGTTGGGATACGTGGCAGATCCGAGAAGCCAGTGCCCACTATCAGGTGGAGGTGGATGGCACCATTGGCCGCCTTGTCAAGGACAGTGACACTGCCTGGCATGCAAACAACCTTCCGGTGAACCAAACCAGTATTGGTATCGAACATGCCAATACTGGTGGCGGTGAACAGGGATGGCCGATTAGTGATAAGACGATCGAGGAGGGCGCTCATCTTGCCGCCGCTCTGTGCGTCTATTACCGGTTGGGGCGGCCTGTTTTTGGCAAGAACATTCGAGATCACCGGGAGTACCACAGCACGTCGTGCCCGCATCAGCTTGCTCAGGGTGAAAAGCACCATGATCGCTGGATGCAGCGGGCGCAGTACTGGTACGACCACATGACCAATTCCGATTCCGAGGGAGGAACTTCTATGACTGTACTATCTGGCGTCTCTGCCGCCGCTCTGCATGAAGCGAAAGTCGCTTCCATCGAGGGCCGAGATAATTCCCGGGACAACCGCACCCAGCTTCGCGGTCCGAAGGACCAGGGCTGGGACGTGCCGTGGCTCGTCGAGGCGGCCCGCAAGCGTGACGGGAAGTTCAACAAGGGAACGCTCGTGGAACTGCTGGCGGTGTCTATTCACGAGCAGCGTTCTCTGGCTTCCGAGGTGAAGGCTCTGCGCGCAGACGTGACCGCCCTGAAGAAGCGCTAAGAGCGGGCAACCCAGCGGTAGTGAGCGAGCCTCGATGCTCATCGAGCATATTCGAAGGCTGGGGGCTTGTTCACTGTTCCCGAGGCGGCTCTATCGGGGTGGAATGAGCCTGGCTTCATGCTCTCGTGTCCGAGGGGATCGTGGGAACCTAATGGAGGTGGGAGACGCGACGGCGTCTCCCACCTCCATTGTTGTATAGGAGAGGTGCCGCCAGCGGTATCTGGAATGAATCCTTTATGGTGTTCTGTGCGCCGGGCGCTTCTATAAATGGAAAGGAGGCTTCCCGAGTTAAGGGAAGCCTCCGGTTAACAGGCCCTCTTAAGGGGCGGGCACGCCTGGGTCCGGCTCGTAGTCGATGTTCGGATCATCGTTCAGCCTCGCGATTTCTTCCCCGCTGTACGCCTGCGGAGTCTTGGTCGGGGTGGGCCAGGCCTTGGGCTCGGGCCAGTTTTCCGGCTCGCAGGCGAGCCCGTCGCCATCCCGGTCAAGGGCCGGGCGGTAGCCGGGGTCGCCCTCGCGGAGCGGGAGCGCGCCGTCGGCCTTCGCCTGCCCGCAGTTGGAGTAGTAGAGCTGCCCCACGGGCACCCCCTGCGCATCCACGGGATTGGGGTCGTAGATGTCAGTGTTCGCGTAGACGTTGGGATCCTCCTCGCCTTCGGCGGCGGCACCAGTATCTTGCTGCGCAGGGGGCGTCGGGTTGCCCTGCGCGGCGGCACCCTGCGACGCGGCCTGATTGGTCTGGCTGCCGCCCTGGCCCTGGTTGGGGGAGCCCGAATGCGCGAGGTTGACCTTCGTCGGGTTGCCCTGCGCTGCGGCGGGCGCGGAGGGGTCGCGGGGTTCCTTCGCCTGTGCCTCGGCGCTGAGCTGCTCCGCCTGGCGGGCCAGGGCGCTGGCGGAGGCGTCGAGTTCCTCCGCGCTGCTGGAGGTGGACGTCGAGGGAGCGGTGGTGCTGGTCACCGTGGTGGTGCTTGTGGCGCTGCTGGTGGTGGGCTGGGTTTCCTTGTCGCCTGCGCTGCAGGCGGTAAGAAAGATCGCGCCGGTGGAGAGCACTGCGAGCATGCGGGGAACAGATGCGCTAGGCATAAGGGCCTCCCTTTCGTAGTGGATAGTCTGTAGGCACTATATCGATATGCGTGACAAACGTTACATGGGGAATTGTGAATCGGCGGTAGGCGGCATACATCTTATGCGCGTAACAAGGGTCCTGTTTGCCTACGGAAATCGAGGTGGGCGGCGCGCTGTGCATAGCCTCGCCCCCGCGAGGCGTGCCGCCCCCCGCAACCCCTTCACGTCCCGGGGTTGTGGTTAGTTCTCTGAGTCGTGGCCGCCGGGGTATTCGCTGGGGTCGTAGTCGATGGTGGGGTCGTTCTTGAGGCGTTCGACGTCTTCCCAACCGAAGGCCTTGGGTACCTGGGTGGGGCTGGGCCATACTCCGGGTTCCGACCAGTTTTCGGGTTCGCAGGCGATGCCGTCGCCGTCTCGGTCAAGGGCGGGGCGGTAGCCGGGTTGGCCTTCGTGGAGGGGGAGGGCGAGCGCGGCTTCGGCTTGTCCGCAGTTGGAGTAGTAGGTTTCGCCGAGGGCTACGCCTTGGGCGTCGCGGGGGTTGGGGTCGTAGATCCTGCCCGGGGTGGGTGTGGGGGAGGGGGAGTTGGGGTCGGCCGGGTCCTGGATGGAGGGCGCGCTGGTCACCGGGTCGGCGGAGGGCGCGTCGGTGGTCGAGGGGCTGGCGGCCTCTGCGGCGGGCGTCGGCTCGACCTGGCTGCCGCAGGCCGCGAGGAGGCCGCCGGTGGCAACGGCGGCCAGGGCGTGTAGTGCGATGGATTGCCGCATGGGTGTCTCCCTTCTGAGTGATATTCCGCACTTAATGATACACGGGGTATCGGCGGGTGCGGGGGATGTTTTCTTGCGGTAGCACCGGGTAGGCGGTGACAAGCCTCCTCGCCGTCATGCCCGGATGCTCGCTGCCCGCACGCACGGGCACCCTATATAAGCAGCGCAAAAGCGCGTGAGGCCCGCCCTCCGAAAAGACGGGGAGCGGGTCTCACGCGCTATTCGGCACCCGCGCGGGTGCCGCCGGATCGCCGGGGATTAGCAGTCGGCCTCGGCCTCGGCGTCGTCGCCACCGCCGTTGCCGGCGCCACCGAAGAGGCCACCCAGGCCACCGAGGGTGTCCACGATGCCCTTGGCGGTGTCCACGCCCTTCTGGGCGTTGTCCAGGCGCTTGCCGGTCAGCTCGGCCTTCTCCATCTCGGAGGTCTTCTTGTCCTCCTTCTGCGCGGCGGCGGCCTCGGGGGAGAGGGTCTGGCCGGGCAGGAAGGAGGGGCGCTCGTCGGCCATCGCCGGGGCGATGGAGGCGGAGGCGGCCACCGCCACGGCGGCGGCGCTCACGGCGAACTTACGAGAAAGCTTCATCTCTGTGTTCCCTTTCGTTGTCTCTGACATGTCGCGCGGCGAGGAAATTGTATTTCGTGCCGCAGGGGGACAGTATAACCCCCGGCCCGGGGCGGGGCTAATTTAAAAGGTTACAATGCGGTAAATATTTGATGTCATTTTTAAAAAAGCCCCGCTGAGGCGGTTGAACGGCCCCGATGTCACTCTCGGGCGGCGGGCGGGTGGGGGTCCGGGTGTTGCGAAATATTTAAGGTCTATATTTGGTGAAGGTTACGCATTTGCGCGGCCATCGCGCGCAAATGCGCCTGCCTTAATCGGGGTTGTCCTTAATCGGGGCTGCCGCAGGCGAGAAAATCGAGAAAGATCCTAGGGGGATCTAGGAAAAGCGCTGCACGGAGTAGGTTCCGTTGGACTCGTGCGAGACCCCCACCCCGATCTCCGTGATCTCCGGGTCGAGGATGTTGGCGCGGTGCCCGTCCGATTCCATCCAGTCCTTCACGATCTCCTCGGCGCTCGCCGTGGTGCCCAGGAAGTGGATGTTCTCGGAGAAGTCCCCCTCGGCGTGATCGAACATTCCGGTGGTGCTCATGGTCTTGGCCCACTGCGCGGACTCCTCGGCCAGGGAGGCGTTGACCGTCAGGGGGTCGAGCCCGTGGTCCGCGCGGGCCTGGTTGGTCAGGTCCACGATGTCCTGGGCGGTGGAGTCCTCGGTGACGTCCTCGGCGGCCGGGTTGGCCTCGTCGGTGACCTTTTCCTCCTGCACCTCCTGGGCGGGTCCGGCCTCCTCCTGGAGCAGGGTGGCGTCGGCGGCCTCGGCCTCGGGGGCGTCGCCGAGCGAGTTGGCCGCGGCGGCCACGGGGGCGGCGGCCAGCGCGGCGGCGCCGGCCACCTTCGTGGCGGTGCCCGGGGAATCGGGGGACTCGTCGCGGGAATCGTCCGCCCGGGGTTCGTCTGCGGGGGTGTCGGTCATGTTTTCTCCTTTCGGCGGCCCCGGAGGGCCAGTAGGAAACGTTCTCGTACCCTTTTCGGTGCCGATCCTAGCGCCCCGTTCCCGGGCCGCGCGGGCGGGGCTTCTCCGATAGGATTGGTTCCATGCGCGTATATCTAGGGGCGGACCACGCCGGATTTGAGCTGAAGAACACCATCGCCGAGCACCTGCGTGGCGCGGGCCACGAGGTCATTGACTGCGGCGCCCACGACTACGACCCGGAGGATGACTACCCGGCGTTTTGCATCGAGGCCGCGCAGCGCACGGTGAACGATCCGGGCTCGCTCGGCATCGTGCTGGGCGGCTCCGGCAACGGCGAGCAGATCGCGGCCAACAAGGTCAAGGGCGCGCGGTGCGCCCTGGCCTGGTCGGAGGAGACGGCCCGGTTGGCGCGGGAGCACAACAACGCGCAGCTCATCGGCATCGGCGGGCGTATGCACTCCCCGGAGGACGCGCTGAAGATCGTGGACGCCTTCCTGGATCAGGAGTGGTCCCAGGCGGAGCGCCACCAGCGCCGCATCGACATCCTGGCGGATTACGAGCGCACGGGGATAGCGCCCACCGCGTAAGGGGCGGGGAGGGGAGGGGCCCTCGAGGCGTTTGGCGTCGTGCACGGGGTGCGATACACTGCCTATCGCACCAGGGGAACGTCGTATAGTGGCTAATACCTCAGCCTTCCAAGCTGAAGACGCGGGTTCGATTCCCGTCGTTCCCTCCAGTATCTTCAAGGCCCCGTCGCTCAAGCGGCGGGGCCTTTAACCTACCCCGGTGTGGCCGGGGGTGTAGCGGGGCCGGTAAAGTGGCGGCTCGTACGGGGCGTGGCGCAGCTTGGTAGCGCACCTGCTTTGGGAGCAGGGGGTCGCAGGTTCAAATCCTGTCGCCCCGACGTACATCATTATTGCCGAATCCAGGAGAGTGACTCGTGAAGAGTTCCGTCGAGAAGCTGAGCGACACCCGTGTCAAGCTCACTGTGAATGTTCCCTTCGATGAGCTGAAGGGCGAGCTTGACCAGGCCTACGCCGCCATTGCCCAGCAGGTGACCATCCCCGGTTTCCGCAAGGGGAAGGCTCCTCGCCAGCTTATCGACGCCCGCTTCGGGCGCGGCCCCATCCTGGAGCAGGTGGTCAACGACATGCTGCCCTCCCGCTACGAGGCCGCCCTGGGCGAGAACGAGCTGAACCCGCTGGGCCAGCCGGACGTGGACGTCACCGAGATCAAGGACAAGGAGTACGTGGAGTTCACCGCCGAGGTGGACGTGCGACCCGAGATCGAGGTGCCGGACTTCTCGGGCATCGAGGTCACCGTGCCCGCGCTCGAGGTGGACGAGAAGGCCGTGGACGAGGCCATCGACCAGCTTCGCGGCCGCTTCGGTGAGATGAAGGACACCAAGCGCAAGCTCAAGACCGGCGACTTTGCCGTCATCGACCTCAAGGCCACCATCGACGGCGAGGTCGTGGACGAGGCCACCACCGAGGGCCTGTCCTACGAGATCGGCCAGGGCGACCTCATTGACGGCCTGGACACCGCCCTGCGCGGCATGAAGACCGGCGAGGACAACGAGTTCACCGCCACGATCCGCAGCGGCGAGCACAAGGACGAGGAGGCCACCATCTCCGTCCACGTCCAGCAGACCAAGGAGCGCAAGCTCCCGGAGCTGGACGAGGAGTTCGTGCAGATGGCCTCCGAGTTTGACACGGTGGAGGAGCTGCGCGAGTCCACCAAGAGCCAGGTGGAGGAGTCCAAGAAGGCCGAGCAGGCCACCGCCATCCGCGACGCCGTGCTGGAGAAGGCCCTGGCCGACGCCTCCTTCCCCCTGCCCGAGGGCGTGGTCAACGAGCAGGTACACAACCAGCTCCACCAGCTCCTCGGCCAGCTTGCCCACGACGAGGCCGCGCTGAACTCCGCCCTGGAGCAGCAGGGCACCAGCCGCGAGGAGTTCGATAAGGAGCAGCGCAAGAGCGCCGAGGAGGCCGTGCGCACGCAGCTCTTCCTCGACGCCCTGGCGGAGCAGGAGTCCCCCGAGGTCTCCCAGCAGGAGCTGACCGATCACATCATGTTCACGGCCCAGGCCTACGGCATGGACCCCAACCAGTTCGTGCAGCAGCTCTCCCAGTCCGGGCAGATCGCCAACCTGTTCTCCGACGTGCGCCGAGGCAAGGCCCTGGCCGCCGCCATCTGCCGCACCCAGGTGAAGGACTCCGAGGGCAACGCGGTGGACCCCACCGAGTACTTCGGCGAGGAGGACGAGGCCGAGGATAAGGAGTAATCCTTACACACCCCTCGTCGAGGCCCGGCTCCGCGGAGCCGGGCCTTTCCCATTGCCGCCGGAAGGTCTTAAGCCGGCTTCAACGCTGTGAGCGAACAGCGGGCCTTTTGCCCGGGCGCGCGGGTAGCCTGTGGGAGGTATCGAGGAATGACAAAGAACCAAGGAGAGGAAACCATGAACGTACCTACCACGATGGCGGCGGAGGCCCAGGGCCTCAACCTGAGCGACTCCGTGTACGAGCGCCTGCTGCGGGAGCGGATCATCTTCCTGGGCAGCCAGGTGGACGACGAGATCGCCAATAAGCTGTGCGCCCAGATCCTGCTGCTCTCCGCGGAGGACCCCACCCGGGACATCTCCCTTTACATCAACTCCCCGGGCGGCTCCGTGACGGCGGGCATGGCCATTTATGACACGATGAAGTATTCCCCCTGCGACGTGGCCACCTACGGCATGGGCCTGGCGGCGTCGATGGGGCAGTTCCTGCTCACGGCGGGCACCCCCGGCAAGCGCTTCGCCCTGCCGCACGCCCGGATTATGATGCACCAGCCCTCGGCGGGCGTGGGCGGCACGGCGGCGGACATCGCCATCCAGGCCGAGCAGTTTGCGGCCACCAAGAAGGAGATGGCGCAGCTCATCGCGGAGCACTCGGGGCAGACCTTCGAGCAGATCACCAAGGATTCCGACCGCGACCGCTGGTTCACCGCCGCGCAGGCCAAGGAGTACGGGCTGGTGGATCACGTGATTACCACCGCCCAGGGGTCGGTCAGCAACTAGCAGGCGAGTAATCGAAGAATACTGATACAAGAGGAGACGATCCCATGAATAACGCTTTCCAGATGCCCTCGGCCCGCTACGTGCTGCCTTCCTTCATCGAGCAGTCCGCCTACGGCACCAAGGAGACCAACCCCTACGCCAAGCTCTTCGAGGAGCGCATCATCTTCCTGGGCACCCAGGTGGACGACACCTCGGCCAACGACATCATGGCGCAGCTTTTGGTGCTGGAGGGCCTGGACCCGGACCGGGACATCACCATGTACATCAACTCCCCGGGCGGCTCGTTTACCGCGCTCATGGCCATCTACGACACGATGCAGTACGTGCGCCCGGACGTGCAGACGGTGTGCCTGGGCCAGGCAGCCTCGGCGGCGGCGGTGCTGTTGGCCGCCGGTGCCAAGGGCAAGCGCGCGGTGCTGCCCAACTCCCGCGTGCTCATCCACCAGCCGGCCACTCAGGGCACCCAGGGGCAGGTCTCCGACCTGGAGATCCAGGCCGCCGAGATCGAGCGCATGCGCACCCTGATGGAAAAGACGCTGGCGGCCCACACCGGGCGCACCGCCGAGCAGATCCGCATCGACACGGATCGAGACAAGATCCTCACCGCCGAGGAGGCGGTGGAGTACGGCATCGCGGATCAGGTGTTCCAGTACCGCAAGCTCAACGACTAGCCCCTACTCGTCCGCGTCCCCCGCGTGGCCGTGGAGGCGGCGCCGCAGGATCTTGCCGGTGGCGGCCCGGGGGATGGACTCCACCACGGTGACCCGCCGCACCTTCTTGTAGGGGGCCACCCGCCGCGCCACCCACTCGCGGACCTCGGCGGGTGCGGCGGTGCCCACCACGAAGGCGTGGGGCACCTCCTCGCCCCGGAGGGTGCCGCGCGTGACGGCCACGTCGCGCACCCCGGGGCAGGAGGCGATGACCTCCTCCAGCTCCGCCGGGCTGACCTGGTAGCCCCGGTACTTGATGATCTCCTTGGTGCGCCCGGTCACGCGCAGCCCGCCGTCCGGGGTGGGGGCCACCAGGTCGCCCGTGGGCAGCCAGCCCTCCACCAGCGGGCCGGGGGCGTCGAGGTATCCGGAGCAGAGCTGCGGGCCGCGCACCCAGAGCTCGCCGTCCACGATCCTGGTCTCCGTGCCGTCCACCGGGCGGCCGATCCCCAGGGGATCGCCCCGGCGCATCATGTGGGTCACGGGGGATGCCTCCGTCATGCCGTAGCCCTGGATGATCTCCACGTCCAGGCGCTCGCCCACGCGGCGGGCGAGGTCGGGACGCAGGTCCGCCGCCCCGGAGAGCATGACGCGGGTGTGGCGGAAGTCCTCGGCCGAGTAGTCCGCCGAGTAGTCCTCGGAGTCCAGGGCGGCCACGATGGGCGGGGCCACGTAGCTCCACCCGATGCGGTGCTGCGCGTGCAGGCGGGCGAAGGCGCGGGGGGTAAAGCGCGGCATGAGCACCACGTGGTTGCCGTTGGCTAAGGAGCTGTGCAGCAGCACATTCAGCCCGTAGATGTGGCTCAGCGGCAGGGGAGCGAGCACGCTCCAGCCCGGGTCGAGTCCGTTGCCGCGCAGGGCGGCCACCGTCTGGCGGATGTTCGCGCTCAGCGCGCGATGGCTGAGCATCACCGGCTTGGGTTCCGCCGTGGTGCCGGAGGAGAGCGCGAGCACGGCGGTGGCCTCCGGGTCCTCCGTGGCGGGGGAGGGGGACAGGGGGCGGCTGGCGCCCGCGTGGAGCGCCCGGGCCGCGGCGGCGTCGATGCGCCTCCGGGCCCCGGTGCGCTGCATGGCCCGCCGCGTCTCCTCCTCGGTGAGCAGCGGATTGAGCGGCACCACGGTGGCCCCGGCGCCGAGGATGCCGTGAAAGGCGGTGGCGAACTCCACGGAGCTGGGCGTTTGCAGCGCCACCGCCTCGCTGGGGCGCACGCCGCGCTCGCGCAGGGCCAGGGTGCTGGCCTCGATGAGGGCGCGCAGCTCGCGGAAGGCGAGGCGGCCTCGGGGGTCGCTCAGCGCCGGGCGCTCCGGGGCGCCGCCGGACAGGATCTCCTGGGTGATGGGGGAATGCACCCCTCTATTGTGCGGCAGCCTCCAGCAGCCGACGATGCAGGGTGGCGTCCCCCGTGAGCTCCGGGTGGAAGGAGCAGCCCAGGCGGTTGCCCTGGCGCACGCCCACGATGGCCCCCTCGTGCCGCGCGCAGGCCACGGCCAGCGGGCCCACCTCGGTGACCTTGGGGCCGCGGATGAAGGCGGCGTCGATGGGGGTGCCCTCCCAGTCCACGCGGGCGTGCGCGGAGCACACCTGCGGGCCGAAGGCGTTGCGCTCCACGGAGACGTCCAGCAGCCCCCAGCGGCTCAGCAGGATCAGCCCGGCGCAGGTGCCTAGCACCGGCGCGTCCCGCTCGATGGCCTCCGCGAGGGGACGGCGCAGGCCGAACATGCCCGCCAGGCGGTCGATGGGGCCGGACTCCCCGCCGGGGAGCACGAAGGCGTCCAGGGCGGGGATGTCGGCGGCGTCGGCGGGGCGGCGCAGCAGCCGCACCCGGGCGCCGAGGGCCTCGATCATCTCCGCGTGCTCCGCCACCCCGCCCTGAACGGCCAGCACTCCTACCGTGGTCACGGCGCCTACCAGCCGCGCTCGGCCAGCCGGTGCGGGGCGGGCAGGTCGGCCACGTTGATGCCCACCATGGCCTCGCCCAGGCCCCGGGAGGCCTCGGCGATCACGGCGGGGTCGTCGTAGGCGGCGGTGGCCTTGACGATGGCGGCCGCCCGGGCGGCGGGGTCCCCGGACTTGAAGATGCCCGAGCCCACGAACACGCCGTCCGCGCCGAGCTGCATCATCATGGCGGCGTCGGCGGGGGTGGCCACGCCGCCCGCGGTGAACATGACCACGGGAAGCGCGCCGGTGCGCGCCACCTCGGCCACGAGGTCGTAGGGGGCGGAAAGCTCCTTGGCGGCCACGTACAGCTCCTCCTCGCGCAGGTGGCGCAGGGCCGCGATCTCCTCGGTGATGGTGCGGATGTGGCGGGTGGCCTCGGAGACGTCGCCCGTGCCGGCCTCGCCCTTCGAGCGGATCATGGCCGCGCCCTCCGCGATGCGGCGCAGCGCCTCGCCCAGGTTGGTGGCCCCGCACACGAAGGGCACGGTGAAGGGCTGCTTGTTGATGTGGTGGGTGTAGTCGGCGGGGGAGAGCACCTCGGACTCGTCGATGAAGTCCACCTTCAGGGACTCCAGCACCTGGGCCTCCACGAAGTGCCCGATGCGGGCCTTGGCCATCACGGGGATGCTCACCGCCTCGATGATGCCCTCGATGAGGTCGGGGTCGGACATGCGGGCCACGCCGCCCTGGGCACGGATGTCGGCGGGCACGCGCTCGAGGGCCATGACGGCCACGGCGCCGGCGTCCTCGGCGATCTTGGCCTGGTCGGGGGTGACCACGTCCATGATGACGCCGCCTTTGAGCATGTCGGCCAAGCCGCGCTTGACCAGGGGGGAACCAGTGGTGGATTCAGTCATGCGGACCATTATGGCCGCGCCGTCTGGTACAGCGGTAGTGCCATATTTGGATCATTTTTTTGTACCACCCGGCTGTGGTGTGGTTTGTCATTGCGCCGTCGCGGTGACCCCCATTACAGTGGTGGGGGCTGCCGCGAATCGTCATTCGTATGCCGTGGCACGGCACCCCAGAATGAAGGAGCAAAACATGACGGAATCCGTTTACATCGTTGAGTCCGCGCGATCCCCCATCGGAACCTTCCTCGGTTCCCTGTCCTCCTACACACCGATCGACCTCGGCACCCACGTGGCCAAGGCCGTGATCGAGCGCTCGGGGGCACCGGCGGACGCCTTCGACGCCTCGGTCTTTGCCAACGTGGTGACCTCGCGCCCCCGCGACGTCTACACCCCGCGCGCCGTGGCCCTCCAAGCGGGCCTGCCCCAGGGCAGCCACGCCTACGCGGTCAACCGCCTCTGCGGCTCCGGGGTGCAGGCCATCGTGAGCGCCGCGCAGCAGATGGTCACCGGCGATAGCTCGCTGGCCCTGGTGGGCGGCACCGAGGTTATGAGCGCGGCCCCGTACTCCATCCCCGGCATGCGCAAGGGCATCAAGATGGGCGACGGCACCCTGGACGACTGGCTCACCGGCGCGCTCACGGACCCGATGGGCAACGGCATCATGGGTATCACGGCGGAAAACATCGCGGAGCGCTACGGGATCAGCCGCGAGCGGCAGGACGAGTACGCCCTGGAGTCCCAGCGCCGCGCCCGCGCCGCCATCGAGGAGGGCCGCTTTGCCGACCAGATTGTGCCCGTGCCGGTGCGCGGCGGCGAGTTCACCATCGACGAGCACCCGCGCGAGACCTCCCTGGACAAGCTGGGCGCGCTGCGCCCCACCTTCCGCAAGGACGGCACCGTCACCGCCGGTAACTCCTCGGGCATCAACGACGCCGCCGCCGTGACCGTCATGGCCAGCCAGGCGGCCGTGGACGAGCACGGCCTGAACCCCCAGGCCCGCGTGGTGAGCTGGGGCATCGCCGGGTGCGACCCGAAGTACATGGGGCTGGGGCCGGTGCAGGCCGTGCCCAAGGCCCTGAAGAAGGCCGGGCTGAGCCTGGGGGACATCGACCTCATCGAGTCCAACGAGGCCTTCGCCGCCCAGTGCCTGGCGGTCTCCGACCAGCTCGGCTTCGACCCGGACAAGACCAACGTGGACGGCGGGGCCATCGCCCTGGGCCACCCCATCGGGGCCACCGGCGTCATCCTGACCACCAAGCTCATCGCCCGGCTGCGCGCCACCGGCGGCCGCTACGGCCTGGTCACGCTGTGCATCGGCGGCGGCCAGGGCATCGCTCTCATCCTGGAGGTTTAACCCATGTCTGCTACGCACACCACCGCCGAGCCCATCCGCACGGCCGCCGTCTTCGGGGCCGGCTCCATGGGCGCGGGCATCGCCGCCCACCTCGCCAACGCAGGGGTGCGGGTCCACCTGCTGGACATCCCCGCCGAGGGGGAGGACCGCGACGCCCGCGCCAAGAAGGGCATCGAGCTGCAGCTCAAGCGCCGGGGCTTCATGCGGCCCGAGTATGCCGAGAACGTGATCCCCGGCAACGTGGAGGATCACCTCGACCGCCTGGGGGAGGCCGAGTGGATCGTGGAGGCGGTCTTTGAGGACCTCAAGGTCAAGCAGGACACCTTCCGCCGCATCGACGCCCACCGCGCCCCCGGCACCCCGGTTAGCTCCAACACCTCCACGATCCCCCTCGCGGAGCTGCTCGGCGGGCTGGACGAGGGCTTCCGCCGGGACTTCGCCATCACCCACTTCTTCAACCCCCCGCGCGTGATGCGCCTGGTGGAGCTGGTGGCAGGGCCGGACACCCGCCCGGAGGTGATCGACTCCCTCACGCAGGTGCTGGAGCGCCAGATGGGCAAGGTGATCGTGGACTGCCGCGACACCCCCGGGTTCATCGCCAACCGCATCGGCAACTTCTGGATGGCGGCGGGCGCGCACCTCGCCTTCGAGCAGGGCATCGCCCCGGAGCAGGCGGACACCGCCTTCGGGCGCGCCTTCGGCATCCCGCGCACCGGGATCTTCGGCCTCTTCGACTACGTGGGCCTGCAGCTCGTCCCCGCCATCTGGGGCTCCCTGCTCTCCGCGCTGCCGGAGACCGACGCCTACCACCGCTTCGACATCACCCGGCGCCCGGAGTTCACCACCCTGCTGGACAAGGGGCTCACGGGCCGCACGGCGGAGTCCGGCTTCTACCGAGGCCGCGACGAGGTCTTTGACTTCGCCGCCGGGGACTACCGCCCCCGGGAAAAGTACGAGGTGCCGCGCGACGCCCGCGAGCTGCTCACGGCGGATAGCCCCGAGGGTCGCTACGCCAGGGACGTGCTGTTGACCACCCTGACCTACTGCTGCGACACCGCCCCGGAGATCTGCGACGCCGTGGACGCCATCGACTCCGCCATGGAGCTGGGCTACGGCTGGAAGAAGGGGCCCTTCGCCCTGGCGGACTCCCTCGGCGTGGAGTGGGTGGCCGACCTGTACGAGGGCGAGGCCCCCTCCCTGCTCCAGGCCGCGGTGCGCGCGGGCGGCTTCTACGGCGCCGACACCGTGCTGGGCAGCGACGGCACCCCGCAGGCGCCGCGCGAGCGCGCGGGCGTGGTCACGGTGGCCGAGCTGGTCAAGGGCGCGGAGAAGATCGCGGGCAACGAGGCGGCCACCGTGTACCGGCGCGCGGACGGCGTCGCGCTGTTCACCTTCACCACGCCGATGAACGCGTGCAGCGTGGAGGCCCTGGCGGTGATGCGGGAGGTGGCGCAGCGCACCGACGTGCGCGCCCTGGTGATCGCCTCGGACAACCCCACCGCCTTCTGCGCGGGGGCCGACCTGCCCACCATCGCGCGCCTGGCCGCCACCGGCGAGGCGGAGGCCGCCTACGAGGTGGTGCGCGCCGGGGCGGAGTCCCTTCAGGCGCTGCGCGACGCCCCCTTCCCGGTGGTGGGCGCGGTGCGCGGCGTGGCGCTCGGCGGCGGGCTGGAGCTGCTGCTGCACACCGACGCCTCCGTGATCCACGCGGAGACCCGGGTGGGCTTCCCGGAGCGCTCCGTGGGCCTCTACCCGGGCTGGGGCGGCACCGTCCGGGTGCTGGAGCGCCTGGTGGACCTGGGGGTGGAGAACCCGCACGAGCGGGCCTTCTCCGCGCTGCTCAACGTCAAGCTCCTCCCGGCGGTGAACTTCCCTCTGCTGCGCGAGGCGGACCGGGTGATCCTCTCCCCGGACCACGTGATCGCGGAGGCCGTGGAGCTGGCCGGGGAGCTGGCGGAGGGCTACGCGCCCCCGGCGGCGCGCGAGCTGCCGCTGTACCCCGGCGAGCTGAGCTTCACCGAGGGCAGCGAGACGGACAAGGCCATCGGAGACGCCCTGGCCCGGGAGTACGCGGGCGAGGGCACCATCTCCGCCCACGAGCTGGGGCTGCGGGAAAGCAAGGAGGCCTCCGCCGTGCTGGTGCGGCCCAAGAACGCGGAGCGCGCCATGCACATGGCCAAGACGCGCAAGCCGCTGAATAACTAGGGGCCACGGCGGCGCGCCGGGCGGGGATCGCGGTGTCCTCGCCCGGCGCGCCGTTCGCGTGCGCTGGTCCGGGGGGGGGGTAAGAAAACCCCGCCGCCCTGGCTGGTGTGCGGGCGGCGGGGTTTCTGGGGGTTGGCTTAGCGGTAGGCGCTCACGCCGGTGATGGTCTTGCCCACGATGAGGGACTGCATGGTGTCCGTGCCCTCGTAGGTGTGCAGGGCCTCGATGTCCACCATGTGCCGGATCACGTCGTTTTCCAGCAGGATGCCCACGCCGCCGAGCATGTCGCGCGCGTTGGCGGCAATCGCCCGCGCCTTGCGGGTGTTGTGCACCTTGGCCAGGGCGGCCTGCTTGTCGGAGAGGTTTCCGGCCTCCTCCATCTCCAGCAGGCGGCGGCAGTACAGGCCCATGGAGACCACGTCCTGCAGCATGTCGGACAGGCGCTGCTGGATGATCTGGAAGCTCACCAGCGGCTTGCCAAACTGCACGCGCTCCTGGGCGTAGGAGAGCGCCTTCTCGTAGCAGGCGATGCCCAGGCCCAGGGCGGCCCAGGCCACGGCGATGCGCGTGCCGGAGAGGATCTCTGCGGTGTCGCGGAAGCTGTGGGCGTGCGGCAGGCGGTTCTCCAGCGGGATGCGCACGTTGTCCAGCTCGATCTCCGCTTGGAAGATGGCGCGCAGCGAGGCCTTCCCCGTGATGGTGGTGGCGTTGTAGCCGGGGGTGTCCTGCGGGACGATGAAGCCGCCCACCTGGCCGTCCTCCATGCGGGCCCACACCACGGTGATGTGGCCCACGCTGCCCTGGCCGATCCACTTCTTGGCGCCGTTGATGACCCACTCGTCGCCGTCGCGCACGGCGGTGGTCTCCAGGCCGATGGAGTCGGAGCCGTGATCGGGCTCGGTGAGGGCGAAGGCGCCCAAGATCTCACAGCGGGCCATGGGCGCGAGGTACTTTTCCTTCTGCTCCTCGGAGCCGCAGGCGGCGATGGAGCGCATGGCCAGGCCGGACTGCACCACCACGGCGGTGCCGATGGAGCCGTCCAGGCGGCCCAGCTCCATGGTGATGAGGCGGTTGGCCCGGATGCTCATGGGCTCGAAGCCGGGGATGTCGATCCCGTCGCGCACCAGGCCGTAGTCGGAGGCGCGCTTGACGAGGGGGATGCGGTATTCGGCCTTCTCCCAGGCGTCGTTGACCTGGTCGCGTACCTCGTCCGCGTAGGCGCGGGTGGCGTTCCAGTAGTCCAGGTCCGCGCCGTCCACATCGGCGAAGATCTGGTAGAAATCTGCGGTGCTGTTGCTCAGCGGAGTGGACATGATAGTGACCTACCTTTCAATTAGGACTATCCGCGAACGAATTGCCGTTCGTTTAACCAGTGTGATGTGTGGCGCACCATACGTCAAGCCGCGGGGGTTCGGCGGGGTGAATCTGTGGGGGCGAAGGGCCGGTGGTCGGCCCGCTGAGCGGGGTGAACGCGCCGGTCCGCTCGGGAGGCGGGGAGGAGGGAAGTAGCATTGTGCGCATGGCAAACCAGCAACGCAGGGCCCAGATTGCCGACGCCGCCCTGGAACTCTTCGGCCAGCGGGGATACAACGCCACCGGGATGGAGGACATCGCGGCGGCGGTGGGCATGGCCACCTCGAGCCTGTACAACCACGTGGGCTCCAAGCGGGAACTGCTCAAGGACATCGTGCTCTCCACCCTGAGCGGGCTGCTGGAGCACCACCGCCGGGGCACGGAGGGGCTGGATAGCCCCAGTACCCGGCTGCACGCCGCGATGAGCCTGCACGTGCGCTACCACGCCGAGCACGCCCGAGCCACCCGCGTGGTCAACAACGAGATCGCGCACCTGGACGCCCCCTCGCGGGCGCAGGCCACGAAGCTGCGCAGGCGCTACGTGCGCTACTGGCAGGAGATCCTCGCCGCCGGGGTGGAGGCGGGGGAGTTCGCGGTGGGCGACGTCAAGGTCGCCGCCTACGCGCTGATCGACATGGGCCTGGGCGTGTGCCTGTGGTTCGACCCGCAGGCGCGCTACAGCGCCGAGGAGCTGGGCCGGATCTACGCGGACATGGCGCTGCGCGGCGTGCGCGCCGGAACGCCCGATCCGGCTGAAACCCCGGCGTAGGGGGCGGGGAGTGCTCTCTCTCGAACCCGGCGCGGGGAGCCTGCCGCACCAGATCACCCGGCAGCTTCGGGGCCTCATCGACCAGGGCAGGCTCGCCCCCGGCGACCCGGTGCCCTCCACCCGGGTACTGGCGGGCGACCTCGGGGTCTCGCGCGGCACCGTGGTGGCCGCCTACACCCAGCTCGTGGGCGAGGGCTACCTCGCCAGCGGGCGCGGCGGCACCCGGGTCAACCCGGAGCTGCCCGCGGAACGCCTCCGTCCTCCGGAGCCCCGCCGGAGGCCGCCCGCGCCGGTGCGCCGCCGCGCGGACCTGCGCCCCGGCATCCCGAATACGGAGGCGCTCACCGGCACCGCCTGGCGGGCCGCCTGGCGGGCCGCCGCCGCCCGCCCCAGCCTGGGCTATCCGGCGCAGGGCGCCTATCGGCTGCGCGAGCTGGTGGCCGAGCACCTGCGCGTCACCCGCTCGGCCCCCGCCACGGCGGAGGACGTCCTCATCACCTCGGGCGCGCGCGACGGCCTGCGCACGCTGCTGGGCGCGGTGGGGCCGGGCAGCGTGGTGGCGGTGGAGGACCCCGGCTACCCCTCCCTGCGCGCGGTGCTGCGCGACCACGGGCACCGCGTGGTGCCCGTGCCCGTGGACGCCGAGGGCATGGAGATCGCCGCGCTGGAGGAGGTCAACCCCCAGGTGGTGCTCGTCACCCCCTCGCACCAGTACCCCCTGGGCGCCACGATGAGCGCGCCGCGGCGGCACCGGCTGCTCGACTACGCCGCGCGCCACGGCGCCATCGTGGTGGAGGACGACTACGACTCCGAGCTGCGCTACGTGGGCCAACCCCACCCGGCGCTGGCGGGCGTGGACAGCAGGGGCAGGGTGGCCACCCTGGGGTCCTTCTCCAAGACCGTCGCGCCGGGCCTGGGCCTGGGCTTCGTGCTCATGCCGGAGGCGCTGCGCGAGCGGATGTGCGCCCGGGCCACCCCGGCCTCCGGCATGGTGCAGGACGCCATGATCCACTTCATGGAGGCGGACGGGTTCCGCCACCACCTGGCGCGGATGCGCCGGGAGTACCGGCGCCGCCGCCAGGTGTTCGTGGAGGTGTTCGGCCAGCGGCGGGCCGCCCCCATGGACGGCGGCCTGCACGCGGTGGTGTACCTGGAGGGGCAGGAGCAGGAGCGCGCGGTGGTGCGACGGTGCGCGCGCCGGGGCCTGGTGGTGCAGGCGCTCTCCGAGTACTGGAGCAGCCCCCAGCGCAGCGGGATCGTGCTGGGGATCGGCGCCTACAGCCTGGACCGCACGCGGGAGCTGCTGGGCGAGGTGCGCGCGGTGATCCGGGCGGTGGAGTCGATTGACCCACGCGCTAAAGTGGAGGGAAGGTGAACCCCGGCCCCAACCAGAAACGAGATCGAACCAGCTCATGGCACGTATGCAAGAAAGTGCGGACCTGCTCAAGTGCTCCTTCTGCGGGAAGTCCCAGAAGCAGGTGAAAAAGCTCATCGCCGGCGGAGGGGTGTACATCTGCGACGAGTGCATCGAGCTGTGCAACGAGATCATCGAGGAGGAGATGGGCGCGGCCCGCGCCGCCCAGCAGGAGCAGTCCGGCGCGCTGCCCAAGCCCTCCGAGATCCGGGCCTTCCTTGACGAGTACGTGATCGGGCAGGACGAGGCCAAGCGCGTGCTGGCCGTGGCGGTGTACAACCATTACAAGCGCATTCGGGAGGCGGAGTCCTCCTCCCTCATCAAGCGGGACGAGGACGTGGAGATCGCCAAGTCCAACATCCTCATGCTCGGCCCCACGGGCTCGGGCAAGACCTACCTCGCCCAGACCCTGGCGCGCCTGCTGGACGTGCCCTTCGCCATCGCGGACGCCACCAGCCTCACCGAGGCGGGCTACGTGGGCGAGGACGTGGAGAACATCCTGCTCAAGCTCCTGCACGCGGCGGACTTTGACGTGCAGCGCGCCCAGCGCGGCATCATCTACGTGGACGAGGTGGACAAGATCTCGCGCAAGTCCGAGAACCCCTCCATCACCCGCGACGTCTCCGGCGAGGGGGTGCAGCAGGCCCTGCTGAAGATCCTGGAGGGCACCACCGCCTCCATCCCCCCGCAGGGCGGGCGCAAGCACCCCAACCAGGACCTGATCCAGCTCGATACCTCCAACATCCTCTTCATCGTGGCGGGCGCCTTCGCCGGGCTCGACCGGGTGATCCAGGAGCGGGTGGGCAAGCGCGGCCTGGGCTTCGGCGCGCGGGTGGAGAGCCTGCACGAGGCGGCCCAGGCGGATGTTTTCGCCCAGGTGCAGCCCGAGGACCTGGTGCGCTTTGGCCTCATCCCCGAGTTCATCGGGCGCCTGCCCGTGGTGGCCACGGTGGGCAACCTGGATCAGGCCTCGCTGGTGCAGGTGCTCACCGAGCCCAAGAACGCGCTGGTGCGCCAGTACCAGCGGCTCTTTGACATCGACGGCGTGGACCTGCGCTTCGAGCCGGAGGCCCTGCAGGCCATCGCGGACAAGGCGCTGGAGCGCGGCACCGGGGCGCGCGGCCTGCGCGCCATCATGGAGGACCTGCTCGTGCCCGTGATGTACGAGATCCCCGACCGCGAGGGCGAGGGCACGCTGACCGTCACCGGCGCGATGGTGCGCGGGGAGGAGGACCTCATGGTGGAGGACCGGGTGGCGGAGCGTTCCGCCTAGCCGCCGCCCTCGCGCTCCGAGCGCGGCCCGCGCGGCATGCGGCGGTGCCTCGGGCGCGAGGCGCGCCTACTCGTAGATGGACTGGGCGGACTCCGGCTCGTCGTCCACCGAGTGCGTGACGCTGAGGTAGGAGTTGTGCCCGGAGTGGGGGATGTTGGAGGTCAGGAAGGCCAGCACGGCGTCGATGGTCATGCGGCGCGTGCCCTCGGTGTTGGCCTCGTCCGCGAGGTCGATGCCAAAGACGTTGATGGCCAGGTCCCGCTGCTCGGTCCGGTAGAAGGAGAGCGCCACGATCAGGTAGAACACGTCGTAGGCGGAGATGCCGGGGCGGAACACCCCGGCGTCCTGGCCGAGCATGAGCAGCTTGTCGAGGTGCAGGATGACCTCGGCGTGGTCGAATAGCGGCGCGATGTCCCGCAGCGGCAGGACGTGCTGCAGCGACTCCATGTGCAGCATCCGCGTGGGCACCGGGTTCTCCGCGATCTGCGCGTACATGGCTTCCACCACGGTGCGCACGCCGTCCACGGGGATGGCGGAGTCGATCACCAGGCGCTCGGCGGGGGGATGTAGCCGCTCGACGGCGCGGGAGAGCACCGCCTGGTAGAGCCCCTTCTTGTTGCCGAAGTGATAGTGGATCATGCGCTTGGACACCGAGGCCTCCTTGGCGATGCCGTCGAGCTTGGCATCGGAGAAGGGTTTGAGGGAGAAGCGCTCCATGGCAACCTCAATGACTCGTTCCATGGACTGGGCCTCCGGCGATTGCGGATCAAACGCCGGTTCAAGATCGTCGCGCACCATCCAATTCCCTCCTTGTCCACACCTATTTGGTACTGCCCGCCATCTACATTTCTTAGGGGGCGTTGTTAAGCCATTACTAGAGTAATGGTGTCGGGCGCCGAGGGGGTGATTTTTGCGCGGCGATACAAAGAAAAATCCAGGTGAAAAGGGTTATTTTTCTCCCTTTTGGGGGTATTATCTGAACACCAGGGAGGAGTATCCTTGGGGGCGTACCGATCTCCGTCTCCGTGCCGCAAGGCCGAAAGGATCACACCATGGCACACGCCTCCCAGGCCGTGAAGAACATCGCCGTCACCGGCGCCGCCGGAAACATCGCCTACTCCCTGCTGTGGCGCATTGCCAGCGGCGAGGTCTATGGGCCCGATACCCCGGTGGCCCTGCGCCTGGTGGACATCCCGGACGCGCTGCGCGCCGCCGAGGGCGTGGCCATGGAGCTGATGGACTCCGCCTTCCCGCTGCTGCGCGGTCTGACCGTGACGGATGACCTCGCCACGGCCTTCGACGGCGTCTCTGCCGCCTTCCTCGTGGGCGCTAAGCCGCGCACGAAGGGGCAGGAGCGCGGGGATCTGCTCGCCGCCAACGGCACGATCTTCGGCCCGCAGGGGGCGGCGATCAACGAGCACGCCGCGCAGGACGTGCGCGTGGTGGTGGTGGGCAACCCGGCCAACACCAACGCCCTGATCGCCCAGCAGGCCGCGCCGGACGTGCCCGCGGAGCGCTTCACCGCGCTCATGCGCCTGGACCACAACCGCGCCCTGGCCCAGGTGGCGCAGAAGCTGGAGCGTCCCAGCGCGGAGCTGGAGAAGATGGTGGTGTGGGGCAACCACTCCGCCACGCAGTTCCCGGACCTCTCCTACGCCACCCTCGCCGGGGAGCCCGTGGCGGACCGGGTGGAAGGCGCCTGGTACCGCGAGGAGTTCATGCCCCGGGTGGCCAAGCGCGGCGCGGAGATCATCGAGGTGCGTGGGCGCTCGTCCGCGGCGTCTGCCGCCTCGGCGGCGGTGGACCACATGCGCGATTGGGTTCAGGGCTCCCGGGGCTGGGCCACGGCGGCCGTGGTCTCCGACGGGTCCTACGGCGTGGAGGAGGGGCTGGTGTTCGGCTTTCCCACGGTGGCCCGCGAGGGGCGCTGGGAGATCGTGCAGGGGCTGGATCTCAGCGAGTTCCAGCGGCAGCGGATCGCGGCGAACGTGGCCGAGTTGCAGCAGGAGCGGCGGGCGGTGGCGCACCTGCTGGCGGGCTAGGCGGGGCCGCTAAGATAGGCGGCGTGATTGAGAACCGCGCCGAGAACCTGCCCAAGAGTTGGGACCCCCACGCCGTGGAGGCGGAGTTGTACCAGCGCTGGATCGATCGGGGCTACTTCCAGGCCGATCCCTCCAGCGCCAAGCCCGCCTTCTCCGTGGTGCTGCCCCCGCCCAACGTCACGGGCCAGCTCCACATGGGGCACGCCCTGGACCACACGCTCATCGACGCCATCGTGCGCCGCAAGCGCATGCAGGGCTACGAGGTGCTGTGGCTGCCGGGCATGGACCACGCCGGCATCGCTACCCAGACCAAGGTGGAGGCCCAGCTCAAGGAGAAGGAGGGGGTCTCGCGCTACGACCTCGGCCGCGAGGCCTTCGTGGAGCGTGTGTGGGAGTGGAAGCGCCAGTACGGCGGCACGATCCTCGGCCAGATGCGCGCCATCGGGGACTCCGTGGATTGGTCCCGCGAGCGCTTCACCCTGGACGAGGGGCTCTCTCGCGCCGTGCAGACCATCTTCAAGGAGCTGTTCGATCGGGGCCTGATCTACCGCGCCAACCGCCTGGTCAACTGGTCGCCCGCCCTGCGCACCGCCGTCTCCGACATCGAGGTGGTGTACAAGGACGTCGAGGGCGAGCTGGTGAGCTTCCGCTACGGCGACGGCGAGGACTCCCTGGTGGTGGCCACCACCCGCATCGAGACGATGCTGGGCGACGTGGCCATCGCGGTGCACCCGGACGACGAGCGCTACACGCACATGGTGGGCAAGGTCCTCCCGCACCCCTTCCGCGAGGACCTGACGATCCGGGTGATCGCGGACAGCTACGTGGACCCGGAGTTTGGCACCGGCGCCGTGAAGATCACCCCGGCGCACGACCCCAACGACTACGCGATGGGCCAGCGCCACGGCCTGGACATGCCCACCATCATGGATGAGACCGGCCACATCGCGGGCACCGGCACCCGCTTCGACGGCCTCAGCCGGGAGGACGCCCGCGAGGCGCTGCGCGAGGCCCTGCGCGAGCAGGGGCGCATCGTCAAGGAGGTGCGCCCCTACGTGCACTCCGTGGGGCACTCGGAGCGCTCCGGGGAGGCCATCGAGCCGCGCCTCTCCCTCCAGTGGTGGGTGAAGGTGGAGGACCTCGCGCGCATGGCGGGCGACGCCATCCGCCAGGGCGATACCACCCTGCACCCGAAGAGCCTGGAGCCGCGCTACTTCGACTGGGTGGACGACATGCACGATTGGTGCATCTCCCGCCAGCTCTGGTGGGGCCACCGCATCCCCATCTGGTACGGCCCGGAGGGCGAGGTCGTCTGCGTGGGCCCGGACGAGGAGCCCCCGGCGGGCTACGAGCAGGACCCGGACGTGCTGGACACCTGGTTTAGCTCCGCGCTGTGGCCCTTCTCCACGCTCGGCTGGCCGGAGTCCACCCCGGACCTGGCAAAGTTCTATCCCACCTCGGTGCTGGTCACGGCCTATGACATCCTCTTCTTCTGGGTGGCCCGCATGATGATGTTCGGCACCTTTGCCGCCACCATCACCCCGGAGATGAAGGACACGGTGCCCTTCACGGACCTCTTCCTGCACGGCCTGGTGCGAGACGAAAAGGGCCGCAAGATGTCCAAGTCCCTGGGCAACGGCATCGACCCGATGGAGTGGGTGGAGCGCTTCGGCGCGGACGCCCTGCGCTTTACCCTGGCGCGCGGCGCCAACCCCGGCGTGGACCTGCCCGTGGGCGAGGACCACGCCCAGAGCTCCCGGAACTTTGCCACCAAGCTCTTCAACGCCACCCGCTTCGCGCTGATGAAGGGCGCGCAGGTGGGCCCGGTGGAGCGCGGGGAACTCACGGACGCCGATCGCTGGATCCTGGACCGCCTGGAGCAGGTGCGCTCCCGCGTGGACGCCTACCTGGAGGACTACCAGTTCGCCAAGGCCAACGAGGAGCTGTACCACTTTACCTGGGACGAGTTCTGCGACTGGTACCTGGAGATCGCCAAGACGCAGGCCCCCGAGCCCACCCGCTTCGTGCTCGGGCGCGTGCTGGACGTGGTGCTGCGGCTGCTGCACCCGGCCATGCCCTTTGTCACGGAGGTGCTGTGGACCGCGCTCACGGAGGAGGAATCCATCGTGATCGCCCCCTGGCCCACCCAGGAGGACACCAACGGCGGCGCGGAGCCGGACGAGGCCGCCGCCCGCCGCATCGAGGACGCCGCCAAGCTCATCACCGAGCTGCGCCGCTTCCGCTCCGACCAGGGCGTGAAGCCCTCCCAGCCGGTGCCCGCCCGGATCGACTGCGCCGCGGCGGACCTGGCGCAGCAGGAGGACCTGGTGCGCTCCATGGCCCGGGTCACGCCCCCGGAGGAGGGCTTCGAGGCGTCGGCAAGCATCGAGGTGCGGCTCTCCCGGGCCACGGTGGAGGTGGCCCTGGATACCTCGGGCACCGTGGACAAGGAGGCCGAGCGCAAGCGCCTGGAAAAGGAGCTGGCGGCGGCGCACAAGGAGCTGGACACCACGGGCAAGAAGCTGGGCAACCCCAACTTTGTGGATAGGGCGCCGGCGGAGGTGGTGGAAAAGATCCGCGAGCGCCAGCAGATCGCCACCCAGGAGGTCGAGCGCCTCACCGCGCGCCTGGAGGGGCTGCGGTGAGCGAGGACAGCGGCGTCCGGTTGGACGATACCGGCCTGACCCTGCCCATCGACATGGCGGGGGAGAAGCCCGACCAGCCGCAGGCCCGCCCGGTGACCCCGGAGGACCTGCGCGCGCTGGCGGAGGTGGAGGCCCAGCTTGACCAGCGCTGGCCGGAAACCAAGATCGACCCCTCCACCGAGCGTATGGAGGCCCTGATGGACCTTTTGGGCTCGCCCCAGCGGTCCTACCCGGCGATCCACGTGGCGGGCACCAACGGCAAGACCTCCACCGTGCGCATGATCGAGGCGCTGCTGCGGGCCTTCCACCGCCGCACCGGGCGCACCACCTCCCCGCACCTGCAGACGGTCACCGAGCGCATCGCCCTCGACGGCGCCCCGATCCACCCCGCCGACTACGTGCGCACCTGGGAGGAGATCAGGCCCTACGTGGAGATGGTGGACGAGCGGCACGGGACGCCCATGTCCAAGTTCGAGGTGCTCACCGCCATGGCCTTCGTGGCCTTTGCCGACGCCCCCGTGGACGTGGCCGTGGTGGAGGTGGGCCTCGGCGGGCGCTGGGACGCCACCAACGTGCTCGGGGCGCAGGTGGCCGTGGTGACCCCCGTGGGCCTGGACCACACCGACTACCTGGGCACCACGCTGACCGAGATCGCCGGGGAGAAGGCCGGGATCATCACCTCCCGGTGGGACAAGGACGACCTGCTCACCCCGCCGGACAACGTGGCGATCGTGGCGGAGCAGGAGCCGGAGGCCGCCGAGGCGATCCTGGCCCGCGCCGTGGAGGTGGACGCCGCCGTGGCGCGCGCCGGGGTGGAGTTCGGGGTGCTGGAGTCCACGGTGGCCGTGGGCGGGCAGCGCCTGAGCATCCGAGGGCTGGGCGGGGAGTACACGGACATCTTCCTGCCGCTGTCCGGGGAGCACCAGGCGCGCAACGCCGCGGTGGCGCTGGCCGCCGTGGAGGCGTTCTTCGGCGCCGGCGCCGGGCGCCAGCTCGACGAGGACACCGTGCGCCGGGGTTTCGCGGACGTCGCCTCCCCGGGCCGCCTGGAGCGGGTGCGCTCGGCGCCCACCATCTTCCTCGACTCCGCGCACAACCCCCACGGCATGCGCGCGCTGGGCAGGGCCCTGGAGCGGGACTTCCGCTTCGAGCGCCTGGTGGGCGTGGTGGCCGTGCTGGGGGACAAGGACGCCCCCGGCGTGCTGCGGGAGCTAGAACCCCACGTCGCGGAGGTGGTGTGCACGCGCAACTCCTCGCCGCGCTGCCTCGACGCCGAGGAGTTGGCGGGCTACGCCCGCGAGATCTTCGGAGAGGAGCGCGTGCACGCGATGGATACCCTGCCGGGCGCGGTGGAGCTCGCCGTGGAGCTGGCGGAGGAGGCCGAGGTGCAATCGGGGGCGGGCATCGTGATCACCGGATCGGTGGTCACGGCGGGGGAGGCCCGCACGCTGTTTGGAAAGGAACCCGCATGACCGGAACGTCACGCCGCAAGGACCGCGACCCGCAGTACGGCCCCCTGGGGCCGGGGCACGCCCCGGAAAAGGACCCCATGAAGGGGATCGCCGGGGTGATGTCCGCCACCATGTGCATGGAGGCCATCACCTTCTACCTGGCGCTTACCGTGATCGCCCGCGTGGACGGGGGAGCGCATTGGAGCGCCGCCAGCGCCGCGTACGTCACCATCATGGCCACGGTGATGCTCGTGGTGTCCTTCCTCCAGCGGTATCGGTGGTCCATCCCCGTCAACCTCGCCCTGCAGGCGGTGGCGCTGGGAGGGTTCTTCTTCCACTACTCCCTGGGCATCGTGGCCTGCGTGTTCATCGCCGTGTGGTGGTACGTGCTGCACCTGCGCTCCAGCCTGATCGCCAGGATGAAGCGCGGGTTGCTCACCACGCAGCACATGTAGCGGGCTGGCACGCCTCGCCGGGGCGTGGGCTCCCGTGCGGGACTAGGGGGCGCCGGGGGCTCCGGTGCGCCGTGGGCCCGGCCCGCCCCCTAAACGGGGGTACGGGGCGGGTCCGGCCCCCGCGCGATAAGTCCGGTACAGTAACGGGCATGACTGAACGCACTTTAATTCTGATTAAGCCGGACGGCGTGGCCCGTGGCGTGGTGGGCAACATCCTCGCCCGCATCGAGGCCAAGGGCCTGAAGTTTACCGCCCTGGACCTGCGCGTGGCGGACCGCGAGACGGCGGAGAAGCACTACGCCGAGCACCAGGACAAGCCCTTCTTCGGGGAGCTGGTGGACTTCATCACCTCCGCGCCGCTGATCGCGGGCGTGGTGGAGGGCGAGCGCGCCATCGAGGCGTGGCGCCAGCTCGCCGGGGGCACCGACCCCGTCTCCAAGGCCACCCCCGGCACCATCCGCGGCGACTTTGGCCTCTCCGTGGCGGAGAACGTGGTGCACGGCTCGGATTCCCCGGAGTCCGCCGAGCGCGAGATCGCCATCTGGTTCCCCAACCTGTAGGGACTTTTCAGGCCGGAGCGCGGGGCTGTGTGGGGCCCGCGCTCCGGCCTTTGTGCGCGTTCGAGGCGCGCCCGCATTACCGCACTGCCGTGCCGGGGGCGGCGTGCGGGGCGTCAGGCGGGCTGCGGCGCGCCCTGCGTGACGCGGGACAGGGCGTGCACCCCCTCCGGGGTCAGCGCGATGAGCCTCCTGTCCGGGTCATCCCCGGCGTCCACGGCGCTGGTGTAAAGCAGCCCCGCGGACTGCGGCTTGCGGGCCTTGCGCAGGGTCATGGTGGCATTCGTGTTCAGGACGTGGGCCGCCAGGTGGGTGCGCACCCGGATGCCCTCCACGGCGCCGAGGGCATAGAGGGCGGAGAGCACGTCGCGGTGCTCGCGGGCTACGTCGATCTGCTCCTCGCTGAGTGCCACGTCCTTGTCCAGCAGCTCGCGGGCGTGCCTGCGGCCGTCGGCCCCGGCGAGGCGGTGGGAGTAGCGCCCCAGGAACACGCAGAACGCGAAGGCGAGGACGCCCACGACCGCGCCCGTGGCGAGGGTCTCGGGGAAAAGGGGGACTACGAAGAGCCAGAGGAGCAGCGGGATCAGGTAGAGCCAGCTCGTTCTGGAGGAGTAGAGGTCCCGGTGATCCCAGTTGTTGGTGTTGCTGAGCGGGGAACGCTGCGCGGCGGCGATGACCGGAATGGCGGCGAGGGTCATCGGCACCATGGCCCAGAACGGGTGGTCGATGGTGGTGAGGAAGCAGGCGAGCCCCATCCCTGCGCCGAACAACAGCGAGAGCGGCCAGGGGAGGGCGAGGCGGTCCAAAGCGCGTGTGGGTGTCATAGCACTCAGGGTATGCAAAGATGGGGGAGTATGTTTACCGACCCCGTGCGGCGGCGGTGCGCCTGGCACAGAGACTGATTCTCGCAAAGAGACGACGCAGGAGGCACCAGCGCCCGGGGAGACTCATAATTTCAAGGAGTGAATAGACGTGGCAGAGAGCCAAAAGAAGAAGGCCGCCGAACCCACGCTGGCGGAAGCGGCCAGGGGATTTGATCGCGGCCAGCTCGGGGCCAAGACCAGGGTGCACGCCCTGGCGAAGATGCTGGGGGGAACCTCGAAGGAACTGGTGGGGGCCCTGAAGGACCTGGGATGGAATAAGGTGGCCCAGTCCACCCTGAGCCAGGAGGAGGCGACCGCGCTGCTGGATCACCTGGCGGGCGAGGCGCAGACGACCCCGGCGAAGGGCGCGAAGAAGCGCGCGGAGAAGGCACCGAAGGCGGAGAAGAAGCCGCAGAAGAAGGACGAGGCCGCGGAGGAAAAGGAGAAGAAGCCCCGCCGCTCCCGCAAGCGCGCGAAGCCGGAGGAGAGCAAGGTCGAGGGCAAGGACGCCGCGCAGGCGGACGAGCAGGCCCGGCCGGAGCCCGGCCCGGAGCCGGAGCGCGCGGAGGAAGAGTCCGTGGAGCGCATCCGCCACCGCGTGGAAAAGAACGTGGCCAACGAGATCCACCAGATCGAGGAGAAGGTGGACAAGGACCTCTCCGAGCAGGTGGCGCAGGCCGAGGCCGCCCAGGAGGAGCCCGCCCCGGCGCATGAGGAGCAGGACGAGCCCGCCGCGAAGCCCCGCCGCCGCGCGCGCAAGACGGGATCGGGCAAGACCAGTTCGGGTAAGGCGGCCCGGGCGGCCAAGGAATCCGCCGAGCCCGAGGAGGCCCCGGAGGCCTCCGAGACCGCTGAGGAGCGGGGGCGCGTGGGCAGCGAGGACGAGGCCCCCGCGCAGGACGCCCCCCGGGAGCGCGCCGAGGAGGACGGCGAGAAGGGCCGGGGACGGCGTCGGCACCGCCGGGCCGTTCGCCGCACTACCAGCGAACCGAGCCAGGACGAGCCGACCCGGGACAAGGAGGCGGAGCCCCGCGAGGACGAGGAGGCCCCGGAGGCCAAGAAGCCCCGGCGCCGGGGGCGTCGCGGCACGCGACGGGGTCGCGGCGCGGAGACGGACGCCGCCGAGCAGACCACCGAGCCTGCCCCCGAGGCCGAGGAGCGCCCCCAGGAGACCGACCCGGAGGAGCCGGAGCGGACCGACGCCGAGCCCAAGGAGGAGATTCAGGAGCCCGTGGCGCTGAAGGGCTCCACGCGCCTGGAGGCGCAGCGGCGTCGGCGCAGCGAGCGCAGCGACGAGGCCCGCAGGAAGCGCCACGTGATCTCGCAGGCGGAGTTCCTGGCGCGCCGGGAGTCCGTGGAGCGCACGATGGTGGTGCGCGAGCGGGACCGCCACGATCACCACGGCGTGGTCACCCAGGTGGGCGTGCTGGAGGATGACCTGCTGGTGGAGCACTTTGTGACCTCCGACCAGCAGACCTCCATGATTGGCAACATCTACCTGGGAAGGGTGCAAAACGTCCTGCCCTCCATGGAGGCCGCCTTCATCGACATCGGCAAGGGGCGCAACGGCGTGCTCTACGCGGGCGAGGTGGACTGGAAGGCCGCCGGCCTGGGCGGGCGCTCCCGCAAGATCGAGCAGGCGCTGCGCGCCGGGGACCAGGTGCTGGTGCAGGTGACCAAGGATCCGGTGGGGCACAAGGGCGCGCGCCTGACCACGCAGGTGTCCCTGGCCGGGCGGTTTTTGGTGTACGTGCCCGGCGGGCGCAGCGCGGGCATCTCCCGCAAGCTGCCCGGGCCGGAGCGCAAGCGCCTCAAGGAGATCCTCAAGGAGGTGGTGCCCAACCAGGGCGGCGCCATCATCCGCACCGCCGCCGAGGGGGTGCCGGAGGAGGCCATCGCCGCCGACGTCCGCCGCCTGCACGGCCTGTGGGAGGACATTCAGGAGCGCGCGGAGCAGGAGAAGGCCTCCCGAGGCGCCACCCCGGTGACCCTGTACGAGGAGCCGGACATGCTGGTCAAGGTGGTGCGCGACCTCTTCAACGAGGACTTCGGCGCGCTGGTGGTGGAGGGCCGCCGCGCCTGGAACACGGTGCACGCCTACGTGCAGTCCGTGGCCCCGGACCTTGAGGACCGCCTGACCTACTACGACCGCGAGGAGCACGGCGGCACGGACGTCTTTGAGGCGTACCGCGTGGAGGAGCAGCTTCAGAAGGCCCTGGCCCGCATGGTGTGGCTGCCCTCCGGGGGCTCCCTGGTCATGGATCGCACGGAGGCCATGACGGTCATCGACGTCAACACCGGGCGCTTCACCGGCTCCGGCGGCAACCTGGAGGAGACGGTCACCCGCAACAACCTGGAGGCCGCAGAGGAGATCGTGCGCCAGCTCCGCCTGCGCGACGTGGGCGGGATGATCGTCATCGACTTCATCGACATGGTGCTGCCGGAGAACCGCGACCTGGTGCTGCGCCGCCTCAAGGAGGCCCTGGGCCGGGATCGCACGCGCCACCAGGTCTCCGAGGTCACCTCGCTGGGCCTGGTGCAGCTCACCCGCAAGCGGCTGGGCACCGGGCTGGTGGAGACCTTCTCCACCGAGTGCCCCACCTGCGAGGGCAGGGGCCTGCTGCTGCACGACGACCCCGTGGAGCATGGGGCCGGGGAGAAGGCCGAGAAGTACGCGGAGGCCGACCGCAAGCGCAAGGGCAAGAAGCAGGACAAGCCCGCCAAGGAGCCCCGCCGCTCCATCGAGGAGCTGGCCTCCGCCGTGGTACCCGCAGAGGCCACGAAGACCACGGAGGAGGAGCCCGTCTCCGAGGTGGAGAAGATCGCCGCTGCCGCCGTGGAGACCGCCGACGAGCTGGATCCGCACGAGCCCAACGGCGCGCACTACGAGCAGGCCGTGGCGGAGTTCGAGGCCTCCCCGCGCCGCAAGCGCCGCACGCGCGGCAACTCCCGCTCGGATCGGCGTCCCCGCCCGGAGGACTTCGCCCCCGCACCGCAGACCCCCGCTAAGGAGCCGGGGAGCGAGGAGCCTGCCGATAGCGGGCGCTCCGAGGCCTCGGAGCGCAGCGACGCCATCCGACGCCGCCATCGCCGCCGCGCGGTGCGCCGGGCGGCGGGGCGGCGCACCGCCGAGTCCGGTTCGCGGCGGCAGACCGCGCAGCCGAGGCGCGGCGCCGCGTCCCCCGAATCCACTGAGCTCACCGGGTCCACCGGGCGGGAGGAGGCGGCCTCGTCCTCGGCGCCGCGCCGACGCGGTCGCCGTCGCGTGACGCGGCGGCGCGGGTAGGCCGGTTTGTGTTCGGCGGCTGTGGCAGGGTAACCTTTCACAGTCGCTGTTTTGGGGCCTTTTCCACCTGTCTGTGTGATGTCAGCGCTCCGAAGCAATTGAGTACCTGTCCATGTCAGGCCCGCCAGGGCCTGAGCCGAGATACCAGATAAGGGGTAGCCCTCCGATGTACGCGATCGTCAAGACCGGCGGAAAGCAGTACAAGGTTGCCGAAGGTGACCTCGTCAAGGTCGAGAAGATCGAGGGTGAGCCGGGTTCGTCCGTGGCTCTCACCCCGATTCTGCTCGTCGATGGCGCCGATATTAAGTCCAACGCTTCCGAGCTTGAGGGCGTGCAGGTCTCCGCGGAGATCGTCGAGCACACCAAGGGCCCGAAGATCAAGATTCTGAAGTACAAGAACAAGACCGGCTACAAGGTCCGTCAGGGTCACCGCCAGCAGCTGACCGTGCTCAAGGTCACCGGCGTCAAGTAATCAAGCTTTTAGCGAGGGAGGCAAACCCACATGGCACACAAGAAGGGTGCATCTAGCTCTAGTAACGGTCGCGATTCAAATGCCAAGCGCCTCGGCGTGAAGCGTTTCGGCGGCCAGAAGGTCAACGCCGGCGAGATCCTGGTGCGCCAGCGCGGCACCAAGTTCCACCCCGGCGAGAACGTGGGTCGCGGTGGCGACGACACGCTCTTCGCCCTCAAGGAGGGTGCGGTGCAGTTCTCCATCAAGCGCAACCGCCGCATGGTGAACATCGTGGAGGCCGAGCAGCCGGCCGCCGCGTCCGCGTAAGGGATACCTTCCGGCAAAGGGGCCTCGCCTTCGGGCGGGGTCCCTTTCTGCGCGATAGGGAAGGCGGCGGTGGGAGGCCGTGCGTCGCATGGCCGCCTCCCGCCCGCGTCGCCGCTACGCCGGGCCGCTCAAGTGCAGCGAGAGACCGTGGCTGACGGTCGAGCAACGAGCACGGACATGGGGGCGTGGACGCGCGGCCCCTTGAAAGGGGGCAGAGCAAAACCCCGCCCGGGGCTTCGGGTAGTGAGCACCAGGCGGGGTTGCGGCGGGTGAGTGCTTAGGCCTCGGCGGTCTCGTCCTCCTCGGCATCCGCGTTGCCCAGGGTCAGATCCTTCAGCCCGCCGAGGGTGTCGGTGATGCCCTTGGCGGTGTCCACGCCCTTCTTGGCGTTGTCCAGGCGCTTGCCGGTCAGCTCGGCCTGCTCCTGTTCGGAGGCGGGGGAGGCCTTCTTCGGGGTCGTGTCCGCCGTGGTGGCGGTCGCGGCGGTGTTCGTCTTCTCAGCGGTCGCGGCGTCCTCCGCGGCCAAGGCGGTGGTGGCCAGGGCGCCGGTGCTCAGGGCGGCCGCCGCAGTGGCGGAGGCAAAGAGTCGCGTCGTCTTCTTCATAAGTTCTCATGTCCCTTCGGAAGTTGAAGCGTTCAGTGCGTGTCCCACGCTAGGGGCCGCAGGGGAGGCGGGACAAGGGTCGGCGTGGGATTGCCAGAGAACAGTACCGCCGCGTTACGGGGCGCAAGCATCCTGACAGGAGGGGCGAGGGGCCCGCGGCGCGGGGTGGTAGCATCGGAGTGCTTTAGTTTGCGCACTATACCAAGGGGTACCGATTCTTATGGCTCGCTTTATTGACCGTGTGGTCCTGCACTGCTCCGCAGGCGACGGCGGCCACGGTGCCGCCTCGGTGCACCGGGAGAAGTTCAAGCCGCTGGGCGGCCCGGACGGCGGCAACGGCGGCCACGGCGGGGACATCGTGCTGGAGGTCTCCACGCAGGTACACACCCTCCTCGACTTTCACTTCCACCCCCACCTGAAGGCCAAGCGCGGGGCCAACGGGGCGGGGGATCACCGCAACGGCGCGCGCGGCGAGGACCTGGTGCTGGAGGTCCCGGTGGGCACCGTGGTGCTGGACGAGGACGGCGAGGCCCTGGCGGACCTCACCGCGCCGGGCTCGCGTTTCATCGCCGCCACCGGCGGCTACGGCGGCCTGGGCAACGCGGCCCTGGCCAGCCGCAACCGCAAGGCCCCCGGCTTTGCTCTGAAGGGGGAGCCGGGGGAGGAGCGCGACCTCATCCTGGAGCTGAAGTCCGTGGCGGACGTGGGGCTGGTGGGCTTTCCCTCGGCGGGCAAGTCCTCGCTGATCTCCGTGCTGTCCGCGGCGCGCCCCAAGATCGGTGACTACCCCTTTACCACGCTGCAACCCAACCTCGGCGTGGTTAACGTGGGCAATCAGACCTTCACCATGGCGGACGTTCCCGGTCTGATCCCCGGCGCCAGCCAGGGCAAGGGCCTGGGGTTGGACTTTTTGCGCCACATCGAGCGCACCGCCGTGCTGGTGCACGTGGTGGACGCCGCCACGTTGGAGTCGGGCCGCGATCCGGTGTCCGACATCGAGGCGCTGGAGGAGGAGCTGGCCGCCTACCAGTCCGCGCTGGATCAGGATACCGGCCTGGGCGATCTGCGCCAGCGCCCGCGCATCGTGGTGCTCAACAAGGCGGACGTCCCCGAGGCGGAGGAGCTGGCGGAGTTCGTCAAGCCCGAGCTGGAGGAGCGCTTCGGCTGGCTCGTGTTCATCATCTCGGCGGTGGCCCGGCGCGGCCTGGACCCCCTGAAGTACGCGCTGCTGGAGATCGTGGAGGCGGACCGCAAGGCCCGCCCCAAGGAGAAGAAGCAGGAGGCGATCATCCGGCCCCAGGCGGTGGACGCGCGCGGCCGAGCGGGCAAGGGCACCAAGGACTTTGAGGTCGTGGCGGACCCGGAGGAGCCGGGCGCGTTCATCGTGCTGGGCCGCAAGCCGCAGCGCTGGATCGCCCAGACGGACTTTGAAAACGACGAGGCCGTGGGCTATCTGGCGGACCGCCTGGCCCGCGCCGGGGTGGAGGACGCCCTGTACAAGGCCGGGGCGCACGAGGGCGCGACCGTGACCATCGGTGAGGTCAGCTTCGAGTGGGAGCCGCTGACCACGGCGGGAGACGAGATGGTGATGACGGCGCGCGGCACCGACCCGCGCCTGGACCGCTCGCACCGCGCCTCCGCCGCGGAGCGCAAGCGCGCCTCGCAGGCGCGTCGTGGCCTCATCGATGAATACCATTACGAGGACGAGGGCCCCTCGGAGCGCGAGCGCTGGCAGGGTTAGCGCAGCGTTGGTGCCTTCCCCGGGGCGCGGTGACACCGTGGCGCGGGCGTGTACCATGGGGTGCCCATGAGACAATATCTTGCTAACGCCAAGCGCATCGTAGTCAAGATTGGGTCTTCGTCCCTCACCAATGAGGCCCACACCGTGGACACGTCCCGGTTGGACGAGATCGTGGATGCTCTCACCGCCCGCATGGGGCGGGACACGGACGTGATCGTGGTGTCCTCCGGTGCCGTGGCGGCGGGCATGGGGCCGCTGGGCCTCAAGCAGCGCCCCACCGACCTGGCCACCAAGCAGGCCGCCGCCGCCGTGGGGCAGGTGGAGCTGGCCCACGAGTGGGGGAAGTCCTTTGCCCGCTACGGCCGGACGGTGGCCCAGGTGCTGCTCACCGCGGGGGACATCGGGGTGCGCGACCGCGCCCGCAACGCCCAGCGCACCATCGACCGCCTGCGGCAGATGGGCACCGTGCCGATCATCAATGAGAACGACACCGTGGCCACCTCGGAGTTTCACTTCGGGGACAACGACCGCCTCTCCGCCCTGGTGGCCCACCTCGTGTGGGCGGACGCGCTGATCCTGCTCTCGGACGTGGACGGCCTGTACGACCGCAACCCCGCGGAGCCGGGGGCGCGGTTCATCCCGGAGGTGCGCAGCGCCGCAGACCTGGAGGGGATCGACGCGGGAGACGGCGGCTCCGTGGGCACCGGGGGCATGGCCTCCAAGCTCTCCGCCGCGCGCCTGGCCTCCCGGGGCGGGGTCCCGGTGCTGATGGCCTCCACGGCGTCGATAAGCCAGGCACTGGACACCGCCCAGGTGGGCACGGTCTTTCACCCCAAGGACAACCGGCTCTCCGCGTGGAAGTTCTGGGCGCTCTACGCGGCGGACACCGCGGGCAAGCTGCGTATCGACGCCGGGGCGGCCCAGGCCGTGCGCTCCGGCGGCACCTCCCTGCTGCCGGTGGGCATCACCGAGGTGCTGGGGGACTTCGACGCCGGGCAGATCGTGGACATCGTGGACGAGTCCGACGAGATCGTGGGGCGCGGCGAGGTGGGCTACCCCGCGTCTAGCCTGCAGGGGATGATCGGGAAAAAGACCTCGGAGCTGGCGGAGGAGCAGCGCAGGGCCGTGGTGCACACAGACTACCTCTCCTACTTCGCGGCGCGCGGTTAGAAGCGGAAGAGGAGGAAGCCATGAAATTTACCATGCTGCCCAGGCCCTGGGAGGCGGTCGTGGAGGCCCTGACGGGCGCCGGGCACGAGCACACCGACCTCGACCGCGCGGAGTGCCTGGTGTTCAACGGCGGGCCCGAGGATTTCCCGGACCTGCCGCCCACGGTGCGCTACGTGCAGACGGCCATGGCCGGTGTGGACGGCCTGCGCGAGGCCGGGCTGCTGAGCCCCCGGGTGCGGTGGGCGAACGCGGCGGGGCTCTACGCCGACTCCGTGGCGGAGGGAACCCTGGGCCTCATGCTCGGGGCGGCGCACATGTACAAGCTGGTCACCGCGCGTGCCTCGTGGAGCGCCGCGAAGACGATGCAGTAAGAATCCCAGTTCCTCTACGCGGACAAGACCGTGATGATCGTGGGGGCCGGGGGCATCGGCGCGCGCCTCATCGAGATGCTGGAGCCCTTCGGGTGCCGCGTGATCGCGGTGAACAGGTCCGGGCGCCCCGTGCCCGGGGCACACGAGACGCTCCCCATCGACGACCTGCGCGCCGACCCCTCCCAGTGGGGCCGCGCGGACTTCGTGGCGCTCCTCGCGCCGCTCACCGAGCAGACCCACGGCATGATCGACGCCGCCGTGCTGGAGCGCATGAGGCCCACCGCCTTCCTCGTCAACGCCGGGCGCGGCGGACTGGTGGTCACCGACGACCTCGTGGCCGCCCTGCGTAAGGGAAGCATCGCCGGGGCGGGCCTGGACGTCATGGAGCCGGAGCCGCTGCCGGACGACCACCCGCTGTGGGGGCTGGACAACTGCCTGATCACCCCGCACACCACGAACACGATCCCCATCATGAAGGAGCGCCTGGGGGCGCTGGCGGTGCGCAACGCCGAGCGGTACGAGGCGGGGGAGCGCATGGAGACGGAGTTCGACCCGGAGGCGGGGTACTGAGGCCTCTGCGCCCCTCGCCCCACAACGACTCCACCCGGCGCCCTCCTGTGGGCTGTGTTACCCTGCCCGCATGAGCAGCCCGGAGAGCGTCGAGAACAGCGAGGAACCCGCCCAGGGCCCGGAGGAGTGGAGCCTCGACCACCCGGAGCTGGGGGAGATTCGAGTGTACGTGGGGTCGGAGCAACAACTGCGGGAGGTGGACCCGGGGTTCCCCGCCGCGAAGGACTCGGACGATGAGGAGGATTCCGGGGACGGGGACGGCTCCGAGGCGGAGCTGAAGGAGAAGGTTGACGCGATGTTCCCCGGCATCGTGGTGCGCCGCGAGGGCGTGGTGGTGGCCCGCCTGAAGAGCATGAACGAGAAGAAGATCTCCCTGGTCACCGGGAAAGCCCCCAAGGACGAGGAGTACACCACCATCCTGCTCGCCCCCTCGCGGCCCCGGCTGCGGATAGAGACGGGGTTCTTCGACCGCTGGCTCAAGGCCGCCTACGTGGAGGACGCCGACGGCGGCACCGTGGACATCATTCCCCCGGCCGGTTCCAGGGCGGAGAAGTATTACCGGGCGATGGAGAAGTCCTCGTGGAAGCGCCTGGTGTATCCCCTGGTGGGCGGCATGGGCAAGGCGGGGTGGGCCGTGGCGGTGCTGGTAATCGGGCCGCTGATAGGCAAGATCATCGAGTGGCTGCTGAGCCTGCTCCCGGACTACTCGCTGCCCAGCATTCCCTGGCCGGACGTCTCCTTGCCCTCGGTGTCCATCCCCTGGCCCGATATTTCCCTGCCCCGGATACCGTGGCCGGACATTCCCTGGCCGTCCATCACGGTGCCGGACTGGGTCAAGGTGATCGTGGAGCACGAGAAGATCTGGTTTCCCATACTCGTGGGCCTGGTGGTGGGCGTCGTCTCGCTGCGCCGGGCCCGCAAGGCGCGTCGCACCCGGCAGCGCTGGAGGAGCGAGGGCGGTCGCCTCACGCCGCGCGAGGACGATACCCCGGTGGCGCGGCCGGGGCGGCCGGAGCGGGGCGGCGCCGATCCGGGCGGGGAGGCTCGCCGCGCCGAGGAGTAGCCCGGGGCTTCGGTACACTCGCGTGGCATGGAACCCAATACTCGTGAGTCAGAGCGCGCAGAGGTCCTCGCCAAGGCACGGGCGGCCAAGGAGGCCGCCCCGAAGATCGCCGGGCTGACCTCCGCGCAGAAGAACGAGGTCCTGCTGGCCGCCGCGCGGGCGGTCGAGGAGGGGGCCGAGCGCGTCATCCAGGCCAACGAGCGCGACGTGCGCGCCGGGCGTGAGGCGGGCATGGGGGATTCCCTGCTGGATCGCCTGCGCCTGGATGGGGATCGGATCGCGGGCATCGCGGGGGGCCTGCGCCAGGTGGCGGGCCTGCCCGACCCGGTGGGGGAGGTGCTGCGCGGCAGCGTGATGCCCAACGGCATCAGGATGCGCCAGGTGCGCGTGCCGCTGGGCGTGATGGGCATGGTGTATGAGGCCCGCCCCAACGTCACCGTGGACGCCTTTGGCCTGGCGCTCAAGTCCGGCAACGTGGCGCTGCTGCGCGGCTCGAAGTCCGCCCGCCACTCCAACGCCGCCCTGGTGGAGATCCTGCAGGAGGTGGCGGTGGCCCACGGCCTGCCCCGCGAGGCCGTGCAGCTTCTGCCCTGCGAGAGCCACGACTCCGTGCAGGACCTCATCACCGCCCGGGGGCTGGTGGACGTGGTGATCCCGCGCGGCTCCGCCCGCCTGATCGACGCCGTGGTCACCGGGGCCACGGTGCCCACCATCGAGACGGGCACCGGCAACTGCCACTTCTACATCGACGCGGAGGCCGACCTGGACTCCGCGATCGAGATGGCGCTCAACGGCAAGACTCGCCGCCCCTCGGTGTGCAACGCCACCGAGACGGTGCTGATCGACGCCGCCCTGGCCCCCGAGGCCCAGCGCCGCATCCTGGACGCCTTCCGCGACGCCGGGGTGACCCTCCACGGCGACCCCGAGCAGATCGACGGCGTGGTTCCCGCCACCGACGAGGACTGGGGAGAGGAGTACCTGAGCATGGACATCGCGGCCGCCGTGGTGGACGGCGTGGCGGGCGCGATCGCCCACATCGCGCGCTGGTCCTCCGGGCACACCGAGGCCATTGCCACCCAGAACTACGCCACCGCGCAGCGCTTTGCGCAGGAGGTGGACGCCGCCGCCGTGATGGTCAACGCCTCCACCGCCTTTACCGACGGCGAGGTGTACGGCATGGGCGCGGAGATCGGCATCTCCACCCAGAAGCTCCACGCCCGCGGACCCATGGCGCTGCCGGAGCTCACCAGCACCAAGTGGATCCTCGAGGGCAACGGCCAGGTGCGCCCCTAGGAGAACAGCACCGCCGGGTCCGTGCCGGTGGCCAGGGCCGCCGCGAGCAGCACGCGGGCCTGGGCGGGCCGCAGGTACCCGGAGCTGATCACGCCCTGGGACTGCAGGGTGGCCCCGCCGCCCGCGCCCCCGTAGGCGGCCTCCACGCTGCCCTCCGGTACGCGGGTGCTCATCACCACGGCCACGCCCCGCGCTAGGGCGTCGGTCATCGCGGCGGCGAGTTCCCCGCCCACGTTGCCCGCGCCCATGCCCTGGATCACCAGGCCCTGCGCGCCGCGTTCCACGGCGGAGTCGATGAGCGCGCGGGGCGCGCCGGGGTAGGCCGCCACGATCTCCACGTGCGTGGACTCCAGCGGGGTCAGCGGCAGTGGGGCGGGATGGGAGGAGGACTCGGGGGTGTTGCGGGCGAAGCCGTCCACGTCGGTGGTGTGGGACTTGTACGTGGCGCGCGCCGGGTAGGTGGCGCCGCCGAAGGCGATGTGCGCCCCGGGCTCGGTCTCCTTGTTAGCCGCCAGCCGGATCGCCTGGGCGAGGTTATCGGGGCCGTCGGGGCGGGGATCGTCGGCGGGCTTCATCGCGCCGGTGAGCACGATGGGCCGGGTGTCGGGGCGGAAGGCATCGGCGGCCACGGCGGTCTCCTCCATGGAGTCGGTGCCGTGGGTGACCACCACGCCGCTGACCTCCGGGTCGCGCAGCGCCTCGTGGATGGAGCGCAGGATGGTGTCCGTGTCCCGGAAGGTCATGGCGGAGGAGTCCAGTTGGGCGATCTCGCGCACCTGGACGTCGAGGTCGGGGCCGAGGCGGTCGCGCACGGAGTCGATGAGCTGTGCGCCGGAGACGGTGGGCACCAGGGCTCCCGTCTCGTCGGCGGTGCTGGCGATGGTGCCGCCGGTGGTGAGGACCACCACGCGCCCGGCGAGGTCCTGGGCCTGGGCCTCGTGGTCGCCAGGGGCGGAATCGGAGGAGTGGGAGCAGGCGGTGAGCAGCCCGAGGGCGGCCGCGAGCGCCGCGACGGTGCGGAGGGGGATTCTCATAATCCGAGTATAAGGCGGGCGGTGGCGGGGCAAAGAGGACGTTGCGCGCAGCGCCGAGCAAGCGCGTGTTCCGCTTCGGATGTGCGTACTCGTGTGTTTCTTCCTGGGTATTATGAGGGCCAGGTTTTTGAAAACGCACCAGTATCTCTCGGGTAGGAGCCCCCATGACGCTTGCGCGCCGTCTCGTCTCTTTGTCCGCCCTCACCGTCGCCCTGGCGGCGTCGATAAGCGTGGGCGGCCACGCCCCGGCCCGGGCGGAGGAGCCCGAGCGCTCGGCCCCGCGCTGCCCGGCGGTCACGGTGATCGCCGCGCGCGGCTCCGAGCAGAACGAGAACCTGGAGCCCACCCGCTACTCCCCGGAGGCCCCGTGGGTGTCCAACGGCTACGAGGAGGAGAACATCCGGGCCTTCCTGCGGTTCTCCGAGCAGCGCTACCGGGAGCGCACGGGTGGGTCCCTGATGAGCGACGTGGAGGTGCTGCCGCTGGACGCCTCCGTGTACCCGGCCTCCCTGCACGTGCCGCGCATCGCGGAGGTGGGGGAGGAGATGACCCCGCTGGAGACCATGCGGCGCATCGGCGCCCTGCTGCGCGAGACCCCGGCGCACGAGATCGCCGGGAACGCGGCGCGTGGCTTCCTCGAGTCCGTGGTGCGCGGGACCCTGAGCGTGGACGACGTGGTGGGCGAGCACGAGGCGGAGACCGGTTGCCAGCCCCAGTACGTGTTCTTTGGTTACTCCCAGGGCGCGGCGCTGCTCTCCGCGAGGGAGCGGGACATGCAGGAGTCCCTGGGCGGGCGGCTCGCGGGCACCCTCTACATCGGCAATCCCATGCTGGCCTGGGGCGATCCCTCCCTGGTGGGCGACCCCAAGAACGGCGTGGGCCTGCTGGGCCTGTCCCCGCTGAACTCGCGCACCCTGGCGGCCGTGGACGAGGACCACCGCCTGAACTACTGCCTGCGGGATGACTTTGTGTGCGACGCCGGATGGGAGTCCGCCTCGAAGGCGCTCTCCGGTGGCGGCGGCACCCACGCGCTGTACTTCCTCGGGGCCGCCGCCGACCCCGCCTCGGCCAGCGACGCGGAGAACGCGATGGCGGATGCCTTCGCCCGATGGGTGGACGAGGCGCGCGGGGGCGCGGCGGAGGGATAGGCGGGCCGCCCGGAACGCTTTCCAGCTGTACAACGTAAAAGAACAATAAGGAGAGGACAGTAACGATCATGGGCCACACCTCGGGTAGCATTTCCCCGATCCCCGGGAACCATACGGGTCCCGCAAACCCCGCCGGGCCGCTGCCCAGGGCGCGGCGCGCACGCGCGGCGGCGGCCTGCGCGCTCCTTACGGCGAGCGCGCTCGCGGGGGCGTGGCTGACCCCCGCGGCCCCCGCCGCCACGGCCGTTCCCGCGGACTCCCCGCAGCCGGCGATCCCGTCCTCCCCCGGGCCCAAGGAATGCGTGCCCTACCTGGGTGACCTGCTCAAGGGCAACGGCCAGTTCCCGCTGGGCCTCGTCCCGCCGGACTACGGGGCTCGGGGGTACGAGGACCTGCCGGTGAGCCCCAACCAGGAGTCCCTGCCGCGCCGGGTGGACCTGCGCGATAACACCCAGGGCTTCAACGAGCAGGTGGAGGTGGCGCTGCGCGAGGGGAGCCTGGTGGTGCGCCGCGTGGGAGAGACCCAGTGGCGCGACCTGCCCACGCCGGAGTGCCTGCGCGGGCAGATCGCGGGGATCTCGCTCAACGACGACGCCCTGGTGGCTCTCGACGCCGACGGCTGGATGTACACCCTGTCCAACCTGCAGTCCAGCCCGGACCGCTGGGGCTGGATCAGGGCGTGGGGCGGCCCGGTGTGGCTGGGCAAGGGGCTGCAATCGCCCACCACGCGGCCCGGCGCCTGGGCGCTGAGCCTGATCGGCACCCACACGGACCGGGTGTATGACACCCCGGACGGCAAGCAGCAGCCCGTATCCCTGGCCAAGGTCACGCAGGTGGTGGCGTTGAGCGAGGACGGCTCGCGCATCTATTCCCTCGACCCCTGGCTGGCGCGGGACTATTCCTACGAGATGGGCACGCCGTGGAACTCGCGCTTTCAGGCGCGGGCGATCTCCGCCTCCGGGTCCATGATGTTCATCACCAACAAGTACGGGGACATGTACACCCGGCTCTCGGACTTTGACATCAACGGCTCCGACCCCGCGCAGTTCCGCTACGGCTGGGGAGAGGACTCCCGCCCCGCCGCCGAGGGCGCCGCCCAGCACCGCCTGGACGAGTCCACGGCCCCCATCGGCCTGCCCGCGGACGACTGGCACCACCAGCCCAAGATCCTGGGCCGGATCACCGACCGCATCTCCCTCCACTCCACCGCTCCGGGCTCGAACAACCGCGAGCTGCGGGTGGAGGGCTGGAACGAGCGGGGAGAGACCGGGTTCTGGCGCAAGGAGCTGCTGGGCGAGCGGTGGGAGTTCGTGCCCACCGGCCAGCCCCCGGCGGGAACGGAGCTGGAGAACTCCCCGCAGGATCGCAGCGCCGAAACCCTCGCGGAGCCCTCGCCCTTCGGATACGCGGGCGAGCTGCGCCCCGGGGTGCGCCTGGAGGTGGGGGAGTTCGCCTACGCCTCGCCCAAGCGGGACGTGACGCTGCGCGTGGGCGAGCGCGACTACCGCCTGGTGCTGCACACCGTGGATGGCCGACTGGGCACGCCGCTGTCCATGCGCATGCTTCCGGGGGAGGGGGAGTTCGGCTCGCGCCCGGCGGGCCTGGCGGAGGGCGTGCCGCGCAACTACATGGCGGCCCTCGAGGTGCCGGAGGAGACCCGCGCGCAGGCCGCCGCCGATCCCGCCCTGGCGGCGTTTCTCGAGGGATACCTCGACGGCGAGCGCTTCCACCAGGTGTACCTCAAGGTCACGCCGTCCGCGATGGAGGTCATCGACTCCCCGGTGGAGGACGCGGCCCTGCCCCTCGTGAGCGACGTCGCGCGCCTGGGCTCCCTGGGATAGGCGCGGCGCGGCCCCTCGATGGGGGAGGCGGGGTGGGGCGTCGTCACGCGGCGGGCGCCCCCCGCGACCCGTAGAATGGCCACCCATGAGCACCTCCCGGCCCGCGCCCGCCCGCATCGGCATCATGGGCGGCACCTTTGACCCCATCCACAACGGGCACCTGGTGGCCGCCAGCGAGGTGGCGCACCGCTTTGCGCTGGACACGGTGATCTTCGTGCCCACCGGCCAGCCCTGGCAGAAGGCGGGCCGGGAGGTCTCCGACGCCGAGGATCGCTACCTCATGACGGTGATCGCCACGGCCTCCAACGAGCGCTTCTCCGTGAGCCGCGTGGACATCGAGCGCGGGGGCGCGACCTACACGATCGACACCCTGCACGACGTCCGCCGCCAGTTCCCCGAGGCGGAACTGTTCTTCATCACCGGGGCGGACGCGATGCGCAGCATCGTGACGTGGCGGGACTGGGAGGACATGTTCGCGCTCGCGCACTTCATTGGGGTGACCCGGCCGGGCTACGAGCTGCACGAGGAGGTCATCCCCGAGGTGCACCGGGAGCGGGTGTCCCTGGTGCAGGTGCCCGCGATGGCGATCTCCTCCACGGATTGCCGCCGACGCCGCCGCGACGGCCGCCCCCTGTGGTACCTCGTGCCCGAGGGCGTGGTGCAGTACATCGCCAAGCGGCGGCTGTACTCCGGCGCGGGGCCCGAGGAGGTCACCGATCCCGTGGCGGGTCGGGCCCCGGACCCCGGTGCCGCCTAGTTCTCGGATAGTCCCCGGCTCGTCCCGGCGTTGGCCTGTGACCTGCAAGTTATGGAATGATAGGGCCAGTATGCGTCGCTCATGACGAGCAGCCCACGAGCAATGAAGGATTTGCGTGACTGTATCTGAACAATCCCGCCGCCTGGCCGGCATCGCGGCCCTGGCCGCCGACGAGAAGCAGGCCAGCAACATCGCGGTCATCGACGTCTCCGACGTCATGGCCATCAGCGACGTCTTTGTGATCGCCTCCGCCGATAACGAGCGCCAGGTGCGCTCCATCGTCGAGGAGATCGAGGACGCCCTGACCAGCAACAAGATGGAGCCGCTGCGCCGCGAGGGCAACCGCGAGAACCGCTGGGTGCTGCTGGACTACGGCTCCCTGGTGGTGCACGTCCAGCGCGAGCAGGAGCGCGAGTTCTACGGCCTGGACCGCCTGTACCGCGACTGCCCCCTCGTGGAGATCGAGGGCATCGAGACCCCGCAGCGCCCCGGCGAGTGGTCCGAGGAGGTGGACCTGCGCCAGGTGCAGTCCCTGGAGGAGATCCCGCTGGCGGCCCCGGCCCCCGACGAGGACGACGCCTGACCCGGCCATGACGCGACGCCTCATCATGGCCCGCCACGGGCAGACGGTGTACAACGCCACCCGGCGCATGCAGGGCCAGCTCGATACGTCGCTGTCCGAGGAGGGGGTGCGCCAGGCGCGGGAGGCCGCCCGCCTCCTGGAGGGGCGCGGGATAGCCCGCATCGTGGCCTCCGACCTGGAGCGCGCCGCGAACACCGCCCGGATCATCGGGGACCACCTGGGCCTGGGGGTTACTACCGACGCCCGCCTGCGCGAGACGCACCTGGGCCAGTGGCAGGGCAAGACCCACCAGGAGGTGGACGGCGCGCACCCCGGCTCCCGGGCGGTGTGGCGCCACAACGCCTCCTGGGCGCCGCCCGGAGGGGAATCCCGCCTCGAGGTGGCCCGCAGGGCGCGCCCGGTGGTGGAGGAACTCATGGCGGGCTACGAGGGCTGGGACGACGCCGCGGTGCTCCTGGTGGCCCACGGCGGCACGATCTCCGCGCTCACCGGCAATCTGCTGGGGCTGGGCGATCACCAGTATCCGCTGCTCTCCGGGTTGAACAACGCCCACTGGGCGCAGCTCACGGCGCGCCCGCATTTCAGCCCCGGCAGCACGGACGCCCTCGACCCCGGCACGGCCCCGCGCTTTGATCCGCGCACGGTTGCGCGGGCGCAGTGGTACCTCGACGCCTGGAACATGGGGGCGTAGATGGCGGTGCGCGTGGTGGTGGATTCCTTGGCGAGCCTGCCGCCCGAGGTTGCCGAGCGGCACGGGATCGCGGTGGTGGACATGCACCTCACCGGCGGCGGCACCGCCGGGCTGGGCGCGCTGGAACTGTGCGCCTGCTACGCCCGCCAGCTCGAGCGCGGCGGGGACGACGGCGTGGTGGCCCTGCACGTGCCCAAGGAACTCTCCTCCACCTGGTCCGCGGCCGTGGAGGCCGCCGCGATCTTCCACGACACCGTGCGCGTGGTGGACACAGGGGCCGTGGGCATGGCCCTGGGCAGCGCCGCCGTGGCCGCCGCGCGCACGTCGCGGGCGGGCGGGGATCTCGCGGCCTGCTACGAGGCGGCCGTGGGGGTTCTCGACTCCTCCGCCACCTTCCTCTACGTGCACCGCCTCGACGAGCTGTGCCGCTCCGGGCGGGTCTCCGCCGGAACGGTGATGATCTCCACGGCCCTGGCCAGCAAGCCGATCATGCGGCTGCGCGAGGGGCGGGTGGAGCTGGCGGTCAAGACCCGCACCCAGTCCAAGGCCTTCGAGCGCCTGGCGCAGCTCGCCTCCGAGGCCTCGGCGGGGGAGCCGGTGAGCGTGTACCTCCAGGAGCACGAGGCCCGCGAGGCCTCGAGGAAGCTCGCCGCGCTGCTCGAGGAGGCCCTGCCGCAGGGATCGCGTGTGCGCACCTACCCGCTCTCCGAGGCGCTCGCGGTGCACGCCGGGCCGGGCTCCATCGCGGTGTCGGTGGTGCGCGGGAAGATCTAGCCGGTGGCTCAGCGCCGCTCCAGCCAGTCGGCGGCGATGGAGGCGGCGGGCCGCTGCTCCTCCACGCTGCGTCGATTCAGCTCCACCAGGTCTTCCGGCCCCAGGGCGGCGCTGATCCGGTTGATGGCCTCCGCCGCCGGGGCGTCAATGGCCGGGCTGGCCAGCGGGACCACGTGCGAGGCGAGGAAGAAACCGTCGGGGTCCTCGAGGGGCACCAGGTGGTGCCGTCCGATGGCGGGGTCGGCGGTGTAGAGCACCGCGAGCTGGATGTCATCGCTCTCCAGCGCCTGCACCGTCAGCGGTCCGCCGCCGTCCTCGATGGGGGTAAAGCGCACGGAGACTCCGTAGCGGCTCTCCAGCCCCCGGGGGCCGTCGGGGCGGCCGTAGTTCTCGGAGTTGCTGCCCAGCGTGATCGGCTCGGTGACCGTGGCCAGGTCCCCGATGGTGCTCAGGCCCCACCTGCGGGCGAAGTCCCGGGTGACGTTGTAGGAGTTTTGATCGGTGGCGGCCGCCTGATCCAGCACGCGCAGCCCCTCGGGCACGGCCTCCCGCAGCGCCCGGTAGACGTCCTCCGCGCGCCGCGCCTCGGTATCGGGCCGCCAGTATTGCAGGAGGGGGCCGGTGTATTCGGGGAAGAGGTCGATGCCCCCGGCCTCGATCTCGGGCAGGTAGGCCTCCCGCTGCCCGATGCGGAACTGCCGGTCCACCCGGTAGCCGCCCCGTTCCAGGGCCTGCGCGTAGACCTCCGCGATGATCTCGTTGGAGTAGTAGTCCTGGCTGCCCACAACGATGCTGCCCGCGCCCCCGCCGCTGCGCAGGGGATCGGCGGTGGCGCAGCCGCCGAGCGCTGCGGCGGCCAGGGCGCCGACCCCGAGGAAGGCGCGGCGGGAGAGGAGCGGTGGGTGCGCGGGCATGGCTGCTGGGTCCTTTTTACTTGGTGCGGGAGGCGGGGTCGGCAAGGCGGGTGCGGGCCAGGCGCTGCGCGGCGGCGAGCAGGGCCTCGAAGAGCAGCGCCACTGCGATGACCAGGAGCGCCCCGCCGAGCATCTGCGTGTAGTCCCGGGTTTTTAACCCCGTAAACAGGTAGCGCCCCAGGCCGTAGTCCGAGACGTAGGCCGCCAGGGTCGCCGTGGACACCACCTGCAGGGTGGCCGCGCGCAGGCCCCCGATGATGAGGGGCAACGCGAGGGGTAGCTCCACTCGGAGGACGAGCTGCCTCGTGCTCATGCCGAGGGCGCGCGAGGCGGCCAGGACGTCCCGGTCGATCGCCTGGACGCCGGAGTAGGCGCCGGCGAGAATCGAGGGGACGGCCAGCACCACGAGCGCCCAGAGGGGAGCGGCGTAGCCGATGCCCAGGGCCAGGCCAAAGACCGTGATGAGCCCGAGCGTGGGAATGGCGCGCGCCGCCCCGGTGATCGCGCCCACCAGCCCCGCCCAGCGCCCCGTGTGCCCGAGCGCCATGCCCAGCGGCAGCGCCGCTGCGCAGGCGAGGGCCACGGCGGCCACGGTGAGCGCGACGTGCTGGGTCAGTCGGGCGGGAATCCCCGAGGCGGCGTTCCACTGGGCCGGGTCCGCAAGCCAGGTTAGGGCGTCGAGGAGAAAGTTCATGCGGTTGCCTTCGAGACGGCGCGGCGCCAGGGCAGCAGGAGCCGCGAGGCGGCGAGCACGAGGGAGTCCAAGAGCAGGGCGAGGATCACCGTGGCGAGCATTCCGACGGCCACCTCGGCGGCGATCCCGCGCTGGAAGCCGTCCGTGAGCAGGGTGCCGAGGCTGGGAACGCCGACCAGCGCCCCCATGGTGACCAGCCCGATGGTGGAGACCACGACCACGCGCAGCCCGGAAAGGAGCACCGGCAGCGCCAGCGGAAGCTCCACCCTCCACAGGGCGCTGCGCGGGGTGTGGCCCAGCGCCACGGCGGCCTCGCGGACCCGTGGGTCCACCGAGGCGAAGGCGTCCCGCGCCGTGCCCGCGAGCAGGGCCACGCCGTACACGCTCAACGCGGCGATCATCGTGGCCGGAGAGCGCAGCGGCGTGCCGATGAGCAGGGGAATCACGATGAGCAGCGGGAGGGCGGGGATGGCATACAGCAGCGTGGCGGCGAGGACGAGGGGGCGCCCCCAGCGGGGTTGCGACCACGCGTACCAGCCCAGGGGCGTGGCGATGAGCGCGCTGATGACGATGGCGGGCAGGCACAAAAGAAGGTGTTGCCCGGCGAGGTCGAGGGCGTACTGCCAGTTGAATCTCAGCCAGGTCACGGGCGGATCACCCCCACCGGCGCGCCGTACGCATCCACCGCCACCGCGCGATCTCCCACCGTGCGCACCGTGAGGCGGCGATCCTGGCGATCGGAGCCTACGAAGTCCCGAACGAAGCCATCCGCGGGGGCGGCAAGGATCTCGGCGGGCGTGCCGCGCTGGGCGATCACCCCGCCCTCCCGGAGCACCACCACCTCGTCCCCGAGGCGGAAGGCCTCGTCCACGTCGTGGGTGACAAAGAGGATGGTCTTGCCCAGGTCCTCCTGCAGGCGCAGCAGCTCCGCCTGCAGCTCCCTGCGGACGATGGGGTCCACGGCCCCGAAGGGCTCGTCCATGAGGAGCACATCCGGGTCCGCCGCCAGCGCGCGGGCCACGCCCACTCGCTGCTGCTGGCCCCCGGAGAGGTGGGCCGGATAGCGGGTTCCCAGGCGGGGATCGAGCCCCACTCGTTCGAGCAGTTCCGCGGCGCGCAGCCGGGCGGCCTTGCGCGGGGTTCCCTGGAGGACGGGCACGGTGGCCACGTTATCGGCCACCGTGCGGTGCGGAAGCAACCCGCCGTGTTGGAGCACGTACCCGATGGAGCGGCGCAGCGCCACGGGATCGACCTCGCGCACGTCCGTTCCGCCCACGAGCACCCGCCCGCCGCTGGGCTCCACCATCCTGTTGACCATGCGCAGCAGGGTGGTCTTGCCGGAGCCGGAGGAGCCGACCAGTGCGGTGATGGTGCCCTGCGGCACGGTGAGGGAGAACTCCGAGACCGCCGTGGTTCCGCCCGGATACGCCTTGGTGACGGCCTCATACTGGATCATTCTCACCACCATACCGCGAAGGGATCTTTTATAAGGGAAAACTTATAGCCACACGTCGGAGCTGTCTTATGTGCGTGATCTCAAACTATAGCGCCGTGGGGGTGCAGAGGCGAGCGCGGCAGCGGCCCTCTTGTGGGTAACGCGCGTTATCCACAGCCCCCGCCGCGCGCGGCTGCGCGGGCCGAAAGGACCCGCCTAGCCTGCCCCGTATGCAGGTACACGAAAGGCTCAAGGACCTCCTGCGTCCCACCGGGGAGGAGGACCTGATGCGGGTGCGCTACCCGCGCCCGCGCTGGCAGATCACGCCCAGGCAGGGGGCCGCGTGCGCGGCGGTGCTGCTGGCGGCGGTGGCGCTGTGGTTGGCCTGGCCGCGCCCCTCAGTGGAACCCACCGCCGCTATCTCTGCGGAGGGTCTCGTCACCGCGGTGCCCGCGCCGCTTACGGAGGAGACCACCGCCTCGGAGCCGTCGGGGGAGCGGGAGATCGTGGTCTCGGTGGTGGGGCGGGTGGAGCGCCCCGGCCTGATCCGCCTGCCGCCGGGCTCGCGGGTGGCCGACGCCCTGGACGCGGCGGTGCCCCACGGGGACGCCAACACCCTCGCGCTCAACCTGGCCCGGCTGCTCAGCGATGGCGAACAGATCCACGTCCCCGGCCCGGGCGAGGACGTGGTCCAGGCACCCGGCGCGGTGGGCGCCCCCGCACCGGGCGGAGGCGCGGGAGGTGGGGGAGGCGCCGGAAAGGTCTCCCTCAACTCCGCGAGCGCGCAGGAACTCATGGAACTCGATGGGGTGGGGGAGGTGACCGCGCGGGCCATCGTGGACTATCGGGAGGCCCACGGGGGCTTTAGCGAGGTCGATCAGCTCCAGGAGGTGCGGGGGATCGGCCCGGCCAAGTTCGCCGCGCTCAAGGACCGGGTGGTCCCGTGAGCGAGCTGCGCCTGGTCCCGGCGGCGGCGCTGACCTGGGCGGTCGCCCTCGCGGCGATCCACGGGCACGCGCCGCTGGGGGCGTGCCTCGTCGGGGTGGTCGCCGCCGTGTGCCTGCTGCTGGGCTCCTGGGGCCAGGCACTTGTCACGGGATCGTGCGGCGCGGCCTCCCTCGCGGTGGCGGCAGAGAGGGTGACCGAGGGGCGGCGCGCGCTGCCGGGACTCCTGCGGGCCACGGTGCTCGGCGAGCCGAAGTCACTGCCCGGTGGTTCCTGGCTGGTGCGGGTCCGCGTTCCGGGCTACCCGGCGGAGGTTCCCCTCTTTATCCGCGGCCAGGAAGAGCCTTCCCTGCCGCGCGGGGGCACCCTCAGCGCGGCGGTGGACTGGGCGGGCAGCGAGCGCGCCGGGGTGGGCAGATGGGTGGGCACCGTGCGGTGGTGGGAGGCCGAGGAACCCGCCGGGGTCCATGCCTGGGTCAATCGGGTGCACGAGGAGTTCCGCGAGGCGGTCGTGCGGCACATGGGTGCCTCCTCCCAGGGCATCGCTCCGGGCATGGTGCTGGGCGATACCTCGCTGCAGGCGCAGGATGAGCGCGCCGCCTACCTCGCCAGCGGCCTTTCCCACCTCTCCGCCGTCAGCGGGGCCAACGTCACCATCGTGGCCACCTGTGCCTTCCTGCTGTGTCGCCTGTGCGGGCTGGGACCGCGCGTGCAGGTGGCCTCGGCGGGAGCGCTGGTGGCGCTGTTCTTCCTCCTCGTCGGCCCGGAGCCCTCCGTGCTGCGCGCCACCGTCACGGGCCTGGTGGGGCTGGCGGCCGTGGCGCGGTCCGCCACCTTTCCTCCGCTGCACGCGCTGAGCGTCTCCGTGATCGCGCTGGTGCTCTACGATTCCGACCTCGCCTGCCGGTGGGGCTTTGCCCTCTCGGTGGGGGCCACGGCGGGCATCGTCGCCTGCTATCGGATCTTCTATCGGCTGTGCGCGCGCACCCGCCTGCCGGATGTGGTGGCGCGCGCCGTGGCGGTGGCAGCGGCGGCGGACCTCGCCACGGCGCCGCTGGTGGCGGCGATGAGCGGACGGGTCTCCCTGGTGTCCGTCTGCGCGAACGTGGCCGTGGGGGCGGCGGTGGCCCCGGTTACCGTGCTCGGACTGGTGGCCGTGGCGTGGGGCTGCCTGCGGCTTCCCGGGCAGGGCATACCGCTGCACCTCATGGAGCCCTGCACCTGGTGGATACACCGGGTGGCCCGGTACGCCTCCTCCCTGCCCTATGCCACGGTGGAGGCTCGGCCCGAGTGGGTGATCCTGGGCTACGCCTGGCTGCTTTACCTCGCCCTGGCGCTGCGCGGACGTCGCTTTCTTCTCCTCATGGGCGCGCTGGCGGGAGCGCTCCTTACGGCCGCCTGGTCCTCGCGGGCCGCCCCGGAGGCGGACCTGTCCCGGCTGCGGGTGGCGGTGGTGGACACGGAGGAGGAGGCGCTGCGGGTGCCCCCGGGCGCGCAGGCGATCGTGGTCCGGGACCCCTCGGGCCGCCCGGCGCAGTACCCCAGCCAAACCGCCGCCGGGGTTCCCGTGCTCTTTCCCGCGCGCGATGGCCCGGTGAGCCTGCGCAACGACGGCACCCAGCGCGCGGCCGACGGCAGGTTTTAGCACTGTGTGGGTTCGTTCGAACGCGGGGCGCCACCGGCGGCGGTGCGCAGCCTCTGCTTCCGCCTGGGGCTGGGGCCGCCTGTGGCACGATAGAGCACATGGATTCCCAGGTGCACCTCATCGTTGGCACGGAGGCCTTCCTCGTGGAACGCCAGCGCCGCGCCATCATCGAGCAGATCAAGGACGGCCGCCCCGAGGTCACGGTCACCCCCATGAACGCCGGGGAACTTACGGCCTCCGAGGTCTTGGAGGTGCTCTCTCCCTCGCTGTTTGGGGACGACCGCGTGGTGGTCATCAAGAACACGGAGGTGGCGGGCAAGGAACCGGCGGAGCTGCTGGTGCAGGCCGCCCGCGATCCGGGGCCGGGGATCTACCTCATCGTGGAACACTCCGGCGGCGGGCGGACCAAGGCGCTGGTGCCCAAGCTGGAAAAGCTGGCCACCGCGCACCGCGCGGACGAGGTCAAGCAGCGGGAGCTGCCGGGATGGGTGACCCAGGAGTTCCGCTCCCACGGGGTGCGCATCACCCCGGACGTGGTGCACGCGCTGCTGGAGGGGGTGGGTTCGGACCTGCGCGAGCTGGCCTCCGCGGTGGCGCAGCTTGTGGCCGACGCGCAGGGGGACATCACCGTGGCCACCGTGCGCGCCTACTACTCCGGGGTGGCGGAGGTCTCGGCCTTCGACATCGCGGACTGGGCCGTCACCGGGCAGACCGCGCGGGCGGTGGCCGCCACCCGCCGGGCCCTGCAGTTGGGGATGAGCCCCGTGGTGATCGCCGCCGCGCTGAGTTCCAAGGTAGGCATGATCGCGCGGCTGTATTCCACCTCCGGGCGCGTGGACTCGCGCCGCCTGGCCGGGCAGCTCGGCGCGCACCCCTTCGTGATCGAAAAGACCTCCAAGGTGGCCCGGAGGTGGTCGAGCGATTCCGTGAGCCGCGCCGTGATCCTCATGGCGGACCTGGACGCCACCGTGAAGGGGCAGGGCGGGGACCCGCTCTTTGCCATCGAGTCCGCCGTCCAGCGCGTGGCGCGGCTGGCTGGTTAGACTACTCACCATGACTTCTCCGGATATTCCCCAGGACGTGCAGGAACTAGCCACCCGGCTCTTTGACATGGCCCGCAGCGGCGACGAGCGGCTGGTGGAGTACGTCGATCACGGGGTGGCCGTGGACATGGTGAACCAGGAGGGCAACAGCTTTCTCATGCTCGCCGCATACGCGGGGCACGCCGACCTGGTCGGCGCGCTCATCGAGCGCGGGGCGGACGTGAATAGGCTCAACGATCGCGGCCAGTCCCCGCTGGCCGGGGCGATCTTTAAGAAGGAGGACGCCGTGGTGGAGGCGCTCCTCGCGGCGCACGCCGACCCCCACCGAGGGCAGCCCACCGCCGTGGACACGGCCCGCATGTTTGGCCGGGAGGACCTCGTGGACCGCCTGCGATGACGCCCCGGGCGCTTCTTTCCCTGACCGTCCTCAACCTCGTGGGGGTGGCGGCGCCAGGCCCGGACACGATCCTGGTCATGCGCGCCGCCACTCGTTCTCGCCGCCACGCCTACGCCACGGTGGCGGGCATCCACGTGGGCGTGCTGTGGTGGATGGCGCTCACGGTGCTGGGGGCCGCCGCGGTGTTGGGACGCTACCCGGTGCTCGTGGGGGCGGTGCAGCTCGTGGGCGGGGCGTACCTGGCGTACATGGGCGCGGCGATGGCGCGCGTGGGGTGGCGGCTGCGCCGTTACGGCGCGGCGGACGTGCCCGCCGCGACGCGGGCCACCTCCGCGCAGTGCGCCCGCCAGGGCGTGCTGACCAACCTCTCCAACCCGAAGATCGTGCTCTTTTTGACCTCGATCATCGCCCCGGTCATGCCCGCCGATCCGTCCTGGGGCTCGGCGCTGGCGATCATCGCCTGCCTGTGGCTGAGTTCCCTGGCGTACTTTCTGGTGGTGGCCACGGCGCTTTCCACCCGCGCGGTGCAGCGCCGGGCGCTGCGGGCGGGGCCGTTCATCGACCTCGGGGCCGGGGCGCTCTTCCTGATCTTCGGCGCGGTGCTCGTGGTCAGGGGAGCGATGGAGGTCCTGGCCTAAGACCTCCGGGAATGCGTCCGCGCGCTGCCGACGCCGCGCCCGACCGCCCTGGCCGCACGACGGGAAGGCAAACCGCACAACGCAAAAGCCCCCGGCTTTCCACCGGGGGCTTTTGTACGATGAGGCTGGATTAGCTCATCTTGTTGAACAGGTGCGCCATGCCGGACTTCTTATTGGCGGCGTTGTTGCGGTGCAGCACGCCCTTGGACACGGACTTGTCCAGCACGCGGGAGGCCACGCGGAGCTGGGCCTCGGCGGCGGTCTTGTCGCCCTCGGCCACGGCCTCGCGGAACTTGCGGATCTCGGTGCGCACGCGGGAGCGCACGGCCTGGTTGCGCTGGCGGCTCTTCTCGTTGGTGATGATGCGCTTCTTCTTGGACTTGATGTTAGCCATAAAAGGTTCCCTCTTGATGTCTGAAAACTGCTTTAGGACGTATCGCGCGTCCTCTACCTGGTGTCTGCCGGGGCGACGCGGGGCCTGCGTAGGCATCCCGTGGCGTCGCCGTTGGTGCCGACTCTGGCGAACCCAAGGTCCTGCCCGCCGTGTTCGGTACAACCCGTAAAGGACAACCCGAGAGATTTTAGCAGGGGGAGCGCGCCGAGACAAAGGCGCTCCGCCGCCCCGATCGCCGCTCGTGCCAGGAGAGGAATTACGTCCACCCGTAGCGGTTGCGCAGCTTGCTGGCGATGCGGTCGAAGCGGCGGCGGGGGAACAGCACCCCCTGGCGCCGGATGCCCAGGTGCGGGATCTCCAGCACGCGGTCCAGGCGCACCCAACACTGGCGGCCCTTCTCGTCCCATTCCCCGGAGCCGATGTCGAGCCATTCCTTCTCGTTGGCGTGGCGCGGGTTGGGGGAGATGAGCAGGCCCAGCACGGTGTCGCGCCCGTGGCTGATCACCAGCACGGCGCGGTCGCGCAGGGGGCGGTCCGGGCCGTCGGAGGGGGCCCACACCCACACCACCTCGCCGGGCTCGGGCTGGCCGTCCATGTCCGGGGCGTAGTAGATGCTGCGGGCCTTGGCGGCGGTGGCGGTCACGTGGATGGTGCTGGGCAGGCACCGTGCGGCGGGGGAGGGGGCGTCGCACAGGCCCAGCCGGGAGTTGATCCGGTCGAGCCCGGCCTGCAGGGGCGGCACCTTGCTTCCGGGCAGGATCTTTTTGACCAGGGTGGCAAGCTCTCGTGCCGTGGCGGATTTGCTCATGTGCATCAGTCCCGGGGATGGGTGCGTGGGTGGGGGGCGGGGCGCGTCGCACGGGCTATTGCCTCACCCGTCACCTCTGTTACATGGCTTAGAATATACCGCCTCGTTGGGTAGAGTGTCAGGGGTTAGTTCGACGGAAGGGGTCTCCACGTTCATGGCCAGCACGCCAGCAAACTTCGCAGAAGCCACCTTTACGGACCTGGATCGCATCCGTAACTTCTGCATCATCGCCCACATCGATCACGGCAAGTCCACGCTGGCGGACCGTATTCTGCAGTTGTCCAAGGTGGTGGAGGAGCGCGACATGCGCGATCAGTACCTGGACAACATGGACATCGAGCGCGAGCGCGGCATCACCATCAAGGCCCAGAACGTGCGCCTGCCGTGGGTGCCGCGCTCGGGGGCGGCCCAGGGCCAGGAGATCGTGCTCCAGATGATCGACACCCCCGGCCACGTGGACTTCACCTACGAGGTCTCCCGCGCGCTCGCCGCCTGCGAGGGCGCGATCCTGCTCGTGGACGCCGCCCAGGGAATCGAGGCGCAGACCCTGGCCAACCTCTACCTGGCGATGGAGAAGGACCTGGAGATCATCCCGGTCCTCAACAAGATCGACCTGCCCGCCGCGGACCCGGAGAAGTACGCCCTGGAGATCGCCAACATCATCGGCTGCGAGCCGGACGACGTGCTGCGCGTGTCCGGCAAGACCGGCGAGGGCGTGGAGGCCCTGCTGGATCGCGTGTGCGAGATGGTGCCGCCCCCGGCCACCGAGCACCCCGCCGACGCCCCGGCCCGCGCCATGATCTTCGACTCCGTCTACGACACCTACCGGGGCGTGGTCACCTACATCCGCATGGTGGACGGCAAGCTCACCCCGCGCCAGAAGGTCCGCATGATGTCCACCGGCGCGCTGCACGAGCTCTTGGAGATCGGCATCGTCTCCCCCACGCCGAAGAAGTGCCAGGGGCTCGGCCCCGGAGAGGTGGGCTACCTGATTACCGGCGTGAAGGACGTGCGCGAGACCAAGGTGGGCGACACTGTCACCTGGGCGTCGAAGGGCGCGGAGGAGCCGCTGCAGGGATACGAGGACCCCGCCCCGATGGTCTACTCCGGGCTGTTCCCCATCTCCCAGGAGGACTTCCCCGCGCTGCGCGACGCCCTGGACAAGCTGCAGCTCAACGACGCCTCCCTGACCTTCGAGCCGGAGACGTCCGTGGCCCTGGGCTTCGGCTTCCGCTGCGGCTTCCTCGGCCTGCTGCACATGGAGATCACCCGCGCCCGCCTGGAGCGCGAGTTCGACCTCAACCTCATCTCCACCGCGCCCTCGGTCACCTACCGCGTGGTGGCCGAGGACGGCGAGGAGCACGTGGTGCACAACCCCGCGGACTGGCCGGGCGGCAAGCTGCGCGAGGTCTACGAGCCCATCGTGGACATGACCATCATCGTGCCCTCCGACTACGTGGGCCCCACGATGGAGCTGTGCCAGGCCCGACGCGGGCAGATGAAGAACATGGACTACCTCTCCGAGGACCGCGTGGAGCTGCGCTACGTGATGCCCCTGGGCGAGATCATCTTCGACTTCTTCGACATGCTTAAGTCCCGCACCAAGGGCTACGCCTCCCTCAACTACGAGGACGCCGGGGAACAGGAGGCGGACCTGGTCAAGGTGGACATCCTGCTCCAGGGCGATCCCGTGGACGCTTTTAGCGCCATCGTGCACCGGGACAACGCCCAGTGGTACGGCAACAAGATGACCAAGAAGCTCAAGGAGATCATCCCCCGCCAGCAGTTCGAGGTGCCCGTGCAGGCGGCCATCGGCGCCAAGATCATCTCCCGCGAGAACATCAAGGCCCTGCGCAAGGACGTCCTCTCCAAGTGCTACGGCGGAGACATCTCGCGTAAGCGCAAGCTGTTGGAGAAGCAGAAGGAAGGCAAGAAGCGCATGAAGTCCATCGGCTCGGTCAACGTGCCGCAGGAGGCCTTCGTGGCGGCGCTGTCTACGGACGAGGCGTAGGATCCGCAAGAAGGGACAGACCTTTTCCCTGGAAACGCCTCCCCGGTCGGGCGGGCGCTCCTACACTAGGGGAATGACCTCCCTGAACCTTCCCCACGGCCGCGTGCTCACCGCCGAGCAGGAGATGCGGCCCTTTCTTACCGACGCCTCCCAGGTGCCTCCGGAGGGCCTGCCCCGGGCCGTTGCGGTGGCGCGTTCCACCGAGGACGTCTCCGCCGCCCTGCGCTGGGCGCACGAGCACCGCGTCAAGGTCTCCGTGCGCGCGGGCGGCAGCGGCGTCTCCGGCGGGGCGCTGGCCTACGAGGGCGGTCTGGTGCTGGCCCTGCACGAGATGAATCGCATCCTCGACCTCGACGTCCCGGCCCGCCTGGCCACCGTGGAGGCCGGGGTACTCACCGCCGACCTGGACGCCGAGGCCCGCAGGTACGGGCTCTTCTTCGCCCCGGACCCCGCCAGCGCCGAGATCTCCACCGTGGGCGGCAACATCGCCACCAACGCCGGGGGCCTGCGCTGCCTCGCCCACGGGGACACCGCCAAGGCCGTGGCCGCGCTGAAGGTGGTGCTGGCCACCGGCGAGGTCATCACCACCGGCGCGCGCACCGTGAAGAACTCCACGGGCCTGAACCTCACCCAGCTCTTCGTCGGATCCGAGGGCACCCTCGGCGTGATCACCGAGGCCACCGTGTGGCTCACCCCCGCGCCCGAGGGGCCGGCGCACACGTTCATGGCCGGCTTCGACGCCATCCAGGACGCCGGGCGCGCCGTGGTGGACGTCGTGCGCTCCGTGGGGCTGGAAACGCTCGAGCTTATCGACGCCCCCATCGCCGCCATGGTGGAGCAGTACCGGCCCAGCGGTCTGCCGCAGCCCCAGGCCGCGCTGCTCATCGGGCAGGCGCTGGGCCCGCAGGCGGCCGAGTCTGTGGCGGAGGCCGCCGAGTTGTGCCGGAAGAACGGGGCCGCGCGGGCGGAGACGGGCGAGGGCGACGCCCTGCTGGAGGCCCGCCGCCTCGCGCTGCCCGCCATGCAGGCACGCGGCGAGTGGGTGATGGGGGACGTGGGCGTGCCGGTGCCCAACCTGCCCGCCATGATCGAGGCCATCGGCCGCATCGAGGAGGAGTCCGGCCGCGCGGTGCGGATCGTGGCCCACGCGGGCGACGGCAACCTGCACCCGATGGTGCAGGTGGAGCCGGGGCGTCGGGAGGAGGCGCAGGCGGTGATGGACCGCATCGTGGCCGCCGCCGTGGAGCTGGACGGGGTGATCTCCGGGGAGCACGGGATCGGCCTGCTTAAGCAGCACGAGCTGCACCGCCAGTACGACGCCGCCACGCTCGCGGCCCAGCACGCGATCAAGGCGGTCCTGGACCCGCGCGGCATTCTTTCCCCGGGGCGGGGGATCTAGGAGGGCGTGCCGCTACGCGCCTACGTGTGGCGCTTGTCCACCGTTTCCCGCCCGTTGTTATATCTATACCGCGTCGGACGAGTACATGGCGCTGTAGAAATCCTGCATGACCTCGGGGCTTACCTCGTTCGTGGAGGGCTCGCCCTCGGGAACGTGCGTGCGGGCCTCCCGCCACGGACGCTCGCTGTGGGAGAGGTCGCTGAGCTGCTGCCGGAGAGGTGGCCGTACGCGCGGAGGACGGCGTCGATGGTCTCTTTCTCATCGCTGCTCAGGTTCCCTGAGTCGCCTGGGAACATGCTCGCGGTGGCGTCGAAATGGCCGCGATGAGCAGCGTAGAGATCGCGCGTGACGGGGCCGTTGGCCCAGGCCTCGATTCGGGAGGGAAAGAGTGGCTTCTCGTCCCAGACCAGGCTCCATGCTTGCGAGTAGTAGGCGAGCTTGTGCAGCTTCATCGTGCTCATGCGCCCCTCGTTGCGTTCGAGGATGTATCGAGCCACATCGTTCACGTGCGCCACGGCTGCTCCTTGCGATGAGGATGATGGATGCTTCACGTACGTTCCCCCGATTACTCAGCGCTGTTTCACTGCTGCCGCTCAGGGTACCGCACCCTTTGGTACGGTGTCTAGGACTTTAGGGCAGTAGTCCCGTGTGGCGGCGATGGTCTTTCCCTATGCCTCGCGCTCGCGCAGGTACTCGCCAAGATAGGGCAGCGCAAAGTCCACGCGCCCGTACCCGGCGGGAGCGATGAGCCCGCGCTCGATGAGGCGGCGTCGATAGGTGGACTGCTGGTTAGCAGGTATGCCCATCGCTTCCGCGATCTCCCCGGTAGGCGTGGGGCGAGTTCCCCGCGCCATGCGGAGCAGGTATTCCAGCTCCCGCCCGGGTATCCCGCGCAGCGCGGGGGCGTGGACCTGCAACCCCATGCGGTCCTTGACCAGGGGGAGGGCGGCGTCGATGGTCTCGGCGGTGATCTCCTCCCCGGCGAGGGCCCACGCCACCGAGCCGAGAAGCTGCACCAGGTACGGGTAGCCCTGGGTGGCCTCGGCGGCAAGGCGGGCTGCGGCGTCGTCGAAGCGCTTGCTGCCGCGAAGGGCGGTATCGCGCAGGGTGCTCTCCACCTCGTCGCGGGAGAGCGCGGTGAGCGGCACGGGTACGGCGCGGCGCAGGAAGGTGGTTCCGGGGTGGTCGAGGAGTTCCGCGATCTCGAAGGGAAGCCCGGCCACGGTGAGGGCGATGGGGAGTTCGTCGCGCACCAGGTCCTGGATGGCGTCGGTGAGGACGTGAAGGTGCTCAGGGGAAGCCGATTGCAGCTCGTCGAGCGAGAGGAACAGGCCCCCGCCCCGGGAGTCAAGGAGGCTCACCGCCTCGCGCAGCAGGCTGTGGAGGGATTCTTGATACGGGTAGCGCCGGGCGCGCTCCACGGTGACGGAGCCGAGTCCGGCGAGCGAGCCCCCGGTGATCTGGGTGCGGTGCGGGGAGTCGGTGGCCTGGGCGAGCAGCTTGGGAAGGTCCGTGTGAAGGAGCTTATCGAGCATCGCGGTGGAGGCGGTGACGCGCAGGGGAGTCCAGCCGCGCTCGCGGGATTCCTTTTCCAGGAGGTTGAGCAGCACGGTCTTGCCGGAGCCGCGTGCCCCGCTGATGAGGGTGAAGCGGTACGGGGAGCCGGGGCCCTCGTCGAGCGCCAGCGATACCTGCGCCACGGTGCCGGTGCGCCCGGCGACGACCTCGGGGACGATGCCGAAGGTGGGGCGGAAGGGATTACGCGGTGCCATGCCTGCTCCTTGTACGATCTGTACGAACTATAGCACCCTGTACGAACTTCCTTCCGCTGTACGATCTGTACGAACTTGAGTGTATCGACTTCCCGTGGCACCGGGGCCGTCGATAAGCACAAAAAGGGCGGGGTGCGGCGACACCCCGCCCGCCGGATCACGGCCTACTCGAAGTCCAGCTTGTAGTTCTCCGGGCGTACCCAGCCGATCTTCTCGAAGAGCTTGCTAAAGGCGATGGAGAGCACCAGCGGCAGCGCGAAGAAGAGCGCGCCCACGATGAGCAGGTTGGTGGCGGTCCAGCCCCAGCCCTCGTAGTTGAGGGCGGCCAGCGGGCCCATGAGCCCGGACACGCCGAACCCGGCGGAGATCGGCGTGCCGGAGACGCCCAGCAGGCCGCCGAGCGCGCCCACGATGGCCGCCGTGCAGATCATGGGGAGCATGGTGATGGGGCGGGACCACAGGTTGGCCATCTGCACCTTGGGCGAGCCGAGCACGTGCAGGATGGAGGTGCCAAAGCCGTTGACCTTCCATCCGGCGATCATGAGGCCGAATCCGGCGGCGGTCACGCCCAGGTTGGCGGTGCCGGAGGAGACCCCCTCCATGAAGATCGCGGTGGCGATGCCCACGGTGGAGATGGGGGAGACGATCATGACGGAGAAGAACACGGCCAGCACCAGCCCCATGAGGACGGGCTGGAACCCGGTGGCGCCGTTGACCACGGAGCCCAGCCACTGGGTGAGCACCTTCACGGCGGGGTAGGTGACCATGGAGCCGATGCCGCCGGCGATGAGCACCACGATCATGGAGAGCAGGAGGATCGTGTAGTTCTTCAGCCGCTGCCCGATGAGGGCCACCACGCCCACCGCGATGGCGGCGGTGAGGCCGGAGTTGATGACCAGCCCGGTGCCCTGGACGTGGAAGCCGCCCTCGGGGTCCGGGGCGGCCACGCCGGAGCCCAGCATGGCGGCGATGCCCACGGCGGCCGTCTGAATGGGGGTGAGCTTGAACTGCATGGCCACCATGACGCCGATGATGAGCGGCATCATGGACGCGGTGAGGCTGACCATGTTGATGATGTTGATCCCCTGGGGGAACACCGGCAGCAGGGCCTTGAAGAGCTCTCCCAGGAGTGCCTGGGGCACCAGGGAGACCACCACGGCGATGGAGATGCCGTTGAGCACTTTGAGCGTGAAATCACCGGCGGAGGTGGCGTAGGGCGCAGGCGCGGGGGATGATTCGGTCACAATGCTCCTCGGGAAAGACGACGAAAGACTATTTGTTGAAGATACCTTTTTGACCCGCGCACACATAGGCGGAGGGTCGGGCCGCCCGGATGCCGCCTCTCGATGCCGCTTATCGACGCCGCCTCTCGACGACCCCCGGCGGTCTCGGGGTCAGTCGGTCCGAGGCCGCGACGCCTCCGCGCCGCCGCCCCCGCTGCCCCGATACGCCGCGCGGCGCAGCGCCTCCTCCAGGGGGCCGCGCGGCCTCCAGGCCCGCCACGCCGAGCAGAACAGCAGCGCCCCCGCGATGGAGCCCAGCCACCACCCCGTGTGGCCGGTCTCCGGCGCGGCGGGGGCGGACTCGGCCTTCTCCTTCATCGGCTGGTACAGCATCTCGGTCTGCGTGCTCATGTAGTCCTCCCAGTCCTGGGCCTGGGAGATCCGGGATCGGAACTCCTTAAAGTCCACGTTGGGGAAGGGATCCTCGGCGGACCGGGAGTACCCGGACTCCGCCCCCGAGTGCTGGAAGGGGTACCCGTTCAGCGGGATCGCGGCGGTGAGCACGTGGGCCGCGTACACCGTGAGCGCCATGATCCCCATGCTGCGCAGCGGGTAGAGTGCGGCGCTCAGCGCGCGCGGGCGGGTGAGCAGCAGGCACAGCCCGATCACCCCGGCGGAGAAGCCGTAGGAATACACCACGTCCAGGGGGTTCTCCCCGTGTCCCAGCTCCCCGGTGAGGTGGCGCTGCCACAGCGCGTACCCGCCCACGGCGATCCCGGCGAGGGTGACCGCCGTGGCGACGCGGGCCCCGGCGCGGAAGGCGCGCAGCAGCACCATGCCGAAGAGCCCGTAGGCCAGCCAGTTGAGGATGGGGTAGGCGCCCTCCAGGAGCGGGGACATGGCCATGGGGCCTCCCCGGTGCAGATAAAAACTCAGGGCGATCCCGGCGAGCGGCAGCGCCACCGCGCCCGCCAGCAGCCAGCGGGTGCGCCACCGGGTGCACGGCCCCAACACCAGGTAGATGGCCCCGATGGAGCCGAGCACCACGGCGATGATCGCCTGCGCGGTGGAGAGCACCATGCCCGTGCCCACGAGGATCACGCCCCGGATCAGGGTGCGGTGCCGGGCGCGCGCGAGGGCCGGTCCGCCCTCGGCGTCGGCGCGGGCGTGCATGAGGCAGAGCGAGACCCCGGCGAGCACGGCAAAGAGCGCGGAGGGGAACCCGTTGCTGGCGGCGTTGACCCAGGGGAGATCGGGGCCGAGGTGAGAGGTCATCATGCCGATGATCGCCAGGGCGCGGGCGAGGTCGAAGCCGTCGATGCGGGGGCGGGTGGGTGAGGGCGGGGTGCTGGTGGACATGGTGCACCAGGGTGTCATGGATGGGCGCGCGCCGCCAGTGCTCGCCCAAGAGGCAGGGCAGTATCCCCGTGCTAGAAGCTGGAGGACCCGCCCCCGCCGCTGAACCCGGAGGAGTACGTGGTGTTGGTGGAGGACTGCGCCTGCGCGGCCTCGTGCGCCTCCACGTTGCTGCTGTGCCAGTTCGTCAGCATCACGTAGGTCACCACGTTGCTGTAGCGGTAGTCCGGCTCGTAGAGGGAGGGGCGGCGCAACTTCTTGTACTCCTTGACGTCGGAGAGCTCCCGGCGCCTGACCTCCTCCAGCGTGGCCTGGTAGTCCTCGATCACCCGCACCAGGGAGGGCAGGAAGTCCGCGTCGAGCACCCGCGCGGAAAGGTCCTCCACGCGCCGCTGAATGGCTCTCAGTTCGGCCTTCAGTTCCCCGTTCCTGGTGCCCAGCGCGGCCGCGCGCACGTCGGCCCGCAGCTTCTCCACGTCCGCCCGGCGGGCGGACTCGTCGCCGCGCTCGATGTCAAAGAGGCGGTTGACGTTGCCCTCGGCGGTCTCTATCTGGGTGATCGTGGCGGCGGCCCGGGAGAGGGCCTCGTGCTGGCCCGCCATGGCCTTGTCGTCGCCGGTGTCCAGGGAGCCGAGCCCGCGCGCGCCGGATACCTGATCGTTAAGAGCGAGGAAGCGATCGCGCACCCGCGTCCACTGGCCGCGCAGGTGATCGTCGGCAAGGGGGCTGCTTAAGGAGTGGGCGCGCACGTCGATGTCGGGGAGGCGCCCGGCGATCTTTCCGTAGTTATTCAGTACGAGGTCGAGGTCCGCGCGGGCCTGCGCGGCCTTCTTCCTGCGGCCGTGCCGCACGAGGGTGAGGGAACCGCCCACGCCCCCGGTCACCGCTCCGGCGCCCACTCCCGCGCCGATACCGGCGGCGGTGCGGTCGCTCACGGCGTCGTCGTACAGGCGCCGCTTGAGCGCCGGGATGTCCGTGGCGGTGCGGGTGGCGCTGAGCAGGCCCGCCGGGATGTCGCCGTCCTTGACGCCGGGCTTCATGGCGTCCAGCGCGGCGTCGAGCGCGGTGCCCCTCCACAGGTGCAGCGCGTCGCACACGTCGTTGCCGCAGCCCACAAAGGCGTTCCGGGGGTCGAGCCCCACGCCCACGATCAGCGCGCCGTCGGAGTAGTGGTCGTCGTCCGGGGCGATGAGGCCCGGGCGGTGCTCGCGCACGTGTTCCTCGAGGGAGTCCAGCACGTTGTCCTCGTTTTCCTCGAACACCACGTAGTACAGGCCGGTGACCACGCCTGGCATCTCCAGGCGCTCGGCGTCGCGGCGCATGCGGGCCTCGTCCTCAGCGCTGAGCACGTCCTGCGGGTCGTCGATCTCCACGGGCACGCCCGCGTGGGGATCGAGCTGCTCGCGCGAGGCGGTGAGCTGGTGGCCGGGCACGGGGGCGTCCTGGGCGTTCCACACGGCCATCCCGGCGCCGACGCCCACGAGCGTGGCGGCGACGGCGGAAGCGGAGAGTCCCTTGCTCAGTATTGATCCCGGCATGCCGCCAGGCTAACGCATCTCCTCGGGAGCGGCACCCGGTGTAGAAACAGGGTTGTATATGAGTTCTAGACAGGTACGTCTATACTGTGGTGAATCCGTACCCACCTCGGCATGAAAGGCCGCCATGATCCTTACCGGACTCGCCCTCGGGGCAGCGCTCGGCGCCGTGATGCAGCGCGGGCGCTTCTGCGTGACGGGCATGCTGCGCGACATCTTCCTCCAGCGCTCCTGGCGCGGCTTCACCGCCCTGCTCATCGTGATCTCCGTGCACGCCGTGGGCCTGGCGGCGCTGACCAGCGCGGGGATCATCGCCCCGGAATACAGCGACCTCGCCCCGGTGGCCGTGGTCGTGGGCGGCGTGCTCTTCGGCCTGGGCATCGTGCTGGCCGGCGGCTGCGCCTCCGGCACCTGGTACCGCTCGGCCGAGGGGCTGGTGGGATCGTGGATCGCCCTGGGCACCTACGCCCTGTCCGCCGCCGCGATGAAAAGCGGGGCCCTGCGCGGCCTCAACGACGCCCTCCACGCGCCCACGCTGCCCCTGCGCAGCCTCCCACAGAGCCTCGGCGTCTCTCCCTGGTGGTTCGCCCTGGCCCTCGGCGGGCTCACCGCCGCGCTGGCGCGCCGCTACCTCGCCGCCGAGAAGCCGGTGGCCACGCTGCGCCGCCAGCCCTGGCGGCGCCCGCTGCACCTGTACGCCGCCGCCGTGATCGTCGGCCTGCTCGGGGTGCTGGCCTGGCCGCTCTCCGCCGCCACCGGCCGCAACGACGGCCTGGGGATCACCACCCCCTCCTCCAACGTGCTGCGCTACCTTGTCACCGGCGACACCGAGCGCGTGGACTGGGGCGTCATGCTCGTGCTCGGGCTGTTCCTCGGCGCCTTCGCGGCGGCCAAGGCCACCGGGGAGTTCCGCGTGCGCGTGCCCGACGCCACCACCGCCTGCCGCGCGGTGCTCGGCGGCCTGGCCATGGGCGTGGGGGCCTCGCTCGCCGGGGGTTGCACCGTGGGCAACGGCATGGTGCAGACCTCCCTGTTCACCTACCAGGGCTGGCTGGCCCTGCTGTTCATCGCCCTGGGGGTGGGGCTGGGCACGCGCCTGTGGCTGCGGCCCGCCGCCCCGCGCCTCGCGGGGCAGGAGTCTGTGCGGCCCGTGCGGCCCGGGGAGCCCGGAGAGCCCGCGGCGCAGGCCCGTGGGGAGGGGGCCGTGGCGGGGGCGGCGTCGGTCCTGCCCGCCGTGCCCTCCGTCGGAGGGCTGATCTCCCTGGGCGGCGCGGTCCCGGAGCGGCGTGACCAGCCGGGCGGCGGGGTGGCCACGCTCGCGCCGGGGCGCTACCGCCTGGACACCTTCGGCGCCGTGTGCCCCTTCCCCCTCATCGAGGCCAAGGAGGCCATGAGGCGGCTCGCGCCGGGGGAGGAGCTGGTGATCGACTTCGACTGCACCCAGGCCACGGACTCCATACCGCGCTGGGCGGCCGAGGACGGCCACGAGGTGGTGGAGTTTACCGAGCGCGGCGAGGCCGGGTGGAGCATCACCGTGCGCAAGGGCGCGTAGCGGGCGGGCGACCTCGGGGGTACGACCCCGGCGTGGGGAGGTGGCGCGCCGGGCATGTGGGTTACACTCTGGACTATGGAGCCCTGGATGGATCGGGAGCAGGTGCTGCTCTCCGGCGCGGAAGCCCACGAGTTTGACCAGATGATGGGGATCTTCGAGGTGCCCGAGGAGCACCTGCTGGATCTTTCCCTGCTGCCACGCATCTACTCCAGCTAGGGGAGCCCGATGGCGCGAAAGATCATCCTGGACTGCGACCCCGGCCACGACGACGCCGTGGCCATCCTGCTGGCCGCGGGCAGCCCCGAGATCGACCTGCTGGGCATCACCACCGTGGGCGGCAACCAGACCCTCGGCAAGGTCACCCACAACGCCCGGCAGGTGATGACCATCGCCGGGCTGACCGACGTCCCCCTGCACGCCGGGTGCACCCGACCCCTGGTGCGCCCGGTGGAGGTGGCCGCCGACGTCCACGGGGACTCCGGCATGGAGATCCACGGCTTTGACCTGCCCGACCCCGCCGTGGAGGTGTCCCCCGGGCACGCGGTGGACTACATCATCGACACCGTGATGGCGCACGAGCCCGGCGAGGTCACCCTGGTCCCCACCGGCCCGCTGACCAACATCGCCCTGGCCGTGCGCAAGGAGCCGCGCATCGCCGAGCGCGTGCGCGAGGTGGTGCTCATGGGCGGCGGCTACCACGAAGGCAACAAGACCGCCACGGCGGAGTTCAACATCTCCGTGGACCCCGAGGCCGCGCACATCGTGTTCCACGAGCCCTGGCCCCTGGTGATGGTGGGCCTCGACCTCACCCACCAGGCCCTGGCCACCCGCGAGGTCGAGGCGCGCTTTGCCGCGCTGGGCACCCGGGCGGGGGACTTCGTGGTGGGGCTGTGCGGCTTCTTCCGCGAGGCCTACCGGCAGGCCCAGGGCTTCGACGACCCCCCGGTGCACGACCCCTGCACCGTCGCCTACCTCATCGACCCCTCGGTGGTGAGCACAGTGCGGGTTCCCCTGGACGTGGAGCTGCACGGGGCGCTGACCACGGGTATGACGGTGGCGGATTTCAGGGCGCCCGCGCCCCCGGGGTGCACGACCTCGGTGGCGGTGAAGCTCGACCACGGGCGGTTCTGGGATCTCGTGGTGCAGGCGGTGGAGGGGCTTGACTAGCTATATCTCGGGGGAGGGGTAATCTTGATTCCTTGTGAGAGTAGGTAGTAAAACTATGGATAATCCCTGGGGTAATATTTCTCTAAAGGAGAAGGTCTTTATCTCAGAAGCTGACGAATGTGTTGACCTTAAGAATCTGTGGAAAGGTAAGGATACCCGACTTCAGTTGGATCTTCCTCCGGAACCTTTTATTGGCAACATTAATACGTCTAAGCTGATAGTTTTATTGTGTAATCCGGGCTTTTCTGAAGAGGATAAGGCCATACTTGAATCCCCTGCATTCTTGAATGAGTATGAAAAGTGTATTCATTCGGGAGGGCGTGATGGAGGTTTTTATTACTTTACTCCAGAAACGGTAGACCTTCCCGGGGGAATGTGGGCTAAGAGGGTTTATAATCAGATTATAAATGCGGGAATTTCTGGAATTTTCCCTGGGGTTAGATCTTTTGATGATTTGGGTGAAGGTCGACAGCGGGAGGTTTTGGATATTTTCTATAAAAATATCATGCATATCGATCTCTTTCCGTACCGCTCGAAGGCCTCTCATGGTCGTCTTAAGGGGGATGGGGAGTGTAGGGATTCTCAAAAGAAATGCAAGGCGGATATTATCCCTAGTCAGGAGTGGCAGTTTGATCTTGCTGCTAAGGCTGTTGAGAAGGCGGAGCGAGGGGAAGCATCTATTGTGGTTGTTCGTCCTGTAGAGCACTGGTTCTGCAATGTCCGTTCCTTGAATGATATTTTTGGGGAAGTTTCTAATTTTATTAGGTATACGCCATCACGGGCTGTTCGTTTTACTAAGGGGTCGCTAGATTTTCAGAACGGAAAAGGAACGTTTGATACTATCGTCGATAGGTTATTTTCCTAATTTTCCTATTGGAAATCCCGCACCCTCACCCGCTTCTTCCCCACAAAGTCCCAGGCCTCCACCCGCACGCGGTCCTCGTACACGCGCACCCGCAGCCCGGAGGCCGCCGGGCCGTCGAGGATCGTCTCGTCGTGGTCGCCCTCGGGCATGTAGGCGTTGAGGATGGCCCCGGTGTTGACCACCGGAAACCCTCTCTCCCCGGCCTCCCCGGTGCCGGCGTAGCGGCGCACGCCCCACCAGTCGTGCTGGTGCAGCAGCGAGGTGTGGCTGTGGGAGGTGAACATTACCTGGTGGGTGTAGCGGCCCAGCACCTCGGAGAGGGCCTCGATGTCCTCGTAGTCGTTCTGATACCAGGCGCTGTGGGACATGGACACGGTGTTGGGCAGCAGGTAATGCGCAAACAGCAGCACGGGGGTATCGCGCGCGGCCCAGTGGGCCAGGCGCTCGTCGAGCCAGGCGAGCTGCTCGGGGGACATGCGCACGAAGGGCTCCTTGCCGTCGCGGTCCACGTCGGAGTAATACTCCGAGTTGAGGGTGAGCAGGGGAACGCCCGCCACCAGGGTCTCGCCCCAGAGTTCCCGGTTGCCGGAGCGCTCGAGGAACCGGCGGATGTAGGCCTCGGAGCCCTCGTCGCCGTACATCTCGTGGTTGCCCGCCGTCATGATCGTGCGCCCGGAAGCGTGCGGGGTGCGTGCGGAGGCGGCGGAGAACTCCTCCCACAGGCGCGCGCTGCCGTTGTCCACGGCGTCGCCGTTGATGACCAGCGCGTGCGCGGGCTCAGGCATGGCGTTGAGCTGGCGCACGGCGTCCTCGTAGCCCTCGATGTCCCCCTGGACGTCGGAAAGCACGTCTACGATCGCCAGGGGAGGGCCCGCTGGCTCGGGCAGGGGGACGGTGACCGCGACGTTGTCGATGGCCCAGAACCAGTCATCGTTGCCGCCGAGGTAGCGAAATCCCAGGCGCAGGGTGGTTGCCCCGGCGGGCAGCTCCACGGTCAGGGACTCGCGGGAGGAGAAGCGATCCGATTCCAGGCGCAGGATCTCGCGCTCGCGGCCGTCGATCTCCGCGGTGACCGCCGCGCGCTGCCCGGGCCTGCCCTGGCGGTAGTGGGAGTCGAACTCCACCACCACCGCGGTGTGCCCGGATACGGCGATCTCCGGGGAGAGGAGGCGGGCGTCCATCGAGTCCGTGGCGTTGAGGCGCTGCTGCCGGGACTCCACGATGGCCACCTGCCGGTGCCCGCGCGTGAACCAGTGCCGCTTGTCCGTGCCGCAGGCCCAGGCCCAGTCGCGGATGGTGGTCAGGGTCCAGCCCTCCCAGCGCTTTTCCCCGGAGGTCACGCCCTCTACCGCGCTCGTCCACCCCTCGGGGAGTCGGTGGGTAAAGGCGGCGGGGTTGGGCACGGCGTCGAAGCCCTCCCAGAACAGCAGGTGCGGGCGGGGCCGCGCGGCCTCCCCGGCGGGTGCGGACACGGCGGGCGCGGCGCGGCCGAGCAGGGGCAGCAGACCGGACGCGGCGGCGGCCTTGAGGACGGTACGGCGCTTCACGGGAAAACCTCCGGGGGCGGTGCTTAACGGTCGCGGTGCGGGGACGGCCCGCATTATCGCAGCCGTGCGCGACGCCCCGATGAACGGAGGGAGGAGCGGAGATGAGCGTTGGCGGAACACCGGGTAAACGCGGGCGGCCATATGCCTCAACGGAAACCGGCCATATCACTCAATAAAAACGAGCCATATGACGCAATAAAAACGAGCCATATGACGCAATAAAAACCGGCCATATCACTCAGTGTGCTATCCTCAACTGGGAAAACGAGGTAGGGAAGGGGTAGTGCCGTGGTGGCTCACTATCTGCCTAGAATCGCCGACGCGAGGCTGGCGCGCGCCCTGGCGGAGAGCGGGGCGGTACAGATCAAGGGGCCCAAGTGGTGCGGCAAGACGGCCACGGCGCTGCAGCAGGCGGGCAGCGTGATGTATCTGCAAGACCCCGACTATTCGGCCTCGTATCTGGCCTTGGCGGAGGCGAAGCCCTCCAAGCTTTTGGAGGGGGAGGTGCCCAGGCTCATTGACGAGTGGCAGATGGCGCCTCGGCTGTGGGACGCCGTTCGCTTTGCCGTGGACCGCAGGGGCGAGCCCGGGCAGTTCATTCTCACCGGATCGAGCACGCCGACCGTCACCCCGGCGCACTCTGGGGTCGGGCGGATCACGAGCCTGGTGATGCGCCCCATGACGCTGCACGAGTCGCGGGAATCCAGCGGGGACGTCTCGCTCGGTGATCTTTTTTCGGACCCCGGTGAGGGCATAGGCGGCATCTCCACCCTGGACGTGGAGGACTTAGCACATGTCCTGTGCCGGGGCGGGTGGCCCGCGGGGATCGCCTCGGCGCACGATCAAGGGGCGCGGCTTGCCCAGGCATACGTGGATGGGCTCATTGAATCGGATATTTCTCGCGTCGATGGGGTCAACCGCAACGCCACGCGGATGCGTGCCCTCATGCGCTCGTATGCGCGCCACGTATCCACGCAGGCGTCGCAGGCGACCATAGCGGCGGACCTGGCCGTCAACGACGAGGCGATGTCGCCCAATACCGTGAGTGATTACCTTGACGCCCTGGCTCGCGCGTATATCACCGACGAGGTTGAGGCGTGGAACCCGGCGTTGCGTTCCAAGACGGTGGTGCGTACCAGTCCCACCAGGCATTTCGTGGACCCCTCGGTGGGAACTGCCCTGATGCGCGCCAACCCTGCGGACCTGTTGCGAGACATGGAGGCCTACGGGCTCCTCTTCGAGTCCCTGTGCGTGCGCGACCTGCGCGTGTACGCCGAGGCGATCGACGGAACGCTCCTGCACTACCGGGACAAGACCGGCCTGGAGGCGGACGCGGTGCTCGTGCTCGCGGACGGTAGCTGGGCGCCAATAGAGATCAAGCTCGGGGAACGCCAGGTGGACGAGGCCGCGGCGAACCTGAACAAGCTAGCCAACAGAGTGGACAGCGCGCGCATGGGTGCGCCCTCCTTTCTGGCCGTGGTCACCGGTGGCCGGGCCGCTTATCGACGCCCCGACGGCGTGTACGTGATCCCCCTGGCGTGCCTGCGGCCGTAGGCTACCTCGGCAGCTCGTCCCCCAACCCGGGGTAGGATGCCTGCGCGCCGTGCCCCGTGGCGGCGTAGGCTCCCACGCGCGCGGCGTGGCGGGCGGCGTCGATGAGCGACGCCCCCTCGGCCAGCCGGGCCGCGCAGGCACCGGCGAAGGCGTCGCCCGCGCCGGTGGTATCCACGGGCGTGATCGTGGGGGTGGGGATCGGGGTGACCTCCTCGCCCCGGGCCACCAGGGCGCCGCGCTTGCCCAGCGTGAGCACCACGGAGGCAAAGCCCTCCGCGATCAGGGCGCGGGCGAGGTCCTCGGGGGCGTCGGAGTCCAGCGGGTGCCCGAGCTGGTCGAGGATCAGCCCGGCCTCGTGCTCGTTGGCCATGAGGGGATCGGCGCGCAGCAGCGCCTCCCTGGGCACGGGCACCACGGGGGCGAGGTTAACGACCACCCGGGTGCACGGCCCGGCGCCTGCCACGGCGCGGGCGAAGCCCTCGGCGGGAATCTCGCCCTGAAGCAGGATCACGGCGGCCTCGCGCAGGGCGTCGGCGTGGCGTTCCACGTACTCCCCGGTCACCGAGGCGTTGGCACCGGGCACCACGATGATGGAGTTCTCACCGTCGCGGGAGACGGTGATCACGGCCAGGCCCGTGGGGCCGTCCACCTCGGCCACCCCGGAGCAGTCCACCCCGCTGCTGCGCAGGCGCTCGGTGGCGGGGGCTGCGTAGGGGTCGCGCCCCACCGCGCCGATGAGCGCCACCTCCGCGCCCTGGAGCGCGGCGGCCACGGCCTGGTTCGCGCCCTTGCCCCCTGCGGAGATCGCCCCGCCGCTGCCGGGCAGGGTCTCCCCGGGCCGGGGGTGGCGGTGGACGTGAACGGTGAGGTCGGCGTTGATGGAGCCGACGACGACGACCCGGTTGGGCATGGGCGGTTCTCCCTTCGGATGGGCGGATAATGCACAGCCTAGCCGGTGGGGGAGTTGTCCCCGCCGCGCTGGGGCTGGTGTGGTTCCCACGGGTAACACCGTGGAATGAGGCTATCGCGCGATGCCGTGCTGGGGCCAGAGTGATGCACACCGGCCCCACAGCGGAATGAAAGCGTCTTTTCATGCCTCGGCGTGACGCGGGGGAATCACTCCCGCCACACCATGGCGTCGCCCCGTCACTCCCGCCCGGCCGCACCAGCCGACGCCACCCGCCCGCCCCACCGCCGCGCGGCCTCAACGCCCCCGGAGGCATAAAAAACTGGTGGGCACCTCGGTGCCCACCAGCGCGTAACCCTCGGCGCTTCTTAGACGAAGCCGCCGCGATCCTCGCGGACGTCAAAGTCGATCTGACGCGGGTTCAGGCGGTTGAGCTGCGTCACGTGCTCCGGGCCCAGCTCGTCCACCGAGGCCACCTGGAGGAGCTGCATGGTGCGGCGCACCTGCCCGGCCAGGATCTCGATGGTGCGGTCCACGCCCGCCTCGCCGCCGGCCATGAGGCCGTAGAGGTAGGCGCGACCGATGAAGGTGAACTTCGCGCCCATCGCCAGGGCCGCCACGATGTCCGCGCCGTGCATGATGCCGGTGTCCATCGCCACGTCGAGGTCCTTGCCCACCTCGCGCACCACCTCGGGCAGGAGGTGGAAGGGCACGGGGGCGCGGTCGAGCTGGCGGCCGCCGTGGTTGGACAGGATGATGCCGTCCACGCCCAGGTCCGCGAGCTTCTTGGAGTCCTCGAGGTTCTGCACGCCCTTGACCACGAGCTTGCCGGGCCACAGGGCGCGGATCTCGTCGAGGTCGTCGAACTTGATGGTGGGGTCCATCGCGTTGTTGAGCAGCTCGCCCACGGTGCCGCCGGTGGTGGTCAGGGAGGCGAACTCCAGCGGCGGGGTGGTCAGGAAGTCCCACCACCACCAGGGGCGCGGGATGGCGTTGAGCACGGTGCCCAGGGAGATCTGCGGGGGGATGGAGAAGCCGTTGCGGGCGTCGCGCAGGCGGGCGCCGGCCACCGGGGTGTCCACGGTGAAGAAGAGGGTGTCAAAGCCCGCCTTGGCGGCGCGCTCCACCAGCCCGTAGGAGATGGAGCGGTCCCGCATCACGTAGAGCTGGAACATGTTGCGCCCGTGCGGGTTGGCCTTCTTCACGTCCTCGATGGACGTGGTGCCCAGGGTGGACAGGGCGAAGGGGATGCCCGCGCGGCCCGCGGCGCTGGCCCCGGCCACCTCGCCCTCGGTCTGCATGAGGCGGGTAAAGCCCGTGGGGGCGATGCCGAAGGGCAGGGAGGAGGGGCCGCCGAAGATCTCGCAGGAGGTGTCCAGGTGGGAGACGTCCTTGAGGATGGAGGGGTGGAACTCCACGTCCTTGAACGCCTGGCGGGCGCGGTTCATGGAGATCTCGTCGTCCGCGGCGCCGTCGGTGTAGTCGAAGGCGGCGGCGGGGGTGCGGCGCTTGGCGATGGCGCGCAGGTCGTCGATCGTCTGGGCCTTGCTCAGCCGCGCGCGCTTGAGGTTCAGGTCGGGCGTCTTGAACTTCAGCAGATCAAAGATCTCGGTGGGATTGGGTACTTGGCGTGGGATTTTTGCCATGATTACGGCGGCACTCCTTGTTGGAAATAATCTTCTCCACGTAAGTTTATCCCAGTGCCCGAGCGCTAAGGCATACGCGCTTGACGTGAACTATCACACACTACCCGAGGGGTGGCGGCACCGCAGAAAGAAGCTCCCGGGTGTAGGGGTCCTGGGGGTCCTCCCACACCCGCTCCACGGGACCGTGCTCCACGATCCTCCCCGCGCGCATCACCGCCACCTCGGTGCACAACCGGCGCACCACGGCGAGGTCGTGGGTGACAAAGACGAGGCTGCGGTCCGGGGTGACCACCTCGTCGAGCAGGTCCAGGATGCGCGCGCGCACCGTGACGTCGAGGGCGGAGACCGCCTCGTCGGCCAGCAGCACCTCGGGTTGGGTGGACAGCGCCCGGGCCAGCGAGAGCCGCTGGCGCTGCCCGCCGGAGAACTCGTGGGGCAGGCGGCGGGCCGCCGAGGGGTCCAGCCCCACCTTCTCCATGAGCTCGGCGGCGCGCTCGCGGCGGTGGCCTCGGCCTGTGCGCGGCAGCGCCTCGGTGATGGCCGCCCCCACCCGCATCCGGGGGTTGAAGGAGGAGAAGGGGTCCTGGAACACCATGTGGGCGCGCCCGTGCAGCCGCGCCTCGCCGGAGTCCGCCTGCTCCAGGCCGGCCAGGACCCGCAGCAGGGTGGTCTTGCCGGAGCCCGAGCCGCCCACGATGCCCAGCCGGGCGCCGCGCGGCACGGTGAGGTCGATCCCGCGCAGGGCCCGCACCGTGCGCCCGGAGGAGCGGAAGGTGCGCGTGAGGCCGCGCACCTCCACCGCCGGGCTCTCGACGCCGCTGTGGTCACCGTGGTCACTGTGGTCACCGTGGTCGGCCCCGTTGCGGCGGGCAAGCGCGGGCAGCCGCGTGGCCGCTATCAGCGCGCGGGTGCGCGGGTGCCGGGGGCTGCCCAGCACCTCCTGGGCGGTCCCGGATTCCACGATGCGGCCCGAGTCCATCACCAGCAGCCGCTGGCACAGCGAGGCGACCAGGGAGACGTCGTGGCTGATGAAGATCACGGAGATGCCGCGCCGCGCGGTCACCGCGCGGATGACCTCGACGATCTGGCGCTGCACGGTGGCGTCGAGCGCGGTGGTGGGCTCGTCGCAGACGAGCACCTCCGGGTCCTGGGCCAGCGCCATGGCGATGAGCACGCGCTGGCGCTGTCCCCCGGAGAGCTGGTGGGGGTAGGCGCGCAGGTGCTCCGGGGAAAGCCCGACGTCTGAGAACAGCTCGGCGGCGCGGCTTTGGGCCCGGCGGCGGTCCAGCCCGGGCATGGCCTTGCCCAGCTGGTTGCCCACGGTCATGAGGGGGTCGAGCGCCGTCATGGGCTCCTGGAACACCATCGCTATGCGGCTGCCGCGCAGGCGGCGCGCGCGGCGCTCCGGCATCCCCACCAGCTCCTCCTGACCCAGGCGGATGCTGCCGCGCACCGGCAGGGGGCACAGGGCCATGAGGGCCAGGGCGGTGAGGGACTTCCCGGAGCCGGACTCCCCGATGAGCCCCAGGGTTTCCCCGGAGCGCAGCGTGAAGCACACGTCGTGCACGAGCCCGGCGACGGTGAGGTTGTCCACGCGCAGCGCGGCGGCGTTGTCGGTCACGTCAGGCCCTCCTCTCGCGGGGGTCGAGGGCGTCGCGCAGGCCGTCGCCCAGGAGGTTGAATCCCAGCACGGTGAGGGCCACCGCCGCCCCCGGCCACAGCGCCAGGTGCGGCGCGGAGGCGAGGGAGGCCTGGGCGTCGCCCAGCATGCGGCCCCAGGAGGCATCCGGGGGAGGGGTGCCCAGGCCGAGGAAGCTCAGCGCCGCCTCCGCGAGGATCGCCAGGGCGAACGCCACGGAGCACTGGACGATCAGGGTGGCCGCGATGTTGGGCAGGACGTGCACCACGGCCAAGGCGGGGTTGCTGCGCCCGGCGATGCGGGCGGCGGCGATGTAGTCCTGGGTGAGCACCTGGAGGGCCCCGGCGCGGGTGACGCGAAGAAAGCCGGGCACCCCGGCTATGCCGATGGCCACCATGGCGGACCACGTGGAGGGGCCCACCACGGCCCCGGCGAGGATGGCCAGGAGCAGCGCGGGGAAGGCCAGCAGGAGGTCTGCGCCGCGCATCACGGCGGCCTGCACGATCCCGCCGCGCAGCGCCGCCCACAGGCCCAGGGGCACGCCGAGGGCGAGGGATATGCCCACGGACACCAGCCCCACCAGCAGCGTGATCTGGGAGCCGACCATGACGCGGGAGAGGACGTCGCGCCCGAAGCGATCCGTGCCCAGCAGGTGGTGCGCGGAGGAGCCCTCGAGGCGATGATCCGGGGAGACGGCCAGGGGATCGTGCGGGGTCCACGCCAGGGAGACCAGGGCCATGGCGACCACGGCGCCCACCAGCAGCAGGCCCGCCCATCCGGGGGCGGTGAGGCGGCGCATCATGCGGGGGGTCCTTCCTCGGCGGCGCGGCGCGCGGGGCGCAGGCGGGGGTCGATGAGGGTAGTGGTCACGTCCACCGCGAGGTTGACCAGCAGCACGAAGAACACCAGCACCATCACAATGCCCTGCACCAGCAGCAGATCCCGTCCGTTGACGGCGCTTAAGAGCAGGGAACCCAGCCCGGGAATGACAAAAACCTTCTCGATGACCACCGCGCCCACCACCAGCGAGGTGAGCTGCAGCCCGGTGACGGTGAGCACGGGGACGGCGGCGTTGCGCAGGCCGTGGTCGATCAGCGCCCGAGCGCGGCCCCGGCCGGTGGCGTAGGCCGTGCGCATGTAGTCCTGGTGCAGCGCCTCGAGCAGGGCCGAGCGCACGTAGCGGGTGAGGATGGCCGCCTGCACGGCGGTGAGGGAGAGCACCGGCAGCACCAGCCGGGAGAGGAAGCCCGCGACGTCCTCCCCCGGGGGCACCCAGCCGTTGGCCGGGAACCACCCCAGCCGCAGCGAGAACACCATCACCAGCGCGATGGCGGCCAGGAAGCTGGGCACGGCGATGCCCACCTGGCTCAGCGCCGCGACGATCCCGCCCCAGGGGCGGCGGGTGGCGAGTATGCCCAGCCCCACGGCGAGGAGGAGGGAGAGGGCGAGGGCGCTGCCGCAGAGGATCAGGGAGACCGCCCCGCGATCCAGCAGCAGCGGGCCGATGGGCTGGCCGCTGGCGAGGGAGGAGCCGAAGTCCCCCCGGATCATGCCCGCCACCCAGCGCGCGTACTGCTCGGGCAGCGGCCGGTCCGTGCCCATCCGGGCGGAGAGCTCCGCCACGGCGGAATCCGTGGCGGTGACCCCGAGGGCCACCTCGGCCGGGTTGCCGGGGACCACGCGCAGCATTCCGAAGATGGCGAGGCTCCCGAGGACCAGGAGAAGCGCGAAGCGCAGGACGTGCCCGCAGACGATCCGCAGCATCAGCCTCGCCCCTTTGCCATGCGCGCGAGCGGGAGGGAGTCCACCGCCGCGGTGGGCTCGATGCCGCCGATCTCCGGGCGCGATACCACGATGTTCGGCAGGTTCATCAGGGTATCGGCGGCGGCCTCCGCCATGAGGGTATCCACGGCCTGTTCCATGAGCGCGGCGTTGTCCTCCGGTGCCGCTGCGTCGGCGGCGTCCAGCAGCTCCCGCGTGCGCGGGGAGTCAAAGCCCAGGTAGTAGTCCGGGTTGCCGAAGAGGGTGGGGACGTCCCGGGGCTCGACGTGCGCGATGAGGGAGGCGTCGTAGTCGTGCCCCTTGAGCACCTGCGCCAGCCACACCGCGGGAAACTCCGCGGACTGGAGGGTCACCCGGAAGCCGACGTCGCGGAGCTGGGAGTACACCAGCTCCGAGGTGGCCTGGGCATAGGGCAGGGAGGGCACGGTGATCGTGACGTCGAGGCGGGGGTCGCTCCCGTCCGTGGCAAAGCCGGCCCGGCGCAGCCGGTCGCGCGCCCGGTCCGGGTCGAAGGGGTAGCGCCCGGAGGGCCGATACCAGGGGTCGGTGGGGGGAACCGGGGCGCCGCCGGTGTCCACTCCGTAACCCTCCCACACCGTGTCGATCACGGCCTGGCGGTCCACCGCGTGGAGCACCGCCTGGCGCACCTCCACGCGGTCGAAGGGCTCCCGGCGGTTGTTCATGGAGAACAACACCTCGCCGTTGGTGGTGCCGACGTCGATGTTCCACCGCCCGCGCGCCCGCAGGGGGTCCAGCAGCTCGGGGGACTGCAGCGCCCACAGCACGTCCACGTCCCCGGATTCCAGGGCGTTGGCGGCGGAGACGGCGTCGGGAAAGTAGCGGATCTCCGCCGCCCGGTTGGCGGGGGCCGGGCCCCAGTAGTCCGGGCGAGCGCGCAGGCGCAGGGCGCTGCCCACCGCCCACGCCTCCACCTCGTAGGGTCCGGTGCCCACCGGGTGCGCCGCGAGGTCATCCACGCCGCTGGGGGTCATCATGGCCCCCACCAGCGTCCCCATGTTCCACAGCCAGGAGACCGAGCGCCGGTGCAGGCGCACCTCCAGGGTGAGGTCGTCCAGGGCGCGGGTATCGGCCACCGGGTCCATCTGCGCCTTGAGCCCGTTGGTCCACGCGCCGCCGCGCACCCGATCCAGGGAGAACTGCGCGGTGTGGGCGGTGAAGGCGTCCCCGTTGCTAAAGCGCACGCCGGGGCGCAGGTGGAAGGTGTACACGGTGCCGTCCGGGGAGACCTCCCAGGAGGAGGCCAGCCCCGGGCGGATCTCCCCGGCGGAGTCGATGGTCACCAGCGTCTCGTACACGTTGCCCATCAGGGCCTGCGGGATGGCGGCCCCGGAGGTGGTGGTGAAGTCCAGGGAGGCGGGGGCGGCCCCGGCGGCCAGCACCACGGTGCCCTCCCGGCCCTCCCGCGCGGAACCGTGGGGGGCGGGGTCGTTGCCGGCGGCGCCGGTCAGCGCGGTGGACCCGGCGGAGCAGCCAGTCGCGCCGAGCAGAAGGGCGCCGAGGACGAGGGCCGCCAGGGGCCGGGCGGGATGCCGCAGAAGCATGCAGAGCAGAGTAACAGAAAAAGAGCCGCGGGCCGGGCGGGTGCCAACCGGTTGCGGGTTGGTAGGATCAAAGGTGTTTTCAGCATCGCCCGACGAGCCTTACGAGGAGGCCCCATGCTGCTGAGCGCTCTCATGCTCTCCGCCACCGCCCTGCACGCCCCGGTGTACCAGGAACCCATCGAACCCCAGCCGATCGCTGTGCCCGAGGCCTCCGTGGTGCCCGAGGCGCCCCAGACCGCCGTGGGCGAGCCCGTCCACGCCGAGGCCCTGGGGGAGGCCCACCTGTTCTCCGGTTCCGGCACCTCCGTGGAGGCCTTTACCGCGTGGTTCGAGGGAGGGGACTTCGTGGAGCCCGACGCCGGGACAAAGGACTACCGCCCCCTGACTCTGCCCAACGGCCAGGTGGCCCACGGCGGGGACGTGATCGTCAAGGACGCCGACGGGCAGTTCCGCATCGCCTAACCGGGCGGCGCACGCCGTACGCCCCGGTCGCCGCGCGGCGACCGGGGCTTTTCTCTGCACGGGCGTCTCTGCACGGGCGTCGGCGCGACGCCGAAAAGTGGGGCAGGGCACACTCCGGTGCTCGCCGCGGGTACCCTTAACGGGATTTCTCCACGAGCAAGGAGGCGGTACCCCATGAGCCAGGACACCCAGCACGCGCGCCCCGGCGCGCACCCCGCCGCGCCGAGGGCGCGCGCCCGCAGGCGGCTGCAATCCGATCCCCTCATCTTCCTCCCCGCGGCCGGGATCATCGTGGCCTTCGTGATCCTCACCCTCGCGCTCGGCCCCGTGGCCCGGGACGCCTTCTCCCGCACCGCCGGATGGCTGCTGGACAACCTCGGGTGGATGTACATCGGCGGCGTCTCCCTCATGCTGATCTTCCTCCTGGGGGTCTTCGCCTCCCGCTACGGGCGGGTGCGCCTGGGGGACGACGACGAGGAGCCGGAGCACAGCCTGGTGGCCTGGTTCTGCATGTTGTTCGCCGGCGGGGTGGGCGCGGTGCTGATGTTCTGGGGCGTGGCCGAGCCCATCAACCATGCCTACAACGTGCCCAGGGCCGATCACGCGCGGATGTCCCCGGAGGCCATCACGGAGGCCTTCGCCTTCACCTTCTACCACTTTGGCATCCACATGTGGGTCATCATGGCGCTGCCCGGCCTGGCCCTGGGCTACTTCATCTACAAGCGCAAGCTCCCGCCGCGCCTGTCCTCGGTCTTTGCCCCCGTGCTGGGCGGGCGCATCTACTCCGCGCCGGGCAGACTCATCGACGTCCTGGCCATCGTGGGCACCACCTTTGGCATCGCGGTGTCCGTGGGCCTGGGCGTGCTGCAGATCAACGCGGGCATGCACACCCTGTGGGGCACCCCGATCGTGAGCTGGGTGCAGCTTCTCATCATCGTGGTCATCACCGCCGTGGGCTGCCTGTCCGTGGCCTCCGGGCTGGATAAAGGTATCAAGGTACTCTCCAACCTCAACATCGCGGTGGCCGTGGCGCTCATGCTGTTCATCCTGTTCACCGGCCCCACGCTCACCCTGCTGCGGCACACGGTGGAATCCTTTGGCATCTACGCCGCGTGGCTGCCGGACATCATGTTCTGGTCGGACTCCTACCAGGACAACCCCGGCTGGCAGGGCAAGTGGACGGTCTTTTACTGGGCCTGGACCATCTGCTGGTCGCCCTACGTGGGCATGTTCGTGGCGCGCATCTCCCGGGGGCGCACGGTGCGCGAGTACATCGCCGGGGTGCTGGCCCTGCCCACGATCTTCGTGGTGATCTGGTTCAGCGTGTTCGGGCGCGCCGGGATCGAGCTGGAGCTGCGCCGCCCGGGCTTTCTCACCACCCCGGCGGTGGAGGAGGGGGACGTCCCCGCCGCGCTCTTTAACTTCCTGTCCCAGTACCCGCTGGCCGGGGTGGTCTCGGGCTTCGCGCTGGTGATCATCGTGATCTTCTTTATCACCTCCATCGACTCCGCCGCCCTGGTTAACGACATGTTCGCCACGGGCGAGGAGGACAAGACCCCCACCTGGTACCGCGTGTTTTGGGCGGTGATGATCGGCGCGGTGTGCACGGCGCTGCTGCTGATCTCCCCGGACACGGGCATCGCCTCCCTGCAGGAGGTGGTGATTATCGTGGCCTTCCCCTTCTTCCTCATGCAGTTCGTGATGATGTACTCCCTGCTCAAGGGCATGAGCGACGACGCCGCCGCGACGCGGCGGGTGCGCACCCGCCGCTGGGAGCGCACCGACAGCCCCGAGAAGCTTCAGGAGCACGAGGCGCGCCCCGCCCCCGGCTACGACGAGCAGGGCAACGCGCTGCCCACGCCCACGCTGGAGCGCGACGAGGAGGGCAACATCGTGCTGCCGGGCAACGTGGTCATCGGCGGAGACCTGGGGGTCAAGGGCGAGATGACGGACGAGCCCGGCGAGGGAGGGGAGGCCCAGCCCCGCTTCCGGCTCATCGAGCAGTCCCGCCCGCAGACCGCCCGGGAGTGGGAGGAAAACTCCTAGCCGAGGCCCCACACCCGGGCCAGGATCTCCATGGCGCGGAAGCTCTCCTCCCCCGTGGGGGCCAGCACGGAGACCATCAACTCGTCGGCCTGGGCCAGGTGGGCGAAGCCGTCGAGGTACTCGCGCACCTCGTCGCCCGTGCCCACGGCGCTGTAGTGCAGCATCTCGACGATCTGCTGCCCGGCGGGGGAAGCAACGAGCTGGTCGAGGTTGGCGTCGCTGATGTCGCGGTTGCCGCGCGCGGCCAGGGCGCGCACCCGTTCCCGGCGCACCAGGCGGGTCTGGCGCTCGGCGTCCTCGTGGCTCTCCGCGGCGGTGACGTTCACGGCCGCGATCACGTAGGGCTCGGGGTGGCGCTGCGAGGGCTGGAAGTTCTCGCGGTAGTACGCGGTGGCCTGCGTGAGGTGCGTGGGGGCAAAGTGCGAGGCGAAGGCGTAGGGCAGGCCGAGCTTGGCGGCCAGGGAGGCGCCGAACATGGAGGAGCCCAGGATGTAGAGGGGCACGTTGGTGCCCCTGCCGGGCACGGCCTGCACGCCCGGAACGGGGGAGTTCTCCGAGAGGAACCCGGCCAGCTCCATCACGTCGCCGGGGAAGTTCTCGGCGGCGTGGGGATCGCGCCGCAGCGCCCTGCCCAGGGTGTTCATGTCCGTGCCCGGGGCGCGCCCCAGGCCGAGGTCGATGCGGTCGGGGTAGAGCTCCGCGAGCATGCCGAACTGCTCGGCCACCACGTAGGGGGAGTGGTTGGGCAGCATGACCCCGCCCGCACCCAGCCGGATCGTGGAGGTGTGGGCGCCCACGTGCGCGATGAGCACGGCGGGCGCGGAGGAGGAGATGCCGGGCATGTTGTGGTGCTCGGCGTACCACATGCGATAAAAGCCCAGCGCCTCCGCGCGCTGGGCCAGTTCCACCGAGCGGGCCATGGAGGCTCCGGGGCGTTCGCCCTCGTGCACGGTGCAGAAGTCGATGAGGGAAAGGGGAACGGCGGGTGCCACGGGAGCGGTCCTTCCTTAGGGCGGAGGTTGCTTACTGCTCCCGTGCAACAGCGAGCCCCGGGGAATCATTCCACCCAGGAGGCCTTGCGGGGCTTGGCGAGGTCGATGGCAACGCCGACGACCGCGCCCGCGAGGGTGGGCAGCACCCAGCCCAGGCTCTGATCGGACAGCGGCGCCCAGCTCACCAGGGGCGAGACTCCCGCCACGCCCAGGTCCGCCAGCGTGGTCAGCGCGGACCACACCACGGACACCCAGATGGCGATGAGGAAGGTGCGCACGAGGTGCACCCGGCGGCGCAGCAGCGGCTCGACGAGGGTGAGCAGGATGAGCGTGATCGCCGGGGGATAGATGAAGGTGATGATGGGCGCCGCCACGGTGAGCACCGTCTCCAGCCCCATGGTGGCCATGCCGAAGGACATCACGGAGAAGATCACCGCCCACACGTGGTAGCGCACGCCCGGCATGAGGAACTCGAAGAACTCGCTGGTGGCGGCGATGAGCCCCACCGCCGTGGTCATGCAGGCGAGCAGCACGATCGCGCCGAAGAGCACCTGGCCGGGGGTGCCCATGGTCAGCCGGGCGGCGTCGGACAGCAGCCCCGCGCCGTCGGTGTAGGAGACGGGATCGGGGATGGTGTGGCCGATCAGGCCGAGCCCGATGTAGATGGCCGCGAGCAGGCCGCCCGCGCCCAGGCCCGCGAGGATGGTGCCGCGCACGAGGGGGGCGCCCTCCTGAACGCCCTTGTACCGCAGGGCGGAGATCACCACGATGCCGAAGGCCAGCGCGGCGATGGAGTCCATCGTGAGGTAGCCCTCCAGCAGCCCCGTGGTGGCGGGGGTGGACGCGTACTTTTCCGTCGGGGCCAGTACCTCGCCGTGGAAGGTGGTCAGCGAGAGCGCCACCAGCACCACCAGCAGGATCAGCAGCAGGGGGGTGAGGTACTTGCCCAGGTTGTCCACGATCTTGCCGGGCTTGTACGCCAGCGCCAGCGCGATGCCGAAGAAGATGGCGTTGAAGATCGCGGAGGACGCCAGCGAGTTCCACCCCGTGAGCGGCTGGATGGCGGTGGAGTAGCTCACCGCCCCGGTGCGCGGCAGGGCGTAGAAGGCCCCGATGGAGAGGTACGCCAGCACCGAAAACACCAGGCCGAACACCACGCCGCCGCGGTTGGCGAGGTCGCGCACGTTGCGCCCGGAAATGGCGATGGCGATGATGGCGAGCACCGGCAGCACCACGCTGGTGGCGAGGAAGCCGAGGATCGCGGGGGTAAAGCTCGTGCCGGCCTCCACGCCCAGCATGGCGGGGAAGATGAGGTTTCCGGCCCCAAAGAACATCGAGAACAGCATGAAGGCCGTGACGATGAGCAGCATCGGGGAGGACTTTTCTCTAGTCATAGGGTCACCTGTACCTTGAGCAGGGAACAAAAGATTAGAGACCAACACTACCCGCGTGCGTGGGCTCCCCGTGCAATGCGGCGCACAATTTCCTCCAGGTTTCCCCGCGAGGTGGCAAAGTTCAGCCGCGCGTGGCCCTGGCCGCCCTTACCGAAGAGGCGGCCGTCGTTGAGCGCCACCTTGCCGTGGCGCAGCAGGTGCCCGGCGGGATCGGCGGCCAGGGCGGTATCGCGGAAGTCCAGCCACATCAGGTAAGTGGCCTGCGGGCGGGTGACGCGCAGGCCGGGCACCCGCGCGGGCAGCTCGCGCGCCAGCCAGTCGCGGTTGGCGCGCAGGTACTCCACCTGCTCGTCGAGGAAGGGGCCGCCGTGGCGGTAGCAGGCGGCGGCCGCGAACACGCCCAGGGTGCCCACGCCGTCCTTGACCACCGGGTTGAGGCCGCTCCAGGTGCGGCGATCCTCCGGGTTGGTCAGGATCATCTGCGCGCATTTGAGCCCCGCGATGTTCCACGCCTTGGACGTGGCGGTGACGGTGACGCAGGCAAGGCCCGCGGCCTCGGAGAGCCCGGCCGCCGCCACGTGGGTGCCGTCGAGCACCAGGGGGGCGTGAATCTCGTCCACCAGCACGCGCGCGTGGTAGCGCTGGGCCAGCGCTACCAGGCCGTGCAGGAAGTCCTCGTCCAGGGCGTAGCCCAGGGGGTTGTGCGGGGAGCACAGCAGGATGGAGCCCGCGCCCCGGGCGAAGGCGCGCTCGATCTCGTCGAGGTCCATGCCGCCCCCGGCGCCGACGTCGATGCGCCCGCGCCCGGCGGCGTCGGGGATGCTCAGGAACGGCGGGTAGGCGGGCACGGGGACCACCACCGGGGAGCCGGGGCGGGTGAAAAACTGCACGGCGAGCGTGAGCCCGCGCACCACGTCGGCCACCTCCACGATGTGGGCGGGGTCGGGCCGCCAGCCGTAGCGGCGGGCGGAAAACTCGGAGAGGGCCTCCGGCAGGTCCGAGGAGGCGGGCGTGTAGCCGAAGGACTCCGCCTCGGCGTGGCGCAGGATGGCCTCCTTGACCGGGGAACAGGTGGCAAAGTCCGACTCCGCGATCCACGCCGGGAGGACGTCCTGGGGGTAGGCGGTCCACTTGCGCGTGCCTCGGGAGCGCAGGGCATCGAGATCGGGTGTGTGCATGACTCCCCAGCGTAGCGCGTCGGGAGGCGGCTACATAGACAATGTGGTCTATTTATTCCTCGGCCTCGGCCTCATCCTCCCCGGCGCGGGCGTGATCGCGGAAGCCAAAGCGCTCGAGGCGCTTGCGGTCCGCCTCGGAGGTAGAAGAGGTCAAAGCCAGCAACTGGCTATAGATGCCGCCGGAGACCGCCAGCTCGGCGGGGGAGCCCACCTCGTCGATGCGGCCCTTGTCGATGGTGATGATGGTATCCACGTCCGCGATGGTGGAAAGCCTGTGCGCGATCATCAGGGTGGTGCGGTGCGCCATCAGGGCGTCCAGCCCCGCCTGCACCGCGCGCTCGGCCTTGGTGTCCAGCGCGGAGGTGGCCTCGTCGAGCACCAGCACCGGGGCGTCCTTGAGCATGGCGCGGGCCACCGCGATCCGCTGCTTCTGCCCGCCGGACAGGCGCAGGCCGCGCTCGCCAATCACCGTGTCATACCCGTCCGGGAAGGCCATGATGAAGCCGTGTGCGTTGGCGCGCCGGGCCACGTCTATGATCCGCTCCTCGCTGGCCCCGGGCATGCCGTAGGCGATGTTCTCCCGGATCGTCCCGGAAAACAGGTTGGGCTCCTGGAACACCACGCCCACCGACGCCCTGAGCTGCGCGCTGTGGAGATCGGCCACGTCGTGCCCGCACACGGACAGCCGTCCCGAGGTGGGGCGGTACAGGCCCAGCAGCAGATTCACGATGGTGGACTTGCCGCCGCCGGACTCGCCCACCAGCGCCACCCGCTCGCCCGCGCGCACTCGGAAGGGCATGCCCTTTAACACCGGCTTGTTCTCCTCGTAGGCGAAGGAGACGTCGTCGAACTCGATCATGGGGCGGCCCTTAACCGGCGCGAGCGCCGGGGCGGGGGAGAGATCGAGGCGGGGAACGTCATTGGCGGAGGTCGCCGCGACGATCTCCGGGTGCGCGGTGGCCTCCGTGGCGTGCCCCATCACCGCGAAGTAATCGCGCGACCCCGCGATGGCGCGCTGCGCGGTGTCCACGATCCAGCTCATCATGAACACCGGCTGGCGGGCCATGTTCACCAGTTGAATCAGCATCACCATGTCACCGAGCGAGAACATGCCGTGCAGCGTGCGATAGAAGATCACCAGGTAGATGGCGAGGAAGAGGGCGTTCATCGCCGCCCCGCGCAGTGTGTCCATGGAATGCCAGAACCGGGACTGCCGCCGGGTGAGCGAGATCGTGCGCCCGTAGCGCCGGGAGAAGGAATCCAGCTCGCGGGCCTCGGACACAAAGGACTTGGCCACCTTCACCTGGCCCACCACCTCGGCAAAGCGCCCGCCCGCGTGATCCACCTGCTCGTTCTTTTCCTGCTCGATGCGCTGCCACCGCGAGCTGGTCAGCGCCGTGAGCCACATGTACAGCGGGAACAGCGCGGCCAGCAGGATCGCCAGCGGCCAGTAGTACCACCCGCAGATGGTCAGCACCGCCGCCGTGGTGGCCAGCATGGGAAAGAAGTTATTGGAGAAGGACTGCAGGAACTGCGTGATGGAGGAGATGGAGCGATCCAGCCGGGCGATAATCGCGCCCGTGGCTTGGGTATCAAAGTAGCCCTGCGGCATGGCGAGCAGCTTGGCAAAGTACCGGGTGGACAGGATCTGGCGCATGCGCGCCGCCATCACGTCCCCGACGTACCCGCCCACGTTGTTCATCACCGTGTAGCTCAGCTCCGCCACGAACAGGGCGGCGGAAAGCCACAGCAGGGTGCGCACCACGCCATCCGTGGGTCCCGCCCCTCCCACGGCCCCCACGATGGTGTCCGTGGCGTGCTTGAGGATGAAGGGAAACGCCAGGGACAACGCCGCGCGGGTGATCGCGGTGAGGATGATGCCCAGATAGTACGGCCACAGTGCCGAGGTGCTGCGCAGAATGCGGGACAACGATTGCACGCAAAAGCCTTCCGGAAAAGATAAGGTGATGGGAAACCGGCGCGGGCGCGCCAGGGCAACCATTATGCCATCGGTTGCCAGCGCCGCCAGTGGCGCGGCTACAATTGGGCGGCAATACGGATCAAGACAGCCACGGCAGGAAGGCGCAAGGGCCGAAGTGAAAACGAAGCAAACGATCGCCCTCGTGGGCGCGGCATGCGGCTGCGCCCTGGTACTCACGGCCTGCTCCCAGGGCGACGGCCAGGTGGGCGACCCGGAGGGGTCCATCGAGGTGACCACCTCGGAGACTCCGGTATTCCAGCCGGAGGACGTGGAGACCATCGTTGCCGAAAACAGGTGGGAGCCCGTGGTGGACACCGGGCTCAACGTGCGCTGGCACCTCCAGGCCACCGCCAGCGGCAACGCCGGCGGGTCCATCCTCACCGTCGAGGTGACCAACCTCAACGACGTGGCGATCCCGCAGGACGCCATCGGAGACCCGATCCTGACCATCAACGGGGGCACCACCGTGGACCGCCTGGACGCCGAGGCCTCCGGCGTGGCCGGGCAGGATGGGCTGGACCGACCGCTGGGCGCGCACGCCACCACGAACCTCCGCTACGCCTTCGACGTGGCCCCGGGGAACCTCTACGACGCCGAGTTTGAGATCGGCAACGTGAAGTTCGAGGGCAGCCTCTAAAGGTTGGGCTGCGGGAGGCCCGTTGGCGAGGGTGGCCAACGGGCCTTTGGCGTTTCTATCGAAAGAATATCTACCGGGAACCGCGCGGCCCGTGGTGGAGTCTAAAGAAAACGCGGGCACACAGAGCGCACGGTGCTCGCTGGCTCTATCGGCTGCACCGGGAGGTATCCATGACAGTTCGCTTATCGACGCGCGCCCTCATCCCCCTGTGGGTTGCTCTGCTCGCGGGGACGGCGGCGTGCTCCTCGACGGACACGGGGATCATAGCCCACGAGGCGGTGGGCGTGAGCGGCGCGGAAACCGTGGGCTCCGCCGCAGGATCGGCGGCTCGGGAGGAGAAGCGGGGAGGGGGAGAAAACGAGAGCGGTGGGCTGCCCTTCGAGGTGGGGCCCTGGGATGCGAGCGATCCGAACTTCCGCTTCTTTGATCCCTGCGCGGAGATACCCGCCGAGGTCTTTGCGGAGGCGGGGTTGGGGGAGATGGAAGGTAATTTCCTCTTCGAAGAAGGTAGGTATTCCAACTGTTATTTTTCTTTATCTGATGGAGGGGATTATTTTCCTGACACAGAAGTTACTCTCTTCTCTGACCTGATATCGGAAGATAGATACAGTTCGACTGGTCTGAGGATTTTGTCTGAGTCTGATCAGAGAGGGGTATATCTTGTGGACGATGGAGGCAGTTGCTCTACTTCTATGGATACCAGTAGGGGGCGGTGGGGAGTTCTAGTTTCTTATAGCGGTGACGGTGTGGAGAAAGATGAGTGTAAGATTGCGCTCTCTATTCATAATTCCATAATTGAAAGGTTGGATGTTTGATATGTTGAGCTTGCGGAAAGATAATCTTGTTGGAGCGGTAGGTAAAATATCTTCTCTCTCTAGAATTGCTAAAACTGCTGCTGCTACTCCATTACGAGCCACCATCAACGGCAGTTTCTCCGCCGTCTCGGGCTTGGACCAGTTGGGCAACTATCACGGGGTTGTTCTCATGGGTGGCCTGGGTTCGGCGCGCAGCGTCTTGGAGTCCTACGCCGAGCAGGTGGAATGGCTGCGCGATGCGCTGCGGGCCAGCGTGCAGGCGTTGACGGAGCAGAATGACGCCTTTGCCCGCAGCCTGGACAGGGCGGACGAGGGGGCCGTGGGCGAGGTGGGAGTGGTGGCGTTTCCGCCCCGGCCCGCGCCGCGCTATGAGCCGTTTGCCTTCCCCGCGCCCGTCGTGGGGCCTGCCTCCTCGGTCGCCCAGTTGGCGGCGGCCTTCGGCGCTACTCAGCTTGCGCAGTCGCACCAGGCCGCCGGACTCTGGGGGAAAATGGCGTCGAGCATTGGTGCGGTCGCCGCCGGTCTGGTGGCGGTCGCCGCCGACCTCAGGGTGCACAATTACGGTGAGGTTGTGGATTCCGCCATTAAGCAGATTGTGGACGTGGCGGATACGGGTAAGGCGTTCGCCCGCAATGCCGCTTTGATGGTGAGCAGCACCATGAGCCTTACCCCCGCCCAGCAGCAGGGCGCTCAGTTGGTGTTTTCTATGCAGAACGCCCTTAACGCAATGCCCGATCCGCAGGAGCGCCAGGCCGCAGAGGCGGCCTTCCTCCAGGCCTTTCCGGCGGCCTATACACCCATGCTGCTGCCCAGCGTTCCCATAGTGCGTTCCTTGACCGATCCTTCCTTTTCTCTTTCGCTTGGTTCCCTCGTTCCCACGGGAATGGGGGCCGTGCCGGGCAAGGGGCGTCCACACGATCCCTCGGGGTTGCACCCGGAGGGGGAGGCCGCGCTGCGGAGGATCATTCACGCGGCGCGGCAGGTCGGGGAACGAGGAGGGGCCACCTTCGAGGAGGCCCTCGCCCGCACCCCGGATGCTCGGGACGTGTCGGTCGAAAGCGTGGGCACGGTGAGCGCCGCCGCGGGTAACGCGCAGTCCGCCGCGGCCTCGGTTCCCGTGGTTCCCGGCGGTGGCGCCCCGGTGGCTTCTGGCAGTGGGGCTCCGGTTTCCGGGGCATCCGCAACCGCCGCCTCGGCCGCGTCCGGCATGATGGGGTCGCCCGGGGCGGCGATGATGAGCCCCGGCGTGATGGGGCGTGGCCAGGAGCCCGGCATGTCTCGTCAGGCAGGAGGACAGCGCGCGGGAGGGGATTCGTCTCTTCCCCTCCTCACGATGGATGAGGTTTCTACCCGGGCCTCGTCGCTGTCGCAGTATCCCGTGGCGGCCCCCGTGGGCGCGGGGTACGGGGGCTCGGCATTGCCGGTGCTTCCTGTAGGGGCGGCCTCGTCGGCTTCGGGTGGTTTGTCTCCCGTCGGTGGGGTGAGCGGGGTGTTGTCCCCGGGCACCGTTCCCGGCGGCCTTTCTGCGGCAGCCTCTCCGGGGGCGGGGCTGCGCCCGGGCGGCGGGGGAGTAGCGGCGGCGCAGGGCATGCGGTCGCATACCTTCATGGGGCCGATGGCGGGTTCCGCCGGGGCTGGCGGTGGGGGAGGCCAGCGGAACAAGAAGATCAAGACCATCACGTCCTCGGTAGAGGAGAACGAGAACCTGCGGGCCCTGCTCGGGGATCGCCCGCCCGTGGTGCCGGGGGTGATCGGTAGCTGGGCTAGGGGTTAGTGAGGAAATGCTCGGTGGCGGTAGGGTGAGCGCATGATCTCCACGGGTAACAGCGCCGGAACGGAGCTTGTCGTGCTCAGCGATGAGGAGGGGCGGCCCATCGGCGTCGCGCCCAAGGCCACGGTGCACACGGACGATACCCCCTTGCACCTGGCCTTCTCCGCGTACCTTCTCCACGCCTCCGGTGGCGTGCTGCTTACCCGCCGCGCGCTGGGGAAAAAGACGTGGCCGGGCGTGTGGACGAATAGCTTTTGCGGGCACCCCGGCCCCGGGGAGCCTGTTCGGGAGGCGATCGTGCGCCGCCTTGGCCAGGAGCTGGGCGTGGGCGAGGGGCGTGTGGAGTCGGTGGAGGAGGTCCTGCCGGACTTCCGCTACTGGGCGAGGGATTCCTCGGGTGTCGTGGAGCACGAGATCTGCCCGGTATTCGTGGTCGCGCTCGCCGGTGGCACCGCGCTTGAACCCTCCCCGGAGGAGGTGGATGCCTGGGAGTGGGTGGCCCCGGAGAACCTGCTGCGCGCGGTGGACTCCCTACCCGGCGTGTTCTCCCCGTGGATGGTCAAGCAGCTCGGGCATCGGGAGCTGGGAGAGGCCCTGCTCCGTGGGCCGCTGCGCGGGCGTTCCTAGCGCGCGCCCGCGGACTTCCACGGGATGTGGTGGGTAAAGGCCAGCCGCACAGGCTTCAGCGGATCAGACTCGGTGCGCAGCTCGCCGCTCGTGGCGTCGTAGATGCGTACCTTCCTGCCGTCGGTGCGCTGGTAGCGCGGCCACGCCGGCATGGTGCCCCGTGCAAAGTCCACCACGATCCGGTGGATGGAGCGCCGGGTTGGTTCCGGGCGGAACACGAGCGGGAGGTCGTCGCAGTGCAGCATGGGCTCGTCGTCGGAGCCCTCGTATTGCAGCACCCAGCACTGGGCGGGGGCGTTCTCGGCGGTATCGGACACCCAGCGCCTGATGGAGGCGTCGCTGATGAGCTGGGACATCTCCCGGCGCCGGTAGACCTCCCGGGCGGATCGCAGGTAGGAGGAGGCGGGTACCTCCAGCCCCATGGTCTTTGCCATCACCCGCACCGCCATCCCGCCGTGGCCCCGGGCGTCGAGGCGCCGCACGGCGGGAACAAACTCGAAGCACTCCTCCCGGGTGCAGGTTACGAGGATGGGGATGTTGGATAGCTCGTTGGCGGCGAAGGGGCACGGCCCCAGGGCGAGGTCGTGGAAGTAGCGCGTGCGCAGGCGTCGGTAGCCGCGCGCGAGCGCCTCCGGCTTGGTGCGGTGCAGCTCCGTGAGGTGCCTGCGGGTGATGGGGGTAAACAGCAGGCGGCGCAGGGAGCCTTTGCGCTGGGCGAAGGGCCTGCGGGGGTAGGCGGGGGACATGGCGACGACGCGCCGGAAGGCGCCCCGATAGTGGTCGCGCCGGGTCAGCCACAGGGCGATCCCGGCCCCGGCGGACTGCCCCACCAGGGTGATGTTGGTGGGGTCCCCGCCGAAGTACTCGATGCAGCGCTGCACCCATTCCAGGCCCCACTGGCAGTCCGCCACGCCCCGGTAGTGCTGGGACTCGTCGTCGCTGAACTGGGCGAAGCCGGGCAGGCCGGTGCGGTAGCCCAGGCGCACCACGATGATCCCGGCCCGGCTCATGGCCGGGCCCTGGTAGTCCTCCTCCTCGTGGCTTCCGGAGTCGTAGGAGCCGCCGTGGATGTACACGATGACGGGGAGATCGTCGCCAAAGGCCGCGCCCGGTGGGGTGGTCACGCTCAGGGCGACGCGCTCGGGGTGCGCGGTGGTGGCGTCGATACGCTCCTCCGGGGTGCCGCGCCGGGGGCGGGAGTCCTGGAAGGGGCCGGGGATGGTGCAGAACTCGATGGAGCTGAACTCCGCGTGCGTGGCGTGGGCTGTGCCTCGGAAGCGTCCCTCGGGGGTGGAGACGGTCACGGGGGCGGGCGCGGTAGGCATGGTTGAACCATAGCAACTTTGCCGTTCTACGATGGTGGGCATGACTGCGCTGTATGACTGGCTCGTGCAAGCCCTGGTGGCCGCGCCGTTGGCGGTGCAAATAGCCGTGGTGCTGGGGATCGCGCTACCGGCCTGTGCGGTGGCGGCGCTATTCTTGCAGCGTGCCGTGGACGGCGCGGCCTATGGGGTGGAGCGGCTGGTGCGGACCGGCGATCGCGCAAACACGAGTAAGGAGCCAGCTCTCGATGCCTAATCCGGAGGAACTACGCAAGCAGGACCGGCGGCTGCCCAAGTCGAGGCGGCGGTACCCGGCTTCCTGGGTCACGCAGTCGTTGTGGATTCTGCTGGCGCTCGTGCTGGTGGCCTGGCTGGTCTCCCTGATCTAGCGCGGCGTCGATCTAGCGCGTGCGCCCCGGGGCGCGGGCACCCCGCAGCGCGCCCCAAGGGCCACGATCAAAGACATAAAGGCTCGTGTGATCGTCGATATTTTTGGGGCAAATCTATAAAATGCGAGATTTTTGTGCGCGCGATGGCTCCGGGGCGGGTAAGTTTGGTGGAACGCGAAGGTTCGCTAAAGTTATCCACGCCACAAAACGAGGAGTGTGAGATGGAAACCCAAGCTCTCAAGGAGTACACCAGCCCCGCCAAGTACGAGGTCAAGGAGGGGGAGACCTGCTTGACGGCGCTCATCGACCAGGCGCAGTCGCGCCCCTACAGCATCCTGTTCTCCCGCCCCGCGAACTACGAGTGGGTCAACGTCACGGCCACGGAGTTTATCGAGCAGGTCTTTGACGTGGCCAAGGGCTTCATCGCCGCCGGCGTGAAGAAGGGCGACCGCGTGGTCCTGCTCTCCAACACCCGCTACGAGTGGACCCTCTTCGACTACGCCATCTGGGCGGCCGGGGCGGCGTCGGTTCCCATCTACCCCTCCTCCTCCATGAGCCAGGTGGAATGGATCGTGGAGGACTCCGGGGCGGTCTTTGCCATCACGGAGACCCAGTCCCACACGGAGATGCTCAACCACCTCGTGCTCGACGACGAGGGCCACCCCATGCTCTCCGGCTCCTCCTCCAAGCTGGCGCGGGTGCTGGAGATCAACTCCTCGGCGGTGGACACGCTGCGCTTCGAGGGGCGCGACGTGAGCGACGACGCGGTGTGGGAGCGCATCCGCGGCACCAAGAGCAGCGACCTGGCCTCCCTGGTGTACACCTCCGGCACCACCGGCCGCCCCAAGGGGTGCATCCTCACCCATTACGCCTGGCTGAGCGAGGTGCGCGCGGTGCTGACCAACCCCATCGGGGCCTTTGCCGCGCCGGGGCGTCGGGTGCTCACCTACCTGCCCCTGGCCCACGTGCTGGCGCGCGCCGTGTGCCTGGCGGTGTCCATCGCCGGTGCCACGCAGTCCCACTGGTCCGACCCCTCCACCCTCACCGTGGAGCTGCCGCGCTCCCGCCCGAACCTGCTGCTGGGCGTGCCGCGCGTGTTCGAGAAGGTGCGCAACGCGGCCGCGAGCCAGGCCGCCGCCAAGGGCAACGTGGGCGCCGCGCTGTTCAGGCGCGCGGAGAAGGTGGCCATCGAGTACTCCAAGGCACTCGACACCCCCGAGGGTCCCACGCGCTTTCTGGATACCCAGCGCCGCCTGTATGACCGCCTGGTGTATTCCAAGCTCAAGGCCGCCATCGGCGGCGAGGTGGGCTACTGCATCACGGGTGGTTCCCCCATGAGCCACGACCTGCTGCACTTCTTCCGGGGCGTGGGCGTGCCGGTGTACGAGGGCTACGGGCTGACGGAGACCTGCGCCGCCGCCGCCGTGGACTTCGAGGACCAAAAGATCGGCACGGTGGGCAAGCCGGTGGGCGGCATGTCCGTGAAGATCAGCGAGGAGGGCGAGATCATGTTCCGGGGCAACGTGCTGTTCTCCGGCTACTGGAACAACGAGGAGGCCACCCGGGACGCCTTCGACGAGGAGGGCTGGTACAACACCGGCGACCTCGGCGAGCTGGACGAGAGCGGGCACATCCGCATCACCGGGCGCAAGAAGGATCTCATCGTCACCGCGGGCGGCAAGAACGTCTCGCCCGCCCCGATGGAGGACCTGCTGCGCTCGCACCCGCTGATCAGCCAGGCGATGGTGGTCGGGGACGGCAAGCCCTTCATCGGCGTGCTGCTGACCCTGGACGAGGAGGAGCTGGCTCGCTGGAAGCACGGGCGCAACATCCCGGACTCCCGCCCGGTGCGCGAGGTGGCGGCGGACCCGGTGCTGCGGGCGGAGATTCAGGACGCCATCAACACCGCCAACGCCACCGTCTCCCACGCGGAGGGGATTAAGAAGTTCCACATCCTCGACCGCGACCTCACCGAGGAGGAGAACGAGCTGACCCCCACGATGAAGGTCAAGCGCAACGTGGTCACCGAGCGCTACGCCGAGGAGATCGAGCGCATCTACCGCCGCTAGGCCGGGTGCCCGGCCTCCCGGGGTCAGGGGGAAAAGGGGATAGGGGGAAGGGGGCACGCGGGTGGGGCGGCAGCGGCAACAACGACCATGCCGCCCTACCCGCGCCTGCGGGGGGGGGGNGAGGGGCGCGCGGTGCGCGAGCGGTAAGGCCCCGGCGCGCCGCGCCGGATTTTTCAGCCCCGTGCCATAAAGTCGTGAGCGTCATGAACCCTCAAGTAGCCATTGAGGGTGATCGCTGCGCACGGTCGCGGCGGGCCCACGATCCACGGAAGGGAGCAGCGCACCACCATGCAACGCATCGCCGCAGAGCTGCGCCACCGTGAGCTGACCCAGGAGATCTACGACATCGGAGACGAGGTCGCGGAGTACATCGAGCACATCGGCCAGGCCATCGCGGACTGGGACGCGGAGCTGGTGCAGGACTGCCTCGCGGAGTTCGAGGAGATCGTGGAGGACGCCCGCGTGGACGCCCGCGTGACCGTGGGCGAGCTGATGGGGCTGCGCCAGGCCCTGACCTCGGGCCTGCGCTCGGGGCGGCTGAGCGCCCGCAGCGGCCCCGCTCCCGGCGCGGAGCCCGCGCTCGTGGACGCCCCTGGCCTGCGCGCGCTGCACCCCCTGCACTCCTCGCCCATTATCGTGGCGGAGCTGGCCGGGGCGCTCGACGCCCGCACGGAGGCAGTGCAGGAGACCCTCGAGCAGTGCGTGCGCTGGGTGCTGGAGCGCACCGACGTGGTGGCCAACGACCTCGACGCCCTGAGCCTCCCGCACTTTTACCAGCGCGTGCGGGCGGCCGTGGTCGGGGCCACCGAGGCGTGGCTGGAGTGCGTGGCGCGGGAGCACCCGGCGTATGCCAAGGCCAAGAGGGGCGGGAATCCGCCGCAGTTCCTGGTGGAGCGCGCGCGGATCGACGCCGTGGTGGCCCGGGTGGCGCAGCGGCGTCGAGAGGCCGCGGGGTCGGGCGCGGCGAGCTAGCCGGGCCTGGCTAGGGTGGTGTCCATGAGTCAGGACGATCCCTTCGGCGTGTACGTGCACGTGCCCTTCTGCGCCACGCGCTGCGGCTACTGCGACTTCAACACGTACACCCCCGGGGAGCTGGGAACCTCGGCCTCCCCGGAGGGCTACCTGGACGCGCTGGAGCGGGAGCTGGAGCTTGCGGCCCGCCACCTGGGCGAGCGGGGGCTGCTGCGCCCGGCGCAGACGGTCTTTGTGGGCGGGGGAACCCCCTCCCTGCTGGGGGAGCGGGGCCTGGGCCGCGTGCTGGACGCGGTGCGCGGTGCCTTTGGCATCGAGGCGGGCGCGGAGGTGACCACGGAGTCCAACCCGGAGTCCACCTCGCCGGAGTTCTTCGAGGGGCTGCTCCGCGCGGGCTTTACCCGCGTCTCGCTGGGCATGCAGTCCGCGGCCCCGCACGTGCTGGCGATCCTGGAGCGGGCGCACACGCCGGGCCGGGCGGTGCAGGCGGCGCGCGAGGCCCAGGAGGCGGGCTTTGCGCACGTGAACCTGGACATGATCTACGGCACCCCCACGGAGACCAACGCGGACGTGGAGGCCACGGTGGAGGCCGTCCTCGGCGCCGGGGTAGACCACGTCTCGGCGTACTCGCTCATCGTGGAGGACGGCACGCGCATGGCACGCAAGGTGCGGCGCGGCGAGCTACCGGCCCCGGACGAGGACGTGCTGGCCGAGCGCTACGAGATGATCGACTCCGCCCTGCGCTCCTCGGGCATGCGGTGGTACGAGGTCTCCAACTGGGCGCGGCCCGGCGGGGAGTGCCGCCACAACGAGATCTACTGGCGCGACGGCCAGTGGTGGGGAGCGGGCCCGGGGGCGCACTCCCACATCGGCAGCGAGCGCTTCTACCACGTCAAGCACCCCGCGCGGTACGCGGGCATGGTGGCGCAGGGGGTGCTGCCGATCAAGGAGAGGGAGGAGATCACCCCGCAGGAGCACCGCACGGAGCGCCTCATGCTGGGCATGCGCATGCGTCGGGGCGTGCCCGCCGAGTGGATCGGCCCTCGGGCGTGGCCGGTGGTGGAGGACTACCGGGCCAGGGGCCTGCTGCGGTGCGTCCCGGGGGATGACCCGCGCGGCAACGCTCCCGCGCGCGCCGACGCCGTGAGCGCCGGGCTCGCGGCCCCCGCGCGGGAGGGCGCGCGCGTGGCGCTGACGGACAGGGGCCGGCTCTTTGCCGATGGCATCGTCACCGACCTGCTGGTGGCTGAGGAGACGGGCGGGGAGACGGGCGCGGAGCGCCGGGAACGCCCGGAAAACACGTAGAATGATCCGGTGAAGTAGCACGATGTTGACCGATCACGGAGGTGCAGGACTATGGCCGGGGCCACCGATCAGCGCCGCCGCGAGGTATTGCGCGCCATTGTGGCCGATTACATCGCCTCGCAGGAGCCGGTGGGCTCCAAGGCGCTCCTGGAGCGCCACACGCTCAACGTCTCCTCGGCCACCATCCGCAACGACATGGCGGTGCTGGAGTCCGAGGGCTACATCCAGCAGCAGCACGCCAGCTCCGGGCGCATCCCCACGGAGAAGGGCTACCGGCAGTTCGTGGATTCCATCCACGAACTCGCGCCGCTGTCCGCGCCCGAGCGGCGCGCCATCTTAAGCTTCCTGGAGGCCGGGATCGACCTGGAGGACGTGCTGCGCCGCTCGGTGCAGCTCTTAAGCCAGCTCACCCGCCAGGTGGCGATGGTGCAGCTTCCCACCCTCACCGTCTCCCGGATCAAGCACTGCGAGGTGGTGGCGCTCTCCCCGGTGCGGCTGCTGCTGGTGCTCATCACGGACACCGGCCGAGTGGAGCAGCGCAACGTGGCGCTCGTGGAGGCCGTGGACGAGGAGCAGGTGCTGCGCCTGCGCCAGGTGCTCAACTCGGTGCTGGAGGGGCAGAAGTTTGCGGACGCCTCGGTGGGCCTGAGCAACCTGATGGCCCAGGGGCCGGACGACCTGCGCGGCGCGCTCACCCGCACCTGCACGGTGCTCATCGAGACGCTGGTGGAGCAGCCGACGGACCGCCTCATCCTGGCGGGCACCTCCCATCTGACCCGCATGTCCTACGGCCTCCCGGAGAGCCTGCCGATGGTGCTCGACGCCCTGGAGGAGCAGGTGGTGGTGCTGCGCCTGCTCGCGGACACGCCGGAATTGGGCTACGTCAACGTGCGCATCGGGGAGGAGAACGAGAACGAGGAGTTCCACGGGGCGTCGGTGGTCACCACCGCCTACGGCGCGGACGGCGCCTCCCTGGGCGGGCTGGGCGTGGTGGGCCCCACGTACATGGATTACACGGGCACGATGTCCAAGGTCTCGGCGGTGGCGCGGTACGTCAGCAGGGTGCTCGCGGTCCAGTAGGTGCCCTATTACACTGTCTCGGGTATGTACTGGCATCAACTAGGAAGCACTGTATAACTGTGGCTCGCGATTACTACGGCATCCTGGGCGTAAGCTCCTCTGCGTCCGAGCAGGAAATTAAAAAGGCCTACCGCTCCTTGGCGCGCAAGTACCACCCGGATGTGAATCCCTCGGAGGAGGCGGCCGAGAAGTTCAAGGAGGTCTCCACCGCCTACGAGGTGCTCACGGACCCGGAGAAGCGCCGGATCGTGGACATGGGCGGGGACCCGCTGGCCCAGGGTGGCGCGCCGGGCCCCGGCGCGGGAGGCTTTCCCGGCGGCGGCCTGGGAGACATCTTCGAGGCGTTCTTCGGCGGCGGCGCGGCCTCCCGGGGGCCGCGCTCCCGAGTGCAGCCCGGCAGCGACGCCCTTTTGCGCATGGACATTTCCCTGGAGGACGCCTACGCGGGGGTGCGCCGCGAGGTCACCGTGGACACCGCGGTGCTGTGCGAGACCTGCCAGGGCACCGGCTCGGAGTCCAAGGCGGACGCGGTGACCTGCGAGCACTGCCGAGGCATGGGCGAGGTGCAGGAGGTCCAGCGCTCCTTCCTCGGCAACGTGATGACCACCCGCGAGTGCCCGGCCTGCCACGGCTACGGGGAGACGATCAAGGATCCGTGCCACACCTGCGACGGCGAGGGGCGTGTGCGCTCCCGCCGCGACATCACGGTGGCGGTGCCCGCCGGCATCGCCCACGGCATGCGCATCCGCATGTCCGGGGCGGGCGAGGTGGGCCACGGCGGCGGGCCCGCGGGCGATCTCTACGTGGAGATCAGCGTCCGGGATCACCCGGTCTTTGAGCGGGAGGGCGACGACCTCCACCTCACGGTGCGGGTGCCGATGGTGGACGCCGCCCTGGGGGCGTCGATAGCCATTCAGGGCCTGGACGGCCAGGAGCGCGAGCTGGTGATTAACCCGGGAACGCAGCCCGCCGAGCGCATTCGCCTGGAGGGCGCGGGCATGCCGCGCCTTCGCCGCGAGGGCCACGGGGACATGCTCGCCCACGTGGACGTCACGGTGCCCACCCACCTCGACGACCGCACCCGCGAGCTGCTCACCCAGGTGCGCGAGCGCTGCCGCGACGCGGCCAAGGTGCAGCGCAGTGACGACGGCGAGGAGAGCCTTTTTAGCCGCCTGCGCAACAAGTTCCGCCGGTAGGAGGAGAGCCATGTCCCTTCCCGTTTTCCTGTGCGAGGTGTTGACCGACCTCACCCGGCCCGGCGAGACGCTCGCCCTCGACGGCGCGGAGGGCCGCCACGCGGTGACCGTGAAGCGCATCCGGGTGGGCGAGCGCGTGGAGCTGGTGGACGGTCGGGGAACGCGGGCCACCGCCGTGGTCCGCGCGGTGGAGGGCAAGGCGCGCCTGCTGGCGGAGGCCGAATCCGTGTCGGTGGAGCCCGCGCCCCGGCCCCGGGTGACCGTGGTGCAGGCCCTGCCCAAGGCGGAGCGCTCCGAGCTGGCCATCGACCTGGCCACCCAGGCCGGGGCGGACGCCTTCGTGCCCTGGCAGGCGGAGCGCTGCGTGGCCCACTGGGCGGGGGCCAAGGAGGCCAAGGGGCGCGCCAAGTGGCAGGCTGCCGCCCGCGAGGCGGCCAAGCAGGCGCGGCGGGCGCGGGTGCCGCTGGTGGCCGAGCCGGTGGACACGGACGGCCTGGTGCGCATGCTGCGCGCCGAGGACGCCGCCCGGGCGCTGCTGCTGCACGAGGAGGCCGCCACGCCCCTGGCCTCCTGCGACCTGGACGCGGAGCACCTGTACCTCATCGTGGGGCCGGAGGGCGGCGTCGGGGAGGGCGAGGCGGAGCGGCTGCGCGAGGCCGGGGCCGAGCCGGTGCGCCTGGGGCCCGAGGTGGTGCGCACCGCCAGCGCGGCGATGGTGGCTCTTGCCGCCCTCGGGGTGCTCACCCCGCGCTGGTAGGCTGGTGCGCCGTGGCAGGAAGTACCTCGAAGCACAGGCAGGCGGTTCCCGTGGTCACGGCCCGCGTGAGCCTGGACGATACCGTGGCCCCCTACGTCCTGGGGGTCAATGACCAGCACGTCCGGGTGCTGGGCGACCTCATCGACTGCGATTTCTTTGCGCGCGGCAACGAGGTAAGCCTCACGGGACCGGGGCCCGAGGTGCAGCGCGCCAAGCGCGCGCTCGCGGAGCTGCAGGCCACCGCGCGGCGCGGGGTGGTGATCACCCCGGACAGCGTGCGGCACACCGTGAACATCGTCTCCGCGGAGGCCCCGGAGTCCGCGGCGCAGTTGGCGGGCGCGGAGATCGTGGCCCGGCGCGGCAAGATCATTCGCCCCAAGACGCTGGGCCAGAAGGCCTACGTGGACGCCATCGACGCCCACACCATCACCTTCGGCATCGGCCCGGCGGGCTCCGGCAAGACGTACCTGGCGATGGCCAAGGCGGTGCAGGCCCTGCAAGCCAAGGAGGTCAACCGCATCATCCTGACCCGCCCGGCCGTGGAGGCGGGGGAGAAGCTCGGCTTCCTCCCCGGCACGCTGGGGGAGAAGATCGACCCCTACCTGCGCCCGCTGCACGACGCCCTGCGGGACATGGTGGAGCCGGAGAGCATTCCGAGGCTCATGGAGGCCGGGGTCATCGAGGTCGCGCCCCTGGCCTACATGCGCGGGCGCACGCTGAGCAACTCCTTCGTGATCCTCGACGAGGCCCAGAACACCACCCGGGAGCAGATGAAGATGTTCCTCACCCGCCTGGGCTTTGGGTCCACGATGGTGGTCACCGGGGACGTCACCCAGGTGGACCTGCCGGGCGGGCAGCGCTCCGGGCTGCGCGGGGTCCGGGAGATCCTGCGCGGGGTGCCGGACGTGTTCTTCGCGGAGCTGGGCAGCGCCGACGTGGTGCGGCACGCCCTGGTGGGCAGGATCGTGGAGGCGTATCAGGAGCACGAGGAAAGGCAGAGCCGATGAGCATTGAGGTCTTTAACGAGTCCGGGTACCCGGGGGTCAACGAGGAGATGCTGATCGACGTCGCCTCCTTCGCGCTGGGGCGGATGGACATTCACCCGGACGCGGAGCTGACCATCACCATCGTGGACCTGGAGACCATCGCGGACCTGCACGTGAGGTGGATGGACTTGGAGGGCCCCACGGACGTGATGAGCTTCCCCATGGACGAGCTGACCCCGGGGCAGCGCGGGCAGCGCCCGGACGCGGCGGAGCCCGGCCCGCAGATGCTGGGGGACATCGTGCTATGCCCCGAGTTCGCCCTGCGGCAGGCGGAGGTGGCCGGGCACGACCTGGGCCACGAGCTGGCCCTGCTGACCACCCACGGGTGCCTGCACCTGCTGGGCTACGATCACGCCACCGCCGCCGAGGAGCGCGAGATGTTCGCGCTGCAAAACGAGCTGCTGGCGGACTGGTACGACGACGCGGCGGCCCGGGGCGTGGAATACCAGCCGAAGCCCAGCGGCTCGGGGGCCTTTCCCACGGCGGCCGATCGTGCCGCCCTGGATAAGGAGGTGCCCGGCGGCGGCATCCCCGCGATAGGGGAGCCCAGGGACGCATGACCCCGGTTCTCTTGGCCTGCGCCACCCTGGTCGCGCTGCTGCTCGCGGGGCTGCTGGGCACCCTGGAGTCCGCGCTGACCTCCATCTCCCGGGCGCGCGTGGAGCAACTGGTCAGCGAGGAGCGCCCGGGCGCGGCGCGCCTGCTCGCGGTGCTGGATCGCCGCGCCGATCACATCAACCTCCTGGTGCTGCTGCACACGCTTCTCGACGCCACGGCGGCGGTCTTTGCCGCCTCCCTGGCCTTTAGCCTCGTGGAGTCTCGGGCGTGGGCGTTTGCGGCGGCCATCGGCGGGGTGGCCCTGGTGAGCTTCGTGGTGGTGGGGGTGTTTTCCCGCACCGCGGGGCGGCAGAACCCGTACTCCATCTCGCTGCGGGCCGCGCTCGTGCTGGGCATCGTGGGCACGGTGCTCGGCCCGGTGACCCGCCTGCTCATCGGCCTGGGCAACCTGCTCGCCCCGGGCCGGGGCTTCCGCGACGGGCCGTACGCCACCGAGGTGGAGCTGCGCGAGATGGTGGACATGGCCCAGGAGCACGGCGTGGTGGAGGTGGAGGAGCGCCGCATGATCCAGAACATCTTCGACCTGGCCAGCACCACCGCCCGGCAGGTGATGGTGCCGCGCCCGGAGATGATCTGGATCGAGGGCACCAAGACGGCCGGGCAGGCCACCACGCTGTGCGTGCGCTCGGGCCACTCCCGCATCCCCGTGGTGGGGGAGAACATCGACGACATCGTGGGCGTGGTCTACCTCAAGGACCTGGTGGCCCGCACGTACCACATGACCGACGGCGGGCGCTCGGTGACGGTGGGGGAGATCATGCGCGAGGCGGTGTTCATCCCGGACTCCAAGCCCCTAGACGCCACCCTGCACGACATGCAGCGCACCCACAACCACCTGGCCATGCTGGTGGACGAGTACGGGGGCATCGCCGGCATGATCTCGATGGAGGACGTGCTGGAGGAGATCGTGGGCGAGATCACCGACGAGTACGACTCCGCGGAGGAGGTTCCCATCGAGCGGATCGGGCCGCGCGCCTTCCGCCTGGTGGCCAGGGTCTCGCTGGAGGACCTCGCGGAGGAGGTGGACGAGTGCCTGGGGGAGAAGCTCGACTTCGACGAGGAGATCCAGGACCAGGTGGACACCGTGGCGGGCCTGGTGGCCTACGGCATGGGGCGGGTGCCGCTGCCCGGCTCCACCGTGGAGGTGGCGGGGCTGCGCCTGCGCACCGAGGGCGGGCACGACCGCCGGGGCCGCGTGCGGGTGCGCCACGTGGTGGTGGAGGTGCCCTCCCCCGGGGAGGGCGAGGACCCCGAGGTTGTCTCCGGGTGATCCATGCCGCACGATAGAGGGCATGAACATCCTTTCCATCCAGTCCGCCGTGGCCTACGGGCACGTGGGTAACTCCGCGGCGGTATTCCCCCTGCAGCGCCTGGGCCACGAGGTGTGGCCGGTGCACACGGTGAACTTTTCCAACCACACCGGCTACGGCTCCTGGCGCGGCCCGGTGATCCCGGCGGCCCAGGTGGCCGAGGTGATCGAGGGCATGGCCGAGCGCGGGGCGCTGGCGCAGGTGGACGCGGTGCTCTCGGGGTATCAGGGCGGGGCGGACATCGCGCGGGTGATCGTGGAGGCGGTGGCGCGGGTCAAGGAGGAGAACCCGCGAGCCCTGTACGCCTGCGACCCGGTGATGGGCAACGCCAAGTCCGGCTGCCACGTGGACGACGCCATCCCGCCGCTGCTGCGCGACGTGGTGGTGCCGGCGGCGGACATTATCACCCCCAACCAGTTCGAGCTGGGATACCTCACGGGGCGCGCCGTGGGGGACCTGGACTCCACGCTGGCGGCGGTGGCGGCGGCCCGCGAGATGGGCCCCTCGACCGTGCTGGTGACCTCGGTGGAACGCCCGGATCGCCCGGAGGGCACCATCGAGATGTTGGCGGTGGACGACGCCGGGGCGTGGCTGGTGCAGACCCCCTACCTGCCCTTCAAGCGCAACGGCTCCGGGGACGTCGCGGCGGCGCTGTTCACCGGGCACTACGCGGCCGCGCGGGACGCCAAGCAGGCCCTGGCCCGCACGGCGTCGAGCGTGTTCGACCTGCTGCGGGTGACCTTCGAGGCCCAGAGCCGGGAGCTGGAGCTGGTGGCGGCGCAGGATTATTACGCCCATCCCCGGTGTCAGTTTGAGGTGCGGGCGCTGTAGCGGCCTATATTGAAGGTATCGTCTGCCGCCGGGCACGCGGCTTCGCGGCGGCCAATGATGGCCAACGATGGCCAACGATTAAGGAGATAGGTGAGCTTTGCAGATACCCCCGAGGGTTTTCGCTCCGGGTTTTTGAGTTTCGTCGGGCGCCCCAACACGGGCAAGTCCACCCTGACCAACGCGCTGGTGGGGGAGAAGATCGCCATCACCGCCGATCAGCCGGAGACCACCCGCCACCCCATTCGCGGCATCGTGCACCGGGAGGGCGCGCAGATCGTGGTGGTGGACACCCCCGGGCTGCACCGCCCCCGCACCCTGCTCGGCGAGCGCCTCAACGCGGCGGTGAAGGACACCTACGCGGACGTGGACGTGATCGCGCTGACCATCCCGGCCAACGAGAAGATCGGCCCCGGCGACCGCTGGATCCTGGACAACGTGCGGGCGGTGGCCCCGCGCACCCCCATCGTGGGCGTGGTCACCAAGATCGACGCCGTCTCCAAGGACCAGGTGGGCGCGCAGCTGTTGGCCCTGCACGAGCTGCTGGGCCCGGACGCGGACGTGGTGCCGGTGTCCGCCACCGACGGCATCCAGCTCGACGTGCTCAGCGAGGTCGTCACCGGCTACCTCCCGGAGGGGCCCAAGCTGTACCCGGACGATCACGTCACCGACGACGACCGCGACACCCGCATCGCGGAGCTGATCCGTGAGGCCGCGCTGGACGGGCTGAAGGACGAGCTGCCGCACTCCGTGGCGGTGGAGGTGGACGAGATCCTGCCCAACCAGGAGCGCGAGGGGGTGCTGGACGTGCACGCCATCGTGTACGTGGAGCGCCCCGGGCAGAAGGCCATCATCACCGGCTACAAGGGGCGGCGCATGGGGCGGATCGTCCACAACGCCCGCCGCTCCATCATCGCCCTGCTGGGCCAGAACATCTACCTGGATCTGCGGATCAAGGTGCTCAAGAACTGGCAGTCCGACCCCAAGGCGCTCGGACGATTGGGCTTTTAGGTGCGCAGGCCCAGCTACCGGGATCGCGCGGTGGTGGCGCGCACCTATGACTTCGGGGAGGCGGACCGCATCGTGGTGCTGCTGACCCGTGGGCACGGGGTGGTGCGCGCGGTGGCCAAGGGGGTGCGCCGCTCCCAGTCCCGTTTCGGCTCGCGCGTGCAGCTCTTTGTGGAGCTGGACGTGCACCTGTATCCCGGGCGCAACCTGGCCACCCTCACCGGGGCGGACACGGTGGCGTACTACGCCTCGGGCATCATCGAGGACTATGCCCGCTACACGGCGGCCTGCGCGGTGGTGGATTGCGCCGAGCGGCTCAGCGCGGCGGAGACGGGGGAGGACCCCTTCCTCTTCGACGCCGTGGTGGAGGCGCTGGCCGCAATGCGCCGGGAGGACAACCCGGACCTGTGTCTGGACGCCTTCCTGCTCAAGGCGATGGGCCACGCCGGGTGGGCCCCGAGCCTGTTCGCCTGCGCTCAGTGCGCCGAGCCCGGCCCCCACCACGCCTTTCACCCGATGGCCGGGGGCGCGGTGTGCGTGCGCTGCCGCCCGCCCGGCTCGGCGGACGTGCCCGCGGAGACCCTGCACGCCATGTGGCTCTTGGAGCGGGGGCACCGCCGTGCGGCGGACGAGATCATCGAGGCGCACGACCTGGCCCCCGCGATCCACCGGCTCACCAGCGCGCACCTGCAGCATCACATGGAGCAGCGCATCGCCACGCTGCTGCCCTCGGCGTGAGGCGGCGGTGGGGTGGTGGCGGGGCGCGTCCGCGTAGAATGGCCGGGTGATGTCTGAGAGCCAGAAACTTCAGCCCCCGCAGATTCCTGCGGAGTTCCTGCCCCGGCATATCGCCCTGGTGATGGACGGCAACGGGCGCTGGGCGCAGGAGCGCGGCATGAGGCGCACCGAGGGGCACCGGCGCGGCGAGGCGGTGCTCATGGAGTGCGTGGACGCCTGCCTCGCCATGGGCGTGCCTTACCTTTCGGCCTACGCCTTTTCCACGGAGAACTGGCGGCGCGCCGCGGACGAGGTGCGCTTTCTCATGGGCTTTTCCCGCGACGTGCTGCGCCGCCAGCGCGACGTCCTGCACGATAAGGGCGTGCGCGTGGTGTGGGCCGGGCGCCGCCCGCGCCTGTGGCGCTCGGTGATCCGCGAGCTGGAGGCCGCCGAGGACCTGACCCGTGAGAACACCCGCATGACCCTGGTGATGTGCGTGAACTACGGCGGGCGCGCGGAGATCGTGGACGCCACCCGCCGCATCGCGGCCGAGGCGGCGGCGGGTCGCCTGCGCCCGGAGGAGATCACGGAGAAGAGCTTTGCCCGCTGGCTCTACGACCCGGCCATGCCGGACGTGGACCTCTTCCTGCGGCCCTCGGGGGAAAAGCGCACCTCCAACTTCCTGCTCTGGGAATCGGCCTACGCGGAGATGATCTACCAGGACACGCTGTTTCCGGACTTCCGCGCGGCAGATCTCTTCGCGGCGGTGGAGGAGTACGCTCGCCGGGATCGGCGCTTCGGCGGCACCGCCTGACCCCTTCCCCTGGGGGCCTCCTGCGCGTAGCATGATCGGAGATTTTTCCCCTCGCACGAAAGAGCACGAGTGAATACCTATCCTCCCCCCACCCGTAAGCAGATCAACCGCTGGCGACAGTACCTGGCGGATGAGCGCGCCGAGGCGGCGGTGTACCGCGAGCTGGCGCGCAAGAGGTCCGGGGAGGAGCGCGAGATCCTGCTCAAGCTGGCGGAGGCGGAGTCCCGGCACGAGGCCTACTGGCGGGAGAAGTTGGGCGATGAGGTGGGCATGCCGCAGCGCCCCGGCCTGCGCACGCGCTTTACGGGCTGGCTGGCCCAGCGCTTCGGCTCGGTGTTCGTGCTAGCCATGATGCAAAGCGCGGAGGCCCGCAACCCCTATAGCAGCGACGCCGACGCCCCCAGCCAGATCGCGGCGGACGAGCAGGTGCACTCCGAGGTGGTCAAGGGCCTGGCGGCGCGCAGCCGGGAGCGGATGTCCGGGGCGTTTCGGGCCGCCGTCTTTGGCGCCAACGACGGCCTGGTGTCCAACCTGGCCCTCGTGATCGGGGTGATGGGCTCCGGGGTGTCCTCCTCGATGATCCTGCTCACCGGCGTCTCCGGGCTGCTGGCCGGGGCGCTGTCCATGGCGGCGGGGGAGTACATCTCGGTGAAGTCCCAGTCGGAGCTGCTGGACGCCTCCACCCCGCAGGGGGACACCGCCACGCTGCTGCCGGATCTGGACGTCAACGCCAACGAGCTGGCCCTGGTGTTCCGGGCCCGGGGCTACGGCGAGCAGGAGGCCGAGGAGCGGGCGCGCCGGGCCTTCGCCCAGGTTCACGGGGCGGAGGAGCAGGCGGGCGAGGACGCGGAGGAGCAGGCGGGCGACGGCGCGTGGTCGGCGGCGGTGTCGAGCTTCCTGTGCTTTGCCGCCGGGGCGCTCGTCCCGGTGCTGCCCTTCTGCTTCGGGGCGTCGGCCCTGGCGGGCGGGCTGGTCTCCCTGGCGATGGTCTCGGTGGCCCTGTTGTGCACCGGGGCGCTCACCGGCGTGCTCTCCGGCAAGCCGCCCGCCCCCCGCGCGCTGCGCCAGTGGCTGGTGGGGATGGGGGCCACGGCGGTGACCTACCTCCTGGGCGTGCTCTTCGGCGGAATCCTGGGCTAGGCGGTCGAGGGTCCGCCGGGCTGTGGCATCCTGGTGGGCATGAGCGAGAAGCGGAATCAGAACACGGCAGAGGTGTACATGGACGCCGCGCTCAACCCGGGCAAGGAGCACTTCCGGCGCCTGGTGCTGCTGCGCGAGGGGCTCATCGCGGACGGCGAGGAGCTTGAGCCCCAGGCCTCCTGGCGGCTGCTCGACCCGGAGGGGCGGGTGGGGGTGGAGATCGCCGTGCTGCGCGCGAACGCGCGGCTCGTGCAGGCCCCGCTGACCTACCGGCCGCGTCCGCTGGAGGGCGGCGAGGGCCTGCTGGGGGAGATGGAGCACTCCGTGCTGGGCACCCGCTACGTCTACGACGCCCGCCGCGACCCGGCCTTCCCGCCGCTGCTGGCGGCGGCGCTGCGCGAGGGCGCTCAGCCCCCGCGGGAGCGCGATCCCCGCACCGGGGAGACGCAGCCGCCGCAGGTGCGCCTGGAGGCCGCGCCCGGTGCCCCGCAAGGCGCCGAGTTCGACCTCCTCCTCGAGCCGGAGGCGGCGGAGGGGGACCCGACGCCGGGAACCCTGGTGGGCTCCTGGGGCGAGGGGGAGCGAGCCATGCTGGCTAGAGCCCGAGGGCCTCGCTGACGGTGAAGAAGAGGTCGGTCTGATCGGTCAGGCCGACCACGTTGGCGGAGTTCGGGCCGTAGGCGGCCACGCGGAGCTGGGTGCCGGTGTGCTCCTGGGAGGACTCGGGGTCCTCGCTGGTGGCGTAGCTCATGGTCATCTCGGAGCCCTCGGTGGTGCGCAGCTTGCGGGTCAGCCCGGGGTAGCGCCCCGGCTCCTCCTCGTCCAGGGTGGGCACGATCTGGCTGGAGTGGGCGTGATCGGCGGTGACCACCACCAGGGTCTCCCCGTCCTGCTTGGCAAAGTCGAGGGCGCGCTGCACGGCCTCGTCCAGGTCCACGGTCTCCCCGATCTGCCCGCAGGGGTTGGCGGCGTGATCCTGCTTGTCGATGGAGGCCCCCTCCACCTGGAGGAAGAAGCCCTCCTCCTTGTCCTTGAGCAGGTCGATGGCCTTGGAGGTCATGTCCGCCAGCCGCGGCACCTCGGCGGTGCGCTCGGGGTTATCGGTGCAGGTGGCGGCCTCCTCCAGGTACCCGCCCTTGGCGGCCTTGGGGCCCTCCCAGCGCACCGGCATGTTCCCCTCGGAGAAGAGCCCCAGCACCGGCTTGTCCTGGTTGGCCTCCGTGATGGCGGCCAGCTCCTCGGCGTTGGTGGGCAGTTGGTAGCCGCGCTCGCGGGCCTGGTCCCTCAGCGTGGCGTCCTTGTACTGCCCGGCCTTGGCCTTCTCCGCGAAGCTCTTGGCGCCGCCGCCGAGGGTCACGTCCGCGCGGGTCTCCAGGATCTGCTCGGAGATGGAGCCGCGCCCGCCGTTTTCCAGGGCGTTGTCCGGGCAGGTCGTGGAGGTGGCCTCCGGGCCGTAGCACTTGCGCTCGGTCACGTGCGCGGCCTGCACGGCGGGGGTGGCGTCCTGGATCTCCGCGGTGGAGACGTTGCCCGTGGCCAGCCCCGCCTTCTTCGCGCGCTCCAGCAGGCTCTCCTGGTCCTTGCCGTGGATGTCCACGGAGATGGCGCCGTTGTAGGTCTTGGTGCCGGTGGCCCAGGCGGAGCCGGAGGCGGCGGAGTCGGTCACGTAGTCCGGCTTGCCCTCCTTGTCCACGGAGTAGTGGGTGTACTGGCCGCTCACGGGGAGGGCGTCGAGTCCCTTGAACGCCCCGCCCGCGCCCTCGGCGTAGTTGCGCGCGGCGGTGATCTCGGAGTCTCCCATGCCGTCGCCGATGAGCAGGATCACGTTCTTGGCGCCCGTCTTGGTGATCGCCTCCTGGAGGCCCTGGGCCTGATCGCCCGCGATGCGCCGCGCCCCGCCGTGCTGCGCCACGTCTCCGGCGGCGGCGCGGGGGGCGGCCTCGGCGTCGGCCATGGGGGCGATGTCGTGGGTGGCGTGGGGCGCGGGGCCCTCGGCCTCCGCGGAGCCGTCGGCGCTGGAGCAGGCGGCGAGGAGCGCGACGCTCGTCATGGTGGCCGCCACGGGCAGGACGCGGTGGCGGAGGGCGGTACGGAGGCTGTGTGACATAGTTACTCTTCCAGACGGGATCGAACCAAAGTGGACAAAACGAGCGTTGCTCACTGGAAAAGCTAGGGGGCGCGCGTAAACGGCACGTGGCTACCGGAACCCGCGCAGATGAAAAGGCGGTGAACGGAAGGTGAAGTAGTTAATCCGCCTCGGCGCTTGGCGCGGCCCCCGCGTCCTCGGGCCGGTGCCGCTCCTGTTCCGCCCGGCAGGCCGGGCACAGGCCGTACACCTCGGCGTCGTGCCCCGTGAGGCTGAATCCGTAGCGCGCGGCGATCTCCTTGGCCCAGTGCTCCACGGGGCCGCCGTCGATCTCCTTGGTGCAGCCGCAGCGGGTGCACACCAGGTGATGGTGGTGCTCCTCGCTGAGGCAGTGGCGGTACAGGCTCTCCCCGCCGGCGACGCTGAGCACGTCCACCGCCTGCACGTCCGCGAGGGACTGCAGCGTGCGGTATACGGTGGACAGCCCCACCGGGGTGCCGCGCCGCGCGAGCTCGTGGTGGATGGTCTTTGCGGAGGAGAAGTTGTTGAGGGCGATCAGAACGTCCACCACCGCCTCCCGCTGCTTGGTCTTGCGGGGGCCGAGCTTGGGCGCGCGTGCGGTGGATCTGTTGTTCATGCTCCGTGTTCCTTCCCCGGGGTTCTGGTGGCAGCGTACTACAGGCCCGGGGAGGGGCCTTAGCACTGGGCGGGCGCGGCCTCCGGGGCGGGCTTGCGCTCCACGAGGCGGGCGTGGGCGGTGGCGGCAAGGGAGATGATGTCTCGGAACAGCTCCCCGAGCTCGGGCACGCTGAGCTTGTAGTAGCGGCTGCGTCCCTGCGGGCGGGAGACCACGATGCCCGCGTTCTTGAGCACCCGCAGGTGCTGGCTGATCAGCGGCTGGGGGCGCTTGAGCTGGGCGACGAGTTCGCTCACGAGGTACTCGCGCTCGATGAGGAGCCCGAGGATGCTAATGCGGATCTCCGAGTCGATCGCATTGATGATCGTGCTGGCGGCCTGGCTGCAGGCCGAGGGGATGCGTGTCTCATCGGGGTTTTCTCGCATGTCGTTACTCGTTTATAAATCGTCCAGTAAGAGATAACCAAAAATGATAGACCAAAACCTAGTGTTTTGCAGCACAGATGAGAGTTACCTGAATGATTCTAGTCACCGGGCTGGGTGTGCGGAGAGTTATTTTCGATAGAGACGCCCCTTGCTCTTGGGGAGGGGCCGATCGGGGGTGCGCCCCGTGTCCGCGCGCGGCGAGGGGCTAGAATGGCGAGGAATCTTCTTCCGCCCGCGCGAGGGCGTCGGCAGGGCGTTGGCGGTGACCGTCGATCGGGGCGGCCGCGAGCGCCCTGGCGCAGGAGGGGCCGGACCCGGCCCAGCCCCCTGCCGCGCGCCGGGGCGTGGGAGGGCGCGTGCCTTCCGGGAGAAGGCGAACCGGCTATTACTACTAGGAGGAATCTCCCCTTATGGCGCAGCAGTCCGTCATTGATACCGTGGTCAACCTGTGCAAGCGGCGCGGCCTGGTCTATCCCGCCGGTGAGATCTACGGCGGCACCCGCTCCGCCTGGGACTACGGCCCGCTGGGCGTGGAGCTGAAGGAAAACATCAAGCGGCAGTGGTGGCGCCACATGGTCACCTCCCGCGCGGACGTGGTGGGCGTGGACACCTCCGTGATCCAGCCGCGCCAGGTGTGGGTGGCTTCCGGGCACGTGGAGGTGTTCACGGACCCGCTGGTGGAGTCCCTGTACACCCACAAGCGCTACCGCGCGGATCACCTGCTGGAGGCCTACGAGGAAAAGCACGGTCACCCGCCGGAGAACGGCCTGGCGGACATCAACGACCCTGAGACCGGGCAGCCGGGCAACTGGACGGAGCCCAGGGCCTTCTCCGGCCTGCTCAAGACCTTCCTCGGCCCGGTGGACGACGAGGAGGGGCTGCACTACCTGCGCCCGGAGACGGCGCAGGGCATCTTCATCAACTTCAAGAACGTGATGAACTCCGCGCGCATGAAGCCCCCGTTCGGCATCGCCAACATCGGCAAGTCCTTCCGCAACGAGATCACCCCCGGCAACTTCATCTTCCGCACCCGCGAGTTCGAGCAGATGGAGATGGAGTTCTTCGTCAAGCCCGGCGAGGACGAGCAGTGGCACCAGTACTGGATCGACGACCGCTACCAGTGGTACGTGGACCTGGGCATCAAGCCGGAGAACCTGCGGCTCTACGAGCACCCCAAGGAGAAGCTCTCGCACTACTCCAAGCGCACGGTGGACGTGGAGTACGCCTTCGGCTTCGCCGGATCCAAGTGGGGCGAGCTGGAGGGCGTGGCCAACCGCACGGACTACGACCTCCGCGTGCACGCGGAAAGCTCCGGCGAGGACCTGAGCTTCTACGACCAGGAGGCCGACGAGCGCTGGATTCCCTATTGCATCGAGCCCGCCGCGGGCCTGGGGCGCTCCATGATGGCCTTCCTGGTGGACGCCTACACGGAGGACGAGGCCCCCAACGCCAAGGGCGGGGTGGACAAGCGCGTGGTGCTCAAGCTGGACTACCGGCTCTCCCCGGTCAAGGTCGCGGTGCTGCCGCTGTCCAAGAAGGAGCCGCTGGCGGGCAAGGCCAGGGAGCTGGCCGACGCCCTGCGCTCCTACTGGAACGTGGACTTTGACACCTCCGGCGCCATCGGCCGCCGGTACCGCCGACAGGACGAGATCGGCACGCCCTTCTGCGTGACCGTGGACTTTGACACCCTGGAGGACGAGTCCGTGACGGTGCGCGAGCGCGACACGATGGAGCAGGAGCGCGTGAAGATCGCCGACCTTAAGGCCTACCTGGCCCAGCGCCTGCTGGGGTGCTGAGATGACGTACCGGGCCCGTTACACCTCCTGGGGCGAGCGCGCAGCCACCACGCCCCTGCTGGTGGAGGAGGGGCCGGAGGTGCTCGGCACCTTCGGGGTGGAGCGCGCCACCGTGGGCGGGCATTCCTGGCGGCTGAGCACCGGCAAGCGGGGCGCGTCCGCCACCACGGACGACGGCCGCGAGTTCCGCGCCTCGGGGCGGCTGGCGCGGGACAAGAGCGTGCGGGTGGACCTCGCGGGCACGGCGATGACGCTGACCAACGAGGCCCGCAACGATTGGATCGTGGAGGATGCCCGGGGCGCGAAGGTGGCCCAGTTCTCCGGCGGCAACAACGGCGTGCGCCGCTGCGTGCTGGAGCTGGAGGAGGACGCCCGGATGAGCGAGGACGAGGTGGCCGCCCTGAGCTGGTTCGTGCGCCTGATCCTGGAGGCCCGCCTGGGCGCCTCCTCCACGGTGTTGATCGTCACGCTGCTTGCCGCTACCCTCATCGCGGTGTTGACGATACTGCTGTAGGGAGCCAGGGATGGTGGAGCGCGAGGGTACCGGCGTGTGGGTGTGGCAGGGCAACGAGCTGATCGACGCCAACGGCGCCTGCCTGGCCTCCGTGCGCTCGGACGTGCTGCACTTCGGGGAGGAGCGGCTGCTCATCGAGTGCGCGGCGGAGGGGCCGCGCTTCCGCGCTCGCGCCACCTCCATGACCGGCGGGGTGTTCACCATAGTCCAGACCGGCCTGACCGTGCATCGCCTGCACGCGCGCTGCATGGACAGGGAATACGACCTGGTGCGCAGCAGCCTGTGGCGCAAGCAGCGGCTCATCAGCAGCAAGGGCGCGCCCGTGGCGGTGGTGCGCCCGCTGATTAGCGGGCGGGTGGAGATCTCGGAGACCCCCGGCGCCCAGGACAGCCTGGTCCCCCTCGACGCGGTGTTCATGTCCTGGGGCTGCGTGCTGGTGGACTCCCCGGTGCGGCGCCCCCGGCTCGGCCGGGCCTAGAAGCTCCCGTCGAAGAAGTCGTCGCCGCCGCCGAAGCCCCCGCCAAAGCCGCCCCCGTGGTGGCCGCCGCCCAGGATGTTGCCGATCACCATGCCCGTGAGTAGCGTGCCCGCGCCCGAGCCGATCTCCTGGCGGCGCTGGCGCCGGTAGTGCTCGTCCACGTCTTCCTGCGCCGCCTGCACCGCGGCCTGGGCCCGCTGGGCGGCCCGGCGGGCGGTCTCGATGGCCCCGCGCAGGTCGCTGCCCTCGAGCTCCTGGGCGCGGCGGGAGAGCTGGTCCGCCTCGGAGAGGTAGGTGCGCGCCTGGATGCCCACGAGGCGGCCGCGCGAGGAGATCAGGTCCTCCGCGCCCTGGATGGTGGTGCGGGCGGAGTCGATCTGCTGGCGATACATGCGCAGCAGGCGATCTCGCGTGGCGGTGGTCTCGCGCAGCGCGTCGAGCCGCTCGTCCAGCCGGGCATCCAGGTCGTTGAGCCGAGTGTAGGCCCCGAGGGGGTCGCTCTCGCCGCGCTCGCGGGCCGTGGCGAGGAGTTCCCGGGCCTCGCGCACCAGGGCGTCTAGGCGCTCCCAGTCGGCCTCGGCGCCGTTGGCGGTGCCGCGGGCGCGCAGCTCCTCGGCCTCCGCGATCTCCTCCTCGACCTCCTCGATCAGCGGGCCCAGCGAGGCCCGGGCGGTGGCGATGTTGTCGTCCGCGTGCTCGAGGGCGGTGAGCATGCGGTCGGCCACCTCCACGGCGTGCTCCGCGTCGCGCAGCACCATCACCAGCCCGCCCTGCCGTCCGGCGGGCTTGGCAGCCAGGGAGCGGGCGGCGCTCAGGGAGTCCTCGGCGGAGTCGAGGCTGGCCGCCGCGAGCTGCGGGTTGTCCCGCACGGAGGCCAGCGTGGGCTCGGGGTAGCGCCTGCCGAGGTTGGCCAGCGTGTCCTCCGCCTTGGGCAGGCGGGCGCGGATGTCCACGGTGCGCTGGGTGATCTCAGCGATCTTTCCCTCCGCGTTGAGCAGCAGGTTGCGCATCTCGGCAAAGTCCTTGGCCTGCTTATCCAGCTCCCGCTGCGCGGCGGAGCACGAGGTGATGACCTCCATGAGCAGCGTGCGCTTCTCCTCGTTGGTCTCCGGGATGGCGTCCCCGAGCTGATCCTGGATGTCGTAGGCGCGGCGCATGGCGGACTGCGCCTTGTCCAGGGCGCGCCGGAAGGGGCGCGTGCGGGCCGGGCCGAACTCGGCCACGGCGGTGGCCAGCTCCTCCTCGCCGCGCCGGATGGACTCGTCCGTGGCCACAAAGTAGTCCTCGGCCACCTGACCCAGCGCCGGGATGGGGAGCCGGGAGAGCGTGGCGGTATCGGAGGGGTCCACCCGCCGGGCGCTCTCCACCACCTGCTTGTCCTCCTCCCTGCGGCGCCTGCGGCTGAGGAACCAGATCCCGCCGCCCGCACCCACGGCGGCCACGGCACCGGCACCCAGCCACGCCACGGAACCGCCGGAGACCTGCCCGGTGGACTCGGCGGTGTCGATGAAGGCCCTCGCGGCCCCGTACCAGTCCTTGCCGGATAGGTGGGGGCGCACGGCCTTGCGCAGGGCGTCCCGCTCCGAGGCGCTCCACGCCTGCCCCACGGCCACGTCGTACTTGTGCTCCTCGGGGCCGAGGTTCACGGCGAGCAGGGCGAGGTTCCCGCCGCCGTTGGCGCTCAGGGACCTCTCCGCCCACTCCCGGTGGTCCATCCCCTCGAAGCTGGTCACGAAGGCGATCTTGAGCGTGCGCTGATGGGACTTCTCGAACTGGGATATGGCCTGCTCCAGCTCCGTGATCTGCTCGTCGGTGAGCACCCCGGCGTCGTCGTTAATGGCCTCTCCGAACGCCTCCGGCGCGGCCGCGAGCACCTGATAATCCGGGGTAGGGCTCGCCGCCTCGGCCTCGTGGGCCGCAGCGGCGGCGGGCAGGAGCAGGGCGGCGCAGGCCGCAGCGGCAAGGGAGCGGGTGAGCGGGGAGGCAACGATCATGGGGCCAGGATACTGAACTGGATAGGATAGGGGCGATGAGCACGAGGCAGACACACCACTACACCCGCGCCGACGAGGAGCGCCGATGGCCCGAGGCCCGCAAGGGCAGCGCGCTGGGGGCGCAGGGGCACGAGCAGCGCAGCGCCTTCTCCCGGGACCGCGACCGCGTGCTCCACTCCGCCGCGCTGCGCCGGCTGGCAGACAAGACCCAGGTGGTCCGCCCCCGCGACGGCGACACCCCGCGCACGCGCCTCACCCACTCCCTGGAGGTCGCCCAGATCGCCCGGGGCATGGGCACCGGGCTGGGGCTGGACCCGCACATCGCGGAGCTGGCGGGCCTCACGCACGACATCGGCCACCCGCCCTACGGGCACAACGGGGAGCGCGCGCTCGACGACGTGGCCCAGGACTGCGGGGGATTCGAGGGCAACGCCCAGACGCTGCGGATCCTCACCCGGCTCGAGCCCAAGGTGCTCGACGAGCGCGGGAACAGCTTTGGCCTCAACCTCACCCGCGCCGCCCTGGACGCCACCTGCAAGTACCCCCGCGTGCGCACCCGGCCAGATGGCACCCACCGCCCCAAGTACGGCTGCTACGACGAGGACGCGGACGTGCTCGCCTGGGTGCGTAAGGGCCACGAGGACGACACCCCGGCGATGGAGGCCCAGGTCATGGACTGGGCGGACGACGTGGCCTACTCCGTGCACGACGTGGAGGACGGCATCGTCTCCGGGCGCATCTCCCTGGGCGTGCTCTGGGACTTCGTGGAGCTGGCCAAGCTCGCGGAGAAGGGGGCCCGCGCCTTCGGGGGCAACCGGGACGACCTCGTGGCCGCCGCGGACGAGCTGCGGCGGCTGCCGCTCGTGGCGGCCTGCGCGGAGTACGACGCCTCGCTGCGCGCGCACGCCACCCTGAAAAAGCTCACCAGCGAGCTGGTGGGGCGCTACGTCTCCTCCACTATCGAGGCCACCCTGGAGGCCAATCCGGGAGGCGCGCAGTGGCTGGGGCGGACTCGGGGGCGCCTGGCGGTGCCGGGGCAGGCCCGCGCCGAGGTCATGCTGCTCAAGACCATCGCCGTGCTCTACGTGATGGACGAGCGGCGCCACATGGTGCGGCAGGACCAGCAGCGCGACCGCATCTACCGCGTCTTTGATTACCTCTGCGCGGGCGCGCCGGGGGCGCTCGATCCGATGTTCCGGCAGTGGTGGCACGAGGCGGAGAGCGAGGCCGCGCGGCAGCGGGTGGTGGTGGACCAGATCGCCTCCATGACGGAATCCCGGTTGGAGCGGCTGGCGCGCCGGGCGGCCAATCTCGCGGACTTCTGGGGATAGGGGAGAGACCCCACTTTTTGTGTGATTCCCCGGATATAAGGGGGTAGGCCGGGCTATGCTTTGATGTTGCCGGGGGCGGGGGTTGTTGTCCTTTTTCCCTGGTTCCTCCTGGTGGTGCGTGTCTCCACCGCCTGGCGGGGGTGCGCATCGCCGTGCCTTCGACCTTGCTGGGAGGAGGTGAGATGAATGGCCCGCCATCGCCGTGTATGCGGAGATATAAGGAACCGCCGCGGGAGTAGCAGCTCCGTGCGGCGGTTCCTGGGGCGGCTGGCAGAGAACGTCATCGCCAAGCTTATCGTCGAAGCGATGACCAACCTGCTCAGCTAGTCTCACAAAAGCCCTCACGCGTTCTTGGCAGACCGTGGGGGCTTCCCGCATAGCAGCCCCGGGGTGGCTGCCACCACCCACATTAGCACTCCTCGCCTCCCCCGTGGCGCCTTTGCGCCATGATGTTTCTGGGGTCAGCGCTGCAGGGTGATGCCGAGGTCGCCGAGCACCGCGCGCACCGCGCGGCTGTCCGCCGCGGGCAGCTCCCACTGCGCGCAGATGACGGTGCGGACGCGGGCCTCGCGCAGGAGGTCCGCCATGCCGTCGAGGTTGGTGGGCGCGGGTCGGTGTCGGGGGAGCAGGCAGCAGGCCAGCGCGCGGTAGAGGTCCTGGCGGGAGGCGAGGCGGCCGGTAATGAGCAGGGGGTTATTCGGCATCGGGTATTTCGCAGAAGGTCTCGTAGTGATCGGAGGTGTAGTACCACACGTCGGGGTCGGCGGCGTCGGGCCCGCCGGTGACGATGCGCCGCGCGCCGCGATGGCCCAGGTTAGGGGTCTCCACGGTGTATTCGCGGTAGTAGTCGCGCCCCTGCTGGGGCAGGCGGCCCTCGTAGTTGCCAAAGCGCACGCCGTCGTTGTCGGGGTACTCGAAGGGGCCCCCGGCGAGGATGTCCCCCACGACCTCGTCCGCCTCCGGCGGCAGGCTGCCCAGGGGGCAGGATTCCGAGCCCGAGGAGCCCCGGGGCGCGGCGGCGGTGCCCGTGGGGTTGTCGGGGTTCGCGGACCCCGAGGGGGAGGAATCGCCGAGGTCCAGGCCGAACCAGGCGGCCGCGGCCGCCAGCGCGATGCCGCCGAGGGAGGTCAAGGCGGTGCGCCATCGGGCGCGGGGGCGAGCACTCATGGGTCTATCTTGGCACGCCCGTTCGCGCGTCCGGGCGTGGGGGCCTGCGGTTTGACCGCGCCGGTAAGTTGGAGGCATGGCAAAGGGACGCATACCGGAGAGCGATATTCAGGCGATCCGCGAGCGCACGCCCATCGAGGAGATCGTGGGGGAATACGTGCAGCTCAAACCCGGGGGATCGGATTCGCTCAAGGGCCTTTCCCCGTTCAAGGATGAAAAGACGCCCTCCTTCCACGTGCGTCCCAATCGCGGGTACTATCACTGCTTTTCCACGGGGAAGGGCGGGGATGTCTTTTCTTTCCTCATGGAGATGGAGCACATCACCTTTCCCGAGGCGGTGGAGTACTGCGCGGAGAAGATCGGCTATCAGATCAACTACCAGGGCGGCGGGCCGGGCCGCCGGGAGGAACCGGGCACGCGCCAGCGCCTGATCGCGGTGAACAAGGCCGCGCACCAGTTCTACCGGGAGCAGTTGGAGACGCCTCAGGCGGCCACCGCGCGGCAGTTCCTGCTGGATCGCGGCTTTTCCCAGGAGCACATCTACGCCTTCGAGTGCGGTTACGCCCCGGAGGGGTGGGATACCACCACCAAGGTGCTGCTGGGCAAGGGGTTTAGCTTCAAGGAGCTGGAGGCCGCAGGTGTGTCCAAGATGGGCAAGCGCGGGCCCATCGACCAGTTTCATCGCAGGCTGCTGTGGCCGATCAAGAACATGTCCGGCGACGTCATCGGCTTCGGGGCGCGCAAGCTCTTCGACGACGACAAGCTGGGCAAGTACATGAACACCCCGGAGACCCTGCTGTACCACAAGTCCAAGGTGCTCTTCGGCCTGGATCAGGCCAAGAAGAGCATCGCCACCGGGCACCAGGCGGTGGTGGTCGAGGGCTACACGGACGTCATGGCCATGCACGCGGCGGGGGTGACCACCGCCGTGGCCTCCTGCGGCACGGCCTTTGGCGACGACCACCTGCAGATGCTGCGCCGCCTCATGCTGGACGATAACTACTTTCGCGGCGAGCTGATCTACACCTTCGACGGCGACGAGGCCGGGCAGAAGGCCGCGATGAGGGCCTTCGAGGGGGACCAGAAGTTCACCGGGCAGTCCTTCGTCTCCGTGGCCCCCGACGGCATGGACCCCTGCGACCTGCGCCTGGACAAGGGCGACGCCGCCGTGCGCGACCTCGTGGCCAACCGGGTGCCCATGTTCGAGTTCGTGGTGCGCTCCATGCTCTCCCAGTTTGCCCTGGATACGGTCGAGGGGCGCCTGCAGGCCCTGCGCCGGACCGTGCCCGTGGTGGCGGGAATCCGGGACCGCGTGCTCCAGGGCGAGTACGCCCGCCTGCTCGCGGGGTGGATCGGCTGGTCCGACCCCGGCGAGGTGCTCCGGCAGGTGCGCCAGGAGGCCGCCCGCCCCAAGAAGGCGGAGCCGCGCCGGGCCCGGCGCTTTGACGCCGCCAGCAGCGAGCCGGTGCCCCAGGCGGCGTCGCTCGAGATGCCCAACCCGCGCAACCCGGCGCTGTGGCCGGAGCGGGAATCCCTCAAGCTGGCCCTGCAATACCCGGAGTTGACCGGCGCGTACTTCGACGGCATGGGCAAGGAGGCCTACACGCACCCCGCCTACCGCGCGGTGCGCACCGCGATCGCGGAGGCGGGCGGCTGCGCGGCGGCGGAGTCCGGGTCCCGGTGGATCGCGGGGGTGTCCGACCGCATGGCCGACCTCACCGGGCGCTCCCTGGTGTCCGAGCTGGCGGTGGAGGACCTGCGCATGGAGGAGTCCCAGATGAGCGGCTACGCGGACTCGGTGCTCTCCCGCCTCCAGGAGGTGCAGGTGGGCAACCACATCGCGGAGCTGAAGGGGCAGTTGCAGCGCATGCGGCCCTCGGACGACGAGATGACCTACAACTCCCTGTTCGAGGACCTGGTGGCCCTGGAAAAGGCGCGGCGCGACCTGCAGGAGCGGGCGCTGCGCGGTTGAGGGGGTAGGGAGGGGCTAGTCCTCGTCGGGCTCCAGGACGGTGGGGCCGTCCTTGCGCAGGTTCTTGACTTCCTTCATGCGGGGCTGGGGGTCCAGGCGATCCGCCAGGGCCTTGCGCCCGGCCTTCACCGCGTTCTGGGTGACGGGGGAGTTCACGGCGGCCTGGTAGCCCTTCTTGATCTGTGCGTAGCGCTTGCGCCCGGCCTTGGTGCCAAGGACATAACCGGCGGCGGCGCCGATGACGAGCTGGATCATGGAGTGTTCAACGTCCTAACTGATCGCGGGGGACAGGGCAAGGACACCGATTCTACAGGGGAGCCGGGGACGCGGCCGCCGCCGTGGAAGGCGACGCAGTGTGGTGGGGCCACCGGGGCTCGAACCCGGGACCTGCGGATTATGAGTCCGTAGCTCTAACCGACTGAGCTATAGCCCCTCCGCCGTCGTGCGCTGCGAGCACCACGGCGGGTATCAGTATATACAGCACCGGCGCGCGCCCCAAGGCGCCACCCGCCCGGCCCCTCCCGCCTCGCGGAAAACCCTTTTGAACAGGAGATTTGCCCCTGCTTTTGGGGTGGCGCTATAGTAAGTCTTTGTTGCCGCAGGGGTAGCCCTGAACAACGCAATCCTCCATAGCTCAGTTGGCAGAGCATTCGACTGTTAATCGAAGGGTCACTGGTTCGAGCCCAGTTGGAGGAGCAGATGAGGCCCCGCCGAAAGGCGGGGCCTTTTCGTGTTTGTGACCGCGAAGGAAAGTTGCCGCAGAGTTCACGGCGGCGTAACCCGGCGTTCACGGGGAGGGGGCAGGCTGTAGGCGGATAACAACGCCTCGGCGCGGGGCCGGTGAGGAACGGAGAGTGCGCAACTATGAATAATCCCTCGGTGCGGCGGGCACTGCTGGTTTCCGGCCTGGTGGCGGCGGTGGGCGTCGCGGCGCCGGGGCCCGCCGTGGCGCAGCCGCAGGCCCCGGAGCTGTCCGAGCTGTCCTCGGCGGCGTCGGCACGCGCGGCGGAGGAGCTGCCGCCCAACCCGGTGATCCAGCCCGCCCCGGTGCAGCACGAGGGTGCCCCGCGCCCGGTGCCGTTTGGCCCGGAGCGCATCGCCCGCTGGTACGAGTCGGACGCGTCCTCGCACGGCGGGTTCTATTTTCCCGTGGTGGAGGGGTTTAGCGCCCTGCGGCGCGAGCACCCCGAGGTGATGGCGCAGAACCTCGAGGACGTGGTGGCCATCAACAACGCGGCGGCGGGCGATCCGCAGCGCCTGGAGCGGGCGCTCGGCGACGACCACGACGACCTCATGGTGACCATGTCCGACGCCTGGGGGGAGGAGCTGGGCGGGGCGTTTAGGGACGCCCTGGCGGAGCACCGCCTGCCCAAGACCACCCAGCTCCTCTCGGGCTTCCTGGCCCGGGGCGGCGGGCTGGCCTCGGCCACCTACGCGGAGAAGTACTGGTTTGGCTATGACCGCCCCTTCGTGGTGGCCCCGGACCGCATCACCCGCTACCACCGCGAGGGTGGGGACGATGAGTACTCCACCACGCCCTCCTTCCCGTCGGGGCACACGAACATGGCCACGTGGAAGTCCGCGGTGATGGCGTCCCTGCTGCCCGAGCTGGGGGCGCAGATGCTCGCGCGCGGCTCCGAGGTGGGCTACAACCGCCTGGTGGTGGGCGTGCACTACCCGCTGGACGTCATCGGCGGGCGCATGACGGGCATGGCCGCCGCGGCCGATCGCCTCGGGGACCCCGAGTTCGCCGGGCTCGTCCGGGAGGCCGGGGAGGAGCTGCGCGCGGAGCTGGAGTGGCGCTGCGGGGCCTCCGTGGCGGAGTGCGCGGCGCGCGGCGGGCAGTACCTCGACGCCGCGCAGGCCCAGGAGGCGTTCACGCAGCGGATGAACTACGGCTTCGAGCCGGTGGGGCAGCCGGGCCAGCCGATGGTGGTCCCGCAGGCGGCCCCGGCCCTGCTCGCGGCCCGGTTCCCGGAGCTGAGCTGGGAGCAGCGGGCGCGGGTGCTGGAGCTTACGGCCCAGGACTCCGGCTACCCGCTGGATAAGAGCGGGCCGGAGGGGTCCTGGCAGCGCCTGAACCTGGCGGCGGCGTGGAACGCCCGCCCGGTGGTGAGCCCGGACGGCGGGGTCACCCTGGGCTAGTAGCATGGCCCTATGCCTGCTACCGCGCTTGATTCCGCCCTTGGTTCCCTTGAGGATTGGCCCGTCGGGCACGCCTGCGCCGGGGTGATCCACCCCGGGGGCACCCGCACCGTGGGGGAGGCGGACCGTTCCTTCGCCCTTGCCAGCGTGACCAAGCTTCTGACCGCCTACGCGGCGCTGATCGCGGTGGAGGAGGGGGCCTGGGAGCTAGACCAGCCGCTCGGCCCCCAGGGATCCACCGTGCGCCACCTCCTTGCCCACGCCTCGGGGGTGGCCTTCGATTCCCGCGAGCAGGCCAAGCCGGTGGGGCGGCGGCGCGTCTACTCCTCCGCGGGCTACGAGTGGCTTGCCGAGGCCCTGGAGGGCCTCACCGAGATCCCCTTCCCCGAGTACCTGCGGGAGGCCGTGTGCGAGCCGCTGGGAATGCGCTCGACCCACCTGCGCGGCTCCGCCGGGCACGGGGCGGTGTCCACGCTGAGCGATCTGCTGCTCTTTGCCCGGGAGCTGCTGTCCCCGAGCCTGCTCAGCCGGCAGACCCTGGCCGAGGCCTTCACCCCGCAGTTTCCGGAGCTGCGCGGCGTGGTTCCGGGCTATGGGATGCACAAGCCCTGCCCCTGGGGCCTGGGCTTTGAGATTCGCGGGGAGAAGGAGCCGCATTGGCTGGGTGCCTCCATGCCCGCCGACGTGGTGGGGCACTTCGGCATGGCGGGCACCTTCCTGTGGTGCGCCCCGAGGCAGGGGGCGGCGATGGTGGCGCTCACGGACCGCGAGTTCGGCCCCTGGGCGGTGCCGCTGTGGGCGGAGACCAACGAGCGGGTGTGGCGGGCGCTGGCCGATTAAGCCTGAACTAGAGCTTGAATGAGTGGGGGATAAACCGGCACTTGAGAGTTGCCGCCCCGACGGCGTGCGGTACACACTCGTATTCAGTGTGAATGGTGGCAAGCCACGAGACCGTTGGGGAAGACGAGACTCGTCTTGCGCCGCCCGCCCCGTCGGGCGGCGCTTGTTGTGCCGAAGGAACCCACCCATGACCACATTGTTGCTTGACCACCCCGTGGACTCCTCGGTTGGCGCGGACGCGGAGGTGTGCTACTGCGTGCTCACCATCGAGCGCATGCCCACCGCCCTCCGGGCCGGTGTGGAGGCGCTCATGGTGCTGTGCGTGCCCAGCCAGCCGCTGCCGGCCCTCCCGGGCGCTGACCCCCTCGCCGCCCACTGGTGCACCCGGTGGGAGCGCGCCGGGCGGGGCCTCACCGGGTGCCGCGAGGTGCTCGCCGCGCCCCGCGCGGAGCTGCGCCGCTTCGCCGCCGCCCTGCGCGAGCGCGCCGAGGCCGAGGGGTTTTACGCCTCGGTGGAAGAGGTCTCCTCCGAGGAGGCGAAGCTGCCGTCCCCGAAGGGGTCGTCCCAGCAGTCCACCAGGTCCGCCACGGAGTCCAGCACCCGGGTGGGGCGGTAGGGGTAGCGGTTGATCTCCGCGTTGTCGGAGATGCCCGAGCGCACCAGGATGGTCCGCATGCCCGCCTCGAGCCCGGACTTCATGTCCGTGTCCATCCGGTCGCCGATCATCACCGTGCGCTCCGAGTGCGCGCCGATGGTGTTGAGCGCGGAGCGCATCATCACCGGGTTGGGCTTGCCCACGTAGTAGGGCTCCTGCCCGGTGGCGGCGGTGATGAGGGCCGCCACCGAGCCCGCCGCCGGGAGCAGGCCCTGCGGGGCGGGGCCGGTGACGTCCGGGTTGGTGCAGATGAAGCGCGCCCCGCCCAGGATGAGGTTGATGGCGGTGGTGATGGCCTCGAAGGAGTAGGTGCGCGTCTCGCCCAGGACCACAAACTCCGGGTCGTTATCGGTGAGTATCCAGCCCGCCTCGTGCAGCCCGGTGGTCAGCCCGGATTCCCCGATCACGTAGGCGGTGCCCTCGTCCTCCTGGCTCTTGAGGAAGTGCGCGGTGGCGGTGGCCGACGTCCAGATCCGCTCCGCAGGGATGTCCAGGCCCGTGTTGCGGAGGCGGGCCGAGAGGTCGCGCGGGGTGTGGATGGAGTTGTTGGTGAGCACCATGAAGCTGATGTCGTTCTCGTACAGGGCACGCAGGAAGCGATCCGCGCCGGGGATCATCTCGCCTTCCTTGATGAGCACGCCGTCCATGTCGGAGAGGTAGGAAATGTGGGCAGTCATGCCCCCATTCTGCTCCCTTTTCAGGCGGAAGTGGTATCCAGGAACTCCACGAGGTCCCCCACGGTGGAGAAGTTCGCCACGGTCTGCCCGTCCAGGCGCACCCCGAAGGCCTCCTCCGCCCGCACGGTGATCTCCACGACGTCGAGGGAGGTGGCGGCCGTGCCGTCGCGCAGCGGGGTGGCGGCGTCGATGCCCTGGGGGTCCGCGCCCGTGACGTCCGCCACGATGCGCGCCAGCCGCGCCAGGGTGCCCTCCGGCTGGTCGTCGTGCTGTTCTTCCGCGCCGAACTTGGCGGCGAGCTGGTCCGCGAGGTTTCCCATGATGGTCCCCAGCATAGCGCGCGAAGGGGCGCGGGGCGGCGCGCACAAGAAAAACGGGGGAGGCCCCGCGCGGGAGGCCTCCCCCGAGGGGAGCGCAGGCGGGCTTACGCCTGGGTGGGATCGTCCAAGTGGAAGCGCTTGGCGGCGTCGGCCGCCACCTGCATGTCGATCTTGCCCTCCCGGGCCAGGCCGATGAGCACCGCGACCACCACGGACTCCGCGTCGATGTTGAAGTGGCGACGCGCCGCCGGGCGGGTATCGGAGAACCCGAAGCCGTCCGCGCCGAGGACGATGTACTCGCCGGGCACGTAGGCGCGAATCTGCTCCTGGAGGTCCGTGGCAAAGTCGGAGACCGCCACGTAGGGCCCGGAGCCCTTCTTGAGCTGCGCGGTGGCAAAGGGCTCGGGGTGATCCCCGCCGGGGTTGCGCAGCGTCTCCTTGTTGATCCTGGCGCCGTCGCGGGCCAGCTCCACCCAGGAGGTCACGGAGAAGATGGACGCCTTGACGTCGAAGTCCTCGGCCAGGATCTCCTGGGCGCGCAGGGCGGCCTGCATGCCGATGCCGGAGGCCAGGATGGAGGCGTCCAGCGAGCCCCGGGAGCCGCCGTCGTAGAGGTAGATGCCCTTGTGCAGGCCCTCCACGTCCAGGTTCTCCGGCTCCGCGGGCTGGGGGATCGGCTCGTTGTAGATCGTCAGGTAGTAGATCACGTTCTCGCCCCGGCCGGGGCCGTACATGCGGTCGATGCCCTCGCGCACCAGGTGCGCCACCTCGTAGGCAAAGGCCGGGTCGTAGGAGACCACCCCGGGGTTGGTGGAGGCCAGGATCTGGGAGTGGCCGTCCATGTGCTGCAGGCCCTCGCCGGTCAGCGTGGTGCGGCCCGCGGTGGCGCCCAGCAGGAAGCCGCGCGCCATCTGGTCGGCGGCGGCCCAGATGGAGTCGCCGGTGCGCTGGAAGCCGAACATCGAGTAGAAGATGTACAGCGGGATCATCGCCACGCCCTGGGTGGCGTAGCTGGTGCCCGCGGCGATGAATGACGCCATGGAACCGGCCTCGTTGATGCCCTCGTGCAGGATGTGGCCGTCGGTGGCCTCGCGGTAGGAGAGCATGAGGTCGTGATCCACCGGCACGTAGTTCTGGCCGTGCGGGTTGTAGATCTTCATGGTGGGGAACCAGGAGTCCATGCCGAAGGTGCGGGCCTCGTCCGGGATGATCGGGACCAGGCGATCCTTCAGCCCCTTATCGCGCATGAGCTCCTTGAAGGTGCGCACCAGGGCCATCGTGGTGGCCACGGTCTGCTTGCCCGAGCCCTTGCGTACGGAGCGCAGCTTGTCGATGGCGGGGACCTCAAGCGGCTCGTACTTCTCGCGGCGCTCCGGGAGGAACCCGCCCAGCTCGCGGCGGCGCTCCTTCATGTACTTGATCTCCGGGGAGTCCTCGCCGGGGTGGAAGTACGGGGGCAGCTTGGGGTTCTTCTCCAGCTCCTCGTCGGAGATCGGGATACCCTGCTTGTCGCGGAAGAGCTTGAGGTCGTCCAGCGTGAGCTTCTTCATCTGGTGGGTGGCGTTGCGGCCCTCGAAGTTGTGGCCCAGCCCGTAGCCCTTGATGGTGTGCGCCAGGATCACGGTGGGGCGATCCGTGGTCTCCAGCGCGCGCTTGTAGGCGGCGTAGATCTTGCGGTAGTCGTGGCCGCCCCGGCGCAGCGCCCAGATCTCGTCGTCGGTCATGTCCTCCACGAGCTTCAGGGTGCGCGGGTCGCGCCCGAAGAAGTGCTCGCGCACGTACGCGCCGTCGTTCGCCTTGAAGGTCTGGTAGTCCCCATCCGGCGTCTTGTTCATGATCTCCACGAGGGCGCCGTCCTTGTCCTTCTCGAGCAGCTCGTCCCACTCGCGGCCCCACACGACCTTGATGACGGACCAGCCCGCGCCCCGGAAGAAGGACTCCAGCTCCTGGATGATCTGCGTGTTGCCGCGCACCGGGCCGTCCAGGCGCTGCAGGTTGCAGTTGACCACGAAGGTCAGGTTGTCCAGGTTGTTCAGCGCCGCCTGCTGCAGCAGGCCGCGGGACTCCGGCTCGTCCATCTCGCCGTCGCCCAGGAACGCCCACACGTGCTGCTGGGAGGTGTCCTTGATACCTCGGTTGTGCAGGTAGCGGTTGAAGCGCGCCTGGTAGATCGCGTCCATCGGGCCCAGGCCCATGGACACGGTGGGGAACTCCCAGAAGTCCTTCATGCCGTGGGGGTGCGGGTAGCTGGGCAGGCCGCCCTGCTCGCGGGATACCTCCTGGCGGAAGCCGTCCAGGTCGTCCTCGCTCAGGCGCCCCTCAAGGAAGGCGCGCGCGTACATGCCGGGGGAGGCGTGGCCCTGGAAGAACACCTGGTCGCCGCCGCCGGGGTGGTCCTTGCCCCGGAAGAAGTGGTTAAAGCCCACCTCGTACAGCGGGGCCGCGCCCGCGTAGGTGGAGATGTGCCCGCCGACGCCGATCTCGGGGCGCTGCGCGCGGTGCACCATGATGGCGGCGTTCCAGCGAATCCACCGCCGGTAGCGCTTCTCCACCTCCTCGTCGCCGGGGAACTCGGGCTCCGAGGAGGTGGGGATGGTGTTGACGAAGTCCGTGGACAGCAGCGGGGGCAGCGGCACGCGCTTTGCCGACGCCCGCTCCAAGAGGCGCAGCATGAGGTAACGGGCCCGATCGGAGCTGGAGTTATCGAGAAGCCCGTCAAGGGAGTCCATCCACTCGCGGGTCTCCTCCGGATCGGAGTCGTTCAGGTAGGACGCCACGCCGTCTCGGATGAGGGCGAAGTTGGTGTCCTCCGTCGGATTTCCGCTGAGATTGCCCTCAGCCATAGGTAAACCTCCTGGTTTGTTCAGGTTATATCCGGGCGCGGCCCACGTTGGGTATGACCTCATAGGCGGATACACCGCGCGCAACGTAGCCGAGTCTAGTGACAACGGGGGCCGCCCGCTGCACCGGGGATGGGGCTGGCGCGGGGGTTGGGGCCGGGGCTGAAAATGGGGAGAAAATCCCTGAAAGCCTGTATCCTGCTTGCAAGGAAGAGATTGTGCCCGGCGACGTCCCGCCGACAACGCTGGCGGTGGCGCACGGGGAAGCAGGAACGGGAGGAACATCACAGTGGTGGACGCTCCGGACGTTATCGGTAAAGACGTCCAGGACTATGCACAGCGCCTCGGCATTCAGCGGGGCAACGTTGTTCAGGAAGTGGGCTGGGACGAGGATTGCGATAGCGCCATCTCCGAGTCCATCGAGGATTTCCTGGACGAGGCGTTGCTGGACGAGGAGACCGACGACATCTGCGACGTCGTGCTGCTGTGGTGGCGGGAAGAGGACGGGGACCTCGTGGACGGTCTGGTGGACGCCGTGCGTCCGCTGGCCGAGAACGGGCGGGTCTGGCTGCTCACCCCGGGGGCGGGGCGCCCCGGGACCATCGAGCCGGGCGTGATCGCGGAGTCCGCGCAGCTCGCCGGGCTGGTGCAGACTAAGGCGGAGCGCCTGGGGCAGTGGCAGGGGTCCTGCCTGGTGCAGCGCGGTTCCACGCGCAAGTGAACCCTGTGCTATAGTTTTTCGAGTTGCCTGCGTGATGCGGCGCGCCGCACGGGCGCCTCTCGGTGGGTTTTGCGTCTTTAGCTCAGTTGGGAGAGCAGCTGGTTTACACCCAGCAGGTCGGCGGTTCGAGCCCGTCAGGACGCACGGATACATCCTCGGATTCGGTTATCGGGTCTGGGGTTTTCTTATTGTGCGGGGGCGTTCGGCGCCCCTGCGCTTCTCGCGGGGCGGCGCCCCGGCCCCGCATGGGCCTTCCGCCGCCTGCGTGCTTCCCGTTTCCGGCGTGCGGGGTGGGGGACCGCTCAGCCCGTCGCGGCCGCCCCGCCGCGCCTATGGGTCATTTCACATGCGGGGCGCGGAGTGGGCGGCTCGTCTCCGAGGGGCCGCGCCACGGCGCCGCGCCTGTGCTTTCGTACCCCGCGCATTCGCCCCGGAGGGCCGGTGCGGCGGGTTTTGGGGCCGCCGGGATTCTGTTACATGCTCCACAGCCTCGCGCGCCGATCCTGATATTCTCCGCATTTCTCGGCCCAAACAACTGCGTCGCCGTGGGCGGAGTAGACGAAAGGATACGGTACCCTTACAACCCTTTTTCTTCCCTGGCGCTTCGGTTATTCTTGGCCCACACGGTGAGTACGTCCCTGAATCTTCGACCGCAGGCCGGGGGCCGACGGGACGCCTCTCCACCTAGTCCGTTTCGCCTCTTTGTTGGGAAGGATCTCTCATGAACCTGAAGCGTAAGTTCGCTCTGTCCGCCGCCACCGTGGCCATCGCCGCCACCACGGCCATCGCCCCGGCGACCGCCACCACCGTGGCGGACAAGGACGTCGTGGCCACGGACGTCAAGCCGGCCTCCGAGAAGGACCAGGCCGATGCCCAGAAGCAGCGCCTGGAGAACGCCGACAAGGGCGTGGACATCTTCGCCAAGGTGGTCAAGGTGATCGCCGACACCGTCGCGCGCTTCGTGGGCTAATCCCCGCTCAAGCGTAAGGCGCCCGGGAAGATTCCCGGGCGCCTTTCTCATGCCCCGTGCCTGCGGGCCCCACCGCTTCGGGCTCGCCCAGGGGCGGGCGTTAGTCGTTCCTGCGCCGGTGAGTGGCAAGGGTGCGGGAGCGCAGGGGCTCGGCGGCCAGGATCGCCAGGGCGGTGAGCAGCCATCCCGCCCCCAGTACGGCGAGGGCGGAGAGGACGCGCCCGAGCATGTCCACCTCGGCGCCCGCCTGGAACATCGCCAGGCACAGCGAGGACCCGCAGGCGAAGCCGAAGAGGCTCACGAGCAGGATCGGCAGCATGATCTCGATGAAGGCCACGGCGGTGAAGAACCGCCGGGGCACCCCGAGGAGCTGGAAGGAGCGGGACAGCTCCGCGGACTCGAAGACCTCGCTCGCCTGGCCGAGGAAGATGGCGGTCCCGGCGATGATGAAGCCGAAGAGGAGGGTGAGCATCGCCCCGGTGGTCACGTCCCGGAAGATGAGGGAGAAGCCTTCCTCCTCCTCGTAGAGGCGCGAGAGCTCGTCGTCTCCGATGGGGGAGAGCACGAGGTAGCCGGAGAGGAAGCCGAAGAAGGCGATGGCCGAGCTGCGCCGCCAGGAGGCGCGGCTATCGCCGGAGATGCGGCGGCAGGCCACCAGGTGCGCCGTTCCGGGGAGAAGGGCGGCGCACCGGGCGCCGATCTGGAGCAGGTACGGGGCCGCCAGGTTGATGGCGCTGACGATGAGGAAGAGGAACCCGGCGATGGCGAGTAGGGCCCCGGCCTCGGAGGTGGTGGGATCGATCCTGCGCAGCGCCAGGGTGCCTACGAGGAACACGGCGAGGAACGCGAAGAATCGCCAGCGCCTGAGAGCGGGCGGCATGGTGCGGCGCGCCACGCCCAGCGGGGTCACCCGCACCCGCCGCATGCCAAAGAAGGACGCGGAGAGCGCGAGCGCGAGGAGGATTCCCACGACCGCGAGGTAGCCCCACCAGGGCAGCAGGATCTCCGAGAGCGCGATGCGGCGCTCCTGGAACTCGAGGGAGGTAAAGGCCGGGGCGAGGAGAACGCTGAGGCATAGGCCCAGCCCGATCCCGAGGACCGCCTGCAGGCCCGTCTCCACGGTGGTCATGCGGGTGATGTCGCGGGAGGAAAGCCCCAGCAGCCGGAGCAGGGCGAGGCGGCGCTCCCGCCCGGAGGCCCCCAGCACGGCGGACTGGGAGATGAGGCTAAAGAGCGCGGGCAGGATGAACGCGCAGGCGATGAGGGCGTAGAAGAACCACATGTTGAGCAGCAGGCCGTATTGCCCTAGCTGCTCTTGGACGTGCGCGGAGGCGTCCTCGGGGTGCCGGGCGCGCTGGTAGAACATCCAGGTGCCGCCCGCCACGAGGAAGGCGATGGTGGAGCTGACGGTGAGGCTGATAACGGCGAGCAGGCTCACGGTTCCGGTGCCGGTACGCGCGCGCAGGCTGGCCGTGTGCAGATCCCAGACGAGGCGAGTGGTGCTCATCGCGCACCCCGCAGCGGGCGATCGGCGTGGATGATGCCGTCGCGGATCTCCACGAGCCGCTCCATCCACTGGGCCACCTGGAGGTCGTGGGTCACCATCACCAGGCTGGCCCCGGAGTGCTTGATCAGCGTGCTGAGCATCTGCATGACCTCGTGCCCGGTGCTTTGGTCCAGCGCGCCGGTGGGCTCGTCGGCAAAGATGACGCTGGGCTCGGCGGCGAGCGCGCGGGCGATGGCCACGCGCTGGGCCTGCCCGCCGGAGATCTCGCTGGGGCGCCGCTCCGCAAGGTCGCCCAGCCCGAGCTGATCCAGGAGGTGCCGGGCGCGCTTGGCGGCCGTGCCGCGGGCCACCCCGGTCAGGAGGCAGGGCAGGGCCACGTTGTCCAGGTTGGACAGCTCCGGCATGAGCTGGCCGTCCTGAAACACGAACCCGAAGTTGCGCAGGCGCAGGCGGGAGCGGGCGGAGTCGGGCAGCGCGGACAGGGTCTGGGAACCAAACTGCACCGTCCCGTGGGTGGGGGTGAGCACGCCGGACATGCAGTGCAGCAGCGTGGACTTGCCGGAGCCGGAGGGCCCCATGATCGCCACGGTCTCCCCGGGGCGGACGGTCAGGGAAATGCCGGATAGGACCGGGCTCGCGCCGAAGTCCTTGGCGATGTCTGTGAGTTGAAGTACGTGGGTCATAGCCGTTATTTCACCTGGTGGGAGCGCCGTTTTCGAGGGGGCTGGGGATAGTCTTTGTGGTAGTGCCAGCGCTACCCCCGTTTTTACCCTCGCATTAGGCTGGCGCGGGGTAGGTACCGGCCGGAAGGGACGAGGGAGGACGCATGCGGTGGTTCCGGGAGCGCAGGCAGCCGGAGGAGGAGACGCGGGGCAGCCGCGAGGAGCGCCAGGCCGCGCGGATCGCGGAGCTCACCGCCTCGCGCCGGGCCATCGCGGACGCCTACGAGGTGGAGCGTCAGCGCATCGAGCGGGACCTGCACGACGGCGCGCAGCAGTACCTCGTGGCCGCCTCCATCAAGCTGGGGGAGGCGGCCCTCGACGCCGAGGGCATGGTGCTCGACCTCGTGCGTGCGGCCAAGGGCGACCTCGACGCCGGGCTGGATTCCCTGCGCACCATCGTGCGCGGCGTGCATCCCCAGGTGCTCAGCGATCACGGGCTGGAGGCCGCGGTGCGCGACGCCGCGGCGGGGTACGGGCCGCACGTGCGGGTGCGCGCCCCGCATCCGCTGCCGAGGCTTTCCCCCAGCGTGGTGGCGGCGGGGTACTTCTTTACCGCGGAGGCGCTGACCAACGCCGCCAAGCACGCGCCGGGCGCGGCCGTGAGCGTGCTCCTCTCCTCGGACGAGAGCCTGCGCATCGCCGTGGTGGACGAGGGAGGCGGCGGCGCTACGCTTAGGCCCGGCCACGGGCTGTGGGGGATGCGGGAGCGCCTCGCCGCTTTCGGTGGGGACCTCACGGTGGTCTCGCCGCCCGGGGGACCCACGCGGGTGGCGTGCTCCATCCCCCTGCTGCTGGAGCGGGGACACAGCGCCCTGGGAGGAGAGGGATGATGAGCCTCTCCATCGTGATCGCGGACGATTCCGCGCTGCTGCGCGAGGGGGTGGCGGGGCTGTTGGAGCGGCGCGGGCACCGCGTCGTGGGCCAGGCGTCCAGCGCGGATCAGCTACGCGGGCTCATCGAGGGCAACCCGCTGCCGGACGTGCTGATCACCGACGTGCGCATGCCGCCGAACATGGCGGACGACGGCCTCAAGGCGGCGGTGGCGCTGCGCGGCCGGTACCCGGAGCTGGCGGTGATGGTGCTCAGCCAGTACGTGGCCCCGGCGTACGCGGTGGAGCTTTTTGCCCACGCCGCCAGCGGAACGGGATACCTGCTGAAGGATCGCGTTTCCGAGGTGGCCGACTTTCTGCGCTCTCTCGCGCTGGTGGCGCAGGGCGGCACCGTGATCGACCCCACCGTGGCCCGCGCCCTGATGGCCTCGGGGCGCAGCGGGATCGCGGAGCTTACGCCCAGGGAGCGGGAGGTCCTCGAGCTGATGTCCCGGGGCCAGTCCAATCGGGATATCGCGGCGGGGCTGTGCCTCTCGGGGGCCGCCGTGGCCAAGCACGTCTCCAACATCTTTAGCAAGCTGGGCCTGGCCCCCTCGGAGGAGAACCGCCGCGTCAAGGCGATCTTGGAGTACCTCGCCGCGGGTCGGCAGGGGTAGCGGCTAGCGCCCGTAGCGACCGTGCGGGTGGGCGGGGCGCTGCGGGGCGTCGTCCCAGAGCGCCTCCTGGAAGTGCTTGCGCTCCTCGCGCCGGGAGCGCCGCGCCGGGCTCGGGGGCGTCGGCAGGTCCTGCGGGGCTGCGTCGGCGGAGACCGCCGCCAGCTCCTCCTGCTCGCTGCGGGCGCGGCGGCGCTCCCGCACCTCGGCGTAGACGAAGTACCCCAGCCCCAGCGGGGCCATGATGCCAAAGGCGATCCACTGCAGGCCGTAGGAGAGGTGAGAGCCCCGGTCGAGCTGGGGGATCGGCATGGCCGTCACCTCGCCCGGCTGCCCCTCCGAGAGCTGGATGTAGTCCCGGGCCAGGGGGGTGCCCAGGTCCTGACCGATGAGCTCGGTGTTGATCCCGTAGACCTGCAGGTGTCCGTCCTCGGTAAAGGAGGCCCGCTCGGGAGGGGCCTCGCCCAGGCGGGCCACGCCGACGATGCTCACCTCGCCCTCGGGGGCGGGGTCGTAGGAGGGAACGTCCGCCCCGGTGGTGGGCTCGTAGCCCCGGTTGACGAGGTACGTGGTGCCGTCCGTGGCGGCAAAGGCGGTGAGCACCTGCACGGCGGGGCCGGAGTCGCTGGGGCGCATGCGCAGCACCGCCTCGGCCTCGGGGAGATAGCGCCCGGTGAGGCTCACCCGCCGCCACTCCCCGGTGTCCCCCAGGACGCCGCCGTCAAAGACCTCGCCCACGGGAAGGGGATCGTGGTCGAAGGCCTCGGAGATGCGCTCGTTGCGCTCCACGATGTCCGAGTCCTTGTTGAGCTGCCAGGGGGCCAGGAGGGTGAATGCAAAGTAGGAGAATACGACGATGATCAGCGCGGAGACGATCCACCCCGGCTTGAGAAAGGCCCGCCAGGGGGAGCGGCGGCGTCGGGTGCCGTAGCGGTCGTGCACAGTCGAACTCACAGCACCCAAGCCTAGTTCAGGCCGCCGTCGATCCGGGTACGCGCCCAGTCCAGGATGCCGTCCAGGGCGGCGGTGATCTGCTCGTAGCACGCGCGGAACCCCTCCGGGCCGCCGTAGTAGGGGTCGGCCACGGAGGCCTCCTCGGGCGCGTGGGGATCAAAGCTGCGCACCAGGCGCACCCGCTCCTCGGGCACGCCGTGCTCCGCGATGAGGCGGGAGCGGTGCCCGGTGTCCAGGGCCAGGAGCAGGTCGGCCCGGGCGTCCTGGGGGCCGAACTGGCTGGCCCGGAGGGCGGAGCCGTCGTGCCCGTGGGCGGCCAGCTCCGCGAGGGTGCGGGGATCGGCCGGGTCGCCCACGTGCCAGCCCCCGAGGCCGCAGGAGGTCACCGCAATCAGATCGCCCATGCCGGCGGCCAGGGCGGCGTCGCGCAGCAGCACCTCCCCCATGGGGGAGCGGCAGATGTTGCCGGTGCATACAAAGTCCAGGTGAAGGCGTGACGTCATGGCGCTCCCATCGGTGCGGTCGGGGCTTGTGGATTCCGGTGTGTTCCAGTGTGGCAGACAATGCCTAGACTAGGGGAGATTCAAGGCGCCAAGCAGGCAAGCTCCGGGAAAGGGGACGCAATGAGCAGCGGTCACACCGAATACACAGTGGGGGAGGTTCGAGAGGTCATCGAGGCCGCCTATCCCCCGGAACTGGCGGAGAGCTGGGACCAGGTGGGGCTGATCTGCGGCGACCCGCAGGCGGCGGTGAGCACGGTGGCCTTCGCCCTGGACTGCACCCAGGCCGTGGCCGAGCGCGCGGTGGAGATCGGCGCGCAGATGCTGGTGGTGCACCACCCGCTGCTGCTGCGCGGGGCGCACAGCGTGGCCGCCGATACCCCCAAGGGCAGGGTGCTGCACACGCTGATCACCGGCGGGGTGGCGCTCATGGCCGCCCACACCAACGCGGATTCCGCGCGCCCGGGCGTGAACGATCGCCTGGCCGAGCTGGTGGGCATCGTCCCGGGTCGCCCCCTGAAGCCCACCGAGGGGTACCGGGGGCCGCTCGAGGAGGCCACCGGCCTGGGGCGGGTGGGGCGGCTCGAGCCGCCCATGCGGCTGCGGGACTTCGTGCAGCGGGTGGCCGACGCCCTCCCCGTCACGGAATGGGGGGTGCGCGCGGCGGGAGACCCCGAGGCGATGGTGAGCACCGTGGCGGTGTCCTCCGGCGCGGGGGACGGCTTCCTCGACGCCGCTCGGGAGCTGGGGGTGGACGCCTACGTGACGTCCGATCTGCGCCATCACCCGGTGGACGAGCACCTGCGGGCCGGCGGCCCCGCCGTGATCGACACCGCGCACTGGGCCAGCGAGTTCCCCTGGACCGGCCAGGCCGCCCGGATCGTGCGGCGGGCCACCGGGTTGAACACCGAGGTCATCGACATCCGCACCGACCCGTGGACGATCTCCGCCCACCCGCGCGGGTAGAAAGGACAGCATGAAGCTCAGCACATCCGAACAACGCGCCCTGCTGGAACTCTCCACCCTGCACCGGGCCGCAGACATAGCGGGCACCCGGAGCGCGGCGTCCCCGGAGGCGGAGGAGCTGGATCGCCTCCGGGCCGAGCGCGCCCGCCTCCAGTCCGCGGCGGCCAGCGCGCGCATGGCCGTAGACGACATCGAGGCGGAGATCCTGCGCATCCAGGAGGACGAGCGCAAGCTGCGCAAGCGGGAGCGCGAGGACAAGCGGGAGCTGGGGGCCACCGAGGACCCGGAGCACCGGCGCGACCTGGAGCACGACCTGTACTCGGCAAAGTCCCGCATCGCGGACCTGATGAGCGAGCTACAGGAGGCCCACAACGAGGTCCACGCGCTGCGCTCCAACAGGGACCTGCACGAGGAGCGGCTTCGGGACCTCGACCGCAGGATCGAGGCCGCCCGGCAGGCTGCCGGGTCCGCAAACACCGACGAGGACGCGGGCCGGAAGGCCCGGATCGAGGAGATCGAGGGCCTGCTCAGCGGGGAGGCGCTGGCGGAGTACCGCCGGCAGCGCGAGGAAAACGGCGTGGGAGTGGCGGCCTTCAACGGGCGATCCTGCGGCGGGTGTTTCATCGTGCTGCCCGCGGCCGACCGCTCCGCCATCGGCGCCGCCCCCGCCGATCGGGTGCCCCAGTGCCCCAACTGCGGCTCCTACCTGGTGCGCCGGGGAGGGCAGGAATGAGGGTATGCGTGGAGGCCGACGGCGGCTCGCGGGGCAACCCCGGCATCGCGGGCTCCGGCAGCGTGCTCTACGACGCCCAGCGCACCACGATCCTGCGCGAGCAGGCCTACGTGGTGGGCGCCTCCGCCACGAACAACGTGGCGGAATACTACGGGCTGATTACCGGCCTGGAGGCCGCGCGCGAGTACGGGGCCACGGAGGTGGCCGTGTACATGGACTCCAAGCTCGTGGTGGAGCAGATGTCCGGGCGGTGGCGCATCAAGCACCCCGACATGCAGGAGCTGGCGCTGCGCGCCCGCCGGATCATGGCGGACTTTGACGAGGTCACCTTCCAGTGGGTTCCCCGCGCCCAGAACAAGAAGGCGGACGAGCTCTCCAACGTGGCGATGGACGCCGCCGCCTCCGGCGCCGCGCCGGGGATGGTGCACGATACGGGTGCTCTCACCCGGGACGCGAACCCCGCGCCCGAGGAGGCGGAGCAGGCAGCCACGGCCTCGGACCCCGCCCGGGTGTTCAACCCGGAGGGCGAGCCCACGACCAGGATCATCCTGGTGCGCCACGGGCAGACCGAGCACACCGCGCGCGGGTGCTTCTCCGGGCACGCGGACCCGGGGCTCACGGACGCGGGCACCGAGCAGGCCCGCCGGGCCGCGCGCCTGGTGCGGGGCATGATCGACGGCGCCGCCCCGGTGGTTCTCAGCTCGCCGCTGCGCCGGGCGCGGGACACCGCGCGCGAGGTGGCCAGGGAGCTGGGGGCCTCGGTGCAGGTGGAGCAGGACCTGATCGAGGTGGACTTCGGGGACTGGGACGGCAAGGAGTTCTCCCGCGCGCGGGAGGAAAACCCGAGGCTGCACGCCGCGTGGCTGGGGGACACCTCGGTGGCCCCTCCCGGCGGGGAATCCCTCGACGACCTGCACCGGAGGGTGGAGGGGCTGGGGCGGCGCCTCCGCCGGGAGCACGAGGGAGCCACGCTGGTGCTGGTCAGCCACGTCAACCCCATCAAGTCCTTCCTGCGGCAGGCCCTCGGCGGCGGCCCGGAGTGCTTTCACCGGCTGTTCCTCGACGTGGCCTCGGTGTCCGTGGTGGAGTTCATGGGGGAGCGCGGCGTGGTGCGCGGGATCAACATGGGGCAGCCGGCGGGCTAGTTTTCGGTTTTCCTTCTCACCGGGGGCGGGGTACTCTTAGGCCTCGCGAACGAGCCGATCGGGTGGACGCGGCGCGGCGAACCTCCGCAGCCATGCGGCAGGCGCGGCGCCGAGGAAAGTCCGGACTCCACAGGGCGCGGTGGTTGCTAACGGCAACCCGGGGCGACCCGCGGGAAAGTGCAACAGAAAGTAGACCGCCCGCGCGCAGGCGCGGGTAAGGGTGAAAGGGTGCGGTAAGAGCGCACCGGCGGGGCAGGCGACTGCCCCGGCCAGGTAAACCCCACCGGGAGCAAGGCAACGAGGCGCACCACCGCGTGCGCCGGGAGCGGATGCATGAGGGCTGCCCGCCCGAGTCCGCAGGTAGCTGCTTGAGGCGGTCAGCGATGGCCGACCCAGATGGATGTTCACCGCCTCCCCCGCGTGGAGCGGGGGAGGGACAGAATCCGGCTCATAGATCGACTCGTTCGCCCTTTTTTACGCCTCCTCGGCGCGCCCCGGCTGGCCGGGAAGCAGCGGCACCACGGTGAGGCCGCGTTCCCGCATCGCCGCGCGGAACCTATCGGCCTCGCCGGGGGCGACCAGCGCCGCCACCCAGGCCGAGGAGCCCGCCCACGTGGCGTGCGCGCTGGAGGCCCCGTGCTCGTGGCACAGCTCGACGAGCTCCCCGGTGCTATCCCCGTAGATCCCGGCCAGGGCGCGCTGGGACTCCCCGAGCAGCCGGGGGATCTCCCCGTGGTGCCGCCCGCGCAGCAGCGAGACGACCCGCTGGCCGCGCGCGGTTTCCTCCTCCCAGAACTGCAGCCAGGACGCCGCCGTGGCGATGGTGGGGTACCCGGCGGGGCCGTGGAAGGAGCGCGCCGCCTGCAACCACTCCAGGACGCGGGGGGTGGCGTCCGGAAGCACCCGGAGGGAGTCCGTTCCGAAGTCGCGCGTCGCCTGCGCGATGAGGCGCGCGCGCTGCTGCCTTTCCTCGGCGTGGGGCGGGGCGCTCGGCTCGGTAGGCGCGGTCGGATCGCGGTGCGCGCCGGGGTATCCGAGGGCATAGGCCGCGATCCGGGGGTCCGAGGAACCGGCAACCTGGTGCGCCGCCGCGAGGGGCAGCGGCGCGGTGGTCACGGAGCCGTCGGCGTAATCCACCACGCACAGGCTGCCCGCGGTGCCGCGCAGCGCGGCGATGTGCCGGGAGCGCAGCGTCGTGGAGCCGGGCAGGGCCGACACCGCGCCGGAGCACACCGAGGCCAGCCGGGCACGCAGGGGAGCCTCGTCCGTTTCGCGCGCCTCCGGGTACAGGGCCAGGCCCAGGGCGGCGTCGAAGGAGTGGAGCGCCCCCAGGCCCGAACCCAGCGGCACGTCCGAACACACGGTGAGGTCGAAGCCGGAGGTCTCCCGGCTGAGCAACTGCCGCTGCACGAAGGAAGACACGAGGTGCGCCGCGCGCTGCGCCAGCGTGACCTGCCCGAACCCGGGTGCCTCCCCCAGGGCGGCCTCGTGGGCGCGCACCTCGGTGCCGGCGAAGTCCCCCCGAACCGTGATCGAGCGGTCCCCGCGCGGCGAGGCCACCACCGCGGTGTGCAGCCCGAGCGGGAGCAGGGCGACCACGCCGCCGTACTCGTCGGTGTGCTCGCCCACGACGGGCCACGTCCCGGGGGCCCGGCCCCGCAGGCTCGGGTTGCTGCCCACAGCGCCGAGGTGGGCAGCGCAGGCGCGGTCCATGAGGGACGATGCGGGGGGCTTCGACACGATCGCGGTGACTCCTGACAACGAGGGGAGGTGAACACGAATATTCTAATAGCCGCAGTAGAGTAAGGAGGCGGACGGCATGTTCCCTAACGCGAGGAGGACACGATGAAGGACGCCCAGGATCAGAACGCGCAGTGGTTTTATCACCCCCGCACCGGGGAGGTCACGCAGGGGGTGCAGGGCGGCTGGGAGGACCGCATGGGCCCTTACGCGACGAAGCACGAGGCGGAGCACGCCCTGGAGATCGCCGCCCAGCGGAACAACGCCTACGACGCCCAGGACGAGGACTGGTCTTAGCCAGCGGGGGCTCGCCCCGTGCGCGACGGCGAGGCGCGATCAGGCGATGGAGCGCTTGAACCTCTTATAGGCGGACTTCACCGAGCGATGGCGCCGGTCGATGGTGCGCAGCACCTTCCGTGAGCGCTCCCGCTCCGCCTGGTACAGCAGGCCGTAGGCGAAGGCGTCCTCGTTTCTGCCCGCCGCCTGCCGCGCGCGCTTGAGAATCAGCTCGCACACGGACACGGAGTACTGCGCCTCCAACAGGGTTTCCACCAGCTTCTTCGACTCCTTGGACAGCCTGGCGGAATCGTAGGGGGTAAACTCCAGCGCCACGCGGGACACGGTGCGCAGGCGCTCCGCGACCTTGTGCATCTGGGACAGGTGCTCCTCGTATTCCGCCTCCGTGACCTCGGGGTCGTCGAAGACATCGAGGGCCGAGCGGCGCAGCTTTTTAAAGTCCACGTAGGCGCGCTTGACCGCACGAACGATGATCGCGGTGGTCTTTCTCCGCTCCATCCTGCCCGGCAAAGGGGGATCGGCCAGAAACTCGTCGAGGGTATCGAGCATGGTGAGGTAGCGCTCGGACTCCAGGGCCGCGGCGACCCGGTAGTAGGAACGCCGCTTGCGGGAATCGACGTCGTGAATGAGCCGCTGGCGCGCGCGCTCGTCCACGAGATTGGTGGCGTCGGAGTCCAGGAGGGCGTGGACCTGACGGGCCACCGCGTCCGCGTCCCCGGCGCGATGAAGAACGCCGGTGAGCTGCTTTAGTTCCGCTTCGAGGGAGGCGACCGTGGCGATGCGGTTGTCCCACCGCTCGTGATCGAAAAGCTCGATGAACATGGCGAGCACGCTGCGCAGGTCTCGCACGGCATTGAGCATGGCGGACACGCAGCGGCGATCGCCCCGGCGCGCGCCGGGGTCCTGCTCGATGAGGGAGTCCCTGGTGGCGATGATCGCGTGCAGCACGCCGGCGAAGGCCTCGTCGCGGTCGTCATACTTGCGGAACACCAGGGGGGTCGGCGGGGTGGGGGCGAGGGCAAAGCTCTCCCCGAGGGCGGTGAGCAGCTTGGAGGGGGAGCGGGAATCCACGGCACCCGCCGTGGTGAGCTGCTCGTCGGCGGACTCTAAGATCTGGCGCCCGAGCTTGGTATGGGCCACGGGTTCCGCCAGCTCGAACTCCCACTCGCGCCACTGCTGCGGGGTCGGGGAGGCCTCCGGCAGCAGCGACCATGCGGTGACGCGATCGTCGCAGAAGTCCGCCACGGGGTCGCCGTTTTCCGCCACCAGGGTGGACTCCGCGCGCAGGTTATCCACCTGCGCAATGGGTGAGAGGCGGTGCCCGCGCACCACGGCGCGCACCTGGCTCAGCAGCGCCTCGGGAACCTGCTCGCCATCGGAACCGGGGGAGGCGATCGGCGCGCTGAGTTCCAGGCGACCGCCGCCGACGTCGGGAAGTTTGAGGTGCCATCCGTCGTCCTTGCCCCCCGTGCGGCGGCGCAGGGTTATCTTGGCCCGGGTGAGGCGCAGGTCGCGGGTGTCGTAATAGATGGCGGAAAGCTCGTATTCCCGCGTCGGCTCCGCGGAGTGGACGTTCAGGATTCGGGTGAGGTCCGGGGTGGCGGCCTCCGGCTCCACGGAATACTTGGTCTCTACCTCGATAAACTGCTCGGTGCTCATGGGTTTTTCCTGTCGGCGTGGTTCTTTCATCTACGGCGCGTGCTGGCTCTAGGGTAGCCCGAGGAGACGGCACGCGGCCTCGGCGGCGTGGCGTCCCTGGGTATAGCCCTCCCGGTGCGCGGGGCGCTGGGGCAGCGGGCAGGGGCGGGACGGGTTAAGGAGCTGGTTGAGGCGCTGCGCGTAGCCCAACATGAAGCTGGGGCGATAGGAACGCGGATAGCGGCGTGGGGGAACCGCGTTGAGCGTTCGCTTCTGATACCTGTTCAGGCGGGCGAAGGCGCGGAGGAGGAGTGCGTGATCCCCGGGCGGGGCGAGCAGCGCCGTGATCCCGTTGGGGTGAAGCAGGAGCGCCTCAGCGCCACGAGAATGGGCCACCACGCGGAGCAGAAGGAACTGCTGGCGGACCCAGGGGGCGCGCAGGCGCAGGAGGGAGGGGGTAAGCGGCGGGGGCGGGGCGGGCGTGGACCACCGCACGCGTGCCGGATCGGAAGGACGATGCGGGGAGAGGCGTGGTGCCTCCGCCTGGGCTGCGGGCGGCGTGTGTGGGCACCACCGCGTCCGGGCGGTGCGTGGCGCCCGGGGATTGGGCCATGCCCCCGCCGCGGGTGCCGGGGAGCAGCACGCGTCCGGGCGTCTCGGTAGGCGGCGGGGGATATGGGGCGTGAGGGCGTGATGGGCGGGGCCTGGGAGGGGTGGTGGCGGTATGCTCATGGCGGGCTCCTTGTCGCGGCGGCGTCGCTCCTCGCGCGGCATGGCCGCGCGGTGCCGGGGTGATCGCCTGTTCGAATCTTGATGATGTGCCGAGCGTAGCCTCGAGGCCTCGGGGCCATTACCCCCATATGTTCGAAAATTTGTTCCTATCGCTGGTGGTGGGAGCGCTGCCCCGGTCAGCCCCCACCCCCGCCGCCGCCGGATCACCCGTCCGCGCGCGGGGCGGGCGGCTAAGGTGGTGGCATGAACAGTCAGCAAGAGTTCGTCCTGCGCACGGTGGAAGAGCGGGATATTAAGTTCATCCGGCTCTGGTTCACGGACATTCTGGGCTACCTTAAATCCGTCATGATGTCCCCCTCCGAGCTAGAAAGCGCCTTCGAGGAGGGGGTGGGGTTTGACGGCTCCGCGATCGAGGGTTTTTCCCGCATCTCGGAGGCGGACACCATCGCCTTACCCGATCCCTCCACGTTCCAAATCCTGCCCTTTGACGAGGGGGCGGAGGTTCAGACCGCGCGGATGTTCTGCGATATTTCCATGCCGGACGGTCAGCCCTCGTGGAACGACCCGCGCCAGGTGCTGCGCAGGCAGGTGGAGCAGGCCGCCGACGAGGGTTTTACCTGCATGATCTCCCCGGAGATCGAGTTCTACCTGTACACCAACACGGCGGCGGAGGGGGAGGACCCCAAGCCCAAGCCCACGGATAACGGCGGATACTTCGACCAATCCACCCGGAACGACACCCCGAAGTTCCGCAGGCAGGCCATGCTCGCCCTGGAGGCCGTGGGCATCGCCACGGAGTTCTCGCACCACGAGACCGCCCCGGGCCAGCAGGAGATCGATCTGCGCCACGCGGAGGCGCTGACGATGGCGGATAACATCATGACGTTCCGCTACCTGATGAAGCAGGTGGCCCTGCATAACGGCGCGCAGGCGACCTTCATGCCTAAGCCCTTCCAGCAATGGGCGGGCTCGGCCATGCACAGCCACATCTCCCTGTTCGAGGGGGACAATAACGCCTTCCACGATCCCGACGCGGAGTATTCCCTTTCGGATACTGCCAAGCAGTTCATCGCGGGCATCCTGCGGCACGCCCCGGAGATCTCCGCGGTGACAAACCAGTGGGCCAATTCCTATAAGCGCATCATCTTTGGCGACGAGGCCCCCACCGCCGCCACCTGGGGGGTCTCCAACAGGTCGGCGATGGTGCGGGTTCCCACCTATCGCCTGACCAAGGAGGAGTCTCGCCGCGTCGAGGTGCGCAGCGTGGACAGCGGATGCAACCCATATCTTTCCTACGCGGTGCTGCTGGGCGCCGGGCTGAAGGGCATCCGAGAGGGCTACGAGCTGGGCGACCCGGCGGAGGATAACATCTCGCAGCTCACACGCCGGGAGCGCCGGGCGATGGGCTACGTCGATCTGCCGTCCAGCCTGGATCAGGCGCTGCACCGGCTGGAGGAATCCGAGCTCATGGCGGAGATCTTGGGGGAGCGGGTGTATGAGTTTTTCCTCCGCTCCAAGTGGCGGGAATGGCACGATTACCAGGAGCAGATCACGCCCTGGGAATTGCGCACCAACCTTAACTACTAAAACAGGGGGACGGTATGGCTTTATCGGAATCTCGCGGAGGCATTCCCACCCCGGCCGTGCTCGGGCTGGGGGGTGAGCGCGCGGCCGCAGATATTCGGGATCTGGGCTGGGACTCCCCGGAGTTCGTTGACGTTCTGTGGGCGCTGGCGGGCTGCGGCTGCCCGGACCAGGCCCTCAACATCCTCGTGCGCGTGGTGGCGGGCCTGCGGGAGCGTGGTGGCGCGGAGGACTTTCATCGGGCGCTGCGGGCCGATCATGCCTTCCGCATTCGCCTCATGGCCCTGGTGGGGGGCTCGATGGCCCTGGGCGACGAACTGGCCGCGCACCCCCAGCGGTGGCGGGAGCTGACCAAGGAGCTGCCCACCCGCGTGGAGATGATTCGCGGGCTCCTGGACGCGGTAGACGCCGTCCCGGCGGAGTACGAGGAGCGCGGGGAGGACGAGGAGGCGGCGCGGGACCGCCCTGCGGACCCCGCCTGCGGGGATCGCACCCGCGTGGGCACGTACAGGGCGCGCGCGACGGGGGCGGACACGCAGCGCCGGCTAAAGGAGCAGTACCGGCTCTTTCTCATGCGCATCGCCGCGCACGACCTGGCGGGGACCTATCCCTCCACCAAGCGCCAGCGGGGCCTCGAGCAGGTTTCCTTCAGCCTGGTCGCTGAGCTGCTGTCCGACCTTGCCGACGCCGCGCTCACCGCCAGCCTGGCCATCGCGGTGGACAACGTGTACGGGGAGTCCCCCCTGGACGCGCGGCTGGCGGTGATGGCCCTGGGCAAGTGCGGGGCCCGGGAGCTTAATTACATTTCCGACGTGGACGTCATCTTCGTGGGCAGCGCCGTGACCCCCCGGATCACCCGCGTGGCGGGCGAGTGCGCGCGCGTGGGGTCCCGGCTGTTTTTTGAGGTGGACGCCAACCTGCGCCCGGAGGGAAGGTCCGGTTCCCTGGTACGCACCGTGGAATCGCATTTCTCCTACTACCGGCGGTGGGCGGAGACGTGGGAGTTTCAGGCGCTGCTCAAGGCGCGTCCGCAGACGGGGCATCTCCCCCTCGGGCAGGAATACAAGGACACCCTCGACCCGCTGGTGTGGGTGGCCAGCCAGCGGGAGTCCTTCGTGGAGGACGTGCAGGCCATGCGCCGCAGGGTGCTGGACAACGTGCCTGCGGAGATGCGGGACAGGGAGCTCAAGCTGGGCCGTGGCGGTCTGCGTGACGTGGAGTTTGCCGTGCAGCTCCTCCAGCTCGTGCACGGGCGCTCCGACGAGTCGCTGCGCGTTCCCTCCACCGTGGGGGCGCTGCGCGCGCTGGTCGCGGCGGGCGCCATCGGGCGAGAGGACGGCCAGGGGCTGATCCACGCCTATGAGTTCCTGCGGCTGCTGGAGCACCGCCTGCAGCTTCATCGGCTGCGCCGCACCCACACCCTGCCCGAGGAGGAGGACCACGCGGCGATGTCCCGCCTGGCCCTGACCTCCGGCTACGCGGCGGGCGAGGGAAAGTCCGCGGTGCAGCACCTGCGCATCACCCTGCGCCGGGTGCGGTTCCTCATCTCGGAGCTGCATTCCAAGCTGTTCTATCGGCCGCTGCTCAACTCCGTGGTCAACATGTCCGTGGACACCCTCAAGCTCTCCCCGGACGCGGCCAAGCTGCAGCTCGCGGCGCTGGGGTACCGCTTTCCGGATCGGGCCTTCGAGCACCTCACCGCGCTGGCCTCGGGGAGCAGCAGGAAATCGAAGATCCAGGCGATGCTGCTGCCCACGCTCATGGACTGGCTCTCGCAGACGGCGGACCCGGACGCGGGGTTGCTGAACTACCGTAAGCTTTCCGACGCCGCCTACGAGCGCACCTGGTTCCTCCGGCTCCTGCGCGATGAGGGAGTGGTAGGTCAGCGCCTCATGATGATCCTGGGATCGTCCCCCTACACGGCGGACTTGATCATCGCGGCGCCGGAGTTCGTCAAGTCCTTGGGCGACGGCGCCAGCGGGCCCAAGCTCCTGGACAAGGGGCCGGGAACGGTGTCGAAGTCCCTGGTCGCGGCGGCCGGGAGGCAGCGCGATCCGGACAAGGCCATCGCGGTGGCCCGCTCGCTGCGGCGCACCGAACTGGCCCGCCTGGCCGCCGCCGACCTGCTGGGCATGATGGACGTGCGCTCGGTGTGCCGGGGGTTGTCGATGGTCTGGAACGCCGTGTTGGAGGCGGCGCTGCGCGCGGAGATCCGCAGCAGCCTTGCCCGTCGTGCCCAGCAGGGGACCGGGGATGAGCCCACGCAGGCCGACGGGGCGGGGGAGTCCGCCGAGTGCGACCGGCAGGACGCGCCCGTGGGGGACTGCGAGGCTCCGGCGCGCATCGCGGTGATCGGCATGGGGCGCCTCGGCGGCGCGGAGCTGGGCTTTGGCTCGGACGCGGACGTGATGTTCGTGGCCCAGCCCCAGCCGGGGCACGAGGAGCACGAGGCCCTGCGGTGGGCGGCGGGCGTGTGCGAGGCCATGCGCTCCCGCCTGTCCAAGCCCTCGGGCGATCCCCCCTTGGAGGTGGACCTCGGGCTGCGTCCGGAGGGGCGTAGCGGAGCGGTGGTGCGCTCCATCGAGTCGTACCGGCGGTACTACTCGTCCTGGGGCCAGGTGTGGGAGACCCAGGCGCTCCTGCGGGCCACGGTGGTCGCGGGGGACCGGGAGGTGGGAACGGAGTTCCTGCACATGATCGACCAGTTCCGGTACCCCGAGGAGGGCATGTCCCCGGCCGCCATCCGCGAGGTGCGCAGGATGAAGGCGCGGGTGGACGAGGAGAGGCTGCCGCGCGGCGCGGACCGCAACACACACACCAAGCTGGGGCGAGGCGCGCTCACGGACATCGAGTGGACGGTGCAGCTTCTCATCATGATGCACGCGCACGAGCATCCGGCGCTGCACAATACCTCCACGCTGGAGGTGCTGGACGTGCTGGAGACCGAGGAGATCATCCCACCCGAGCAGGTGCGCGTGCTCCGGGAGGCGTGGCTGGAGGCCACCAACGTGCGCAACGCCCTGGTTTTGGTCCGGGGCAAGCGCACGGATCAGATTCCCCAGCCGGGCCCGCAGTTGGCCCAGGTGGCCGGTGCGGCCGGGTGGGAGCCCGCGCAGTACCAGAGCTTTCTGGAGGATTACCTGCGCAAAACGCGCAGGGCGCGCAGGGTGGTGGACGAGGTGTTCTGGGGTGAGCCCTCCATGCGGTAGGAGCGCGCGGCGGTTAGGCTGGGCCCTGGATACCATCCGCCCCGCGCGAGCAATCCCGCGCGCATACCCCAAGGAGGCAAACCCGTGGCCCTTCATCTCGCCCTCGACCTGCACGGCGCCACCCTCGGTGACCTGGAGGCCCTCGTGTCTGCGGCGCGTAGCGCGGGAGCGGAGGACAGCAGCGCCATCGACGTCGATACGCAGAACCTGACGCTCTCCGTGCGCGCGCACAGCCCGCGCCGTAGCGCGCCGGAGGCCACCGGTGCGCCCCACAACGGGGTGGGGGAGGCGGCCGTGCGCAGCGTGATCGATATTTTAACGGGCCGCCAGGAACCACCGCGACGATAAAGCACACTCCCACGACTATCCCAGGCGCCGGACACGCAACGGGGATCTTTCCTCCGTAGCATCCCCGGGGGAGAGGAAAGGAGGACTGCGATGAGGATCGTGCAGACAAGGACGCTCGTGGGAGGCGGGCTGGCCGGAGCGCTGGCGATGGGGTTGGTGCTTGCCGTGGGCGGGGAGGAGAAGGACAAGGACTCCGCGCTGACGGTGGAGGAGTGGCGCCGCGAGTATTCCATCCCCTTTCGGCGGCAGATGAGCACCTGGCGCAGCCTCAACGAGGACCTGGGGATGCTGCCGCTCGGCGTCGCGGAGGCGGCTGACTAGGCGGGGGCGCGCACCCGCGCTGAGATCGGCGGATTCTCCGGCGCGCGGCGGAGCACGGAAAACGAGGGAGAAAAAGGGGACCTAAGCGGTGCAAACAGGCTAGAATTGGCGCCCATGCGCTACATATCTACCCGCGACTGCACCGCACGCCCCGCCCGCTTCACCGATATTTTGCTGGGCGGTCTTGCCCCGGACGGCGGGCTCTACGTGCCCGAGGAATACCCCCGCCTGGCGGAGGCAGACCTGGCCCGGCTGCGCGGCGTTCTGAACGAGGAGGGCTACGCCGCCCTGGCGGCGGAGATCCTCAAGCTCTTTATCGACGACATCCCCGAGGCAGACATCGATGCCATCGCCGCGCGCGCCTACCGCTACCCCGTGTTCGACGATGAGCAGATCGTGCCGGTCAGCGCCCTGGAGGACGACCTCTACATCGGGCACCTCTCCCAGGGCCCCACGGCGGCGTTTAAGGACATGGCGATGCAGCTTTTGGGCGAGCTGTTCGAGTACGAGCTGGGACGGAGGGATCGGCCGCTGAACATCCTCGGCGCCACCTCCGGGGATACCGGCTCCTCCGCGGAATACGCCATGCGGGGCCGCAGGCGCGTGAGCGTGTTTATGCTCACCCCGGCGGGGCGCATGACCCCCTTCCAGCAGGCGCAGATGTTTGGCCTTGACGATGACAACATCGTGAACATGGCCCTCAACGGCGTATTCGACGACTGCCAGGACGTGGTGAAGGCCATCTCCGCCGACGCGGACTTCAAGAGCAAATATCACATCGGCGCGGTGAACTCCATCAACTGGGCCCGCCTCATGGCGCAGGTGGTGTACTACGTGTCCTGCTGGCTGCGGGTGACCGAGCGCAACGACCAGAAGGTGAGCTTCAGCGTTCCCACCGGGAACTTCGGCGACATCTGCGCGGGGCACGTGGCCCGCCAGATGGGCGTGCCCATCGACCGCCTCATCGTGGCCACCAATGAAAACGACGTGCTGGACGAGTTCTTCCGCACCGGGCGGTACCGCGTGCGCTCCTCGGAGGAGACGCGGGAGACGTCCAGCCCCTCCATGGACATTTCCCGCGCCTCCAACTTCGAGAGGTTCGTCTTTGATCTCCTCGGCCGGGACGCCGAGCGCACGCGGGACCTCTTTGGCGCGAGGGTGAAGGAGGGTGGCTTCGACCTCGGGGGCGAGGAGGCGTTCGCCCTGGTTGCTGGGCGTTACGGCTTCGCCTCGGGGGCCTCGACCCACGAGGACCGGGTGCGCGAGATCGGGGACCTGCACCGCAGGCTGGGGGTGCTCGTGGACCCGCACACCGCCGACGGCCTGGTGGTGGCCCGCCGCTGGCGCCGGGAGGTGCAGGGGCCGATCGTGTGCCTGGAGACGGCCCTGCCGGTGAAGTTCGCGGACACGATCAGGGAGGCCACGGGCACGGAGCCACCGGTTCCCGAGCGCTTTGCGGGCATCATGGACGCCCCTCGGCGGGTGCTGAGCGTTTCCCGTAGCGTGGAGGAGGTCAAGGACGTGATCGCACGGCACGTGGAGTAAGAAGACCGGTCGAACAGCTAGAGAGGTTTTTATGCGCATCAGCATCGCAAGCATCTTCGTGGATGACCAGGAGGAGGCGCTGGCGTTTTACCGGGATGTCCTGGGCTTTGAGGTGTCCAAGGACCAGGTGGTGGACGAGGCGGGCAACCGCTGGCTTACGCTCGTCTCCCCGGATCGACCGCAGGGCCCGGAGCTTCTTCTCGAGCCCGCCGCGCACCCGGCGGCGCGCGATTTCCGCGCGGCCCTGTACCGGGACGGCATCCCCTTTACCCAGTTCGAGGTGGACAGCGTGGACGAGGAGTACCGGAGGCTCAGCGGGCGATCGGTGCGCTTTACCCAGGAGCCCACGGACGTGGGTAGCGCCGTGATCGCGGTGCTCGACGATAGCTGCGGCAACCTCATCCAGCTCGTCGAGGTCAAGGAGTAAGCCATGGCGCAGGAACGCTTCGCGGGCCTCGAGCACTACGCGGCCTTTGACCCCACGAAGTGGATCGAGCAGATCCGGCAGGACGCCAAGGCGGAGGGAAAGCCGCAGCGGCAGGAAGAGGAGCGGGACGCGGCGGATAGCTAGCGCCCCAGGAGGCCCGGGCTCGTCCCGGTTAAACCCCGGTGGCTTACTTATTGAGCCACTTGGACAGGCGCTTGGCGGCCTTGCGGGTCTGCTGGATGACCACGCCGATCTGGGATTCCTTGGCCGAGACGCCCAGCAGCAGGTCGTGCACCTCGGGGAAGGCCACGCTGGCGATCACGAGGTTCTCGTCGGGCAGGGTCATGGCCACGATGGTGCCCGCGCTCTCGTCGTCCTTGTGCCCCAGCAGCACCGACTGCGCCGCGGAGACGCCCGCCATGGAGGCGTTGAGCGCGGCGAGCTGCGCGCCTTCGACCTCGGAGGCCAGGCCCATGGAGCAGATGTGGAGGCCGTCGCCGGTGCCCAGCACCACGGAGTTGGCGCCCTCGAGCGCCTCGAAGATGTCCTTGAGGATGGGCGTCGCCGCCTGGGCGAGGGGGTTGGAGTCGAAGTCGGTGGTGCGAATGCGGGAGTGGGGGGTAATCATGCGTGAAGTCCTTGGCGGGTAATAGCGGTGGTAACGAGCTGGCGCACTTCTTCCTCGCGCCGGGGATCGACCAGGTGCACCGGCACGCCCCGGTAACCGTGCTTGCGCAGGCTGCCTTGGACGTCGGCAAGGCTCGACGTGGTGGCGTAGTTCAGGGCCACGGTGAGGCGATGCGCCTGCTCGGACCCGCCGGCCACGTCGAGCCAGTGGTAGAGGTCGTCCATGAGGGTGGCCGAGTTGCCGTAGAGCCAGATCACGATGCCGGCCTGGGGGTTGAGCATGGGGGTGCGGCAGGCGACAAAGCGGTCCTGACCGGGGGTGCCGTAGAGGCCCACGAGCGTTCCGTCGGGGCGCTCCCACAGCCCGATGTCCAGGCCCACGGTGGTGGATTGCTTGAGGGGGGTGTGCTCGGGGGAGAGGTCGGCGTGGGAGGAGAGCCTGGCCTCGGTATTAATCGTGGGGATACTCGATAGTGTCTCCACGGCGGTGGTCTTTCCCACCCCCACCGGGCCGATGAAAACTACTTCATGGGAGGTGGGGGAGCCGATAAAGAGATTGTCGGGGGAATGCGCGGTGCCGGTCACGGGGGAGCCATCCTTCATGAGCTGATGGCGAGGTGTCATGGTCGTTCCTTCTGTGGTCGAGACGAACGCGGAGCCGCTGCTGTTCTTTGCATGGGCATTGTATAGGGAATCCGCCAAAAATGCGTGCCAGGGGGTGTAAGGGGGAAGGTATACATGATTCTTTCCGATAATTCTGGTAAATATAGTGTCGTTACAACGGACGGCACTGACGACGAATGTTGTGGCACCGGACTCCTCGCGCCGCGCCCCTGCGGCGGGGGTCGGTAGATTCTAAACGCGTGAGAAAGGTTCTCTCTTACATGTCCCGCCAAACTGATCTGAATACCATGCTCAACGACATCGCAGGCGACCTGGACGGTTTCCTGGGTGCCTCCGTGGTGGACCTCGACACCGGCATGTCCCTGGCCAGCATTTCCCGCCTGAACAACTTTGACCTGGACGTGGCCTCCGCCTACAACAGCGAGATGGTCAAGGCCAAGTTCAAGACCATCGCCGCCCTGAACCTGGACTCCGGGCTCGAGGATATGCTGCTTACCCTTTCGGATCAGCTCCACCTCATTCGCATGCTCAGCAACACCGAGTTCATCTACGTCGCGGTTTCCCGTCAGGGCACCAACCTGGCCATGCTGCGCTCCGTGGTGAACCGCTACGTCAACGCCCTGCAGAGTTGAAGGGCGCGGCGGGACGAGGGCGCTAATCGTCTCAGCAAGGAAAAGATAAGCGTATCCTCGGGCTCGTCACAACCCAGCGCGCCCGCGCCGAAGCCCGTGCAGGCGGCGCGGCCGCAGAGCAACGTGGCGCAGGCCATGCCGGCCGCATACGTGAATACCCCTGCGGAGAAGAAGCCGGTTTCTTCGGCTCCTCAGAATCGCTTCTATGCCAAGCCTTCTGAGGTGGTCAAGGCGGGCGGTGGCTTTGCACCACCCGCCCCGAAGCCGGAGCAGCGCAGCGCGGTGCCGCAGCAGGCCAAGGGGCAGGCTCCCGCCAGCGTTCGACCCGCCCCCGGCAAGGCGGCGGACAACGCGTCGAGCGGTGGCAAGGTTATTAGCCCCGACCCCCTGGATCGCCCCGCGGACGATCCGGAGGGCTTTAAGTTCAGCGACTGGCTGCGCTCCTGGCGAGAGAGCCAAGAGCGGAACTAGGACCAGCGCGATATAACCCCCATCCTCGCTGAGGGTGGGGGTTGACCCGTTGACGGCGTAGAGAGCGTTGAGGAAGGCACGCATGGCTACTCCCGATTTCATTGTGGAACTGCGAGAGAAGATCGGCCACGCCCCGCTGTGGCTCCCGGGTGTCACCGCAGTGGTGGTGCGCGATAGGCCGGAGGACGCCCCGCTGTGGACCACCCCGTCGGTGTTGCTGGTCCGGCGCGCCGACGACGGCCAGTGGACCCCGGTGACGGGCATCGTGGACCCGGACGAGCAGCCTCACGACGCCGCCGTGCGCGAGGTGCGGGAGGAGACGGGCGTGGAGGCCAGGGTGGAGGCGCTGCTGGGCGTGGGCGCGGTGGGCCCGGTGACCTATCCCAACGGCGACGTGGTGAGCTACGTGGACACGGCGATCCGCCTCTCCGTCTCCGGGAACGGCGATCCGTTCGTGGGGGACGAGGAATCCACGGACGTGGGCTGGTTCGAGGTCGCGCAGCTCCCGCCGATGCAGCCGCGCTTCCGCCTGCTGTGCGCGGACGCCGTGGCGCAGTTGCGGCATCCCGCGGGCTTCCGTCCCCGCCTGGGGTATCACAAGCGCGGATCCGCCTAGCGTAATAGAAAAATCCTCCCCCGGATTACCGGGGGAGGATGGAGCCTGTGGTAAGGGGAGAATTACTTCTCGCCGCCACCGCTCACGCCGAACAGGCCGCCGAGGCCACCCAGGGTGTCCACGATGCCCTTGGCGGTCTCCACGCCCTTCTTGGCGTTGTCGAGGCGCTTGCCGGTCAGCTCGGCCTGCTGAACCTGCTCCTCGTAGGTCTTGCCGGGCTTCACGGCGGGGGTAGCGGCCATGGCGGGGGCAACGGCGGTGCTGGCGGCGATGGACACGGTGGCCACGGAAACGGCCAGCTTGCGGGAGAGCTTCATGCGCTCTTTCCTCTCACTAGTATCGACATGTCAGTAGCTCATGCGGGGTACGCGCGCTACCTGAAAGTAAAGATAGCAGCAAAATGGTCCCCGGGGAAGGGCTCGACGAGATTTTCCTAGGAAACAGCGGTATTTATTTTCATCCCCCGCTATGAGCAGGAGTTTTGATGTTCCGCCCGCGCCGCCCGGAATACTCGGAGATACCCCAATGTTGCGAGGGGTGTACGCGAAATCGATAGAAGGTAGGGAACAGGTATGTCCGTGAACAAGAGCGTGATGATCATTGGGGGACACGGCAAGGTGGCGCTGCTGGCGGCCCCGCTGCTCGCGGCGCAGGGCTATCGGGTGAGCTCCGTGATCCGGTCGGCGGGGCAGGAGGACGACGTCCGCGAGGCCGGGGCCACGCCCGTGGTGGCGGACGTTCAGAGCCTCGGCGTCGAGGAGCTGGCGGAGCTGTTCGCCGGGCAGGACACGATCGTGTGGTCCGCCGGCGCGGGCGGGGGCTCCCCCGAGCGCACGTACGCGGTGGACCGCGACGCCGCCATCCGCAGCATGGAGGCCGCCGAGCGGGCCGGGGTGCGTCGGTACGTGATGGTGAGCTGGGTGGGGTCGGTGCCGGAGCACGGCGTGCCCCAGAGCGAGGACTTCTTCGCCTACGCGGACGCCAAGCTGCAGGCGGATGAGCACCTTCGCGGCACCGATTTGGACTGGACGATCCTGGGCCCGAGCACCCTGAGCGGGGAGCCCGGGGACGGGCGCGTGGAGGTGCTCGCGGAGGATGACGACTGGCGGGAAAAGGGCTCCACCGCCTCCAGGGAGAACGTGGCGAAGGCCATCGTGGAGGCCGTGCGGGGAGTGGCGATCCGCCGTTTTGTTCGGTTTAACGACGGCGTGGTGCCTCTGGAAGAGGCCCTGCGATAACGGGCCCTTAGCAGTGGAAAAGGCGGCGAACGGGCGAAATAAGGTATGATTAATTTTCGCTGAATAAAGCACCCGACCCCTGGAAAGGACCTGGGATTGTGAAGAAATCTGTAGTGCTGGCCCTAAGCGCCGCCTTTGCCGCCGCGAGCCACCTCGCCCCGATGGCCGTGGCCGATGACGGCTCCCGGCTGCCGCAGCCGAACCCGGCGGGCTCCGTGCTGGACGGGCACCTCTCCGAGATCAACGACAAGGGTGCGTACTTTGCCGAGACCCCGTACGCGGAGCAGGCCGCCTCGCGCGCGGTGGGGCAGATCGTGAACGCGGGCTCCCTGTGCACCGGTTCCGTGATCGACAGCGCCTCGCGCACCCTTGTGGTCACCGCCGCGCACTGCCTGGGCAAGTGGCAGGACGGCAAGTGGCAGATCTCCCAGGGCACCCGCGACTCCATCGCCGCCGGAAAGTCCTTCTTTACCCCGGCGTTCGACGGCGTGGCGCAGGAGCCCGCGCAGCGCGTGCCGTTCGGCTCGTGGAAGATTGCGGACGCCCACGTCTCCGAGACCTCCGGCGTGGACGTGGCGGTGCTGGAGATCGCCCCGGACGATCAGGGGCGCAAGATCCAGGACGTCACCGGCGCCTTTGGCATCCACCCCGAGCTGCAGCAGGGCGAGGTCGTTCAGGCCTCCCTCATCGGCTACCCCGGCCCCGCGCCCTTCCACGGGAAGTCCCAGTCCGTGTGCGTGGGTAACTACACCAAGTACCAGGGCGGCGGCAACAGCCAGATCCGCCGTGTGGAGGGCGAGCGCGAGTGCTGGGTCGGCGGCGGCTCCAGCGGCGGCCCCTTCGCCACCACCAGCTCCAACCCGAACCTGGCCGGTGAGATCATCACCGTGCTGCACTCCGGTGGCGGCGGCAACATCGCCCCGGTGATGGGCGAGCTGGTCACCGCCGCGGAGGGGGACATCCCGGCGGAGGAGAAGGCCGAGGTCGCCCCCGTCGAGCCGACCGCGCCGACGGAGCCGACGGAGCCCGCTGCGCCCACGGAGTCCACGGAACCCGCCGCCCCGGCCGGGCAGCCCACGGACGCCCCGCAGCGGCCCGAGACGCAGGCCCCGGAGGCGGAGAAGCCCGGAGCCCAGGGTGCCGAGCAGCCCGCTCCCGCGGAGCCTGGCGAGGCCGCTCCCGCCGAGCCCAAGGCCCCGGAGAAGGGGATCGACCCCGCTACCTTGAACGGGGCCAAGAGCTAAACGGCAGAAGAGGCAGTGCCCGGTGTTCGCGTGATGGCCGAACACCGGGCACTGGTGTATCCAGGGGCTGCGGGCGGGGCTGACACGAGGGGATAAGGTCGTCCCTTGCGTGCACGGAGCGCCCACGACAAGAGGATATTTCCTCGTATCCTCGGCCGCACGGAGAAACCGGATCGCTTTTCCTCATCTACGATGGCGTCGATTACTCTTCCTCGTCGCTATGCGCAGGGGGTACGGTGGTGTCTACTGCTAAGGAGGCCACCGATGAGCGAGGCGAGGACGAGCGCGGGAGCGGCCACGCGGATAGCCCTGGTGATGCTGGGCATGAGCGCCCTGCTCAACATGTACTCCACGCAGCCCATCCTGGGCGAGGTGGCGCGGTGGGCGGGCGTGGGGGTGGAGACCGCCGCGTGGACGGTGAGCGCCACCACCGCGGGGGTGGCCCTCGTGGCGCCCTGGGCGGGAATGCTCTCCGACGCCTGGGGGGCGTCGCCGGGTCATCCTGTCCGCCGTGCTGGCGATGGCGCTGCTCGGGCTGCCGGGGCTCGTGGTCACGAGCTTCTGGCTGCTGCTTGCCATGAGGTTTGCCCAGGGGATGTGCTGCCCGTTCATCTTCGCGGTGGTGGTGGCCTACCTCGGGGAGGAATACGCGGCGAGGCAGGCGGCAAGCCTCAACGCGCTCTACATTGCGGGCACGGCCCTGGGCGGATTCGCCGGGCGCATGGTGTCCGCCCTGGTGAGCGACTGGACGGGGCAGTGGCGGCTTTCCTTCCTCGCCAACACGGTGGTCCTCCTGGTTACCTGGGCGGTGGCGTGGTTCTTCTTGCCTCCCGAGCGCCGGTTCGTGCCCCGGCGGCGGGGTGAGAGGGGAGCGGCCACGGGCCTCTCGCCGGGAGGGTTCCTCTCCCGATGGCGCCTGCTGTGCACCATCCTCGTGGGGGCGACGCTGCTGTTCCAGCAGACCGCCTCCTTTACCTTCGCCTCCCTGCGCCTGGGCGAGCCGCCCTTTTCGCTTTCCACCAGCGCGATCGGAATGGTCTTTCTGGTGTTCCTGCTGCCGATGGTCACCACCCCGCTGAGCGGGAGGATGATGCAGCGGTGGGGCGAGCTGAGGGTCTTTGTGTTTTTCCAGCTCGTGGGTGCCGTGGGCATCGCCGTGACCCTTATCCCCGCGCTCCCGGCGATGCTGTGCGGCTTGGCGCTGTCCTGCGTGGGCGTATTCGCCGGGCAGGCGGCGGGCACCTCGATGGCGGGACGGCTACTGCCGGGGTCCAGGTCGGCGGCGGTGGGGTGGTACCTCTCCGGCTATTACCTGGGCGGCGCCCTCGGCGCTGTGGCCCCGGGTGGCTGGTACGCGGAGGAGGGCTGGGGCGCGGTGGTGGCGATCCTCCTGGTGACAGTCGCGGCGGGGACGGTGCTGGGAGGGATCGCCTGGGCGGGGCGGGGCCCGGTGCGGCGATCCCGCGCCAATCCCGCGTGAGCACCCCCGCGCGGGCGCATGGCCCGCGCATGACCTCCAGCGGCACGAAAAACGCCCCACCCGCAGGTGAGGCGTGGGGCGCTGGAAACTAGCAGTCGTAGTACATCTCGAACTCCAGCGGGGTGGGGCGCAGGCGCGCGGGGGTGATCTCGTTGTCGTACTTGTACTGGATGTAGGTCTCGATGAGATCCTCGGTGAACACGTCGCCCTCGGTGAGGAACTCGTTGTCGGCCTCCAGCGCGCGCAGGGAGGCGTCCAGGGAGGTGGGGGCCTGCGGGATGGAGGCGGCCTCCTCCGGGGGCAGCTCGTAGAGGTCCTTGTCCACCGGGGCGTGCGGCTCGATGCGGTTCTTGATGCCGTCCAGGCCGGCCAGCATCATGGCGGCCAGGCCCAGGTAGGGGTTGCCGCTGGGGTCCGGGGCGCGGAACTCGATGCGCTTGGCCTTGGGGTTGGAGCCGGTGATCGGGATGCGCACGGCGGCGGAGCGGTTGCGCTGGGAGTACACGAGGTTGATGGGGGCCTCGAAGCCGGGCACCAGGCGGTGGTAGGAGTTCAGGGTGGGGTTGGTAAAGGCCAGCACGGCGCCCGCGTGGTGGAGGATGCCGCCGATGTAGTAGCGGGCGATGTCGGACAGCCCCGCGTAGCCGGACTCGTCGTGGAAGAGGGGCTTGCCGTCCTTCCACAGGGACTGGTGCGCGTGCATGCCGGAGCCGTTGTCGCCCGCGAGCGGCTTGGGCATGAACGTCACGCTCTTGCCCTCCTGGGCGGCGGTGTTCTTGATGAGGTACTTGAAGGTCTGCAGGTCGTCCGCGGCGTGCAGCAGGGTGTTGAACTTGTAGTTGATCTCCTGCTGGCCGCCGGTGCCCACCTCGTGGTGGAAGCGCTCGATCTCGAATCCCGCCTCGGCGAGGGTGTGCACCATGCGGTCGCGCAGCTCCACCGTCTGGTCGTAGGGGGCCACGGGGAAGTAGCCGCCCTTGAGGCGGTTCTTGTAGCCGGTGTTGGGGGAGCCGTCGAGGTTTTCCAGCTCGCCGCGGTTCCACCAGCCCTCGTTGGAGTCCAGCTCGTAGAAGGCGTGGTTGGTCTCGGCGGTGTAGCGTACGGAGTCAAAGACGTAGAACTCGGCCTCGAGGCCAAAGCTACAGGTATCGGCGATGCCGGTGGAGGCCAGGTACTCCTCGGCCTTGCGGGCTACGTTGCGGGGATCGCGGGAGAAGGGCTCGCGGGTGAAGGGATCGTGCACGAAGAACTTCATGTTGAGGGTCTTGGCGCGGCGGAAGGGGTCGATCCCGGCGGTGGCGACGTCTGGCAGCAGGTTCATGTCCGACTCGTCGATGGTGGTAAAGCCGCGGATGGAGGAGCCGTCGAAGGCGAGGCCCTCCTCGAGGGCGTCCTCGTCAAGGGCGCTGGCGGGGATGGAAAAGTGCTGCTCGGTGCCGGGGACGTCGGTAAACCGCACGTCGATGAACTCCACCCCCTCGTCCTTGATGTACTTGAGTAGTTCTTCGTGGGAGGCGAAAGCCATGGTCTGCTCCTGAGTTCCTCGCGGCTAGGGGTATGGCAGGCAGTGTAGCCCAATAACTATAGGGCTACCAAAAACTCGTGCCACCAAACACCTTGTAGTGTACCGCGCCGCGTGCGATAGATTGTGGATATGGATACCCCCAAGCGTAGCTGGCTCGACGGCCCCCAGATCCCCTCGCAGTTCGACGGCCCCGAGGGGCCCGGAGCCTACCCGGGGGCCAATCTTGGGCTGCCGCGCAGCGGGGCGGGCTCCCTGGCCACGGTGGCACGCCGCGCCGGGGGCGTGTGCATCGACTGGCTGATCGCCTGGATCCTCGCCGGCTTTATCCACATGTTCACCAGCGAGCTGGGCGGGGTCGCCACCATGGCGTACCTGTTCTTTGCCCTGCTGGGGATCGTCACGGGGTGGCTCTTCGCCCGCACCCCGGGGCAGGCGGTCCTGGGCATGGGGATTGCGCGTATCGACGCCCCCGAGCGCGTGGGCCTGTGGCGCGCGGCCCTGCGCACGCTGCTGACCTGCCTGATCTTCCCGGCGGCCCTCGTGGACGCGGACGGCCGGGGGATGCACGACCGCGCCACCGGCACGGCCGTGATTAGGGCCTAGCGGCTAGCCCTTCTTGGAGCGCTCCGCCGAGCGGCGGGCGCGGCGGTTCACGCCGGAGACCTTGGCGCCCTTGGGCAGGGGACCCTTGGGCATGCCTGCGGGCGCGCCCGCCACGGTGTTATCCATCGCCTCGATCCGGGCGTTGATGGGGTACACGTCGTTCTTCTTGTAATTACGCGGCAGCTTGAGCAGCTCGCGCTGGAGGCGCTTGAGCGGAACCTCGCCCTCGCCGTCGCCGGTGTAGATCTCGTAGATCGGCACCCCACCCACGAGCCGGTTCAGGCGCTTCTTCTGCTGTTCCATGATGGGGCGCACGCGGTGGCGCGACCCCTCGGCCACCAGCACGATGCCGGGCACGCCCACCACGCGGTGCACGGCGTCCATCTGGGTGGTGGCGCCCACGGCGGTCTTGGTAAACCACACCACGCCTACGGTGTTGCGCATGTTCTCCAGCGCCCACCCGGCCGCGCCGGGGGAGTTCCCCGCGCGGTCGTACATGGAGGCCTCGATGCGGCGGGAGAAGATCCACATGGCCAGCACCACGCCGAGGAGGAGGCCGATGGGCAGCATGATCCACTGGCCGTTAAAGATCATGCCTACGAGGAAGAGCACGAGGGGCACGCCCACCACGGCGGCGAGCATGAGGGGGATGAGCGCCTTATCCTGCTTGCGCTGGAGGTTGAATGCCTGCCAGATCTGAGAATAATTCTGCTTGCGCTTGGCGCGTTTGGCCGCGCGCTCTTCCTTCTTCGCCGCCTTGGCGGCCTGCTTGTTCGGATCAGCCATGCCCCTCATGATAGGGGATGGCCATCCGAAGGGGATAAGCGCGCTTTAGCGCGCCAGCGCGGACACCACGGGGGTGTCCTGCGAGGGGCCGTACTTGGAGAGCAGGGTGGAGGCCTCCTGCGCCGTGGAGCCCTGGGAGGTCTCCTCCAGGTGGCGGAGGTTCTCCGGCAGCTCCAGGCCCCGGGCGGCCATCGCCTGCGCGTACAGGCGGCCCGCCCGGTAGGAGGAGCGCACCAGCGGGCCGGACATGACGGCGCCAAAGCCCATCTCCTCCGCCGCGGTGGCGTACTCCACGAACTCCTCCGGCTTCACCCAGCGGTCGATGGGGTGGTACATGGGGCCGGGGCGCAGGTACTGGGTGATCGTGATGATGTCGCAGCCCGCCTCGTGCAGGTCGGAGAGGGCCTCGAGCACCTCGTCCTGGTTCTCTCCCATGCCCAGGATGAGGTTGGACTTGGTAATCAGGCCGAAGTCGCGGGCCTGGCGGATAACGTCCAGGGAGCGCTCGTAGCGGAACGCCGGGCGGATCCTGCGGAAGATGCGCGGGACGGTCTCCACGTTGTGCGCAAACACCTCGGGGCGGGACTCAAAGACCTCCTGGAGCAGGTCCGGCTTGCCGGAGAAGTCTGGCACCAGGTTCTCCACGCCGGTGCGCGGGTTGAGCGCGTGGATCTGCCGGACCACCTCGGCGTAGAGCCAGGCGCCCTCGTCCTCCAGGTCGTCGCGGGTCACCCCGGTGATGGTGGAGTAGTTCAGGCCCATCTCGCGCACGGACTCCGCCACGCGGCGCGGCTCGTCCACGTCCAGGGGCTCGGGCCGCGCGGAGTTGATCTGGCAGAAGTCGCACCGGCGCGAGCAGTTGGCGCCGCCGATGAGGAAGGTGGCCTCGCGGGACTCCCAGCACTCGTGGATGTTGGGGCAACCGGCCTCCTGGCACACCGTGTGCAGGGAGGCCCCGGAGACGCGCTTCTTCATGTCCTGGTATTCCGGGCCATTTTTCACCTGGTTCCGGATCCAGCGAGGTTTATGCTCAATCGGAGTCTGCGCATTGCGCTTTTCAATGCGCAGTAACTTACGGCCTTCAGGTGCGATAGTCACGTCCGTCACCTTACAGCCGAATCGCACCAGGCGTTAAAACCTCAGCGCTGACGGGGTAAGCCCTTGGTGGGGTCGGGCGCGGAGCCGAAGGAATGGTCCGCCACCGTGAGCCGCCCCTCCAGGGCCTCGGTGAGGCTGTGCAGCAGGGGATCGGTCATGTCCTCGACGGTGACCTCGCGCCCCAGCTCCCGGCTCATGGTGGTCACCCCGGCGTCCGTGATCCCGCACGGGATGATGTGCTGGTAGTAGTCCAGGGTGTTCGAGCAGTTCAGGGAGATCCCGTGCATGGTCACCCCGTGGGTGATGCGGATGCCGATGGCCGCCACCTTGCGGTCCGGCTGCACCCCGGAGGCGGGCACCCAGACCCCGGAGCGGCCGTCGATGCGCCCGGCCTTGGTCACCCCGGCCCCGCGCACCGCCTGGATGATGGCCTCCTCCAGGCGTCGCACGTAGTCCACCACGTCCACGGGATCGGCCAACTGGACGATGGGGTACACCACGAGCTGCCCCCTGCCGTGCCAGGTGATGCGGCCGCCGCGATCCACGTCGATCACGGGGAGCCCGTTGTGCGGGCGATCCTCCGGCTGGGTGCGCTTGCCCGCCGTATAGACGTTGGGGTGCTCCACCACCAGCACGGTATCGCCCACTTCCCCCCGATAGCGCCGCGCCGCGAGGTTGGCCTGGAGATCCCACGCCTCCTGGTAGTCCACCACCCCCAGGTGGCGGATGTGCAGGGGATCGCTCGCGGCGCGGATGGAGCGGTGGGCGGGAAAGAAGGGGGCTCGCGGTGCAGTCATAGTGGCTACATCATAGCCCCCGAGCGGTTACTCCACCCCGTTGGCCGCCGCGTATTCCGCGGCGGTCATCAGCTCCCCGACCTCGGTGACCTCGACCTCGTAGAGCCACCCGGCGCCGAAGGGTTCCTCGTTGATGACCTCGTAGTTGTCCTCGATGTCCTCGTTGACGGCGGTCACGGTGCCGCTCACCGGGGCGTAGAGGTCGGACACGGACTTGGTAGACTCCACCTCGCCGCAGGTATCGCCCGCGGTCACGGTGTCACCCACCTCGGGCAGCTCGGCGAACACGACCTCGCCGAGGCGCTCGGTGGCCACGGAGGTGATGCCCACGCGCACGGTGGTTCCCACCGCGTCCTGCGCCGCGGCGTTGATCCACTCGTGCTCGTCGGAGTAGGAGAAGGAATCGGGAAGGTTGGCCATGACGGCTCCTTTCATACAGTGAGGGTTGGGAAGATCTTATCGGGCGCGCTTGTAAAACGGGGTCTCCACGATGCGGAAGGGGTACTGCTTGCCGCGAATGTCCACCACGACGTCCGTTCCGGGGGTAGCCGCCGTGCGGTCCACGTAGGCCAGGGCGATGGGGTGCCCCAGCGTGGGGGAGGGCTGTCCGGAGGTCACCACGCCGATCTCCGCCCCGTCCGGGGAAAAGAGCGTGGCCCCGGCGCGCGCGGCCCGCTTGCCGTCGGAGGCGATCCCCACGAGGATCCGCGAGGGCTGCTCCACGGCGCTCAGCGCGGCGCGACCCACGAAGTCCCCCTCCTTCTTCTTGGACACGAGCACGCCCAGGCCCGCGTCGATGGGGGTGAGGTCCTCGGAGAGCTCGTTGCCGTAGAGGGGCATGGCCGCCTCCAGGCGCAGCGAGTCCCGGGCCGCCAGCCCCGCGGGCCGGATGCCGTGCTCCCGGCCCGCCTTAAGCGCGGCGTCCCACAGCGTGGAGGCGTTGGCGTTGGGGGTAAACAGCTCGAAGCCGTCCTCCCCGGTGTAGCCGGTGCGCGCGATGAGCACGTCCGCCACGCCCGCCACGGTGGCGGTCAGGGCCGCGTAGTACTTCAGCGACCGCAGCGCCTCCCGGTCCTGCTCCTCGAGGAGGGAGAGCAGGATCTCCTCGGCTCGGGGGCCCTGCACCGCGACGAGCGCGGTCTGCGTGGACTCGTCCGCAAGCGTGACGTCGAAGCCCTCCGCCCGCTCGCGCAGGGCGGCCACGACGGTGCCGGTGTTGGCGGCGTTGGGGACCACGAGGAACTCCTCGTCCCCGAGGCGGTAGGTGATGAGGTCGTCCAGGATGCCGCCGTCCGGGCGCACGATCATGGAGTACTTCGCCTTGCCCACCGCCAGGGCCGAGAGGTGGGAGACGAGGGCGTAGTCCAGGAAGTCCGCCGCCTGGGGGCCGCTCACCCGCACCTCGCCCATGTGGGAGAGGTCAAAGAGCCCGGCCGCCTGGCGCACCGCGCGGTGCTCGTCGAGCTCCTTGCCGTACTTCAGCGGCATGGACCACTCCCCGAAGGGGGTGAAGGTGGCCCCTAGCCCCTCGTGCTCGGCGTGGAGGGGGGAGTGCCGCAGGGAATCGGAATTAGGCATGGGTGGCTCCGTCCTGAGAGGTGTGGTTGGTGGGGTCGGTGAGGGCAAAGGCCTCCGGGGGTGGGCAGGAGCACACGAGGTTCCTGTCCCCGTAGGCCTCGTCGATGCGCCGCACCGGCGGGAAGTACTTGGTCCGGCCCAGGGAGGCCACCGGCCAGGCGGCCTCCTCCCGGGTGAAGGCGTAAGGCCAGTCGTCGCCGGAGACGCTGCGCGCGGTGAAGGGCGCGTGGTGGAGCACGGAATCCTGGTAGGCCACAGCGCCGTCGATCACCGCCTGGATCTCCCGGCGGATGGAGCGCATGGCCTCGATGAAGCGATCCAGCTCCGCGATGTCCTCGGACTCCGTGGGCTCCACCATGAGGGTGCCCGCCACGGGGAAGGCCAGGGTGGGGGCGTGGAAGCCGTAATCCACCAGCCGCTTGCACACGTCCGCGGCGGTGACACCGGAGGCGTCCGTGAGGGCGCGCAGGTCCACGATGCACTCGTGGGCCACCAGGCCGGTCTCGCCGGTGTAGAGGATCGGGTAATCCTCCCGCAGCCGCGCCGCCACGTAGTTGGCCCCGAGGACGGCGTGGGCCGTGGCCCGCGCCAGGCCCTCCCCGCCCATCATGGCCAGGTAGGACCACGAGATCGGCAGCACGCCCGCCGACCCGTAGCGGGTGGCGGTCACCGGGACGCCGGTCTCCTCGGGGGCGGGACGCCTCGGATCGGTGGCGTTGGGGTCCGTGGGCAGGAAGGGCACCAGGTGCTCGCGCACCGCCACGGGGCCCACGCCGGGGCCTCCTCCGCCGTGCGGGATGGTGAACGTCTTGTGCAGGTTCAGGTGGCTGACGTCGCCGCCGAACTCGCCGGGGCGGGCCAGTCCCGCGAGGGCGTTCATGTTGGCGCCGTCGATGTAGACCTGCCCGCCCACCGCGTGCACCTTCTCGCACACCTCGCGCACCTGGGGCTCGAACACCCCGTGGGTGGAGGGGTAGGTGATCATGATGGCCGCGACGTGGGGCCCGTGCTGCTCCAGCTTGGCCTTAAGGTCCGCCAGGTCGATGGAGCCGTCCTCCGCGGTGGACACCACGACCACGCGGAGGTTGGCCAGGGTGGCCGACGCGGCGTTGGTGCCGTGCGCGGACTGCGGGATCAGGCAGATGTCCCGGGCCAGGTCGCCCCGGGAGACGTGGTAGCGGCGAATGGCCAGCAGGCCCGCCAGCTCGCCCTGGGAACCGGCGTTGGGCTGCACCGAGACCTTGGCGTACCCGGTGATCTCGGCCAGCCACGCCTCGATTTCCTCGATGAGCTCGCGCCAGCCCCGCGTGTGCTCCTCGGGGGCGAAGGGGTGGATGTTGGCGAACTCCGGCCAGCTGATCGGCTCCATGCCCGCGGTGGGGTTGAGCTTCATCGTGCAGGAGCCCAGGGGGATCATGGTGCGATCGAGCGCGAGGTCCTTGTCCGACAGCTCGCGCAGGTAGCGCAGCATCTGGGTCTCGGAATGAATCCGCGAGAAGATCGGGTGGGTCAGCGTCTCCGTGCGGCGCAGCAGGGCCTCCGGCAGCCCCTCCCCATCCGTGGACCCCTCGCCGGAGGCCTCGGAGGACGCCTCGGGGGCGCCGAGGGCGCGCGCGATCGCCGCGACGTCGGCCTCCGTGGTGGACTCTCCGAAGGAGATCGAGACCCTATCGGCCCCGATGGTGCGGACCAGGTAACCCGCCCGGGCGAGGGCCTCGGCGCTGTCCTTGGCGTCGGCCACGCGGATGGTCAGCGTGTCAAAGAAGGTATCGTGCTCCAGCTCCAGGCCGGGGGCCTGACGCACCGCGCGCGCCAGCAGCGCCGCGCGGCTGTGGATGCCCCGCGCGATGCGGCGGAGCCCCTCCGCGCCGTGATACACGGCGTACATGGAGGCCGTGACAGCCAGCAACGCCTGCGCCGTGCAGATGTTGGAGGTGGCCTTTTCCCGGCGGATGTGCTGCTCGCGGGTCTGCAGGGCCAGGCGGTAGGCGGGGGCCCCGGAGGCGTCCTTGGACACGCCCACCACGCGGCCGGGAAGCTGCCGCTTGAGCTTATCCGTGACGGAGATGAAGGCGGCGTGGGGGCCGCCGAAGAACAGCGGCACGCCGAAGCGCTGGGAGGACCCCACCGCGATGTCCGCCCCCAGCGCGCCGGGGGACTCCAGGAGCTGCAGGGCCATGAGGTCGCAGGCCACCGCCGCCAGGCCGCCTCGGGTGTGCATGTCCTCCACGATCGCGCGCGGATCGACGATGTCCCCCTCGGTGCCGGGGTAGGCGATGACCACGCCCACGTAATCCTCGCCCACGATGGGGCCGCACAGGTTCTCGATCTCCACCTCGAGCTCGATGGCGCGGGCGCGCTCGGCCGCCACCGCGAGGACCTGCGGGTGCAGCCGGGCGTCGAGGAGAACGCGCCGCCCCTTCTTCTTCGCCCGGGCCATGAGCCCCACGGCCTCCGCCACGGCGCTGGCCTCGTCCAGCAGGGAGGCCCCGGCGATGGGCAGCCCCGTCAGCTCGGAGATGAGCGTCTGGAAGTTCAGCAGCGCCTCGAGGCGCCCCTGGGAGATCTCCGGCTGGTAGGGGGTGTAGGCGGTGTACCAGCCCGGGTCCTCCAGCACACCCCGCCGGATCACCGGGGGCGTGATGGTCTCGTAATAGCCCTGCCCGTAGAGGGGGGTGAGCACCACGTTCTTTGCCGCCAGCTCGCGCAGCCGCTCCTGGGCCCGGTGCTCGGACAGGGGGGCGGGGAGCGCCGGGGGATTGCTCGCCCGGATGCTGGGCGGCAGCGCGGCGTCGATGAGCTCGTCCAGGGTGGAGAACCCCAGGGCGTCGAGCATGGTGGCGGCCTCCGCGGCGTCGGGGCCGAGGTGCCGGGCGGGGTAGGAGGAGGGATTGGACGTGGGGGTGAGATGCGTCAAGTGAGGTGTCTCCTTAAACACAGGATGCGTGAGATATCTAGCCGCATTATAAACGCTGCGAGGTGCATAACAACGAGGCCCTAGCCCCGAATGGGGCTAGGGCCTCGCGGCGTCGCGCCGGGGGAGAATACCCGGCTGCGGGGGTGCTGTTCCTAGAGGAGGAGATCCCCCTCGAAGTCGGCCGTCTCCAGGCGATCCTTCACGGTGGTGAGGAAGCGCCCGGCGTCGGCCCCGTCCACCAACTGGTGATCGTAGGTCAGCGGGAGGAACACCATCTGGCGGATGGCGATGGCGTCCAGGCCGTCCTGGTTGACCACCACCGGGCGCTTGGTAATCACGCCCGTGCCCAGGATGCCCGCCTGCGGCGGGACGAGGATCGGGGTGTCGGTCAGGGCGCCCTCGGAGCCGATGTTGGTGATGGTGAACGTGCCGCCCACCAGGTCGTTCGGCTTGAGCTTGTTGTTGCGCGCGCGCTCGGCCAGCTCCGCGATCGCCTGGGCCAGCTCCGGCAGGGTCTTGTCCTGAGCGTGGTGGATCACCGGCGTCAGCAGCCCGGCGGGGGTATCCACGGCGATGGAGAGGTTCACGTCCTCGTGGTAAGTGATCTCCTTGGTCTCCGCGTTGTAGGACGCGTTGACGTTCGGGTGGGAGACCAGGGCCTCCACGACAGCCTTGGCAAAGAACGGCAGGTAGGTGAGGTTGGCGCCGTGCTTTTCCGCGAAGGCGGGCTTGTTGGCCTTGCGGAGCTGCGCCACCTTGGTCATGTCCACCTCTTGCACCTGCGTGAGCTGGGCGGAGGTCTGCAGCGCCTCCACCGTCTTGGTGGCGGTGATCTGGCGGATGCGGTTGGCCTTCTGCACCGTGCCGCGCAGCTTGGCCTTCTCCGGGTCCACGGACTTGGTGGAGGCCGCGCCCGGGGCCTTGGCGGGGCTGCCCGCGGACTGCTGCGCCGGGGCGGCGTCCTCGGTGGAACCCTCGGCGGCGGCCAGCACGTCCTGCTTGCGGATGCGCCCGCCCACGCCGGTGCCCTTGATGGAGTTCAGGTCCACGGAGTGCTTCTCCGCGAGCTTGCGCACCAGCGGGGTGACGTAGGGGAGGTTGCCGGACGTGGCGGAGGGCTTGGGTGCCTCGGCGGGCTTCTCCTCCGCAGGCTCCTCCTCCGCAGGCTCCTCCTTGGCGGGGGCCTCCTGCTTGGGCTCCTCCTGCTGCGCGGGCTTCTTCTCCTCCGCGGGCTTCGCCGGGGCGGCGCTCTTATCGCCGATGCGCGCGATCGCGGCGCCGACGTCCACCGTCTCGTCCTCCTCTGCCAGGATCTCCAGCAGGGTGCCCGCCACGGGGGAGGGGACTTCGGTATCGACCTTGTCGGTAGAGACCTCGAGCAAGGGCTCGTCGGCCTCCACGGTATCGCCCACGGACTTCAACCACTGGGTGATGGTTCCCTCGGTGACGGACTCGCCCAGCTCCGGCATGGTGACCTCGGAGGCGGCCCCGGAGGCGTTGGAGCCAGCGGGCTCCTCGGCGGCCTCCTGGGGGGCGTCCTCGGGCTCCTTGGGCTCGGCGGGGGCGGAGTCGGAGGAGCTGGCCTCCTCCTGGGCTGCCCCGGCATCGTCGGAGCCGGAGGGAGCCTCGTCGGCGTCACCGATCACGGCGATCACCGATCCCACATCCACCGTGTCATCCTCCTCCGCCTTGATCTCGAGGAGAACGCCGGAGGCGGGGGAGGGGACTTCGGTATCGACCTTGTCGGTAGAGACCTCGAGCAAGGGCTCGTCGGCCTCCACGGTATCGCCCACGGACTTCAGCCACTGGGTGATGGTTCCTTCGGTGACGGACTCGCCCAGTTCGGGCATCTCTACTGAGAACGCCATGTGTGTCAGACTCCTCGATAATCGTGTAGGTGGATCTAATACGTTAACCGTACCCGCCTGCCGCTCACGGCGCGCACCGGAGGTGCCCCCGCGCACGGGGAAGCGATACGGCGGCACGATCTGCGCGATATATCGCTACGGGATGGCGGCACATACACCTACAATTGTAGGCCGTGTTCAATATCTTTGGTCGCCGCAAGAGCAAGACGGGCCCGCGGCCCCCGCGCGCCCCGGGGGCCACGATCCGGCCCGAGGACGCGCGGGAACTGCGCGAGTGGGCCCAGGGGCGGGCCTGCGTGGAGGCGTTCGTGGAGCCGGAGACGTTCATCAACGAGATGTCCGCCGTGGTGGTGGACGAGTCCGGCGCCTTCATCCGGCGGCGCATCGGGGGGCCGAAGGGGATCGACGCCCTGGTGCGGCTCCTCGACTGCCCGGTCTACGACGTGGAGGAGACGGGGTACCCGCAGCGCATGCGCGAGCGCATCGAGCGGGATCGGATAGTGCGCAAGCGCGAGGAGCAGCGGGAGCGGCGCGCCCAGTGGGAGCGCGGAGAGGCGGGCGGGCCGCGCTGATCGCACGCGCGAGGGCGCGCGATCAGGACTCGCCGGAGGGGGTTTCCCGCCGCGCGATGGCGGAGAGGACCTCAAGCAGGGTGCGCACCGGGGCCCCGGTGGCCCGCTGCGGGGTGTAGCCGTAGGCGGCCCCCTCGTTCCAGGACGGCCCCGCCACGTCGAGGTGCGCCCATTCGATGCCGTCCGGGACGAACCGGGAGAGGTAGGACCCGGCAAAGAGCATCTGCCCGTTGCGGGAGTTGTGGGTGTTGCGGATGTCCGCCACGGGGGAGCGCAGCGCCTCCTCGTGCTCCTCCAGCAGCGGCATGGCCCAGGCGGACTCGCCCACCTCGCGCCCGGATCGCGCCACGAGGTCGCGCAGCTCGGGGGAGCCCATGACGCCGGTGGTGCGGGTACCCAGGGCCACGAGCTGCCCGCCGGTGAGGGTGGATGCCTCCAGGATCGCGTCGGGCCGGTCCTCGGCGGCCCGGGCGAGGGCGTCGGCAAGCACGAGCCGCCCCTCGGCGTCGGTGTTGAGGATCTCCGAGGTGATGCCGCCGTAGTGCGTGATCACGTCGCCCGGGCGGGTGGCCGCGCCGGACGGCATGTTCTCCGCCAGCGGGAGCCACGCGGTGACCTCCACGGGGAGTTCCAGGCGCGCGGCGGCAAACACGCTGGCCGCCACGGCTGCGGAGCCGCCCATGTCGGAGATCATGACCTCCATGTTGGCCGCCGGCTTGAGGGAGATACCGCCGGTGTCAAAGGTGATGCCCTTGCCCACCAGCGCCACGCGCGCTCGCGGCTCCCGGTCCGCGGGCGCCCAGTGTAGGCGGACCAGGCGCGGGGCGCGCTGTGAGCCGGACCCCACGGCCAGGATGCCGCCGAAGCCCTCGGCGGACAGCCGGTAGGCGTCGTAGATCTCCGACTCCACGCCGTGCTCGGAGGCCAGCGCGGCGAGGGCGTCGGCGTAGGAGGCGGGGTAGAGATCCCGCGCGGAGGTGTTGGTGAGGTCGCGGGCGAGGGCCACGGCCTCCGCCCGCACCGTGGCGGCCCGGACTGCGGCTGCAGTCTTGTTCTTCTTTCCCGAGGCAAGCAGCGTGAGGGCACCGGGCTCCGTGGCGTCGCTGCGGTGCCCCGCGTAGGAGTAGGAGCCCAGCAGGTAGCCCTCCACGGCGGCCTCGGCGGTGCCCTCGCCCAGGTCCCCGAGCGAGGCCACCACGGGGCCGCGATCCCGGAGCCGCCGGGCCGCGGCGCCCATCGCGCGGCGCAGCACCTCGGCGTCGAAGTCCGAGGCCTCCCCTAGGCCCACGAGCGCGAGGCAGGACGCGCCCGGGGCGGGCAGGGAATCCGGGAGGGGGAGGAGGGCGAGGCTTTCGGGCTTGGCCTCGAAGGAGATCGCCTCGGCGGCGGAGAGGACGTCGCGGGCCGCGGCGGCGTCCAGCAGCCCGGTCAGGGGAAGCTCCGGCCCCTCCTCCCCGCGAAACACGGGCAGGAGGATGACGCGGGCGTCCTCGGGTACCTTCTTGGCGATCCTGGCGGCCGCGAGAGCGCCGCGCGCGGGCAAACCACTGAGCATGAGACCTCCTGAAACGAGAGATTAAAGACTGATCCTTAATAAGGCTATCGCCTGCGGCGGGAAGTGTACGGTAAAAGAATGACGTCTCTCACCTTTACCATCGATCGAAGCACCCACCCGGTCAGCGACGAGCGCCGCGAGGAAATCCTGAGGAATCCCGCCTTTGGTCAGCAGTTTACCGACCACATGGTGCGCATCGAGTGGAGCCAGGAGCGCGGCTGGCACGACGCCCGCGTGGTTCCCTTTGGTCCCCTGGAGCTTTCCCCGGCCGCCTCGGTGCTGCACTACGGCCAGGCGATCTTCGAGGGGATCAAGGCCTACCGGATGCCGGACGGCTCGATCGCGACCTTCCGTCCCGAGCGCAACGCCCAGCGCATGCAGGACTCCGCGCGCCGCCTGGCCATGCCCGAGCTGCCGGTGGCGGACTTCCTCGAGGCGGTGCGGGTGCTGGTGGACGTGGACCGGCAGTGGGTCCCCGAGGCCGGGGGAGAGGCCGCCCTCTACCTGCGTCCCCTCATGTTTGCCACCGAGGCCACCCTGGGCGTGCACCCCTCCGGCTCCTATACGTTCCTGCTCATGGCCTCCCCCTCCGGCGCCTACTTTGCCGGGGGCGTGAAGCCCGTGAGCGTGTGGCTCTCCGAGGACTACGTCCGCGCCGCCCCGGGCGGCACGGGGGCCGCCAAGTTCGCGGGCAACTACGCGGCCTCCCTGCTGGCGCAGGCCCAGGCCAGCGAGAAGGGCTGCGATCAGGTGGTGTGGCTGGACGCCATCGAGCGCGAGTACATCGAGGAGATGGGCGGCATGAACCTGATGTTCGTGTACGGGGCGGAGGACTCCCCGGAGGGGGTCACGCTGGTGACCCCCAAGCTCAGCGGCTCCCTGCTGCCGGGGATCACCCGGGATTCCCTCTTGCACGTGGCGCGCGACCTCGGGTACGCCACCGAGCAGCGGCGCTTCTCCAAGGACGAGTGGCGCCGGGACGCCGCATCCGGCGCGCTGACGGAGACGCTGGCCTGCGGAACGGCCGCCGTGGTGACCCCGGTGGGGCGGGTCAAGTCCAACGAGGGCGAGTTTGTGGTGGGAAACAACCAGGCGGGCGCGGTGACCATGAGGCTCCGGCAGCGCCTCACGGACATCCAGCACGGGACGGCGGAGGACACGCACGGCTGGATGCACCAGCTCGTCCCCGCCGAGGGCTAGGCCCGACCGAGGGCTTATCGACGCCCCCGCTCGCGGTCCTGGTTCTTAGTCCCGGTCGTGGGCGTAGAGGGCGGTGGCGGCGCGCACCAGGGGGAGCGTGGTCGCCGCCCCGGTGCCCATCCCCAGCGGCATGTTCAGGGCGAGCAGGGGGGTGATCCCCAGGTGACGGGTGGCGATCAGGTGCCCGGCGTGCGGGGTGAGCTGGCCCGCCAGCAGCCATGCCTTGGCGCCGGGGGCGAGGGCCTCCGCGTAGCAGGCGGCCACGCAGGTCACCGTGGTGTCCAGGAGAACGGGGGTGCGCCGCGCGGCCGACTGCGCGATGTACCCCACCAGCGCCACCATCGCGGCGCTCGCGTGATGGCGCAGGGTGTTCTCCGCCGAGGAGCGATGCCCCCTGGCCGCGAACATGAGGTCGCGCACGAGCGCCACGCGCTCGGACCACGCGGCGTCCGCGGTGCCGTGGAATCCCAGGACGGCCACGGGTTCCTTGCCGGTGAGCAGCCCGAGGAGGGCGAGGGCCTCCTCCTCGTCGCCCGCCCCCAGGGAGGCGGGCAGCGCCAGGTCCACCTCGCTATCCGCCTGCGCGTCCGCCGTGCGGATGCCCAGGGACAGGGCCTCCTCAAGAGCCAGCCCGGGGGAGACCTCCACCGCCTCGGCGGGTACTCCCGCCGACTCCGCGAAGGCCCGCGTGGGGCCCGCACCCCGCTCGAAGTCCCGGCGCAGGGCGTCGGCGCGCTCCGGGCTGAGAAGGCTCGCCCCGGCGGCGGGGCGCTCCCCGGACCACAGCGTCATGCGGGGCTGACGGACGGGGCGCAGCGGCGCCTCGGGCGAGGCCCCCTGCGCCGCGGCGAAGAAGGAGGCGACGTCGAGCAGCCGCCCCGCGGCGTCCTCGGGAAGGGGTGCGGGCAGGCGGTCGGTGCTGCCCGGCGGGGGGGCGATGGTGCTCAGTAACTCCACGATGACCTCGTACCTGGGTTGGTTGCTGGGGTGGCGCGCCTACTTGTTCGTGCCCCGCCCCACCGGGGAACCGACGGCGACGCGCGCCTTGGGGCTGCGCCAGCGGCGCGGTTGCATGGCACGGGAGTAGGCGTAGAAGCCGAGCCCAAGGCCCGCCTGCGTGGTGTTGGGGAACTCCGCGCGCACCGCCCGGTTGGCGCGGCGGCCGATGAAGATGGCCTCCGTGGCAAAGACCACGATGAAGACCATGGACACGATCGAGACGACTGCCGCGGCCTCGGGGATGCCGTTGGTGATGAACATGGAGACCAGCAGCACCAGCGCGAAGGGCATGACGAAGTTGTTGATGAAGCGGCGCGCGTCCACCCAGTCCCGGACGAAGGCCCGCTCCGGGCCCTTGTCCCGGGGAAGGAGATACTGCTCCTCGCCGCGATCCATGGCGGCCTGCGCCTCGCGCTGCCGCCTGCGGGACTCCTCGCGCTCCTTGCGCTTGTAGCTCTTCCACTCCTCCTTGGTCATGGAGGCCTTGAGCTCCTTGCGCTTTTGGCGCTGCTGCTGCGGGGTGGTGGGAGCCATGCCGGACCCCCGGATCACGCCGCGCTCCATCTCCACGTCCTTGCGCTTGGGCGTGGGGCGCCCTTTGGGGGCGGTATAACCCTTGGGCAGGCGTGCGCTCGGTGCCCCGGACTTCTCGGGGGCGGCGGGGGTCGCGGAATCCTTGGCGTCCTTAGCGCCCTTGGCGCTGCCGCCCACGGGGCGGGCTGTGGCCGCCGGTGTGCTATCGCTGGTGCTGTGCCACGGTAATTTCACGGGTACAACCTTACAAGCAGTCCGTGGCGCACCGGGAATGATCGCCCTCCTCGCGCGGTTACACTCGTCAGGGCCGTGCTTAGCGCCACCACCGCGCGCCGCGTTCGTGGGTAGGGTGTGGGGCATAGTAACCGCGCACGGAGCTCGTAGAACACCCAAGGAGATGACCGAGATGACTGCACCGTCCACCGAGACCGGAGTGACGCTTTCCGCCGCCGCCGCGGCCAAGGCCAAGGCGCTGCTGGACCAGGAGGGCCGCGACGATCTTTCGCTGCGCATCGCCGTGCAGCCGGGAGGCTGCGCCGGGCTGCGCTACCAGCTTTACTTCGACGACCGAACCCTGGACGGCGATAAGGCCGACGAGTTCGGCGGGGTTCGGCTGGTGGTGGATAAGATGTCCGTGCCCTACCTCATGGGCGCCACCATCGACTTCGCCGATACCATCGAGCAGCAGGGCTTTACCATCGATAACCCTAACGCGAGCGGGTCCTGCGCCTGCGGCGATTCCTTCAACTGATGCGTTGTTCGTGAAAAAGGGGAGGAGCGGGATCCGCTCCTCCCCTTCATGCATGTGGGGCCGCCACCCGGGCCTAGACGTCCACCGGGTAGTCCTTGTGCTCGATCTGCGGGTCGATCCGGCCCTCCACGAAGATGCCGTGCCAGATCATGAAGGCCAGCACCGTCCACAGGCGGCGCGAGTGATCGGAGACGCCGTCCCGGTGCTCCTTGAGCATCTCGAGCACCGCGTTCTTGTCAAAGATCTCCTCCGTCTGGGAGTCCCTGATCGTGTCCTGCGCCCAGCCGTACAGCTCGTCCCCGGCGAGCCAGTGCCGCATGGGCACGGGGAAGCCGAGCTTCTTGCGGTGCAGCACGTGCGGGGGAACGATCTGCTCCATCGCCTTGCGCAGGGCGTACTTGGTGGTGCCGTGGGAGATCTTGAGCTCGTGGGGGATAGACTCCGCGACCCGGAACACCTCCTTGTCCAGGAACGGCACGCGCAGCTCCAGGGAGTTGGCCATGTTGATCTTGTCGGCCTTGACCAGGATGTCCCCGCGCATCCAGGTAAAGAGGTCGAGGTGCTGCATGCGCGCCACCGGGTCCATGTGGCGAGACTGGGCGTAGATCGGGGCGGTGACCTCGCGGTGGTCCCATTCCCGGGTGGCCCAGGGAATGACCCGCCGCATCTGCTCGAAGTTGAAGGAGCGCGCGTTGCCGTAGTAGCGCTCCTCCATGCTCATGGTTCCCCGCTCGAGCAGGGACTTGCCCTTCATGCCGTCGGGGAGCACGGCCCCCAGGCGGCGCAGCCCCTTACGCAGGGGAGAGGGCACCTTCTCGAAGGGCGCGAGGGACAGCGGCTCCTTGTAGATGGTGTAGCCGCCGAAGAGCTCGTCCGCCCCCTCGCCGGAGAGCACCACCTTGACGTGCTTGCGGGCCTCGGCCGCCACGAAGTACAGGGGGACCAGGGAGGGGTCGGCCACCGGGTCGTCCAGGTACCACATGATCTTGGGGATGGCGGTGGCGTATTCCTCGGGGGACACGATCTTGACGATGTGCTCCGCGCCGATCGCGGCGGCGGATTCGGCCGCCACGTCCACCTCGGAGTAGCCCTCGCGCTCGAAGCCGGTGGTGAAGGTGAGCAGGTCGGGGTTGTGCCGCTTGGCCAGGGCCGCGATGGCGGTGGAGTCAATGCCCCCGGAGAGGAAGGAACCCACGGTGACGTCGGCGCGCATGTGCTTTTCCACGCTGTCCTCAAGCACGCGCGCGATGCTGTCAAAGAGCTGCTGCTCGCGGTCCTGCGACACGGCGGTGGTGCGGAACTCCGGGCGGAAGTAGCGCTGCACCTGGGGCTCCTGCCCGGGGCGTACGGTGGCGTAGCAGCCGGACTCCAGGCGCCAGATCTGGCGGTGGAGGGACTCCGGCTCCGGCACGTACTGGAGGTCCACGTAGTGCTCGATGGCCCGCTGGTCAAGCTCCAGGCCTAGATCGAGGGCGGAGGCCATCTCCAGGATGGACTTCTTCTCGGAGGAGAAGGCCGTGCCCCGGGCCGTGGTGGCAAGGAACATCGGCTTGATGCCAAACTGATCCCGCGCGAGGAACAGGCTGCGCTCCTGCGAGTCCCACACGCCGAAGGCGAACATGCCGCGCAGGTGCTCGACCACCCGGGCACCCCAGTGGTGGTAGCCCACGACGATCGTCTCGGAGTCCCCGGTGGTGTGGAAGGCGTACCCGGCGGCCTGCAGCTCCTCGCGCAGCTCCACGTAGTTGTAGATCTCGCCGTTAAAGGTCAGGGTGTAGCGCTCGGGGTTCTCCTCCGGGCCCCAGCGCAGGGGCTGGTGCGAGTGCTCGAGATCGACGATGGAGAGTCGGTTGAAACCGAGGACGATGTCGCTATCCGACCACGACTCGGAGTCATCGGGGCCGCGGTGGCGCTGGCAGGGAAGGGCGGCGGAGACGGTGCTGACGAAGTCAGCAGCCTTCCCATCAGCGGACAGAAAACCAAGAAGCCCGCACATATCCTTTGACTACTCCTTAACGGTGGGGGAAGGGATGGCGAAATACTATAGGAATGATGGCACAAATGTTCATTCGTGCCCCTCACCGGCGCGCGTGGGCTCCCTAACCCTCTCCCCGAACGGGTGACAACTTTCGATGGATGTCCGCTGAGGGCTGCGCCACAGTGCGGGAGGCGCCCGATCGGGCGAAAAACGCCGAGGCCAGTAAGGTTAGTCCCAGGTGGGGATATTCTGTGGCGCGCCTGTGGGAAGGAGGGGAGGGGCTCGGCGTGGTTTCGGGGCTCACATCGGCTATCCTGCTGGTTAGGAATGGAACCGCAGTGTTCTTAGAAGCTGTGTGGAAGGAAAGGCAGACACACGTGGAACAGCGAAATCGAGCAGGCCTCGGCCGGAAGGTGGCCCTGGGGGGCATCGTTGCCGCCGCAGGTCTCGCCTTGTCTGGCTGCGATGTTGCTCCGCCGGAGGCCGTTGATCGGTTGCTGCGCATGGGCTGGCCGGAGGGCATCACCCCGGAGGCCACGGCCATGGGCAACTTCTGGGTTTGGGTCTGGGTTGCGGCGTGGATCATTGGTCTCATCATGTGGGGCCTGTTCCTCACCGCCATTTTCCGGTGGGGCGCCAAGCGCGCCGCCAAGAATGGCAAGGGGGAGTTCCCCCGTCAGACGCAGTACAACATCCCCGTTGAGCTGGTGCTGACCACGCTTCCCATCGTGATCGTCATGGTGATCTTCTTCTTCACCGTGCAGACGCAGCAGAAGGTGACCGCGCTGGACAAGGATCCCGAGGTGACCGTGGACGTGACGGCCTTCCAGTGGAACTGGAAGTTCGGCTACGCCGCGGTGGACGGCTCCCTGATGCCCAACGGGCAGGACTACGTGGGCGTCAACGAGGAGCGCCAGCGCCTTGCCGACGAGACCCAGGTGAACCCGAACGGCGATAACCCGATCCACGGCAAGTCCAAGCGCGACATGTCCTACCTGAACTACAACACGGTAGAGACGCTGGGCACCACCGAGGAGGTTCCGGTGCTCGTGCTTCCCAGCCAGACCCCCATCGAGTTCCGCCTCGCCTCCGGCGACGTGGCCCACTCCTTCTGGATCCCCGAGTTCCTGTTCAAGCGCGACGCCTACGCGCACCCGGAGGCCAACCAGCAGCAGCGCGCCTTCCAGGTGGAAAAGATTGAGAAGGAAGGCGCTTTCGTGGGGCGCTGCGCCGAGATGTGCGGTACCTATCACGCGATGATGAACTTCGAGCTGCGCGTGGTTACCCCGGAGCAGTTCCGCGACTACATGGCCTTCCGCACGGCGAATCCCGGCGCCCCGAACTCCGACGCCCTGAAGGCGATTGGCGAGGAGCCCTACGCGACGAGCACCCATCCGTTCAACTCCGATCGCGCGGGCACCCGCGACGGCGATAACTACGTGGATAACAACGCCTAAAGGCTCAGGAGCAACATCATGAAACCAAGTACAAAGATCATGTACTCGATGACCGTCTTTTTGGTGGTCATGGCGGTGATCTACATCCTGGCGACGACCTACGTGCAGGACGATGGTTATCAGTACGGCACCGAGTGGGCCGGCGTGGTGGGCCTGGTGCTGGCCTCCGGCCTGACCGCGATGTTGGCCGGGTACCTGCACATCACCGAGCGCCGCACCGACATCCTCCCCGAGGATTGGGAGGAGGCCGAGGTGGCCGACAAGGCGGGGACCCTGGGCTTCTTCAGTCCCAACTCCATCTGGCCCGCCGCCATGTCCGGCGCCATCCTGGTGCTGGGCCTGGGCATCATCTACCTGCACTGGTGGATGATCGCCCTGGGGGCCGTGCTCCTGATCTACACCACCACCAAGCTGAGCCTGCAGTACGGGCAGCCCAAGGAAAAGCACTAATCCTTGAGTAGAAGAGAATTACCCACCGCATAAATGGGTGGGTAATTCTCTTTTGCCTTTTATATTTCCCTTTCGACCTTTTCTCGTGCGGTGAATCGGATTCGGTAAAAAGGATGAGCCGCGGGGGTTATCCGAAAGTTTGATACCGGCCGGCGGGGGCCTGGCCTATATGTGAGTTGTGCCACTGTCGGGAACTGTGGGACGGGCGCGTGCGACCACTAGCTTCTTGGGGGTAGCTCAAGCTGACGTTTCAACCTTCTGGTTTCCTTTTTGGTCGAGGCTATGACCTGCGAAAATATCGCGGGGGAGCCGTGCGTTCGGGATGCCGGGGCGGGTGGGCGGGCGCCGCGAGGGGGCGGTGGGTCTGGTTCCTGGATTTTTTCCAGGAAAACCGCACAATTCGGAGGGGGAGCCGAAGTGACTTCCAGGCTTGGAGCAGTCATACTAATAGGCGTGACGAGCGCAATTTCAAACTCAGGTACGGCAGCACCGCAACGTGTTCCCACGCTGAACCGCCCCAACATGGTCAGCGTCGGCACGATTGTGTTCCTGTCGCAGGAATTGATGTTCTTCGCCGGACTGTTCGCGATGTACTTTACGTCGCGTGCTAATGGCCAGTCTGGGGACTGGGCACACCAGGCCGAGCATCTCAACGTGTGGTACGCGTTGATGATTACCGTCGTGCTGGTGACCTCCTCCGTGACCTCGCAGTTCGGCGTGTTTGCAGCGGAAAGGGGTGACGTATATGGGCTGCGCAAGTGGTACACGCTGACGATCTTGCTGGGCGTGATCTTCCTCTGCCTCCAAGGGTACGAGTACACGCACCTCATCATGAATGGTGTGACCATTCCGAGCAGCGTGTTCGCTTCCGTCTTCTACATCACCACGGGCTTCCACGCCGCACACGTGCTGGCCGGCGTGCTGGCCTTCGTGGTGATCCTCCTGCGCGTGGCGAAGTCGAAGTTCACGCCCGCGCAGGCAACGGCGGCCATGGTGGTGTCCTACTACTGGCACTTCGTTGATGTCGTCTGGATCGGTCTGTTCGTGGTCGTGTACGTGATCCACTAGGGGCGACGATCCGGCCACGAGCCCGGATTGTTCACCTCTCCACGACCCGCACAAAGAATAAAGGGAAATGATGGATACCAACCCAAAGAACACCGAACGGCGGGAGTCCGCCGCCTCGGGTAAGAAGGTTCGCAACCGCCGCAAGGTGCGCCGGACCGCGGGCGGTGCGCTGGCCCTTACCCTCGGGCTCACCAGCGCTGGTGTGTTGGCTAGCGCGCTCACCCCCGATGCTCAGACGGCGTCCGCCAGCCGCGACGATCAGGCCCTCATTCAGGAGGGTAAGGATCTTTACGACGTCGCGTGCATTACCTGCCACGGCGCCAACCTCCAGGGAGTGGAGGATCGAGGCCCCTCCCTGATCGGCGTGGGCGAGGGCTCCGTGTACTTCCAGGTGCACTCTGGCCGCATGCCCATGATGTCCAACGACGCGCAGGCGGAGCGCAAGCGTCCCCGCTACACGGAGCAGCAGGCGCTCGCCATGGCTGCTTACGTTGCGGCCAACGGCGGCGGGCCGGAGATCGTGTACAACGACGACGGCACCATCGCGATGGAGGAGCTGCGCGGCGCCAACTACGACGGAAAGATCAACCCGGCGGACGTGGCCCGCGGGTCCGAGTTGTTCCGCCTCAACTGCGCCTCCTGCCACAACTTCACCGGCAGGGGCGGGGCTCTGTCCTCTGGTAAGTACGCACCCGTGCTGGATCCCGCCAACGAGCAGGAGATCTACCAGGCTATGCTGACGGGGCCGCAGAACATGCCCAAGTTCTCCGACAGGCAGCTTTCCGCGGACGAGAAGAAGGACATCATCGCCTTCATCAAGTCGGCGAAGGAAACCCCGAGCCCCGGCGGCTGGTCCCTGGGCGGCCTCGGCCCGGTTTCTGAGGGCTTCTTCGTGTGGTTCGTCGGCATCGTGGCGCTCATCGCCGCTGCTATCTGGATTGGAACGCGCTCATGAGTAACGCAAAGCATCACGAATATACGGAACAACAGCTCAAGTCCATGAGCAATGAGGAGCTCGCCCGCCTGGGCACGGAGCTCGACGAGGTGACGGTGGCCTACCGCAAGGAGCGCTTCCCCGTGCCCAACGACCCCGCCGAGAAGCGCGCGGCCCGCGTGGCCGGCGCCTGGCTGGTCATCGCCATTCTCGCGGGCATCGGCTTCCTGGCCACCTACCTGTTCTGGCCGTGGCAGTACAAGGGCCTCGGGGACGAGGGCCTGTGGATGTACACCTTCTACACCCCGATCCTCGGCGTGACCGCCGGGCTGTGCATCCTTAGCCTTGGTATCTTTGCGGTCCAGTACGTCAAGAACTTCATCCCGGAGGAGATCTCCGTACAGAAGCGCCACGACGGCCCCTCGGATGAGCTGGATCGTCGCACGGTGACGGCCCTCTTGAACGACGCCTGGACCACCTCCACGCTGGGGCGCCGCAAGGCCATCCAGGGCCTGCTGGGTGCCGGCGCGGTGTTCGCGGGCCTTGTGGTCGTCGCTCCGCTCGGCGGAATGGTGAAGAACCCCTGGAAGAGGCACGAGCTTAACTATAACGGTGACGGAACTCTGTGGACCTCCGGGTGGACACTGCACGAGAACGGTGTGAAGCTCTACCTTGGTCGTGACACCGGTGCGGTGGCCGAGGAACACAAGGGCGCTACCGGCACCCACATGACCACCGAGGGTGTCTCCCGCCTGGTGCGTATGCGCCCGGAGGACCTGGACGCGGCGGCCATGGAGACGGTGTTCCCCCTTGCCGATGAGGACGTGAACGATGGTGATCGCTACGACCCCAAGCGGGACGTGTACACCAACCACATGCACTCCATCCACGGCCCGCGCAACGCCGTGATGCTGATCCGCCTGCGCTCCGCGGACGCCACCAAGGTGGTCGAGCGCGAGGGGCAGGAGGACTTCCACTACGGTGACTACTACGCCTACTCCAAGATTTGTACCCACATTGGCTGCCCCACCTCGCTGTACGAGGCGCAGACCAACCGTATCCTTTGCCCCTGCCACCAGTCGCAGTTCGACGCCCTTCACTACGGTAAGCCAGTGTTCGGACCCGCCGCTCGCGCGTTGCCGCAGCTGCCGATCACGGTGGACGAGGAAGGCTACCTCATCGCCAAGGACAACTTTGTTGAGCCCGTTGGCCCGGCATTCTGGGAGCGTAAGTCATAATGAGTAATAAACTTGCCCACATCGGCAATAACGTTGATGAGAGGTACACAATCTCGGGCCTCATCCGCCCGCAGATTAACAAGGTCTTCCCGACTCACTGGTCCTTCATGCTCGGTGAGATTGCCCTGTATAGCTTCATCATTCTGCTGCTCACGGGCGTGTACCTCACCCTGTTCTTCGATCCCTCCATTACGAAGGTGATCTATGACGGCGCGTACCTCCCGCTCAAGGGCGTGGAGATGTCCCGCGCCTACGAAACCGCGCTGAACATCTCCTTCGAGGTGCGCGGCGGCTTGTTCGTGCGTCAGATGCACCACTGGGCCGCCCTGATGTTCATGTTCTCCATGGTGGCGCACATGCTGCGCATCTTCTTCACCGGCGCGTTCCGCCGCCCCCGTGAGGCCAACTGGATCATCGGCTGCACCCTGCTGGTGCTCGGCATGGCCGAGGGCTTCCTTGGCTACTCCCTGCCGGACGACCTGCTCTCCGGCGTGGGCCTGCGGATTATGTCCGCGATCATCGTGGGCCTGCCGATCATCGGCACCTGGCTGCACTGGCTGATCTTCGGCGGGGACTTCCCCTCCGAGATCATGCTGGATCGCTTCTACATCGCCCACGTGCTCATCATCCCGGGCATCCTGCTGGGACTCATCGCTGCCCACCTGGCCCTGGTGTGGTACCAGAAGCACACGCAGTTCCCGGGTGCCGGGCGCACCGAGCAGAACGTGGTGGGCGTGCGCATCATGCCGGTGTTCGCGCTCAAGGGCATGGCCTTCGGCCTGCTGACCGCCGGCGTGCTCGCGCTGATGGCCGGCCTGACCACCATCAACGCCATTTGGTTGCTCGGCCCCTACAATCCCTCGCAGGTTTCCGCCGGGTCGCAGCCGGACATCTACATGCTCTGGACCGACGGCGCGGCCCGCGTCATGCCCGCCTGGGAGCTGTACCTGGGTAACTACACGATCCCGGGCGTGTTCTGGGTGGCCCTGCTCGCGGGCCTGATGGTGGTGCTGCTGTTCACCTACCCCTTCATCGAGAAGGCCATCACGGGCGATGACGCGCACCACAACCTCCTGCAGCGTCCCCGCGACGTGCCGGTGCGTTCCGGCCTGGGCGCCATGGGCCTGACCTTCTTCATCCTGCTCACGCTGTCCGGCGGTAACGATCTGATCGCCTACCACTTCCAGATCTCGCTGAACGCGATGACCTGGGTGGGTCGCATCGGTCTGCTGGTCCTGCCCCCGCTGGCGTACTTCATCACCTACCGCATGTGCCTGGGCCTGCAGCGCTCCGACCGCGAGGTGCTCGAGCACGGCATCGAGACGGGCATCATCAAGCAGCTTCCCAACGGTGCCTTCATCGAGGTGCACCAGCCGCTGGGCGGGGTCGACGAGCACGGCCATGCGATTCCGCTGCCGTACGCGGGTGCCAAGGTGCCCAAGCAGCTCAACGAGCTGGGCTTCGCGGATTCCGAGTCCTACGGCGTGTTCTCCGCGGACCCGGAGGGCATCCAGGAGCGGAAGCGCAAGATCGCTCACGAGAACCACCATGAGGAGGCCCAGATGCTGGACAACCTCAATCGCGCGAACAAGGAGAACGACGCTCAGTCCGAGTAGTCGTTCCCCGGGTGCCACGCGGGAGCGATGAGCGCCTTGGTTGAGGGGATGGCCGTCGTAACGACGGCCATCCCCTTTTTTGCGCGCGGTGGGCGAGCGCGCGACGGGCACGGGGCGGGCGCGCGCAGATCCGCACATCCTGCGTCGGTAGGGCGCGCCGTCCCGGTCGCGCGACCTCTGGCCGGGATTGGCGGCGCGGCGGGGTGGCCCCGGCTGGGGGAGGGCACGTGCTCGGTGGTTCCCAGCCGGGCCGTGAGAGAGGCCTGCGGGTGCAGCCCTATATATACGAAGCGCGTAAGGGGCCCGACTGCCGAGGGAAGGGAATACTTGGCGCGGTGGGTGCGTATCGCCGGTGGCGCCCCAAAAAACCGGGCTGATCGAGTGGGGGAGCGGGGCGGTCCGAAGATCGTGCCGAGAGGGGTTTCGGAGCGCTCCCGTGACACTCTCGGAGCGCGTAACGAGTGTGGCGGATGGGGCGAGGAATGCCCCTCGCGGAGCCTATGTGTCTAAGGTCACAAATAATGCTGCGCCCTTAATTCTTTCTGGGGGCCGGGTGGGGGAGGTCTGATCTTGCGATGTGCCGGAGGGGGCGATTTGTGCGGCTTGACCTGCGGCGACGCCCCGGTATGGTGGGTGACCCTGTGGGGTGCCGGTGTCCGGCGGGTTCTAGGGAAACTTTCAGTATCTTTTTGATAACGGTTCGATAACGTCCGTGGGGAGGCGTGGCGGTTGGACAAGGTTTGTGGCCGTTTCGTAACCTAATTGAGACATTGCAGCGGGGCAGGGCCCTGGGGCAAGTACATGAACTGAAAACTAAAAGCCGAACCTCCGTGGCCCGTGGGCCGTGGAGGGCCGAGGAACCACTCGCTTCTGGGGTTTACCCCTCGGGAGAGTCGGGCGGACGCAGCGTTCTCGTTGCCCCGCCGGATGGACTGAGGGGAGGAGCCTTCCGTTTCCTCACTCGACAGCTAACTCGGTAGGCATGGACAGGAAGATTTGGAGATCATTCGTGACTAAGCACAGCCGGCAGGAGAACCGCACCGCCCGCCGTTTCGCCGCCGCTTCTGCCCTCGCCGTGGGTGCCACCGTGGTGGCCCCGGTGGCCGCCAACGCCGCCACGCTGAACGTTCCCACCACGGACCTCTCCGTGGACGTCCCGGGCCTGGAGAACGCCCCCGGCTACGAGTATCTCCAGAGCTTCACTTCCTTCGGTCAGGGCGCGCAGAGCTCCGAGGTGAACCCCACGTTCACCCCCGCGGCGGTCTCCGAGCTGTCCTCGCCCGCTGCTGCGGAGGGTCAGAACTCCGCGGCCCCGGTCGCCCCGTCCTCCTCCAACGGGCAGAGCATCGTGGACGTCGCCCGCACCAAGATCGGCTCCCCCTACGTGTACGGCGCTGCGGGCCCCAACGCCTTCGATTGCTCCGGCTTCACCTCCTGGGTCTACTCCCAGGTGGGTAAGGCCATCCCGCGTACCTCCCAGGCCCAGGCCTCTGCGGGCACCCCGGTTGCCTACGAGGATCTGCAGCCGGGCGACATCGTGGCCTTCTACGGCGGCGCCTCCCACGTGGGGATCTATGCGGGCAACGGCATGATCATCGACGCCCTGAACTCCGGCAGCCCGGTGGCCGAGCGCCCCCTGGACATGATGCCCTTCCACTCCGCCGTGCGTTTCTAATTGCGCTTAAGGAATAGGTGATCGGTCGTCTAACGTCTAATCGCCCTTGCGGCCCCGTCTCCCCGCTGCGTGGGGGAACGGGGCTTCTTTTGTGCCTCGTGAGGTCGACTTTTGGGCGGTAGGGGGTAACCTCCCAAACTTTTTTCAGATTCCGCTAGGCAGAAAGGCATGCGGACCGCTATAGTCTTTATTCGTTATCCTTCTGTTTCCTTCTCGTCACCTGGAGTACAAGAGTGTTCAAGTCGCACCGCGCCGTGAGTTATACTCAGCGCCTCCTCATCGGCACTGGTACCGTTCTGGCCCTCACCGTGGGGGGATCCTCCGTGGTTCATGCGGATGAGACGGACGACCTGATCGCCTCCATGGAGCAGCTTTCCCGCGACGCGGCCGCCAAGAACGAGGAGGTTAAGGGCCTCGAGGAGGAGCTGGAACAGGAATCCGAGGAGGTGGACAAGCTCCAGGAGGCCGCGGAAAAGGCGCATGATCTCGCGGAGGAGGCTCAGCGCAAGCGGGAGCAGGCGAAGAAGGAGTTCGATAAGCTGGCGGGCTCCCGCTACCGCCTCTCCAACCTCAACCGCGAGGTCACCACGCTGGGCGCCGACGACCCCCAGCACGCGATCGACCGCGCCTCCTACCTCGGCACCCTCTCCCGCAACGCGGACCAGGTGATCAAGAAGCTGAGCGACGCCACCCGGGAGGCCATGGCCGCCCAGAAGGACGCGGAGGAGGAGGCCGCCACCGCCAAGTACGAGCACGCCAAGCTTGAGGATTCCCTCGAGGGGCTGCGCAAGGAGAAGGAGGAGCTGGAGGCCAAGGTGGCCGAGGTGAAGGAGCGCATCGACGCCCTCACCGAGGAGGAGCGCGAGCGCTGGGAGGGCAAGAACCAGCCGCAGGTGATTAACCTGGACGCCATCGCCCAGCGTCTGCGCGAGACCGTCGAGGAGACGGTGGAGACGGTTCAGGAGGAGATCCCGGTGGAGCCCGAGACCTCCTCCGCGATCGAGGACGCGACCCCGGCGGCCGAGGGCTCGGCGGAGGAGACGCCGACGCCCACCCCGCAGCCGTCGAGCAGCGGCCCCTCCCGTCCCTCCTCGTCCTCCGTGCCTGCGGGCTCCGGCTCGGCGTCGGGAGCGGTGCAGGCCGCCCTGTCCAAGATCGGCGCGCCGTATAGCTGGGGTGCCACGGGTCCGGATGCCTTCGACTGCTCCGGCCTCATCTACTGGGCCTACCAGCAGCAGGGGATGACGGTGCCGCGCACCTCGCAGTCCCAGTTGGCCGGCGGCACCCCGGTGAGCCGCGATCAGCTCCAGCCGGGCGACGTGGTGGGTTACTACCCCGGCGTCACGCACGTGGGCATGTACATCGGGGACGGCAAGATCGTGCACGCCTCCGACTACGGCATCCCGGTGCAGGTGGTGGACGTGGATTCGATGCCGTGGGCGGGCGCCGTGCGCTTCTAGCCCACGGGCTACAGTGGGGATCATGCCCACGACGCTGCTGGTAACAAACGACTTCCCGCCCCGAGTGGGCGGGATTCAGTCGTATCTGCGGGATTTTGTCTCCCTCCTCGATCCCCGGGACGTGGTGGTCTTTGCCTCCACGCAGGACGCGGCGGCGGCGCGCGAGCACGACGCCTCGGTGCCCTATGAGGTGGTGCGATGGCCGCGCTCCACGATGCTGCCCACCCCGGCCACCGCCCGGAGGATGCAGGGAATCATCCGGGAGCGCGGGATCAGCACGGTGTGGTTTGGGGCCGCGGCCCCGCTGGCCGTGATGGGGGGAGCCGCGCGGCGCGCGGGGGCGCGGCGGATCATCGCCACCACGCACGGGCACGAGGTGGGCTGGTCCATGATCCCCGGGGCCCGCCAGGTGCTGGGCCTCATCGGGCGCAACGCGGACGTGGTCACCTACATCTCGGACTACACGCTGCGGCGCTTCCGGCGCGCGTTCGGCACGCGCCCGGACTTCGTCCACCTGCCCTCGGGCGTGGACGTGGACGCCTTCCACCCGATCGAGGAGGGCCAGCGGAGCGCGGTGCGGCGTCGGTGGGGGATCGAGGAGGGGGTGCCCTTGATCGTCTGCGTGTCCCGCCTGGTGCCGCGCAAGGGGCAGGACCAGCTGCTGCGCGCCATGCCCCGCGTGCGGGCCGCCCTGGGGGAGGCGCGGCTGGTGATCGTGGGCCAGGGGCGGTACGAGGCGACGCTGCGGGCGCTGGCGGGCCGCTACGACCCCACGGCGATCTTTACCGGCGGCCTCGACTTCGAGGATATGGTGGCCCTGCTGGCCGCCGCGGACGTCGCCGCCGTTCCGGCGCGCACGCGCGGCGGCGGGTTGGACGTGGAGGGCCTGGGCATCGTGTACCTGGAGGCGCAGGCGTGCGGGGTGCCCGTCATCGCGGGCGATTCCGGCGGCGCCCCGGAGACGGTGACCCCGGCGTCGGGCCGCGTGGTGCGGGGCGACGACGCGGAGGACCTGGCGGGGGCGCTCGTCGAGGTGCTGGGGTCGCGGCAGCGGCGCGCGGAGATGGGGGCGGCGGGGCGTCGCTACGTGGAGGAGTCCTGGACCTGGGAGGTCATGGGGGAGAGGCTGCGGCGGGTTCTGGATGCCTCGGGGAGTCCCCTATACTGAGACGGTTATTGTGAACCCGGTTTGACGGAGGCGAGAGCCATGACCGAGACGTCGAACAGCCTCACCGTGGGCTTCGACATCGGCGGCACCAATATGCGCGCCGCCGTGGTGGACGGAGACGGGCGGATCGTGGACTCCCGCTCGCTGCGCTCCCCGCGCGACGCCGACGGCATGGGCGAGGGGATCGCGCGCCTCGTGGACCTGTTGAGCCGCGATCACGAGATCGTCGCCGTGGGGGTGGCGGTGGCGGGATTCCTGGACCCCGCCTGCGAGGTCGTGCGCTTTGCCCCGCACCTGCCGTGGCGCGACGCCCCGGTGCGCGCCGCGCTGGAGGAGAAGCTGGGCCTGCCGGTGCGCCTGGAGCACGACGCCAACTCCGCGGCGTGGGGCGAGTATCGCTTTGGGGCCGCGCGCGGCGTGGACACGTGGGTGCTCTTCGCGGTGGGGACCGGGATCGGCGCCACCCTGATGACGGGGGGCGAGATCTTTCGGGGGGCCTACGGGACGGCCCCCGAGTTCGGGCACCTCACCGTGGTGCCGGGGGGACGGCCCTGCCCGTGCGGGAAGCTCGGCTGCCTCGAGCGCTACTGCTCGGGGACGGCCCTGACGGACTCCGCCGTGGAGATGGTGCACCGGCGTCGCTTCTCCGGCTCGGCCCTGGCGGCCCGGGTGCGCCGCGACCCCTCCTCCGTGGACGGCCTGCAGATCATGCAGGCCGCCCGGCAGGGCGACGCCGCGGGCCTGGCGGTGGTGGAGGAGTTCGCCTCCTGGCTGGGCCGGGGGCTTTCCATCGTGTCCGACATCCTGGACCCCGAGCTGATCCTCCTGGGCGGCGGAGTCTCCCGGGACGCGGACCTCTACCTGGAGCAGGCCACGGAGCAGTTTTCCTCCCAGATCGTGGGCACGGGGTACCGCCCCCTGGCGAGGGTGGCCACCGCCGAGCTGGGCCCCGATGCGGGTATGATTGGCGTAGCCGATTTGGCCCGGGGGCTCGTGGCCGGGTAGCAGCCGAAGAAAAAACCGATCCCATCGCGGAGGATGAGTAATGCAGAATAAGTGGTACTGGACCTTCAAGTACATCCTGGTGGGTCCGTTTTTGCGGGCCTGGAACCGGCCCGAGATCGAGGGGCTGGAGAACATCCCCGCCAAGGGCTCGGCCATCCTCGCGTCCTCGCACCAGTCCGTGATGGACTCCTTTTTCTTCCCCCTGATGTGCCCGCGCCAGATCACCTTCCCCGCCAAGTCCGAGTACTTCACCACGCCCGGCGTGGTGGGCCGCCTCCAGAGCTGGTTTTTTACCTCGGTGGGGCAGGTGCCCATCAACCGCAACGAGGCCGGGGCGGCGGAGGCCATGAGCAAGGCCGCCCAGGAGGTCTTTGACCGGGGAGACCTGTTTGGCATCTACCCGGAGGGGACGCGTTCCCCCGACGGGCGCATCTACCGGGGCCGGACGGGGATGGCGCGCATCGCCCTGTCCACCGGGGAGAAGATCGTTCCGGTGGGCATGATCGGCTCCCGGGACGCCAACCCCATCGGCTCGTGGCTGTTGCGCCCGCGCAAGGTGCGGATGCGGGTGGGCGAGGCCATCGACCCCATCGCGTTTGTCAAGGCCCAGGGGCTCCAGCCGGATTCCCAGGAGGCGGTGCGCGTGCTCACCGATCACGTGATGAGCGTGCTGGTGGAACTCACCGGCTACGACTACGTGGATGTGTACGCCTCGGAGGTGAAGAAGTCCCTGGAGGCGGGCAAGGGCTACCCGCGCGGCGCGGAGCCGCGCTTTTCCTAGGGCCTTCCCGGGGCGCGTTGTAGCGCCCTAATCAGAGGAATATGCGGCGGCGGTGCGCGGGCGGGGAGTTCGTTCCCAGACGGCGTTCACTGTAGGGTGAACCTGGTTGAAGCTTTAGTTCCCCCACGATAGGTTTTCCGTTTCCCCGATGTTGATGGCCCCGCATCTCTCCGCCTCCGCGCCCGTGCGCGCGTCTCGGCACGAGCGCCTGGCGTGGCCGGACGTGGCCAAGGGCGTGTCCATCGTGGGGGTCGTGGTGCTGCACGTCTGCCTGGCGGTGCCCTTCGGCATGGAGACGCTGGCCGCCCAGGTCAACCACATCCTCGACCCCCTGCGGATGCCGCTCTTCTTCCTGGTCAGCGGCATGTTCTCCACCAAGGTCCTGCGCATGAGCCTGTGGCAGCTCTTCAGCCGCAGGCTCTGGTTCTTCCTCGTGCCCTACGTGCTGTGGACCCCCATCGAGGTAGGGCTCATGGACTGGCACCGGGCCTCCTACGAGGGGGCGGACACCGCGGACATCGGCTTTTACGTGGAGACGCTCGCGCTGGGGCAGAACATGTACTGGTTCCTCTACGTGCTGGTGGCCTTCAACCTGGTGCTGTGGGCCACGCGGCGCCTTTCCCCCTGGGCGGCGGTGGCGGCCTCCTTCTCCACGATCCTCGCGCTTCCCCTCAACAGCTACTGCGACACGGTGGGCAAGTTCGTGATGTACCTGCCGATCTTCCTGGCCGGGGCCCACTTCTCCCGCCTGGTGCGCGGCTTTGCCAGCAGCTCCGTGACGCCCCCGAGGATCGTGGGGGCCACCACCGCCTATGTGGCGGGCTTTGCCGCCTACGCGCTGTGGTACCTCATCTCCGCCGACGGCCCCGAGACGATGGGCTGGCCCCTGTGGCCCGGCGCCACCGTGGAGGCCAACGACGTGTGGACGCTGGTCCGCATGGTGGGGCAGATCCTCATGCTGCCCATCGCCATCCTGGCCGCGGTGGGGCTCTCGCGGGTGCGGTACCTCTCCCCGGCGTTGCAGTTCCTCGGCAGGCACACCCTGCCCATCTACCTGGGCCACCCGCTCGCCCTGACGCTGCTCTTCCACGTGCCCATGGCTCGCCTCGGCGGGATGGAGATCGCCCTGGAAGCGGAGGGGTGGGCGCAGAGCACCCACCTGTGGGTGGCCGCCTGCCTGGTGTTTAGCGCCCTCGGCGGCCTGGCGATGTGGGCGCTGCAGCGGGTTCCGATCATCGGGTGGACGCTCAAGCCGCCCCCGGTGGCCGGGATACCGGCGCGGCTGCGTGGGCTGTGGCACGGCAAGCGCGGCGGGCACGGCAAGCGCGGCGGGGACAGCGGGCGCGCCGGACGCGAGGGCTAGGGACAACGAGGGGGCCGCGCCGCCGGGCGCCGCCCTTCTTTCTCTCCCCCAGCGGGCGCGGGGTTGCGCGCTGCGCGCGCGGGGCGGCTCCGGGGCTTCACGGGTGCCGGGACACCGGGGGAGAAGGAGTATGCTGCTCCCAGGCGTACCGTGGCAGTGGCGGAGCAAGGCTGATGTAAGGAGCATGGCGCTATGAAGAAGATTCTCGTGGGGCGCATGGTGGCCGCGATGGTGCTCATCGCGGCCTACCTGGTCATGGCCGCCCTGGAGTTCCACCACCTGGAGGCCGGGCCGGTGTTCTTTGTGCTCATCGGGCTGGTGATGTTCGTGCCGCTGCCCGGTGCCAAGGCGGTCGAGGCGGCGAAGGGGCCCGAGGGCTCGGAGGGATAAGCGCGGCGCTCGGGCAGGGAGAGCGGCCTGGGGTTCTCGGGGAGAGCGGCGTTAGGTCGCGGTGGGGTGCGGGGCCGTTCGCGCGCGTGGCGTGGCAAAGGACCGGGGCGTGAGCAGCACCAAGGCAAGGAACGCCGCGCCCAGCAGCAGGTAGGCGTTGCCCAGCGGCAGCGCCCACAGCGGCCAGTCCAGCTCGCGCCCCTGATCGTTGGGCAGCAGCCAGTGCGGGCTGATCAGTGCGGCGGCGGCGATCGCCGCGCAGAGTGCCCCCGCTGCCCGCCCGCCCCGGGAACGCCGCGCGTGCCCGGGGCCGTGCGCCGCCCGCGCAGTAAGGGCCGCCTGCGCCGCCGCGCTGGCGGCGACGAGGCAGGCGGGAACCAGCCACACCCAGTGATGGGTCCAGGAGATCGGGGAGCACAGCAGGGCGATCAGGGAGTTGGCCACGAGGGCGACGGGGGCGGCGTGCGCGCGCAGGAGCCGGTGCATGGCCCACGCGATGAGCGCGACGAACAGCAGGCTCGCGGCGAGCCACAGCGCGGTGAGCGCGGGCGGCTCCAGCGCGAGGCGGTAGAAGAGCCCCTGGAGGGACTGGTTTGAGACGTAGGAGGGGGTGCCGATCCGCCCGGTGTTGGCCAGCGTGTCCAGCCAGTACGTGGCCGAGTTGCCGGGGCTGATCGCGGCGGCCAGGAGCGTGTACCCAAGCCCGCTCCCGGTGGCCCAGGCGGCGGCCTTCCAGTCCCTGTTGAGCAGGAAGTACAGCCCGAATACCGCGGGGGTGAGCTTGATGGCGGCGGCCAGCCCCACCAGCGCGCCCCGGGGGAGGCCTCGGGGGCGTCCCAGCACGTCCGTGCAGACCAGGGCCATGAGGATGAGGTTGATCTGCCCGAAGAAGATGGTCTCTCGCACCGGCTCGAAGAGCAGGGCGAGGGGCAGCAGGCACGCGGCCCAGCCCTCGGCGGAGGCGTGCGGGGCGCAGCGGCGCAGGACCAGCACCATGACCCACCACGCGCAGGCCACATTGAGCAGGAGGAATACGATGGCCGCCGGGGCGGAGGGCAGCCACGCGAGCGGGGCGAACAGGAGTGCCGCCAGCGGCGGGTAGGTGAAGGGGAGGGTGATGATCCCCATGTCGTAGTCGCGCTCGTAGATGGCCTCGCCGTGGAGGAAGGCCTGCGCTCCGGCGCGGTAGACCTCGAGGTCGAGGAAGTAGCGCAGGTGAGTCCCGCCCTTGAGAATGTAGGCGGCGGCGAGGACCAGGGAGAGGACGAGCCCGGCCCACCGCGCCCAGCGCGGCGGGGAGGAAAAGCGACGCGCGGGCCCGGGCGTCGCCTGGGCGTTATCGTTGAGCACTCACATATTATAGGCATCCTCTGTTTACGTAACCCAAGGTTTAGCGGGCGGGGGATACCGGCTAGGCTCGACGAGGAAAAGGGCGCCGCCCGCGCTTTCAAGGAACCGGCTCGAAGGGGAATGAGGACTATCCGTGCGGTATTTCTATGACACCGAGTTTATGGAGGATGGCCGCACGATCGAACTGGTCTCCATCGGTATCGTGGCCGAGGACGGACGGGAATATTACGCGGTATCTACCGACTTTGACGCCCGCCGGGCCAACCCCTGGGTGCGCGAGCACGTGCTGAGCAAGCTGCCCAGCCCGCACGCGCGGGAGTGGAAGCCGCAACGGCAGATCCGCCGGGAGGTCTTTGACTTTGTGACCGCCGGGGCGGGGCCCGCCGAGCTGTGGGCGTGGGTGGGGGCCTACGACCACGTGGTATTGGCCCAGCTCTGGGGGGACATGGCGGGCCTGCCCCGGGAGATCCCGCGCTACACCAGGGAGCTCAAGCAGCTATGGGAGATGGCGGGCCGACCCGAGCTACCGGCCACCCCCGCCGGGGTGCACGACGCGCTCGTGGACGCCCGGCACAACCTGGTGAAGTTCCGCGTCTGCCAGGAGCGCCTTGGGCTCGACGAGAACAACCGCGTGCGTTACCGCGCGGGGGAGCGATGAAAGAATAATCACGTGCGGTGGGCCTTTCTGACTACACTGTGGGTGTGAGTTGGACCGTAGATATTCCTAAAGAAGCCCTTCCCGATCTTCCCCCGCTGCCGGACGGCATCCAAGAGGTATTTGAGGATGTTATTTCCCGGCCCGCGCATCAGCAGCCCACCTGGGATCGCGTGAGCGCGGATAACGTGCGCAAGATCCTGGAATCCGTCCCCCCGGTGGTGGTGGCCCCGGAGGTCAGGGACCTCCAGCGGCAGCTTGCCGACGTCGCCCTGGGCAAGGCCTTCCTGCTGCAGGGCGGAGACTGCGCCGAGACCTTCGAGTCCAATAACGAGCCGCACATCCGCGCGAACATCAAGACTCTGCTGCAGATGGCGGTGGTGCTGACCTACGGCGCCTCCACGCCGGTGGTGAAGCTGGCCCGCATCGCCGGGCAGTACGCCAAGCCGCGCTCCTCGGACAGGGACGGCAACGGCCTGCTCAACTACCGAGGGGACATCGTCAACGGCGTGGAGCCCACGGAGGCCGCCCGCCAGCACGACCCGGCCCGCATGATCCGCGCCTACGCGAACTCCTCCGCCGCGATGAACCTGGTGCGCGCCCTGACCGCCTCCGGCACGGCGGACCTGCACCGCGTGACGGAGTGGAACCGCAACTTCGTGGCCACCTCGGCGGCGGGCGCGCGTTACGAGGCCCTGGCCAAGGAGATCGAGCGCGGCCTGAAGTTCATGGAGGCCTGCCAGGTGCGGGACGACTCCCTGAGCAGCGCCACGGTGTACTGCTCGCACGAGGCGCTGCTGGCGGACTACGAGCGCGGCATGCTCCGCCTGGGCAAGGACGAGAACGACACGACGCGCCTGTACGACCTCTCCGCGCACCAACTGTGGATCGGCGAGCGCACCCGGGGCATCGACGACTTCCACATCAACTTCGCCGCCATGATCTCCAACCCCGTGGGGCTCAAGATCGGCCCCTCGGTGACCCCCGAGGAGGCCGTGGCGTACGCGGAGAAGCTCGATCCCGAGCGCGAGCCGGGCCGCCTGACCTTCGTCTCCCGCATGGGCTACGGCAAGGTGCGCGAGGTGCTGCCGGGCGTGGTGCGCGCCGTGGAGAGCGCGGGGCACAAGGTGGTGTGGCAGTGCGACCCCATGCACGGCAACACCTTCACCGCCTCCAACGGCTACAAGACGCGCCACTTTGACAAGATCATCGACGAGGTTCAGGGCTTCTTCGAGGTGCACCGCGCGCTGGGCACGCACCCGGGCGGCCTGCACATCGAGCTGACCGGCGAGGACGTCACCGAGTGCCTCGGCGGCGCCCAGGACATCACGGACGTGGACCTGCCCGGCCGCTACGAGTCCGCGGTGGACCCTCGCCTCAACACCCAGCAGTCCCTGGAGCTGGCCTTCCTCGTCGCGGAGATGCTGCGCCGCTAGCCCCCGCGGGCGGGGCGGCCCCTACCCGAGGGCCGTCACCGTCACGGGGGAACCCAGCGAAAGGGCCTTGCCGGGCAGGGGGGATTGGGTGAGGATCCGGGCGTTGCCGGAGGCAGACCGCCCGGCGTCGAGGGTCAGGCCCTGCTCCTCGGCGATCCGCTCGGCCTCGGAGACCGTCTTGCCCAGCAGCAGGGGGGTGGAGACGCGCCCCGGGAGGTACAGGGTCACCGCCTCGGCCTCGGGGTCCACGCGGCTGCCCGCCCGGGGCTCCGAGCTCTCGACCTCCCCGGCCCTGCCGGTGGCCTGCTCGTCCCGCTCCACGGAGGCTAGGCTCAGTCCGGCCTCCGTCAGCGCGGCGGCGGCCTCCTCGGTGGTCATCCCGGAGAGGTCGGGCACCGTTCGGGCGGTGGAGAGCACCAGCCGGACCCCGTCGCCGCGCGCGGCCTCGCTGCGGGCCTTTGGCACGGTGGCGGCGGCCTCCCCGCGATCGTGCTCGGGGCTGTACTCCCAGTCCACCCCGCTGACCTCCAGCCCGGCGGCGGCGAGGGTGGTGCGTGCCTCCTCCTCGCTCATCCCGGAGACGTCGGGCACGCGCACCGGGGCGGGACCCTTGCTCACGGTGAGGGCGACGGTGCTGCCGGTGTCCACGGCCTCGCCCGCCGCAGGCCGCGTGTCGATCACGCCCCCGGCGGGGACGTCGTCCGAGTAGCGGCGCTCCGCGACCTCCGCGCGCAGGGTGCGCTCACCGAGGAGCTGCTCGTAGCGCTCGACCTCGGCCTCCTGCGGGATCGCGGGGACGGTGGGGCGCCCCTGGGAGACCAGCAGGGTCACCTCGGAGCCCCGCACGGCGCGGCGCCCCGGGGGATCGGTGTCCACCACGCGGTCCTCGGCCACGTCGTCGCTGTACACGCCGCGGGAGGTGGCCTCGAACCCGGCCTCCTCCACCTGGGCTAGGGCCTCAATCTTCTCCGATCCGATGATCTCCGGGATCTCCCCGTAGCGCCCGGAGCCCAGCCACCAGCCGCCCAGGGCCACCGCTCCGATGAGCAGCACCACCACGGTGATCCACGCGGCGAGGCGCACCGGGGAGCGGTTGGAGTAGGCGGGCACGCGCGGCTCCGGGGCGGGGGCTGGAGGCTGCGCCTGCGCCGGCTCCTGGGGTACTGGGGCGGCGGCGATCGCGGGGGGCACGGGGGGTGGGGAGGCCACCTCGGGGAGCACCGAGGTGCGATCCTCGGGCTCCGGTGGCGGGGCGATGACGCCGGTGGCCATCATCTCGGTGGGCAGGGAGCTGGTGTCCGTGGGCACGGCGGCCGCGCGGTGGGCGGCGGAGTTGCGGGGCACCGGGACGGTGAAGCCCGGCAGGGAAAGGTCGCTCACGGTTGCCTCCACCGCCTCCAGGAAGTCCGTGGCGTCGGCGTAGCGCTCGGCGGGATCGCGCCGGGTGGCCTGGGCCACGAGGGCGTCGATCTCCGGGGGCACCCCCTCGATCACGGAGGAGGGGGCGGGAACGCTGCGCTCGAGGCGCTGGTAGGCGCGGTCGAGGTCGGTGGCGCCGGTGAAGGGCGTTTCCCCCGTGAGCAGCTCGAAGAGCAGCACCCCGGCGGAGTAGACGTCGCTGGCCGGGCCAAGCTCGGTGCCGCGCACCTGCTCGGGCGAGAGATACGCCGCGGTGCCCACGATGTGGGCGGTGGTGTGCTGCTCGGAGTCGGTGGCGCGCACCAGGCCAAAGTCCGCGATCTTGACCGCGCGATCGGCGCTGATGAGGACGTTATCCGGCTTGACGTCCCGGTGAATGAGGCCGTCGCGGTGCGCGGCGGCCAGGCCGGTGAGCACCGCGCGCATCACGGCGAGCGCCGCGTGCGGGGGCATGGGTCCGCGCTCCGCGATGAGCTCGCGCAGCGTGCCGCCCGTAATCAGCTCCATGACGAGGAATACGTGGTGGCCATCCGAGCCGAAGTCATACACGCCCACGATGTGCGGGTGGTTGATGCGGGCCATCGCGCGGGCCTCCCGGCGGAAGCGCTGGCGAAACACCGGGTCATCCACGTAGCGGTCGTCCATCACCTTCACCGCCACGGCGCGCCCCAGGCGCAGATCCACGCAGCGGTACACGGTGGACATGCCGCCGCGAGCGATCGGGTGGTCTATCTGATACCGACCCTCTAGGACGTCTCCCACCTGAAGTTGAGCCATGGCCCCCAGTATGGCGGAAGCCGCAGGGGGAGTGGTAGCCGGATGGTCTAAGATCGGGTGCCGTGAGCCTTCAAACCGTTTCCGCCGATGTCCTTCCCGTCTCCGAGGGATTGCTGACCCTCGAGGAGACCTCCGAGCGCCTCGGCATCGTGGTCACCCGGGTGATCGACATGATCCGGGACCACAAGATCATCGCGGTGCGCCGCCGCGGGGTGCGCATGATCCCTGAGATCTTCCTGGGGGAGAAGAACACGGTCAATCGCTTCGTGCCGGGCGTGATCGCGCTGCTTTCCGACGGCGGCTACAGCGACGAGGAGATCATCCGCTACCTCTTCACGGAGGACGACACCCTGCCCGGCCGCCCCGTGGACGCCCTGCACGGCCACCTGGCCCGCGAGGTCATGCGGCGGGCGCAGGCGATGGCGCTGTAGCCTCCGCCGCGGATGCCTTCCGGCCCTCCCACTCGAGCGGCCGCATGAGCCAGGAGGTCAGCGCCCAGGCCGCCAGCGCGGAGCACAGCATCCACGCGGGGTTGTAGAGCTGGTGGTTGCCGGAGCCGGTGAAGGCGAGGGTGACCACGATGGACAGCCCCGTGGCCCAGCCCAGCGCCCACCGGGGGATGGGGGTGACGGCCAGGACGGACAGTAGGCTGGCGTAGTACCAGGGCAGGGTCACCGAGTTAAAGAGGAAGGCCACGCAGTAGGCCGCCGCGATCCCGCGCATCGCCTGGGCCGCAGAGGAGCGGAACAGCCACCACGCGGCCACCAGGCCCAGCGCCATGCAGAGCATGGAGGCGGACCGCAGGAACCCCAGGGGCACGTTGAAGGTCAAAGAGCCGTCGAAGAGCAGCAGGAAGTCCGTGACCACGCCCGCGAGCAGGGACGGCAGGGCCAGCGGGTTGATGACCTTGGAGTTGCCGGATATTTCCGCCAGCCACCCCCAGGAGGAGCGGGAGGCCCAGGTGATGGCGGCCACCACCGCGACGGTGAGCGCGGCGCCGAGGGCGGCGATGCCGAGGAAGGCGCCCACGCGCCGGGGGAGGGAGGTGGCCTCGGTGGTGTGGCGGCGCAGCGCCATCCAGACCACGAAGGGCAGCGTGAAGGCCGCCGTGGCCTTGAGGGAGACCGCCACCGCGATGAAGAAGATCGCCGCGCCGTAGCGGTGGCGGGTGGCGCACACCAGCCCCACGCTCACGAGCCCCACCATCATGGACTCGTTGTGCATGCCGCCCACCAGGTGCAGCAGCATCACGGGATTGGCCGCGCCGATCCAGAGCGCGAGCGCCGGGGAGGCGCCCAGGTGGCGGGCGAGCAGGGGGATGGACCACGCCATGGCGGCGAAGCCGAGGATGGACAGCACCTTGTACAGCAGCAGCCCGGCCGTGATGTTATCGCCCACGATCCGGGTGATGCCCTCACCGATCCACAGGTGCAGGGGTCCGTAGGGGGTGGTGGTATTGCGCCAGTCGTGAGACACCTCGAGCAGCATCGGGCCGGGGTTGATCGCCGCCCCCTGGGTGTAGGGATCGAAGCCGTCGCGGAGCATGGCGCCCTGCATGAGGTAGGAGTAGACGTCGCGCGAGAGGATGGGCGCGGCGAGCACCAGCGGGGCGACCCAGGCCACGAGGCAGCGCTGAATCAGGCGCAGGGAGTCCGCGCTATCCGGGCGGCGGGAAAGGACGCCGCGGCCCGCGAGAACCCAGGCGCCCACGAGGAGGATGATGCCCAGCCACAGCAGGGTGTTGGCGATCCCGGCCCCGTGCCCGTAGGAGAAGAAGTCAAGCCCCAGGGACCGCAGCACGCCGCCTCGGTTGCGCGTGGCGCCCGCGCCGAAGGAACCCACGGCGATCAGCGCGGTGGCCGCAGCACCCAGGGGCACGGGGCGGAGATCGGAAAAGCGAAGAGCCATGCTGCCCCCGGCCTACTTCTTCCGGGCGGTGGAGCGCACCGCGAGGTCCGCCAGGGCCGCGCGCACGCCCGGGGCGATGTCGGCGGCGTCCAGGTGGGCAAGGCCGGAATCCACGAGCGCGCCGATGCGCTCCTCCACCGCCGCGAGCGCCCCGGACTCGGAGATGATGGAGGTCAGCTCCGTGAGGCGGGCCGGGGTGAGATCCGTGCCCACCCCCGCGCGCAGCGCGCCGGCCGCCTCGGGGTCGTTCTCGTCGGTGGCGGCCAGCGCGAGGGCGAGCAAAACGGTGCGCTTGCCCTCGCGCAGGTCATCCCCGGCGGGCTTGCCGGTCACGGCGGGGTCCCCGAACACCCCCAGCACGTCGTCGCGGAGCTGAAAGGCCATCCCCACGTCGCGCCCGTAGCGGCGAAACGCCTGGGTCAGCTCCGGGGCGGCGCCGGCGATGGCGGCGCCGAGGTGCAGGGGGCGCTCGACGGTATAGGCGGCCGTCTTGAACCTGTTGACGGACTCCGCCAGGGCGATGTCCTCGCTGGCGGTGGCCTCCAGGGTCACGTCCAGGAGCTGCCCGCCGATGACCTCCGTGCGCATGGCGCGCCACGGGGCGCGGGCGCGGGCGAGGGCGGCGTCGGAAAGCCCGGAATCGTTGAGCATGTCCTCGGCCCACGTGAGGGCCAGGTCTCCGATGAGGATGGCCACGGACCGGCCAAAGTGATCGCTGGCGCCCAGCCACCGCTGCGCGCGGTGTTGATGTTCCATGCTCCGGTGGACGGTGGCGGCGCCCCGGCGGGTATCGGAGGCGTCGATGATGTCATCGTGGATGAGCGCGCACGCCTGGATGAACTCCAGGGCGCTGACCGCGCGGAGCACGGCCCGTGGGTCCTCGTCCCCCTCCAGCCCGGCCGAGCCGAGGAAGCCCGCCCAGCCGTACAGGGGGCGGATGCGCTTGCCGCCGTTGAGAATGAAGGCGCGGAGGCGCTCCACGGCCCGGGACACCGGCTCCCCGATGGCCGCGACCTCCGGGAGGCGGGAATCGAGGTAATCCTCGAGGATGTGGTGGGTGGCCGCGGGAATATCGCGGAGGGTCAGGGAGCGAGCGTCATATACGTCATGGGCCACGATGCTGTAAAAACCTTCCCGGGAAGCGCGCAGTGATACTCACACGATACCCAGAGGGGGTGCGGCTACGGGTCCGGGAGGGGTAGGGGCGCGCCCAGCACGGCGAAGGGGCGGGAGTCCCCGGGGAAGTAGAAGGTGCGCAGCACGTCGCGGAAGCCCAGGGAGCGGTACAGCCGAAAGGCGCGATTGTCCTCCCCGGGAACCTCGGGGGTGGACAGCAGGGCGTGGGTCTCCGGGGCCGTCCCGTGCGCGGGGCTGGCAGCGCGGACATCGAGCAGCGCCCGCAGGAGCCGACGCCCCAGCCCTCGGCCCTGGCGCTCGGGGGAGACCTGGACCTCCGCGACCTCGAAGTAGCTGTCCAGCAGCGCGGCGGGCAGGCGGCGATACGTCACCCCGCGCTGCACCTGCTGGTGCCACCAGGTGTGGGGCGAGCCGTGGAAACCGTAGGCCACGCCGAGGACGCGGGCGTCGGACCCGGCCGGGGAGCTGGAAGGGGAACCGGGCCGAAGGGCCGCCGGGGAATCCGCGGCGGGGGACCGCACGGCGCAGAAGGCCCGAAAGCCCGGGCGCGCGCTATCCCTCCGCCACGCGGCCACCCGGTGTGCGTGAATGCGGGTGGGGTAGCCCATCGCGGCGATGTACACCTCCACGAGGGCGGGGGCGGCCGCGCCAAACTCGGCGGCGGTGAGGGGGACGATGCGGACGGTCATGTCTCTATGGAACCACGCCGGGCGCGCGAGGGAGGGCGGGGGAGGTCTATCGAATATATTTTCGAATGGGGGCGGGGTGTGGTCCCGGGCGTGTTTTAGCGTGAGGGGCACGTAAGGGAGGGGCGCCGGAGCGCCCATCCGAGGCGAGTAAGGACTGAGGAGGCGCGGCGATGGCTCAGGTGATTTCCGCTACGGCGTTGGGGGCCTACCGGGGCGGCGCGGGGGCCCGGGTGGCGCGGCCCTCCGCCCATTCCCCGGAGGAGTTCCTGAACAAGGCGCGGGTTCTGTTGGCACAGGCCGCGAGGGAGAGCGAGCGGGGGCGCGGCGACGAGGCCCTGGAGTGCGCCTACCGGTGTTCCCTGCGGGTGGCGGGGGCGGTGCTGGCCGCCAGGGAAGGCGGGCGGCGCCGGAGAGGGACGGCGAGCGCGTGGGCGCGGCTCGGCGCGCTGGGGCCCCGGGAACGGCGCTGGGCCGAGGAGTTTCAGTCCTTTTCGCGGCTGCGCTCGCGCCTGAACTCCGGGCTAGAATCGCGGGTGGAGGACGCCGTGGTGCGGCGCCTGCTCCTCCTCGTCTCGGAGTTTCTGGGGGAGGTGGAGGGCGACGTTCTCGGCGTTGCCGCTGCCGCCTAGCGGGGTGGGAACATTGCCGCGAGGTGGGTCGTTAGACCCTACGGATAGGCAGCGAGAGAGCCAAACCTTGGGAGGAATCGTGTCGTTATCGGAGCAGGAGCAGCGGGCGCTGCGGGAGATCGAGCAGTCTCTCCTTGCGGAGGATCCCCGGTTTGGGGCGAGCGTCTCCGGGGGGTCCGGTCTGGGCGCCTCGCCGGTGCTCGTGCTGCGCGGCGTGGCCCTGGGTGTTCTCGGCCTGGTCATGCTCGTCGGGGGTGTGGCCCTGGCCCAGGTCTCGCTGTGGTTCATCGCCCTGAGCGTGGCGGGGTTCTTGCTCATGTTCGGCGCGGGCGTGTGGGTGCTGCGCGGGTCCTCGGCCGGGCCGGGCGGCTCTGTGGCCGCCGCGCGGGGTTCCCACGGCCGTGGCTCCGGCGGGGCCGGGGGGCGGCGCAGCTCCGGGGCGGGCTCCTCCGTGGCCGAGCGCATGGAACAGGACTTTCGCCGCCGCTTCGAGTAGGCGCCGGATCGCATGACGGCGGGGCGCCGAGGGCGCCCGCGCCGTGAGTCGGGGCCGCGTCGCATCCATTAGGGTGTGGGCGCGGCCCTTGTTGCGTCTCCGTGGCGGTGTCCCGTGCTTTGGCGGGCTGCCGCAGGCCTCAGCATGGGGGTGGCCGGGGCGCGGGGCGCTCGCCGGCTCCTCCGCGAGGGGTGGCGCGTGACGGTGGCGCGAGACCGGGGTGTCGTCGTCCGTTGCCGGGGCGGGGGGCGAGCCGTAGCGCTGGCGGCGGCGAGGTTCCCCCACTTTCTCCCACCCGGCCCCCTTGGGGAGGCGCGGCCCGGCTGATCGGGGTCTTAGCTGGCGGCGCGGGCGGGGCCTCGGCGTGACCGCGGTTTTTCCTGGGGTAATAGGTGCAGAGAGTGGCCCATGTGGGCCCTTGGGGTGGTGAGGCTAGGGGCGGGTAGTGTTACTGAAGTTATTATTGTGAATACCTCCGGGTGGGGCCCGGGGTAATTCCCCCACCGGATAATTCCCCCGTGAGCTGCGCTTTTGTGGGGCCTCTGTGATTGGTGGGGCGCGATGGCTAGTTTTGGTGGGGCAAAGTGGGGTAGAGTGGGGCGCACTGGACGATGCGGTGGGGCCTCGGGCTCCGCGCGGCACCGGACAGGGGAAGGAAACCGGTCCCGCGGCGGCGAGTGAAGGAAGGTGGTTCCGGGTGTTTCTCGGTACCTATACTCCGAAGCTCGACGACAAGGGGCGACTCACCCTCCCGGCAAAGTTCCGAGACGAACTGGCGGGCGGGTTGATGGTCACGAAGGGACAGGATCACAGCCTGGCGGTCTATCCGCGCGAGGAGTTCGCGGAGCGGGCGCGCAAGGCTGCGGCGGTGTCCCGCACGAACCCCGAGGCTCGCGCCTTTATCCGTAACTTGGCCGCGAGCGCCGATGAGCAGCGTCCCGACGGACACGGGCGTATCACGCTCTCTGCGGCGCATCGCAGCTACGCGGGCCTCACCAAGGAGTGCGTGGTGATCGGGTCGGTGGACTTCCTGGAGATCTGGGATGCGGAATCCTGGGCGGCCTACCAGAAGGAAACGGAAGAGGCATTCTCGGCGGCGGACGCCGACGACGTCCTCGGTGGCCTTTTGTAGGCGGCGGGAGAGGCATCCCGGCGGAGTGAGTGAAGGACTCTGCCCGGGCGTGGTGGTTGTTCTGGTGTACTTCCCCGACATCAGAACCCACATCCGCCCGGGCAGGGCCCTGCACCCACTGCGCTGCGGGCGCATGCCCCGCGAGCACGAAGGATCAACGAGCGCGATTGGCAGGAGAGGGGGATGACCGGCCCCATGAGCGACAGCGAGGTTAACGAGGCGAGGAGCCGCGAGGACTACGCCCATCGGCTCCACGAGCACCACGGGCACGTTCCCGTGCTGCGCGACCGGGTGACCGATCTTCTCTCCCCGGCCGTGGAGCGCGCCGGGGACCAGGCCGTGATCGTGGACGGGACCCTGGGCGCGGGTGGCCACGCGGAGCACCTCCTGCGGACCTTCCCGCGCGCGGTGCTCATCGGCTTCGACCGGGACCCCCAGGCGCTGGCCAACGCCACCGCCAGGATCCGCGAGGCGGGCCTGGGGGAGCGCTTCTGCGGCGTGCACGCCCGCTACGACGAGGTGGAGCGCGCCCTGGAGCGGGGAGAGGGGCCGGTCATGGAGCGGGCGCGGGCGCACGGCGTCGCCGGGGCTCTCTACGACCTCGGCGTCTCCTCCATGCAGCTCGATCAGGCGGAGCGCGGCTTTGCCTACCGGACGGACGCCCCCCTGGACATGCGGATGAACCCCACCTCGGGGATCACCGCTGCGGACGTGCTCAACACCTACACCCACGGGGAGCTGGCCAGGGTGCTCAAGACCTATGGCGACGAGCGCTTTGCGGGCAAGATCGCCAGCGCCGTGGTGCGCGAGCGGGAGAAGGAGCCCTTTAGCACCTCCGCCCGCCTGGTGGAGGTGCTGTACGCCACCATCCCCGCGGCGGCCCGGCGCACCGGCGGGCACCCCGCCAAGCGCACGTTCCAGGCGCTGCGGGTGGAGGTGAACGCGGAGCTGGACTCCCTCAGGGCGGCCGTCCCCGCGATCACCTCGAGCCTCGCCCAGGGCGGGCGCGCGGTGTTCATGAGCTACCAGTCCCACGAGGATCGCCTGGTCAAGCGCGCTTTTGCGGAGCTTAGCGCCTCCCGCACCCCGCAGGGCCTGCCGGTGGACCTGCCGGGCACGCAGCCGGGCTTCCGGGTGGTGACCCGGGGCGCGGAGAAGGCCACGGAGCAGGAGATAGAGGATAACCCCCGCGCCGCCCCGGTGCGGGTCCGAGCCATTGAGAGAATCCACACCCACGCTGAGAGCACGATTCCCGGAGGAAAGCGATGAACCCCCATAACGCAACGAGCGCTCGACGCAGCAGGGACATGAGCATGGAGGGCACCGCGCGCGCGGCGTCCACGGCGGTGCTCGAGCGCGAGGGCCGCGCGAGCGGCGTGCGCACCGCACCCCGGGCCCCGCACCGCGCACGCGGCAACCCCGTGCGCCGGGTGGTGCCCAAGCCCACGGTGGGGCGGCTGGGCTCGCGCCAGGTGGTGTCCGTGCGGGGGCGTCGCGTGGCCACGGCGCGCCAGTCCTCGCGGCTCACGCGCATCAGCCTGGTGGCCATCGTGCTGCTCGTGGGCGGCGTGGCGCTTGCCATGAGCCTCTCGGGCATCTCCACCCAGCAGACCTTTAGGCTGCAGCAGCTCACCGCGCAGGAAAAGCAGCTCGATAACCAGATCGAGACCCTGAACCGGGACGTGGAGACGGCGCGCAGCTCCTCCGAGGCCGTGCGACGCGCCAACGAGAGCAGGATGGTGGTGCCGCAGCAGCCCGGTATCCTGGCCGTAGAAGAAAACGGTGAGGTGACGGAGCGTCGCCCGGCGGAAGGGGATTCGCGCCCCATCATCGACGTCAACGACGCGCGGGTTAAGCCCAACGCGGCGTCGAGCAACCCGGCCAAGACCGAGGAGCTGGGCGATAACCTCGAGGCCCTTCCGCAGGGGCAGCAGGCTCCGCAGCCGTCCGCCCCCGCCGCGGGGCAGGCGACGCCGCCTTACCTGCGCTAACTTGGGATCTCCACGAGGGAAGGTGGCACTGGGTAGTGAATCCGTCGCATGATCGCCGCGCCCCGGCGGGCCCCCGGTACTCTGCCGGGGCGTCGTACCGTCCGGGCCCGGCCGCGCCGCAGCGGCCGCCCCGGACGCAGCAGCAGGTGATGCGCCGCCGCCTGAGCATGGTGCTGGTCATCGTGCTGGTGACGGCGCTGGTGCTGGTGACCCGCCTCGCCTGGGTGCAGGTGGTGTGGGGGCCGGAGCTTTCGGCCAAGGCCGAGGAGCAGCGCGCCCGCATCTACGTGGAGCCCGCGCGGCGCGGGGAGATCGCGGACCGGGACGGCCGCGAGATGGCGTACACGATGCAGGCGCGGTCGCTGACTGTCTCCCCCGATCTGCTGCGCCGCGAGCTGCGCGAGCAGGCGGACCTCGAGCTGCGCATGGCGGACTCCCCGGGGGCGGACGCCGCGCCGGAGAACCGCGACGCCTACCTGGACGAGCGGGTGGAGGAGACCCTCAAGGAGATGGCCCGGGGCATCCCGCAGATGATCAAGGACGCCGGCGCCTCCACCGATGAGGTGGACGCCAAGGAGATCGAGGAGAAGCTGCGCGCGGACACCCACTACGAGGTGCTGGTGCGCAACGTGGACCCCGACGTCGCGGCGGAGATCGCGGAGAAGTACCACGGGGTGGCGGCGGACCACCAGGACATCCGCCAGTACCCCAACGGGGCGGTGGGCGAGAACATCCTGGGCAAGGTGTCCATGGACGGCCAGGGGCAGTTTGGCTTCGAGGCCTCCGGCGACGCGCTCCTGTCCGGGATCAACGGCCGCATGACGGAGGACGTCTCCACCGACGGTCAGGTGATCCCCGGCACCCTGCGCGATCAGGTCCCGGCCATCGACGGCAAGAGCGTGCGGCTGACGGTGGACCTGGACGTGCAGAACTACCTTCAGCAGAAGGTGGAGCAGGCCCGGGAGAACTCCGGGGCCAAGGACGCCGAGGCGGTGGTTCTGGACGCCCGCACGGGCGAGGTGGTGGCGATGGCCAACACCGGCACCATCGACCCCAACGGGGACATCGAGAAGCAGCTCGAGCGGGGCAAGGACTTCGATAACCCCGCCATCAGCGCCCCCTACGAGCCGGGCTCGGTGGCAAAGATCATCACCGCGGCGGGCGTCCTCGAGGAGGGCCTGACCACGCCGGACGAGGTGCTGCAGGTCCCCGGAGCGATCAGCATGTCCGGGGTGACGGTCAACGACGCCTGGGAGCACGGCACGGTTCCGTACACCACCACCGGCATCTTCGGTAAGTCCTCCAACGTGGGCACCCTCATGCTGGCCCAGCGCCTGGGGGAGGAGAAATACGCGCGGTACCTGGAGAAGTTCGGCATCGGCCAGCCCACGGGTGTGGAGCTGCCCAACGAGTCCGCGGGCCTGCTGCCCTCCCCGGAGCAGTGGTCCGGCGGCACGTTCGCCAACCTGCCCATCGGCCAGGGCATGTCCTGGACCACGCTGCAGATGGCCAGTGTGTATCAGGCGCTGGCCAACGGCGGCGAGCGCGTGGAGCCACGGATCATCAGCTCCGTGACCAACCCGGACGGCACGGAGGAGAAGCTGCCGGAGCCGAAGCGCACGCAGGTGGTGCGCCCGGAGACGGCCCGCACCGTGGTGGACATGTTCCGGGCGGTCACCCAGTCCGACCCTACCGGGGTGCAGTCGGGCACCGGCCCCGGCGGCGCGATCGAGGGCTACCAGACCTCCGGCAAGACGGGCACCGCGCAGCAGGTGGACCCCAACACCGGGGCGTACTCCATGAGCGACTTCTGGATCACCTTCGCCGGGGTGGCCCCGGCCGACGATCCCCGCTACGTCATCGCTGTCATGCTCGACGACCCCGATCGCGGCGTGGAGCCCGGCGGCCAGGGCGGGCAGTCTGCGGCCCCGGTGTTCCGCGACGTGGCCTCGTGGCTGATGGATCGGGATAACGTGCCCACCTCGGACCCGATGGAGGGGTTGTTGACTCTCCAAGCGGGATAGGCGCGGATAGCCTACAACTAGACAATAAGGCAGCGGGTCCAAGGAACCACGGGAGCAAAAGGAGTTTGGGAAGAACATGGCAGCGACACTGACGACGATCGTGGACGTGACCAAGGGCACAATAGCGCTGGGGCGCCCCGGCGGGGACGGGGCCGAGCTTTCCTTCGTCCAGATGGGGTTGGACTCGACGAGCCTGGAGCCGGGGGCGCTGTTCGCCGCGCTGCCGGGCACCCGCGCCCACGGCGCCTCCTTTGCTCAGGGCACCGAGGCCGGGGCGATCCTCACCGACGAGGCCGGCGTGGAGATCCTGCGGGAGGCAGGGGAGACCCGCCCGGTGATCGAGGTTCCGGACGTGCGCGAGGTGCTTGGACTCGCGGCCGCCGAGGTGTACGGGCACCCCAGCTCCGAACTGACCGTCATCGGGATCACCGGCACCTCCGGCAAGACCACCACCAGCTACCTGGTGGAGGCGGGCCTGATGGCGGCGGGCTGCTCGGTGGGGCTGATCGGCACCACTGGAACCCGGATCAACGGCAACCCCGTGCCCTCCTCTTTGACCACGCCCGAGGCCCCCATGCTCCAGGCGCTCCTCGCGCGCATGGTGGCCGAGGGGGTAACCCACGTGGTGATGGAGGTATCCAGCCACGCCCTGGCCCTGCGCCGGGTGCAGGGCACGCGCTTTGCCGTGGGGGCCTTTAGCAACCTCTCCCAGGACCACCTGGATTTCCACCCGACCATGCAGGACTACTTTGACACCAAGGCCCTGTTCTTCCGGGAGGACTCCGGGCTGCGGGCCGAGCACGCCGTGATCTGCGTGGACGACGCCTGGGGCCTTCGCATGGCCGAGATCGCGGGACAAGGCGCCCTGACGGTGTCCACCCGGGGGGAGGACGCCCGGGTGCGGGCGCGCGACGTCCAGGTGGAGGACAGCGGCGCGCAGCGGTTTGCCCTGGACACCGAGGAGGGCAGCCTGCAGGTGCGGCTGCCTCTGCCCGGGCGCTTTAACGTGGCCAACGCCGCCCTGGCCGTGGCGATCGCGCGCGCGGCGGGCGTGGAGGGTGAGGCCTTTGCGTCCTTTGTGCGGGCGCTGGAGCGGGTGGCGGTGCCGGGGCGCATGGAGCGCGTGGACGCCGGACAGCGGTTCATCGCGGTGGTGGACTACGCGCACAAGCCCGCAGCCGTCGCGGAGATCCTGGACACGCTGCGCCATCAGGTGCCCGGCCGGGTGGGCATCGCGGTGGGCGCGGGCGGAAACCGCGACCACTCCAAGCGCCCCATCATGGGCGCGGAGGCGGCGCGCCGGGCGGACCTCGTGGTGATTACGGACGATAACCCCCGGGACGAGGAGCCGGGTCCGATCCGCGCGGCCGTGGCACAGGGCGCGCGCGACGCGGCCGAGCAGGAGGGCCGGGACGTCGAGATCCTGGAGATCGGGGATCGCCGGGAGGCCATCGAGGCGCTGGCGCGCTGGGCGCGGCCCGGGGACGCGATCGTGGTGGCCGGCAAGGGCCACGAGAACGGCCAGCTCATCCGGGGCATAAACCACCCCTTTGACGACCGCGAGGAACTGCGACGAGCACTGGAGAAGCAGGCATGATAGCGCTTTCGCTGGAGCAGATAGCCGAGGCCGTGGGCGGGCGGCTGCACGACGTCCCCGACCCCTCCGCCCGGGTGACGGGATTCGTGGAGTTCGACTCCCGCAAGATCACCGAGGGCGGGCTGTTCGTGGCCCTGCCCGGGGCGCGCGTGGACGGGCACGACTTTGCCCGCACCGCCGTGGCGGCTGGCGCGGTGGCCGTGCTGGCCGCCCGCCCGGTGGGGGTGCCCGCGATCGTGGTGCCCCCGCGCGGCAAGGGCCAGGGCGGCGCGGAGGTGTTTTCCCACGACGAGGACGGCTCGGCGGAGGCCGTGGTGGAGGCGCTGTCCGCCCTAGCCCGCGAGGTGATCACGCGCCTGAGCCGGGATCACGGCCTGAGGGTCATCGGCGTGACCGGGTCGGCGGGCAAGACGTCCACCAAGGACCTCATCGCCTCGGTGCTCTCCCAGGCGGGCCCCACCGTGGCGCCCCCGGGTTCCTTCAACAACGAGATCGGCCACCCGTACACCGCCCTGCGCTGCGAGGAGGAGACGAGGTTCCTCGTGGCGGAGATGAGCGCGCGCGGCATCGGGCACGTGGCCCACCTCGCCCGCATCGCCCCGCCGCAGATCGGGGTGGAACTCAACGTGGGCAGCGCCCACCTCGGGGAGTTCGGCTCCCGGGAGAACATCGCACGGGCAAAGGGCGAGCTGGTGGAGGCGCTGCCGCCCGCCGGGGTGGCCATCCTCAACGCCGACGACGCCTACGTGGCGGCGATGGCGGGGCGCACCCGGGCCGCGGTGCGCACCTTCTCCGCCGAGGGCCGCCCGGACGCGGACCTGCGGGCCGTGGACGTGGAGCTGGACGACGTGGCCCGCGCCTCCTTCACCCTGGACTGGCGCGGCGAGCGCGAGCGCGTGAACCTTCAGGTCTTTGGCGCGCACCAGGTGTCCAACGCCCTGGCCGCGGCGGCGGTGGGCCTGGAGAGCGGGATACCGCTGCCGCGGGTGGCGCGGGCGCTCTCTGAGCACGTCACGGCGTCCGCGCACCGCATGGACGTGCACACGCGCGCCGATGGCGTGACCGTGATCAACGACGCCTATAATGCGAATCCTGACTCCATGCGGGCGGGCATCGCGGCCCTGGCCTACACGGCCGCCGCGCGGCCCGAGGCCGCGTCCTTTGCCGTGCTGGGCGAGATGAGCGAACTCGGCGCGGAGAGCGAGGCCGCCCACGGCGAGCTGGGCCGGGAGGTGGCCCGCTACCACATCGGCTCGCTGCTGGTGGTGGGGGAAAGCCCCTCGTGCCGCGCGATGGCGCGGGAGGCCGCCGCCGGCGGGGTATCCACCAGTGTGGTGCCCGGCATCGAGGAGGCGGTGACGCAGCTTCAGGCCCGCCTGGGCCGGGGCGACGCCGTGCTGGTCAAGGCCTCCCACTCCCAGGGCCTCTGGGCGGTGGCGCAGCGCCTGGTGGCGCAGGACAACTCTTAGACAACATCCCTTAAATATCAGTAGGACATAAGGCGAAGGACCCCCGTGACCCACATCATCATCGCAGGAATCGTTAGCTTCCTCGTCTCCGTCGTGACTACCCCCGTCCTCATCAGGCGCTTCAGCAGCGAGGGGCTGGGGCAGGAGATCCGCGAGGACGGTCCGCAGTCGCACCTGCGCAAGCGCGGCACCCCCACGATGGGGGGCATCGCCCTCATCCTGGGCATCCTGGTGGGCTACGGGGCGTCCGGGCTCTACGGCATGGTCACCCAGACGGGGTCGCGGGGCTTTACGGCCTCCGGCCTCCTGGTCCTCGCCCTCACCCTGGGCCTGGGCGGGCTGGGCTTCGCGGACGACGCCATCAAGCTCTTTAAGGCCCGCAACCTGGGCCTGAACAAGACGGGCAAGCTCGTGGGCCAGCTCCTCCTGGGCATCCTGTTCGCCGTGCTCATCCTGCGCTTCCCCAATGAGGACGGGATCACCCCGGGCTCCACCAACCTCTCCTTCATCCGCGACATCTCCACCGTGGACCTCGCCTTCGGCGGGGGCATCGGCCTGCTGTTCTTCGTGGTCTTCATGGTGGTGCTGATCTCCGCGTGGTCCAACGCGGTGAACCTCACCGATGGCCTGGACGGCCTGGCCGCGGGCACCACCGCGCTGGTGATGGGCGGCTACATGGTGCTGACCTTCTGGCAGTACCGCAACTCCTGCTCCCAGGAGGTCGCCTCGGGCTGCTACTCGGTGCGCGATCCGCTGGACCTCGCCGTGATCTGCGCCGCTGCCCTGGGCGCGTGCCTGGGCTTTCTGTGGTGGAACGCCGCCCCGGCCAAGATCTTCATGGGCGATACCGGCTCCCTGGCCCTCGGCGGGCTCGTGGCGGGCCTGTCCGTGGTGTCCCACACCGAGCTGCTCATGATCCTCTTCGGCGTGCTCTTTGTCATGGAGGTCTCCTCCGTGGTCATCCAGGTGGCGGTGTTTAAGTCCACCGGCAAGCGGTTCTTCCGCATGGCGCCCATCCACCACCACTTTGAAAACGGCGGATGGGCGGAGACCACCGTGGTCATCCGCTTCTGGATCATCGCCGCCCTGGCCGTGGCCGTGGGCATGGCGCTGTTCTACGGGGAGTGGATCGCCGTCTCCGACGAATACACCGTGGTGGCGCAGGGGGTGCTGGCGCGATGAGCCGGGAGAGGAACTCCGCTTCTGCAATGTCGGGAACCCCCGAGGCGTCGGCGGTCCCCGAGGGGGCCGCGCCCGCCAACCCCGTGCCCACCAATCCCGTGCCCGGGGAACTGGCCGGGCCTATCGCGGTGGCCGGGGCCGGGGTGTCCGGCATGGCCACCGCCCGGATGCTGGACGCCATCGGCGTGGACTACACCCTCGTGGACGACCGGGCGCCGCACGCTCTGGACGTGGCCACCGCGATCTCTCGCCTGGACCACTACGCGCTGGTGGTGACCTCCCCGGGGTGGAACCCCGAGGCGGAGCTGCTGGCGGCGGCCCGGCGGCGCGGGATCCCCGTGATGGGCGACGTGGAGCTGGCCTGGCGGCTGGACGAGGCCGAGGTCTTTGGCCCCCGCCGCACCTGGCTGGTGGTCACGGGCACCAACGGCAAGACCACCACCACCGCCATGCTGGCCGCGATGATGCGGCGCGGGGGGCACCGGGCGGAGGCGGTGGGCAACATCGGCACGGCCGTCAGCGACGCCCTGCACGCCCAGCCCCGGGTGGACGTGTTGGTGGCCGAGCTCTCCAGCTTCCAGCTCCACTGGTCCCAGCGGCTGACCCCCGACGCCGGGGTGCTGCTCAACCTGGCCGAGGACCACCTGGACTGGCACGGTTCCTACGAGGCCTACGCCTTGGCCAAGGCCAAGGCGCTGCGCGGCGAGGTGGCCGTGGCCGGGATGGACGACGCGGAGGTGCGCCGCCTGGTCCACGACCTGGGCCTGGGCGCGGCCGTCGTGCCCTTTAGCCTGGGGGCCCCGGAGGCGGGCGGCCTGGGCGTGGCGGACGGATACCTCGTGGACGCCACGGGGGGCGAGCCCGTGCGGCTGGCCCCGGCGCGGGGGATTCAGCCCCCCGGGCCGGCCGGGGTGCTCGACGCCCTGGCGGCCGCGGCGATCGCCCGCAGCCGGGGGGTCTCCCCGGAGGCGATCGCGGAGGCGCTGGGCGACTTCCAGGTGGCCGGACACCGGGGCCAGGTGGTTAGCGAGCATGGCGGGGTGCGCTGGGTGGATAACTCCAAGGCCACCAACCCGCACGCCGCCGAGGCCGCGCTGGCCGCCGAGGAATCGGTGGTGTGGGTGGCTGGGGGGCAGCTCAAGGGCGCGGACGTGAGCGACCTTGTCCGGGAGCACGGGCACCGCATGCGCGCGGCGATCGTGCTGGGCCAGGATCGCGCGATCATCGCGCGGGCGCTCGAGCGCCATGCCCCCCGGGTGCCGGTGCACCTGGTGGAGGAGGCGGACCCGCGCGCCGCGATGACGCGGGTGGCCGAGCTGGCCGGGGACGCCGCCCGGCCGGGCGATGCGGTGCTGCTGGCCCCGGCGGCGGCCTCGCTCGACATGTACGCGGGGATGGGGCAGCGTGGAGACATGTTCGCCGCCGCCGCGCTGCGCGTGGCGGCGCGCGACTCCGCCGAGGGCGCGGGCCGATGATCCGACGCCAGGCGGCAACGGCAGGATGAGGGAGGAACTACGATGAGCGCCACCACTGCACCGACCGTACCCACGGAGCCGCCCTCGCGGGTGGCGCAGGCGATCCGTCGCCTCACGCGGGCCATGGACGCGCAGCCGGGGCTGGACTACCTGATGCTGCGCATCACGGTGTTCCTCCTCACGGGCATCGGCCTGGTGATGGTGATGTCCTCCTCGATGACGTGGTCCATCATCGAGGGCGCCACGGTCTGGAGCACCGCGCTGCGCCAGGGCAGCATGGTGGCGGCGGGCCTCATCATGTTCTGGGTGTGCCTGAAGATCCCCCCGCAGACGGTGCGCCGCTGCTCCTGGTGGGTGCTGGGGATCGCGGTGCTGCTGCTCGTGGCGGTGCTCATCCCCGGCGTGGGCACCGGGCGCGAGGAGGTGGGCTCCCAGTCCTGGATCGTGGTGGGCCCCCTGCGCCTGCAACCCTCGGAGTTCGCCAAGGTGGCCATCGCCATCTTCGGCTCCCACTTCCTGGCCAACCGCCGGGTGGACAACTCCGGGCTGCGCAGCCCCTACACGGTCTTTGTGGGCGTGGCCACCCTCCTGGCCTTCCTCATCATGGCGGAGGGCGACCTCGGCATGGCGGTGTCCTTTGGCATCGTGGTGCTCTTCGTGCTCATCTTCGCGGGCATCTCGCACCGCTGGGTCGTGGCGGCCTTCATCTTTGGCTTCCTCGGCATGCTGGGGGTGCTGCTGCTCGGCGGCTTCCGCTCGCACCGCTTCCACGTGTACTTCGACGCCCTCTTCGGGCACTTCGAGGACACGCGCGGCACGGCGTTCCAGTCCTACCAGGGCTTCCTCTCGCTGGCGGATGGCTCCGTGGGCGGCGTGGGGCTGGGTCAGTCGCGCGCCAAGTGGTTCTACCTGCCGGAGGCGCGCAACGACTTCATCTTTGCGATCATCGGAGAGGAGCTGGGCCTGTGGGGCGGCACCGTGGTGATCCTCCTCTTCGGCGTCCTCGGCTTCTTTGGCTTCCGCACGGCGCTGCGCGCCCGCGATAACTACCAGTCCCTGCTGGCGGCCACCCTGACCGCCGGCGTGGTGTCCCAGGCGTTCATCAACATCGGCTACGTGGTGGGCGTGCTGCCGGTCACGGGCATCCAGCTTCCCATGATCTCCGCGGGCGGCACCTCGGCCATCATCACGCTCACCTCGATGGGCCTGCTGGCCAACGTGGCCCGGCACGAGCCGGAGGCGGTCTCGGCGGTGAAGTCCTACGGCCGCCCGATGTTCGACCGCATCCTCATGATCGCGGAGCCGGACGCGGAGGAGCCCTCGGGTACCGTTCGGCGCCCCCACGGGGTGCGCAGGGGGCGGGCCCCGGAGGATCGGCAGGCGCGGTTCGGCGCGCCGGTGACCGGCCGCCCCAGGCGCTCCGCCGCAGCGCCCGAGGGGGCGAGGGGATCGGGTGCCCCTGTGCGTTCGGGGCGGGCGCCGCGGGATTACGATGGTTTTTCTACGCGCGATCCTCGCCCGCGAGGATCTGCTTCTGGTGGCGGCCCCAGGGCGCCACGGCAGGCACGACCAAGGAGAAACAAGTAAGACATGGCGCATGATTCGGAGAGGCCATCCGTGGTGGTGGCCGGTGGCGGCACGGCGGGGCATATCGAGCCGGCCCTGGCGGTGGCGGAGGCGCTGCGGGATCGCCACGGGTTCAGGGTGACGGCGCTGGGCACCGAGCGCGGCCTGGAAAAGGACCTGGTTCCCGCGCGGGGCTTCGATCTCAAGATGATTCCCCCGGTGCCGGTGCCCCGCAAGCTCAATCTCGACCTCGCGCGCCTGCCCCTGCGGGTGCGCGGCGCGGTGCGCGATACCCGCGCGGTGCTGCGGGAGGTCTCCGCCGAGGCGCTGGTGGGCTTCGGCGGATACGTCGCCGCCCCCGCGTACCTGGCCGCCGCGAGCCTGGGGCTGCCCTTTTACGTGCACGAGGCCAACGCCAAGGCGGGCCTGGCCAACAAGCTGGGCGTGCGCCTGGGCGGCACCGGCTTCAACGCGGTGTCCGGCTCCGGCATGAAGGGCGACGTGGTGGGCATCCCCATCCGCTCCTCCCTGTCCGCGGACCGCGAGGGCGAGGCCGCCGAGCGCGGGCGCGCCGCCTGGGGGCTCGAGGTGGACCGCTCCACGGTGCTGGTCACCGGAGGGTCCCAGGGCGCGGTGAGCCTCAACAAGGCGCTGGCGCAGGCCCTGGACCGGATCACCGGGGAGGGCATCCAGGTGCTCCACGCCTACGGCAAGAAGAACGACGCCCCCGAGCCCCACGAGGGCTACGTGAGCCTGCCCTTCATCACGGACATGGCGGCCGCCTACGCGGTGGCCGACCTCATCGTGTGCCGCTCCGGGGCGATGACGGTGGCCGAGGTGACCGCCGCCGAGCTGCCCGCGGTGTACGTGCCGCTGCCGCACGGCAACGGCGAGCAGGGGCTCAACGCCAAGGACGTGATCGCGGCCGGGGCGGCGCGTACCATCGCCGATGGCGATCTCACCGGCGAGGTCCTGGCGCGGGAGGTGCTCGACATCCTCTCCAACCCGCACACGCACCAGGAGATGCGCCGCGCCGCGGCGGCGCGCGCGAGCAACAACGCGGCGGAGATCATCGCCGATAGGGTGGCCGCCGCCCTGGCCTGATGCGGGCCCGCAGCCGCACCGCTTTTCCCACGAGAAAGGAATCCTCTTCCATGACCTCCCCGAGCACCTTCCCCGAGCGCGTGCACATGGTGGGCATCGGCGGCGCCGGCATGTCCGGCCTGGCGCGGATACTGCTGGATCGCGGGGTGACGGTCACGGGCTCGGACGTGGCGGACTCCGCCGTGGTGGCCGCGCTGCGGGAGGCGGGCGCCCGGATCGCGGTGGGGCACGCCGCCGAGAACCTCGACCTCGCCGGCGGCCTGCCGGACGTGGTAGTCACCTCCTTTGCCGCCATCCCCAAGGACAACCCGGAGCTGATCGCCGCGCGTTCCCGGGGTGTGGAGGTCATCCGGCGCTCCGACCTGTTGGCGCTGCTGATGGAGGGCTCCCGCCAGGTGCTCATCGCGGGCACGCACGGCAAGACCTCCACCACCTCGATGACCGTGGTGGCCATGCGGGAGGCGGGCCTGGACCCCAGCTACGCCATCGGCGGGCAGCTCAACCGTGACGGCCTGGGCGCCCATCACGGCGCCGGGGCGGTGTTCGTGGCGGAGGCGGACGAGTCGGATGCCTCCCTGCTGCGCTACTCCCCGGAGATCGCGGTGCTCACCAACGTGGAGCCGGATCACCTGGACTTCTTCGGCAGCGCCGAGGCCTATTTCCGGGTGTTCGAGGACTTTGCCGCCCGGATCGTTCCGGGGGGCTGCCTGGTGGTGTGCGTGGACGACGATCACGCGGCATCGGTGGGGCTGCGGGCCAGGGAGCGCGGGGTGACCGTGCGCGGCTACGGCACGGCGCAGGCCGCGCGCCGCCACCCGGAGGTGCCGATGCTGGCCACCGTGTTAAGCATGGAGCCCACCGCCGAGGGCACGCGGGCCGAGGTGGAGATCGAGGGTGCCTCAGTGACCATCGAGCTGGCGATTCCCGGCAAGCACATGATGCTCAACGCCACGGCGGCGCTGTGCGCGGGCGTGCTCGCCGGGGGCCGCGCCGAGGAGGTGGCCCGGGGCGTGTCCACCTTCGACGGGGTGCGGCGCCGCTTCGAGCACAAGGGCACCGCAGCGGGGGTGGAGGTCTTTGACGACTACGCCCACCATCCCACCGAGGTGGAGGCCGTGCTGCGGGCGGCCCGGTCCAACCGGGACGCGCGGGGAGACGGGCGGCGGCGCGGCCGGGTGATCGCGGTGTTCCAGCCGCACCTGTACTCGCGCACCCGGCAGTTCGCGGAGGAGTTCGCCCGCGCGCTGAGCCTCGCGGACGCGGTGATCCTCCTGGAGGTCTTTGGCGCGCGGGAGCGGCCGGTGCCGGGGGTGGACTCCGGGCTGATCGCCCGGCACCTGGACCCCGGCGTGGTCGCGCGCGAGGGGGACCTGGGGGCCGTGCCCGCCCGCGTGGCGGGGCTGGCCGAGCCGGGGGACATGGTGCTGACCATGGGCGCGGGGTCCGTGACCACCCTGGGTCCGCGCATCCTCGACGCGCTGGGGAGCTGAGCCGCCATGCCCACCCTGAGTTGGACGCGACGCCTGCCGAGGATAAGCCGCAAGGCCGTGCTCGTGGGCCTGGCGGTGTTCCTGGCGCTGGTGGTGGCGGCCGGGGCGGTGCTGTGGACGCGGCCCGTGCTCAAGGTCGCCACGGTGGAGGTCACCGGGACGAGCCATCTCCAGCCCGCCGAGGTGCACGAGGCCAGCGGGATCAGCGAGGGCCAGAACCTGGTGCGCGTGAACGAGGCCGCGGCCGCCACGGCGGTGGCCCAGCTCGAGTGGGTGGAAAGCGTGACCGTGGCGCGGTCCCTGCCCTCTACGGTGAGTATCCGGGTCACCGAGCACACCCCGGTGCTTTTTACCCGGAAGGACGGGCAGCCGCTGCTCATCGACGAGCACGGCGAGGCCTTCGCCTACGGGGATCCCCCGGAGGGCACGATGGAGGCCACCGGCGAGGCCACCAACGACCCCGCGGTGATGGGCGAGCTGGTGCGGGCGGTCAACGAGATCGACCCCGGCGTGCGCGCCCAGGTGGCGTCCGTGTCTGTCCCGCACCAGTGGGAGGTGGAGTTCCGCCTCGCGGACGGGCGCGTGGTGTACTGGGGTTCCCTGGAGGACGCCAGGGACAAGGCCCTGGCCATGCGCACCGTGCTCACCCGCGCGGGCGAGCACTGGGACGTCTCCAACCCGAGGCTCGTGACGGTGCGCTAGGTTGGGGAACCGGGCGCTGTTCGCAACCCTCTAGTTGCACTTGAGGGTTCCGACACGCCGCCGAAAATGTCCGCCACTCCGGCGGGGTTTTCACTCATGATGGACAAGAAGATTTTTATAGACCTCAATAACTCTTTTGAAAGGCGAGCCGCATCCTATGACCTCTCCGAATAACTACCTCGCCGTCATCAAGGTCGTCGGCGTCGGCGGCGGTGGCGTTAACGCCGTCAACCGCATGATCGAGGAGGGCCTCAAGGGCGTCGAGTTTATTGCGGTGAACACCGACTCGCAGGCGTTAATGTTCTCGGACGCCGACGTCAAGCTCGACATCGGACGCGAGGCCACCCGCGGCCTGGGCGCCGGCGCCAACCCCGAGGTGGGCCGCGCCTCCGCGGAGGATCATAAGTCGGAGATCGAGGAGTCCCTCAAGGGCGCGGACATGGTGTTCGTGACCGCGGGCGAGGGCGGTGGCACCGGCACCGGCGCGGCCCCGGTGGTGGCGGGCATCGCCAAGAAGATGGGCGCCCTGACCATCGGCGTGGTCACCCGCCCCTTCAAGTTCGAGGGCAAGCGGCGCACCCGCCAGGCGCTCGAGGGCATCGACGCCCTCAAGGAGGTCTGCGACACCGTCATCGTGATCCCCAACGACCGCCTCATGGAGCTGGGCGACGCCACGCTGTCCATGATGGAGGCCTTCCGCGCGGCCGACGAGGTGCTGCACAACGGCGTGCAGGGCATTACCAACCTCATCACCACCCCCGGCGTGATCAACGTGGACTTTGCCGACGTGCGCTCCGTGATGGCGGACGCGGGCTCCGCCCTCATGGGCGTGGGCTCCGCGCGCGGCGATAACAGGGTGATGAACGCCGCCGAGCAGGCCATCAACTCCCCGCTGCTCGAGTCCACGATGGAGGGCGCCACCGGCGTGCTGCTCTCCGTGGCGGGCGGCTCCGACCTCGGCCTGCACGAGGTCTACGAGGCCAACTCCATGGTGGAGGACAAGGCGGACGAGGACGTGAACCTCATCTGGGGCACGATCATCGACGACAACCTGGGCGACGAGGTGCGCGTGACCATCGTGGCCACCGGCTTCGACGCCGCCACCAACGCGGTGGCGGAGCCGCAGCGCGAGCAGCAGGCCCCCGCCGCCCCGGCGGAGGACCCCACCCCGGCCCCGAGCGAGCGCGGCGCGCTCTTCGCGGAGCGGGATCGCGGCGAGCGCGACCGTTACGACCGCCGCGAGGAGGAGGCGGAGCCCCGCGAGGCGCGGCACCGCCTGGACTTCCCGCGCCGCCGCGAGGGCGGCAGCGGCCTGTTCACCCACCGGCAGGAGGACCGCGACCGGGATTGGCGACGCCGCGAGGACGACGGGGACGAACTCGACGTCCCGGACTTCCTGCGCTAGATTCCGAAGGCATGCCCCTGACCGAGAGCCCCCGCCCCGTCCGCAAGGTGTTTACCACCCGTGCGGGCGGGGTTTCCGCTGCCCCCTACGAGTCCTTCAACCTTGGCCTGCACGTGGGAGATGATCCCCAGTCCGTCCGCGCGAACAGGCGGCGCCTGGCTCGGGTGGTGGGGGTGCCCGCCGAGCGGTTCGTGTGGATGGAGCAGCTCCACACGAACACCGTGACCGTGGTCTCGGAGCCGGCGCGGGAGCCGGTGGCGGCCACGGACGCCCTGGTCACCACCACCCCCAACCTGGTGCTGGCGGTGCTGGTGGCGGACTGCGTGCCTGTGCTCCTCTCGGACGCCACGGCCGGGGTGGTGGCGGCGGTCCATGCGGGCCGCCTCGGTGCGCGCAACGGCATCCTCGCGCGCACCGTGGAGGCCATGCGGCGCTGCGGTGCCACCCCGGGCAACATCCACGCCCTCTTAGGACCCGCGGCGTCGGGGGAGTCCTACGAGGTTCCCGAGGAGATGGCCCGGGACGTGGACAAGCGCCTGCCCGGCTCCTACGCCCGCACGCAGGCGGGCACCCCGGGCCTGGACCTGCGCGCGGGCCTGGAGCGTCAGCTCCGCGAGGCGGGCGTGCGGGCCGTGGATGTTGATCCCCGCGATACCATCGCGGACCGGGACTTCTTCTCGCACCGCCGCGAGGGCGTCACGGGGCGCCAGGCGGGCCTGGTGTGGCTGAACCCGGAGGAAACGCGATGATGCAAAAGGAACAGCAGGAACAGCAAGAGCGGAAAGAGGCGCTGGCGGCCAACCTGGCCGGGGTGCGCGGGGAGATAGCGCGCGCGGCCCGGGCCGCCGGGCGAGACCCCGAGGGGATCGCCCTGCTGCCGGTGACCAAGTTCCACCCCGCCTCGGACGTGGCGCTGCTGGCCGAGCTGGGGGTGACCGACGTCGGGGAAAATCGGGAGCAGGAGGCGCGCGCCAAGGCCGAGGAGCTGCCGCGGGTGCGCTTTCACATGATCGGGCAGGTGCAGACGAAGAAGGCCAACGCCGTGGCGCGGTGGGCGGCCAGCGTGCACTCGGTGGACTCCCCGAGGCTCGTCGCGGCCCTGGATCGCGGTGCCGGGCGGGCGCGCGAGCGCGGCGAGCGCCCCGGCCCGCTGCCCTGCTTTGTTCAGTGGAGCGCCGACGGCGACCCCCACAGGGGAGGTGCGGGCGACGTCGCCCCGCTGTGCGAGCTGATCGTCCAGGCGGAGCACCTGCGCCTCGATGGGATCATGTGCGTCCCGCCCGTGGGCGGCGATCCGGCGGAGGTCTTTGCCCGTGCCCACGAGATCCGCGCCGAGCAGGAGCGGCGGTGGGGGCGCGGGCTGCGGCTGTCCGCCGGGATGTCCTCCGATATGAGCGAGGCCATCGCGGCGGGAACGGATATTGTGCGTGTCGGAACGGGCATCATGGGCGCGCGCCCGTTAGCCTAGTGAGCATTCAAGTTGGCCATCGCGGCGGAACAGACGCCGACGCGAGCGAAGGGGACGTGAGAGATGTCGATCATCAAGAATGCCAAGGAGTTCTTCGGCCTGGCGCCGGCGGACGCCTACCACGACGACGCCTACTACGGCGAGGACGTTCACTATGAGGCGCAGGGCAGCGCCGCCTACCAGCCCCGCCGGGAGCAGGGCTACGAGTACGGCGCGGACTACGGGCGGGAGCGCACGCCCGCGCCCAGCCGCCACGAGCCCGTGAGCCGGGGTGCGGTGGCGCGCCCGGCGATGGATTCCTACACCCCGGCCGTGGTGCCCGTGCGTCTGACCTCCTTCACGCAGTCCGCCGAGGTGGGGGAGCCCTTCCGCGACGGCGACGCCGTGGTGTTCGACCTCAGCGGGATGGATCTCGACGAGGCCAAGCGGGTGCTGGACTTTGCCTCCGGGCTGTGCTTCGCGCTGCGCGGGCAGATGAAGAAGCTGGTTCCGCGCGTGTTTGCCATCGTCCCCGACGGCGCCACCATCTCCACGCGGGAGCTGGAGGAGGCCGCCCGGCTGCGCTAGGCCGCCCTTCCCCCGGCGCCCGCGCCCCTGCCCGGTGATCCGAGGCGGGGGCGCTGTGCTGTGATGCCGTGGGGGCTGCCGTGCCTGCGACCGCCCGCAACCGCCCGCGTGCGCGGTTTCCATTAAACTGGTGCACCGTGACTGACGTTGGCTACATACTCCTGATCGCGCTGCGCATTTTCACGCTCTTGCTCATCGTGAGAATCGTGGTGGAAATGATCCAATCGTTTTCCCGCAGCTTTCGCCCCCCGCGCGCCTTTTATCTGGTGGCGGAGCCTCTTTTCCGCGTGACGGACCCGCCGATCAAGGCGCTGCGCCGGGCGATACCCCCGCTGAACATGGGCGGAGTGGCGCTGGACCTTTCGGTGATCGTGCTGTTTCTCCTCTGCTTGGTGCTGGAGCTCATCATTCGGGCGGTCTTCTTCGTGTAAGTCCGGGGCCGCTAATAGCCCGATAACCAGGCCGGAGAGGCGTGGATGTTTTGCCTTGTGATTGGCCTCCTGATTGACGGAAGTACGGAAGATCAACTAAAGAATTAGGTCAGGTACTATACTCGGTGACAGTGTGGAATCAGCTACACTGGCTGCGAAGAACCGCATGTAACTTAAGAACGCAACCGTGAGGCGCCCCCGTGCCTCGCGCCTAGCCCCATCGGGGCGACAAACTCGAAGGGATCTCCGATGCCGCTGACACCAGCAGATGTGCACAACGTAGCTTTTAGCAAGCCGCCGATCGGCAAGCGTGGCTACAACGAGGACGAGGTGGATCAGTTCCTCGACTTGGTGGAGGACACCCTCGCACAGTTGCAGGACGAGAACGAGGACCTGCGCCAGCGCGTGGACGAGCTGAAGGGCTCCTCCTCCGGCGCCGCCACCGCGTCCCGCTCCTCTTCTGCCGCCTCCTCCACGGACGAGGCCGCGCTGCGACGCGAGATCGAGGCGGAGCTGCGTTCCGAGTACGAGTCCCAGCTCACCCAGGCCAAGAAGGCCACGCAGAAGGCCGAGGCGGACATCAAGGCCGCGCGCGAGGAGGCCGAGCGGGCCCGCAAGGAGGCCGCCGAGGCCAAGTCCACCACGGCGTCCGCCCCCGCGCAGCCGGCGCAGGCCGCCACCGTGGACGCCACGGCGGACTCCCACGTCCAGGCCGCCAAGGTCCTGGGCATGGCGCAGGAGATGGCCGACCGCCTCACCACCGAGGCCCAGATGGAGTCCAAGTCCATGCTGGACGAGGCCCGCCAGGCCGCCGAGAAGCAGATCAACGAGGCGGACCTGAAGGCCCGCACGATGGTGGCGGACGCGGAGAAGAAGTCCGAGCGCACGCTTGCCGACGCTCACAGCCGCGCCGAGGCCCAGGTGCGCCAGGCGGAGGAGAAGGCCACGGCCCTCAAGCAGGACGCGGAGCGCAAGCACTCCGAGATCATGTCCACCGTCAAGCAGCAGCAGACGGCGCTGGAGTCCCGCATCGCGGAGCTGCGCACCTTCGAGCGCGAGTACCGCACCCGCCTCAAGACCATGCTGCAGAGCCAGCTCGAGGAGCTGGAGTCCCGCGGTTCCACCGTGACCAACTCCACCGAGAGCTAAGAACGCCACGGGTTTCTTCGCGTAGTTTCCCGGCTCACGCTCCCATCGCCACACCCTTTGGCGGTGGGGGCGTCGCTATGCCTCGGGGGCTACACTGGGGGCCATGCTCGTCGCCGCCTTGATCTGCACCGCCCTGGCCCTGGTCAGCTTCGTCGTTGTCATCGTGACGGGGTACACCGTGGGGCTGGTGGCGATGTTCCTGCTCGTGGCGGTGGCGGCCGCGCTGCTGGTGATCGACATCAGCGCCAAGCGGCACCCGGCGGGGCGGCACGCGGAGCCGGGGGATTCGGTGGAGCGCGGGGCCACCGGGTAGCGCTATACTGTGGTGCATATGCGTCGATCCGGCCATCACCGGGGAGCATTCGGAAGAACGGCGGGGCGGACCGCTTAGTAGAACCGAACGGCTAAGGCTCGTCATCGCCTTCACTACACCAATGAAGTGGTCGCCCGTGCGGCGGGGAATCCCGCCGGGGCGGCAAGCAGGGTGGTACCGCGCGGCGTCGCCGCGTCCCTGCGGTCGTGTTGGATGACGGTGAAGGAGTAACGCGCAGTGAGCGAGCAGAAGAACGCCTCCGTGGGGTCGGTGTACCCCCGGGTGGACCTCACCGGGGGATCGACGAGGTTTCCCGACATGGAGCGGCAGGTGCTGTCCTATTGGCAGCGGGACGATACCTTCCAGGAGTCCCTGAGCCGTCGCGAGGGGTGCCCGGAGTACGTCTTTTACGACGGCCCCCCCTTCGCCAACGGCCTGCCGCACTACGGGCACCTGCTCACCGGCTACGTCAAGGACATCGTGCCGCGCTTCAAGACGATGCGCGGCTACCGCGTGCCCCGCGTCTTTGGTTGGGACACCCACGGCCTGCCCGCCGAGCTGGAGGCGGAGAAGCAGCTCGGCATCAAGGACAAGGGCGAGATCGAGGCCATGGGCCTGGCCAAGTTCAACGAGTACTGCGCCTCCTCCGTGCTGCGCTACACCGAGGAGTGGAAGGAGTACGTCACCCGCCAGGCCCGCTGGGTGGACTTTGACAACGGCTACAAGACCATGGACCTTTCCTACATGGAGTCCGTGATCTGGGCCTTCAAGCAGCTCTACGATAAGGGCCTGATCTACCAGGGCTTCCGCGTGCTGCCGTACTCCTGGGCGGAGCACACGCCGCTGTCCAATCAGGAGACGCGCCTGGACGATTCCTACAAGGAGCGCCAGGACCCCACGCTGACGGTGACCATGCCGCTCACCGGCGCGCGGGAGGGCACCCCGGCCCAGGCCACGCTGGCGGAGCACCCGGAGCTGGGCGAGGCCGCCGCGATCGCCTGGACCACCACCCCCTGGACGCTGCCCTCCAACATGGCGCTGGCGGTCAACCCGGAGGTGGATTACGCGCTGGTGCGGGTGGGCCAACAGGGCGCCGAGGGCTTCGCGGGCGCCACGCTGCTGCTGGCCGAGGGCCTGCGCGGGGCCTACGCCAAGGAGCTGGGCGAGGACGCGGAGGTCCTCGGCACCTTCCGGGGCGCGGACCTGGTGGGCCTGACCTACCGGCCCATCTTCCCGCATTTTGCGGACAAGGCCGAGGAGGGCGCCTTCCGCATCCTGGGCGCGGACTACGTGACCACCGAGGACGGCACCGGCATCGTCCACCAGGCCCCGGCCTTCGGTGAGGACGACATGAACACCTGCCAGGCGGAGGGCGTGCCGATGGTGCTGCCGGTGGACATGGACGGTAAGTTCACCTCCCTGGTGCCCGAGTACGAGGGGCAGCTCGTCTTTGACGCCAACAAGAGCATCATCAAGGACCTCAAGGCCACGGGCCGGGTGCTGCGCCACCAGACCATCGTGCACTCCTACCCGCACTCCTGGCGCTCCGGGGAGCCGCTGATCTACATGGCCCTGCCGAGCTGGTTCGTCTCCGTGACGAAGATCCGGGACCGCATGGTGGAGCTCAACCACGAGGGCATCGAGTGGATGCCGGAGCACGTGCGCGACGGGCAGTTTGGCAAGTGGCTGGAGGGCGCGCGCGACTGGAACATCTCGCGCTCGCGCTACTGGGGCTCGCCCATCCCCGTGTGGGTGTCCGACGACGACGAGTACCCGCGCGTGGACGTCTACGGCTCGCTCGACGAGCTCGAGCGGGACTTCGGGGTGCGGCCCGCCTCGCTGCACCGCCCCGACATCGACGAGCTGACCCGCCCCAACCCGGACGACCCCACGGGCAGGTCCACCATGCGCCGCGTGCCCGACGTCCTGGACGTGTGGTTCGACTCCGGCTCGATGCCCTTCGCGCAGTTCCACTACCCCTTCGAGAACAAGGAGTGGTTCGAGTCCCACGCCCCGGCGGACTTCATCGTGGAGTACATCGGGCAGACGCGCGGCTGGTTCTACCTGCTGCACGTGCTCTCCACCGGGCTCTTTGACCGCCCGGCCTTCAAGAAGGTGGTGGCCCACGGCATCGTGCTGGGCGACGACGGCCTGAAGATGTCCAAGTCCAAGGGCAACTACCCGGACGTCAACGAGGTCTTTGACCGGGACGGCTCGGACGCCATGCGCTGGTTCCTCATGAGCTCCCCGATCCTGCGCGGCGGCAACCTCATCGTCACCGAGCGCGGCATCCGGGAGGGCGTGCGTCAGGCCCTGCTGCCGATGTGGAACGCCTACTCCTTCCTCCAGCTCTACTCCTCCAAGCCCGCCCGGTGGTCGGTGGACTCCACGGACGTGCTGGACCGCTACATCCTGGCCAAGCTGCACGACCTCGTGGCGGGGGTGGAGGCCTGCCTGGACGCCACGGACATCGCCGCCGCCTGCGACCAGGTGCGGTGGTTCTGCGACGCCCTGACCAACTGGTACGTGCGCCGCTCCCGCGAGCGCTTCTGGGCGGGCGACGAGGCCCACCCGGAGGCCTTCAACACCCTGTACACCGTGCTGGAGACGCTGACCCGCGTGGCGGCCCCGCTGCTGCCCTACATCAGCGAGGTGATCTGGCGCGGGTTGACCGGCGAGCGCTCGGTGCACCTCACCGACTACCCGCGGGCCGAGGACTTCCCGGCGGACGCGGACCTCGTGGCCGCCATGGACGCGGTGCGCGGCGTGTGCTCGGCGGCCTCCTCGGTGCGCAAGGCTCACAAGCTGCGCAACCGCCTGCCGCTCCCGGCGCTGACCGTGGCGATGCCGGGCTCGGATTCCCTGGCGGACTTCGCCGCGATCATCCGCGACGAGGTCAACGTGAAGGACGTGCGCTTAAGCGACGACGTGGACGCCGTGGGCCGCTTCGAGGTGGTGGTCAACGCCAAGGTCGCGGGCCCCCGCCTGGGCCGCGACGTGCAGCGCGCCATCAAGGCGGTCAAGGCGGGCGACTACGAGCGCGCCGGGCAGACCGTGGTGGCCGACGGCATCGAGCTGGGCCCGGAGGAGTTCACCGAGCGCCTGGTGGCCGCCAACCCGGAGTCCACCGCCCGGATCGAGGGCCTGGGCGGCCTGGTGTCCCTGGACATGACGGTCACCGAGGAGCTCGAGGCCGAGGGCTGGGCGGCGGACGTGATCCGCGGGCTCCAGGACGCCCGCAAGGCGGAGGACTTCGAGGTCTCGGACCGCATCGAGGTCGCGCTCGCGGTGCCGCAGGACAAGGAGGACTGGGCCCGGCGCCACCGCGACCTCATCGCGGGCGAGGTGCTGGCCACCGCGATGGAGATCACCACCGGGGAGCTGCCGGAGGGGGAGCGGACCCACGAGGTGCTCAAGGGCGTGCGGGCCGCCGTGCGCCGGGCCTAGCGGCCTCAAGCCGCCTCGAGCGGTGGAGAGCGGCCTCGGGTGGCGCGGAGCGGTGGCGGGGCATGCGCGGAATAGAAGCCGCCGCCGCGGCCTTGTACCGGGTATGAGGAACATCGAGCTGGACGTGATCGTTCTCGGCTTTGGCAAGGCCGGCAAGACCATCGCCATGAAGCGGGGCCGCGCGGGAGACCGCGTGGCCATCGTGGAGCAGTCGCCGCAGATGTACGGCGGCACCTGCATCAACGTGGGATGCGTGCCCACCAAGACCCTGCTCACCGCCGCCCACCGGCACCGGATCGGCGGCGGCGAGGACCACGCGGGGGCCTTCGCCGAGGCCCGGCGCCACCGCGACGAGTTCGTCGCCCGGCTCAACGCCGCCAACAAGGAGATGGCGGTGGACAGCGGCGTGCGGGTCATCGACGGCCACGGACGCTTTACCGGGCCGAACACCGTGGAGGTCACCGGGGGAGCGGAGGCGCTCACCCTCACGGCGCCGACCATCGTCATCAACACCGGCGCCGTGCCGGTGCGCCCGGACGTCCCCGGGGTGGATCTGGACCGCGTGGTGGACTCCACCGCCGTGCAGCGCCTGCCGGAGCTGCCCGACCGCCTGGCGGTGGTGGGCGGCGGGCCCATCGGCCTGGAGTTTGCCACGATGTTCGCCCAGTTTGGCAGCCGCGTCACGGTGCTCGACGGCTCCGAGGCCTTCCTGGGCCGCTACGACCGGGACATCGCCGGGGTAGCGCGGGCGGACCTGGAGGCCCAGGGCGTGGAGATCGTCGGCGGGGCGCGGGTGACGGGTTTTGCGGCCATGGAGGGCGGCGGGGTGAGCGTGCGCTACGGCGGTGGCGGCGGGGCGGGTCCGGTGGAGACGGTGGAGGCGGACTACGCGCTGCTGGCGATCGGGCGGCGCCCGAACACCGAGGGCCTGAACCTCCAGGCGGCGGGCGTGGAGGTGACCGAGCGCGGCGCGGTGCGGGTGGACGAGCACTTGCGCACCTCGGCGCCGGGGATCTACGCCGCCGGGGACGTCGCGGGCGGCCCGCAGTTCACCTACATCTCCTACGACGACCACCGGATCATCCTGGAGGACCGCTGGGGCGCCGGCGCGGCGCCGCGCTCTGCCGCCGGGCGGCTCTTTCCCACCACCACGTTCCTCAACCCGCCGCTCTCCCAGATCGGCATGGGGGAGCGGGAGGCCCGCGAGGAGGCGGCCCGGCGCGGGCACACCCTCGCGGTGCGGGCCCAGGACATCGCGGACATCGCGATCATGCCCCGGCCCAAGATCCTGGGGCAGTCGCAGGGCCGGGCGAAGTTCCTGGTGGACGAGGAGGAGGACCGCATCCTGGGCGCCACGCTGTACTGCGTGGACTCCCAGGAGCTGATTAACACCGTGGCGGTGGCGATGCGCCACGGCGTGCCCGCCTCGGAGCTGGGGGCGGGCATCTACACCCACCCCAGCAGCTCCGAGGTGTTTAACGCGCTCCTGGGCTAGGGGCCTCGCTCACCCAGGCTGCGCTAGCGGGCGGAGTCCGCCAGCGCGGCCACGGTGGCCAGCGCGCCCCGGGAGTGCAGGCTGCGCAGCGCCTCCGCGTAGGGCTCGGTGAACTCGGGGTGGTCGATGAGGTCCCCGAACACCTCGCGGTAGCGCAGGAACGCCAGGGCGTCCTCGCGGTTCCCGGCGGCGTGCTCGCGCAGGGAATCCGCGAGGCGGTCCACCACCGCGATGGGTTCGCCCTGCTCGTCCGTGCCCTCGGCGTAGCGCGCCCAACTGGCCACGATGGCGGCGCTGAGCCGCACGGGGCGGCCCGCCGCCATGTTCTCCCGGATCACGGGGATAAGCCAGGTGGGGATGCGGTCGGAGGACTCCGCGCACAGGCGCGCCACGGTGTCCCGCACGGCCTCGTTGCCAAAGCGGGCGATGAGCCGATGGCGGTAGGCGTCCAGGTCCATGCCGGGCACGGGGCGCAGCGAGGGGGTGGCCTCCTGTTCCATGTAGGCCAGCAGGAAGCGGGAGAAGCGCTCGTCGCGCACCACCTCGTGCACCAGGCGGTGCCCGGCGAGGTAGCCGAAGTAGCACAGGCCCTGGTGGGAGGCGTTGAGCAGGCGCAGCTTCATCAGCTCGTAGGGCATGACGTCGCGCACCATCTGCGCCCCGGCGTCCTCGTAGGGCGGGCGGCCCAGGGGGAAGCGATCCTCGATCACCCACTGGCTGAAGTCCTCACACACCACCGGCCAGGCGTCGGCGTAGCCGTGGCGGGAGGCTACCTCGGCGCGGTCGGCGTCCGTGGTCTCCGGGGTGATGCGGTCCACCATGGAGTTGGGGAAGGCCACCTTCTCCTCCACCCAGCCAGCCAGGTCCGCGTCCGCCTCGCGGGCAAAGCGGAGGAACATCTCGCGCGCCATGTCCCCGTTGCCCTGGATGTTATCGCAGCTCATGATGGTAAAGGGCGGCGTTTCCTCGCGGCGGCGCCGCGCCAGGGCTGCGGTGATGAGACCGAAGAAGGTGCGCAGGTCTCCCGTCTGACCCGCGCGCAGCGCGGCGACGTCCGCCGGGACGTGGGGGTTGGCATCCAGCGCGTAGCCGCCCTCGGTGACGGTGAGGGACACGATCTTGATGGCGGGGTCCGCCAGTCGGGCCACGGCGGCGCGGGGGTCGTCGGGGGCAAAGACGTAGTCGATGAGGGAGCCGATGACGCGGGCGCGTTGCCTGCCGGAGGGGGCCTTCTCCACCAGGGTGTAGAGGTGGTCCTGGCCCGCGAGGGCGTCGCGCATCCGGGCGTCGGAGGGCATGACACCCATGCCCACGATCCCGAAGTCCATCGCCTTTCCCTGATTCATCAGGTCGTCGAGGTAGCGGGCCTGGTGCGCGCGGTGGAAGCCGCCCACGCCGAAGTGCACGATGCCGGGGGTGACGCGGGAGCGGTCGTAGGCGGGCACGGCGACCTCGGTGCCGTTCAGGGAGTCGAGGACGGAGGAACCCAGACGAGGGAGGGACATGATGATTCTCCTTGGAAAGATTGCTTAGGAAGGGGAGGAAGAAGCAAGGGTGGCGGTGGCGGGCACGCCGTCGAAGCCCGGCTGCAGGCCCTTGAAGGCCAGGCACATGGCGCCCGCGAGGACGAAGAGGCCCATCATCACCAGGACTAGGCCGGTGGCCCCGATGAGGGGGTACAGCAGCGCCACCAGGGCGGGCCCCGCGGCCACGGCCCCGCCCACGCCCAGGTTGTAGGCGGACATGGCCGCGCCGGGGTGGGTGGGGTCGAGCGCCACGGCGATGGGGGACAGCGGCACGTACCCGGCCAGGGCCACCCCGAAGAGCGCGCCCGCCACCAGCGTGAGGCCGAAGGCGGTGCGGTCGCTCAGCCCCGCGTCCAGGGCGAGCAGCGGGGTGAAGTACACCAGGCCCAGGGTGATGGTGCAGCACACCGGCCCCGCCCAGATCATGGTGCGCCACCAGCCGAAGCGATCTCCCAGGCGGCCGTAGATGGGGTTGAAGGGCAGGTTGACGGCGTAGATGGTGGCGGTGAGCAGGAGGAACCAGGAGCGGGGCCAGTCCAGGTCCTCGTGGAAGTAGGCGGGGAAGAACACCGCCATGGCGTAGGTGGGGATGGAGTTGATGGTGCGGATGTAGGTGACGAACCGCGCGCGGCGATCCGTCCACAGCAGGCGGAGGCCCCGGGCGAGGGTGGCCCCGACGTCGGAGGCGTTGGCCACCAGGGGGCCGCGCCCGCGCCGCTCCTTGACGCCGAGGAACACCACGAGGGAGCCGAGCACCACGAGGACGAGGGAGACCCAGAGCGTCTGGTAGTAGGTGAGGTCGAACAGGCTCATGGAGACCGTGGCGGTCAGCGCGCCCAGGGTGGGCAGCCCGGCGGAGAAGGCCACGTAGAACCAGCCCACGCCGCTGGCGAGCTGGCGGGCGGGCGCGGTGGCGGTGATCCATACCAGGAAGCCGTAGGCGAAGAGGGGGTAGCCGAAGCCGCGCAGCCCGTAGCACAGGAAGATCAGCGCGGTGTTGTCCGTGGTGAGCGCCAGGCAGAGGAACCCGATCTGGAACGTCACCCAGACCGCCGCGCCGAGGATCATCACCCTGCGGGGTCCCCACAGGTCGGACAGGGCGGCGGCGAAGAAGGCCGCGATGGCCACGGCCACGCCGTAGACGGTGACCAGCCTGCTCGCGGAGCTGACGGTGAAGCCGTGCTCGTCGCTGAGGAAGGGCTCCAGGATGTTGGTCTCCACGCCGTCGCCGATCATGAAGATGGTCAGCCCCACGAATCCCCAGAGCAGGGGGCGGGGTATCTGGAGGCGCTCGACGAGCCCGCGGCGGGCTCCTGCGGGGGAATGAGTCATTCCGGTCACCTTTCCGGGTCGGGGCGGCGCGTGATGTGGATGACCGCGCGCCCATGATCTAACATGAATCTCACAAAAGTCAACATTTTGTTGTTAGGAAATGTGGTGTTTTGCGGCGTCGCGGCGGGCCGGTCTCCTCCGGTTCCGCCCGCGCCGCCCCACGCAACGGACACAGGAGGTCCGCGATGGAGCAACCGGTGGGCGGCCCCGAGGCCCGGCGCGCCGCCATCTTGAGCAGCCTCGCCGCGGGCGCGGGCACCGCGCGGCTCGACGACCTCGCGCGGCGCTTCTCCGTGAGCGCGATGACCATGCACCGCGACCTCGACGCCCTGGCCGGGCAGGGGCGGGTGGAGCGGGTGCGCGGCGGGGTGCGCCTGATCGAGCGGCCCTTCGTGGAGCGGGACGTGGCGGTGCGCCGCTGCGCCAACGCGGAGGTCAAGGCGGCCCTGGCGCGCCGGGTCGCGGAGCTGCTCGGAGAGGGGGAGGTGCTGGCGCTCGACGACTCCACCACCGTGGGGGCGCTGGCGCCCCTGCTTCCGGGGCTGAGCCCGGGGGCCGTGATGACCCACTCTCTGGGGCTGCTGCGCGCGCTCTCCGGCGCCATGCCGGGCACGCCGCTCATCGGCCTGGGTGGGCGCTACGTGCCCACCACCGATTCCTTCCTGGGGGCGGCCACCTGCCGCCAGATGTCCGGGCTGAGCGCGGACGTCTCCCTCGTGTCCACCACGAGCGTGCGCTCGGGCGCGCTCTACCACCCGGACGAGGAGGCCGCCCGCACCAAGACCGCGTGCGCGCGCCTGGGGCAGCGCCGGGTGCTGGTGTGGGACTCCTCCAAGGACGGCGCGCCGGGGGTGCACCGCGTGGCAGGTTTAGAGGAGTTCCACGAGATCGTGGTGGACTGCCACGTCAGCGGCGATACGCTGGCGCTCATGGAGGCCACCGGGGCCCGGGTGCACGTGGTGGACGCCCCGGCGCCGGAAGCCCCGGCGGAACACGAGAAAGGACAACGCGCATGAGCCTGGTGCTGGGCATCGATTCCTCCACCCAATCCTGCAAGGCCCTGCTGGTGGAGGCGGAAACGGGCCGCGTGGTGGATCAGGGCCGGGCCGACCACCCGGCCGGAACCCAGGTGGACCCCCGGGAGTGGGAGCGCGCGCTGGGGCGTGCCGCCTCGGGGCTGATCGAGCGCGCCGACGCGGTGGCGGTGGCGGGCCAGCAGCACGGCATGGTGGCCGTGAACGAGCGGGGCGAGCCCGTGCGCCCCGCGATGCTGTGGAACGATACCTCCGCCGCGCCCCAGGCGGAGCGGCTGGTGGAGGAGCTGGGCGGGCCGCAGGCCTGCGCCCGCGAGGTGGGCAGCGTGATGGTGGCCTCCTTCACCGGGGCCAAGCTGCGCTGGCTGCGCGATCGGGAGCCCCGCACCGCCGAGGCGACCTCGGCGGTGCTCCTGCCGCACGACTACCTCACCTGGCGGCTGCGCGGGGGCTCCGGGGAGTACGTCACGGATCACGGGGACGCCTCCGGCACCGGGTACTACTCCACGGCGCGCCGGGAGCTGCGCGGCGACCTGGCGGAGCTGTACCTGGGGCGCGCGGTGCGGCTGCCCCGCCTGGCCGAGCCCGCGGAGGCGGTGGGCCGCACCCCCGGTGGCGCCCTGGTGGGGGCGGGCACCGGGGACAACATGGCCGCCGCCCTGGGGCTGGACCTACACCCGGGGGACGTGTGCGTATCTCTGGGAACCTCCGGGGTGGCCAGCGCCGTGGTGGAGGCCTCCGTGCACGACGGCACCGGGATGGTGGCCGGCTTTTGCGACGCCACGGGCCGCTACCTGCCCCTGGCCTGCACGCTCAACGGGGTGCGGGTGCTGGACTTCGCGGCCAGCACGATGGGCGTGGATCACGCCGAGCTTTCCCGGCTGGCGCTCTCGTCGGAGCCGGGCGCGCGGGGCGCGTGCCTGCTGCCGTACCTGGACGGGGAGCGCACCCCCAACCGGCCCCGGGCCACGGGCGTGTTCCGGGGCCTGACCACCGCGACCACCCGCGCCCACATCGCCCGCGCCGCCGTGGAGGGGCTGCTGTGCTCGCTGCGCGACGCGGTGCTGGCCCTGGAGCGCGCCACGGGCGAGCGCGCGCGGCGGCTGCTGCTCATCGGGGGCGCGGCGCGCTCCGAGGCGATCCGGGCCGTGGCGCCCACGATCTTTGGCCTGCCCGTGGCGGTGCCCCGGCCCGCGGAGTACGTGGCCCTGGGCGCGGCCCGGCAGGCCGCGTGGGCGCTGGCGGGCGGGGAGGCCCCGCCCCGGTGGGGTGGGGTGGAGTCCCGCACCTACGAGGGCGAATACCAGGCCGAGGTGGTCCGGCGCTACGCGCGGCTGCGCGACGCCACCGAGGGGTGGGAGTAGCGCCCCTGCCCCGCTATCATTCGCACACCTGATCGACAAAGCGGTGCCGGGGACGTATCCTTAAGGACATGCAGCGGTGGGTTCTTCACATCGACATGGACGCCTTCTACGCCTCCTGCGAGCAGCTCACCCGCCCCACGCTGCGGGGGCGCCCGGTGCTGGTGGCGGGCGTGGACGGCCGCGGGGTGGTGGCGGGGGCCTCCTACGAGGCGCGTCGCTACGGGGCGCACTCCGCCATGCCCACCCATCGGGCCGCCGCGCTGGTGGGCTACCGCGCGGTGCTGGTCAAGCCGCGCCGCGCCGTGTACGCCACGGCCTCGCGCCGGGTCTTTGAGATCGTGCAGCGCCACGCCGGGGTGATCGAGCAGCTCTCCGTGGACGAGGCCTTCCTCGAGCCCCCGGAGCTGGCGGGGGCCAGCCCCGGCGAGGTCGAGGAGTGGGGGCAGCGGTTGCGCGAGGCGATCCGCCGGGAGACGGGCCTGCCCTCCTCGATCGGGGCGGGATCGGGCAAGCAGTACGCCAAGATCGGCTCCGGGGAGGCCAAGCCGGACGGCATGTGCGTGATCCCCGTGGAAAAGCAGATCGCCATGCTGCACCCGCTGGACGTGGGCAAGCTGTGGGGCGCCGGGCCCGTGACCCAGAGCAAGCTGCGGGCGGTGGGCGTGCAGACCATCGGGGACCTGGCCGCCATGACCCAGCGCGAGGTGGAGATCACCCTGGGCTCCACGCTGGGGATACAGTTGTGGCAGCTCGCGCGCGGGCACGACGACCGCCCGGTGCAGCCGCGCGCGGAGGCCAAGCAGATCTCCGCCGAGCACACCTATCCCCGCGACCTGCTCACCAGGGCGGAGGTGGACGCCGCGATCGAGCGCGCCGCCCAGGGCGCGCACCGGCGCCTGCTGCGCGACGGCCGCGGCGCGCGCACCGTCACCGTGAAGCTGCGCATGGCGGACTTTCACGTGGAGTCCCGCTCCGCCACGCTGCCGTACGCCACCGATAACCCGGAGACGCTGCTGTCCACCGCGCGTCGCCTGGCGCGCTATCCCGGGGAGGTCGGCCCCATCCGCCTCGTGGGCGTGGGCTACTCCGGGCTGGAGGCGGCTCGCCAGGACGTGCTCTTTCCCGAGCTGGAGCGGCGGCTCTCCCCGCCCGACCAGGGGGACAACGACTACGAGGTGGGGGTGGCGGGCCCGACGGAGGAGGGGGCGGCGCAGAGCGTGCTGATCGAGGAGCCCCCCTCCGGGTGGCGCGCCACCGAGGACGTCTACCACCCCGACTACGGGCACGGGTGGGTGCAGGGCAGCGGGCACGGGATCGTGACGGTGCGCTTTGAAACGCGCACCACGCGGGCGGGGCGCACCCGCACCTTCGCCCACGACGACCCCGCCCTGCGCCCCGCCGACCCGGTGGATAGCCTGGACTGGGGAGACTGGCTGGAGGGGCGGGAGGACGAGGGCTAGAACAACGCGCGCGGGTCCGTGCCCGTGGCCAGCGCCACCAGCAGGGCCGCGCGCGCCTGCCCCGCGCGCAGGTGGCCCGAGCCGATGGCCCCGAGCGCGCCCAGGCTGGCCCCGCCGCCGGGGCCGCCGTAGTCAAAGCGCACCTCACCGTGGGCCGCGCGGGTGGTCACCACCACCGGAATGCCCCGGCGCAGGGCCTCCTCCACGCCACGCGCCAGGTCCGTGCCGATGTTGCCCGCGCCCAGGGCCTCCACCACGATGCCCTGGGCCCCGGCGTCCAGGGCGGCGTCGATCGCGTCGCGCGGCGCGCCGGGGTAGGCGGCGATGACGTCCACCCGGTGCCCGTCGAGGGGTGCCACCGGCAGGGCGGCGGGGCGGGTGGGCTCCTGCGGGCCCCGGTAGGCGAAGGCCGCGAGATCCGAGGTGTGCTCCTTGACGGTGCCCCGGGCGGGCAGGACCTTATGGCCGAGGACCACGAGCACCCCCATGCCCCGGGCGGCGGGGTCGAGCGCGATGGTGCAGGCGTCGAAGAGGTTGTCGGGGCCGTCGGGTGCGGCGGCGTCGCTGGGGCGCATGGCCCCGGTGAGGATCACCGGGCGGTCGTCGCCGTGGAAGGCGTCGAGGGCGAGCGCGGTCTCCTCCAGGGAGTCGGTGCCGTGGGTGATGACCACCCCGGCCACGGCGGGATCCTCGAGCTCGCGGTGCGCGGCGGCCACGATCTCGTCCACGTCGCGCGGGCGCAGGGAGGAGGAGTCGAGGCGGCCCAGCTCGCGCACCCGGAGACGCACGCGGTCCGGGTGCAGGCGCGGGCGCAGCCCGGCGGCGAGGTCCTCCCCGGACAGGGTGGGGACGAGCGCCCCGGCGGCGTCGGTGGTGCAGGCGATGGTGCCGCCGGTGGTGAGCAGGGAGACGATCTGCGGGGTATCCATGATGGGGTCATTGTAGGCGGTCGCCGGGGCGGGGCGCGCGGGGCGGGTATGCTCACAAAAGCAACAGGTGTAACATCTTTCCCAAGAGTAACTGCTGGGCGTTCGCGCGCCTTCCCATGCCGCGCGGGCCGCCGACGTTATGGAGGAGACACCGTGAAGTTGCAGAAGATCGCCGCCGCCACGATCGCCCTGGGGCTCGGCCTCGGCGTGGTCGCCTGTTCCAGCGATGAGGGGAACGAGAAGGCGGAGGTGACCTCGAAGACTCCGGCCTCGACGTCGGCCCAGGAGGTGGCCCCCGCCCTGCCCACCGCCGCCGAGCTCAACCAGGTCCTCGCCGTGGCCACCGACGCCCACCGGCCCATCGAGGAGAAGATCGCCACGGTGCAGGGCGGGGAGACCGCGCCCGAGCTGTTCGACGTGATGGCGCGCTCCAAGGAGGAGTCCGGCGCGGACTTCCAGGTGGTGGACCCGGTGCTCGCCGGGTACGCGGCCAACGAGGTGCTCACCAGCGTGCAGTTCCTGCGCCCGAACGAGCCCGAGCAGATGGCGGACAACGTGACCTTCGTGTATGAGAACGGCTCCTGGAAGCTCTCCAAGGACTGGGCCTGCACGCTGGTGACCCGCGTGGTGCCGGACCAGGCGCCCGCGATGTGCGCGGATCAGGTGCCCTCGAACCCGGTTCCCGACCCCGCGCCCGCCGACGCCCCGGCCCCGGCGCCCGCTCCGGCCGAGGCTCCGGTTCCCGCGGCCCCGGAGGCACCCGCCGAGGCGCCCGCGCCCTAGGGGCGTTCTCCGGGGGGGGGGGGGGGAGGGGGAGACAGTCAGAGTCCCACAGTGCAACAGCGGGTACGGGGAGAAAGTTGCACTGTGGGACTCTGTGAGGCACTGCGCTTTGGTTTTGTCCTAACTGTTGGGGAGAGGCGCTGGTGGCGCGGTTTTTCAAGAGTGTGAAACTGTGGGGCGCACAAAGTTGCACTGTTGCACTCTGGGCGGGGGATTTTTACACTCTGAGGTGTGACTTGGACTCTGGAGGAACTGGAGCGGCGGCTCACGGAACTTCGGCACCTCAATCGCGATACCACCGAGGTGGAGGTAAAGCGTGCCTCGCGTCTCCCGGAGAATCTGCCCGAAAGCATATGCGCTTTTGCGAATATGCCTGATGGGGGAACGGTTATTCTCGGTATTTCGGAAGAGGATAACTTCTCCGTGGAGGGGATCGAGGATGCCCCGGCAATGCTGGATGCGGTTATCAGTCAAACCCGCACCTGTGTGGTACCGGCACCGCAGCTCGAGGCGAAAGTTTTTACCCTGAACGGCAAGGACGTGGTGGTGGTTCACGTCGCTTCTGTGCCGCTGTCCGTGCGCCCTGCTCGTTATAAAAACCGAGCTTATCTGCGGCAGTCCGATGGCGATTACGTCATGAATGACTCGGATCTTGCGCTCATTGAGATCCAAAAATTGGCACACTCGGAGCACTATCGCTTTGATGTTGCCCCGGTGTTCAACTCCGGGCGGCAGGATCTGGATTCCGACGCCGTAGGAAAGTTTTTGAGCAGCGCCCGTGCTCAGAGCCAGCGCCTTTCCCGGGTCGGTAGCGACTCTGCGTTATTGGAGATGCTCAATATCGTCACCGGGGACGACGAGGTAACGCTTTCCGGGTTGTACGCGCTTGGTATGTATCCGCAGGCTAAGGCCCCACAACTCCGGATTACGGCGGCGGTGCAGACGGATCATAACGGAAGAGGGATACGCAACCGTAATCGGCGAGACTTCGATGGCCCTCTGCCGGACCTGTTGGAGGACGCCGTCGCCTGGGTAGGGGAAAACGCCCCCAGGTACGGGCGCTATGTGAGCAGCGGAAACATGGTGGAGGAGTGCGTTTATCCCCTTGGCGCGGTGCGTGAGTTGATCGCTAATGCCTTGGTACACCGGGATCTTAGCCCCAACTCCGAGGGGAAGTGGGTGGAGATTCGCATTAAAGGAGACCGGCTGATTATTACTAACCCGGGTGGGCTGCGTGGGGTCTCTACACAGCAGTTAGAAAGCGCCGCTCTTGCCAAAAACGCCGTGAATCCCCGGTTATACGACATCGCTAAGCGTGTTCGCTCCGTTTCCGGCAGCCGTGTGATCGAGGGGGAGGGTGCTGGGGTGCAGGAGGTCTTTGCTCAGGCGCGTGAAGCGGGTCTGCCTAAGCCGACTCTTATTGATACTGGCGTGCAGTTCACCGCGATCATGTATGGCACCCCAGCGGGGGAGGAGAATGGTCCCGCCTCCCCAGCGTTACCACTCACCGAGAAGGCGCCACAGAAGCGGCCACTCCGCGCTCGGAACAACTCCGCCCGCGTCGTAACAAAGAACGGCGACGCCATCATGAAGGCGCTTACCGCCCATGGTTCCGAGACAGACCTCGATCAGCTTGTTGCCAGCACGAATCTCACCGAGGGGCAGGTCCGTTACGCCGTGGAAAAACTTATGAGTGCTGGGCTGGTGCGGCGCAACGGTGGCTGGGGAGTGCGCGGCACCACCTACACGCTCCTCTAGGAGGCGGCGCTAAAGCCCACCCTGGTGGAGGAGTCCTGCACCACCCGCACCTCGGAGTCGTCCTGCCCGTAGACCACGCGGGTGGTCAGGGCCACCTCCCCGGCGCGCGGCAGCGGCTCCCCGAGGTTGAGTCGCAGGCTCCCGGAGCTGGCGGTGTTGGCGTTCATGACGTCCAGGGTCTGGGTGCCCTGCTCCTCGGGGGCGTCGAGGGTGAGCGCGCCCTGCGCCGGGCGCTGCTGCACGCTCACGGCCAGCTCCACGTCGTCGCCGTCGAGGGCGGTGAGGGTGTAGGTGGCGGTTTGCAGCAGGGTGGCCTCGCCGGTCACCCGCGAGTCCACGCTCCACACGGCGCCCACGCCCACGGGCTCCTCGGGGAAGATCACGGGCAGGGAGAGCAGCTTCATCAGGGCCTGCTCCACCAGCGCGCGGCCCTCGTCGCTGGCCTCGGCGGGGGCGGCGAGGTTCACGGAGGATACGCGCCCGCTGTGGTCCCCGCTCCACCCGAGCTTAAAGTCCCGCGTCCCCTCCAGGTCCTCGGCGCGCGCGGGCTCGGCGGTGGGCTGGCCGAGGACGGTGGTGACCTCGCGCTCGTCGGCGGAGTCCCCGTCCGGGTCGGTGGCGCTGCTCGACGCCCGCAGCGGCAGGGTGAGGGTGGAGGCCTCGCCCACGCTGTCGGTGGCCTCGGGGGCCTGGGTCCGCACGGCGTCGGCGCGCATGACCTGCTGGTCAAAGCCGCTGCCGATCTCCACGGTCACCCGCTGCTCGGCCTGCCGGTCGGCGTAGCGCAGGGTGCGGTGGGGGTCCTGGCCGGGGTCCTGGAGCAGCACGCGGGCCGGGTCCACCTTGAGATCCACGGGCGCCTCCACCTGGGTGGGGGAGGAGTCCTCGGCGGAGCAGGAGGCCAGGCCGAGCGCGCAGGCCCCCAGGAGGCTGGCCGCAAGGAGCCGGGGACGGGGCGGGAGGGAAAATACACGCACGGGTTCCAATCTACCGCCCGCGCGGTATGACAGCCGCGCGGGGGATGAGGAACAATGGAGCCCGTGACGCAGCGCGCAACGGAGAAAAAACGCCCCTTCGTGGCATTCATGGCGGCCATCGTGCTGGCGGTGGCCGCGCTGGACCAGGCGGTCAAGGCGCTCATGGTCTCCTGGCTGGAGCCGGGGGTGCCGCAGCCGGTGCTGGGGGACTGGTTCCGCTTCCTCCTGCTGTTTAATCCCGGCGCGGCCTTCTCCATGGGGCAGGGCTCCACCTGGCTTTTCACCTGCTTCCAGATCGCCTTCATCGCGGGCGTGGCCGTGGCGGCCCCCAGGGTGCGCGACCCGTGGACGGCCCTGGGCCTGGCCCTGGTGGGCGGGGGAGCGCTGGGCAACCTCATCGACCGGCTGTTTCGCGCCCCCCAGTTCTTCCTGGGGCATGTGGTGGACTACATCTCCGTGGGGGGCTTCGCGGTATTTAATATCGCGGACGCGTGTATTAGCGTCGGTGTGGTGATCTTCATCATTGGTATGCTCCTGGACGACCGCGCGGCCGCCCGCGCCGGGGAGGAGGGCTGATGTCGCGCGAGGTACGCACCCTCCCCGTGCCGGAGGGCCTGGTGGGTATGCGCGTGGACGCCGCCCTGTCCAAGCTGCTGGGGCTCTCCCGCAGCGCGGTGGCGGACCTCGCGGAGTCCGGCGACGTGCTCGTGGACGGCGCGGCGGTGGGCAAGTCCGCGCGGCTGCACGCGGGGGGCCTGCTCATGGTCACCCTCCCCGCGCCGCCGGCCTCCGCGGAGCCCCGGCCCGAGCACGTCGAGGGCATGGACATCCTCTACTACGATTCCGACCTCATCGCCGTGCACAAGCCCGTGGGCGTGGCGGCGCATCCCACCGTGGGCTGGGAGGGGCCCACGGTGGTGGGCGGGCTGGCCGGGGCGGGCTTTCGCATCTCCACCTCCGGCCCGCCCGAGCGCCAGGGCATCGTCCAGCGCCTGGACGTGGGCACCTCCGGGGTGATGGTGGTGGCCGCCTCGGAGCGGGGGTACTCCGTGCTCAAAAGGGCGTTCAAGGAGCGCACCGTGACCAAGACGTACCACGCGCTCGTGCAGGGCCACCCGGATCCCTTCACCGGCACCATCGACGCCCCCATCGGGCGGCACCCGTCCTCGGGCTGGCGCTTCGCGGTGACCACCGACGGCAAACCGGCGGTCACGCACTACGAGACGATCGAGGCCTTCCCCGAGGCCACCCTGCTGGAGGTGCACCTGGAGACGGGCCGCACCCACCAGATCCGGGTGCACATGTCCGCCATCCATCACCCCTGCTGCGGGGACCCGATGTACGGCTCGGACCCGGAGCTGGCCCGCCGCCTGGGGCTGATCCGCCAGTGGCTGCACGCGGTGCGGCTGGGCTTTCACCACCCCGCCGACGGCCGCTGGATGGAGATCGAGGCCCCCTATCCGCAGGACCTTGAGACGGCCCTGGAACGGGTGCGGGCATGACCGCCCGGGTGGTGCGCATGGTCGCGCCCTCCGTGGCGCTGGTGCTGCTGCTGGGGGTGGTGCTCTTGCTGGGCACGTGGGCCAGCGAGCGGGACCGCGAGGGGCTGCCGCTCAACGGGGACACCGTGGGCATCGAGGCCGGGGAGTCCTACGCCGACTACCAGCGGCGCGCCCGGGAAACCCTGGACGAGGCCCCGGCGGACCGGGAGGCCTACGCGCTGGTGGTGTTCCGCGACTGGGCCACCCCGGAGCAGGCGGGGCCGTGGCTCGAACCCTTGTCTAGGGTGGACGCGGGGCTGATCGACGCCGTGCGGATACGCCCGCTGCCGGAGCCGGTGGCAGGTTCCACCCGCGGCGAGGTGCTCGCCACGGGGATGGAGCGCGAGCTGGCGGCCACCTCCGGGTTGCAGCCGAGGCTGAGCGGGGCGATCGTGCGCGATACCGGGGAGCGTCTGCGGGCCTGGGCCGCCGAGCAGGAGGACGTCCTCGCGGCGGTGGAGGTGCTGCCCCCGGACGCCCCCTGGGAGGGTTTCGGGATACGGCTCACGCTCCCCGAGGCCGCTGCGGCCGACGCCGAGGCTGCCGAGGATTCTGCCCCCTCTGCCCCCTCTGCCCCCTCTGCGCCCGCCGAGCCCGGCGCCGTGTAGCGTCGAGGATAAAGAGCGCCACCGCCGCCCAGATGAGTAGGAAGCCCACCCACCGCTGCGGTGAGACGTGCTCGTGGACCACGAAGAGCGCCCAGAGCATCTGCATGGTGGGGGTGAGGTACTGCAGCATGCCCACGGTGGACAGCGTGATGACCTTGGTGGCCCGGGCGAACAGCAGCAGCGGGACCACCGTGATCGCCCCGGAGGCCATGAGCAGCCCCGCGTGCCCGGCCCCCATGCTCAGCGCCGTGCCCCGCCCCGTGGCCTCCAGCCAGGCGAGGTAGCCCAGCGCCAGCGGCACCAGGACGAGGGTCTCGGCGGCCAGCCCGGCGGGCCCGGAGACGGGGATCTGCTTCTTGAGCAGCCCGTAGAGGCCGAAGGAGAGCGCTAGGCCCAGGGCCAGCACCGGGGGTTGCCCGCCGAGGAGTGTGAGCCACGCCACGGCCGCGGCGGCCAGGAGCACCGCCATGAGCTGGAGGCGGCGCAGCCTTTCCCCCAGGATGAGCACCCCCAGCAGCACGCTGACCAGCGGGTTGATGAAGTAGCCCAGGGCGGCGTCCGCCACGTGCCCGGAGTTGACCGCCACGATGTAGATGAGCCAGTTGGCGGCGATGAGCAGCCCGGCCCCGCCCATGTGCGCCCAGGTGGCCCGGTGCGCCGCGCGCAGCTCCGCCCAGCCGCGCGTGACGGTGAGCACGAGCGCCATGAGCAGCGCCGCCCAGAGGATGCGGTGGGCCAGGATCTCCACGGCGCCGGCGGGCTCCAGCAGCGGGAAGAAGGCCGGGAAAAGTCCCCACAGGAGATACGCCAAAATACCGTAGATCATGCGGTTACTGTAGCCCCTGCCGCGGCGGGGCGGGGAGATTTGCCCTAGCCGATAGACTGAGCGGCATGGCCAAGAACTCCTCCTTCGTGCACCTGCATAATCACACGGAATACTCCATGCTGGACGGGATGGCCAAGGTGGACATGCTGGCCGACGAGGTCAAGCGCCAGGGGATGCCGGCGGTGGGGATCACCGACCACGGCAACATGTTCGGCTCGAACGCCTTTTACCGCAAGATGGTGGAAACAGGAATCAAGCCCATCATCGGCATCGAGGCGTACATGGCCCCGGAGTCGCGCTTCAACAAGACCCGCGTGCGCTGGGGCGAGCCGCACCAGAAGTCCGACGACGTCTCCGCCTCCGGCGCGTACCTGCACCAGACCATGCTCGCGGAGAACGCCACCGGCCTGCGCAACCTCTTCTATCTGTCCTCGATGGCCTCCTACGAGGGGCAGTTGGGCAAGTGGCCGCGCATGGACGCCGACCTCATCGCGGAGCACGCCGACGGCATCATCGCCACCACGGGCTGCCCCTCGGGGGACGTGCAGACGCGCCTGCGCCTGGGGCAGTTCGACAAGGCCCTCGAGGCCGCCGCGATGTGGCAGGACATCTACGGCAAGGACAACTACTTCCTGGAGCTGATGGACCACGGCCTGGACATCGAGACCAGGGTGCGCTCCGAGCTGCTGGAGATCGGGCGCAAGCTGGGCCTGCCCCCGCTGGTGACCAACGACTGCCACTACGTGCTGCAATCCCAGTCCCAGCCGCACGAGGCCATGCTGTGCGTGCAAACCGGCAAGACCCTGCACGACCCCGATCGCTTCAAGTTCGGCGGGGACGGCTACTACATCAAGTCCGCCGCGCAGATGCGCGAGCTGTGGGACGAGATGGTGCCCGACGGCTGCGATAACACCCTGTGGATCGCGGAGCGCGTGGGGGACTACGGCGAGCTGTGGGAGGACCACCCCCACGACCGCATGCCGATTGCGGACGTGCCGGAGGGGGAGACCCCGACCTCCTGGCTGACCCACGAGGTGATGGAGGGCCTCAAGGAGCGCTTCTCCGGCGGGGAGGTGCCCCAGGAGTACATTGACCGCGCCAAGTACGAGATCAGCGTGATCGACATGAAGGGCTACCCCTCGTACTTCCTCATCGTGGCGGAGCTGATCAAGCACGCCCGCTCGGTGGGCATCCGCGTGGGGCCGGGCCGTGGCTCCGCCGCCGGGGCCCTGGTGGCCTACGCCCTGACGATCACCAACATCGACCCGATGGAGCACGATCTCCTTTTCGAGCGATTCCTCAACCCGGAGCGCCCCTCGGCCCCCGATATCGATATCGACTTCGACGATCGCAGGCGCGGCGAGATGATCCGCTACGCCTCGGACCGCTGGGGCGAGGACAAGATCGCCCAGGTGATTACCTTCGGCACGGTCAAAACCAAGCAGGCCATCAAGGACTCGGCCCGCGTGCAGTTCGGCCAGCCCGGCTACCAGATCGCAGACCGCATCACCAAGGCCCTGCCCCCGGCGATCATGGCCAAGGACATCCCGCTCTCCGGCATCACCGACCCCGAGCACGAGCGCTACAACGAGGCGGGCGAGGTGCGCTCGCTCATCGAGACGGACCCGGACATCAAGCAGATCTACGAGACGGCCCGTGGCCTGGAGGGCGTGGTGCGCCAGGCGGGCGTGCACGCCTGCGCGGTGATCATGGCCTCCGTGCCCCTGCTGGATCACATCCCCATGTGGAAGCGCGCGGCCGACGGCGCGCTGATCACCGGCTGGGACTACCCCGCCTGCGAGGCCATCGGCCTGCTGAAGATGGACTTCCTGGGCCTGCGCAACCTCACCGTGATCGGGGACGCCATCGAGAACATCAAGGCCAACCGGGGCGAGGAGGTGCTGCTGGAGTCCCTGGAGACGGAGGACGAGGAGGTCTACAAGCTGCTGAGCCGGGGCGACACCCTGGGCGTGTTCCAGCTCGATAGCGGCGGCATGCAGGAGCTGCTCAAGCGCATGCAGCCCACCGGATTCAAGGACATCGTGGCCTCCCTGGCGCTGTACCGCCCCGGCCCGATGGGCGTGAACGCCCACTGGGACTACGCGGACCGCAAGAACGGGCGCAAGCCGATTACCCCCATCCACCCGGAGCTGGAGGAGCCGCTGCGCGAGATCCTGGACGAGACCTACGGCCTGATCGTGTACCAGGAGCAGATCATGCGCATCTCGCAGAAGGTGGCCAACTACACCGCCGGCGAGGCCGATAACTTCCGCAAGGCGATGGGCAAGAAGAAACCGGAGGTGCTGGCCAAGCAGTACGAGAAGTTCGCCGGGGGCATGAAGGACAACGGCTACTCCAAGGCCGCGGTGGACGCCCTGTGGGGCACCATCGAGCCCTTCGCCTCCTACGCCTTCAACAAGTCCCACGCCGCGGGCTACGGGTTGGTGTCCTTCTGGACGGCCTACCTCAAGGCCCACTACGCCCCGGAGTATATGGCGGCCCTGCTCTCCTCGGTGGCGGACAAGAAGGACAAGTCCGCCATCTACCTCGCGGATTGCCGCCACCTGGGTATCAGGGTGCTCTCCCCGGACGTCAACGAGTCCCACAACGACTTCATGGCCGTGGGCGAGGACATCCGCTTTGGCCTGGGGGCCATCCGCAACGTGGGCAAGGACGTGGTGGACTCCATCGTGCGCACCAGGGAGAGCAAGGGCGCGTACAAGGACTTCGGGGACTACCTGGAAAAGATCGAGCTGTTGCCCTGCAACAAGCGCATCACGGAGTCCCTCATCCGGGCCGGGGCCTTCGACTCCCTCGGCCTGCCGCGCAAGGGCCTGACGCTGATCCACGAGGACGCCGTGGACGCCGTGACGGCCACCAAGAAGGCGGCGGACAAGGGGCAGTTCGACCTCTTCGCGGGCCTCGGCGGGCAGGACGAGGCGATGGACAACGTCTTTGCCATCGAGGTTCCCGACGCCGAGTGGGACCGCAAGCACAAGCTCGCGCTGGAGCGCGAGATGCTGGGCCTCTACGTCTCCGGGCACCCCCTGGACGGCTTCGAGGAGGCCCTGGCGGCCCAGACGGACACCGCGATCACCACCATCCTGGGCGGCGAGCTGCGCCACGGCCAGGAGGTGACCATCGGCGGCATCATCTCCGGCGTGGACCGGCGCTTTTCCAAGAAGGACGGCTCGCCCTGGGCCATCGTCACGCTGGAGGATCACAACGGCGCGCAGACGGACCTGCTGGTGTTCAACAAAGTCTACGCCCTGGTCAGCTCGCAGATCGTGGAGGACAACATCATCCTGGCCAAGGCGCACGTCTCCATCCGGGACGAGCGCACGAGCCTGTTCTGCGACGACCTCAAGGTCCCGGAGCTGGGCGCGGGCAACGGCAGCGGCCTGCCCCTGCGGCTGACCATGCGCACCGACCAGTGCACGCCCATGAACATCAAGAAGCTCAAGGACGTGCTGGTGGCCAACCGGGGCGAGTCCGACGTTTACCTCAAGCTGGTCAACGGGGAGGAGTCCACCCTCATGGTGCTGGGCGAGCACCTGCGGGTGGAGCGCTCCGCCTCTCTGATGGGGGACCTCAAGGCCACGATGGGCACGGGGATCCTGGGCTAGGAGGCCCGGGGCGGGGCCGCTGATCGCGCGGTCCCGAGCGTCGGGCTTAGTCCTCGAAGAACTCCTCGGAGAGCCGAATATCCACCCGGGGCCGGTTCTTAGGCCGGTAGCGCCGCTGGCGCTCCCGTTCCCTCTCCGCGAGCCTGCGGCGGTACTCCCTGCGCGCCTGCCGCTTGTGCTCCTCGATGTCCGCCACGGTCTGCCTGGTCAGCTCGGAGATCTCCTGCTTCCTGCGCGCGGACTCCTCGGGCGTTTCGTTGGTGTCCTTCCACGGCTCGACGAGGCAGGCCTGGGGAAGGAATCCGAGCAGGGCACACAGCGCGCCCCGGCCCAGGCGGGAGGGCCCGCGATGGCCAGCCCGGCCGTCCCGCCCGCCGCCGCGGGGCCGAGGAGGTGGGCGGCCGTGGACGCCGCCCCGTGCGGGGAGTGCTTGCCTTGGAGATGCACCAGCGGGCGGGTGAGCAGCGCGAGGAGGAGGGAGCCGCCCACTCCCGAGGCCAGGCCGAGCAGGCGGCGCTGCCGTGGCGCGAGGCGGCGGCGTGGGCAGAGCCGGTCGATTATCCCGGCGGCGATGAGGGTGCACAGCCCATTGAGGGGCGCCAGGGTGAGCGCCCCCGCGAGCGCATGCTTGAACGGTACGGGTGTAAAGGGCATCGGTGTGCAGCCTACCGCCGCCTGCAAGAAAAAACCCGCCAGGAGGCACCGTGGTCGGTGATCCCCCGGCGGGGTGTGGCGCGGGCGGTGGGGGAGGGCCTAGACCCCCGCGCGCTCCACGCCGTGCAGCTCGGAGTCGGAGGCCAGGCCGTTGCCCTCGTAGACCTCGGTGCTGCGCGGGCTGTGGGTGGTGGTGTACTCCGCGAAGGAGAGCACCAGGCCGCCGAGCACGTTGGTGCTGGGGTCCCCGGTGAAGGTGCCGTGGTAGGAGCCGTTGACCACGCCCCACCACTTGGGCCCGGTGGCGCGGTCGTAGAGCATCCGGGACAGCGGGTAGGGCACCAGGGACTCGTTCTCGGCCAGGGCGAAGAGCACCGGCTTGGTGGTGGCCGGGGAGGCCAGGCCGAAGTCCGCGGGGCCGGGGTTGACGGCCACCACGCCGGTGACGCGGAAGTTCGGATCCCCGGCGGCCTGTGCGCCCTGCTCCAGGGTCTCGGAGACGCGCACCACGGCGCCGCCGCCGGCGGAGTGGCCCACCAGGGTGGTCCGCGAGGTGTCCACCTTGCCGAACAGGGGAGAGGAGGCGTCCTGGTTGGCGGCGATGGTCTCGGCGGCGGCGCGCTCCACCTGGTAGCCAAACCAGTTCACAAAGGAGTAACCCAGGGCCACCACGTAGCCGTGGGAGGCGTACAGCTCGGCCTGGCGGGAGACCAGGCCGGGCTCGGCGCCGATGCCGGGGCTTAAGATCACCAGCGGGGCCTTGTCCATCGAGGCGATGTCCGCCGGGTAGATGAACTTGTGGCCGATGGGGGACTCCTCCCCGGCGGGGAAGGTGTCGTAGCAGGGGGCGCCGTCGGGGACGCCGTGCTGGAAGCGCAGGATCTGGTTGTAGGTGGAGAACACGAGGTCGGTGCACTCGTGGGTCTCCGCCGTGGCGGCCACGGGGTGCGGGCCGACCTGGCCGAAGGCGGTGCGGATGGCGCCAGCGGGCTCGTCGTAGGGGGCCGTGGCCACCACGCCGGTGCTGCCCTGGGCCGCCAGGTCCTCGGGAACCGGCAGCGTGATGTTGTGATCCGGGGTGGGCAGGTCGCTCGAGGAGGGGGCGGCGTGGGCCACGCCGGGTGCGGCGAGGGTTGCGGCGAAGGTGGCGAGGGTAATGCCTAGCGCTGTGCGCTTCATGCGAACCATAACCTTTCTTGATAACAGATTGACTAAAGGAATATAAATGACGCAATGCGGAAAGTACCAAAGTGACCACCCGTATGGAGGTATCGCGCCGACGGGTTAGAATCCCTGAGCATGAGTAGCACGCGGTCCGCCGATCCCATCCACGCCTCGGACATCCAGCTCGCCCAGGCGAGGATCTCCTCGACGATCGCCCAGACCCCCCTGCAGTACTGCCCCCGCCTCTCCGAGGCGACGGGCGCCCGGGTCTACCTCAAGCGCGAGGATCTTCAGGACGTGCGCTCCTACAAGATCCGCGGGGCGATGAACGCGGTGAGCCAGCTCAGCGCGGAGGATCGTGCGGCGGGCATCGTGGCGGCCTCCGCGGGCAACCACGCCCAGGGCGTGGCCTACGCCTGCCGCACGATGGGCATCCAGGGAAAGATCTTCGTGCCCCGCCAAACGCCCGCCCAGAAGCGGGACCGCATCCGGGTGCACGGGGGCGACGCCGTGGAGCTGGTGGTCACCGGCGATAGCTTCGACGAGGCCGCCCAGGCCGCGCGCGCCGACGCCGCCGCCCGGGGGGCCGTGGTGGTCGAGCCCTTCGACAACCGCTCCACCATCGTCGGGCAGGGCACCGTGGCCGCCGAGGTGCTCTCCCAGCTCACCGTCGAGGGCAAGGCCCTGGACACCATCGTGGTGCCCGTGGGCGGGGCGGGCCTGCTCTCCGGGGTGCTCAGCTACGTCGCGGACATGGCCCCGCGCACCGCCGTGATCGGGGTGGAGCCCCGGGGCGCGGCCTCCCTCCAGGCGGCCATCCGCAACGACGGCCCCGTGACGCTGGACAGCGTGGACCCCTTCGTGGACGGTGCCGCCGTTAAGCGCCTGGGGCAGTCCAACTGGGAGGTCGTGGAGGCCAACCTGGGGCGCCTGCACGCGATGGACGTCTCCGAGGGCGCCGTGTGCACCGAGATGCTGGACCTGTACCAAAACGAGGGGATCATCGCGGAGCCCGCGGGAGCGCTCTCCGTGGCGGCCCTGCGCGAGCTGCGCTTCAAGCCGGGCGAGGTGGTGGTGTGCATCATCTCCGGCGGGAACAACGACGTCCTGCGCTACAACGAGATCATGGAGCGCTCCCTGGTGCACCGGGGCCTCAAGCACTACTTCCTGGTGAGCTTCCCCCAGGAGCCCGGGCAGTTGCGGCACTTCCTGGAGGAGGTGCTGGGCCCGGGGGATGACATCACCCGCTTCGAGTACCTCAAGCGCAACAACCGGGAGACCGGTACCGCGCTGGTGGGCCTGCAACTGGGCGCCGCCGCGGACCTCGAGCCCCTGCTGGGGCGCATGGAGAAGTCGCGCCTGGACTGCCGGCAGTTGCACCCGGGCAGCCCGGAGTACGAGTTCCTCATCTGATATGTACACCCGCCCCGCCGCAGAGACCGTCACGCACACCCTGGAGATCAAGCGCTCGCGCTTTATCACCCACCTCACCCGCGTGACCGACGAGCCCTCGGCGCGCGCCTTCGTGGATTCCGTGCGCGCCACCTACCCGGACGCCCGGCACCACTGCAGCGCCTACATCTACCACGTGGAGGGCTCCAACCCGGTGGAGCGCTCCTCCGACGACGGCGAGCCCTCCGGCACGGCCGGAACCCCCATGCTGGAGCAGCTTCGCGGCTCCGGGATGCTCGACGTCGCCGCCGTGGTGGTGCGCTACTTCGGCGGGATCAAGCTGGGCGCAGGGGGCCTGGTGCACGCCTACTCCAACTCCGTGGGGGAGGCCCTGCCCCTGGTCACCCGCACCACCCGCGCCCGCAAGGAGCTGTGGCGCCTGGATCTTCCCCACGCCCACGCCGGGCGCTACGAGGCGGAGCTGCGCGCCCGGGGCGTGGCGGTCACCCAGGTGGACTACGGGGCGCAGGTCACCCTCACCCTGGCCGCGGACCCCGGGCGCGGCGCGGACCTGGCTCAGACCATCGCCGCCGTGACCTCCGGCGCCGCCGCCCCGAGGGCGGCCGGAACCACGTGGGTGGAGGGCTGAGTACAGCTAAGTACACTGGTCAGCATGACTATGCAGCCGAGCCCCTCCAACCCCATCGAGGCCCGCAAGCAGGCCGTGCGGGCGCACCTGCGCAGCATGATCCTGTGGTCCTGCGGTGGCGGCGTCGCGGCGCTGGGGGTTATCCTCTTCGCCGCCGAGGCGCGGTGGCTGGTTCTGCCCATCGTGCTCGTGGCGCTGGTGGCCGCGTTCTACCACCAGCGGCAGGTGAAGCGGATCCTCAACCACCGGGACGAGTACTGATGGCGCAGTCCGATACCACCCCCGCCGGCGGGCCGGTGCGCATCGACGCCTGGGTGTGGGCCGTGCGCCTGCTCAAGACCCGCTCCGAGGCCGCCACCGCCTGCCGCGCCGGGCACGTGAAGATCAACGGGGAGAGCGTCAAGCCCTCCCAGCAGGTGGTGCCGGGGGACCGGGTGCGCGTGTGGGCGCACCACCGCGAGGTGGACGTGGAGGTCACCGCCACCGTGCGCAAGCGGGTGGGCGCGGCGGTGGCCGCCCGGTGCTACGTGGATCACACCCCGCCGCCCCCGCCGCGCGAGGCCTTCGTGCGGCTCCCGCAGCGCGAACGCGGCGCCGGGCGCCCCACCAAGAAGGAGCGGCGCCAGCTCGACCGCCTGCGCGGGCGGGGCTGACGCCGCTGAGGGGGCCGAGGGGAGCTTAGAGGCCGAACTGGCGCAGCAGCTCCGTCAGGCTCAGGCCCCACACGTGGACGAAGTCCGAGAGGCGCTCCGAGGTAGTGGAAAGAAAAGACATTATCGAACCTTTCGGCAGGGGAACGGGCGGTAGGAACCATACTAACGGCAAGACCGCGCCCGCGCGCTATCCCGCGGAGCGCATGGCCTTGAGCCTGCGGGCCAGGCGCTGCGGCCGCTGCTGCGCGCGGTTGCCGCTACGCCCCGTCAGCGCGATGTGTTCCCGGCCATAGCGGCGCAGGAGCAGGTCGTCGATGATGCGCACCTGGCTGGGGCGGTACCGGTACTGCATGGCCGCGCGCACGGCCCGCACGTCCGCCTCGTTAAGCAGGTCCCGCAGCTCCGCCACGCGCACGATCCCGTGCGCGCTCAGCAGCTCCTGCAGCCAGCGGTAGTGGTCCGAGCGCGAGCGCGGGAAGCGCGATTCCAGCAGCACCGTGAGCACGCCGGGCAGCGTCTCCGGGGTCAGCTCCGCCTCGTCGCCCGCCTCCAGGCGGCTGCCCTTGAGCGCGGCGATCTGGTCGAACTGCTGGTCGGCCAGCTCGATGAGCCCCGCCGCGAGGGTAAAGGCCCGGTCCACCTGCGGGTCGAGGGCGCCGGTGCCCCTCTTGTACCGGATGTCGTGCTCAAACTCCGCCCAGGCGTGCTGCAACACGGTGCGTACCTGCACCTCAAAGACCATGCCCCGGTAGTCCTCCAGCTCGTCGGAATCGTCCTCCACCCGCAGCACCAGGTGGTGGGAGCCGTAGCCGAAGTCCCCGGACACGCGGGTCTCCGCGGCCTTGTCCACCGAGCGCAGGACGTGGAAGGACTGCGCGAGCACGTTGACCGCCACCGGGATCTCGGTGGAATGGAAGGTGGTTACCCGCACCCCCACGAGGTCGTGGATGTTCTTCCAGGGCTCCGGGTACAGCGGGCTGCCGTCGGCGGTGCGCTTGCGGGCCTTGGCCTTGAGCGAGGGCCAGGCCTTGACCCGGGCCACCACGCGGTCGTAGGTCACGCCGGCGTCGGCAAGCAGTTCCTCGATGGTATCGATAAAGCGATCCGCGGCGTCGGGGTGGGAGCGGACCCACTCGTGGTACGTGGTGCCCAGGCGGGCGATAACGGCATCGGACATCGTGGTGCCCGATCATACCCGCGCCCCGAGGAGGGTGGGAAAGCCGTGCCGGTAGGCGATGGGCAGCGAGGAGATCCGGGCGGGGACGAAGGAAACGTCCGCCCTGTACCCGCGCGGGGCGGCCAGCAGCAGGTCGGGGCGCGGGGCGTAGTACCAGGGCTCCTGGCCGCGCCCCAGGGAGGTCAGGTGGCGATGCAGGACGGTGAAGGGATAGGGGTGGGCCAGCCACGACGCCGCCGGGGCGCCGGGGCAATCCACCTGCCACACCGGCTGGCCGCGAAAGCCCGGGTGCAGGGCGGTGGCCGCGCGCGTGCGAAACCGCGTGCCGCGCTCGGACTGCGCGGCGGTGAGCAGCTCCGCCGCGGTTCTATCCCACGCCTGGTGCAGGCTCAACCCCAGGCGCGCGATGGCGTCGTGGGTGAGCGGGGCCCCGTCCAGGCACAGCCCGGCGGCGAAGTCCCTAGAGAGCAGCACCACCGCCTGCGCGTCCGGGTAGCTCTCGTCCAGGCGCGGGTCGCGCTGCGGGCGGCGGGTGATCAGCGCGGGCAGCAGCAGGGGAGGAGCGGTGACGCACGGTGCGGACATGGCGGACCCTTCTCTCGGCGGCGGGAGGCGAGACGTCTACTTAGACTCCGCTCCCGCCGCCTCGGTTCCGCAGGCGGGGGATCGTTTTCAGAGGGGCCTAGAAGGGCGGCTGCTCGTCGAGCCCCAGGGCCGCGAGCAGCTCCTCCTGAGACCAGATCTCGATGGGGTGCCCCTGGCTGCGCAGCTCCTCCGCGCGCTTGTGCTTGGAGGTCTTGGTGGTCCAGGCCCCGGTCACCAGCACCGTGGTCTTTTTGGTCACGTTCTTGCCCACGTGTGCCCCGTGGTCCGCGATCCGCTGCCACAGGGTGCCCTTGTCAAAGGGCTCGAAGTCCCCGGAGAGCGTGACGTGGTGGCCGTACAGCAGGTGGTCCGGGGCGGCGTCGGGGTTGGGCTCGGGGATCACCTCGGGGGTGGAAACCGCGCGCCACGGCGCCCGGGCGGGCTTCTCCTTGGGCTTCGCTCGGCCCTTGCCCTCGGTGGCCCGCGCCGCCCCGGCCGCCGAGCCCGCGCGCCCGCCGCCGAGCTCGCGCCGCTGGGCGGCGATGCCCGCCCCGGTCCGGTCCTTGAGCACCGGATACACGCCCCCGGCGCCCAGGCTCCCCAGGGTAAAGCCCTGGGAATGAAAGAAGGCCATGACCGAACCTTCCTTGCCGCCGTCGAAGCCCGCGCGCGCAGCCAGCGCGGCCACGATCGCGCCGCAGGCGCGGGCGTCCGCGAGGGCGTCGTGATGCCGCTCCAGGTCCACCCCCAGGGCCTCGGCCACGGTGGGGAGGCGATGGTTGCGCACGTCGAGCGAGTGCGCCCGGGCCAGGGCCAGTGAGCAGCCGAACCGCAGCGCGGGGGGCTCGACGCCCGCGGCGACGCTCGCGCGGTGCAGCGCGGTGACGTCGAACTGGGCGTTGTGCGCCACCACGGGGAGGTCCCCGAGGAAAGCGGTAAATTCGGGCAGGACGTCCGCGAAGGGCGCGGCCTGCGCCACGTCCCGCTCCTCGATGCCGTGAATGCCAACGTTGCGGGGGTCAAACCCCGGAACCGGCGGCTGGCACAGCCACGAGGCGGAGTCGGCCTCCGCGCCGTCGATAAAGCGCACCGCGCCGACCTGGCAGATGGAGCCCCAGTCCGCGTTGGCGGTCTCCACGTCCAGCGCCACGAAGCTCAGTCCTGGGATCTTCGCCGCGCCCGGGTCCTCGCCGCGCAGGGCGGCCTCCACGGCGCGGGCGCACCGCCGGGCGGCGTCCTCCTGGTTGGGGGCAAAGCGCAGGCGCGCCGGGGGACGCACCCCCTGCAGCTCCACCCAGCCCTCGCGGTAGGCGGTGGGCGCGGTGAGGTCCACGCCGGAGACCTGCGCGATCGGCACCGCGCGGGAGGGGGCTCCGGCGAGCGCCGCGGCGAGGTCGGAATACGTAATAAGTACCTCGTTAGGGGAGACGCTCACCTGTGCACCATGCGCCGGAATCACCTGGAAACCCTATCCTCTCGTCAGACCAGGGGACCGATGTGGCCCCACGCGGGATAGCCTACCCGGCCCCCGTGGCCCCGCCCCCGGGGCTCCGGCGGTGCGGGCGGCGGCCCCGGTTGCGCCCCGCCCGGGCGGGCCAGCCCCTGGGACCTAGTCCCCCTCGCCCGGATCGCTCGGACGGTGCGGGTCCGCCGGGCTCGCCCCGCTCGTGGTGGCCTCGATCCCGGCGAGCACCGCGCGCACGCCCCGCTCGAAGCGGCGCGCGGATTCGGGCTCGGGCTCCGGGGGCGGGGCTGCGGGCCCGCCCGCGAGGTCGCGGAGCTGCCTGCGCGCCTGCTCCAGGGTGGCGGTGCCGAGGACGAAGGCCAGGAACGTGGCGGCGTCCTCCTCGGCCAGGCCCGCCGCGCTGCGGCAGGACGCCACCACCTCCCCGTGCAGGGCGGGCATGGACAGCCCGGCGATGATGATCTCCGCGCCGTCGCGGTGGCGCAGCAGGCACGAGCGCAGCAGCCGGGCGTGGCGCAGGGCGCCGGGGGCGCTCAGCCCCGCGGCGGGCGGCCCCTCGGGCTCGAGCGCGGGGGCCAGGATGCGGCGGGCGAGCATCTCGATGAGGTGCTGCTTGCTCTCCACGTGCCAGTACAGCGCGCCGGGGGTGACGCCGAGCTGCCGGGCCAGGCGGCGCATGGAGAGGTCGCCCAGGCCGTAGGCGTCCACGATCTCCAGGCTGGCGGCCACGATGTCGTTGCGGTGAAGGTGCACCCGTGCCAGCCTAGCCGGGCGGTACACCCGCCCGCCCCGCGCGGCGCGCTCGAGAGCATGTAACGCCGGGGCCCGAGCGCGCCGATAGTGCTTGATAGAGTTGAGACGTAGTCAGGCAGCATGCACCGACGCAACCACATAAGGAGAATGCCCCGTGGTGAACCTTTCCGCTTCCACCAAGGCCTTGATCGTCGCTACCGTGGCCACCCCGCTCATCCTCAGCGGGTGCAGCAAGGATTCGGGGGAGTCCACGGACGGCTCCGGTGCCGCCACGACCTCCGCCTCCGCCCCTGCGGCGCCGACGTCGGGCGCCCCGACGAGCGCTCCGCAGCCCGCCCCCGCGAACACGGCCTCGGCCACCCCGGCGGCCCCGCAGCAGGCGCCCTCCTCCGCGCCCGCCCCGCAGGCCGCGCCGCCTGCGGGCGTGCAGGCGCAGGGGGAGCAGAACAAGGAGGGCCAGCAGGGCCAGCCGCTGCCCCCGCAGGGCGATAACAGCGGCCTGCCGATTGCCACCGTGGACCCCATCCCGGGCGGCCAGCCCGCCAACGGCCAGGACTCCGAGGCCATCCGCACCCTGGTGACGGGCTTCAACAACGAGAAGTCGATGCGCCGCAAGATGGAGTACCTCCCCGCGCACACCTGCTCGCGGGTGATCCAGGAAAACGGCGGGCCCGAGGCCTTCGACTTCTCCGCCATCCCGGACGTGAACCTGGACGAGATGCCCGGCGGCGAGCAGTACGACTCCACGGTGACCGAGGTGCGCGACATCGTGGTGGACGGCGATCAGGCCTCCGCCACCGTGGTGGCCACCACCAACAACGGCCCCTCGGAGGCCACGCAGCGCTTCAGCCGCGAAAACGGCCAGTGGACGTTCTGCAACTAAATGGCGGGCACTGAGGGCGCTGAAGGTGCCGAGGGCGCCGTTCGCCGCGGCAACCGGCAACCCCCGGGGCGGGCGGGGCGCGTGCGCTCTGCGGTGAGTTCCGCCAGCGCCGTGGTGGCGCTGGCGGTGCCGCTCTTTCTGGCGCTGGGCGCGGCGTGGGGGATGGCCTATCCCACCTACCGGGGGACGCTGTTGACCGGCGGGGCCGTCTCCGTCGCCGCGCCCCAGGGCGGGGAGTTCTCCTCGTGGATCGCCCTCGTGCTGGGCGCGGGTGCGCTGGCGGCGGCGCTGGCGATCGGCTTCTTCCTGCGCCTGGGCCGGGCGCGGGGCGTGACCATGCAGGTGTGGCTGGCCCTCGTCTCCGGCGCGGGAGGCCTTATCGCCTACGAGTGCGGCGTGGGGCTGGCGCGCTGGCGCACCCCCATCCCGGACCCGCAGGCGGTGGGCCCGGGGGACACGGTGGAGGTGCTGGCCGCCGTGGGGCTGGGGGCGCCGGTGTCCCTGCTGTTTCCCGCGTTCATGGCGGCGCTGGCCTACTGGAGCTGCCTTGTGGTCGCGCCCGGGGACGCGGAGGAGCGTCGCGCTGAGGCCCCGGCCACACCCAGGGATTACAATCGGGGAGCAGAAACTCAGCTCTGAGGATGCACTCCGATCCAGAAAGGCGGCGCCAGCCCCATGATGCACAGGATTGATCTCACCGGGGGCCGGCCCACGGCGGCCCAGCTTCGCCGCCGCCTGCCCCGGGGGCGCACCGACGTCGCGGCGGTGGCCGAGGCCGTGGCCCCCATCCTGGAGGAGGTGCGCGGGCGCGGCGCGGCGGCGGCGCTGGACTATGGCGAGCGCTTCGACGGGGTGCGCCCCCGGGCCGTGCGGGTGCCCGCCGAGGCGATCGACGCCGCGCTCGGGGAGGCGGACCCCAGGGTGCGCGCGGCCTTGGAGGAGGCCATCGCCCGGGTGCGGCGGGTGCACGCCGATCAGGTGCCCGCGCCGCACACCACCGAGCTGGCCCCCGGTGCCCGGGTCACCGAGCGGTTCCTCCCCATCGAGCGGGTGGGCCTCTACGTTCCCGGCGGCAGGGCGGTGTACCCCTCCAGCGTCATCATGAACGTGGTCCCGGCCCAGGAGGCGGGGGCGGCGTCGATGGTGGTGGCCTCCCCGCCCCAGCCGGATAACCACGGCTGGCCGCACCCCACGATCCTGGCGGCCTGCGCGCTGCTGGGGGTTAAGGAGGTGTGGGCCGTGGGCGGCGCGCAGGCGGTGGCGCTCATGGCCTACGGCGACGACGCCGAGGGGCTGATCCCGGTGGACATGATCACCGGCCCGGGGAACATCTTTGTCACGGCGGCCAAGCGCCTGGTGCGCGGCGTGGTGGGCACGGACGCGGAGGCCGGGCCCACGGAGATCGCCATCGTGGCGGACGAGGACGCCGATCCGGTGTACCTCGCCTACGACCTCATCAGCCAGGCCGAGCACGATCCGATGGCCGCCAGCGTCCTGATTACCCACTCCGCCGAGCTGGCCGACGCCGTGGATAGAGAGGTGGAGGCCCGCTACACCGTGACGGAGCACGCCGAGCGCGTGGCGCAGGCCCTGGGCGGCGAGCAGTCCGGGATCGTGCTCGTGGACTCCCCGGAGATCGCCCTGGCCACGGCGGACGCCTACGCGGCGGAGCACCTGGAGATCCACACCCGCAACGCCCAGCGGGACGCCGAGACGATCCGCCACGCCGGGGCCATCTTCGTGGGGCCGTACTCCCCGGTGCCCCTGGGCGACTACGCGGCGGGCTCCAACCACGTGCTGCCCACCTCGGGCACCGCGCGTTTTAGCCCGGGCCTGTCCACCCACACCTTCCTGCGCCCGGTGAACATCGTTTCCTACGACCGCCCGGCGCTGGAGGAGATCGCCCCGGCGATCATCGCCCTGGCCGAGGCCGAGCGGCTGCCCGCCCACGGCGAGGCCATCCGCGCCCGCTTCGAGAGCAAGGAGGAGAAGTAATGCCTGCCCCTCAACCCGGGTACGCCCCCGGAACCGTGGCCGCGCGGGCGCGGCTGGAGGACCTTCCCCTGCGCGAGGAGCTGCGCGGCAAGCACGCCTACGGCGCCCCGCAGCTCGACGTCCCGGTGCGGCTGAACACCAACGAGAACCCCTACGAGCCCTCCCCGGCGCTGGTGGAGGAGCTGACCCGGCGGGTGGGGGAGCTGGCCACGGGCCTGAACCGCTACCCGGACCGCGACGCCACGCTCCTGCGCCGGGCCCTGGCGGACTACGTGAGCGCGCAGACCGGGGTGCGCGTGAGCGCCGATAACCTCTGGGCGGCCAACGGCTCCAACGAGGTGCTCCAGCAGTTGCTTCAGGCCTTCGGCGGGCCGGGGCGCACCGCCTTAAGCTTTACCCCCAGCTACTCCATGCACCCGATCCTCAGTGAGGGCACCCAGACGGCGTGGGTGAGCGTGCCGCGCGACTCCTCCTTCCAGATCGACGTGGAGGCGGCGCTGGCGGAGCTGCGCGAGCGCCGCCCCGAGGTGGTGTTCATCACCACGCCCAACAACCCCACCGGCTCGGTGCTGCCGCTGCCGGAGCTGCGCCGCCTGGTGGAGGCGGCCCCCGGGGTGGTCATCGTGGACGAGGCCTACATGGAGTTCTCCGAGAGCCCCTCGGCGGTGGGGCTGATCGAGGAGTACCCGACCAAGGTGGTGGTCTCGCGCACCATGTCCAAGGCCTTCGACTTCGCGGGCGGGCGCCTGGGCTACCTGGTGGCCGCCCCGGCGGTGATCGAGGCGATCATGCTGGTGCGCCTGCCGTACCACCTGTCCACGCTGAGCCAGGCGGCGGCGCTGGCGGCGCTCGGGCACGCGGGGGACACCCTGGCCACGGTGCGGCGCATCGTGGCCGAGCGCGAGCGGGTGCGCGCCGGGCTGGCCGACCTGGGGCTGAGCGTGGCGCCGAGCGAGGCCAACTTCCTGCTGTTCGGGGTGCCCGGCGACGCCGCGCGGGCCTGGCAGCGGTTCCTGGACCAGGGCGTGCTCATCCGGGACGTGGGCATCCCGGGGCACCTGCGGGTGACCATCGGCAAGCCGGAGGAAAACGACGCCTTCCTGGCCGCCGCCGCGAAGGTCTGTGCAGAATGAGAAAGGACGACGCCGAGATGACCGACCCGACAACGCACCGAAAGGGGCGCGCCGAGCGCGCCACCAGCGAATCCCGCATCTGCGTGGAGATCGACCTCGACGGAACCGGGGCCGCGCGGATTAGCACGGGCCTGCCCTTCTTCGATCACATGCTCACCGCCTTTGCCACCCACGGCTGCGTGGACCTCGCGGTGCGCGCGGACGGGGACGTGGAGGTGGACGCCCACCACACGGTGGAGGACACCGCCATCGTGCTGGGGCGGGCCATCGCCCAGGCGCTGGGGACCAAGGCGGGTATCCGCCGCTTTGGCTCCCAGCAGCTTCCCATGGACGAGGCCCTGGTGGAGGCCGTGGCGGACATCTCCGGGCGCCCCTACTTTGAGATGCGCGGGGAGCCGGATCACATGCTGCACCAGATCATCGGCGGGCACTACGCCACGGTGATCAACCGGCACTTCTTTGAGACGCTGGCGACCCACGCGCAGGTCACCCTGCACCTGGTGTGCCACTACGGCCGCGATCCCCATCACATCACGGAGGCCGAGTACAAGGCCGTGGCCCGGGCGCTGCGCCAGGCCTGGGAGCCCGATCCCCGCGTGCGGGACATCCCCTCGACCAAGGGGGCGCTGTAAAAGCATGGAGACGATAGCAATGGCGGCTCAGGCGGATCAGAACGCGGCGGGGACCAGTTGGTTCATCTACCTCATGTTCGCCGTGGCGGGGATCCTGGTGGGCGGCACATGGTCCGCCTATCAAAACGGCGCAAGAAAACTCACCGTCCTGTGTGGTATTCTCGCTGCCCTCGCCCTTGCGGGCGCGGTGTTATGGCTGATAGGAGGAATGAGATAGGTGGCATCCCAGGGGCAGGCCCACGCGGGAGGGCGCGAGCAGCGTCGGATCGACAGCATGTGGCAGGCCCCGGGGTATATCCCCACCCTGATGGCGGTGGCCTGCGCCTTCGGCTCGTGGTCGCTGCTGCTCCCCGTGGTGCCTTCGGCGGTCCTGGACGGCGGCGGCGGGGAGCTGCTCGCGGGAGCCACCACCGGCATCTTCATGGCGGCCACCGTGGTCACCCAGGTGTGCACGCCGGGGCTGCTGCGCCGCTTTGGCTATAACCCGGTGATGGTGGCCGCCGCGCTGGTCCTGGGCGTTCCCTCCCTGGGGTACCTGCTGGGCATGGATGCCGCCCCGGCCCTGCTGTTTTCCGCCATTCGCGGCGTGGGCTTTGGCGCCCTGACGGTGGCGGAGTCGGCCCTGGTCGCGGAGCTGGTGCCCGTGCGCTTCCTGGGCAAGGCCTCGGGCATGCTCGGGGTGTTCGTGGGCCTGGCGCAGATGATCTTCCTGCCGCTGGGCCTGGCGCTGGCGCACACGCCCCTGGGGTACCCCGGCGTGTACGCGCTCGCGGCGGCGGTGGGGGCGCTGGCGGGCGCGATGTGCCTGCGCATCCCGCGCCTGCGGCCCTCCCCGGCCCCGGCGGGTAGGGCGGGGACTAAGGCCGCCGACGGCTCCGGGGACACAGACGGCACCGCCGCCGAGCACGCCGTGCCCCGCGCCTCCACCTGGAAGCTGGTCACGGTCCCGGCGCTGGCGGTGGCCAGCATCTCCATGAGCTTCGGGGCGGTGTCCTCCTTCCTCCCCGCGGCCTCCACTGCCCTGGACGCGGAGCTTGGCGCCCTCCTGGCGGGCTTCATGCTCTCGATCACGGGCGGGGCCGCCATGGTCTTTCGGTTTCTCTCCGGGGCCGTGGCGGACCGCCGGGGTCGCCCCGGGGCCACCATGATCCCGGGCCAGGTGTTGGCGGGGGCGGGCGTGGCGCTGATCGCCGCCGCGCTGTTCGCGGAGGGCTCCGTGTGGTGGCTCGCGCTGGGCGCGGCCGCCTTCGGCGGGGGATTCGGCGTGGTGCAAAACGAGGCGCTGCTGTCCATGTTCCTGCGCCTGCCGCGCTCGCGGGTCTCGGAGGCCTCCGCGATCTGGAACATCGCCTACGATTCCGGCACCGGGCTCGGCTCCTTCCTGCTGGGCGCGGTGGCCGCGCGCGCCGCCTACTCGGGGGCCTTCGCCACGGCGGCCGCGCTCATCGCCGTGGGCGTTGCGGTCACCGCAGCGGACGCCGTGGCGGGCCGGCACCGGCTCACGGAGCTGCACAACACACGGGCCCGCCTGCGCCGGATACCCGCGGCGCGCCGCGCGTGGCGCTGGGTGCGGTGGCGTCGATAGGCGCGCCCGCGCGCGGGCTAGAATGGGCCGCATGTGTGCTCATGTGGCTCTTTTGGATTACGGCGCCGGTAACCTCCGCTCGGCGCAGCGCGCCCTCGAACACGTGGGCGCGCGGGTGAGCGTGACCTCGGACGCGGAGATCGCCACGCAGGCCGACGGCCTGGTGGTGCCCGGCGTGGGCGCCTTTTCCTACTGCATGGAGGGGCTGCGCGCCATCTACGGGCCGCGCATCATCGGCCAGCGCCTCGCCGGGGGCCGCCCGGTGCTGGGGATCTGCGTGGGGCACCAGATCCTCTTCGATCGGGGCGTGGAGCACGGCGTGGACACCCCCGGCTGCGGCCAGTGGCCGGGGGTGGTCGAGGAGCTGCAGGCCCCCGTGCTGCCCCACGTGGGGTGGAACACCGTGGAGGCCCCCGAGGGCTCCGCGATGTTCGAGGGTCTGTCCCCGCGGGAGCGCTTTTACTTCGTTCATTCCTTCGGCGTGCGCGCCTGGGAGTTCGAGGGGGACGACCTCACCGAGCCGCCCCGGGTGACCTGGGCTAGCCACGGGGGAGACCGCTTCGTGGCCGCCGTGGAAAACGGGCCGCTGTGGGCCACCCAGTTCCACCCGGAAAAGTCCGGGGAGGCGGGGCTGCACCTGCTGCGCAACTGGGTGCGGCGGCTGTAGATTGCTTTCAGTCCGCCGATAGCTATTGCGCCGCGGGCGCGGCTACACTGTGTGCCTATGACGCTCACACTCCTGCCCGCAGTAGACATTTCCGACGGCAAGGCCGTGCGCCTGCATCGGGGGGAGGCCGGCACGGAGAAGTCCTACGGCAGCCCCCTGGAGGCGGCGCTGGCCTGGCAGGAGCAGGGCGCGCAGTGGATTCACCTGGTGGACATCGACGCCGCCTTCGGGCGCGGCAGCAACCACGAGGCGCTCGCGGAGATCGCCGGGACCCTGGACGTCAGGGTAGACCTTGCGGGCGGGATCAGGGACGAGGACTCCCTGGAGCGCGCCGTGGCCACGGGGGTCTCGAGGATCAACATCGGCACGGCGGCGATCGAGAACCCGGAGTGGATCGCCCGCGTGGTGGAGCGTTACGGGGACCTCATCGCGGTGGACCTCGCGGCCCAGGAGGTCGAGGGGGAGTGGCGGGCCAAGACGCGCGGCTGGGCGCACGACGCGGGCGATCTCTGGGAGGTCCTGGAGCGGCTGGACGCCGCCGGGTGCCGCCGCCTGGTGGTCACCGACGTCTCCCGCGACGGCACCCTCGACGGCCCGAACCTGGACCTGCTGCTGGAGGTGGCCGCCGCCACGGACGCGGCGGTGACCGCCTCCGGGGGGATCGCCAGTCTCGCGGACATCGAGGCGCTCTCCCGGCTCGGCGGGCAGGAGGAGGGCATCGACTCCGCCATCGTGGGCAAGGCCCTCTACGAGGGGGCGTTTAGCCTGCGCGACGCCCTTGGGGCGCTGCGCGGCGCGAGGGGTTGACCCCGGATTGACGCGGCGCGAGGCCGCCGAGACAATACACGCTGACCGGATAGGCTGACCGGATAAAAAGGAGGCACCCGTGGACGCCCAGGAGTTGCTGGCCATCGCCCAGGCGGCGATGGACGAGGCGGAGGGCCTCTTTGTGGCCGGGGTGGGCGCCGAGGAGCGCCACGAGAAGGCCCCGGGGGAGTACGTGACGGCGGTGGACCTGCGCATCGAGGAGTACCTGCGCACCACGCTCATCCAGCTCACCGGCATTCCCGTGTACGGGGAGGAGCGCGGCGGGCGCCTCGAGCAGGAGCCGGTGTGGGTGATCGACCCCATCGACGGCACCGCCAACTACGCGGTGGGCAACCCCTTGTGTTCCATCCTGCTGAGCCTCCTGGTGGGCAAGCGTCCGGTGCTGGCGCTGTGCTCCATGCCGCTGCTGGGCCGCCGCATCGCGGCCTGGGAGGGCGGCGGGCTGTTCGTGGACGGCCGCCCGGCCGCGCCGCTGCGCGGCAAGGACGAGGACATCGCCCAGGTGGGGTTCTCCTCCCTGTCCTCCCAGACGCGCTGCGAATACTCCACCCGGCAGCGCCACGACCTGCTCGCCGCGCTGTCCCACACCTACCTGCGGCCCAGGGTCACCGGGTCCGTGGGCGTGGACCTGGCCTTTGCGGCCCAGGGGATCTTTGCCGGGGCCGTCTCCTTTTCCCCCCACGCCTGGGACAACGCCGCCGGGGCGCTGCTGGTGCGCGAGGCCGGGGGCGTGGTCACGGACACCGAGGGCAACCCCTGGACCCCGGAGGCCCCCGGGCTGGTGGCGGGCGACGCGGCCACCCACGCCATACTGATGAGTACGATAAGGACGCTGCGGTAACGAGCGCGGCACGAGGCGATACGTAAAAGAGGTGAATCATGGCGCTGGCGGTGCGGGTGATCCCCTGCCTGGACGTGGACGAGGGGCGCGTGGTGAAGGGCGTGAACTTCACCGATCTCAAGGACGCCGGTGACCCGGTGGAGCTGGCCGCGCGCTATGGGCGCGAGGGGGCGGACGAGGTCACCTTCCTCGACGTCAGCGCCTCGGCCGCCGGGCGGGGCACCATGATCGAGGTGGTCCGCCGCACCGCGGACGAGCTTTTTATCCCCCTGACCGTGGGCGGCGGGGTGCGCAGCGCCGAGGACGTGCGGGAGCTGCTGCGCGCCGGGGCGGACAAGGTCTCGGTGAACACCGCCGCGCTGGCCCGCCCGGAGCTGCTGCGGGAGCTGTCCACCCAGTTCGGCGCCCAGTGCATCGTGCTCTCCGTGGACGCCCGCCGCAGCGGGGAGCAGCCCTCCGGGTTCGAGGTGACCACGCACGGGGGACGCCGCAGCGCGGGCGTGGACGCCGTGGCGTGGGCGCGTCGCGCCCAGGAGCTCGGGGTGGGGGAGATCCTGCTGAACTCCATGGACGCCGACGGCACCCGGGACGGCTTCGACCTGGAGCTCATCGAGGCCGTGCGCGCCGCCGTGACCATCCCCGTCATCGCCTCCGGCGGGGCCGGGGCTGCCGCGCACTTTCCCCCGGCGGTGGCCGCCGGCGCGGACGCCGTGCTGGCGGCCTCCATCTTCCACTTCGGGGTGACCTCCATCCCGGAGGTCAAGGAGGCCCTGGCCCGGGACGGGCGGGAGGTGCGTCGATGAGCGTGCGGGACTGCGAGCTGGACCCGGAGATCGCCCGCCGGGTGCGCTTTAATGAGCAGGGCCTCGTGCCCGCCGTGGCCCAGGACGCGGACTCCGGGGCGGTGCTCATGCTGGCCTGGATGGACGCCCCGGCCCTCGCGCACACCCTGGCCACGCGGCAGGGCACGTATTGGTCCCGCTCGCGGGCAGACTACTGGATCAAGGGGGCCACCTCCGGGCACACCCAGCGGGTGCGGGAAGTGCGCCTGGATTGCGACGGCGATACCGTGCTGCTCGCGGTGGAGCAGCGCGGCGGGGCCTGCCACACCGGGGATCGCACCTGCTTCGACGCCGACGTGCTGCTGGGGGAGGAGCGGTGAGCGCCCCGGACTCCCGGCGCCCCGGGCGCGTCGCCGCCCTGGGCCTGGCGCTGGCGGGCGCGGTGGAGTGGGCCTCCTCGCGCATGACGTGGATCGGCGTGGAGGCGTTCGACGACAAGTCCGGGGCCGCCACCGCCTCCGTGACGGGCGGCACCTGGTCCAAGGAGCTGACCGCCGTGGCGCTGCTGCTGTGCGCGGGGTGCGTGGCGGGCCTGGCGCTGCGGCGCGTGGGTCGGCGCGCGGTGGGGGCGGTGTGCGCGGCGGCGGGCGCCGCCCTGGCCTGGGTGCCGGTGCAGGCCCTGGTGCGGGGGGTGGACGCCCAGCGCGTGCACAGCCTGCTCAGCAGCACCCCGGAGGGCGGGGCGGGCACCGCCACGGGCGGCCACGGCGCGGCGGCGGGGCTGTCCGAGTGGGCGGAGATCTCCGCGGTGACCATCCACTACGCGGGCCCCGCCCTGAGCGTCGCCGGGGCGGCCCTCGCCCTCGTGGCGGGCCTGGTGCTGGCGCTGCGGCCCGGGGCGGACGCCGCGACGATGAACCGCTACGAGCGCAAGGAGAGCCGGGCTCAGCGCCTGCGCCACGACCTCGAGGCGGCCCCGGACTCCGGCCGGGTGCTGTGGGACGCCCTGGACGCGGACATCGACCCCACCGAGGAGGGTGAACCGGACGCCGACGGGCGGCGCCCGGGCGGGGGCGCCAGCTAGAAACACCCCTGTGCTCTGTGCGTTTCTCTTTTCTTGCGGCAGGCATTACCCTCGGGAGGGAATCTACTGGTGGTATGAGTCACGCTCGGGCCCAGGGGAGGAGGAGACCATGACCCTATCAACGGCGGTCGATCCCATCCCCGCCCTCGCCCGGCACCACCTGGCCCTGCGCGAGGCCCGCCTTCCCTTTTCCGAGGTCAAGGCCCGTTCCCGGGAGGCCGCGCCCGCGCGCGACGCCCTGGCGGCCCTGCTGCGGCGCGGCTGCGGGGTGATCCCGGAGATCAAGGGGATACCGCAGCGCCACGACGGCGGGGACGCGGCCGCCCGGTACGCCCGGGCCTTCGAGGCGGAGGGCGCGCACCTGATCGCCTGCCACGCGGAGCCGCAGCGCTTCCTCGGCGCGCTCTCCCTCATGTCGCAGGTGCGTGCGGCGGTCGGCGTCCCGGTGATGGCCCGGGGCTTGTTCTTCGATCCGTACCAGATCCACGAGGCCCGGCTCTTCGGCGCGGACGCCATCCCCCTGCGGCTGGGCTACCTCGACGAGCACCGCCTGGTGGCGCTGGCGGATCGCGTGGAGTCGCTGGGCATGACCGCGCTGGCGGAGGTGCGCACCCCGGAGGAGGCCGGGCGAGCCCTGGACGCCGGGCTCCGGGTGCTGGGGATCGACGCCCGCGACCGCGCCACCGGGGCGGCCGACGCCGAGGTCTTCGCGGAGATCGCCGCCGGGCTCCCGGAGTCCGCCGTGTGCGTGGGGCTGACCGGGGTGCTTGACCCGGTGGACCTGCTGGCCTACGCCGCCAACGGCGCGGACGCCGTGGTGGTGGGGCGCGCCCTGAGCCCCCACGCCGACGCGCGCCAGAGCCTGCGCGCGTTCACGGCGGCGGGGCAGCATCCGGCCTGCGCGGGCCGCAAGGCCACCTGACGCTCTCTATGGAGGGGCGGCGTGGATCGGCGCGATGAGGCAGACTGATAGGCGTGCGTGTTGATTACTTAGCGAACATCCCCTCCCCGCCGCGAGGCGTGTGGCACCTCGGCCCGCTGCCGCTGCGCGCCTACGCGCTGTGCATCATCGCCGGAATCGTGGTGGCGCTGTGGCTGACCGGACGCCGCTACGCGGCGCGCGGGGGCGACCCGGACCTGGTGTGGGACGTGGCGCTCGTGGCCATCCCCGCCGGGATCGTGGGCGGGCGGCTGTACCACGTGCTCACGGACTGGCCCAAGTACTTTGGGCCCGGCGCCAACCCCCTCGACGCGCTCAAGATTACCAACGGCGGCCTGGGCATCTGGGGCGCGGTGGCCCTCGGCGGGCTGGCCGTGTGGCTCTACCTGCGCCACCGGGGGGTGCCGCTGGGGCCGTTCGCGGACGCCGCCGCGCCCGGGGTGATCCTGGCGCAGGCCATCGGCCGCCTGGGCAACTGGTTCAACCAGGAGTTGTACGGCAGGCCCACGGACCTGCCCTGGGCGCTGGACATCTACCGCCGCGTGGACGAGCAGGGTAACTACGCGCCGGTCACCGGCACCTCCACGGGCGAGGTGCTGACCTCGGTGCACCCGACGTTCCTCTACGAGATGCTGTGGAACCTGCTGGTCTTTGCCCTGCTGCTGTGGCTGGATCGCAGGTTCCGCCTGCGCGAGGGCCAGCTCTTTGTCCTCTACGTGGCCGGGTACACGCTGGGGCGCTTCGGCGTGGAGCTCATGCGCGACGACGCCGCCACGATGGTCCTGGGCCTGCGCGTGAACACCATCGTCTCCACCGTGGTGTTCCTCGGCGCGGTGGCGGTATTTTTCGCCATGCGGCGCCGCGCCGGGGCGAGGCCCGCCGGGGACGTGGGGGAGCCAGCGTGATCGCCGCGATGCGGGAACGGTCACGTTCGCCCCGATCGGGCGGCGCGATGGGTGCGCTGCGGGTAGATTGGCGTGAGGAATGGGCCGCGAGGAAACCCACACGAGTGGGCACATTCGGGCATACATCCGTGGAGATCGGAAGAGATTAGCAGTAGGGTGGAAGACGTGGATAGAAGAACAAAGATTGTTTGTACCCTTGGTCCGGCGGTGGCGAGCGAGACCGCCATCCTGGATCTTGTCAACGACGGCATGAACGTGGCGCGCATGAACTTCTCGCACGGCTCCCACGAGGATCACGCGCAGAACTACGCCTGGGTGCGCCAGGCCGCCAAGCAGACCGGCAAGGCCGTGGGCATCCTGGCCGACCTCCAGGGCCCCAAGATCCGCCTGGGCACCTTTGCCGAGGGCGCCACCCGCTGGGAGAACGGCGAGATTATCCGCATCACCACCGAGGACGTGGAGGGCACCCACGACCGCGTGTCCACCACCTACAAGGGCCTGGCCAACGACGCCAAGGCCGGCGACCGCCTGCTGGTGGACGACGGCAAGGTGGGCCTGGTCTGCCTGGAGGTGGACGGCAACGACGTGGTGTGCGAGGTGGTCGAGGGCGGTCCCGTCTCCGACCACAAGGGCGTCTCCCTGCCGGGCATGGACGTCTCCGTCCCGGCCCTGTCCGAGAAGGACATCCGCGACCTTCGCTTCGCCCTCGAGCTGGGCGTGGACATCATCGCCCTGTCCTTCGTCCGCTCCCCGGGCGACGTGGACCTGGTACACGAGGTCATGGACGAGGTGGGTCGCCGCGTGCCGGTGGTGGCCAAGCTGGAGAAGCCCGAGGCCGTGGACGCCCTGGAGTCCATCGTCCTGGCCTTCGACGGCATCATGATCGCCCGCGGCGACCTCGGCGTGGAGGTCCCCCTGGAGCAGGTGCCGCTCTTCCAGAAGCGCGCCATCCAGATCGCCCGCGAGAACGCCAAGCCCGTGATCGTGGCCACCCAGATGCTCGACTCCATGATCCAGAACTCTCGCCCCACCCGCGCCGAGGCCTCCGACGTGGCCAACGCGGTGCTCGACGGCGCGGACGCCGTCATGCTCTCCGGCGAGACCTCCGTGGGCGTGGACCCGCACAACGTGGTGCGCACCATGGCGCGCATCGTGCGTCAGGCGGAGTCCGACGGCGTGGTGCCCCCGCTCTCCCACATCCCGCGCACCAAGCGCGGCGTGATCTCCTACTCCGCCCGCGACATCGCGGAGCGGCTCAGCGCCAAGGCCCTCGTGGCCTTCACCACCTCGGGCGATACCGCCCGCCGCGTGGCGCGCCTGCACTCCCACCTGCCGCTGCTGGTGTTCACCCCCAACGAGTCCGTGCGCTCCCAGCTCGCCCTCACCTGGGGCGCGCAGACATTCCTGGTGGACGACGTGGACTCCACGGACCGCATGATGGAGGAGGTCAACGCGGAGCTGCTGGAGATGAAGGAGTACTCCCGGGATGACATGGTGGTGGTCGTGGCCGGTACGCCCCCCGGAATCCAGGGCAACACCAACATGATCCACGTGCACCTGCTGGGCGATAGCTTCAGCAAGGCCGAGGCGCAGTCCGCCCGGGGCGCCGAGTAGGCTCCGCGCTTTTCTTAAGACTCCCGCTCTAGGCGGGGGTCTTTTTTATTGAAGGTGGGGTCATGACACGGTAAAAAGGCTCGAAATGCGCAGGTGAGACCCAGGATATCTTCCGTGACATAGATAGATGGTACCATTGCGGGACGTACCGCCTCTGGCTTTTGGTCACGCGGTGGGGTTCGCTCCGTTGCCTCTGCCTTATGGCACGCATGGGCGAACCCCTTCTGGTTTTTCGGTCCTACGCCCCCAGGTAGGACAGCACCGCCGCCGCGCCCGCCCGGGTGGCGGCCGCCACCGTGGGCTCGTAGTCCGGCAGGAAGGTGGGCATGTGGTTGACGGGCACGTCCTGCCCCACGGTGTTGTTGGCCACGGCGGTGTCCCACACCCCGCGCGGGGTGCAGCCCACCAGCCAGAAGAGGTAGGGCACGCCGAGGGCTCGGGGGATGTGGGAGAAGTCCTCGGACACGGTGGAGCGGGCGGAGTCCACGGAGTCGGCCCCAAAGACGTCGTCAAACACGGGCCGCACCCGCTCGTACACGGTGGGGGAGTTGTCCGTGAGTTCCCCGTGGGAGAAGAACTCGAACTGCGGCGGCACCGGGGAGCCGGAGGCCTCGCACTCGGCGGTGACCACGCGGCGGATGGCACGCAGCACGTGCCGCTTGACGTCCTCGTTGTAAAAGCGGCAGTTGAGCACGATCTCGGCGGTGTCCGGGATGATGTTGTTGGTGGTGCCGGAGCGCAGGGAGCCCACGGTGACCACCGCGAACTCGTTGGGATCGACTTCCCGGCCCACGATGCCCTGGAGGCGCACCACGATCATGGCGGCCAGGTAGGAGGGGTCGATGGCGCGGTGGGGCATGGAGCCGTGGGCGCTGCGCCCGGTGACGGTGATACGGATGGAGTTCGCGGCGGCGAGCTGGGGGCCGGGCATGGTCTGCACCTCCCCGGCGCGGCCGGGCATGACGTGCTGGCCGAAGCAGACGTCGGGCTTGGGGATGTGGCGGGCCAGGCCGTCGGCCACCATCGCGTCCGCGCCGGTGCCGGTCTCCTCGGCGGGCTGGAACAGGGCGATGAAGGTGCCCTTCCAGTGCTCGCGGGAGGCGTCGAGGAGCGCGCACACGCCCATCAGGGCGGTGGTGTGCATGTCGTGCCCGCAGGCGTGCATCACGGGGGTGGTGGAGCCGTCGGGGCGGGCCTGCACGCGGGTGGAGGCGTAGGGGACGCCGGTGTCCTCCTTGACGGGGAGGGCGTCGAAGTCCGCGCGCATGAGCGCGGTGGGCCCCTCGCCGTTGCGGAAGATGGCGACGATGCCGAAGCCGCCGATCTGGGTGATGACCTCGCAGCGGAACCGCTCGAGCATGGCCTCGATGCGCTGCGCGGTGGCGCGTTCCAGCCCGGAGAGCTCGGGGTGCTCGTGGAGGTCCTCGTAGAAGGCGCGCTGGAAACTGAGATCGACGGAATTGGACTGCAAGAACTGAGCGATGGTGCCCATCGGTGTCGCTTCACTCCTATGAAAAAATATGGGTTCCCACCATCATAGAACCATTCGCTCGTTTTTCTAGTTAGGCTTGCCTCATGCCTCAGATTCAGTTTGATGTGTTGATCCCCGACGACCGCGCCGAACGCCTCCGCGCGGCCTTCGACGCCGCGGCGGACAAGCTGCGCTCCTCCGGGCGTGCCCGCGGCGCCGAGGCGTCCTTTGACCCGGACCCGGCGGTGCCCGCGGAGGTCGTGGAGCAGCTCCGGGAGATCTTCCGGGAGGAGCACGAGGGCCGCGACCTCGAGGGTGCTTGCGTGCGCCGCTACATCCTGGATGTGGACGGGCTGGAGGGCTCCGTCAACGAGCTGACCATGAGCCTGTCGCGGATGCTCACCCCGCCAGCGGAGCTGCCGCAGGACCCGGTGCTGCTGGCCAACGAGGCCGCGCACGAGCGCCCCGCGCGCTACCCCTGGACGGTGGAGGTGCGCAGGTAGTCCTGCGCGATGCGCCGCCCGGCGTCGAGAAGCTGGGCGCGATCGTCCGGGTCCTCGGAGAGCACGGTGACCCGCGCGCCCTCGGGGACGGGGCCGTCCACGGACCCGGCGGCCACGGCCACCGGAACGCGGTGCGGCCGGGCGAGGTCGAGCAGGGTGCCCACCACCTTGCCCTCGGTGGATTGTGCGTCCAGGCGCCCCTCGCCGGTGACGATGAGGTCCGCCTTGGCGGCCAGCTCCGGCAGTCCCAGGGAGGCGGCCACCACGGGCGCGCCCGGCAGCAGGCGGATGTGGGAATCGTCCCCGTGGAGGGTGCGCGAGAGCCAGGTCAGGCCGATTCCCAGGCCCCCGGCCGCGCCCATGCCGGGGGTGGCGGGATCGACGCCGAGCAGCGCGCAGAGGTGGCTCAGCCCCCGCTCGAGGATTTCTACGTCCTCCGGCTCCGCGCCCTTTTGGGGGCCGAACACGGCGGCGGCCCCCCGGGGGCCGGTGGCGGGGCAGCGGACGTCGCACAGCAGCACCCACTCGCTGGCGGCGGCGGGGATGTTGAGCTGCGCGGTGTCGATGCTGGCCACGGCGGAGAGGTAGCCGCCGCCCTTGGGCACCGCGTAGCCGCGCGGGTTAAGGGGGGTGGCGCCGAGCGCCACGAGGATGCCGGTGCCGCCGTCGATGGTGGCGCTGCCGCCGAGCGCCAGGGTGATGGTGCGCGCCCCGCGCGTCTGCGCGTCTGCGATGAGCACGCCGGTGCCGTAGGTATCGCCGGTCAGCGGCACGGGGCGGTCGGCCACGGCGGGCAGGCCGGAGGCGGCGGCCACGTCGATGTAGGCGGTGGCGGAGGCGTCGTCGTAGACGTAGCTGGCCTCGGTGAGCCGGCCGGCGGCGTCCGTGGTGGGCAGGGTGATGGTGCGTCCGCTAAACGACGCCGCCGTGCCCTCCCCGCCGTCGGCCATCGGGGCCAGGGTGATCTCCGCGTGGGGGAGCACCTGCCGCACGCCCTCCCCGAGGTATTCGGCGGCCTGGGCGGCGGTGGCGCGTCCCTTGTAGGAATCGGGTGCGATGACGATGCGCGGGCTGTTATTTTCGGTCACGCGACCAATGGTACTTACCCGCCCTGAGCATGGGAAACGCAGGGTTGGGGTCGAGGCTGTGCCGCGCGAGGGGAATACCTGTGCTTTAATTGAAATGTCGTTGAGACCACGGTGCCGCTCCCGGAGGGAGGCGCCACGAGAGGAAGGAACCCCCGTGTCCATCGAAGAACAGGTATCCAGCTACTACGACATGCTGCTCAAGCGCAACGCCGGCGAGCCGGAGTTTCACCAGGCCGTGGCGGAGGTGCTGGACTCCCTCAAGATCGTGCTGGAGAAGGATCCCCACTACGCCGACTACGGCCTGATCCAGCGCCTCTGCGAGCCGGAGCGGCAGCTCATCTTCCGCGTCCCCTGGGTGGACGACGAGGGCGTGGTGCAGGTCAACCGGGGCTTCCGCGTGCAGTTCAACTCCGCGCTGGGCCCGTACAAGGGCGGGCTGCGCTTCCACCCCTCGGTGAACCTGGGCATCATCAAGTTCCTGGGCTTCGAGCAGATCTTCAAGAACTCCCTGACCGGCTTGCCCATCGGCGGCGGCAAGGGCGGCTCCGACTTCGACCCCAAGGGCAAGAGCGACGGAGAGGTCATGCGCTTCTGCCAGTCCTTCATGACGGAGCTGCACCGCCACATCGGAGAGTACCGCGACGTCCCGGCCGGGGACATCGGCGTGGGCGGCCGCGAGATCGGCTACCTCTTCGGGCAGTACCGCCGCCTGGCCAACCAGCACGAGTCCGGCGTGCTCACCGGCAAGGGCCTGACCTGGGGCGGGTCCCTGGTGCGCACCGAGGCCACCGGCTACGGCGCGGTGTACCTCACCGAGGAGATGATGAAGGCTCACGGGGAGAAGCTCGACGGCGCCAAGGTCGTGGTGTCCGGCTCCGGCAACGTGGCGATCTACGCCATCGAGAAGGCCCAGGAGCTGGGCGCCACCGTGATCGCCTTCTCCGATTCCTCGGCATGGGTGGAGACCCCCAACGGCGTGGACGTGGAGCTGCTCAAGGAGATCAAGGAGGTGCGCCGCGCCCGCGTGAACGAGTACGTGGAGGAGGCCGAGGGTGCCGTGCTGCACACCGACGGCAGCCTCTGGGACCTGGCCTGCGACGTCGCCCTGCCGTGCGCCACGCAGAACGAGCTGGACGGCGAGCACGCCCGCACGCTGGCGGCCAACGGCTGCCGCTACGTGGCCGAGGGTGCCAACATGCCCTCCACGGCGGAGGCCATCGAGGTGTTCCGTAAGGAGGGCGTGCACTTTGCCCCGGGCAAGGCGGCCAACGCCGGCGGCGTGGCCACCTCGGCCCTGGAGATGCAGCAGAACGCCTCGCGCGACTCCTGGAGCTTTGAGTACACTGACGAGCGCCTGCACAAGATCATGTCCAATATCTTCAAGGCCGCCGACCGCACGGCCAAGGAATACGGGCACGAGGGCGACTACGTGGTGGGCGCCAACATCGCGGGCTTCAAGAAGGTGGCCGACGCCATGCTGGCCCAGGGGATCATCTAGCCGATAGCTTTTCCTTAGGGATGTAAGGCCCGGTCGCCTTGGGTGGTGGCCGGGCCCTCTTGTCGGGCGGGTATGTTTTACCGGGAAACTTGTGTGGGGGGCGGGGTGGGGTGCTACTATCCCGTTTGATAGTAAAAGGAAACTATGCCATGATTCATGTCACCCTTGCTTGGTCTAGGGGTTATGAGTCACTAATGCTCGGTGAGGAGAAAGCCATGGGGCACATCAGGAAGATTCGGTTCGCGGCCATCATGGCTGGGAGCGCGCTCGTGACGGCGGGCATGGGGGTAGCGATGGCGCAGGGCGGGCTCTCCGCCAACCTCGCCCTGTCCAACACGATCTTTTCCATGCAGGTGGGAAACCTGGACGCGCAGGGCATGAGCCTCTTCGTGGACAACGAGCAGATGAAGGACGGCGAGATCGGCGTGACTCGCCTGCGCCTGGACGACGCCACGATCAGCGACATGTGCATGTCCATGCCCGTCAACGTGCCGGGCCTGGGGCAGCGCAAGTTCCAGATGGTGGCCAACGGCCCCAGCACCACGGCGTCCAACCTGGTCATCGGCGCCAAGAACCTCGACGGCTCGCTCACCATGATCAAGCCGCAGATCGGCGTGGACGCCCAGCAGCTCTCCGACAAGGCGGAGCCCGGCGCCAGCGCCATCGTGGCCCAGGGCCTGGTGGCCAACGGGCAGAAGATCAAGGCGGCCTCCGTCTCTGCGGACAAGCTCACCGCGGCGGGGGCCAAGATCACGATCGAGGACGGGGATAAGGGTGCCTGCTAAGCGCGAGGACGCGGAAGGGCCCGCCGAGGTCACCCGGGACCTCGGGCCCGTTCTTGGTACCTCCGAGCCCCTCGGCGGCGAGGAACGCGGGCGGGGCCGGGAGGCGGCCTCGGGCGTGCCCGCGTCTGTTTCCGGGGAGTCGGGCGCGTCGCGCGCCGCCGGGGAGGAGGGCATGGAGAAGGCCGCGCCCCGGGAGAGCACGGGCGAGTCCCTGGAGAAGAAGAACAGGCGCTTCACCGCGTGGCGCAGGAAGCGCCCCTTCGGGGCGGGCCTGGTGATGATGTTCGCCGGGGCCGTGATCATGACCCCCGCCTACCTGGCCTTTGAGATCTCCAACATCCAGGTGCAGATCTCCACCATCTCCGGGGTGTCCACGCTGATCATCGGCGTGCTGCTCATCGTGTGCGGCTTTCTCACCTGGTTTAGGGGAGAGGGGCGCATCCTCACCGGCGTGGTCTCCCTGCTGCTGGGCATCGTGGCCCTGCCCACCTCCAACTTCGGGGGCTTCGGCCTGGGCACCTTCCTGGCCTTAATCGGCGGGGCCCTGGCGCTCTCCTGGACGGAGGAGGAGAAGGAGCCGCGCGAGCGCAGGAGGCGACGCCGCCGCGCCGCGGGAGGCGGTGCCGCCGCGGCGGCTGTGGCTGTGGCCGTGGCGGTGACCATGGTCGGCGGCGCGGTGACGCAGCCCCCCGAGGCGGAGGCCAACCCGGTGTCCCTGCCGCGCCTCGAGGACGTGATCCCCTTCCTGCCCAAGGAGGAGGAGCGCCCGCCGGAGCAGCCCGCGCCGCCCGCCGCCCCGGAGTCCCCGGCCCCGCAGCCGGGCAGCGCGGCCCCGGGCCTGCCGGGGATCCCCGGCCTGCCGAGCCTCGACGAGCTGCGCGAGCGCGGGGAGGGCATCCTCAACGGGGACTTCCTCGAGGAGATCGGCAAGACCCCGCTGCCGCCGATCCCCGGCATCGACCTCGCCGCCCCGGAGCCCATCGGCTGGACCGTGCCCCCGAGCGGCAACAGCTACACGGTGATGACGGACAAGACCTCGCTGGTGGGCAACGTGAAGTTCTCGTACGTGACCATCGACACCGCCCAGGGGCCCCGGCAGGGCATCAGGATCGACGCGGACCACGCCATCCTGGACAACCTCTCCGTGCGCTTCCCCGGCGACGCCTCGGGCGTTCCCGACGTGTGGAAGCGCAGCGGCCCGGGCGTGATCACCACGCTCAACGGGAACTTCCACATCATCGTGCACGCCCTCGAGGTAACCCCCCAGGTGGCGGGGCTGACCTCGCCCGTCCCGCTGAGCCTCAGCGCGGACATGCCCCCGGAGGAGCTGAAGGAGGCGCTGCACACCCTGGGGGTGGGCGTGCCCGACGCCCTTTCCGGTCAGATGGTGATGCTCAACGGGACGATGGACACCTACTACATCTCCTCCGACGATCTGATCGCCTCCCCGGAGACCACGTTCGGGGAATAGCCGCTGACCCCGGGGCCACGCGGCGGCGCCCCCTCCCGGCCGTGCGATACGCTGGGTGGGGGCATCGTTATGCCGCGCCCCGGCGTGCTCCGGCCCGCCACGGGCCTTGCCGCACATCCTTCCGTGATTCCGTGATCTAGTGATTCTGTAATTCAGTGAGGACGTTTTCCCGATGGACCTTCTCGTTGTGGTAGTTATCCTGCTGCTTCTCCTGGCCGCCCTGTTTGCGTACCTGGGCTGGCAGAAGTCCCGGCAGCAGCCGGAGCGGCCGACGGCGCGGCGCGACCCCTTCGCGGACACCGTGGCGCAGGACCGCCGCTCCTTCGGCATCGAGTCCCTGGGTCCCGGCGCCATCGTGGCGCGCGGCGGAGTGGACTACGTGGTGCGCGGCACCATCACCGTGCGCCAGGGATACTACGAGTGGCACGAGCACCTGCTCGACGGCGGCGAGGGCGGGGAATGGCTCTCCGTGGAGCACGACGAGGGCCAGCTCAAGCTCTCCTGGTGGCGCACCCGCGAGGACCTCGCCCTCAAGCCGGACCACGGGCACACCCTGGGGGAGGTGCAGTACCGCTACCGGGAAAGCGGGGTGGCGGACTTCGGCAGCGAGGGCACCACCGGGCTGCCGGAGACCGGGCGCGTGGAGTTCTACGATTACGCCGACGAATCCGGCGCCAAGCTCCTCGGCCTGGAGCGCTTCGGCCTCGGGGCCTGGGAGGCCTCCCTGGGCGAGCCCATCACCCCGGGCGAGGTCACGGTGTACCCCGCCCCGCGCGCATGAGCCGGGTGCTGGACGCCGAGATCGCCCCGGCCGACGTGCGGGCGGAGGACCTCGCGCTGCGCCTTGACGGCCCGCCGCCCGAGGCGCTCGCCGAGCGCGTGGTGCGCCGGGGCGAGCACCGGCTGCACCTCGCGGTGCTGGGGGCCTCGCACGCTGCGAGCCTGTACGGGCCCGGCGGCCTGGTGCTGCGCGAGGAGATCTCCACCAGCGCGCCCCAGGGCGTGCGCCCGCTTCCCTCCGCGTGGCGGCGGGGCGGCTATCGGCTGGAGGTGGACATCGCGCGCGGGGCGGACTGCGCGCGGGAGGCCCGCGACCTGCTGGCGGAGGAGGAGTGGCTGGTGGTGCGCTTTCCGGGGGCCGGCGAGTATCACCTCACCGCCCTGCGCTGCGGAGGGGAGGGCCACCGCTGGTGGTGGGCAACCCGGCACTACTATCCGGAGCAAAGTACCATCGTGGCCACGCGGAGTGAGGTGACGTTGTGAGATCGGTGCATTATTACCTGGCGGCCCTGTGCTGCGCGGTGCTGGCGGTCCTGATCCTGGCCATCAAGGTCACCGGGATCAACTCGGGCGTGCAGACCATATCCAAGAACTTCGAGCACGCCTCGGATAACACGTACTACTGCGAGGAGGACCCGGAGGCCACGGCCGACGAGGTGGAGCGCCTCGCCGGGACCGCGCAGGCGCGGGCCACGGACAAGGGCACCGTGTACCTGCGCTACAAGGACAACCTGGTGAGAATCTCCGGCCAGGGCCGGGACTGCCGGATCACGGTGGAGGATCTCTCCCGGGTTCACGGCGGCTCCTTTATCTACCTCGGCCCGGGCTTTACCCCCGGCGCCCCCAGTAACTCCTCGAGCGGTTCCTCCGGCTCCGGTTCCGGGGCGGGATCGGTGAAGTAGGAAGTAGAAAGGACACGGCAATGTTGATGAGCGGCCTGGTGGGCAGCGTGGCCTACTTCGCGCTGTCCTGCGCGATCCTCCTGGTGGGGTTCGGCATCCTTGATCTTTTGACCCCGGGCAAGCTGGTGCGCCTGGTGTTCGAGCACCACCTGCCCAACGCGGCGATGATCGCGGGCGCGCAGCAGGTGTCCCTGGGGATCATCGTCTGCGCTGCCATCGCGCATTCCCCTGCGGAGCTGGGCCCGGGCCTGGCCACCACGGCCGCCTACGCCGGGGTGGGGCTCGTGCTCCAGGCCGTGGCGCTGGTGGTCATGGAGGTCCTCATCCCGGTGCGGCTGCGCGGGCTGGTGGAGGACCGACGCCTGCGCCCGGCCACGGTGGTGATCTGCGTGACCCTCGTGGTGGTGGCCGCCATCAACGCCGCCTGCATGTCATGACGCGGGGCGGGCACCGCCTCTGGCGCCTCCTGCTGCTGATCTCGGTGGGGATCTGCGCCGCCTGCGGGCTGGTCTACGAGCTGGCCCTGATCTCCCTGGCCACCTCCACGGGCGGAGGGGGAATCGTGGAGACCTCCCTCATCGTGGCCGGGTACGTGGCGGCCCTGGGCCTGGGCGCGGTGGCGGCCCGCCCGCTGCTGCGCTGGCCCGCGGAGGCCTTCCTGGGCGTGGAGGCGGTGCTGGGGATCGTCGGGGGCTTCTCCGCGATGATCCTGTACGCGTCCTTCGCGGTGGTGGGGCAGTCCCTGCTCCTGCTCGTGGCGGCTACCGCGCTCATCGGCGTCCTGGTGGGCGCCGAGCTGCCCCTGCTGCTCACGCTGGTGCAGCAGGGCAAGACGGTGGACGCCCGGGGCGCCGGGCGGGTGGTGGCCACGCTGAACGTGGCCGACTACGCGGGGGCGCTGCTGGGCGGCCTGGCCTGGCCGTTCCTGCTGCTGCCGCTGTTCGGCCTGATCCGGGGCACCGCGGCGGCGGGCCTGTGCAACCTCGTGGCCGCGCTCTTTCTGGCGTGCGTGGTGCTGCGCTCGCGGCTGTCGCGGCGTCGGATGTGGGTGGCCGGGGGCGGCCTGCTCGTGGGCATCGCCATGATCCTCGGGTTGATCTTTTTCTCCCCGTCCTGGGTGGTCACCGCCCGCCAGCAGCTTTACGCGGACCCCGTGGTGTACGCGCACCAGTCCCCATACCAGGACATCGTGGTGACCCAGCGGGGCGGGGACCGCCGCCTCTACCTCAACGGCGGGCTGCAGTATTCCACGCGCGACGAGCACCGCTACACGGAGTCCCTGGTGTACCCGGTGCTGCGGGGCAGGGGCGAGCGCGTGCTGGTCATCGGCGGCGGCGACGGCCTGGCGGCCCGGGAGCTGGCGCGCATGGACGCCCAGGTGGTGCAGGTGGAGCTGGACCCGGAGGTCATCGAGGTGGCCAACACGGTGCTGCGCGAGGACAACGGCGGCGCGCTGGAGGGGGAGAACGTGACGCTCATCGTGGACGACGCCTTTACCTGGCTGCGCGGGGGCGGCGACGGCACCGCCTTCGACGCGGTCATCATCGACCTCCCCGATCCCGATAACGAGACGATGGCGCGGCTGTACTCCGAGGAGTTCTACGCCCTGGCGCGGTCGGTGCTGGCCCCCGAGGGGCGCATGACGGTGCAGGCCTCCTCGGCATACTCCACCCCGGAGGTGTTCTGGCGGGTCCACTCCACGCTGAGGGCGGCGGGCTGCGAGGAGGTGGTGCCCTATCACGTGCTGGTGCCCACCTTCGGGGACTGGGGCTTTCAGTTCTGCGCCCCCGAGGGGGAGCCCCTGCGGGTGCCGCCGGGCGCGCCGCCGCTGCGCTACGCGAGTAACGAGGTCCTGGCGGCGGCCACCGTGTTCGGGCGGGACAATCAGCCTCGTGAGCTTGCGCCCTCCACCCTGGATCGGCCCTTCATCGTGGAGGACATGCGCCGGGGATACCGCTAGGAGACGCGGGAATCCCCTCGTGGGCGGCGTGACCTGCGGTAATGATAGGGCGGCGGGGCAACGGGTAGCATTTTTTGCATGTACCGCGTATTCGAAGCCCTGGATGAACTGGTCCAAACAGTAGAGCAGGCTTACGGCGTGCCGATGACCTCCAACTGCATGGTGCCGCGCAACGACGTGCTCGCGCTCCTCGACGATCTGCGCAACGCCCTGCCCATCGAGATCGACGACGCCCAGGACGTGCTCGACAAGCAGGACGAGATCCTGCGCGGCGCGGAGGAGCGCGCCAGCACCATCGTGGCGGACGCCGACGCCCAGGCCTCGGAGATCGTCGAGGGTGCCCACCGCGAGGCGGAGGAGATGGTCTCCGACGCCCAGCACCGCGCCACCACCGTGGTCTCCCGCGCCGAGGAGGACGCCCACCAGACGGTCAGCCGCGCCCGCGCGGAGGCCGAGGACACGCTCTCCCGCGCGCAGGCGGAGGCCGACCGCCTCATCGCGGACGGCAACGACTCCTACCAGCGCAGCGTGGACGAGGGCCTGGCGGAGCAGAACCGCCTGGTCTCCGAGTCCGAGGTGGTGCGCCGGGCCAACGAGGAGGCGCACCGGGTGGTGGACGCCGCCCACGCGGACTCCAAGAAGCTGCGCAGCGAGTGCGATCAGTTCGTGGACGGCAAGCTGGCGGACTTCGAGGAGACCCTCTCCGGGGTGCTGCGCACCGTCTCGCGGGACCGCGCCGCCCTGCGCCGGGGCGCGGGCGCGGCGGGGCTGGGCGGACAGCCCCGCGATTCCTACGGCTACGAGGATTAATCGGTGCGGAGGTAGGCTGGGCACGCTATGAATTCACCTTTTGTTTTTGATGTCTCGGGCCTTTCCCATTCCTCGGCCACGGCCGAGCGACGCACCCTGACCGGCCCCGCCCCGCTGCGCATCGGCGCCGCCATGATCGCCATCCCGGAGGGGGAGCGGGTCACCGTGGAGGCCGTGCTGACCCCCCTGGGCAGCGGTATTCTCGTGGACGCCGACGTCACCGCCGCCCTGCGCGGGCAGTGCGTGCGCTGCCTGGCGGAGCTGAGCCAGGAGGGGTCCTTCCACATCAGCCAGGCCTTCGCGGGGTCGCAGGACTTCATCACCGACCTCGACGGGGACGGGGAGGAGGACGACACCCCGCAGATCGTGGACGACCGGGTGGACATCCAGCAGGCGGTGATCGACGAGGTGGGACTGTCCCTTCCCTTCAACCCCACCTGCCCGGAGGGCTGCGAGCAGGACCCCGAGGACAACGCGGAGGCGGCCCCCGCCCCGGACGGGGTCTCGGGGCAGGACGAGGGCTCCCTGCCGGACCCCCGCTGGGCGGGCCTGGAGAAGTTCCTGTGACCAGGCGCAGGAGGTTGAGCGGCCAGGAGGCGCTCCACGCGGCGTTTAGCGCCATGAATCACGCCCCGCTGCTGGAGCGGCTGGGGGTGCACATCAGCGAGGAGGGGCTGCGGCTGGCCCTGACGCACCGCTCCTTTGCCAACGAGAACGGCTCGCTGCCCAACAACGAGCGCCTCGAGTTCCTGGGCGACGCGGTCCTGGGGCTCTCGGTGGCCACCCAGCTCTACGCGCAGTACCCCTCCAGCCCGGAGTCGGAGATCTCCAAGATGCGCGCGGGCATCGTCTCCCGCTACGGCTGCGCGGACGTGGCCCGGGACATCCGGCTGGGCGAGTACGTCCTGCTGGGCAAGGGCGAGCTGGCCACCGGCGGCCGGAACAAGGACTCCATCCTGGCCGATACCACCGAGGCCATCCTGGGGATCATCTACCGGGAGCACGGCTTCGAGGTGGCCCGCGACGTGATCCTGCGGCTGTTCGGCCACAAGATCGACACCGCCACGGCCAAGGGGCGCCACGAGGACTGGAAGACGGTGCTGCAGGAGCGCCTGGCGGGGCTGAAGCTGCCCATGGCCTCCTACGAGTCCACCTCCACCGGCCCCGAGCACGACCTGCTCTTTACCGCCCAGGCCCTGCTCAACGGGCGGGTGGTGGGCACCGGCACCGGGCAGAACAAGAAGATCGCGGAGCAGGAGGCCGCCCACCGGGCGTGCCTGGCGCTGAGCGATCCCCAGGTGCGCGCCGCCGTGAGCGCGGAATCGGGCGATGCCTGAGCTGCCGGAGGTCGAGGTGGTGCGGCGCGGCCTCGAGCGCCACGCCGTGGGGCGCGTGCTGGAGGAGGTGCGCGTCCACCATCCGCGCGCGGCGCGCAACCAGCCGGGCGGGGCGTGGGAGCTGGAGGCCTCGCTCGAGGGCGCCCGGATCGAGGGGGCGCACCGCCGGGGAAAGTTCCTGTGGCTGCGCACCGACGGCCCGCAGCACCTGCTGGTGCACCTGGGCATGAGCGGGCAGATGCTCGTCCAGGACGCCCCGCTGCGCCACCCCCACCTGCGCGCCAGCGCCCGCCTGACCGGAGGGGAAACCGGGGGCGCCGCCCCGGCGGAGACCTGGCTGCGCTTCCACGACCAGCGCACTTTCGGGTACTGGCGGGCCACCGCCTGCGACGTCGAGGGGGTGCCCCTCCCGGTGGCGCACATCGCCCGCGACCTGCTGGACCCCCGGCTGGACGTGCCCGCGCTCGCGCGCCGGATCAAGGCCCGCCCCACCGAGATCAAGCGGGTGCTGCTGAACCAGGAGGTGGTCTCCGGGATCGGCAACATCTACGCAGACGAGATGCTGTGGGCCGCGCGGATCCACGGCAGGCAGGCCGCCGACCGGATCGCCCTGGCCCGCCTGGAGGAGCTGCTGTGGGCGGGCCGGGAGGTCATGCGCCGGGCCCTGGACCAGGGCGGGACGTCCTTCGACTCGCTGTACGTGAACGTCAACGGGGAGTCCGGGTACTTCGACCTGAGCCTGCACGCTTACGGCCAGCAGGGGCGGCCCTGTTCCCGCTGCGGGGAGCCCATCGTGCGCGAGAGCTTCATGAACCGGGGCAGTCACTACTGCCCGGCGTGCCAGCGGCGGTACTGAGGGTGGTGCGGGGCGCGCACCCAGCCGCCCTCGCCCGCGCGCTCCGCCCATTCCCAGCGTTCGGCCGCCCTGAAGTAGCAGACCCGTGGGTGGAACCAGTAGGTGACGTGCGGGTCCCACCCGCCGATCACGCTCGCCGCGCCGCCGCCGACCTCGATGGCGGTCCCCGCGGCGGCGAGGTACGCGCCGGGCTGGAGGTGGACGGCGTCGTACTCGCGGGCCACGCGCACCCAGTCGGGCAGCACCCACCGGCCGCGACGCCCCGTGGCCAGGCGCCAGGAGCGGCCCGCCGCCCGGGTGACGTCCAGGGGAAAGCGCGCGCAGAGGTGCGCCCAGTCCGCGGCGGAGCCCACCTCGTAGACGCGGAGGCCCTCGGGTGCCACCAGCCGCGCGGCCTGGGCGCGGGTCCACCCCAGGGAGTCCTCCACGCACCACAGCCCGAGGGGCGCCGGGCCGCACACCGGCGGGGTGCTTGAGGGGATCGCGGGGGAGGGGATGGACCACCACATGCCGCCGTGGCGGCTCGCCGCGCGCAGCTCGGCCCGGCGCTCGCGGAGCGCGGCGCGGTCCTCACGCAGCGGGGCGGGCAGGGGGTGATCGCCCCAGCCCAGGGCCCACTGGTTCGTGGGCTCGAGCGGGCTGGACCAGAGGGGGTCCATGCCGCATGCGGAGAGGTGCCGTGCCACGCGCCGGAGCGCGGCCCGGACCGGGGCCGTGGCGGTGAGGTTGTCCATCCCGCTCGGGGGCTGCCAGTAGGCGGCCTCCTCGGAGGCGGCCTGGAGGCACCGCAGGATCGTTGTGGGCTCAGGGGGCAGGAGCTGCGTCTCCGCGAGGGCTGTGACCAACCGGGCCACTCGAGCGGGCGGCACGGCGGGGATGCCGGGGGAGCCGAATCCCTCCCCGAGGTGATGGGCGGCGGCAAAGACCGCCCCGTACAGGTCGCGGTCGCCGTGGCGCGGGCGACGGCGGGCCTCGGATTCCAGCGCGTATTCGATAAGGAAGCGGCGGCCTCGGGGGCCGTCGCACAGCGGCTGCGCGGCCTGCGCGGGCGGCTTCGGGTGCATGCACCCCATGCTAGGGGCGGCGCCCGGGGCGCGGCGCGGCGGCGTACCCCCGTGTGGTACCCCTCACTTTTGCCGAGGTTGTTATTCGGGCTAAGGAAAACGGTAATCTTCTGTCCATGGATTTTGTGGTGGAGGCCGTCGAGGCATTCAATACTCTTTTCTGGCGGTGGGGGGTCGTCCCGCTGCTGATTCTCTCCGGCCTGGGCTACTGCATCATCACCGCCCTGGTGCAGATCCGCTTCCTGCCGGACATGTTCCGCTCGGTGGTGGAGAAGCCCTCCGAGATCTCCGAGGGAACCAAGGGGATCTCGGCGTTCAAGGCCTTCACCATGTCCGCGGCCTCGCGCGTGGGCACGGGCAACGTGGCGGGCGTGGCCCTGGCCGTGGCCACCGGCGGCCCGGGCGCGGTGTTCTGGATGTGGTGCCTGGCCATCGTGGGCGGCGCCACCTCCTTCATCGAGTCCACCCTGGCGCAGGTGTACAAGGTGCGGGACAAGGACTCCTACCGTGGCGGCCCCGCCTACTACATGTCCCGGGCGCTGGGGTGGAAGCCCCTGGCGGTGCTGTTCGCCGTGATCATCTGCGTCACCTACGGCTTTGTGTTCAACGCCGTGCAGTCCAACTCGATCAGCGCCGCCGTGTCCACCTCCCTGGGCGAGGACGCGGGCGGGGCGAACACCAACGCGATCATCGGTCTGGTGCTCGCGGCCATCACCCTGGCCATCGTGTTCGGCGGCGTGCAGCGCATCGCCTCCTTTACCCAGACGGTGGTGCCGCTCATGGCGGTGCTCTACATCGTGCTGGCCTTCGTGGTCATCGGGCTCAACGTGGACAAGGTGCCGGGGATGGTGGTGGACATCGTGGCCCACGCCTTTGGCATCCGCGAGTTCGCCGGCGCCGCCCTGGGCACGGTGTTCATCCAGGGCGTGCGGCGCGGGCTGTTCTCCAACGAGGCGGGCATGGGCTCGGTGCCCAACGCCGCGGCCACCGCGTCCGTCTCCCACCCCGCCAAGCAGGGGCTCATCCAGACCCTCGGCGTCTACTTTGACACCCTGGTGGTGTGCTCCATGACGGCCTTCATCATCCTGCTGGCGGGCCAGGACCTCCACAACTCCGAGGGCGGCATGGAGCTCACCCAGACCTCCCTGGCGGCCTCCGTGGGGCAGTGGGGCATCCACTTCCTCACCTTCATCATCATCTTCCTGGCCTACTCCTCCATCATCGGCAACTACTACTACGGGGAATCCAACATCGAGTACCTGGCGGGGCCGCGCCGCAGCAAGCGCTGGCTCACCGCCTTCCGCGTGCTGGTGGCCCTGTGCGTGTTCGGCGGGGCCGTCGGCTCGGTGCCGCTGGTGTGGGCGCTGGCGGACGTGTTCAGCGGTGTCATGGCCTCCATCAACCTCATCGCCCTGATCCCCCTGAGCGGAGTGGCGGTGGCGGTGCTGCGCCACTACGCCGTGCAGCGCCGCGCCGGGCTCAACCCCGTGTTCCACCGGGATGACATGCCGCGCTCCATCCGGGGCTGGAAGTACATGCAGTCCTGGGACGGGCAGGACCCGCTCACCCGACGCGACGCGCGCTACGAGGAGCTGGACTACCAGTGGCACAAGTAGATACCCGCCTCACGGCCTTTGTCCACGGGCGCGTGCAGGGCGTGGGCTTTCGCTGGTGGACGCGCAGCCGGGCGCTGGAGATCGGGCTGAGCGGCTCGGCCACCAACCTGCGCGACGGCCGCGTGTGCGTGGTGGCGGAGGGCACCCGCGCCCAGTGCGAGGAACTCCTCGGGCTGCTGCGCGGGGGAACCACCCCGGGCCGGGTGGACGCGGTGGTGGAGCAGTGGGCCGAGCCCAAGGGCGAGAGCGGCTTTGTGGAGCGCTAGGCGCGATGCCGAGGGCGCACAGATCAGACCTGCTAGAATCCTGCCATCATGCACCTGAAATCGTTGACGCTCAAGGGCTTTAAGTCCTTCGCGTCCGCGACCACCCTGAAGTTCGAGCCGGGCATCTGCGCGGTGGTGGGCCCCAACGGCTCGGGCAAGTCCAACGTGGTGGACGCCCTGGCGTGGGTGATGGGGGAGCAGGGCGCCAAGACGCTGCGCGGGGGCAAGATGCAGGACGTGATCTTCGCGGGGGCGGGGGACCGCAAGCCCCTGGGCCGCGCGGAGGTCACCCTCACCATCGACAACAGCGACGGCAAGCTGCCCATCGAGTACTCCGAGGTATCGGTGACGCGCCGCATGTTCCGCGACGGCGCCAGCGAGTACGAGATCAACGGGGCCAAGGCCCGGCTGATGGACATCCAGGAGCTGCTCTCCGACTCCGGCATCGGGCGCGAGATGCACATCATCGTGGGCCAGGGCAAGCTCTCGGAGATCCTGGAGTCCCGCCCGGAGGAGCGCCGCGCCTACATCGAGGAGGCCGCCGGGGTGCTCAAGCACCGGCGGCGCAAGGAGAAGGCGCAGCGCAAGCTCGCCGGGATGCAGGGGAACCTGGACCGGCTGCGCGACCTCACCGAGGAGCTGAGCCGCCAGCTCAAGCCCCTGGCCCGCCAGGCCGAGGCCGCCCAGCGGGCCGCCACGGTGCAGGCCACGCTGCGCGACGCCCGCCTGCGCCTGGCCGGGGATCGCATCGTGACCCTGCGCGCCGAGTGGGAGGACGCCGACCGCCAGGCGGAGGCGCTGAAGGAACGGGTGGCGGCCCTGACCGAGGAGGCGGAGGAGCGCGGCGCGGAGCAGATGGGTTGGGAGGAGGACCTGGCGCGGATCGTCCCGAGGGAGGAGGCCGCACAAAAGTTGTGGTTCCGGCTGTCCACCCTGGCCGAGCGGGTGCACGCCACCTCGCGGATCGCGGCCGAGCGCGCCAGGACCAGCGGGCACGAGGTGCCGTACTCGGGGGCGGACCCGGAGGCGCTCGAGCTGCGGGCCCAGGAGGCGGACGCGCAGTTCGAGGCCCTGGAGGAGGCCGCCGAGATCGCCCGGGAGCGCCTGGAGGTGCTGCTCGAGGAGGTGGCCCAGCGGGAGGACACCGCCCGGCGCACCGAGCGGGAGCACCTGGCCCAGATCAAGGCGCTGGCCGATCACCGCGAGGGCGTGGTGCGCCTGCTGGCCGCCGAGGAGAACCACGCGGCCACGGCGCGCGGCGCCGCCGAGGAACTGGAGCGGCAGCGCGGCGCGGAGGCGGAGGCCCAGGCGCGGCTGCGGCAGGCCGAGGGGGAATGGGAGGAGGCCAAGGACCGCCAGGAGCAGGCCCGGCGGCAGCGCGCCCCGCTGGAGGAGGCCGGCGAGCGCGCGGGTGCGGAGCAGCGCGCCGCCGAGGAGCGGCTGGAGCAGGTGCGCGCCGAGCAGCGGGAGCACGAGCGCGAGGTGTACACGCTGGAATCGCGGATCGAGACGCTGCGGCAGGCCGCGCCGAGGGCCTCGGCCTCGGAGCTGCTGAGCGGCCAGGGGTGGCGGGGGTTGAGCGGCGAGGTGCACCCGGACCCGGGCTGCGAGGCGGCCGTGGCGGCGGCCCTGGGCGCGCACGCGGAGGCCGTGGTGGGCCCGGCCTCCGAAGAGGCGCTGCGCGGGCTGCGCGGGGCCGAGGTGGAGCGCACCGTGGTGATGGAGGACGCCGGGCGCGAGAGCCGGTGGCGCCTGGAGGCGGACCTCCCGGAGGGCGCGCAGTGGCTGCTCGATCGCCTCTCCGTGGAGCCCAGCGTGGCGGTGGCGATCAACCGCCTGCTGGCGGACGTGGCCCTGGTGCCGGACTGGGAGGCCGCGCGCGCGGCGGTGGAGGCCGACCCTCGCGTGCGGGCCGTGACCCCCGAGGGGGACCTGGTGGGCCAGGGCTGGGCTCAGGTGGGGCACGCCGCCGCGAGCTCGGTGGAGGTGGCGGGCGCGATCGCGCGGGCCGAGGAGGAATTGGCCGCCGCGCGGGCCCGGCTGGGGGAGCTGTCCGGCACGGTAGAGGGGGCGGGCCTGGCGGCCCAGGAGGCCCGCATCGAGGCGGCCTCCGCCACCGCGGCGCTCCGCGAGCACGACGGCCAGGCCGAGGGGTGGCAGCGCGAGGCGCGCCGCCTGGAGCGCGAGGTGGGCGAGCGCCGGGAGGCCCACGAGCGCGCGCGGCGGCGCGTAGGCGAGGTCGAGCGGCGCCTGGCCCAGGCCGAGGCGGAGCTGGCGGCCGTGCGCGCGCGCCTGGATCAGGTGGACGCGGAGGACGCCACGGCGCAGGAGCCCTCCACCCAGGCCCGGGACGAGGCCGCGGCGGAGCTGGCCCAGGCCAAGGCCATGGAGATGGAGGCGCGGCTGAGCGCGCGCACCGCCGAGGACCGCGTGGAGCAGGCCCGCGGCAAGGCCCAGCAGTTGCGCCGCCAGGCGGCCCACGAGCGCAAGGCCAAGGCTAGGCACGAGCAGGCGGTGGCCCGGCGGCGGGCCGAGGCCGAGCTGGCGCGCGCGGTGATGGAGGGCGCGGCGCAGGTGGCGCGGCGCGTGGAGCGCGCCCTGGAGGAGGCCACGGGAGACCGCGACGCGATCCAGCGGGAGAAGGCTGGGGTTACTACCCGGCTGTCTCGGGCCAAGGACGCCGTGAGCGCGGTGCGCCAGCAGCTTGGCCGCCTGAGCGATTCCGCCCACGCCTCGGAGGTCGCGCGAGGCCAGGCGCAGGTGCGGCTGGACGAGGCGGAGGCCAAGGTCGTGGAGCAGACGGGCCTGCCGATCGCGGACCTGCTGGAGGGCTACGCCCCGGGGCCCGGCTTTGACCGCAAGGCGCAGCAGGCGCGGCTGCGGCAGGCGGAGAAGGACCTCAGCGCCCTGGGCAAGGTCAACCCCCTGGCCCTGGAGGAGTATAAGGCGCTCGAGGAGCGCTACCAGTTCCTTTCCACCCAACTGGCGGACGTGGAGGAGGCCCGGGAGGACCTGGAGGGGGTGATCGAGGAGGTGGACGCGCGCATCCTGCAGCTTTTCACGGAGGCGTGGCGGGACGTGGAGGCGGAGTTCCCCAAGGTTTTTCACACGCTCTTCCCCGGCGGGCAGGGCCGCCTGGTGCTCACGGAGCCGGAGGACATGCTGGCCACCGGCATCGAGCTGGAGGCGCGCCCGCCGGGCAAGAGGGTCAAGCGGCTCTCCCTGCTCTCCGGCGGGGAGAAGTCGCTCACGGCGCTGGCCCTGCTGGTGGCGATCTTCCGGGCCCGGCCCAGCCCCTTCTACGTGATGGACGAGGTGGAGGCGGCGCTCGACGACGTCAACCTGCGCCGCCTCATCAACCTCTTCCGGGAGCTGCGCCGGGATTCCCAGCTCATCGTGATTACCCACCAGAAGCCCACGATGGACGTGGCCAACGTGCTCTACGGGGTGACCATGCGCGGCGACGGCGTCACCAGGGTGCTCAGCCAGCGGATGCAGCCCGACGACACCGCGGAGCCCGCTTCTGCTCTAGGCTAAATGGGCACAGTCGTGTCGCTACAAGGGCGGCGCGGCCCCATCGGAGAGACAAAAAGGGGACACAGCACGGTTATGAGTGAGCACGGTACGGGCGCGCAGGCGGGTACTCCCTTTGCCGACATGTCGGATTCCCTGCTGGGCTGGGCCTCGCAGGGGGAACTACAGCTCGCCGAGAGGTTCGCTCGGCACCCGTATTTCCCCGAGGCCGGGCTCAGCGGCGACGAGCTGGAGCGCTACGACAGGCTCTTTGGCATCTTCCTGTCCCGCCAGGCCACCGCCGGGGCGGACCTGCCGGGCCTGTGGGAGGTGACCCCGGTGATGACCTCGGTGACGCTGATCTTCCGGGCCACCCGCCTGCTGGATCGCTCGGACTTTTATACCGAGTACTTCGCGGGCCTGGGGCTCAGCCCCCACCCGGAGTGGGTGAGCGCCCTGGAGGCCGCCACGCCCGGCCTGCTGGCGCGCGCGGGCCTGGACACCCCGGAGGGCATGAGCAGCGTGGACCTGCTGTGCCACCACGCCGGGGTGATCCACGGCGAGGTGGCCGGGGTGCTCGAGCTGCTCGATGGGCTGGACCCCGAGGGCGCGGGCGCCGAGGACCTAGCGCAACGGGCCGTGGCGGAGATCGCGGGCGGGGAGGACCTGCCCAGCGCCGCCGTCACCGCCCGGCACGCCCCCCAGCGCGCGGAGGAGCTGATCCGGGGCATCCAGGAGGTGCGGGCCTTTTCCGTGCAGCACCCCACCTCCTGGCTGGATAGGGACCGCTCCCACCTGCGGCCCGCCCTGCCGCTCCTCGTGGAGGAGGCCGTGGTGGCGGAGCTGCGCGAGCGGCCCGTGGGCACCCCGGAACGCGCCACCGCCGTGGGCGTGGCCCCCCGCGAGGTGCGCCCCCGCCTGGTGCTGGATACCCGGCGCGGCCGGGTGTGCCTGCGCCTGCCCGAGCAGCGGGTGGCCACGCAGTACGTGGGGGAGGGCGCGCACGCGGAGGTGTCGTGGCGCGTGAGTCTGGCGGGCACCACCCGGGTCTTTCGCACGGAGCGCCCCTGGGGCGAGCCCACCTACGCGGAGGCCCTGGACGTGGCGGTGGAGAGCCAGGTGCGCGAGGCCACGGTGCTGGACACCACCAACGGGATCACCTGGGTGGTGCCGGTGGTGGACGCCGAGGACCCGGTGCTCCTCTTCGCGGCCAACGGCCAGAACCTCACCGACAAGGCCTCCCTGCACCACTCGGAGTTGTTCGCGGTGGTGCCCGATGACGCCCAGCTCGTGGACGTGGTCTCCGGGCAGCCCGTGCCGGTGCTCGACGCCCACCCGGTCCTGGGCTGGGAGGGCTGGGAGTACCGGCGGGTGGACGCCTCGGGCATCGCCTCGCTCCAGGTGGTGCGCGTGGGCCAGGCCCCCTCGGCGATGGCGCACCTGCGCAGCGTGGACCCGCGCCAGCGCGTGCGCTTCGTCCACCCGGCGGAACCGGTGCCGCACGTGCGTACCCTCAACAGGCTGCCGGTGCACGCGGAATCCCTGGTGGCGGATTTCCCGGCCACCGTCTCCGGGCGCGAGGAGATCTGGTACCTCTCCATCTCCGCCTACTCCGGGGTGGGGGAGACCGCCGAGGAGATCGCGGAGCTGGAGCCGCTGGAGGTGCCCGCCGAGGGCGGCGCCTTCCAGATCTTTGACCCCGAGGCGTACGACGCCCCCTGGGTGGGCGAGTACCTCGTGCGCCTGCGCGGCCCGCGCAACGAGTCCTTCCGCCACCGCTACGCCATCGTGGAGGGCATGGTCGGGGAGACCACCATCGACGCCGCCTCGCGCAGCGTGCGCATCCCGGCCCAGGGCGGGCTGTCCCCGGCCACCCTGGCCGTGGGCCACGGCGAGAAGGACTTTTCCGTCTCCCCGCGCCGGATCGCGGTGGCCCCGCACGAGGCGGGCGCGGACTTCGTGGTGAGCACGGACGAGGGCGATAGCCTGCCGCTGCGCTTTAGTCCCCCGGCGCTCTCCTTCGAGCTGGGCATGACCACCTACCAGCCCCGGTGGCGCACCAGCCGCCTCTACCTCGGCACCCGCCACATCGACCCGGCGGGGCGCATCCGCGTGCGGGCCACCGGCGAGCTGGGCCGCCCCCGGGTCAGCGTGCGCAACCACCACGGGTCCCCGGTGCGCACCGTGGCGCTCGAGCGGGAGGACGCGGTGACGTATTCCGCCTCGGTGGCGGCCATCGCGCAGTCCGTGGCCGTGATGCCGGAGGGGCGCCTGGAGTTCGAGTGGACTGACCCCGCCAGCAACAACCGCGTGTCCGTGACCCTGGCCGTGATGAGCTCCACCCCACACGCCACCGGGGTGCGGGTGGAGGGCGGCGCCCTGCACTTCGAGGACCTCGCGGAATCGCGCGGCCTCGCGGCCTGGGTGTGGCCCGCCACGGCCCCCTGGTCCGCGGCCCGCCACGTGCGCCGGGTGGAGGAGGTCACCCCGCTGCCCGAATCCCTCGTGGACGCCGGGGAGCTCGTGGTGCAGCTCTACGCCGGGGACCCGTTTGGCACCCTGCGCGCCCCGCAGCACCCGGGGGAGACGGCCTTCCGCGTGGAGCAGCCCGGGTACTTCTCCGATCAGCCGGAGGAGCTGACGCGCCTGTCCGCCTTCCTCGCCGGGCAGGAGGAGACCCCGCCCTCGAGCGCGGAGGTGCTGCCGGTGATCTGGGATCACTTCGGCTCCACCAGCCGCGAGCGCGACGTCGCGCACGCGATCTTCGCGGAGTCGCCGCGCGAGGCCCTGCGCGGGCTGTCCGGCTCGCTGGTGCCCGCGCACCTCCAGCCGGGGCGGATGATCGTGACCGGCCTGGTCAACCACTCCTTCAACCTCGAGGAGGGGCAGGCCGCCGCCGCGGAGGATCACCGCAGCCCCTGGATCACCATCATGATGCAGCTCGGCCAGGTGGGCGGCGCGCTCGGCGCGGAGAGCACCAAGGAACTCAAGGCGCTGCTGGCGGAGCTGAAAAAGACCGCCGGGCCCACCCTGGTCAACACCCTGCTCACGGGTCGGGACTCCACGCTGGACTCCGCCTGCATCGACGCCTCCACCGTGCGCATCGCGCACATGGACTCCGCGCAGCAGGAGCAGCTCATGAGCATGTTCTTTGCCAACGCGGACATCGTGCCCGGCCCCATCATGGAGGACGGCCCCCGCCTGATGGCGGTGTTCGAGACGTTCCGCAAGCGCGAGGAACTCAACCGCCTGCTGACCTCGGAGGGGCTGGTCAAGCCCGCAGTCTCCCTGCTGCGCGCCCTGCGCAGTACACACCGCGCCCTGTATTCCGCCGCGCGCGTGCGCTTTGACAAGCTCGAGGGCGTGAACACCGAGGACAAGGACAACGCGTGGGCGCTGGCCCCGGTGGTCTCCCTGGTGTTCGCGCTGTCCGCGCGCATGCACGCGCACGGGCTGATGGGGAAGTCCAAGACCCTCGACGCCGCCGCCCAGGGCTGGTCCCAGCTCGCGGACGTGGTGCCGGACCTGGTCACCGGGGACGTGATCTCGGCCGAGGCCATGGCCCTGGCCGCCTCGGCGGCGCGCGGCTAGGAGGCCAGCCCGGGGGGCGTCTGAGTGTGGCGGGTGTGAATCACATCCGCCACAGCGCGGCCTGAGAAGATCTTTTCATTCCGCTTCCGTGCGCGCGGTAGCCCCACCAGTCACGCTGCGCCGTGGTGGCGTCGGCAGGGCGAGGCCGCCCAGGGGGGGAGGCGGGGTGGTCAACGGGGGTGTGCCCTGCCATGATGGAAACCATGTCTACGGATTTTTGGATCATTGGTGGGATCGCGCTCCTCGTCATCCTCCTGTTGGTGGCGATTCTCGTGGTTATTGGCCGCAAGCACGCGGCCTCTAAGACGGTGAGCTTTGACAAGAAGGAGGACGAGGAGCCCAAGCAGCTTACTCAGCAAGAAAAATCCGGCAATTACCAGGCCAAGGGCGGGTTTAACTTCGCCCCCGGGGGCGCGGCGGACGCCAGCGTGGCGGCCTTCACCGGGGGGCGCGCCGGGCAACCGGAAAAGCAGCCGGTGCCGCGTGAGGAGCCGAAGAAGCAGGCCCCCGCGCCGCAGCCCGCGCCGTCCGAGAAGCACGCGGCCCCGGCTGCGAGCGAGCGGCCCACGCCCCGCGTGACCGAGCCGATCGAGCCGACCGTGCCGCCGCGCCCCAGCGACGAGGCGGGGGAGGCGGCGGAGCCTGCGCGGCCCGCCGAGCCTGAGACCGCCCGGCCGGAGGCCCCGCAGCCCGTGGCGGAGCAGGCCCCGGAGGAGTCGGTGGTCCCGGCCCCGGCGCAGGAGATCGCCCCGGAGGCGCCCGAGGAGGAGAAGCCGAAGGTAGACGAGGAAACAGAGGCAACAGAGGCAACAGAGGCCCGCGAGGACGCCGAGCCCGAGGCGGCCGATGTAGTCGAGGCGGTCGAGACCCCCGAGGCGGCGGAGTCCGCCGAACCCACCGAGGACACCGCGCCCCCGGCCACCCCCGAGCCGCAGCGGGAGGCCGAGGAAGCCGAGAAGGCTCAGGAGGCCGCAGCCGCGGCCGCCGCGACGGCCCGGGGCGCCGAGGAGGCGCTGGAGCAGACCCCGGCGCCGGAGCCCGAGGCGGAGCGCCCCGCCGAGGCCCCGCAGCCCCAGCAGCCCCCGGCTCAGGCGCAGGAGCCGGAGGAGCCGCAGGAGGAGATCGCCCCGGCGGCGGGCCGCCTGGGCCGCCTGCGCGGGCGGCTCTCGCGCTCGCAGAACATGATCGGCAAGTCCGTGCTGGGCATCCTCTCGGCGGGCGACCTGGACGAGGACGCCTGGGAGGAGATCGAGGACACCCTGGTCATGGCGGACCTGGGCACCACGGTGACCACCAGGGTGGTGGAGGATCTGCGCGAGAAGATCGCGGAGCGCGGCGTGGCCTCCGAGGCGGAGGCGCGCGCGATGCTGCGCGAGACGCTCATCGAGGCCTGCCAGCCGGGCCTGGACCGTTCGATCAAGGCCATGCCCTATGAGGGCAAGCCGGCGGTGGTGCTGGTGGTGGGCGTCAACGGCACGGGCAAGACCACCACCACGGGCAAGCTGGCCCGCGTGCTGGTGTCGATGGGCCACAAGGTGGTGCTGGGCGCGGCGGATACCTTCCGCGCCGCAGCCGCCGACCAGCTCGAGACGTGGGGCCGTCGCGTGGGCGCGCAGACCGTGCGGGGCGCCGAGGGGGCGGACCCGGCCTCGGTGGCCTTCGACGCCGTGGCCCACGGCGTGTCCACGCAGGCGGACGTGGTGCTGGTGGACACGGCCGGTCGCCTGCACACCTCCGTGGGGCTGATGGATCAGCTCGGCAAGGTCAAGCGCGTGGTGGAGAAGAAGGCCAAGGTGGACGAGGTGCTGCTGGTGCTGGACGCCACCGTGGGGCAGAACGGCCTGATGCAGGCGCGCACCTTCAGCGAGGTCGTGGACATCACCGGCGTGGTGCTCACCAAGCTCGACGGCACGGCCAAGGGCGGCATCGTGTTTAAGGTGCAGGAGGAGCTGGGGGTTCCGGTGAAGCTCGTGGGCCTGGGCGAGGGCTCGGATGACCTGGCTCCCTTCGAGGTGGAGGGCTTCGTGGACGCCCTGCTGGGGGAGTCCGCGTAGGGTTCGCTCGTCCGGAGCGGCGCATGGCGTAGATCTTGTGATCTACGCCATATTATTTTCTGTAGAACAACCAAAAAGGGCCCCTTTGGTCTAGGCTTACCTGTATTCCGATAGAAAATACGAAAGGTAGGTGCCTCATGGTCACAGAATCGCTCGCCGCCAACGCGGCCTGGGTGCTGGTGGCGGCCACGCTCGTGCTCCTCATGACGCCGGCCCTGGCGTTGTTCTACGGGGGAATGGCGGGCCGCCGCGCGGTGCTCAACATGATGATGATGAGCTTTAGCTCGCTCGGCGTGGTCACCGTGGTGTACCTGCTCTGGGGCTGGTCCATGTCCTACGGCACCCATTCCCTCGGCGGGGTGGTGGCCTCGCCGGTGGAGTTCTTCGGGCTGCGCGGCATCGACGCCGCCACCGCCGGGGGCAACGGCTATCCCGCTCTGGTGGACGTGGCCTTCCAGCTCACCTTCGCGGTGATCTCCACGGCGATCATCTCCGGGGCGCTGGCGGGGCGCGTGAAGTTCTCCACCTGGCTGGTGTTCAGCGCGGCCTGGCCCACCCTGGTGTACTTCCCGCTGGCGCACATGGTGTGGGGCGGCGGCCTGCTCTCCGAGGGCGGGGACTCGATCTCCGCCTGGATCTTCGGCACCACCGCCGAGGGGGAGGCCGCCGTGGCGCCCATCGACTTCGCCGGGGGCACGGTGGTGCACATCTCGGCGGGCGCGGCGGCCCTGGTGCTGGCCCTCGTGGTGGGCAAGCGGCAGGGCTTTCCCCGCCGGGTCTCCCGCCCGCACAACCTGCCGATGGTGATGCTGGGCGCGGCCTTGCTGTGGTTCGGCTGGTGCGGGTTCAACGCGGGCTCGGCCCTGGCCCCGGACGCCACGGCGGCCCTGGCCTGGGTGAACACCGCGGCCGCCGCGGCGGCGGGACTGCTGGCCTGGCTGGCCACGGAGAAGGCGCGCGACGGGCACGCCACCTCGCTGGGCGCGGCGTCCGGCCTGGTGGCCGGGCTCGTGGCGATCACCCCGGCGGCCGGGGCGCTGACCCCGGTGACCTCCCTGATCCTCGGCGCGGTGGGCGGGGTGCTCGCCTGCCTGGCGGTGGGCCTGAAGTTCCGCTTTGGGTATGACGACTCCCTCGATGTGGTGGGCGTGCACCTGGTGGCCGGGCTGTGGGGCACCGTGGGCGTGGGCATCCTGCTGGGCGATATTCGGCTCACCGTGGTGCAGGTCCTCATCGCGCTGGCCGCCGTGCTCTTCTCCGGGGCCGTCACCGCGATCATCGCCGTGGCGCTCAAGGCGGCGATGGGATGGCGCGTGGACAGGGAGGACGAGTACAACGGCATCGACTACGCCCTGCACGCGGAGTCCGCCTACGACTCCGCCGGGGCCCGGTAGGAAGCAACGGCGGCCGTAAGCCCGCGGGCCAGTAGGATGAGCCAGCGGGAGCGCAGTGGAGGCCGCGCACGCCGAGAGGTACGAAGAACAAGCCATCAAGCAGCGGAAGGACGCGGAAGATGAAACTGGTAACGGCAGTGGTCAAGCCCTTTACCCTGTCCGATATTCGGGAGGGCCTGGATGCGCTGGGCATCTATGGCATGACGGTCACGGAGACCCAGGGCTTTGGCCAGCAGCGCGGGCACACGGAGCTGTACCGGGGCGCGGAATACGCCACCGAGTTCGTGCCCAAGGTCAAGGTGGAGGTGCTGGTCAACGACGAATCCCTCGACGAGGTGGTGGCCGCGATCACCGAGGCCGCCTACACCGGCAAGGTGGGCGACGGCAAGGTGTGGGTCAGCCCGGTGGAGCAGGTGGTGCGCGTGCGCACCGGGGAGCGCGACCGCGACGCCCTGTGAAGGACCTGCTCGCCAGCCTGCCCGTGCCGCCGGGGTGCGCCCTGGCCGCCACCGGCTCGGTGGCGCGGGGCGAATCCACGGAGCATTCCGACGTGGATCTGCTCCTGCTGCACCCCCAGGATCGCCCGCCGAGCCGCGAGGAGGCGGAGCGGCTGTGGTACCCGGTCTGGGACGCGGGCAGGCGCCTGGATCACTCGGTGCGCAGCCCCGACGACTGCGCCGCGCTGATTACCGGGGAGGCCACGGCGGCGCTCGCCCTGCTGGACCTGCGCCACCTCTCCGGGGACGCGGAGCTTACCCGGCGCTGCCGCGACCTGGTGCTGCGCACCTGGCGCAGGGAGCTCAGCCGCAACTTCAACGCGGTGGTGGATACCGCGATCGCGCGGTGGCGTCGCTCCGGCTCCCTGGTGACCATGACGCGCCCGGATCTCAAGCACGGGCGCGGCGGCCTGCGAGACATCGAGCTGCTGCGCGCGCTGGCGCTCGGGCACGTGTGCAACATGCCGGATCTGAGCGCGGAGCGCGCGCTGCTGCTCGACGTCCGCCGCCTGCTGCACCGGTACGCGCGGCGGCGTCGGGACGTGCTCGACCCGGAGTTTGCGGCGGACATCGCCCTGGACCTGGGCATGGTGGACCGCTACGCCCTGGCCCGTCAGCTTGCCACCAACGCCCGGCGCGTGGATGCCGAGCTGACCGCAGCCCTGGCCCAGGCCCGGGACCTGCTGCACGGGCGCACCCGCCGCCACGCCCGCCGCCCCCTGGACGTGGACGTGGTGGAGGATAACGGGCGGATCGCGCTCGCCCGCCAGCCCCGCCTGGACGATCCCGGCCTGCTGCTGCGCGTGGCGGCCTCCGCCGCCCGCACGGGGCTGCCGGTCACGGAGCGCACCTGGGCGCGGCTGGCTGAGCTGCCGCCGCTGCCCGAGCGCCTGCCGCGCCAGGCGGCCCTGGACTTCCTCTCCCTGCTGAACTCCCCGCGCCATAGCGCGCGCGTGATCCGGGAGCTCGACGAGCACGGCCTGTGGCAGCCGCTGATCCCGGAGTGGGGGCACATCCGGGGCAGGATGCCCGCCGAGCCCAGCCACGCCCACACCATCGACGAGCACACGCTGCGGGTGCTGGCCCGCTGCGCCTCGGCCACGACCACCGTGGCCCGCCCCGACCTGCTGCTGCTCACGGCGCTGTACCACGACATCGGCAAGGGGAGGGGCCGCCCGCACGAGCAGGTGGGCGCGGAGCTGGTGGCGCGCATGGGCACCCGCCTGGGGCTGAACCTGCGCGAGCGAAGCTGCGTGCAGACGGTGGTGGCCGAGCACACCACGCTGCCGCGCCTGGCCGCCACCCGCGACCCGGGGGCGGAGTCCACCGTGGACGAGCTGCTGGGCGCCGTGCACTACGACCTGCTCACCCTGGAGCTCCTGGCGGCCCTGGCCCCGGCGGACGCCCAGGCCACCGGGCCCGGGGTGTGGAGCCTCCGCCTGGAGCGAGGCATCGCGGAGCTTGTGACCCGGGCGCGCAGGCAGCTCAGCGAGGTAACCCCCGGCCCGCCCCTGGTCAGCGCGCCGGGGGAGGTGGGCATGAGGGGCACCACGGTGTACTGGCGGGCCGAGGGGCCGGGCCGCCTCCCGCGCGTGCTGGCCGTGATCGCGGCGAAGGCCTGGACCATCGACGCCGCCCGCATCCGCGCCCGGGCCAACGGCGAGGTGCACGCGGAGTTCGAGGTGCGCTCCACGGTGCGCCCGGCGCTCGACGCCCAGGGGCTGGTGCGCGCCTACCGCTCCGGGGTGTACCGGGAGCTGCCCGCGATCGCGCCCGCCCCCGCCGCGACGTACTGGCGCGGATCGGTGGTGGAGGTGCGCACCGTCGATAGCGTGGGCGCGCTCGCGGCGGTGGCCGGGGCGCTGGTGGCGGCCCGGTGGCTGACCATGCGCAACGTCGGGGGGACGATGATCGTGCAGGCCCAGATGCCTCCCGGGGTGGATCGCGGCGAGGTGGAACGCGGCGTCGCCCGGGCCGTGGGCGGTAACGTAGACTACTTGAAGCAGTGAACAACCCGTAGTTCTACGAGGGAGCGGCACCACAGTGTTTGAGTCTTTGTCCGATCGCCTTTCCGGAGCGCTCAGCGGCATCCGCGGCAAGGGAAAACTCACCGAGGCAGACATCAATTCCACGGCCCGGGAGATCCGCCTGGCGCTGCTGGAGGCGGACGTCTCCCTGCCCGTGGTGCGCGGCTTCATCAAGAGGATCAAGGAACGCGCGGGCGGCGCGGAGGTCTCCCAGGCGCTCAACCCGGCCCAGCAGGTCATCAAGATCGTCAACGAGGAGCTCACGGGCATCCTCGGCGGGGAGACCCGCAGACTCAACCTCGCCAAGAACCCGCCCACCGTGATCATGCTCGCGGGCCTCCAGGGCGCGGGTAAGACCACCCTGGCGGGCAAGCTGGCCAAGCACCTGGAAAAGCAGGGCCACACCCCCATGCTGGTGGCCTGCGATCTCCAGCGCCCCGGCGCCGTGCAGCAGCTCCAGATCGTGGGCGAGCGCGCGGGCGTGCCCACCTTCGCCCCGGACCCCGGCACCTCCCTGGACTCCTCGGAGCACGAGATGGGCACCTCCCACGGGGATCCCGTGGCGGTGGCCCAGGCGGGCATCGAGGAGGCGCGCCGCGCGCAGCACGACGTGGTGATCGTGGATACCGCGGGCCGCCTGGGCATCGACGAGGAGCTGATGACGCAGGCGCGCAACATCCGCGACGCCGTGCAGCCGGACGAGGTGCTCTTTGTCATCGACTCCATGATCGGCCAGGACGCCGTGAGCACCGCCGAGGCCTTCCGCGACGGCGTGGACTTCACCGGCGTGGTGCTGACCAAGCTCGACGGCGACGCCCGAGGCGGCGCGGCGCTGTCCATCCGCGAGGTCACCGGCAAGCCGATCCTGTTCGCCTCCACGGGCGAGAAGCTGGAGGACTTCGACGTCTTCCACCCCGAGCGCATGGCCAGCCGCATCCTGGGCATGGGCGACATGCTCTCCCTGATCGAGCAGGCGGAGACTGTCTTTGACCAGCAGCAGGCGGAGGCCACCGCGCAGAAGATCGGCACCGGGGAGCTGACCCTGGAGGACTTCCTGGATCAGATGCTCATGATCCGCCGCATGGGGCCGATCGGCAACCTGCTCAAGATGCTGCCCGGCGGCAAGCAGATGAACCAGATGGCGGACATGGTGGACGAGAAACAACTGGATCGCATCCAGGCCATCATCCGCGGCATGACCCCCGCCGAGCGGGAGAACCCCAAGATCCTCAACGCCTCGCGCCGCAAGCGCATCGCGGCGGGCTCCGGCGTGCAGGTCTCCGACGTCAACCAGCTCGTGGAGCGTTTCTTCGAGGCCAAGAAGATGATGGGCAAGATGGCCGGGCAGTTCGGCATGGGCGGGCCCATGCGCTCGGCCACGAAGAAGAAGCCCAAGGGCCGCAAGGGCAAGAACGGCAAGCGCAAGCCCGCGAAGAAGGGGCCGACCCCGCCGAAGATGCCCGGCATGGGCGGGGGGATGCCGGACATGGCGCAGCTCCAGCAGTTGCAGCAGCAGATGGAGGCCGGGGGCGGCATGCCCGGCCTGGGCGGGCTGGGCAAGCTGGCCAAGGGGATGCCGAAGATGCCCAAGGGCATGGAGAACATCGACCTCAACAACCTGGACTTCGGCCAGGGCAAGGGCAAGTAGGGGAAACTGGCGCCGGGTGCGCCCGCTGTAGTAATATTTTGCGGGTTGCCCCGCGTGGGCAGCACACAGATACGTTCCTGCGTCACGCTGTTCCCGGCCACGGCCGGCCAGCAGGCTCACACGCAGGCTAAACCTAAGGGTTGAACCGGCCCGCCCACCCCGGGCGGGCGCCAGAACTGCCCAGTGACCACAGAAAAGGACACACCAGCATGGCTGTCAAGATCAAGCTCCAGCGCCTCGGCAAGATCCGCACCCCGCACTACCGCGTGGTGATCGCGGACGCCCGCACCCGCCGCGACGGCAAGGTGATCGAGAACATCGGCATCTACGAGCCGAAGGAAGATCCCTCCGTGATCAAGATCGACTCCGAGCGCGCCCAGTACTGGCTGGGCGTGGGCGCCCAGCCCACCGAGCCCGTGCTGGCCCTGCTCAAGGTCACCGGCGACTGGCAGAAGTTCAAGGGCATCGAGGGCGCCGAGGGCACCCTCAAGGTGGCCCCGGAGAAGAAGTCCAAGCTGGACCTGTTCAACGAGGCCCTGGCCGAGGCCAACAACGGCCCCTCCGTGGACGACGTGGTGGAGAAGAAGCGCAAGGCCAAGGAGGAGAAGGAGGCCAAGGCCGCCGCCGAGAAGCTGGCCGCCGAGAAGGCCGCCGCCGAGGCCGGCGAGCAGGATGCCGAGGCGGAGTCCGCCGAGTAATTCCCCGCTCGCGCGCACGAGTAGTACGGAAAGCGCGGAAAGCATAGAGAAGGCCGCCCCGAGGGGTCCGAGGAACCACCCGGGGCGGCCTTTTTCATGCGCGCCGGGGCGCTACTCGGCGGGCAGCGTCACCCGGTATAGCTCCGTTCCCCGGGTGGTGAGCAGCTTGACGGTCATCTCCCGCGTCTGGCCGTCGATGTCCACCTCGCCAAAGTGCTGGAACTCGTCCAGCGGGGACTGGTTGGGCTCCTCCGGGGCGTGCACGTACACCACCTCGGGGCCAAAGGTGGGGTCCATCTCGTTGGGCCCAAAGGCCCCGGCCTGCAGAGGCCCGGAGACGAACTCCCAGAACGGGGAGAACTCCTGGAACGCCGCGCGATCCGGGTGATAGTGGTGGGCAGCGGTGTAGTGGACGTCGGCGGTCAGCCACACCACGTTGCGCACCTCGCGGATGGCGTGGAGCACGCGGGCGATCTCCGATTCCCGCCCCACCGGCGCCCCCGGCCCGCCGTTGGCCACGCCCTCCTGGTTGCCGGACTTCCCGTCCGGCACCACGATCCCCAGGGGGAGGTCGTTGGCCACCACCTTCCACGTTGCGGTGGAGGATTGCAGCCCCTGGATCAGCCACTTCTCCTGCCGCTCGCCCAGGATCGCGCCGTCGGCCCTGGTGCCGCGATGGTTTAGCTCGTTATCGTCCTTGTAGGAGCGCATGTCCAGCACGAAGACGTCCAGCAGCGGGCCGTAGGAGATCTTGCGGTAGATGCGCCCGTCCACCGCCATGCTCTGATCCGTGGGCTGCCACTCGTGGAACGCCCGGTGCGCCCACCCGGCCAGGGTGTTGACGTCCTTGACCGCGTACTCCGGCAGGTCCAGCACCTCGCCCGGGTACCAGTTGTTCACCGTCTCGTGGTCGTCCCACTGCACGATCTGCGGAACCCGGGCTTGGAAGTCCCGGTAGTGGGAGTCCATGAGGTTATAGGCGTAGTTGCCGCGATAATCCTCCAGGCTCTGCGCCACGCGGGACTTCGCCTCCGTGACCACGTTGCGCCACACGCGGCCATCGGGCAGTGTCACCGACTCCTCGATGGGGTTGTCCGCGTAGATGGTGTCCCCGGAGTGCAGGAAGAAGTCCGGGTTGCGCTGCGCCATCTGCGACCACGCCGTCCAGCCCCCGAGCTCAGGGTTGATGCCGTAGCCCTGGCCCGCCACGTCGCCCGACCACTGGAAGCGGATGTTCCTGCTTGCCGACGGCGCCGTGCGCAGCGTCCCCAGCACCGGCTCGGAGAGCAGGCCGGTATCGAGGTCCTGGGCAAAGGCCCGGTAGTGCACGTCCGAATCGGTGTCCAGGCCCACCAGGCGCAGCTTGCCTGTGTGATCGGTTTCCGGGGTCATGGTCATGCCGGTGAAGCGGCGGGGATTGCGGAAGGACTCGGTGGGGGAGGCCTCCACGATGAGGCGGCTGGGGCGATCCGCGCGCGTCCAGATCAGGGCGCCGTCCGGGCGCACGTCGCCCGAGGCGACGCCGTGGGTCAGGCGCGGGCGCTCCGGGATGAGGCCGCCGAAGGAGGACAGCGGGGAGGGGTTCTGGGCCGAGGCGGTTGCGGTGGCTGGGGAAGGGAGCGAGGCGGGGAGCAGGGCACCGGCGGTGGCGAGGCCGGAGGAGGCCAGGAAGAGGCGACGGGAAACAGGCATGGGGGCGATGGTAGGGGGAGGAGGTGAATGGGGTATGGCGGGTGGGTGAACGGGAGGATATATTTCTACGCAGCGCACCTCCGCGAGGGGAGCTGCGCTACATCCGATGGGCGTTCTCGGCGCGTGAGCAGGCGGGGTCAGATATGCACGATGAGCAATACGCGGGGCTAAGGAAACCCCTGTTAATCGGCGGGGATAGCCTGTCCGCCAGCATGGAGTTGGCCGCCTCCTACCCGCAGGGAACGGGTCTGAATGAGGGTGTAGACCCGCTACGGGATTTTCGGGACTGCGAAAGGATTTTAGGGTTTTCGTGCACCGGGGAATCCGAGTGGAGCATCAGCGCGGCCCCCGCCGCCTCCGCGGCGCTCTGGGAGGTGCACGATTACTACAATCTGCCCGCGACGTCGGTGGAGGCGCCGGAGGAGAGGGAGTGTGCCACATTCCTGCTCACGGTGGCGGTGACGGGGGACCGCCTTCCCCTCCGCCCGCTTTTTGCGGTGTGGTCGCTCGTTCTTGCCGCCCTCACCCCGGTGGCTCCCACGTCCCTCGCCATGAGCGTTGGCAGCCGGGGTGGTGGGGGCTGGCAGCCCCTCCGCCCGGAGTATCTGATCCGCTCTCATTCTTACCGGGACGCGGACCCTAGCCTGATCTTCCAGGATATTTCGGACAGCGCCGCACATATTCCGTACCGGGTGAGGAACTCGAAGGGGGACAGTACCGTGGTGCGGTGCAAGCAGTTCACGCCCCTGCGGCTGGCGGAGGCCTTTGAACTCCTCACCCCGAGCGTGGCGGAAGCGACGTGGAGGCAGTTCTGCGTGCGGGCGGCTCCTGCTTTAGCAAAGTAATACGGAGGAACAGCGGAGGAGCTGATATGAGGGAAGACTTTTACTCTTGGGTAGAAGAGTACATTGAAGAGGATAGGGACTGGCCCTCCCTGTACGATGTGTACCGCTTCTTTGGCTACGATCCCTTTGCTCCTACCCGGGAGGAGATCGCCGCGTCCATCAACGCGATATTCGCCACGGGAAAGCTGAAGATCATGCTGGTGAACCCTGTTATCAAAAAGGTGTTTACCCCGGGCGAGGCAGATGTGGAGGCGGTGATCGAGGAGGTCGCCTCGCAGGACCCGGACTTCTCCATGATGGCCTACTTTATTGACGTGATAAAGGATTGAGCCTTCGGAGGGGGAGGGGTGAGTGCACGTGTCACCCCTCCCTAAAAAGCGATAACCCCCACGATCGCCGCGTTGAGCATGTTGGTGAGGAACCCGGCGAAGAGCGCGCGTAGCCCTAGCTCCGCGACGTCGGAACGCCGCTCCGGGCATATCGCGCCGAAGGAGCCGATCTGGATGGCGATGGAGGCGAGGTTGGCAAAGCCCGCCAGCGCAAAGGTGCTGAGCATCACGGCCTTGGCGCTCATGGTGTCCACGTGCTCGGAGAAGCTGGTGTAGCCCACAAACTCGTTGAGGATGGTCTTTTGGCCGATGAAGTTGCCCACCAGCGAGGCCTCGTCCCAGGGCACACCGATCGCCCAGGCCACGGGGCTAAACAGGAGGCCGAAGAGGCCGTCGAGGGACCAGTTCTCCTGCCCAAAGAGGTGCCCGATGCCGCCGAGCGCGGCGGAGGCCATGGCGATGAGCGCGATGAAGGCCACGAGCAGGCAGGCCACAGTCACGGCGATGCGCCCGCCGGAGAGGGCCCCGGCGCCGAGGGCGTCGATGAGGTTGCGGTTCTCGGCGTCCCGGATGTCGCGCACGTTGGCGCTGGCCACGGACTGCTCGGTCTCCGGCATGAGGCCCTTGGCCACGATGAGGGAGCCGGGGGCGTTCATGACGGAGGCGGCCAGCAGGTATTCCAGGGGCGCGCCGAGCAGGGAGTAGCCGATGAGGGTGGACCCGGCCACGGAGGCGAAGCCGCCGGTCATGCAGGCGAAGAGCTCGGAGCGGGTGAGCTTGGGCAGCCAGGGCTTAATCACGAGGGGAGCCTCGGACTGGCCGAGGAAGATCACGGTGGAGGCCCACACGGATTCCAGCTTGGAGGTGCCCAGGATCTTGTTGAGCGCGGTGCCCACGATCTCCACGAACCATTGGAGCACGCGCAGGTAGTACAGCGCGCCGATGATCGCCCCCAAGAACACGATGATGGGCAGGACGTTGAGGGCAAACACGAAGGAGTTGCCCTCGGTGTCAAAGAGGGAGCCAAAGACAAAGCTGGTGCCCTCGTTGGTGAAGTCGATGAGCCGGGATACTCCGTTGGCGGTGGCCTTGAGGGCCTGGAAGCCGGGCTCCCACTTGAGCACGAGGAGCGCGAAGAGGGCCTGGAGCCCGAAGCCCACGCCGAGGGTGCGCCACTTGATGTTGCGGCGGCTGCTGGAAAAGGCGACGATGAGGGCAAAGATGCAGGCGATGCCGATGAGGCCTTGAAAGCGATCCATGACGTTACTCTCCGGGTGCGTGCGGGGCGGGGGTATCCAGTGCCTCCGGGCCGAAGGAGTGAGGCAGGATCTGGTCGAAGGGGAGGATGAGCGGTCGGCCGGACTCGTCCTCGACGATGACGTGCTGGCAGTGGAACTCGCGCAGCACCTGGCGGCAGGCGCCGCAGGGCCAGCAGGGGGCGGCCTTGAGGCCCACGACCGCCACGGCAACGACGGTGGGCGGCGGGCCGACCTCGGGGAAGGGGGCTTTCGACGCCCCGGCGGCGGCCCCCGCGTCCCCGTCGTCTGTCGCGTCGCGGCCCGGGCGCGCCCCGGTGGCCACCATGCTGGTCACGGCGTTGCGCTCGGCGCAGATCGCCTCGCCGTAGGCGGCGTTTTCCACGTTGCACCCGAGGACGATCTCGCCCTCGGAGGTCAGCACCGCCGCCCCCACGGGGAAGGCGCTGTACGGGGCCCAGGCGCGGCGGGCGGCCTCGCGCGCGGCGGCCAGGAGCCGGGGAGCGACCCTAGCGGGCTCGGCGGGCTCGGGGGAGGGTGGGGGTGCGGGGGTGGTCATGGGCGTGGTCTCCGGGGCTATCGGGGGAGGTCACAGGGATACGCATGCGGTTCCCTGAGTTTTTTCTGATGATAGGCTTTGACGCGGGAGCCGGACAACTTTCCCGGGCCGCATATTCCCACGCTGGAAGGGGTACGTCAGGGATCATGAGCAGCACCGAGCGCTTCGACGCGGTGGACATTATCCGTATCAAACGCGACGGCGGGCAGTGGGAGGATTCCCACATCGCGTGGGTGGTGGATGCCTACACGCGCGGGGTAGTCAGCGAGGAGCAGATGGCGGCGCTGGCGATGGCGATCTTCCTGCGTGGCATGAGCCGCCGCGAGGTGGCCCGTTGGACGGAGGCGATGATCGCCAGCGGCACCACCCTGGACCTGGGCGCGCTGCCCAGGCCCACGGTGGACAAGCACTCCACGGGCGGGGTGGGCGATAAGATCACGCTTGCGCTCGGGCCCCTGGTGGCGAGCTTCGGGGTGGCGGTGCCGCAGCTCTCCGGGCGCGGCCTGGGACACACCGGCGGCACCCTGGACAAGCTCGAGTCCATTCCCGGCTGGTCGCCCGAGCTGAGCGCCCCGTGCATGCGCACCATCCTGGGCGAGGTGGGCGCGGTGGTGGCCGCCGCCAGCGCGGACCTGGCCCCGGCGGATAGGAAGCTCTACGCGCTGCGGGACGTCACCGGCACGGTGGACAGCATCCCCCTGATCGCCAGCTCGATCATGAGCAAGAAGATCGCGGAGGGCACCTCCGGGCTGGTGCTGGACGTCAAGGTGGGGTCGGGGGCGTTCATGCGCACCGTGGACTCGGCCCGGGAGCTGGCGCGCACGATGGTGGACATCGGCGCGGACGCCGGGGTGGCCACCCGCGCCCTGCTCACCAACATGGACGTGCCGCTGGGCCGCACCATCGGCAACGCCCTGGAGGTGCGCGAGGCCGTGGAGGTGCTCGGCGGGGGCGGGCCGAGCGACGTGCGGGAGCTGACCTGCGCGCTGGCCCGGGCCATGCTGGAGATCGCGGGCATCCCCGACGCCGAGGTGGAGGAGGCGCTGGACGACGGCCGCGCGATGGACACCTGGCGGCGCATGGTGCGCGCCCAGGGCGGGGACCCGGACGCCCCGCTGCCCACCGCCCGGCACACCCATCAGGTGCGCGCGCGGCGGGAGGGGTACGTCGATACGCTCGACGCCCTCGCCCTGGGGGTAGGATCGTGGCGCCTGGGCGCCGGGCGGGCGCGCAAGGAGGACGCGGTGCAGGCCGCGGCGGGCATCGAGCTGCACGTGGAGCACGGGCAGCGCGTGACGCCGGGGCAGCCGCTGCTCACCCTGCACACCGACACCCCGGAGCGCATGGATCGCGCCCTGGAGGCGGTGCTGCCGGGGCTGGGCGTCGGCCCGCAGCAACCCGCCGCGCGCACCCTGATCTACGAGACCATCGACGCCCACCCCGGCGCATAAGTTGCCTACGCTAAGGAGCCCTCACCTCATGACCAGCATCGCCCGCATGATCGACCACACCCTGCTCAAGCCGGAGGCCACCGCCGAGCAGGTCGCGGAGCTCGTGGCCGAGGCCGCGGACCTCGGCTGCTACTCCGTGTGCGTCTCGCCCTCCCAGCTTCCCCTGGAGGTGCCCGAGGGGCTGCACCTGGCGGTGGTGTGCGGCTTCCCCTCCGGCGCGCACCACGGCCAGGTCAAGGCCGCCGAGGCCGCCCTGGCCGCCGCCCAGGGCGCGGAGGAGATCGACATGGTCATCAACGTCTCCGCCGCCCGCCAGGGGCGCATGGACCTGGTAGAGGAGGAGATCCGCGCCGTGCGCCGGGCGGCCCCCGGCGTGGTGCTCAAGGTCATCATCGAGTCCGCCGCGCTGGAGGACGCCCAGATCGTGGGCGCCTGCCGCGCCGCCGAGGCCGCCGAGGCGGACTTCGTCAAAACCTCCACGGGCTTCCACCCGGCGGGCGGGGCCACCGAGCACGCCGTGCGCCTCATGCGGGAGACCGTGGGGGAGCGCCTGGGGGTCAAGGCCTCCGGCGGCATCCGCGACGCCGCCACGGCGCGCGCCATGATCGACGCCGGGGCCACCCGCCTGGGCTGCTCGTCCAGCCGCGCCGTGGTGGAGGGGTAGGCCGATGCCGAGCGGCACGCGGAACCCTAGCTCTGAGGTGCTGGACCGGGCGCGCCGCTGGCGCGACCACGACCCCGACCCCCGCACCCGCGCGGAGATCGACGCGCTCCTTGCGCGGCGCTCCCCGGAGCTGAGCGAGCGCTTCGCCGGGCCGCCGGAGTTCGGCACCGCCGGGCTGCGCGCGCCGCTCGGCGCGGGGGAGAGCCGGATGAACCTGGCCACCGTGATCCGCACCAGCGCCGGGCTGGCCCGCTGGCTGGTCTCCCAGGTGGAGCGCCCGCGCGTGGTCGTGGGCTGCGACGCCCGGCACGGCTCCGCAGAGTTCGCCCGCGCCGCGGCCCAGGTGCTGGCGGCGGCGGGCTGCGAGGTCCTGGCGCTGCCGCCGCGCCAGCCCACGCCCGTGACCGCCTACGCCGTGCGCGAGCTGGCCTGTGAGGCCGGGGTGATGATCACCGCCTCGCATAACCCGCCGCGCGATAACGGCTACAAGGTGTACCTGGGCGGGCGCGCGGTGGACTCGGACGAGGCGCGGGGCGTGCAGCTCATCGCCCCGGCGGACGCGCAGATCGCCCGCGAGATCGCCGCCGTGGGCCACGCGGACGAGGTGCCGCGCGCGAGCGAGGACGTCACGGAGCTGGGCGGGGAGATCGTGGAGCGCTACGCGCGCCGGGTGGTCGCGGCGCTGTCCGCCGCCGGGACGGGGCCGGGCGGGGCGGACGCGGCGGCCCGCCGCGACCTGCCCATCGTGGTCACCGCCATGCACGGCGTGGGCGGGGACCTCCTGGTCCGCGTGCTGCGCGAGGCGGGCTTTGCATCCGTAACCCCGGTGGCCGCCCAGCAGCGACCCGACCCGGACTTTCCCACCGTTGAGTTCCCCAACCCCGAGGAGCCCGGGGCGCTCGACCTGGCCTACGCCGCCGCCACCGAGGCCGGGGCGCGGCTGGTGCTGGCCCTGGACCCGGACGCGGACCGCTGCGCGGTGGCCATCCCCGACGGTGGGGGCGGGTGGACCCGCCTTAGCGGGGACCGCGTGGGCGCGCTGCTGGGGGAGGACGCCGCGCGGCGGCTGGGCCCCGGCGGCGGAACCCTGGCGTGCTCCGTGGTCAGCTCCCGCCTGCTCGAGCGCATCGCGCACCGACACGGCCTGGGCTTTGCCCCCACGCTCACCGGCTTCAAGTGGATCGGCCGGGTGCCGGGGCTGGCCTTCGGCTACGAGGAGGCCATCGGCTACTGCACGGACCCCCAGGCGGTGCGGGACAAGGACGGAATCTCCGCCTGCCTGCGCGTGGCGGAGCTGGCCGCGCGGTGCGACCTGCGCGCGCTGGGCGAGCGGATCGACGCCACCTACGGCTGCTACCGCACCCGCCCGCTGACGGTGCGCGTGGACTCCCCGGAGGAGGCCCGCGCCGCGATCCGCCGCCTGCTGGATCATCCACCGGCCCGCCTGGCCGGGGCGCAGGTGCGCGAGGTGGCCGACCTCGGGGCGGGCTACCGGGGCCTGCCCGCCACCCCCGGTGCGGTGCTGCGCACGGAGGACGAGGACCGGGTGATCCTGCGCCCCTCGGGCACCGAGCCCAAGCTCAAGTGCTACGTCGAGGCGATCCGGCCCGAGCGCGCCCAGGCGCTCGACCGGCTAGACGCGCTATGCGCGCAGGTGGCGGGGCTGCTGGGGGTGGGGCAAGCCAGAAACCCGCGCGACAATGGGCAAGGGTAGCGCGTCCCCTGTTGTGGGTGTACTGAAGCAAATACGTTAAGGAGAGGTTGAGGTGACGCTTTTTGCCGCCATCATGGCAATCGTGTGGCTCGCGGCCGGAATCGGGGTCCTATCTATCGGCATGAAGTCGGGCAGGGGAACGCTTCCGAAAAACACGTGGGTGGGAATAAGAACGCCCATTTTGCTTTCCAGCGATGAATCGTGGATCAAGGGGCATAAGGCTGCGGCAAGGTATATAAGCATGAGCAGCATTCCTTTGTTCGTGGGTAGTGCCCTCTGCCTGGTGGGGGATGACGCTCTTATTGGTGGGATAGGTATTCCGGTAGCCGCCCTGGTGGTCGCCATGCTTCTGGTCGCGTCGAGGAAAGCCCACTGCGCTGTCCGGGAGGCCGGCTAGGTTCGGAAAACACAACGTGGCTTCGCGCCATCGGGGCCGTCGCGTTCACAAGGATTCACAACGATTCATAAGATTCATACCGATTCATAAGCCCGCTCCGCTATGGTCGTAAGCATGAATCCTCAGCGGAACCCGTTCAAGGCCACCCTGGGTGCCACGCCGCCCCTCCTGGTGGGGCGTGATGAGGTGGTGGAGAACTTTGGCCATGCGCTCGATGACGGCCCCGGTGCGCACGAGCGCGTTTCCCTCGTCGTGGGGCCGCGCGGGGTAGGGAAGACGGTCCTGCTCAACGCCTTTGACGATGAGGCGGCGGCCGAGCGGGGCTGGACGGTGATCAATGAGACCGCTACCACCGGCTTTGTGCAGCGCATACGCAGCCACATCGTCCGTATCCTGGCCCAGAACAAGACCCGGGTGCGGGGAGTGCAGCTCACGATCTTTGGAATTGGTGGCGGGGTGAACTGGGAATCCGCGGTGCTCGATAACCCCACCTACACGTTGCGCGAAGCGCTCAAGGATCTTTTTGCCTACCAGCGCGAGGAGGACCGACGCCTCGGCCAGCCGCCTACGGGCGTGCTCATCACCCTCGATGAGATGCACCACCAGCGCAGCGAGGAGATCGTCGAGTTCGGCGCCACGGTTCAACACCTCGTGCGGGAGGGGGAGGAGATCGCCGTGGCCATGGCGGGCATTCCCTCGGCCATCAAGCCGCTGCTGGCGGACAAAGAAACCGCGAATCCCGTGACGTTCCTGCGCCGTGCGGAGCGCATAGAACTCGATCGCGTTTCCGATGCCGCAGTGGCAGAAGCGCTCGGTTTTCCTCTCACGGATATGGGGATCGCGTGGGACAAGGAGGCCCTGGCGATAGCGGTGAAAGCCTGCCGGGGCTATCCCTTCATGATCCAGTTGGTGGGGCAGTATTCCTTCCGCCGACGAGAGGGAAACTGCATTACCGTGGCCGCCGCGCAATCCGGCGTGGAGATGGCGCAAAGGAAACTGGGCCAGCTCGTTCACGAACCGGCCCTTTCCGATCTTTCCGAGGTGGACCGCACGTTCCTGGTGTGCATGGCTCAGGATGATGCCCCCTCCAAAACCAGCGAGATAGCCGAGCGCATGGGGGTGTCCCCTTCCTATGCCTGGAACTATCGACGCCGCCTTCTCGACGCGGAGATGATCGTAGAGACCAGCCCGGGGGAGATTGATTTTTCCCTGCCCTATCTGCGTGAATACCTCCGCGAACACGCGGCAGCCCTCATGGTTAAGCCCCTAGAACAATGGCTGTGAAAGGCCGCACTAGCGCCAATGTTAGGACTTCCCGGGGAGCCCTCGGGGCAATAGGAGAAGCCGGATAGGTTGTCGAAAAGGCACCATGAATAAAGCCCGGATCGGCGGCCACCGATCTAGGCATAGCGGGGGCGTCGTAACGCTTACCCGCGAACGGCTCGGCGCCCCTACGCCAGGGCCAGCGGCAGCGCCAGCTCCACCATGGCGGTAAAGGAGGTCTTGCGCTCCTCGGGCGTGAGCGCCGCCCCGGTGAGGATGTTGTCGGAGACGGTAAACACCCCCAGGGCGTCCACGCCCGCGCGGGCCGCCACGGCGTAGAGGCCCGCGGATTCCATCTCCACGCCGAGCACGCCCATGCGCGCCCAGCGCTCCAGCGCGGTGTCGTCGTCGCCGTAGAAGACGTCGCTGGACAGGATGTTGCCCACGTGCGTGGTCACGTTCTGGTGCTCGGCCTCGCGCTGGATCGCGGAGAGCAGCCGCCAGGAGGCGATGGGGGCGAAGGTGCCGGGCACCCGGTATTGCTCCAGGAAGCGGGAGTCCGTGCACGCGCCCTGGGCCACGATGACGTCGTAGGGCTTGAGGTCTTTGCGCAGGGCGCCGCAGGAGCCCACGCGGATGAGCTTGGTGGCGCCGAAGAACTCGATGAGCTCGTGGGCGTACAGGGAGATGGAGGGGATGCCCATGCCGGAGCCCATCACGGAGACCTCCTGGCCCCGGTAGGTGCCGGTGAAGCCGAGCATGTTGCGCACGGAGTTGAACTGCACCACGTTGTCCAGGTAGGTGTCCGCGATGAACTTGGCGCGCAGCGGATCGCCGGGCAGCAGCACGGTCTGCGCGATGGGCGCGCCGTGGGGTTGGATGTGCGGGGTCGAGGCCGTGGTGGCGGGCATGGGCGTTCTCCTTGGGAGGCTGGGGTGGTTTCAGGGATCAGGATACCGCCACCGGGGCGGGGCGCACGGGTGTTGCGCGGGCCCGCCGAGGCGGCCTCGGCGGGGCCACCGATTACACTGCTTGGTCATGGAGTTAATGATCGGTCGGGTGATCAAGTCCCACGGTATCCGGGGCGAGGTGTCGGTGGAGGCCACCACGGACGAGCCGGAGGAGCGCTTTGCGGTGGGGCGGGTGCTCACCGGGCGGCAGAACAAGAAGGACCGGGAGCTGACCGTGAGCGCGGTGCGCCCGCACAAGGGGCGGCTGCTGCTGACCTTCGAGGAGATCGCGGATCGCACGGCGGCGGACTCGCTGCGCGGGATGCAGTTCTTTGCCGAGCCCCGGGAGGACGAGGACGACGAGGGCTTCTACGACCACGAGCTGGAGGGCCTGCGGGTGCTCCACGGCGGCGAGGACATCGGGGAGGTCACCGGGATCACGCACGGCCCGCACCGCAACCTCCTCGAGGTCACTCTGGCCTCGGGCAGGCAGGCCCTGGTGCCCTTCGTGGAGGCCATCGTGCCCGAGGTGGACCTGGGGGCCGGGACGCTGACGATCACCCCGCCCGAGGGGTTGCTGGATCTCTGATGCGCCTCGACGTCCTCACGATCTTCCCCGAGTACCTCGACCCCCTGCGCCACGCCCTGCTGGGCAAGGCCATCGAGGAGGGCCGCCTGGAGGTGGGCGTGCACGACCTGCGCGCCTGGGCCACGGACGGGCACAAGTCCGTAGACTCCGCCCCGGCCGGGGGCGGGCCCGGCATGGTGATGAAGCCGCAGGTCTGGGGCCCGGCGCTGGACGACGTCGCCAGCGGCGCCGTCAGCGCCCCCACGCTAGAGAGCGCGCTGCCGCACCTGGATCGCGCCCGGCACGACGAGCTGGCGGGCGTGGCGGAGCATCGCTACGCCGGGCGCGAGGAGGACACCGGGCTGCCGCTGCTGCTGGTGCCCACCCCGGCGGGCAGGCCCTTTACCCAGGAGGACGCGCGCGCCTGGTCCCGCGAGGAGCACATCGTGTTCGCCTGCGGGCGCTACGAGGGCATCGACCAGCGCGTGCTTGCCGACGCCTCCCGCCGCTACCGCGTGCGCGAGGTGTCCATCGGGGACTACGTGCTCATCGGCGGGGAGGTGGCCGTGCTGGTGATCGCGGAGGCGGTGGTGCGGTTGATCCCCGGCGTGCTGGGCAACCGGCGCAGCCACGAGGAGGACAGTTTCTCCGACGGCCTGCTGGAGGGGCCGTGCTACACCAAGCCCCGCGTGTGGCGGGACCTGGAGATCCCGGAGGTGCTGCTCTCCGGGAACCACGCGCGCGTGGACCGCTGGCGCAGGGAGCAGTCCCTGCTGCGCACCCTCGAGGTGCGCCCGGAGCTGCTGGAGGGCGCGGAGCTGAGCGAGGCGGACCTCGCCTTCCTCGCGCAGCGGGGGTGGCCGGGTGCCTAGGGTCGCCACGGACATTCAGGCGCTGCTGCTGCCCACGGAGTGGCGGCGGTGCGCCGCCGAGCTTCCGGGCGCGCTGCGGGAGCGCGGTTACGAGGCGGAGCGGGTGTGGGCGCAGGAGGCGGACCTTTCCTGCGAGCCGGACAACATGCTGGTCACCCAGTACGCCCAGGTGGAGGGGCACCCGCCCATTGCGGAGGTGCTGCACCGCATCGTGATTAACGGCTACGGCGACCTCGACCTGCGCGCGGCCACCGCCGCGGTGGTGGCTTGCCTGCCGGAGGGCACGTACTGGTACGGCACCTCCGTGGCGGGGCACCTGGAGCCGGGGATCAGCGGGGCGTGCGCGTGGCCGCCTCCCGGGGAGAACCCGCGTAGGAGTTGAGAACCGCGGCGGCCTGCTCCGCGTCCGGGCAGCTCACCTCCGTCACCGCGCCGCCGGCGTGCCGCACGCGCAGCCCGGGGCCGCCGCGCAGCATGAGGGCGCGCCCGCGCGGGGAGACGCGCCAGCCCCAGCCGCCCCAGTCCGCCGGGCTGAGGTCGGCCACCTCGGCGCGCTCGATCTCGCGGGCCGCGACGCGCAGGCGCGGCCACCCCATCAGGGAGCGCACGGTCAGGCCCTGGGCGTCGGCGCGCACCTGCCAGGAGGCGGTGGCGAGGGCGAGCAGGAACACGAGCAGCCCGGCGGGCAGGAGCCACGGGGCCCAGAGGGCCCCGCACAGCAGCAGGGCCGCCGTGGCGGCGCCCAGGATCAGCAGCAGGGGCAGCGGCAGGGAGGCGGTGCCCACCCAGGCGGCGGCTCCACCTGCGGGGATGCTCAGCGAGCCGGGCACCACCGGGGCGGCGGCGCCGCGGGGCGCGGGGCGCGCGAGGAGCGCGACGAGGGCGGCACCGAGCAGCGCCCCGCCGCAGAGGGCCGCCACGTGGGCGGCGCGCAGGGAGACATGCTCGGCGTCCGGGGCGCCCTGGTTGAGGCGCAGCAGCAGGAACGCCGTGCCCGTGACCAGGAGGCAGCCGAAGGCCACCGCCGTGGCGTGGAAGCGGGCCATGTGCCCCTGGGCCAGCCCGCGCGCGGAGAACCAGCAGAAGAGGCCGAGCAGGGCGGCGGCGAGGACGGCGGCGCAGCCCCAGAGCACCCACGGGGCGGCGTAGCCGTCGGGGGCGGAGCCGGAGAAGTGCACGGCCACGGGGTCGGGTGCCCCGTCCATCAGGAAGAGCGACCAGATCAGCAGGGCGGTGCTGATCAGGCCGATGGGCAGGGCGGTGCTGAGAAGAAAGCGGGTCATTGCAGACCTCCTTGGGAGAGTAGTTCGGTGACGTCGGCCAGGGAGAGGCGGTGGCGCCGGGCGGCGTCGATGAGCGCCTGGACGCTGCGCCGCACCTCCTCGTCGGGGCCGGGCCGGGGCGGGGAGAGTGCCACCGCGCCGCGCCCGCGCCGCAGCTCCACGAGCCCGCGATCGCGCAGCAGGCGGTAGGCCTGCAGCACGGTGTTGCGGTTGAGCCCCAGCGAGGCGGCTAGTTCCGTGGCCGCAGGCAGGCGCTGGCCGGGGGTGATGCGCCCGTCGCGGATCTGCCGCGTCACCTGCGCGGCGATCTGCTCGTAGATCGGCTGGGGGTCCTGGGGGTCGATAAGAACTAGCACAACTAGTAAAACTAGCACAATGCCGCCGGGGTGGCTACCGCTACAATGAACCGAATGATTGCAGCCACCATTGCCCAGGAGATCGGGGCGCGCGACGCCCAGGTGGAGGCCGTCCTGCGCCTCCTCGGGGAGGGCAACACCGTGCCCTTCATCGCGCGCTACCGCAAGGAGGCCACCGGCGGACTCGACGACACCGCCCTGCGCACCATCGAGGAACGCGCCACCTACCTGCGGGAGCTACAGGACCGCAAGGAGGCCGTGCTGACCGCCATCGAGGAGCGGGGGAAGCTGGACGATACCCTGCGCGCCCTCATCGCGGAGTGCACCACCAAGGCCCGCCTGGAGGACCTCTACGCCCCCTTTAAAAAGCGCCGCAAGACCAAGGCGGACAAGGCCCGGGAGGCGGGCCTGGAACCGCTGACGGACGCCCTGGTGGCTAACCCCGCGCTCGACCCCGAGCGCGCCGCCACCGCCTACCTCACCGAGGGCTACGCCGACGCCAAGGCGGCCCTCGACGGCGCCCGCGCCATCCTCATCGACCGCTTCTCCCTCGACGCCGACCTCGTGGGCGAGGTGCGCGAGGAGGTGTTCCGGCGCGGCACGCTGCGCGCCGGGGTGATCGAGGGCAAGGAGGCCGAGGGGGCAAAGTACAAGGACTACTTCGAGTTCTCCGAGCCGCTGCGCGAGCTGCCCAGCCACCGGATCCTGGCGCTGCTGCGCGGCGAGACCGAGGGGGTGCTTAGCCTCGACCTGGACGCCGGGGAGGACGAGCTCTACGAGAGCATGATCGCCCGGGCCTTCGACCTGGACACCCGGGCCTCCTCCTGGCTGGCCGAGGCCGTGCGCTGGGGCTGGCGCACCAAGCTCGAGGTCTCCTCCGGGCTGGACGCGCGCGCCCGGCTCAAGGAGCGCGCCGAGCAGGGCGCCCTGGAGGTCTTCGGGGCCAACCTGCGCGACGTCCTCCTGGCAGCCCCCGCCGGGCACCGGCCGGTGCTGGGCCTGGACCCCGGCTACCGCAACGGGGTGAAGTGCGCCGTGGTGGACGCCACCGGCAAGGTGCTCGACACCGCCATCGTCTACCCGCACCAGCCGCAGAACCGCTGGGACCAGGCGCGCGACGCCCTCGCCGGGCTGTGCGCCGCCTATGGCGTGGAGCTCATGGCCGTGGGCAACGGCACGGCCTCCCGGGAGACCGAAAAGCTCGCCCGGGAGATCGCGCAGGCCGCGGCCGAGGCGGGCGCGGCGCGGCCCACCCCCGTGGTGGTCTCGGAATCGGGGGCCTCCGTGTACTCCGCCTCGGAGCTGGCCGCCCAGGAGTTCCCCGACATGGACGTCTCGCTGCGCGGCGCGGTGTCCATCGCGCGCCGTCTGCAGGATCCGCTCGCCGAGCTGGTCAAGATCGACCCCAAGTCCATCGGGGTGGGCCAGTATCAGCACGACGTCAACCAGACCGCCCTGGCCCGCACCCTCGACGCCGTGGTGGAGGACGCCGTCAACGGGGTGGGCGTGGACCTCAACTCCGCCTCCGCCCCGCTGCTGACCAGGGTGGCGGGGGTCTCGGCCACCGTGGCCGGCAACATCGTGGCCTACCGGGACGAGCACGGGGCCTTTAGCACCCGCAAGGAGCTGGGCAAGGTGCCCCGCCTGGGGCCCAAGGCCTTCCAGCAGTGCGCCGGGTTCCTGCGCATCGGCGACGGCCCGGAGCCCCTCGACGCCTCCGCCGTGCACCCCGAGGCCTACCCCGTGGTTGAGCGCATCGCCGCCGCCCAGGGCTGCGCGGTGGCCGACCTCATCGGCAACACCCGCCTGCTCAAGGGGCTGCGCCCGCAGGACTACGCGGACGATACCTTCGGCATCCCCACCGTCACGGACATCATCGCGGAGCTGGACAAGCCGGGCCGCGACCCCCGCCCCGAGTTCGCCACCGCCACCTTCAAGGAGGGCGTGGAGAAGGTCTCCGACCTGCAACCCGGCATGATCCTCGAGGGCACCGTCTCCAACGTTGCGGCCTTCGGCGCCTTCGTGGACGTCGGCGTTCACCAGGACGGCCTGGTGCACGTCTCCGCCATGTCCAAGAGCTACGTCTCCGACCCCCGCGACGTGGTGCGCTCCGGGCAGGTCGTGCGCGTCAAGGTGCTGGAGGTGGACGTGCAGCGCAAGCGCATCTCTCTCTCGCTGCGGCTCGACGACGAGCCCGGCGGCGCACCCGGCGGGAAGCCCGCAGGCAAGGGGCGGCGCGGAGGCCGGGGCGGGAAGCCCGCGCGGGCGGGGAAGGACTCGCGGCAGCGCGGGCGCCGCCAGCGCGGCGGGGAGGCTAACTCCTCCGGAGGGTCGATGGCCGACGCCCTCAAGCGCGCCGGGTTTGGCGGGTAGGGCCCAGCCCCCGAGGCTCGCGGGCGGGGAGGGGGTACCGCGCTCGGTTCCGCCTCGCGGGAAAAGGCAGGAAGCCCCAGAGTCTGCGCCATCGCGGTTCTGGAGGCAGCAGGCGCGGAGGGGTGCGGCCCACCTCGTAGTAGTAACGATCCTCGACGGGTTCCCCGATTCGGTCGGCCACGGTGACCCTCGCGAGAGCGAGGAAGTGGCGGGCTTCCGGAGGGAGAGGCCTGGTCATGGTTGCGTGTTCCTTTCCCTACGGGGCGGGTGATGAGCCGGGAGCATCGGGATATGCTTGCTTGTTCCTGTTCGTTGGCGTGCTATGCGTTGGTAACCAGAGCGACGAGGGAGGAGCGGTGGCATCGATGGCTGCTTGGATTAAGTATAGCTCCGTGGTCGTAATCAGTTCGCTGGTGCTGAGGTCCGCGAGGGCACCGCACCCAAGAATCCTCATCTGATCGCACTCGTCCCGGGTCTTATCCACCGCCCACACGAACTGACGCCACCACTCGGCGCGATTATCGGCCGCCGCCCGGTGAACATGGGCCTGGGTGTTAAGCCGGATGCCCCAGACCAGGCCCGCGAAGCCCAGCAGGGACACCGCCGCCTGCACCCCGCGCCAAACGAGATCCCAGTTCCATCCCTCCGTGAACGCCAAGGACAAAGAAAACACCGCACACCCCCGATTGCACGTCTCGTCTCTTGCTTATCGATTATGCCGGAGGCGCGGGCAGCCCCGCCACCCCTCCCGGCAGGCTCACCAGTTCTTTCCCCGGGCCCGCGAGGTCGGCGTAGCGGCGCACAAAGTCCGCGCTGCGCTTTCCTGAGGCGCAGTAGACCACCACGCGCCGGGTGGGCAGCGCGTCCAAGGCCCCGCGGACCCTGCCCCCGGGGTCCGCCGGGTCCCCGGCGGCCGAGGAATCGGGGTCGGCCAGGGCGCTCAGCGGCAGCCGCCGGGGGCGGATCGGCTCGGGCAGGTCGGCCAGCAGGGCCTCGTGCGGCTCGCGCACGTCGAGCGCGGTGGCGGTGCCCGCCCGCAGCGCGTCGAGCAGCTCGCGGGCGAGAGCGCCCTCGTCTGGGGAGGAGGCGGAGCAGGTCGTGGCCTCGTAGGAGGCCCCCAGCTCCCGCACCCGGGGGCGCGCCGGGTCGGCGGCCACGGTCACGGCGCGCAGCGTGCCTGCCAGGGCGTCGTAGGAGGTCACGCGCCCCGGAGTCACGGGGTGCAGGCCGCTGAGGTGCTTGATGGCCTCCGTGGCCATGAGGTTTCCCACCACCGCCGTGGTGGCGCCGAGTACCCCGGCGGTGGCGCAGTCGGGGGCGAAGCCGGGGCCGGGCTGGGTGGGGAAGAGGTCGCGCAGCCCCACGCCCGGCGCGGGGACGCCCGGCCCGGAGTGCCACAGGGCCACCTGCCCGGCAAAGCGCAGCACCGTTCCCCAGAGCAGGGGAGTGCCGGTGACCTCGGCGGCGTCCGCGCTGAGGTACTTGGTGGCAAAGGAGTCGGAGCCGTCGATCACCAGGTCCGCCTCGCGGAAGAGCCGCAGGGCGTTGTCCACGGTGACCCGCTCGTTGAGCGCGGTGACGCGCACGCCGGGCTGCAGCGCGCGCAGGCGCTCGGCGGCCACCTCCACCTTGGGGCGGCCCACGTCGGAGGCGCCGAAGAGGATCTGCCGGTGGATGTTGGTGATGTCCACGGCGTCGTCGTCCGCGATGGTGAGGCCGCCCACCCCGGCGGCGGCCAGGGATTGCAGCAGCGGGCAGCCCAGCCCGCCCGCCCCGATCACCAGCACCCGCGCTCGGTGCAGGCGCTCCTGCCGCTCCGGGCCAAAGCCGGGCAGGGAGAGCTGGCGGGCCACCCGGCGCAGTTCTTGTGCGTCCATGGGCTTACAGCACCCGATCCGCCCAGTCCGCCAGGCCCTCGAAGGGGGAGGATGCCTGGGCGTGGCGACGCCGCGGGATGCGCCCGGACTCGCGCGCCAGCCGCCCGGACTCCACGGCCAGGCGCATGGCGCGCGCCATGCGGGTCGGGTCTTGGCAGCGGTTGACGGCGCTGGCCAGCAGCACCCCGGAGCACCCCAGCTCCATCGCCAGGGCGGCGTCCGAGGCGGTGCCCACCCCGGCGTCCAGGAGAACGGGCACGCTCGCGCGGCGGCAGATCAGTTCGATGTTGTGCGGGTTGAGGATGCCCAGCCCCGTGCCGATGGGCGAGCCCAAGGGCATGACGGCGGCGACGCCGACGTCCTCGAGGCGGCGGGCGGCCACGGGATCGTCGGAGGTGTAGGCCAGCACGGTGAAGCCGTGGGCAACGAGCAGCTCGCAGGCCTCGATGAGCTCGGGGACGTCGGGCAGCAGCGTGCGCTCGTCCGCGATCACCTCCGCCTTGACCCAGGAAGTGCCCAGGGCCTCGCGGGCGAGCTGGGCGGTGAGCAGGGCGTCGCGCGCCGTGCGGCAGCCCGCCGTGTTGGGCAGCGGCTCGATGTCCAGGCGGCGCAGCAGCTCAAAGATGGATTCCCCGCCCGTGGCGGTGCGCGCGGAGTGGCGGCGCATGGCCACGGTGGTCAGCCGCGTGCCCGAGGCCACCAGCGCCTCCTCGAGGAGGGACTGCGAGGTGGCGCCGCCGGTGCCCATGATGAGGTGGGAGTCGAAGGAGCGATCCGCGATGGTCAGCACGCTAACCTCCCTGCACGGCGGTGAGGATGTCCACCTCGTCGCCCTCGGCGATCAGCCGATCCCACCGGGAGGCGGGCACCACGCGGGCGTTGATCGCCACGGCCACCCCCTCGCGCGCGCCGACCTCGGCGTCGATGAGCCGCGCCACGCTGGGGGCCGGTCCGGTGCGGGGCTCGTTGTTCACGGTGTAGGCGATCATGCTCTATTACTCCTTGTGACGTTGGGGATCGCAGGCGGAGAGGTCCAGGCCGGGGTCCTCGCCCAGGGCGAGCCGCGCGCCCGCGCGCCCGGCCAGGGCGGCCAGCAGGATGCCGTGGCGGAAGTACCCGGTGGAGACCACCAGGCCGGGGCCCACGCGTCCCAGGTAGGGCAGGTCGTCCGGGGTGCCCGGGCGCGCCCCGGTGCCCCACTCCAGCAGCCCGGCCTCCTCCACGGCGGGCACCACCCGGCAGGCGTCGCGCACCAGGTCGCGCACGGAGCTTAGGGGCATGTCCGGGCGTCGGTCCTCCCGGGAGGTGGCGCCGATGGCCAGCGTCTCGCCGCGCGGTATCAGGTAGATGGGCCGATCCTCCACGAAGCCGCGCACCACCCGGTCCAGCACGCCGGGGCAGCGGGTAAGGAGGATGTCCCCGTACACGGGGCGCAGCCGCAGGCCGGGGTGCAGCGCGGACGCCCCCAGCCCCGCCGCGAGCACCACCTGGCCGTCGATGGTGCACAGGTCCCCGATGCCGGTGCGCAGGCAGCCGTCCTCGATGCCGGTGACGCTGGTGGGGATGAAGTTCACGCCGCGCCGCTTGAGGGCGTCGATGAGCGCCGCCGCGAACACCCGCGGGGCCACCTGGGTGTCCCCGGGGATGGACACCGCCCCCGCCAGCAGCGGGGAGAGCGCGGGCTCCAGCCTGCGGGCCTGCCGCACCGTGAGCCGCTCCGCGCGGAACCCGTGGGCCTCCTGGTAGTCGGTGAGGTCGCGCAGGTGGTGGGCGTCCGCCCGGTCGGCGGCCACCACCAGCGTGCCCTCGTCGCGGTAGCCGGTGGGCAGGTCCGTGGCCCGGGCCACCCGGCGCACCAGGTCGGGGTAGAGGCGGGCGGATTCCGCCATGAGCGGGTACAGGGCCTCCTGGCGGTACTGCACCTCCGCCACCGGGGCGAGCATCCCGCCCGCGTGCCGGGTGGCCCCGCCGACGGGGGCGGGGTCGATCACCGAGACGGGCATCGTGCCCTCCGAGATCTCCGTGATCTCGAAGGCGGTGCACAGTCCCACGAGCCCGGCGCCCACCACGACCACCCCGAGAGTCATGCGAAGGCCCCCACGATCGCGCGCGCCGTGGCCTCGGGGTCCGCCGCACCCATGAGCGCCCGGCTCAGCGCCACCCCGGCCACCCCCGTGGCGGCCAGCGCGGGGGCGTCCGCGGCGGTGACATCCCCGATGGCCACCACCGGCACCCGCGAGGCCCGCACCAGCGCCGGGTAGCCCGCAACGCCCAGCGGCGGGCGCCCGGAGTCCTTGGTGGGGGTGGGGCGGAAGGGGCCCGCGCCGACGTAGTCGATCACGTCCGCCTCCTTGTTGGCCCGCCGCACCAGGTCGAGGGTGCCCGTGGTCAGGCCGATGATCGCCCCCGGGCCGAGCAGGCGGCGGGCGTCGCGCGGCGGCAGATCCTCCTGGCCCAGGTGAACCCCGTGGACGTGCTCGCCGCGCCGCATGAGGGCGGTGGCCACGTCCGCGCGGTCGTCGATGAGCACCCTGGTGGCGGGGTTGGCCCGCGCCACGGCCCGGGCCACCTCGGTGGCCAGGCTAAGCAGCGCGCGGGTGCCGATGGGCTTGCTGCGCACCTGGACGATCCCCGCCCCGCCGCGCGCGGCGGCCGCCGCGACCTCGGGGGCGTTCCCGGGGCCGGTGACCAGGTAACAACGCAGATCGAGCATGGTTCTCCTTGCTTCCTTCGCCGGTATGACCCGGGCAGGTTCGACGGTCCGCGCGGCGTATGCGCGTTCTCAGCCCGCGTTCCCCGGGCTCCCGTGAGGGTGCGCCCCAGTGTAGCGCGGCAGCGCGCGGAGGGAGCGGCACCGCCGGCGATTTTGCGTTCCCTCCCGCGCGTGGAACAATGCTCTAGTTGCCTGCTCCCGCGAGCACGCGGCACGAATATGTCACGGATGATGAACCGGCCGAGCGCCCAGCAGTGGGAAGAGCCGCCAGGGTCCTCTGTCCCGAAGAAGAAGGATTGTTTCTGATGAACATTCTCGACAAGGTTGATGCAGCCCAGCTGCGTAACGACATCCCGGATTTCCGCCCCGGCGATACCCTCGGCGTCAACGTCAAGGTGATCGAGGGCTCCAACGAGCGCACCCAGCTGTTCACCGGCGTGGTGATCCGCCGCCAGGGTTCCGGCATCCGCGAAACCTTCACCGTGCGCAAGGTGTCCTTCGGCATCGGCGTGGAGCGTACCTTCCCGGTGCACTCCCCGAACATCGCCTCCATCGAGGTCACCCGCCGCGGTCGCGTGCGTCGCGCCAAGCTGTACTACCTGCGCAACCTGCGCGGTAAGGCCGCCCGCATCAAGGAGCGCCGCTAGTCGCTGCCGCTTTCGGCGCCCCCGTTTGCCCGTGACTGCTCGGGCGGGCGGGGGCGTCGTGGCGTTCCGGGGCCGGTGCGGGGGACCGGGGGAAGGGCCGCCCCGCGCGGGGGACGCGGAATATGCCCGGCGACAGCGGGCGTCGCGCCGTGGGCCGCCCCGCGCGGCTGCTAGAGTCAGGTGCCGTGACTGATTCCGCGAACGCCTCCCTCAATCCCGACGGCTCCGGCTCTGCCGATACCCCCGCCGCTGCCGCGCAGAAAGAGAAGAAGGGCAAGAAGGAACTGCCCTGGTACCTGGAGATCCCGCTGATCATCGGCGTGACCTTCCTCATCGTCTTTGTGTTCCAGACCTTCATCGGGCGCGTGTACATGATCCCCAGCGGCTCGATGGAGCCCACCCTGCACGGGTGCACGGGCTGCACGGGGGACCGCATCGCGGTGGAGAAGGTCTCCTACTACTTCTCCGACCCGGAGCCGGGCGACGTGGTGGTCTTTGCCGGGCCGCCCTCGTGGAACGGGGCGTTTGTGTCCCCGCGCTCCGAGAACCCGGTGCTGCGCGGAATGCAGGAGCTGGGTTCCTACGTGGGCCTGGTGGCCCCGAACGAGAACAACCTGGTCAAGCGCGTGATCGCCACCGGGGGGCAGACCGTCTCCTGCCAGGAGGGCGACCCGGCCGTGATGGTGGACGGCAAGCCCACCGATCAGTCCTTTGTGCTCGACCCGCCGCAGATTCCTGTGAGTCAGGAGGATGGCTCCGAGGCCTGCGGCGGCGAGTACTTCGGCCCGGTGACTGTGCCGGAGGGCAACGTGTGGGTGATGGGGGATAACCGCACCAACTCCGGCGACTCCCGCGCGCACATGGGCGACCAGTACCAGGGCACCATCCCCGTGGAGAACATCCGGGGCAAGACGGTGGCGCGCATCTGGCCGCTCGACCGCATCGGCCTGGTGGATTCCCTGGACGTGCAGGACCCCGCCGCCTAGCCCATGCGTCGGCTGACGCAGTTGCGCACCCTCGAGGTGGCGCTCGCGCGGGCGGGCCTGGGCCCGGTGGCCGGGGTGGACGAGGCCGGGCGCGGCGCCTGCGCCGGGCCGCTGACCATTGGCGCATGCGTGCTCCCGGAGGGCACCATCGCGGACCTGGATCGCCTCACGGATTCCAAGAAGCTCACCCCCGCCGCGCGCGAGCGGCTGTTCCCGCTGATTAAGCGGCACGCCCTGGCGTGGTCCGTGGTGGTGGTCGGCGCCCGGGAGATCGACGCCGAGGGGATTCAGCGGGCCAATGTGTCCGGCATGCGCCGGGCCGTGGTGGCCCTGGATCACGCCCCCGGATACGTGCTCAGCGACGCCGTGCGCGTCCCCGGCCTGCGCCAGCCGCACCTGCCGATCATCGGCGGGGACGCCGCCGCCCGCTGCATCGCGGCGGCCAGCGTGCTGGCCAAGGTCACGCGCGATCGCATGATGGTGGAGCTGGGCGAGAGGCACCCGGAGTACGGCTTTGCCGGGCACAAGGGCTACGGGACAAAGGCCCACATGGATGCGGTGCGCCGTCACGGCGCGAGCCCGGAGCATAGATACACTTACTCCAATGTGATCGCCGCCCACCGGCAGTGGGCCGCGAGCGGGGGAACACCCGGCGATCCCGGTGGACGAACGAGGAAAGGAAGGGCAGGGCGATGAGTGCCGAAGAGCTCGAGAACTACGAGGCCGAGGCGGAGCTGTCCCTCTACCGCGAGTACCGCGACGTGGTAAGCCAGTTCTCCTACGTGGTGGAAACGGAACGGCGCTTTTACCTGGCCAACGCGGTGGAGCTGATCCCGCACGGCAGCGGGGCCGACGTGTATTACGAGGTGCGCATGTCCGACGCCTGGGTGTGGGACATGTACCGGCCCGCGCGCTTCGTGCGCTACGTGCGGGTGATTACGTTCAAGGACGTCAACATCGAGGAGCTGGACAAGCCGGACCTCATCATGCCGGAGTAACGGGGCTAGCCCCGTGGCAAGCCCGATGCGGCCGGGGTGTGGATAGCGGGGGTTATCCACACCCCGGCCGTGCGCGCGTCGCGGCCCCGCTGCCTGAGCGGGCACGATAAGGGGCATGACTCAGGGGACGATGACATCGGGGATGGAGCTGGGCCGCCAGGGAGAGGCCTTCGCGGCCGCCTACTACCGGGACCGGGGTGCCCGGCTGGTGGGGATGAACGCGCGCTGCGGGCGCGACGAGATCGACCTCATCGTGCGCGAGCCCACCGGCACCCTCGTGTTCGTGGAGGTCAAGACGCGCAGCGGGCGGGGCTGTGGCGCGGCGGAGGCCGTGGATGCGCGCAAGGTGGCCCGCATGCGCAGGGCGGCGGCCCGCTGGCTGCGGGGAAGGCCGTACTCCCCGGTGCGTCTCGACGTCCTGGCGCTGACGGTGGTGGGGCGCGAGCGCCGGGAGGGCAGGGAGCATGTCCTGTTCGATGTGGAGCGCTACGAGGGGGTGGATCAGGGTGCCTGCTGAGGAGCACGGCGCCCGCCTGGGGGTGGCCCACACCGTGGCGCTGCACGGGGTGCGGGCGCATCCCGTGCGGGTGGAGGCCAACATCGGGCCGGGGCTGCCGGGCATGCGTGTGGTGGGCCTCGGAGACGCCTCCGTGCGCGAATCGCGGGAGCGCATCCGCACGGCCGTGACCAACAGCGGCCTGGGATGGCCCCGCACAAAGATCGTGGTCTCGCTCTCCCCGGCCTGCCTGCCCAAGTCCGGCGGACACTTTGACCTGGCGATTACCGCCGCGATCCTCGGCGCGGCCTGGGAGGGCGACCGCGCCCGGCACGCGCGCACGGCGCTGGGGTCCACGCTGCTGCTAGGCGAGGTGGCGCTCGACGGCTCGCTGCGCCCGGTTCGCGGACTGCTTCCGGCCCTGCTGTGCGCGCGCCGCCGGGGAATGACGCACGCGGTGGTGCCCCCGGGCAACGCCCGCGAGGCCGCGCTGGCCTCCCGGCTTACGGTGCTGATCGCGCCGACCCTGGGGGACGCCGCGCGGTGGCTGGCGGGAGAGGCCGCGCTGCGGGGCCCGGAGCCGGACGAGCCGGGCGGCGAGGAACCCGCACCGGGGGACTTCGCGGACATCGCCGGGCAGCGCCGGGCGGTGCGCGCGGCGCAGGTCGCGGCCGCCGGCGGGCACCACCTCATGCTCCTGGGGCCGCCGGGCTCGGGCAAGTCCATGATCGCCGCGCGCATGCCCACGATCCTGCCCCCGCTGACGCGGGAGCAGACGATGGAGGCCACGGCGGTGCACTCCGTGGCCGCGGACTCCTTTCGCGGCCCGGTGCGCCGGGCGCCCTTCGTCGCGCCCCACCACAGCGTGACCGCCGCCGGGCTGCTCGGCGGCGGCAGCGGAATTCCCCGCCCCGGCGCCGTGAGCCTGGCCCACCACGGGCTGCTCTTCCTCGACGAGGCCTCGGAGATCCCGGCGAGCGTGCTGGACGGGCTGCGCACCCCCTTGGACGAGGGGCGGGTGAGGCTGGTGCGCTCCCACCGCTCCTACGTGTTTCCGGCGCGGTTCCAGCTCGTGCTGGCCGCCAACCCCTGCCGGTGTGCGGCCAGCGAGCCCAGCCTGTGCCGGTGCGGGGCCCGCGAGCGGGCCGCCTACCTGAGCAACATCTCCGGCCCGCTGCGCGACCGCATCGACATCGTGGCGCGCACCCACGCTGCGGGCGCGCGGCTGCGCACCGGCTTCGCCCCCGCCAGCGCCGAGCTCGCGGAGGCGGTGGCGCAGGCCCGGGACAGGGCGCGGTACCGGTGGCACAAGGAGGGGTTAGCACCTCCGCGCAACGCGGATATACCAGGGCCGCTGCTGCGCAAGGAGTTCCCCGCGTCGGACGAGGCGATGGCCCTGATCGAGGCGTACCTCGCGCGGGGAGAGGCGAGCCAGCGCGGGGCGGATCGACTACTCAGGATCGCCTGGACGCTCGCGGACCTGGAGGGAAGAAAGCGCCCGGGCATGGGAGAGATCGCCGGGGCCTTAGAGCTGGGCGCGGCGGGATGGGAGGAACCATGAGTGACGGGGAATGGAGCCGGGAGGAGCTGGCCTTTGCCTATCTTTCCCGCGTGGTGGAGGGCCCCTCGCGGGCGCTGTCCGAGTTCTTGGAACGGGGGAGGGAGGCCCCGGAGATCGCGGAGGCCATCCGGGGCCGCAAGCGGTGGCTGGGCGATCTTCTTGGGCAGACCGCCACGCGCTACGACTGGGACAGGCCCCGGCGAGACCTGGAGATCGCCCGCGAGCACGGGGCGAGGCTGATCTACCCGGGGCACGAGGAATGGCCCGCCGAGCAGTTGGAACACGCCTTCGGCTTTGCCCGCAGCGGCATGAGCCCGCACGCGCGCACCTACCAGGCGGACGCCGTGCCCCCGCACGCCCTGTGGGTGCGCGGCGGGAACCTGCGGCACCTGTGCGCGCAGGCCGTGGCCGTGGTGGGAACCAGGGCGCAGTCCCGTTACGGGGCGGAGGCCACCGCGTGCCTCGTGCGGGGCCTGGTGCAGCACCAGTGGGCGATCGTCTCGGGCGGCGCGCTGGGGATCGACGCGGAGGCCCACCGCGCGGCGCTGGAGGCGGGCGGTACCACCGTGGTGGTCTCCGCCTGCGGGATCGACCGCGCCTATCCGGCGCGGCACGCGCGGCTCTTTGACGCCGTGGCGCGGCAGGGGGCGGTGGTCACGGAGTACCCGCCGGAGGTCACCCCGCAGCGGCATCGCTTTCTCACCCGCAACCGCCTGGTGGCGGCTCTTACGCGGGGCACGGTGGTGATGGAGGCCGCCTGGCGCTCCGGGGCGCTGAACACCCTGAGCTGGGCGGAGGGGCTGGGCAGGATCGCCATGGCGGTGCCGGGGCCGATCACCGGGGCGGGGTCCCTCGGATGTCATCAGCGGATCAAGGAGGGCCGGGCGCAGTTGGTCACGGGCCCGGACGACGTCCGGGGTCTGCTCGGCGCCGTCGGGGCGCTGGACGTGACCGAGCAGTACGAGCTGTGTTACGCGCCGGACGCCATACAGGGGTTGAGCAGAAACGAGCTGCGGGTGTTCGACGCCCTTCCGGTTGCGGGCGCGGTGGACACTCAGACCATTGCTCGCGGCGCCGGTTTCTCGGTTCCGCTAACGGTGCACCTGCTGGTGGAACTCGCCGCAAAAAACCTGGTCAGCCTGGAAGGAGACCAATGGCTTCGTGTGGAAGGAGGCGCGAAGGGGGAATAACATAGGGCACCATGAGCGAGGCGGCAGCGACGCAGGTCGGTGAGGCGGTAGAGGATTTCGCGGACTATCAACACTTCGTGTTGGGGCGCGCGGAAGCCACGATCCGGGCCTACCGCACCGACCTTGCGGACCTTGCGGAGCACGTTCCCGTGTTCGCGGAGCTGAACCTCAATAGCCTCCGCATGTGGCTGGGGGCCGCGGTGGAAAGGGGGCTGAGCAGGTCCACCATCGCCCGGCGCACCGCCGCCGCGCGGGCGTTTTGCCGGTGGGCCTTTGACCAGGGGCACCTGAGCGTGGACGTGTCGGTGCGGTTAAAGACCCCCAAGATTCATCGCGCCCTGCCCAAGGTGCTCAGCCAGGAGCAGGCGCGGGCCCTCATCGAGGGGCCGGGGCATGACGCCCCCGCCCCCGAGCGTGCCGAGGCCGTGGGGGCCGCCTCCCCGGCGCCGCTGGGGGTGGGCGGTGCGCCTGCGGAGCCGCACGGCGCGGGAGCGAGCGCGGGCGCGGGGACGAGCGCGGGCAGGGCCGTGGGCGGCGGGCCCGTGGGGGAGGAGCGGACCCCGGAGGCCCTGCGCAACAGGGCGATGGTGGAGCTGCTCTACGCCACGGGCATCCGCGTCTCCGAGCTGTGCGGCCTGGACCTTGGCCGCCTGGACATGCGCGGCTGCACCGTGCGCGTGGTGGGCAAGGGGAACAAGGAGCGCGTGGCCCCCTTCGGCCAGCCCGCCAGGGAGGCCCTGGCGAGGTGGCTGGGGGAGGGGCGCCCGGAGCTGGTGCGCAAGGCGGCCCCCACCCAGGCCGGGAGCGGCCGGGACGCGGTCTTTCTGGGCAGCCGGGGCGGCAGGATCAACCCCCGCCAGGTGCGCCGCATCGTGGAGGTGGCGGCGCGCGGGATCGAGGCGGAGGGCCTGAGCCCCCACGGCCTGCGCCATAGCGCGGCCACCCACCTGCTGGAGGGCGGGGCGGACCTGCGCGAGGTGCAGGAGCTGCTTGGTCACTCCTCGATGCAGACCACGCAGATCTACACGCACGTCAGCGCCAGCCGCCTGCGGAAGGTCTACGAGCAGGCGCATCCACGGGCTTGAGCCGGATCGCCGGGGCGGGCAGCAGGAGCAGCGGGTTGAGGTAGCGGTCCTTGTCCGGCAGGGGGCGCGCTCCCCAGTGCAGCCCGGTGCCCGGCTGGTGGTGGGAGGCGGGTGCCTCGGCCAGCACCCCTATTATCTGTCCCTCCTCCACGGCGTCCCCCGCGCTCACGCGGGGGAGGACCGGCTGGTACGTGGTGAGTATTCCCTCCCCGTGTTCGAGGGAGACGGTGGGGCTGCCCGCCACCGCGCCCGCGAACGTCACGGTCCCGCGCCCGGCGGCGCGGATCGGGGTCCCCGGCGGGGCGTGCAGGTCCACGCCGCGGTGGCCGGGCAGCCAGTCGCGCGACGGGGGATCGAAGGGCCGAAGCACGGCGCCGGGCGCGGGCGTGCCCGTGGCGGGGGAGACCCAGGCGTGGGTCGGCGGCGCCAGAAAGAGCACCGAGGCTAGGGCAATGAGGGCGATCAGGACTACGAGCGCGGCGAGGGGGAGGCGGTTGCGGGTGTTCATGGGAACAACTCTGCGCGGCGCGCCGCCGGTTCCGCGAGGTCGATCTCCCCGGCCTGTGGATGGTGGTGTGAATGTGAAAGGTGGTGTTTACCTGTGGATAAGCCCCCGCCGCGGTTTGAAGCCGGGGGTGGAAGGCTATATGCTTGCTCCCAGCAGTGTGTCTGGGCGTGTTTTACGCCCGGGCCGCTGACTACGCGCGGCATATGCGGTGCCTCCGACGCGGTCCCGATCCCACAGGCTCGGGTGTTGGAAGGCGCGGTGCTATGCCGCCAGGGCGCAGGACAAAAACACAAAACCTGTTGCACTTTTAAAACCGAAAGACCATAACAAGAAAGGGAGCACACCATGGCAGTCGTGACCATGCGCGAGCTTCTCGATGCTGGCGTCCACTTCGGGCACCAGACTCGTCGCTGGAACCCGAAGATGCGTCGCTTCATCTTCACCGATCGCAACGGCATCTACATCATCGATCTGCAGCAGACGCTGACCTACATCGATGAGGCCTACGAGTTCATCAAGGAGACCGTCGCGCACGGCGGCAACATCCTCTTCGTGGGCACCAAGAAGCAGGCTCAGGAGGCCATCCAGACCGAGGCGGAGCGCGTGGGCATGCCCTACGTGAACCACCGCTGGCTCGGCGGCATGCTGACCAACTTCCAGACCGTCTCCAAGCGCCTCGCCCGCATGAAGGAGCTGCAGGCGATGGACGCGGCCGAGGACGGCTACAAGGGCCGCACCAAGAAGGAAGCCCTCATGCTCACCCGCGAGCGCGTCAAGCTGGAGCGCGTGCTGGGCGGCATCTCTGAGATGACCAAGGTGCCCTCGGCCCTGTGGATCGTGGACACCAACAAGGAGCACATCGCCGTTCACGAGGCGCACAAGCTCAACATCCCGGTGGTGGCCATCCTGGACACCAACTGCGACCCCGACGACGTGGCCTACCCGATCCCGGGCAACGACGACGCCATCCGCTCCGTGAACATCCTCACCCACGTGGTGGGCGAGGCGGTCATCGAGGGCAAGAAGTCCCGCGAGGAGCGTCAGCTCGCCGCCGCCAAGGAGGCCGCTGGCGACACCCAGGAGAAGGAAGCCCAGGACGCGCAGAAGGCCCAGGAGGCCGACGCCGCCGAGGCATCCAAGGAGGCCTAACCCCTCCGGGTGCTCAGCCCGCTCAAGCGTAAGGCCCTCGGGTGAACGCCGGTTGTATCGGTGGCGCACGCGAGGGCCTATCGCTTTAGTTTCCCCCTATCACGCCGCTGGGGAACCGTAGCCCACGGCGAGGCCGTTTCTCGGCTACGATTTTCAACGGTAACCGTTTCTACACAAGGAGGATCGCCCCAACAATGGCGAACTACACTGCTGCTGACGTGAAGAAGCTGCGCGAGATCACCGGCTCCGGGATGCTCGACTGCAAGAAGGCTCTCGACGAGACCGACGGCGACTTCGAGAAGGCCGTGGAGAACCTGCGCATCAAGGGCGCCAAGGACGTCGGAAAGCGCGCCGAGCGCAACGCGCTTGAGGGCCTGATCGCCGTCTCCGGCAACACCATGATCGAGGTCAACTCCGAGACGGACTTCGTTGCCAAGAACGCCGAGTTCAAGGAGCTCGCCGCGAAGATCGCAGACGCCGCCGCCGCGGTGAAGGCGAACTCCGCCGAGGAGCTGGCCGCCGCCGACGTGGACGGCAAGCCCGCCTCCGAGGTGCTGCAGGAGCTGTCCGCGAAGATCGGCGAGAAGCTGGAGCTGCGCCGCGCGGTCACCCTGGACGCCGAGAAGACCTCCGTGTACCTGCACCAGCGCTCCGCCGACCTGCCCCCGGCCGTGGGCGTGCTGGTGGCCTACGAGGGCGAGGACGAGAAGGCCGCCCACGCGGTGGCCATGCAGGTGGCGGCGCTGAAGGCGCGTTACCTCAACCGCGAGTCCGTCCCGGCCGAGGTCGTGGAGAAGGAGCGCTCCATCGCCGAGCAGATCACCCGCGAGGAGGGCAAGCCGGAGCAGGCCATCCCGAAGATCGTGGAGGGCCGCCTCAACGGCTTCTACAAGGACGTCGTGCTGCTGGAGCAGGCCTCCGTGGCGGACGGCAAGAAGTCCGTGGGCGACGTGGCCAAGGAGGCCGGCATCACCGTGACCGGCTTCGCCCGCTTTGAGGTGGGCCAGCAGTAGCCACCGGCGCACGCCGAGACGTACCCGGGGATACCCGGGCAAACCCGCGCGGCATCCGTGAAGGATGCGGCGCGGGTTTTTGCTGTCCGCCGCGCGCCCGCCCGCTATGCGCCCGGCGTGTGCACCGCGGATCACCCCGGGCCTGTGCCGCAGCGGGGCGATCGCCGGGGCGCACGGTAGACTAGGCCGGAGACGAGCCAGCCGCACACGTACTAAAGAAGGAGTTGCCCGGTGACCTCTGAGCAGGATAGCGCCAGAAGCGAAGGATACCGCCGCGTCATGCTGAAGCTTGGCGGGGAGATGTTTGGCGGGGGCCAGGTGGGCATCGACCCCGACGTGGTGGAAAACGTCGCGCGGCAGATCGCGGAGGTGGCCAGCACGGGGGCCGAGATCGCGGTGGTCATCGGCGGGGGCAACTTCTTCCGGGGCGCGCAGCTTCAGCAGCGCGGCATGGACCGGGCGCGCTCGGACTACATGGGCATGCTGGGCACCGTGATGAACTGCCTGGCCCTGCAGGACTTCCTCCTGCAGGAGGGCGTGGAGTGCCGCGTGCAGACCGCCATCAACATGGCGCAGATCTCCGAGCCCTACCTGCCGCTGCGGGCCGCCCGCCACCTGGAGAAGGGGCGCGTGGTGATCTTCGGCGCGGGCATGGGCATGCCGTACTTTTCCACGGACACCACCGCCGCGCAGCGCGCCCTGGAGATCGGCTGCGAGGTGTTGCTCATGGCCAAGGCGGTGGACGGCGTGTACTCGGACGACCCGCGCACCAACCCCGAGGCCACCCTCTACGACCAGATCACCCCGCGCGAGGTCATCGAGAAGAACCTCAAGGTGGCGGACGCCACGGCCTTTAGCCTGTGCATGGATAACGACATGCCGATCCTGGTCTTTAACCTGCTCACCGAGGGCAACATCGCCCGCGCGGTGGCGGGGCAGCGCATCGGCACGCTGGTGAAGTCCTAGCCGCGAAGCCTGGTGGCGCGCGGGAGGCGGGGCGTCGTCCCTCGGGGACGCCTCGCTCCTGCTACATTAAGGCCCCAAGGGGCCGGCAGCATTTTTACCTTAATTTACGCATAAGCGGCCACGCATGAGTGGCGGAGGAGTGACAAGAGCATGATCGACGAGATTTTGATGGAAGCCGAAGAGCGCATGGGCAACACGGTGGAGCACACCCGCGAGGACCTCACCACCATCCGCACGGGGCGCGCCAACCCCTCCATGTTTAACGGCGTGATCGCGGAGTACTACGGGGTGCCCACCCCCATCACGCAGATGGCCTCCATCTCCGTACCGGAGCCGCGCATGCTGCTCATCAAGCCCTACGAGCCCTCCATCATGGGGGAGATCGAGGACGCCATCCGCAACTCCGACCTGGGCGTGAACCCCACCAACGACGGCCACGTGCTGCGCGTGACGGTGCCGCAGCTCACGGAGGAGCGCCGCAAGGAGATGGTTAAGCTCGCCAAGTCCAAGGGCGAGGACGGCAAGATCGCCATTCGCAACGTGCGCCGCAAGGGCATGGAGCAGCTCAAGAAGTTGCAGAAGGACGGCGACGCCGGCGAGGACGAGGTGATCGCGGCGGAGAAGGAGCTGGATAAGACCACCCAGGAGTACGTGGCCAAGGTGGACGAGGTGGTATCCAACAAGGAGACGGAGTTGATGGAGGTCTAGCGCCCTCGATCGTTATCACCCCAGCCGAAAGGAGCACATTGTGGGCGTCACCCGCAGCGCCGAGCGATTCAAGCCGAAGAACAGCGCAGGGCGCAACCTGCCGGTAGCGGTGGGCGTGGGTGTGGGGCTGGGGGCCCTGGTCATCGCCGGGGTGCTCCTCGGCCCGCTCGGCTGGTACCTCCTGGTGAGCGCGGCGGTGGGCCTGGGCACCTGGGAGGTCAGCACGCGTCTCATGGAGGCGGACTACGTGATTAGCCGCCTGGTGCTCCTCGTGGGCGGCCAGTTCCTGGTGTGGCTCACCTGGCCGTGGGGGGTGGGCGGCATGGCGGCCGCCTACGTGGCGGTGGCCCTGGTGGTCATGTACGGCAGGCTCTTTGTCCAGGTGGATAGCGTGCGGGCGCGCAACTACGTGCGGGACGTGGCGATCTCGCTGTTCGTGCTCACCTGGATACCCATGTTCGGGGCCTTCGCCGCGCTCATCTCCCGCATCGAGTCCGACGTGGCGGCGGCCCCGCTGTTCATCGTCACCTTCGTGGCGTGCGTGGTGGCCTCGGATACCGGCGGGTACGTCGCCGGGGTGTTCTTCGGTTCGCACCCGATGGCCCCGGCGGTGAGCCCCAAGAAGTCCTGGGAGGGCTTCGCGGGTTCCCTGCTGGGCGGCGCGGGGGTGGGCCTGGCCTGCGTGGTGCTGCTGCTCAACCAGCCGTGGTGGCTGGGCGTGGCCATGGGCCTGCTCATGGCGGTGTGCGCCACCCTGGGCGACCTCGTGGAGTCCCAGTTCAAGCGAGACCTCGGCATCAAGGACATGTCCGGCATGCTGCCGGGGCACGGCGGCATGATGGACCGGCTCGACGGGCTGTTGCCCGCGGCGATGGTGACCTGGCTGCTGCTCAGCCTGGTCACCCAGGGGCTGTCCTAGCGGGAGTTCTTCTTTGCCAGGCGGCGCAGCTCCAGCATCCTCACCCCGCCCACCAGGGCCATGATGAGGGCGCCCGCGATGGCGGCGAGGAGGAAGCCCACCCCGGCGGGGAAGCTGAACTTCCAGGCGAAGAGCGTCAGCTCCACGGATTGCTGGTTCTGCATGATGAACACGAGCAGCAGGATCAGCAGCAGGGCCCCGACGATGAGGGCGGCCCAGGTGGTGGCGGCGAAGGTGCGCTGCGGCTTCGAGCCGGTGCGTCGCGACGCCTCCGGCGCGGGCGTCGGCTCCGTGCCCGCTGCGGGGGAGGTGGGGTCGGCAAGGTCGCCGCGTGCCGTGGGATCATTCGGTGTAGTCATGCCCTCTATTCAATCGTGCCCGGTGCCGCGCGGTCCACAGGGGGTGGCGCAGGATTAGATTCACCGTCCCCGAGGTGGAACAATGGTGCCCATCATGGCTGAACCAATCAAGCTCCAGTTCGCCGCGCCCAAGCGCGGCATGCCGCCCAAGCACTTTGCCGATCTCGACGCCGAGGCCCGCGTGGCCGCCGTCACGGATCTTGGGCTGCCGAAGTTCCGGGTGAATCAGATTGCCCGGCACTACTACGGCAGGTACGAGGCCGACCCGGGAACGATGACGGACCTCCCGGCCGAGGCCCGCGAGCGGGTGCGCGAGGCGCTTTTCCCGCCCCTGATGCGCCCGGTGACGCAGACGGCCACGGACGAGGGCGAGACGCAAAAGACGCTGTGGCGGCTGCACGACGGCACGCTGCTGGAGTCCGTGCTCATGCGCTACCCGGACCGCGCCACCCTGTGCATCTCCTCCCAGGCGGGGTGCGGCATGAACTGCCCGTTCTGCGCCACGGGGCAGGGCGGGCTGGACCGCAACCTCTCCACCGGGGAGATCGTGGATCAGGTGCGGGCCGCCGCGGCCACGATGGAGGCTGAGGGCGGGCGACTGTCCAACGTGGTGTTCATGGGCATGGGGGAGCCGCTGGCCAACTACAAGCGGGTGGTCTCGGCGGTGCGGCAGATCACCAGCCCGGTGCCGGAGGGCTTCGGCATCTCCCAGCGCAACGTCACGGTCTCCACCGTGGGCCTGGCCCCGGCCATTCGCAAGCTGGCCGACGAGGACATGTCCGTTACCCTGGCGATCTCCCTGCACACACCGGACGACGAGCTGCGCGACACCCTGGTGCCGGTGAACAACCGCTGGCCGGTGGCGGAGGTTCTGGATGCCGCGCGTTATTACGCTGATAAATCGGGAAGAAGGGTGTCCGTGGAATACGCCCTTATCCGCGATAAGAACGATCAGGATTGGCGCGCGGATATGTTGGGCAAGAAATTGCACGACGCCCTCGGCTCCAAGGTTCACGTCAACGTGATTCCGCTTAATCCCACGCCGGGATCGGAGTGGGACGCCTCGCCCAAGCCCCGCCAGCAGGAGTTTGTGCGCAGGGTGATCGCCCAGGGAGTGCCCTGCACGGTGCGCGATACCAAGGGCTCGGAGATCGCGGCGGCCTGCGGGCAGTTGGCGGCCGAGGAAAGAGAATCACAATAGATATGGCGTGATCTTTTGTTTACCTTCCGGTCATAGGATTAAGGGCACGATACTTCTTCAGGGAAAGGACGTGCCCTTTTATGCTTCACCACGATCCCACGACGCAGGCCCTCGCGGTGCGCGGGCTATGCAAGGCCTTTGACGGCGCGGTGGCCGTGAATGACATTGATCTGGACATCCCCCGGGGATCCATTTACGGAATAGTGGGGCCCAACGGCGCGGGAAAGACCACCATGATCTCCATGGCGGCGGGGCTCCTGCGCCCGGACCGGGGCGATACCTGGGTGGCGGGCTACCACACCTGGGAGCAGCCCCTGGAGATGAAGCGGGCGATGGGCCTGCTGGCGGACGGGGTGCCGGTGTTCGATCGCCTCAGCGCCCCGGAGCTGCTCAGCTACGTGGGCGGGCTGCGCGGCATGGACGCCGCCGTGGTGGAGGAACGCAGCCGTGAGCTGCTGGCGGCCCTGGGCCTGGAGGAGGCCGGGGACAAGCGGGTGGTGGACTACTCCGCGGGCATGACCAAGAAGATCCTGCTCGCCCTGGCCCTGCTGCACAACCCCGCCGTGCTGATCCTGGACGAGCCCCTGGAGGCCGTGGACCCCGTCTCCGGGCGGACCATCCAGAACCTCCTGCGCAGCTACGCCGCCGCCGGGGGAACCGTGGTGATCAGCTCCCACGTGATGGAGCTGGTGGAGGGCCTGTGCACCCACGTGGCCATCATCAACAAGGGCCGCGTGCAGGCCTCCGGGCCCGTGGAGGAGGTCCGCGGCGGGCGCTCGCTCAGCGACGCCTTCGTGGAGGCCGTGGGCGGCGCCTACAGCGGCGACTCCCTGGACTGGCTGGGAGGGGAGCGGTGAGCATGACGGGCATGGTGATCAGGCTTCATCTCACCCTGTGGCGCCGCATGGTGCGGGCCAACCCGGCCGTGCTGGTGATGATGTGCTTCGTGGGTTTCTACGGGCTCATCGGCCTGGCCTCTAGTGGCTTCTTCCTCTACACCGGGGCCCACGGCGGGCCGCACTCCTATATCGCCTGCGTCATCGCCGCGGGCGTGCTGGGCTACATCACGCTCATGGCGCTCATGCCCTCCGGCGAGCAGCAGGTGAGCGCGCGGGACTTTGCCACCCTGCCGGTGCGCCCGGAACAGGTGCGCGCGGGCCTGCTGGGCGTGACTTTCCTGCAGAGCAGGCCCGTGGTGGCCCTCCTGTGCACCGTCATCACGGGGGTGATCCTGTGCGTCGCCGCGCCCTCGGCCACCACGGCGATCGTGGCGCTGCCCCTGCTCGTGCTCTCCCTGTGCACCACGGTGCTGGCGGGGGACGTGATCGCCCGCGCGGTGGGCCGGGGATCCTCCGGGAGCAAGGACCGCAAGGCGGTGCTCAGCGGCCTGGCCTTTCTCCTGGTGATCCTGGCCTTTAACCTCTTTGTCAACTACGGGGAGGGAATCCCCCTCGATGCTCTCGGCGCGATCCTGGCCTGGACGCCCCTGGGAGCCACGGGCGGGGTCATCGGGGCCGTGCTCGGCGGGCGGTGGGGCGTCGCGGCCGCGCAGGCGGCGATCGCCCTGGCCACGCTGGTCATTCTCGGCTGGCTGTGGCTGCGCGGGGTGCGCGCGGACATGGAGGAGCCGCAGATGCACGGCGCGGCGGTCACGCGGAAGCAGAAGGCGCGGAAGGACGGCGATTCCTTCCCCTCCATCCTCTTTCCCGGCCTGCCGTACACCCCGGCGGCGGCGATCTTCTCCCGCGCCGTGCGCTACCTGCGCCGCGATAGCCGCATGCTGGTATCGTTCATCCCCCTGCCGTTCTTGTGCGCGATCTTCCTGTTCCAGGGCGTCAGCTCCGGCTCCTTCGTGGGGTATTACGGGCTGTTCGTGACGGGGATCATGGTCTCCGCGATGTGCTCCAACGACTTCGGCTACGACGGCCCCGGCGGCTGGCTGCACCTGACCAGCGGGGTGAGCCCGCGAACCCTGGTGCTGGCCCGCCACGCAGCCTCCGCGGTGCCCCTGACGATCTTCGGGCTCCTCTACGCCGCGCTGGTGCTCCTGCTCTTTCCGGACCGCTCGATCGCCCTGCTGGTGATCGTGGCGGCGCTGGGATACCTCATCTCGGGTGCCGCGGCGGGCCTCATGTTCACCGCCTATAACCCCTATGCCACCTCCAGGCCGGGCACCAACTCCTGGTCGGATCGCTCAGGGTATTCCTCGGCGGCGATGGTCAGCGGCCTGGGCTTCATGTTCCTGGGCTGGATTCCCGTCGTCCCCGGCGTGGTGATGATCCTGGTGGGATACCACGGCGTGGGGGCCTGGCTCACCGCGCTGGGCTGCCTGACCTGCGTGGCGATCCCCGCGGTGGCCTACGCGGTGATCCTGCGCCGCAGCGTCCGCCGGGTGGAGCAGCAGTGGCCCGAGATCTACGCCAAGGTCCGTTCCTGGGTGAATTAGGGGCAACTAGGGGGTTAGTGCTGGGGCAGGGGTGGCCCCGGCGCGATGAGGGGGCGTCGGGGTGGGGCCGCTCGTGCGAACCCCCGGCGGCCGGGCCGGGAGCGCTAGGAGCGGGGGCGAGTCGGGGCGCAAAAACGCAAAAAAAAGGGGCGCGCCCCGTGCGGAGCGCGCCCCTTTTCTTCGCGGGCGGCGGTTAGTTCTGCGGCAGGGCGCGCAGGTGCTCCACGCGGGAGGGCTCGATGTTGAGGGCGCGCAGCTCCTTATCGCTCAGCTCCGCGTAGGGGCCCTGAAGGGTGGCCTGCAGGTAGGCCCACTCCGGCTCCTTGTGGCCCACGGGCTTGTTGTGGGAGCTGAGGGTGCGCACCTGGCTGAGCTTGGGGCGGAAGGCGTGGATCAGCAGCCCCAGGGCGATGACGGCGGCCAGGGTGAACAGCCAGATCGTCTCCACGTGGCCCTTGTGGTTGCCAAAGTTGTACCCCAGCAGAATGATGACGGAGACCCAGCCGGCGAGCTGGGTGGCACGGAATCCGATGTCGTGCCATCCCCAGGCGGCCGAGGGCTCGTCCAGGGTGGACACGCCATTGTGAATCTCAGGCTCGAGGTGGTGGGAACCGGCCACGGTATCTCTCCTTCATACACATGCTGCGGGTGTGGCGCCGGGGTAGGCGCGGTGAACACTGCCCCTTATTCTGCCATAGGCGCCGCGCCGGGAGAACTCGCGGTTCCGCACGTCACCGGCGCGATCGGCAAATCCATCTTTTGGTTGCCCCTGGCGCGCGGCGCGGTAGGGCACGGCGTCGTACGGTGCGGCACACCACGGCTACCACGGCCCACCGCTGGCCCCGACCCCGGCGCGCCACCGGCATGCACGGGCGCGGCGGCGCGTCCCCGCCCGCCCCGGCCGGGGCATGGGGAACAATGGAGGCCGTGGCACAGCGCATTCTTATTCTTGGTTCCACGGGTTCCATCGGCACGCAGGCCCTCGAGGTCATCGCGCAGAACCCGGATCTCTTCGAGGTGGTGGGCATCGCCGCCGGGGGGTCCTCGCCGGACCTGGTGGTCCGGCAGGCCCGCGCCCTGGGCCTGCCCGCGGGCAGGGTGGCGGTGGCCCGCCCGGAGGCCGCGCGGGAGGTCTCCCGGGGGCTAGGGGGCGCGGTGCTCGACGGCCCCGACGCCGCCCGCGACCTGGTCCGTGCGCTTGACGCGGAGGGCGTGGTGGACGTGGTGCTCAACGCCCTGGTGGGATCGATGGGCCTGGCCGCCACCATGGCCGCACTGCGCTCCGGGGCACGGCTGGCCCTGGCTAATAAGGAATCGCTCGTGGCCGGGGGGCGCCTGGTGATCGAGGCCGCCGCCCCCGGCCAGCTCGTGCCCGTGGACTCGGAGCACTCCGCGATGGCCCAGTGCCTGCGCTCGGGCGCCTCGTCCGAGGTGGCGCGCCTGGTGCTCACCGCCTCCGGGGGTCCCTTCCGGGGGCGCACCCGGGAGCAGATGTGGGAGGTCACCCCGCGGCAGGCGGCGGCGCACCCCACGTGGTCGATGGGGCAGATGAACACCCTGAACTCCGCCACCCTGGTGAACAAGGGCCTGGAGCTGATCGAGGCCTCCCTTCTCCTCGGCGTGGACCCGGACGTCATCGACGTCACCGTTCACCGGCAGTCCATCGTGCACTCGATGGTGACCTTTAGCGACGGCGCGACCATCGCCCAGGCCTCGCCGCCCTCCATGAAGCTCCCCATCGCCCTGGCGCTGGGGTGGCCGCACCGCGTGGCGGGCGCGGAGCCGCCCCTGGACTTCCGCGAGGCGTTTTCCTGGGACTTCGAGCCGGTGGATAACGAGGCATTCCCCGCCGTGGAGCTGGCGCGCGCCGCGGCGCGCCGCGGCGGCACCCATCCCGCGGTGTACAACGCGGCCAACGAGGAGGCCGCGGCGGTGTTTCTTACGGGCGGCATCCGCTTCCCGCAGATCGTGGACGTGGTCGGGGACGTGCTGGGCCGGTGCGAGGGCTGGGCGGGGGAGCCGCGCGACGTGGAGGACGTGCTGGCCGTGGAGGGGGAGGCCCGGCGGCGCGCCCGGGAGATTCTCGCTACCCTGGCGGGCTGATTTGTATTCCGGCGCGGGGCGAGCCCTCCCCGCGCCGTCCGAGCGGAAAGGACCGACGTGGCAGGCTTGCTGGGGATCGCGCTGTTTGCGCTGGGTATCGCGGTGACCATCGCGTTGCACGAGTGGGGCCACCTGGCGGTGGCGCGCGCCTGCGGGATGCGGGTGCGGCGCTACTTCATCGGGTTCGGGCCGAGGGTGTGCTCCTTCCGGCGTGGCGATACCGAGTACGGGATCAAGGCCCTGCCCTTCGGCGGATTCTGCGACATCGCGGGCATGACGGCCCAGGACCCGGCGCTGACCCGGCAGGAGGAGCCGCACGCCATGTACAAGAAGGCGTGGTGGAAGCGGATCGCGGTGCTGCTCGGCGGGATCACCATGAACCTGATCGTGGGGGTGCTCATCCTCTATGGGGTGGCCATGACCTCCGGGCTGCCCAACCCCAACGCGGATCTCACGCCTACGGTGGCGGAGGTAACGGCGGGCCCCGCCCGCGAGGCGGGCCTGGTGCCGGGGGATCGGATCGTGGCGCTCGACGGCCAGGAGACCCAGAGCTTCGGCCAGATGGCGCAGGACATCCGCCAGCGCCCAGGTGAGACGATCACCCTGACCGTGGAGCGCCACGGGCAGCGCACCGAGATGGCGGTGCCGGTGGCGCGCGGGGAGCAGGGCCAGGGCGTGATCGGCGTGGCCTCCGCGCCGGTGGAGGACGCCATCGCCACCTTCGGCCCGGTGGAGGCCATAGGCGTGACCGCCTCCTACACCAAGGACCTGGTGGTCTCCACGGTGCAGGCGCTCGGCCAGCTGCCCGCCAAGGTGCCGGGCGTGGTGGCGTCCATCTTCGGCGCGGAGCGCGCCGCCGATAGCCCGATGAGCGTGGTGGGGGCCTCGCGCGCGGGCGGGGAGCTGGTGGAGCGCTCGTACTGGGGCATGTTCTGGATGCTGCTGGCCAGCCTCAACTTCTTCCTCGCGGTGTTCAACCTGATCCCGCTGCCGCCCTTCGACGGCGGGCACGTGGCGGTGGTGCTCTACGAGAAGGCGCGCGACGCGGTGCGTCGGCTGCGCGGCCTGGCCCCGGCCGGGCCCGCAGATTACACCCGCCTGATGCCGCTGACCTACGCGATGGGCGCGGCGCTGCTCACCCTGGGCCTGGTGTTCGTGGTGGCCGACGTGGTCAACCCCGTGAGGCTCTTCGGCTGATCCCCGCCGGTGTATGCTCGTGGTGTTGGCAGATTAAGCCCCAGAGTGTTGATTCGACGGCGGCGTGGCGGGTGGATCGGCCCGCGCGCTGCCTTTCAAGGAGTATGAGAACTTGTCCATTCCCGTCGGACTAGGTATGCCCGAAGCCCCGCCCGCCACCCTGGCGCCGCGCCGCACGACGCGCCAGCTCATGGTCGGTTCGGTGGGGGTGGGGTCGGATTACCCGATCTCCGTGCAGTCGATGACCACCACCAAGACGCACGACGTCAACGCCACGCTGCAGCAGATCGCGCAGCTCACGGCGTCCGGCTGCGACATCGTGCGCGTGGCCTGCCCCAAGACGGTGGACGCGGAGGCCCTCCCGGCCATCGCCAAGAAGTCCCCCATCCCGGTGATCGCGGACATTCACTTCCAGCCCAAGTACATCTTCGCGGCCATCGACGCCGGGTGCGCGGCGGTGCGCGTGAACCCGGGCAACATCCGGGAGTTCGACGGGCGCGTCAAGGAGGTGGCCAAGGCCGCCGGAGACGCGGGCATCCCCATCCGCATCGGCGTGAACGCGGGCTCCCTGGACCGGCGGATGCTGGAGAAGTACGGCAAGGCCACCCCGGAGGCGCTGGTGGAGTCCGCGGTGTGGGAGGCCAGCCTCTTCGAGGAGCACGGCTACGGGGACATCGCCATCTCGGTCAAGCACAACGACCCGGTGGTAATGGTGGAGGCCTACCGCCAGCTCGCCGCCAAGACGGACTACCCGCTGCACCTGGGCGTGACGGAGGCCGGCCCGGCCTTCCAGGGCACCATCAAGTCCGCCGTGGCCTTCGGCTCCCTGCTGGCGGACGGGATCGGGGATACCATCCGCGTCTCCCTGTCGGCGGACCCCAAGGAGGAGGTGAAGGTGGGCGACCAGATCCTGCAGTCGCTCAACCTGCGCCCCCGGGGCCTGGAGATCGTCTCCTGCCCCTCCTGCGGGCGCGCCCAGGTGGACGTGTACACCCTGGCCGAGGAGGTCACCGCCGCCCTGGAGGGCATGGACGTGCCGCTGCGCGTGGCCGTGATGGGGTGCGTGGTCAACGGCCCGGGCGAGGCGCGCGACGCCGACCTCGGCGTGGCCTCGGGCAACGGCAAGGGGCAGATCTTTGTCAAGGGGGAGGTCATCAAGACGGTGCCGGAGTCCCAGATCGTGGAGACGCTGATCGAGGAGGCCATGCGTATCGTCGAGCAGATGGATCCCGAGGAGCTCGCGGCCGCGCAGGCCGCCGGGGTGGGATCGAAGGTGCGCGTCACTCAGTAGCCGCGCGGCCGGGCGCTGCTAGTCTTGGGCGCTATGAAAAGGTTGCCCGCTCTGCTTTCGGTGCTGGTCATGGCGTTGTCGGGCGTGGTGGCCTGCACCCCTAAGCCGGCGGACGCCCGCCCGGTGGCGCAGGAGTTCCTGGAGGCCATCGCGGAGCGGGACTGGGAGGCGGTGGAAAGCCGCGTGGACGACCCCGAGGCCGCGCTTCCGCTGATCCAGGCCAGCGTGGAGGGACTCCAGGCCGAGGGGCTGGAGGCCACGGTGGAGGGCGTGGACCTTTCGGAGCAGTCGGCCACCGCCCGCTACCGCATGGAGTGGAAGCTGCCCCGGGAGCGCACGCTGTCCTACGAGTCCTCCATGATGCTGACCCGTCAGGGGGAGCAGTGGTCGGTGCGCTGGCAGCCCACCATCGTGCATCCCACCCTCGGGGCGCATCAGCACCTGGAGCTGCGCCCGGTGGCCGCCGAGCGGGCCAGCGTGGTCAGCTCGGACGGGGTGGCCCTGCTCACCCCCGGCGTGCGCCAGCGCGTGCTGGTCAACACCGAGGAGTTGACGGACCCCGCCCGCACGGCCCGCAGCATCGAGGCGGCCCTGAAGAAGGCCAAGGAGGCGGACCCCAGCGTGCCCACGGTGGAGGCGGCCTCCCTGGCCGGGACGCTGCGCGGCGCGCGGGGGGACTACTCGGTGACCACGGTGCCGGACGCCGTCGCGCAGCAGGTGTCCCAGGCGCTGTCCGGGGAAGCGTCGGTGCGCCTTAACCCGGAGGCGGCGATGGTCACGCCCAAGCCGGGCTTTGCCCCGGACATCATGTCCCGCGTGCGCTCCATCGTGGAGGACGACCTCGACGGCGCGGCGGGCTGGCGGGTGTCCGTGGTCAACGAGGAGGGCTCCGCGCTGGACGACGTGGAGTACCACGCCCCGCAGGTGGCGCCCTCGGTGGGCGTGAGCATCGACTACGACGTGCAGCGCGCGGCGGAGGAGGCTGTGAATACCCGCGCGGGGGATAAGGCCATGCTGGTGGCGATCAGGCCGTCGAGCGGCGAGATCCTGGCGGTGGCGCAGACCGCCGAGGCGGACAAGGACGGCGACATCGCGCTGAGCGGGCAGTACCCCCCGGGGTCGGTGTTCAAGATGATCACCGCCACCGCCGGCTTCGAGCACCAGGGGCTCAGCGCGGACTCCATCGTGCCCTGCCCCGGGACGATGAACATCTACGGGCGCACGGTGGTCAACTACAACGAGTTCTCCCTGGGCAGCGTGCCCCTGGAGCAGGCGTTCGCGCAGTCCTGCAACACCAGCTTCGCGGACATCTCCACCAACCTCGCGCCCGGCGAGCTGAAGGCCACGGCCAAGCAGTTTGGGCTGGGGGTGGACTACGAGATCCCGGGGCTGGACACGATCACCGGCTCCGTGCCGGAGGGGGAGACGGAGCTGGACCGCACGGAGGCCGGGTACGGGCAGGGCCTGGACCTGGCCAGCCCCTTCGGCCTGGCGCTCAGCGCCGCCACGGCCGCCGCCGGGCGCACCCCGGTGCCCACGCTCATCACCGGGCACGAGACCACGGTGAGCGAGAAGGTGGAGGCGCCCGCCCCGGAGGCGATCGCGCAGTTGCGCCGCTCCATGCGCAGCGTGGTCACCCAGGGCACGGCGCGCGGCATGCAGGCCGAGGGCGAGGTGTACGGCAAGACGGGCGAGGCCGAGATCAACGAGGGCTCCCACGCCTGGTTCGCCGGATACCGCGACGACATCGCCTTTGCCACGCTCGTGGTGCTCGGCGGCGGCTCCGAGGTCTCCGTGCAGATCACCGATCACTTCTTTAATACCTTGGACAAGTACAAGCACCCGGAGCAGGAGGAGGTACTTTAGTACCGAGTTTCCGGTTTTTTCCCTATAAGCCCAGGACGGCGCGCCGGAGGGGGTTGTCGCACCTCCCGGGCGTTGCTAAGTTCGGATAACTGTTGGCGCGGACGATCTCCGTGACCTCACATGTTTTATTAGGGAAACTTCAAGGAGAGATTTTTGTGCGCCACAGCGGGCGACGCGCCCTCGCGCTCACACTCGGCACCCTCGTATTCGGCGCGGGGGTGAGCGCCTGCTCCACGAGCGGGGACGGCCCCGCTGCCATAGCGCAGCACTCCCAGTGCGAGGTGGGGGAGGGGGATACCTCCGCCACCGCCTCCTCCTACATGGCGGCCACCACCCACCCCGAGGCTAGCCGCGCCGCCTGCGACGTGCTGGCCGAGGGCGGCAGCGCCGCGGACGCCCTCGTGGCGGCCCAGGCGGTGCTCGGGCTGGTGGAGCCGCAGTCCTCCGGGCCGGGCGGCGGGGCGCTGGCGGTGTACTACGACGCCGCCACGGATCAGGTGCGCTCCTACGACGCCGTGGTGCACAGCCTGGAGAACGACTCCTCCGCCGCCGAGGGGGCCGACGCCGCCACCGGGAGCATCGGCGTCCCCCAGACGCTGCGGCTGCTGCGCCAGCTGCACGAGGATCACGGCACCCGGGACCTCTCCGATCTGGTGGACCCGGCCTACCGGCTGGGCACCTCCGGCTTTGCCGCCAGCGCCCGCCTGGCCGGGGCCATCGACGGCAACCAGCGCCCCTTCCGCCTCTCCCAGCCCGGCGCGGTGCTGCGCAACGCGAGCGGGGAGCGCCCCGCCGAGGGCGACGAGCTGACCAACAAGCCCTACGCGGAGTTCCTGCGGGACTGGGCGGGCAACGGCGGCGCGCTGAGCCAGGAGACGGCCGAGAAGATCCGCTCCGAGCTGCGGGAGCAGACCGAGGGCGGGGACTACGCGGACTCCCTGGTGGAGCAGTGGCGGCGCGAGGCCGCCGAGCCGGTGGCCTCCCGGGAGGCCCTGTGCACGGACTTCGCCGGGATGAGCGCCTGCGGCAGCCCGTCCACCGCCACCGGAACGATGGTGGTGGCCCAGGCCCTGGGCATCATGCGCCACCTCGACCTGGGGCGGCTCGACCCCTACTCCGAGGAGGGCACGGAGGTGGCCCGGGCCACGGCGGCGCACCTGATGACGGAGGCCGAGCGGCTGGCCTTTACCGACGCCAACACCTGGATGGACGATCCGCAGCACGACCCCGAGCGCGCCCGTGCCTACCTGGACCAGGTGGTGACCAACGACGCCTACCTGGAGGCCAAGGCGGGCGAGGTGCACCAAAAGAGCAGCGTGGAGGACCCGCAGCCCGCCGACCTGGAGGGCTTCAGCCACGGCGGCTACCGGGACTCCCAGGAGGAGGGCACCGCCCAGATCACCGTGGCCGATAGCCAGGGCAACGTGGCCTCCATGACCACCACCCTGCAGCGCAACTTTGGCAGCGGGCTGATGGTGCAGGGATTCTTCCTCAACAACTCCCTGGACAACTTCGCCTCGGGGGTGGCCCCCGAGGCCCCCAACGCGCGCCGGGACGCCGCCACGCCCAAGACCATGATGGCTCCGCTCGTCGCCCGCTCCGGGGATTCCGTGCTGGCGCTCGGCTCCCCGGGCGGGCGCAAGATCCCCTCCTACAACCTCAAGAACCTGGTGGCCATGACCCAGTGGGGCCTGAGCCCGGCGGAGGCCATCGCCATGCCCAACTTCGGCGCGGATAACCGCAACGGCGCCTACGCGGAGACGATGTACGGAACGGAGGAGCTGACCCACCAGGGCTCCCTGCAGCGGCTGCTGCGCGAGTGGGGCCAGCCGCTGAGCGTGGCCGAGGCCGATAGCGGGGCGGGCGTGGTGCGCCGCCTTGCGGACGAATGGGAGGGCGGCGCCGATCATCGCCGCGGGGGTGCCGTGGCCGGCGGATAACAACAGCGCACACCGTACCCGATACCAACCCCTGAGATTCCTCTACGAGAGAAACGGATACATGCTTGCTTTCCTCGCGATGTCCGGCGCCCTTGCCGGAACGTCCATGACCTACTTTCATCGCCACGAACGCCAACACCGCGCCCGCCTCGACGGCCTGCGCTACAACGTCCACGTCAACGGGATCCGAGGCAAGTCCACGCTCACGCGCATGATCGGCGGGGTGCTGCGCGAGGCCGGGCACAACACCATCGCCAAGACCACCGGCACCTACGCCTGCGTCATCGACGGCCAGGCCGGGGAGCACCCCATCCGCCGCACCGGCCCGGCGAACATCAACGAGCAGTACCGCTTTGTCAAGGAATGGATCACCGAGGAGATCGACGCCCTGGTGGTGGAGTGCATGGCGGTCAAGCCCAAGTACCAGCACATCTGCCAGTCCACGATCCTGCGCTCCCCGATCACCGTGATTACCAACGTGCGCCTGGACCACCAGGAGGACATGGGCGACACCCTGGAGGAGATCGCCGCCTCCCTGTGCAACACCGTGCCGCACAACGGCGTGGTGATTACCGGGGAGCGCTCGCCCAAGCTGGTGGAGATCATCCGTCAGCACGCCGAGGCGCGCGGCAGCCGCCTGATCGTGGCGCAGGAGACGGAGCTTTCGCACTCGCTGGTGCCGCGCTTTAGCTACCAGCAGTTCGAGGAGAACATCGCCGTGGCCCTGGCGGTGGCCGAGGAGCTGGGCGTGGACACCGAGGTGGCGGTGCGCGGCATGCTCAAGGCCGCCCCGGACCCCGGCACCACCTCCGTGACGGAGATCCAGGAGGGCGCGGACTCCATGTTCTGGGTGCCCATGTTCGCCGTGAACGACTGGGAATCCACCGTGCGCGTGTTTGACAGCGTCTCCGAGACCTTCCTCCCGGATACCTGCCGCCGCGTGGTGGCGCTCAACAACCGCTCCGACCGCACGGACCGCGCCGCCATGTTCATCGACCTCGTCTCCACCGACCTGCGCAAGGAGATCGACCGCGTGGTGCTCTACGGCGACCTCCAGGAGGTGGTGCGCCAGCGCCTGATCGACCAGGGCTTCCCGGACGAGGGGATCATCACCACCGCCGACTGCGAGGTGGAGGACGCCCACGAGGACGGCCGCGAGCTGGTGGACCGCGCCCGGCGTGGCTTCGAGGGGCACGACGTGGCCATCTTCGGCATGGTCAACATCCACACCGACCACGTCACCGCCATGCGGCGCTACATCTCCCACGTGGTGGAGCACACCCCGCTCCCGGCCGCGGCGTCGGACAGCGAGAGCGAGGCGGCGGCACAGTGATCAGCGTCAACTTTGGCTCCTACTACTTCCTGGTGGACCTCATCCACGTCACCTTCCTCGTGGGCCTGGTGGTGAGCTACCTCTACTTCCGCTCCCGGCAGGTCTCCGTGGGCGGCTCGCTGACGGTGGGATACCTGGCGGCCTCCCTGTACATGCCGTGGAACGTGGTGTTCACCGTCCTAGTCTCCGTGGTGGCGTGGCTGCTCATCAAGTACGTGGTGCTCAAGATCTGGCTACCGCGCCCCCGGCAGATCTTTGCCATCGGGCTCTTCGTGGGCGTGGTCTGCGGCGCGCTGTGGGTGGTGGGCAGCGAGTACCTCTTTGGCACCCAGGTGCACGGCATGGAGTTCGCGCTCATCGGCGTGATCGTGCCCGGCATGCTGTGCAACTCCCTGGTCAAGCAGGGGCCGCGCCACACCCTGCTGCCGCTGGCGTGGATGGTGCCGCTGTCCGGGCTCATCGGCGTGGGCATCACCTGGCTCACCAGCGTGGCGCTGCCTTTGTCCTTTTCCAGCGCGCTCTTCGAGCAGATCCCCCGCTCCGAGCCCACGTTCTTTGGCCTCGCGGCGGCCTCGGTGCTGTGCGCCATCCTGATCCAGGACGGCCTGCTCAAGAACCTCCGCCTGCGCACCGGCGGGTACATCACCGCGGGGCTGCTGGTGGCCAGCAGCATCAACCCCCGCTACATCGCGGTGCTGGCCCTGTCCGCCGTGGTGGTGTGGGCGATCTACAGCGCGTACGCGCGCCGGGTGCCGCTGTTTGGCAAGGACCGCTTCATCGTGCTGTGCGCCCTGTCCATCCTCACCGTCATCGCCCTGGAGGCGCTGGTGGTGGCGCTCACCGGCCACCGCGTGGGCGGCGCGGAGAACATCATCTTCTGCATCCTGCCCGCTATCGTGGCCAACGACCTGGTCCAGCACGGGTGGAAGCGCACCGGCGGGGGCTGGCGCTCTCCGTGGCGGTGTGCGCGGGCATCGCCGCGCTGGTGGCCGTGTTCTCCTGATACCCTTCCGCCCCGGTGGGGGCGGGGAGTGCATCAATCCCGTCACGCCCCGGCGTGGCGGGATTCTTTCATTCCGCGCCGGGGCGCGGGTAAACCCCACCCGTCACACCCCGGCGCGGTCGCGTCAGCCCCGCGCGGTCAGCCACTCGTGGCTGCCCAGCGGCCGGGCCACCAGGCGCGTCTCCCCGATGCCGCCCACCCACGGGGTATCGGGCCGCCCCGCCCACACGGACGCGCCGATCAGCCACGGCTCCCCGGCGGTGGCCAGCCCGCTGGCGCCCAGGACGTCACGCAGGATGGGCGCGCCGTCGATGAACATCTCGATGGTGTTCGCGGCGGCGTCGCCTACCACGGCCACGTGGAACCACTGGTCCAGCGGGACCTCGTGGGACCAGTTGGAGGTGCCCGAGGTATCGCCCCGGGTGGCCACCGCCGACCACTGCACCTCGCGCAGCGAGGAGATCGCGAGCACCGCGGGCGGCTCGTCCGGCTCCTCTCCGCCGCGCCTTCCCAGCCTGCCGAGCGCCCCCATCCAGAAGTTCTCCTCGCCAAAGGCGGGGTCGATGAACAGGAAGGTCTCCAGGGTGTAGCCCTCGTCGAAGGTCATCGAGTTCAGCGGGGCGTGCGGCGCGGTGCGCAGCCAGGCGCGGTGCCCGGCGGGCCACACGAGGGCCGAGCCGTCGGCGGAGAGCGGGTGCGCCTCGGGGGCGATGCGCGGGGCGGCGCGCCCTGTCGTGGTGGCGTGGTTGCCGTTGCCGGAGACGTCCACCAGCACCCCGGGCCGGGAGGCGCTGGGCCGCCAGTGCGCGGCGGCGGGCACGCGGGGGTAGTCCTCCACGCCCCGGGGAGCCCGGCCGGGGTCGATCGCGGCGGGGGTGTACCCGGCGGAGATGATGCTGCGGGCCCGCTCGGCGTAATCCGGGCCGGGTGAACCGGGGGAGGCCACGCGCGGGGGCAGGGGGTGGGTCCAGGAGTCCGGCTCGCCCAGCAGGGCCTCGTCGTAGCGGGTGAGCGCCTCGGCGGGCTTGGCGGCCACCCAGGGGGAAAGCGCCGTCATGCTGAGCGTTCCCGCGGCGAGGTCGAGGTGCAGCAGCCCCAGCAGCCCGTTGCCGCCCTGGTAGGCCATCTGGTAGTCCTGCAGCACGTGGATCACCTCGTTGCCGCGATCGTTGCGGCGCACGGTGTACCCGGCCCCGTGGTGGTGCCCGGCGAGGGTGAGAAACACCTGGTCGCGCGGGGCGATGAGGTCCCGCCACAGGCGTTCGCCGTACTCCTCGGTGAGAAAGACCTCGCCGTCGGGGCGGATGCCGGTGATCTCGTGGGAGGTCACGATGGTGGGCACCCGGGGGTGGGCGTCCAGGACGCCTCGCGCCCAGGCCAGCGCGGCGTCGTCGGCCCGCCAGGCCAGGGCGAGCACCAGGAACTCCCGCCCGGCGGCGCGCACGAGGTGGTACTCGCACTCGTTGTTCGGCGCGGCGTAGCGCTCGCGGCAGGCGCTTCTCGACGCCGGGAAGAACTCGCCAAAGTGCGTCGGCGCGGCCTCGGAGAGGTCGTGGTTGCCGGGCAGGATGGAGTACGGCAGGCCGGCGCGGTCGAGCAGGCCCATGGCGGCGCTGGCCACCTCCCATTCCTGGATGACCTCGGCCTGGTCCACCACGTCGCCCAGGTGGGCAACAAAGGCGATGCCCAGCTCCTCGCGGTGCTTGATGAGCCAGCGGACCTGCTCCTCGTAGGGCTCCGAGCCGTAGCGGGCGCGGTACAGGTTGCCGGTATCCGGGGTGGCGTAGCGGGAATAAAACTGGGTGTCCGGCAGCACGCCGAGGCTAAAGCCGGAGCCGTCGGCGGCGCTGGCCCGGGCGCGGGCCAGCGCGGGGTGGCAGAGCGCGGCGGTGCCCAGGGCGAGGGCGCCCAGGGAGAGGAAGCGGCGGCGGGGCAGGGGCTGCGGTGAGGTCATGGCGAGAGGCTAACGCGCCGACGTGGCGAGCGGGTTAAGGCCGGGTGAACTCTGTACTTTGTTATAAGGAGATCATTTTATGATAGTATTTTATTTCTGGAGGGATATTATTCCGTGCTGTATTTATTTTTCTTACATTATCGCCGAAGGTGAACATTATCCTAAAGACATTACTAAAAGCTTGGATATAATCATCTTGGGGTGTGAAAATCTCAGAATGCATAGTAAAAGATTCTGACATAGCCTCGGATGTAAACAGGGATAAATTATATAAAGAATTAAATACCGAATCTTTTTTTATGGAAAAAAATTCTGAGTACTTTTTAATGTACTCTTTTTCTATACGGTCTGCCACTAGCTCTGCAGAGGTTTCGTTTTCGCTCGATCTTAATATTTGGGCGTATTCTCTGATTGTTGACCAGTATAGACTTCTAAGTTCACGGTTTTCTCTCCGGAAGTCTATTAAACTATTTGTATCTAGGTTTGGCAGTTTTGTCAATAGTTTAATCGATGATAATTCTTCGATGTTTTCATTTTTGTATTTATTAAAAGAAATCTCAGCCTGATCAGTGAATGATATAGTAGTGTTTGTTTTTCGATATACGGATTCAATGAATTTTGAGAAGTCATTTTCTAGGCAGCCGGTTATATTTTCCACAGGAGGGTGAGGTGTGTCTATCCTTACTATTTTCGACTGAAATGCAGATCTTATTGTTTGAGGAAGAAGTTTCTCCTTAAATGAATTTATCATCTTAGTCTGATTAACTGCAAAGTCTTCTTGAAAACTTGAGTTCGGGTCAAAAGTTGAGCATTTTTCAACCCCATCCAAAAATGAATCAACAATTCTTTCAACAAGTACTAAGGGTGTTTGTGGTGTTAAAATATCCCTAACCGGGTGCAGTACTTGATCCAAATTTGATTTTACAAGGCGTAGTAAATTTCCGATATTATCAGGCAATGAGTTTATTTCTATTGATGTATTTAGTATGCTCTGGTCTCTTCTGTTGGATAGGCTTCCATATAGTAATTTTAGAACCGAATTGAAGGTCTTAGCGTCCGTCCTCTGCGTGGAATCTAGGAGTAATAGTATAGACATTTGTATGTCTATTACATTAACTTCATCGGCATACACTAGTGAATTTTTTATTTTATTAATGTAGTTAACTTCCGTCGGTTCCGATATTGACTTTGATAATTTTATTATTGTTAGATTGTTTTTTGGAATGAGTTTATTGTTTATAAAATCTACCCTGCTCTTCGGGTCTGTCTTCTTTGTTAGTCTATGTTTTGGCTTCATTTTTCCTCCTATGTTTGGTGCTATTCTAGTCTGTGGGGAGGGAAACCGCTAGCATGGGCAGCATGTCTGCAACCCGTGCAAAGCTGACCCCCGGAAAACCCACCCCCATCCGTACCGTGCCCGAGCACATCGCGCGCCCGGAGTACGCCTGGAAGGACGAGGTGCAAGAGAACATCGGGGAGCCCTTCGTGCAGACCCCGGAGACGATCGAGGCCATGCGCGAGGCATCCACCATCGCCGCGAACGCCCTGGCCGCCGCCGGGGCCGCCGTGCGCCCGGGCGTGACCACCGACGAGATCGACCGCATCGCCCACGAGTACATGGTGGCGCACGGCGCCTACCCCTCCACCCTGGGCTACATGCACTTTCCCAAGTCCTGCTGCGTATCCCTCAACGAGATCGTGTGCCACGGCATCCCGGATAGCACCGTGATCCAGGAGGGGGACATCGTGAATATCGACGTCACCGCCTACAAGAACGGCGTGCATGGGGACACCAACGCCACGTTCTTGGCCGGGGAGGTATCCGAGGAGCACCGCCTGCTGGTGGAGCGCACCTACGAGGCCACCATGCGCGGCATCAGGGCGGCCAAGCCGGGCCGGGAGATCAACGTGATCGGCCGGGTGATTGAGTCCTACGCCAAGCGCTTTGGCTACAACGTGGTCACGGACTTCACCGGGCACGGCGTGGGCACCACCTTCCACAACGGGCTGATCGTGCTGCACTACGACTCCGACGCCTACCGCGACGTGCTGGAGCCCGGGATGACGCTGACGGTGGAGCCCATGATTAACCTGGGCTCGCTGGACTACGACATCTGGGAGGACGGCTGGACCGTGCAGAACCGCGACGGCAAGTTCACCGCGCAGTTCGAGCACACCATCGTGATCACCGAGGAGGGCAACGAGATCCTCACGCTGCCCACGGAGCGGCCCTCCGAGTAGCCCCTAGCCCTCGGCCCGGGCGGGGAGGTCGAGGCCCAGCAGCGCGTTCTCCACCACCTCGGGCAGCGCCGGGTGAATCCAGTATTCCCCGCGCGCGGCGTCGCGCACGTCGATGTCGAAGGCCATGAGGGTGACGATCTGCTGGATGAGCGTGGAGGCCTGCGGCCCCATCAGGTGCGCGCCCAGCAGCCTGCCGGTGGCGCGATCCGCCACGAGCTTGACCACGCCGGTGGTGTCCTCCATCGCCCAGCCGTAGGCCACGTCGGCGTACTTTTGCACCTTGACGGTCACGTCCGCCCCGGACTCGCGGGCCTCCTTTTCCGTCATGCCCACGGTGGCGATCTGCGGGTGGGTAAACACGGCCGCCGGGACGTGCCGGTGGGGCAGCGGGCGCAGGTCCTCGGGGTGAAGCAGGTTGTGCCACACGGCGCGGGCCTCGGCGTTGGCCACGTGCTTGAGCAGGTAGGGCGAGGAGACGTCGCCCAGGGCCCACACCCCCGGCGCGGTGGTGGAGCGGCCGTACTCGTCCACCTCCACGCGGCCCTTGGTCACCGCCACGCCGCCGGCCTGCGCCTCCAGGCGATCCCCGTTGGGCACGCGCCCCGTGGCCACCAGCAGGTGCGTGGCGCGCACGATGGAGCCGTCGCTTAAGGAGGCGGCGATGGTGCCGTCGGGCTCCCGGGTGAGGGACGCGATCTCCGAGTTGAAGCGGACGTCGTAGCGCTCGGCGGCCAGCTCGGTGAAGCGCTGGCTGATTTCCTCGTCCAGGTGCCGCAGCAGGGCGTCCGAGCGGTTGATCACGGTCACCGTGGTGCCCAGGGCGTCAAAGACATGCGCGAACTCCATGGCGATGTAGCCCCCGCCCACGATGATGAGGGACTCGGGCTGCTCGGGCAGGCGCATGATCGTCTCGTTGGTCTGATAGGGCACCCCGGACTCCGCGATCACACCGGGGATCATGGGGCGCGACCCGGCGGCGATCACCACGTTATCGGCGGAGATGACGGCCTCCTCATCGCCCCGGCCGGTGCGCAGCGTGCGCTCGCCCACGAACACCGCGTGGCGGTCGTAGACGTCGATGTTGGGAGTCTTGGGGCCGCGCCGGTACTCCTCGCCGCCGCGCGCGATGGGGTCGATGCGCCGGTCAAAGACGCGGGAGACGATGCCGGGCCAGTCCACGGAGCTGACCTGGGCGTCCACGCCCAGGGCAGAGGCGTGCCGGGTGGCCAGCGCCAGGTCCGCCGCGTACACGTACATCTTGGTGGGGATGCAGCCCACGTTGAGGCAGGTGCCGCCGAAGCGGCCCTCCTCCACGAGGGCGATGGAGAGGTCGTCGAACTCCGGGGGCAGGCTGTTGCCGGACCCGGTGCCGATGACGATGAGGTCGTAGTGCTTGGTCGGGGTGCTCATGGTGGTACTAACCTCCTGCGGGTGGTTTTTATTGCGCCGGGGAGTGGCGGCGGGTTAGCGGGCCGGTCCCTCTGAGGCGTCGGCGGCGTCGGCGTCCTCGGGCCCCAGGGCCTCGGCCAGCCAGTCGAAGGTCGCGGCGAAGGCCTCCTCGCGCACCAGCGGGGTGGAAAGAAAGACGTCGTGCCGCGCGGAGTCCAGGGCGAGGACGGTGGAGCGGGTGCTCAGGTCCGGGGCCAGGCGCCGGATCTGCTCCACGTCCAGGACGGTATCGGCGCTATCGGAGGCGGCGGAGTACTCGTGGCCCAGCCAGGAGCGGGAGGAGCACAGGGTGAGCATGGGCAGCTCCAGCGGGGGCTGCGCGCGCAGGGCCGCCTGCCCCTGGAAGATCGCCTCGATCCAGCCGTAGTACTTCCGGTGCCCGCTCAACGGCTTCATGGTGGTGTCGTAGTCCCACTCGCCGCCGTGGGAGCGGTGCAGAGACTGCCCGTAGGCGCTGATCTCCTTCTGCGGCAGGGAGAGGAAGGGACGCAGCCTGCCCACCGTGGTGGTCAGCGCCTTGGTGCCCACCACCACGGGGCGGGGGAAGGGCATGTCCAGCCAGGGGCTGTTGAGGATCGCGGCGGGGATGCGTGCTAGCAGCTCCGGGTCCGTGCGGCGCAGGTGGTCCAGCCACAGCGCCGCCACGAGGCCCCCCGTGGAGTGCGCGAGCGGCACCACCGCGCCGTGCTGGCGCGCCAGCAGCCGCGCGGCGGCGGTCAGCTCGGGGTAGTAGTGGGCGAGGTCGCTGGTGTAGTGCCAGTGCTGGCCGGGGCGGTGGGAGCGCCCGCACTTGCGCAGGTCCAGGGCGTAGAGGGGGTAGCCCTCCTCGGCGCAGCGCTCGGCCACGTGGGTGTGAAAGAAGTAATCGGACATGCCGTGGACCCACAGCAGCGCGGGCCTGGCGGTGGGATCGTCGCCGGTGGCCTGAACGGCGTGATCGGCCCGCACGAGCGTGGCCACCGCTGTTCCCTCGCCGTCGGGGTCTTCGCCAAGATTCAGGGTCGCGGCGCGGTACCCGGCCCCCAGTATGTCCTCGTCCCAACTCAGGTCTGTCTCGGAGAAGTCATCCATGTTGTGCCAGTGTAGACAGATCGGCGGGCGTCGAGCAGGGGGAGGGGCCGGGGGTGGTATTCGGCAGCCGTGGCATGGAATAACACCCGTTTTCGGGTAAAAAACCGTGGCACGGTGCGGAACCCGGACCCCAGGGGGCGTAAGGTGTAGGTCACTGACTGTGGCCCGCGTGAGCACATGGAGGCTCGCGCGGGCTTGCATGAGCCAAGTGAGGCAGCCGCCAGCGCAATAAAGATGAAGAGGTAAAGAGCAAGTGTCTGAGAATCCAAAGATCAGCGACGAGGTGGATGTCGCACTCATCGGCGCCGGCATCATGAGCGCCACCCTGGGCGCGATGCTGAGGGAGCTGGAGCCGACGTGGACGCAGATGGTGTTCGAGCGCCTCGACGGCGCCGCGATGGAATCCTCCTCCCCCTGGAACAACGCCGGTACCGGCCACTCCGCACTGTGCGAACTCAACTACACGCCGGAGAAGAACGGCAAGATCGACGTCACCAAGGCCGTGGCGATTAACGAGAAGTTCCAGGTGTCCCGCCAGTTCTGGTCCCACCAGGTCACCAGCGGCGTGCTGCCCTCCCCGAGGGACTTCATCAACCCCGTGCCGCACGTCTCGCTCGCCCAGGGCGAGGACCAGGTGAGCTACCTGCGCCGCCGCTACGAGGTGCTGGCTAACCACCCGCTCTTCCCGGACATGAAGTTCACCGCCGACCGCGACGAGTTCGCCCAGAAGCTCCCCCTCATGGCCGCCGGGCGCGACTACTCCGAGGACGTGGCGATCTCCTGGACGGACGCGGGCACGGACATCAACTACGGCTCCCTGACCCGCCAGTTCTTCGACGCCGGCCAGCGCGCGGGCACCGAGTTCCGCTATGGGCACGAGGTCAAGGCGCTCAAGCGCGAGGGCAAGAAGTGGCGGATCACGGTGAAGAACCTCCACACGGGGGACACCTCCGTGGTGCGGGCCAACTTCGTGTTCGTGGGCGCCGGCGGCTACGCCCTCGACCTGCTGCGCAAGGCCGGGGTTGCGGACGTGCGCGGCATCGCCGGGTTCCCCATCTCCGGCATGTGGCTGCGCTGCACCAACGAGGAACTCATCGAGCAGCACCAGGCCAAGGTGTACGGCAAGGCCCGCGTGGGCGCCCCGCCGATGTCCGTGCCGCACCTGGACACCCGCGTGATCGACGGCAAGCGCGGCCTGCTCTTTGGCCCCTTCGCCGGGTGGACGCCCAAGTTCCTCAAGAAGGGCTCCTACCTGGACCTGTTCAAGTCCATCCGCCCGGATAACATCCCCTCCTACCTGGGCGTGGCCGTCCAGGAGTTCGGACTGACCAAGTACCTGGTCACCGAGGTGATGAAGAACTTTGACAGCCGCGTGGACTCCCTGCGCGAGTACATGCCCCAGGCGGACGGCAAGGACTGGGAGACGGTGATCGCGGGCCAGCGCGTGCAGGTGATCCAGCCGACGGCCGCCCCCCGCTTCGGCTCCCTGGAGTTCGGCACCGCCCTGGTCAACGACACCGACGGCTCCATCGCGGGCCTCCTGGGCGCCTCCCCGGGTGCCTCCATCGCCCCGGCGGCGATGGTGGAGCTGCTGGAGCGCTGCTTTGGCGAGCGCATGATCGACTGGGCGGACAAGCTCATCGAGATGATCCCCTCCTACGGCCACAAGCTCGCCGGGGAGCCGGACATGTTCGCCCGGGTGTGGGAGGATACCCAGCGCACGCTGCGGCTGGAGGACTAGCCGCAGAGATCGCTTCGCCAAGCCGCGGGCCCTTGGAGGGCTCGCGGCTTGTCCGCGTTCGGGGGTGCGGGGTGGGGTGGTGCGCGCGACGTTGTTTCCATGCCACGGCGTGACGGGTGGGGCGCTCGGCCCCACCGGTGCGGAATGAAAGAATGTGGTCATTCCGCGCTGGTGCGGGAGTGAATCACCCGCGTCCCACGGCGGCATATAAACCGCCGCGCGACCGGCCCCTCCGGGTACACTCGTGCCCCATGACGGCAGCGCAGCGCGACTTAACTCTTGGCACCGTGCACCTGGTGGGAGGGGGACCGGGCGCCTGGGACCTCATCACCGTGCGGGGGATGCGCGCCCTGCAACGCGCGGACGTAATCCTCACCGATCACCTCGGCCCGGTGGGGGAGCTGGACATGCTCTGCGACGCCTCCGCCAAGGAGATCATCGACGTGGCCAAGCTGCCCTACGAGCGCCAGACCAGCCAGGAGCGGATCAACGAGCTGCTGGTGGAGCACGCCCGGCGAGGCCGGGAGGTGGTGCGCCTCAAGGGCGGCGACCCCTACGTGTTCGGCCGGGGGTTCGAGGAGTACGAGTACTGCCTGCGCCACGGCGTGCCCTGCGAGGTGGTCCCGGGCGTGACCTCGGCGGTGTCGGTCCCCGCGCTGGCGGGGGTGCCGCTCACGCAGCGCGGCATGGTGCATTCCTTTCACGTGGTCTCGGGGCACCTCCCGCCCGGTCATCCGCGCTCCGAGGTGGATTGGTCCGCGCTGGCGCGCAGCGGCGGCACCATCGTGGTGATCATGGGGGTGCGCCAGGCCGGGCCGATCGCGCGAGCGCTTATCGACGCCGCCCTGGACCCCGCCACGCCCTGCGTGATCGTGCAGGAGGGCAGCACGGAGAATCAGCGCGTGGTGCGGTGCGACCTGGGGGGCCTGGCGGAGGCCATGCGAGACAACGACGTGCGTTCCCCGGCGGTGTACGTGATCGGGGAGGTGGCCGGGCTGAGCGCGGATCAGCCCTGGGGATGAGGCGCGCCCGGACGCTCCGGGGGTAGCGTGGGGGAATTATGAAGGTGCAGCGGTGTTTTTCTTTTCTCAGAAGATTCTGGTTCTTTGCGCGGGTACCGTTAGTCATCTTTTTAGGTATTTCTGGTAGTGCTAGTTATTGGGACGATAGTCCTCTGCGGAGTGTGGTGGTCGCGTGTATGGTGGCCACCATTCTAGGGCTATGGTCTTTTCCGCACTTTTTTGCGTCGGTCATGTTTTTGCTTATCGCAGCCTTCCTTTTCTCTGGCCATTTTGGGTGGGATAGCCTGATCGGCATCGTCATGATGTTTGTTTCTTGGTCTGTATCCACGCGGTGTAGGGTTCGATTCTCTCTGTACTACATCGTTGCCATGGGGATCATCATTCTGGCCGCATGTGTGATTCGGTTTTATGGTACTAATGACGCCAACTGGATTATCGGCCTTTTTGTTGGAAGGTTTTCTCCTTTATTTTCTTTTTGGTTGATGGGCGTAATGCTTCGCCAACGGGAGAATAGGCTCGCTATCCTTTCCGAGAAGGCCGAACTCGCCGGGACCCTGGAGCGCAACCGCATCGCCCGCGAGATGCACGACATTATCGCGCACAATCTTTCCGGCGTGATCGCCTTAGCCGACGGAGCCCGGTATAGCGCGGTCCGCAACCCGCAGGTGGCGGTGGACACCTTGGAGGTGATCTCGGAGACGTCCCGCGACGCACTCCATCAGATCCGGGGGTTGCTCTCGGTGCTGCGAGAGGGAGAGGGGAGGGATCGTCACTCGGCCCCCGGAGTCACCGATATTTCGGCACTGGTGAGCGACGCGCGCCGTAATGGTCTGGAACTCATGGTCACCGGATTGGACTCTCTTCCCGATGATCTTCCGCCCCTGCTGCAATTTACCCTTTACCGCACGGTGCAGGAGTTGCTGACCAATATGCTCAAGTACTCCTCCACGAGGACGGGCAGCATCAGGGTGGAGAGGGCGGGGCGCACCATCTCCCTCTACTCGCGCAATCCCACGGAGGACGGAGACTCTCCCGGAGGTCTTGGCCTGGTGGGTATGCAGGAACGCCTGCATACCCAGGGTGGGGTCCTGGACGTGAACAGAAAAGACGGCGAGTTCCTAGTGGAAGCAAGGGTGGCGTGGTGAGCGAAAAGATTGCGGTGGGCCTGGTGGACGATCAGCCCCTGGTGCGCACGGGCTTTGCCATGCTGGTGAACTCCCAGGACGATATGCGCGTGGCCTGGGACGTTAGCGACGGCGATCAGGTGCCGGGGCAGGGCCCCGTGGACGTGGTGCTCATGGACGTGCAGATGGCGCGGGTGGACGGCATCACCGCCGCGCAGCGGCTCATAGAGCAGCACCCGCAGACCAGGGTCATCATGCTCACCACCTTTGACGATCACGGCTTTGTGCGCGGCGCGGTGGACGCCGGGGCCAGCGGCTTTCTGCTCAAGGACGCCCAGCCGGAGGAGCTGCTGCGCGCGGTGCGGGTGGTGCATTCCGGCGAGGCCGTCCTGGCGCCCAAGGTCACCGCCAATATCCTGCGGGACCTGGTAGCGCAGCGCCCCACCGATCCTCCGATCCCGAGGCCGGAGGCGTCGGCAAGCAATCTGGAGCCGGTGGAGGAGCTGACGCGCCGGGAGTTGCATGTGCTGCGCCTGATGGCGCTGGGGCTGAATAATCAGGAGATCGCGGAGCGCGAGGTGGTGTCCATGGCCACGGTCAAGACGCACGTGCGCCACATTCTGATGAAGACCCGCTCGCGGGATCGGGTGCAGGCGGTGCTGTTCGCGTACCGGCGCGGGGTGGTCAGCCCACAGGAACTGCTCAATCATCCCCAAGGCTGATCCAAGTTTTCAGCCCCCGGGGCGATGTGGGGCGGGGGTGCGCGCGGCGATGATGAGGTCATGCTTGAAATCAAGAACCTCACCAAGACGTACAAGGACAAGCGGGCGGTGGACGATCTCTCCTTCACCGTGCCGGACGGCGTGGTCACCGGCTTCCTCGGGCCCAACGGCGCCGGAAAGTCCACCACCATGCGCATGGCGGTGGGCCTGGAGTGCCCCACTTCGGGCACCGCGACCTTCGACGGCACGGAGTTTCGCAGGCTCGCCCACCCCGGAAGGACGGTGGGCACGCTTCTCGACGCCACCTGGTTCCGCCCCGGCCGCAGCGCGCGGGCGCACCTGGGCATGATGGCGGCCCTGCAGCAGGTGCCCATGAGCCGCGTGGACGACGTCCTGGAGCGCGTGGGCATCGCCAGCGTGGCGCACAAGAAGGTGGGCGGCTACTCGCTGGGCATGAAGCAGCGCTTCGGCCTGGCCTGCGCCCTGCTGGGCGATCCCAAGCACCTGCTGCTCGACGAGCCCGTCAACGGCCTCGACCCGGAGGGCGTGCACTGGATGCGCGATCGGATCCGGGAGCTGGCCGCCGAGGGACGCTCCGTGCTCGTGTCCTCCCACCTGCTCTCCGAGATGGCGCTGACGGCGGATCGCCTGGTGGTCATCGGGCGCGGGCAGCTCGTGCGCGAGGGCACCGTGGAGGAGTTCGTGGGCGCGAGCGGGGAGGCCGCGATCGAGGTGCGGGTGGATCGCCCCAACGAGCTTGAGGACGCCCTGGCGGGCAACGGCATCCGGGTGGAGCGCGGGCCGGATAACCTGCTGCGCGTCTTTGGCCTGGAGGACCCCATCGAGGTGGGGGCCGTGTGCCGGGCCCTGGACCTCACCGTGGCGGGGTTGCAGCGCCGCACCCCCTCCCTGGAGGAGGCCTTCCTCGCCGCCACCGCCGACGCCACCGAATATCGCGCCGCGTAAGTCATCTCAGAAAGGAACCACCCGCATGTTGCACATTCACAGCCAGGCGCGCGCCCTGTTCTCCCTGCGCGTCACCTGGATCTACATGGCGATCATCGCCGCGAGCATGGCCGCCCTCCCGATGTTGTTCACCATTGGGTCAAGCCGAGAGGACTCCCTGCCCTTCAGCGGATTCTTCGAGTCCGGGCAGCTCGTGCTCATCGTGGTCCTCTTCGGGGCCACGATGATCCCGGGTTCGGACCTGACCAAGGGGGCCACGGCGTGGTGCTACCTCTCCCATAAGAACCGCTTTGCCCTGGTGGTGGCGCAGGCGGCGCTGCTGCTGGCGGCCTTTCTCGCGGCGGCGAGCCTGGGCGTGGCCGTGGGGGTCTTGGGGGTCTTTGCCCTGGGCTTCCGCGTGGACTTTGGGCTGAGCGGGGAGGACTGGGCGAACGTCGCCGCCGTGTATTCCCAGTGGATCGTGCTGGGCGCCATCGCGCTGCTGCTCACCTACATCCTGGGGCGCGCCGTCTATGCCTCCCTGCTGATGATCCTGGACACGCTCGTCCTCGAGGTGAGCCTTCCGCTGCTGGGCAAGGACTGGGCGGAGATGTTGGCGCAGTTCCTGCCCCTGCGCAACAGCGTCGTTGCGGTGCAGGGAGTCGAGGCCGCGGGCATGGGAACCGACGTTGGGCAGGCGGCCGCGGCGGGGATCGTCGTCGCCACGGTCGGGGTGCTGGGGCTGTTGGCCTGGCGGGCCGTGAACCGTCGCGCCGTGAACTAGGCACCATCTTCACACACCTACGAAAGGAAAAGGATCATGAAGAAAGCACGTATTGGTTTGGCCCTATGCCTGACCGCCGCCCTGGGGCTTGCGGCCCCGGCCGCCACCGCAGCCGAGGCCCCCACGGAACTGACGGGGAACCCCGTGCTCAGGGAGGATACTCCCGAGGGGATCGAGGGCGCGCTGGCGGTGATCAGGGCAAATACACGTCACATGGCTCAGGTAGTGGAAAGGGAACTCCGGGGGTTCTCCGGGCATATGCTTGACGACATGGTCGAGGGGGATTTTGATGTGGATCATATTCCGGGAATCCTCGAACGCGAGCAGGGCATCGGTAACCATCTGATCGAGGTAGCGCAGGTGACGGTGAGAGACAGCGCGGAGGCGCTGTCCTCATAAGGACTACCCGGCCGACGGGGGTGGCGCTCCCACCCGCCACCGGCGCGCGCCGGGCGCGTGAACTAGAAACGATGAATAAGCAGCAATCATTGAAAGGAACAACCATGAAGAAGTCTATTCGCCTGGTGCTCGCGGCCTCCCTGGCCGGCCTGCCCGCCGCGTTCGTGGCCCAGGCCACCGCCGCCGAGGTGGCGCCGGGAGCCCTGATGCTCACGGTGGAGGATGGCACCGCCGAGGACCTGCCCGTCGAGGTGCCGCCGGGATACGACGCCACAGGCACCTGCTCCCAGGGCCTGCCCGGCACCGTCAGGCTCCCGGACGGGGAGCAGCGCCGCGTGATGGTCAGCGCGGCCCACTGCCTCAAGGGCACCGAGGGCGTGGAGGGCGACGTTGCCTCCCTCTACGTCCCGATGGAGGACGGAAACCGCCTCATCGCGCTGCCGGATCGGGGAGAGAAGGCCACCTTCACCGAGGGCGATCACCCCCTCGACCCCGACTACTGGTTTGATACCACCCCCGACTGGGCCACCGCCGACCTCGCCCCGGACGCGGAGATGACCCGCGTGGCGGACTCCGTGGATCAGTACGGGCGCAGACACGGCGAGCCCGTGGTGCTCACCGGGGTGCGCGACTACCGCGACCTGGAGGAGGGCGAGGTGTCCTTTGACAACCTCGGCCAGCCCATCTGCAAGGACGGCGCCACCAGCGGGCGCACCTGCGGCATCCAGTTCATGCGCACGCGCAACACCCTGTGGTCCACCAACGTGGGCCTTCCCGGAGACTCCGGCGGCGTGAACTTCGATCCCACCACCGGCGAGGCCCTGGGCGCCTCCACACAGTCCCTGCTGGGGCTGATGATGGCCACCCAGCCCTTCGACGTCGCCCTGGAGGAGGCCTACGACATCCCGGACGGCCAGGTCAACGAGCGCTTCAGCCTGCCGGAGTCCACCGAGGCCCACGACCCGATGCTGACCACCACAGAGTACGGGCAGCGCGTGGAGGACTGGGCGCAGCAGGAGATGCCGGAGCAGACGCAGCAGCCCGCCGAGCCGCTCACCATGGAGGACGCCGAGCAGGTGGCCCTGGGCAACACCATGTACGCCGTGGGGGAGCTGCGGGGCCAGGCGCAGGACGCGGCGAACATCCTCGCCCAGGACCCCACGCGTGTGGACGCCGTGGCGGAGAACGCCGCGACGGGCGCGGAGATCCTCGGCGGCCTGGCGCAGGAGACGGCGCAGGCCTACGACGAGGCCCTGGCCAACCTCGTGTTCGGTGAGGAGGAAGAGTAATGCGCCGCAGGGGATACGTGACGGTGGCAGCCCTGGTGGCGGGTGCGACGGCGGGGCTGGTCGCTCCCGCCACCGCCGCCGAGGTGGCTCCGGGCGCGCCGATGCGCATGGCCACGGACAGCTTCGAGGGCCTGGCCGAGGAGGTGCCGCTGGAGGTGATGACCACGGCCGCGTGCTCCCAGGGGGTGCCGGGCACGGTCACGCTCGCGGACGGTTCCCAGCGGGACGTGCTGGTAAGCGCCGGGCACTGCCTCTACGGCATCGAGGGGGAGGGCGTGGAAACATACCCCGAGGTGTACGCGGCGCTGCCCGAGGGCCGGAGGCTCATTGCCCAGCGGGAGCACGGGGACAAGGTGTATCCGGCCACGCAGGACGGCGGCGTGGAGTCGGTGATCCGGCAGTTTGACGGCCCGGACTGGGCCACCGCCGAGGTGGTCGATGGCGCGGAGATGACCCGCGTGGCCGATTCCGTGGATCAGTACGGGCGCAGGCACGGCGACCCGGTGGTGCTCACCGGGGTGCGCGATTACCGGGACCTCGGTCCGTGGGAGGTGGACTTTGACAACCTCGGCCAGCCCATCTGCAAGGACGGGCAGACCTCCGGGCGCACCTGCGGGATACAGCTCATGCGCACCAGCAACGGCGTCTGGCACACCAACCTCTCCCAGCCCGGCGATTCCGGCGGCGTGAACTTCGACCCCACCACCGGCGAGGCCATCGGCGTGACCTCGATGGGATTTGCAGGTCTTCTGGGCCGCGCGCAGCCCATGGACGTGGCCCTGGAGCAGGCCTACGGCATCCCGGACGGCCAGGTCAACGAGCGCTTCGCGCTCCCGGAGTCCACGCAGCCGCACACCCCGGCCTACACCCTGGTCGAGGACCTAGGGCAGGCAGTCGAGTGGGCGGAGCAGAATCTCCCCGAGGAGGAGTTCGTCCCGCAGGAGCCGCCGACCCTGGACGACGCCCACGCGCGGGCCTACGACAACCTGGAGGCTGGAGTGGGCGAGGTGCGGCTCCAGGTCCAGGACGCCGTGGGAATGCTCGCCGAGGACCCCACCCAGGCGGGCGCCGTGGTCAACAACGCCGTGGAGACCGCCGACTACGTCGGTACCCTGGTGGAGGATACCGCGACCGCCTACGGGGAGGCCTGGGACGCCGTGCTGGCCGAGGGTATGCCCGAGGAGTGGCGGTAAAGGCCCCTACACCACCAGCGTCAGCTCCGTGGGGGAGTTCTCCTCCACGGTCATGCCCGCCGCCCGCGCCACCTCGGCCACCCCGGGGGCGTCGGCGGGCGCGGCGTCGCTGAGCGCCAGCACCCGGGCCAGCTGCCCCTTGTAGTGCTTGTTGAAGTGGCTGACCACCTTGCGGCTGCCGTCCTCGCGCACGGACTCCACCCGCACCGTCAGCGCGCCGGGGAGGCGGCCGAGATGCTGGTACCCGCCCGAGCGCAGGTCCACCACCAGCCCGTCCACCTCGCCCAGGGCCTCGGTGATGGCCGCGCCCCACCGGGCCTTCATCGTGGGGGTGGCCCCGGCGGCGTCGGGCAGCTTGGTGGAGGCGGAGAGCCGGTAGTGGGGGATGGGGTCGTCGGCACGCAGCAGGCCGAAGAGGGCCGAGCCCACGGCCAGGCGGGCGCGGGCTTGCGGGGGCAGGGTGGGGGCGTCGAGGGCGTCGTAGAGCACCCCGGTGTAGCGCTCGAGCGCGGGCATCGTCGGTGCGCTGAGGAGCCGGGCGTTGAGTTCCGCCTCGGGGCGCAGCCGCTCCGATATTCCCAGCACGCCCAGGGCCTTATCCACGGGCAGGCGGGCGAGGTCCGCGGCGATGGCGCGGCGCTGCGGGGTGAGCGAGGGGAAGGAGAGGCAGTCCCAGCGCAGCGGCCCGGAATCGCCCCCGTGGGCCTTGGTTTCCGATGGGGGTAGGACGATCAACATGCGCACTAGCCTAACGGGTAAAGTCAGGGGCCATGATCACTCGCTTGTCCACGCTTTTCCTCCGCACGCTGCGCGAAGACCCCGCCGACGCGGAGGTTCCCAGCCATAAGCTGCTGGTGCGCGCCGGGTACATCCGCCGCGTCGCCCCCGGTATCTACTCGTGGCTGCCCCTGGGGCTGCGCACGCTGCGCAGGATCGAGACGATCGTGCGCGAGGAGATGGACGGCATCGGCGCCCAGGAGCTGCTCTTCCCGGCGCTGCTGCCGCGCGAGCCCTACGAGACCACGCGGCGTTGGACGGAGTATGGCTCCTCGCTGCTGCGCCTGAAGGACCGCAAGGGCGCGGACATGCTGCTCGGGCCCACCCACGAGGAGATGTTTACCACCGCCGTGAAGGACCTGTACTCCTCGTACAAGGACTTCCCGGTGACCCTCTACCAGATCCAGACCAAGTACCGCGACGAGGAGCGCCCCCGCGCGGGCATCCTGCGCGGGCGCGAGTTCGTGATGAAGGATTCCTATTCCTTCGACATGGACGACGCCGGGCTGGAGGAGTCCTACCAGCGCCACCGGGGCGCCTACCAGCGCATCTTCGACCGCCTGGGCCTGGACTACGTGATCTGCGCGGCCACCTCCGGGGCCATGGGCGGCTCGGCCTCCGAGGAGTTCCTGGCGATCTCCCCCAACGGCGAGGACACCTTTGTGCGCGCCACGCAGGGCGACTACGCGGCCAACGTGGAGGCCGTGGTCACCCAGCCGGGGCAGGAGCGCGAGATCGAGGGGCAGCCCGAGGCGCAGGAGTACGCCACCCCGGACGCCCCCACGATGGACTCCCTCGTGCAGTGGGCGCGCGCGGAGGGCCTGACTATCGACGGCCGCGAGGTGCAGCTCTCCGACACCCTCAAGTGCCTGATGGTCAAACTCACCCAGCCGGGTGCCGAGGAGCCCGAGCTCGTCGGCGTGCTGCTGCCGGGCGACCGCGAGGCGGACATGAAGCGCCTGGAGGCCGCCGTGGAACCCGCCACGGTGGAGCTGGCCGAGGAGGAGGACTTCAAGAACAACCCCTTCCTGGTCAAGGGCTACATCGGCCCGCGCGGCCTCGCGGAGAACGGCGTGCGCGTGCTGGCCGACCCGCGCGTGGTGCGCGGCACCCGCTGGATCACCGGGGCGGACGAGAAGAACCGCCACGTGGCAAACATGGTGTGCGGGCGCGACTTCACCCCGGACGGCTTTGTGGAGGCCGCCCAGATCAAGGAGGGCGACCCAGCCCCGGAGGGCCAGGGCACGCTGACGCTGCAGCGCGGCATCGAGATCGGGCACATCTTCCAGCTCGGCCGCAAGTACACCGAGGCCTTCGACGTGCAGATCCTCGACGTCAACGGCAAGCGCTCCGTGCCCACGATGGGCTCCTACGGCGTGGGGGTCTCCCGCGTCATGGCGGTGCTGGCGGAGCAGATGCACGACGAGAAGGGCCTGCGCTGGCCCGTGGAGGTGGCCCCGTACCAGGTGCACGTGGTGGCGGCCAACAAGGACGCCGCCGCGGTGGAGGCCGCCGGGACCCTGGCCGAGGAACTCTCCCAGGCAGGCCTGGACGTGCTCTTTGACGATCGCCCCAAGGTCAGCCCCGGGGTGAAGTTCAAGGACGCGGAGCTGCTGGGCATGCCCTTTGCCGCCGTGCTGGGGCGCGGCTACGCGCAGGGCGTGATCGAGCTGCGCAGGCGCGGGGGAGAGTCCGTGGAGGTGCCGGCGGGCGAGGCCGTTGCCACGCTGGTGGAGTGGGTGCGCGGCTAGCTACCGTTTTTTAGGGGCACCGTGGGGTGCCCGGGGTCTAGCGAAAGCGCTCCGCGTGGGCGGCCCCGGTGATGGCCAGCCGCAGCCAGCCGTGCTGCTCCCCGCGCGCGGAGGCGGCGGCGGAGAGCCAGGCGTCCGCCGCCTGGGAAGCGGCGGCCTCCACGAAGGCCTGGGCGGACTCGGGATCGGAGGGGGCTTGGGTCCCCGTGATCTCGTAGCCCGCCTCGGCCACGGGGACGTCCCCGGTGGGGTCCAGCGCCGTGGTCAGCGCGGCGATGCGCTCGTTGATGGCCTCGGTGAGATCGCCCAGCCCCTGGGCCCCGAAGGCCTTGGCCACCCCCACCCCGTAGGCCAGCGCGTGCTCGCGGCGCAGGACCTCGCGGGCGGCCTCGGCGGCCTCGGGGTCCCCGGCGAGGTCGGTCTGCTCGGCGGCGGCCGCCACGTCCACCCTGCCCGCGGCCTCCGCGAGGATCACGGCCTGCTGCGCCACCAGGGGCCGGGATTCCTCCGGGATCTCGCCAAAGGTCGCCACCATCTGGTCCAGCCCCGTGGTCTCCGGCGGCTCGGAGTCAGCCTCGTCCTGCTTGCAGGAGGCCGGGGTGGAGCCGTCCTCCAGGGTGCCGCAGAGCCGGGCCACCTCGGCGTCGAACGTCTCGGCCTGCTCCGCGCGCAGGGCCGAGATCTCCGGGTTGGTCTCCGCGAGGGTCTCGGCGTCCTCCCGCGCGCCCGCGGCCAGCGCGCTCACCGCCGCGTTGGGGCGCGGGCCGAAGAACTCATCGACCTCGCAGCCGCCGAGCAGCGGGGCTGAGCTGAGGGAAAGAACGAGGACGAGGCTGGCGCGGGAGGGAAACTCGAAAGACACGTGAATCGACCATACCGGTCCCGCGCTAGGCTTGGACCATGCCATTCCCAAGCGCTGAGCAAATTATCGAGTTGTCCCGCCCCGTGGTGGAGGCGCACGGATACCCCCTGGAGGGCGTGCGGATCAATCGCGCGGGCAAGAAGTCCCTGGTGGCGGTGCTGGTGGACGCCGATTCCGACGCCCTGGAGGCCATCTCCAACGAGCTCTCGGGGGTTCTCGACGCCGCCGAGGAGGCCGGGGAGTGCAGCTTTGGCCCCGGCTACACGCTTGAGGTCAGCACCCCCGGCGTGGACACCCCCTTGAGCGCGCCGCGACACTGGCGGCGCAACCGGCACCGCCTGGTGCGGGTGCGCGGCGCGGAGGGCGCTGAGGGCGGCTCTGAGGGGTCGGATGGTGCTGCCGAGGAGCGAGAGGGGCGCATCGGCGCGCTCTCCGAGGACGAGTCCGAGGTGATCCTGGTGCGCAAGCGGGACAAGAGGCTGCGGGTCGAGCGGCTGCGATTGGATCAGGAACTCACGGCGGTGGTACAAATTGAGTTCGCACAGCCGCCGTCGGAGCAGACGGCGCTCACCGAGCTTTCATTCGAGGACGCCACGCGGTGGCAGGAGGAGAACAAGTGAATATTGATCTGGGCGCGCTCAAGGCGATCGAGAACGACCGGGGCATCGAGGTAGACGACCTCCTCCGCACCGTTGCCGAGGCGTTGCTCGGGGCCTACCGCGCCTATCGCGGGACCGAGCCCAGCGACACCGAGCGCGCCCGCGTGGACATCGACGCCACCACCGGCGCGGTCACCGTCATCGTCACCGAATACGAGGAGGACGGCACCGTCTCCTCCGAGTACGACGACACCCCCGAGGGCTTTGCGGGCGTGGCCGCCCCCGCCGTGCGCACCTCCCTGATCCGACGCCTGCGCGAGGCCGAGACCGGCGTGGCCTACGGCAACTACCAGCAGATTCAGGGCACCGTGGTCTCTGGCGTGGTGCAGCGCGACGCCTACGCTAACCAGAAGGGCATCGTGGTGGTGGAGCTGGGCACCGAGCTGGACTCCCAGGACGGCATCCTGCTGCCCGCAGAGCAGCTCCCCGGCGAAAAGCTCACCCACGGCGACCGCGTGAAGGCCTACGTGGTGGGCGTGAACCGAGGCCCGCGCAACCTCCAGATCAACCTCTCGCGCACGCACCCGGAACTCGTCCGAGGTCTCTTTGAGCTCGAGGTCCCGGAGATCGTGGAGGGCTCCGTGGAGATCGTGGGCATCGCGCGCGAGGCCGGGCACCGCTCCAAGGTGGCGGTCAAGGCCCGCTCCAAGGGGCTCAACGCCAAGGGCGCCTGCATCGGGCCGCGCGGGCAGCGCGTGCGCAACATCATGGAGGCCCTGGGAGGGGAGAAGATCGACATCATCGACTACTCCCCGGACCCCAAGAAGTTCGTGGCCAACGCGCTCTCCCCGTCCAAGGTGGTGCGCGTGGAGATCCTCGACGCCGAGGAGCAGTCCGCGCGCGTGGTGGTGCCGGACTACCAGCTCTCCCTGGCCATCGGCAAGGAGGGGCAGAACGCCCGCCTGGCGGCGCGGCTCACGGGCTGGAAGATCGACATCCACTCGGACGCGGAGTAAAGCGCCACCTTTACCCCGATTGAACTGCGGAAATAGAAATGCCCCCGGAGGGGGAGGGGCTGCGATCCCGCAAAAATCCCGCACGAGAAACCGCTCCGGAAATAGTCGCACGAGTTTGATCCTCGGCACCCGGCCAAAGGTGCGTATAGACCTCCAGCGTCATCGCCGCGGACTCATGGCCCAAAGCGTGCTGCACACCCACCACCGAAACCCCGCTATCAATCAGCAGGGAGGCGTAGTAGTGCCGCAGCGAGTGGAACGTGAACGACAGCCCAAGGCCCTGCGCGGCGACCCTCAGTGCCTCTCCGGCGCGGGTATGCCCCAGCGGAGCTCCATCAGCCCGCCTAAATACCCGATCCGTAGGGGACTGCCCCACACACCACCGATCCAGCACCTCTAGCAGATCATCGGCCACGGCAATCTCCCTCCGAGAAGCCCGAGTCTTTAGCGGACGCAGCTCCTGCCCATTCGGAGTAGCCTGCCACTCCACACGCACTACCCGCCGCAGAAAATCCACATCTTGAACCCGCAGCCCACACAGCTCCGAGACACGCATACCGGTACCCACCGCCGTGCGCACCATGTCAGCCACGTCAGGACGCGGCTTCTGGGTATGGATGGACCCCTTCTCGATGTACTCCGCGCCGCCTACCTCCAGTTGCTCCACCAGGGCCGAGATTTGCCCACTGGTGGGGATCTGAGCGCGGGATATACTCCGCGAAGCCTTTGCTCGGGGAGCGCGTATAGGGTTGCGCGCCATCAGCCCGTCCTCGACAGCGAGGCTTAGGGCCGCAGAGACGATGAGCACCCACCGCCTTGTGTGCTGTCCGTGATGCTCCTTCCTCCTTTCCACGGGCGAGCCTTGGTGAGTATGGCCGCCCAATCATCTACGTCACGTCTGCGAAGCGCCACAAGGGGGATGTCTGCGATGGGGCCAAGGTTGGCCGCTACGGTGCTGTAGACAGTCTTGCTGGTATCACGGAGGCTCGGACGAGTAGCCCAACGCTCTAAAGCCTCCGCGACAGTGGTCTTGTGAGTAGCAGGGTCTATCCACTCCCCGCGCCGCATGGCGCGCTGCTGCTCCGCCTCCCAGGCTTTCGCCTCGCGTTGCGTGCTGAAGCTCTTGGAGTGCTCTTTGCCCTGGTGGTCGCGGTAGCGGCCTACCCACCGGGTTGCGCCCGCAGCGGTCTTTTTCTTCTGGGCCATGATATTTTTAGGGTGCCTTTCTCGTGGTATCTGGTGGAGAGATGGGTCAGCCCCCGCAGTAGTGATGGACTGCGGGGGCATTCTCATGCGCGGGGCGGTCGCCTTGCTCTTTTCAATGTGTTGGATTACCCAGTCGTGGGCGATGGGACACCTATTCCGACAAACACAAACCCGAGGAAAGCTAGGCCCATTGAGATAGCGATTAGTGCTGCCCAATGACGTGGAGTTTTTTCTGGTTCAGGAAGTGGGGTAAGGTCAGAGCGTATTATTTCGTCTTTGTTACCGAGAACTTTAGAAAGTTCATTATTCTGACGATTGTGTTTCTGTACCCTTTTGCGATCTTCGTGATCCTTGGTTCGGCACCGCAAAATCCAGCCGCAGCCAACGAAATGGCTTAGCGCGATCATGACCCAGCCAAGGCTAAAGAGCGGCGAGTTGCCTAGCAATATTGCCCCGATGAAAGCCAAAAGCACGCCTACGAAAATTCCACTCCACAGGAACGCATTGACCAGGATTCTGACGGACTCAGGTGTAAGTTCTTCCTTCTCGGAAGTTTTACTCTTTATCGGAGGTGTGGCTGAGCGTTCCACTTGCGCTGCTTCTTGCTTTGGGGGGCGCGGTGGAGCCTCCTGGACCTGTGGGGAACCTGGGGTAGAGGTGGGTTGCGCTGGGCTTTTAATTTGCCGCTTAGGTGCGGATTTCCGCTGGGCTTGCGCGGTTATAGGCCACTCCCATGTAGAGGATTCCGGCTCTGGTGGAGTGGACTCTGGTTCGTGTTGAGGCGTGGGTGGTGTCGTAATTTTCGGCTCTGAGGGAGTATGGACGGGTTGAGGGGGAGACTTTGGTGCTGATGGTGCAGATCGAGTAAGTTCTACCGCTTTCTCTACTGTGTGAGGTTCGGCATCATTACCTTTTTCCATTTTTTCGGCAATCTTATTTATGGCCGTTATGGCTTTCTTTTTGGTTATCCCCTGATAAGCGTCGGGGATATCGTAAAAATCGGGGTCAGCCTCATAGTTCACAAGCCTGGGAAGGGGCGGGGTGTCGGGAACTATCAGGTGCTCTTCCGATAGTTCATGCGCTTTTGCTGCGCTGAGAACCAACTCGATAGCGACAGAGGAGCCCTTAATGATCGCCAGGGCTACGGCATCTGCGCCAAGATCATTGAAATGTCTCACTACGGGAACGATTTTCTCGCTCATTCCGCGTGTCAATTCCCCTACCCGCTCCCCGTCAATACGAACTTCAACCAGGGGAAATTTCTTCCGCACGCCGCCCTCAAAGGCGTGCAGGGTTGTAATAAGTAGGCCATACCCGCTTGGTGGGAGATGGTCAAGGAGGGTGTTAAGGTGGTCCGATTCCTTTGTTACTTGGATTCGGGAAACGTCTGGAAGAACCGCATAGTCCCCATATGGCGGGTCGTTCAGGGGGAAAAGGAGGTGTGGAGATTTGAGCGAGAGTCTAATCCATGAATGGATTTTATTCCTCTCGTCTTGACGGTACCAAACCCGACAATTGGCAGTAGGGGTAATTCCACTGGCAACGAGTCGGCCTAACTGCCAGTAATCATGAGCCTCTTCTTGTGGAAGATAACCGATTATACGGTCCTTCCATCGAACGGAGATGGCATGACCACGGTCCCCGTGGGGATTATCGGGCTCTAAAACCAGATCAACCTCAACAAATTCCTCCTCGTACTCTTTAATTTTCTTTTCTTTAATGAGGAGGGATATATTTCGCTTATATGCGAACGTCCCTGCCAATTCAATATCAAATTTTCTCCCTTTTGGGGAAACGTTATAAGTCTGGCTCACGGTTAATCTTTCCTAGGTGAGGTAGTGTGCTGTGCTATTGCTCTGCTGGAACGGTCGGTTCGGCGGTCATGTTGCGCTGCCGGGCGCTGGCCTCGTGCCCGTTGGGGTCGCTGAGGTCCGCCGGGATGGTGGTGGGGCAGGTGGCGGGGAACTGCGGGGGCGTGTCCCCGTCGCGGGCGGGGATGTGGATGCACTCGACCGGCACCTCCTCGGGTGCGGGGGCGGGGTTCGGCGCAACAGCGGGCGCTGCGGCGGGAGGGGCGGGTGCCGGGGTGTGCTGTTGCTGCGGAACAGGGGCCGGGGCGGGCGCGGGCTGCGGTGCGGGAATGGGGTGTACGAGCTGTTCCGCCTCGGGCTGCTCCGCCGCCGGAGCCTGGGGTTGCACTGCGGTGGTGTCACCGAGGGGCCCAGCGATGGGCGTGGCGGGTGCGGCGGGATCGGCCGGTATCACGGCGCGTCCCCGTGGGGCCGCCCCCTGCTCGCCCGGGCTGGTGCTCTCGCCGGTCGGCGCGTCGGCGGTGGCCCCTGGTTCCTCCTCCGGGCGGGGCGTGGCGGTGGTGGTCGCGGCGCTGCTCGTCGTCGTGGCCGCCGCGGTGGCGCTGGTGGTGGGGGTGGTTTCGGTGTCCCCGGGGCTGCATGCGGTAAGCAGTAGGGTACCGGCGAGCAGGGCGAGTGCGCCTTGCGGCTTTCGGGTGGGCACGGTTACCTCCGTTTGTCTATTGGGCACGCTTTACTGTGAATCCTATTGCTATCGCGTGGGAATGTGCCACATGGCAGGGGGTGGGGTGTGGGTCGCCTTGTACTTAAAATAAGGGCACTGTGGTGAATCGGAGGCTGGTAGAGGAGGGGAAGGTAAGGGCTGTGCGGTGGAGGGGTTGTTGTCCGCTGGGTGTCGCCGGAGGGCCCTGCATATCCTCCCCCGGAGCCCCGGTGGCGGGGGTATCGGCCGAGGGTACCCGGCCTCATGAGGGGGTTGACAGTCCCCGTGCCGCTTTTTATCTTCGATATCAACATATCTCCGATGATTGATAGGAGTGAAGGAATATGTCTAAGTTCATTCGCGGCGGCATCGCCGCCGCCTGCGCCTCCGTGATGGCCCTCGGCGTGGCCTCCGCCGCCTCTGCGGAGGAGAGCGCAGCCGGTTACGAGGAGCACCTGTTCACCGGGTCCTCCACCTCGGTGGCGGCCTTCCAGGAGTGGTTCGCCGGTGGTGAGTTCGTGCAGCCCGAGATCGAGACGCGCGACCTGCGGGAGCTCAAGGTCAACGAGTTTGAGACCGCCGAGTCCGGGGACACGATCTACAAGGACGATCAGGGTCGCTTCTGGATCAAGCAGGACGCGATCGTCAAGTAGTTCGCGCATGTTCATGGTGGAACCCCACGGCGATGTGCCTCGCCGTGGGGTTCGTTCTTGAGGTGGCCCGGGGCGGCCCTCGGCCGCCGTGGTCGAGAAGAGCCTACCTGGGGCACCGGGGGCGGTAGCGTCCCAGGGCGGAGGACGGCCGGGGAGCGGCGAGGGAAAGAGCCGCCTAACTACAGTTTCCCCCCATCGTCGCGTACACTGTATCCCGGCCCTGGTACCTACGGGGTCCGGTTGTGCATGGAAGAATCAGGCGAAAGGGATGGGATTGACGCGAACAAGGCCAATCCGCACCTGCGTTGCCACCCGGCGGCGTCACCCCGATTCTGAGTTACTGCGCATGGTCGTGTGCCCCCAGGGCGGGCGGCGGATCGTTCCCGATCCGCACCGCACAGCCCCTGGGCGCGGCGCGTGGATCACCCCGGACCTTGCGGCATTGGAGCTTGCTGAGAAGCGCCGCGCTATTCCGCGCGCGCTGAAGGTGCCCGTGGATACGGACACGAGTGAAGTTCGCGCCTTCCTGGAACGCCTCGCGGCGTCGCCCGGGGTTCGCGGAACGGAACGGAAACAAGGAAAGAAGACCGAACACTGATGAGCACACGATGAAGCATCAGCGATGAACGTCAAGAAACGCGTCTAGGAACTGACGGGTTCCCTGCGGTAAGCGGGTACTTCCTCGGTTCCTAGCACAAACAGCTAAGGAGAGAAGTGCCCGGAAAGCTACGTGTACACGAGCTAGCCAAGCAACTCGGTATTACCAGTAAGGAATTGCTCGCCACGCTCAAGGAGCAGGGCGAGTTCGTCAAGACTGCCTCCTCCACCATCGAACCCCCGGTGGTCAAGAAGATGCGCGCTCATTACGAGGCCGCCTCCGGCGACGCCGGGGCCGCGCCCGCGGGCCAGGGCAAGCCCGCCGCCAAGCCGGGGCCGAAGCCGGGTCCGGCGGCGAAGAAGCCCGCGGCGCCGAAGCCGGGGCAGGGGGCCGCCGCGCAGCAGCCCGCGCCCGCCAAGCCCGGCCCGAAGCCGGGTCCGGCGGCGAAGAAGCCCGCCGCGCCCAAGCCCGGCCAGGCCGCTCAGAACCAGGCAGGTCCGGCCTTCCAGTCCGCCCAGGGCGGGCAGGCGGCTCAGGGCGCCCGAGGCGCCCAGGCGGCCAAGCCGGGGCCGAAGCCGGGTCCGGCGGCGAAGAAGCCCGCCGCGCCCAAGCCCGGCCAGACGGGGCAGAACCAGGCCGGTCAGGCCATGCCCAAGCCGGGGCAGCAGCGCGCCAAGCAGGGCGGGGACCGCCCGACGCCGCGCTCCATGCCCAAGCCCGGCCCGAAGCCGGGCGGGCGTGCGCCCCGCGTGGCCAACAACCCGTTCTCCACGGGCGGCAACGATCGCCCCGCGCCGCGTCCCGGCGGCAGCGCGGGCCATCGCGGCGGGGCACCGCGCCCCGGCCAGCAGGCCAAGCGCTCCGGCGGCTCCCCGCGTCCGGGCGGATCGGGCAAGGCCCCGACCCCGGCGATGATGCCCGCGCACCCGAACCCGAACCAGATGCCCGCCACCTCCTCCAACGGGGGTCGCGGGGGTCGCGGCGGCAACAACCGCGGCAGCGGTCCGGCCGGCGGCGGGTTCCGTGGCGGTCGCGGCGGGCGTCGCGGCGGCACGGCCGGTGCCTTCGGGCGTCCGGGCGGCGCACCGCGCAGGGGTCGCAAGTCCAAGCGGCAGAAGCGCAACGAGTTCGAGGCGATGAAGGCGCCGAACGTCATCGGCGGCGTGCATCTGCCGGACGGCGGCGGCAAGAAGCTGCGGCTGCGCCGGGGCGCCTCGCTCTCGGACTTCGCGGAGAAGATCGGCACCGACGCCTCGTCGCTGGTGCAGGCCCTCTTTAACCTGGGCGAGATGGTCACGGCCACCGCCTCGGTGTCGGAGGAGACCCTGAAGCTCCTGGGCGAGGAGATGAACTACACGGTCGAGGTCGTCTCCCCCGAGGACGAGGACCGCGAGCTGCTGGAGTCCTTTGACCTGCAGTTCGGTGAGGACGAGGGCGGCGAGGAGGACCTCGCCCAGCGTCCCCCGGTGGTCACGGTCATGGGCCACGTGGATCACGGTAAGACCCGCCTGCTGGATACCATCCGCAACGCGAACGTGGGCGGGCGCGAGGCCGGCGGCATCACGCAGGGCATCGGCGCGTACCAGGTCAACGTGGAGGCCGAGGGCGGCGATCGCACGATCACCTTCATCGACACCCCGGGTCACGAGGCCTTCACGGCCATGCGTGCCCGTGGCGCGAAGTCCACGGACATCGCCATCCTGGTGGTGGCCGCGGACGACGGCGTGATGCCGCAGACGGTGGAGGCGATCAACCACGCCAAGGCGGCCGACGTGCCGATCGTGGTGGCGGTGAACAAGATCGATAAGCCGGAGGCGCAGCCGGAGAAGATCCGAGGCCAGCTCACCGAGTACGGCCTGGTGCCCGAGGAGTACGGCGGAGACACGATGTTCGTGGACATCTCCGCCCGCCAGGGGCAGAACATCGAGTCCCTGCTGGAGGCCGTGTTGCTCACGGCGGATGCCGCGCTGGACCTGCGGGCCAACCCGGAGATGGACGCGCAGGGCACCTCCATCGAGGCGCACCTGGATCGCGGTCGCGGCCCGGTGGCCTCGGTGATCGTGCAGCGCGGTACCCTCCGCGTGGGCGATTCCATCGTGGTGGGCGATACCTACGGTCGCGTGCGCCGCATGGTGGACGAGTACGGCGAGGACGTCGAGGAGGCCGGTCCCTCCCGCCCGGTGCAGGTGCAGGGCCTCAACGGCGTGCCCGGCGCCGGCGACAACCTGCTGGTGGTGGAGGACGACCGCGTGGCGCGCCAGATCGCCAACCAGCGCGACGCCCGCCGCCGCAGCGCGGAGGCCGCCCGCAAGCGCAAGCGCGTCTCCCTGGAGGATCTGGACGAGGTGCTCAAGGAGCACTCCACCCTCAACCTCATCCTCAAGGGCGATAACGCCGGTTCGGTGGAGGCCCTGGAGGACGCCCTGCTCAAGATCGAGGTGGACGATGAGGTGCAGCTCAACATCATCGACCGCGGCGTGGGCGCCGTCACGCAGACCAACGTGACGCTGGCGGCGGCGTCGGACGCGATCATCATCGCGTTCAACGTCCGCTCCGAGGGCAAGGCCACGGAGGAGGCCAACGCCGAGGGCGTGGACATCCGTTACTACACGGTGATCTACCAGGCCATCGACGAGGTCGAGTCCGCCCTCAAGGGCATGCTCAAGCCCATCTACGAGGAGCGCGAGGTCGGCTCCGCGGAGATCCGCCAGATCTTCAAGGCCTCCGCCGTGGGCCTGATCGCGGGCTGCATGGTGGAGTCGGGCAAGGTCCGCCGCAACGCCAAGGCGCGCCTGGTGCGCGACGGCAACGTGATCGCGGACAGCACCACCATCGAGTCCCTGCGCCGTGGCAAGGACGACGCCACCGAGGTGTCGGCGGGCTACGAGTGCGGTATGGTGCTCTCGTACCCGGACATCGCGGTGGGCGATCAGATCCAGGTCTACGAGATGGTCGAGGTGCCGCGCGAGGCCTAAGGCCCCAGAGCGCGTGCTCCCTTGGAGCGGGCCCGCCGTGAGCTTTGTGCCACGGCGGGCCCGCTCTTTTTCCCGTGGTGGCACCGGGGTACAATTCCGTGGAATTACTGAAAGTACGCATAGATACGTACGGATACGTAGAGAAAGGGGAATGGTCATGGCCGATCAGGCACGCGCCGGACGGATGGCTAAGCGCATCCAGACCATCGTGGCCACCGCGCTGGAACGGCAGATTAAGGCCCCTCGCGTGGAGCTCATTACGATCACCGACGCCCGCCTCACCGGGGACCTGCACGACGCCACCGTGTACTACACCGTGCGTGGCGAGGAGATCGGCGCGCAGCCGGACGAGGAGGCCGCGGCGCAGACCCTGGAGCGGATCAAGGGGCAGCTCCGCAAGATCGTGGGCGAGGAGCTGGGCGTGCGCTTTACCCCCACGCTGAGCTTTTCCCTGGACACGGTGCCGGAGACCTCCGCGCACATGGAGGAGGTGCTGGCGCGTGCCCGGGCCCGCGACGCGGAGCTGGCCCGGCTCAAGGCCACCGCGACCCCGGCGGGGGAGGCCAACCCCTACAAGAACAGCGATACCGAAGAGGAGCGCTAGGGCCGGTGGCGGAGCTAGAGCAGGTAGCCGCGTGGCTGAAAACCGCGCGCAGCGTGGTGGTGCTCGGGCATCTCAGGCCGGACGCGGACGCCATCGGGTCGGTCACGGCCCTGGTGGCGGCGCTGCGGCAGCGGGGGATCTCCGCCCGGGGCATGATCGGGCAGGAGCAGCGCTTCGCGGAAAACCTCTATACCATTCCCGGGGCGGAGGAGATCGGCCGGGGCGATAGCCTGCCCGAGGCGGACGTGTACGTGGCGGTGGACTGCGGCTCGATCGACCGCACCGGCCTGCTCAGCGGGCAGGTGGAAAAGGCGGCGGACCGGCTCATCGTGCTGGATCACCACGCCTCCAACCCGGGCTTCGGGGCGCTGAACCACGTGGCGGTGCGGGCGGAGTCCACCACGGTGATCCTCTACGACCTCTTTCACCTCATGGGCGTGGAGCTTGATCCCCAGATCGCGCACTGCCTGTACGCGGGGCTGGTCACGGACACCGGCAGCTTCCGCTGGGGCAGCACCCGCATGCACACCATCGCCGCCGAGCTGCTGAGCAGGGGGGTGGACGGCAGGCAGATTGCCCTGGACCTCATCGACCGGGCCTCGGCGCACGACCTCAAGATGGTCGGCGGGGTGCTGGCGGGCATCGAGGTGCTACACATCGACGGGCTGAGCCTGGCGCTGCTCGTGGCGGAGCACGAGGCCGTGGTGGGCCACTCGGCCTCCGCGGTGGAGTCCCTGGTGGACTTCGTTCATTCGGTGCAGGGGTGCCAGCTCGGGGTGGTATTCAAGGCCACCTCCGCGCGGACCTGGGCGGTCTCGCTGCGCAGCGAGAGCCTGGACGTCTCCCGCATCGCCGTGGCGCTGGGCGGCGGCGGGCATCGCCCGGCCGCAGGGTACACGACCGAGGGGCCGCGCCAGGAGGTCATCGACTCCCTCATCGCGGTGCTGCGCGAGCACGGCGAGGCCCCGTGACCGCCCGGGGGAGCGGCAGAGCGCGGGCCGGTGCGGTCGGTTCGGCGGAGTCGGTCAGCGCGCGCGAGATCTTCGCCCTGGCGCTGCCCGCCCTCGGCGTGCTGGCGGCCACCCCGCTGTACCTGCTGCTGGATACCGCCGTGGTGGGGCGGCTGGGCGGTGGGGCCCAGGCGGCCCTGGCCGTGGGCGCGGCCATCCAGTCCCAGGTGACCACCCAGCTCACCTTCCTCTCCTACGGCACCACCGCGCGGGCCTCCCGGCTCTACGGGCAGGGCAGGCGCCCCCTGGCCGTGGCCGAGGGGGTGCAGGCCACCTGGGTGGCCCTGGCGGTGGGCGTGGCCCTGGCGCTCGCCGTGGCCGGGTGTGCGCCCACCCTGGCGGGGTGGCTTGCCGGGGACGCGGCGGTGGCGCGGGAGGCCGCCGGGTGGATGCGCGTGGCGGCAGTGAGCATACCGCTCACGCTGGTCATCATGGCCGGAAACGGCTGGCTGCGCGGGGTGCAGGATACCCGCCGCCCCTTCTACTTCACCCTGGCCGGGGTGATACCGGGGGCGATCCTGGTGCCCGTCCTGGTGGCGCGGATGGGCCTGGTGGGCTCCGCCGTGGCCAACCTCGTGGGGGTGAGCATCGCGGCCTCGCTCTTTGCCTGGGCGCTTATCCGGGAGCATCGCGGCCCGTGGCGCCCGCAGTGGCGGATCATCCGCGAGCAGTTGGTGCTGGGGCGCGACCTCATCGTGCGCTCGGCGGCCTTCCAGGTGGCGTTTCTTTCCGCCGCGGGGGTGGCGGGGCGCTTCGGCGTGGCGGCCTTGGCGGCCCACCAGATCATGCTGCAGCTCTGGAACTTCCTCGCCCTGGTGCTCGACTCCCTGGCGATCGCGGCGCAGAGCCTCACCGGGGCGGCCCTGGGCCGGGGCACCGCCGCGCAGGCGCGCGCGGTGGGGCGGGCGATCACCCGGTATTCCGCGCTCTTCGCCTGCGCCCTCGCGGCGGTGTTTGCCCTGGGCGCGGGCCTCATCCCGCGCCTGTTTAGCTCGGACCCGGAGGTCCTGGCGCAGGTGCGCGGCCCCTGGTGGCTCATGGTGGGCATGGTGCTCATGGGCGGGGTGCTCTTTGCCCTCGACGGCGTGCTGCTGGGGGCCTCGGACGCCGCCTTCCTGCGCAACGCCACGGTGGCCTCGGTGTTGTGCGGCTTCCTGCCTGGGGTGTGGCTGTCCTACGCGCTCGGCGGCGGCCTGGTGGGCGTGTGGTGCGGGCTGGTGGCCTTCATCGGCCTGCGCCTTGCGGCGGTGGTGTGGCGGTTCCGCTCGATGAGGTGGGCGCGCACGTGAGCGCCCCCACGCTGTGGGCGGTGTCCGACCTGCACGCGGCGGTGCCTGCCAACCGCCGGTGGGTGGAGGGGTTGCGCCCGCGCCATCCCGGGGATTGGCTGATCGTGGCCGGGGACGTGGCGGAAAACATGGAGGTCGTGGTGTCCACCCTGGAGCGGCTGCGCGGCCGCTTTGCCCGCGTGGTGTGGGCGCCGGGGAACCACGAGCTGCTCAGCCGAGCCACGGAGCGCTACCGGGGGCGGGAGCGCTACGCGGAGCTGATTCGGCGCTGCCGCGAGGTGGGCGTGGACACCCCGGAGGACGCCTACCCCTCCTTCTTCGGCACGGTGGTGGCCCCCTTGCTGACGCTTTACGACCACACCCTCGCCCCGCCGGGGGTGACGCTGGCCCGGGCGCGGCGCGCGGGGCGCACGCTGATCGACGACCTCGCCCTCGCCCCCTTCGCGGACGTCCCCGCGTGGTGCCGCGAGTGCCTGTTCTACGGCGCGCGGCGCCTGGCGGAGCTGGGCGGCGCCCCCACCGTGCTGGTCAACCACTGGCCCCTGGTGCGCGAGCCGGTGGACCGCCTTGGCCTGCCGGAGCTGGCCCTGTGGTGCGGCACCGCGCACACCCGCCAGTGGGCGCGTCGCTACCGGGCGCGCGCGGTGGTCCACGGGCACCTGCACCTCCCGGGCACCTACGAGGTGGACGGGGTGCGGCACATCGAGGCCTCCCTGGGCTACCCCAGGGAGTGGCGGGCGCGCCCGGGTGGTCCCGCCGCGCAGCCGTGGCCCTACCCGGTGCTGGGGGGCGAGGCCGCGTGATCTCCGAGCTGTTTCCCCCCTCGGTCCGGTGCCAGGTCCTCCGCGCCGAGGGCGCCTCCCTGGAGCGCTACCTGCGGCTTCCCGCCGAGGAACGGGAGATCGTGGCCCGGGCGGTGGACAAGCGCAAGGCGGAGTTTGGCGACGCCCGCTGGTGCGCGCACCGCGCCCTGGAGGGGTTCGGGGTTGCGGCCAGCACGCCCATCCTGCGCGGCCCGAAGGGCATGCCGCTGTGGCCGGAGGGCTTCACCGGGTCGCTGAGCCACACCGAGGGGCTACGGGCCGCCGTTGTGGCCCCGCTGGGCCCGGTCAGGGCGCTGGGCTTGGACGTGGAGCCCGCCCAGCCGCTGCCCGCCGGGGTGCTCGGCAGCATCGCCCTGTCCCGGGAGGTGGACGCGGTGGATGAGTGGCGCGCCGACGGCGTGGAGTGGGCCGACCGCCTGCTGTTTTGCGCCAAGGAGGCCACATACAAGGCGTGGTTCCCGCTCACCGGGCGCTGGCTGGACTTTGACCAGGCGGAGATCCGGCTGCGCCGCGACGGCACCTTCACCTCGTGCCTCCTGGCCCGCCCCGCGCCGGTGCCCCTGTTCCAGGGGCGGTGGCTGTGCCGGGAGGGGCACTGCTACGCGGCCATCGCCGTGCCGGGCGGGGTCTAGAGCGTGGAGGGCCGGGCCACGAACACGGTGGCCAGGCGCGCGCCCTTTTCCCGGACGAGGGCGATGCTGCGCCCGGCGGGGTCCACGGCGGCGTGGGTGCCGCGCAGGCCACGCGGCTCCAGCCACTGCCCCTTGGCCAGGGCGGCGGCCTCGGCCTCGGTGACGTCCAGGCGGGGATAGCATCGCCGCAGGGCCTCGTCCAGGCTCAGGCTCAGGCGCGGGTTCTCGGCCAGATCCTCTAGGTCGAGGGCGTCGTTAAGGCCAAAGGGGCCCACCTCGGTGCGGCGCAGGGCGGTCAGGTGCCCGCCCACCCCCAGGGCGGCCCCGAGGTCGCGGGCCAGGGCGCGCACGTAGGTGCCGGACGAGCAGCACACCTCCACGTCGAGGTCGGCGCCCCGGCGGTCGAGCACGGCGAGGCGGGAGACCGTCACCGGGCGGGCGGGAAGCTCCACCTCCTCCCCGGCACGCGCGCGGGCGTAGGCGCGCTGGCCGTCCACCTTGATCGCGGAGAAGCTGGAGGGGCGCTGCATGATGTCCCCGCGCAGGGCGTCCAGCCCGGCCTCGATCGCGGCGCTATCGAGCGCCTCCACCCGGGCGGGGGGAGCGGTGGCGGTGACCTCGCCCTCGGCGTCGTCCGTGGCGGTGGACTGGCCGAGGCGGATGGTGGCGCGGTAGGCCTTGGTGGCGGCGGTCATGTGGGCGAGGAACTTGGTTCCCCGCTCGATCCCTGCCACCAGCACCCCGGTGGCCATCGGGTCGAGGGTGCCGGCGTGCCCCACCTTCCTGGTGCCCAGGGCCCTGCGGAGCCGGGAGACCACGTCGTGCGAGGTCAGCCCCCGGGGCTTGTCCACCACTACTATTCCGGAGCGCGCGAGGGGATCAGTCATGCCCAGTAGTCTATGTCGTAGTCTTAGGTGCGTGGATATTTGGCACGGGCTTGCAGCGGTCCCCTCCGACCTCGCGGAATCGGTGGTGACCATCGGAGTGTTCGACGGGGTACACCGGGGGCATCAGCACCTGCTTCGCCGCGCGGTGGCGGAGGCCACCCGGCGCGGGGTGCCGTGCGTGATGGTGACCTTTGACCCCCACCCCGTCTCCGTGTTCCTCCCGGAGCGCGCCCCGGCGCGCCTGACCTCCCTGGAGGAGCGCCTGCGGCTGGCCGGGGAGCAGGGGGTGGACGCGGTGCTCGTGGTGAACTTCACCTGCGAGCTGGCGGGGCTGAGCCCCCGGCACTACTTCTCCTCCCTGCTGGTGGACACGCTCAAGGCCGTTGCGGTGCTGGTGGGGGAGAACTTCACCTTTGGCCGGGACGCCGAGGGCACCGTGGAGACGCTGCACCGTCTGTGCGATGAGTACGGCGTGGAGGACATCGTGGTGGGGCTGTACCACGACCGAGGGCAGCGCCTGTGTTCCTCCCTGGTGCGCCGCTACCTGGCGGAGGGGGACATCGAGGGGGCCAACTGGGTCCTGGGCCGCCCGTTTAGGGTCACCGGCAAGGTGGTGCACGGCGCCGGGCGCGGCGGCAAGGAGCTGGGCTATCCCACCGCAAACCAGTACTTTCCCGAGTCCATGGCGCTGCCCGCGGACGGCGTGTACGCGGGGTGGCTCACGGTGGTGGACTCCGGGCCCATCGCGGGGGACATGGTGGCGGAGCGGCGCTACCCGGCGGCCATCTCCGTGGGCACCAACCCGACCTTTGGGGACGAGCCGCGCAGCGTGGAGTCCTTCGTGATCGACCGGGAGGCCAACCTGTACGGGCACACCGCCACCGTGGAGTTCGTGGAGCGCCTGCGCCCGATGGTGAAGTTCCACGGGGTGCAGGAGCTTCTCGACGCGATGGGGGACGACGTACAGCGCGCCCGGGAGATCCTGGGGAGATAAAGTGTGGGGGTGACGCGGCCTCATAACCGGCGATAAGGAGAATCACCCGTGACCCGCAAAATCATCCTCGACCTGGACACCGGCGTGGACGACGCCCTTGCCCTTGCCTACGCGCTGGGCTCCCCGGAGCTGGAACTCATCGGCGTGACCTGTACCTACGGCAACGTGCTCGTGGAGCAGGGGGCGGCCAACGACCTCGCGCTGCTGGACCTGCTCGGCCACGGGGAGGTGCCCGTGTTCCTGGGCGAGCCGCACGCCCGGGCCAAGGAGGGCTTCGAGGTGCTGGACATCTCCGCCTTCATCCACGGCAAGAACGGCATCGGGGAGGTGGAGATCCCGGCCTCGCAGCGAGCGGTCTCGGAGCGCGGCGCGGTGGACTTCCTGGTGGAGTCCGTGCGCGAGCACGGGGAGGACCTGGTAATCGTGGCCACCGGCCCCATGACCAACCTGGCCGTCGCCATCGACCGCGACCCGGAGTTTGCCCGGAACGCACACATCGTCATCATGGGCGGCGCGCTGACCGTACCCGGCAACGTCAACGCCTGGACGGAGGCGAACATCAGCCAGGACCCGGAGGCGGCGGACGTGCTGCTGCGCTCCGGGGCGGACGTCACCATGATTGGGCTGGACGTGACCCTGCAGACGCTGCTCACCTACGAGGAGACCGCGCGGTGGCGCGCGCTGGGCACCGAGGCGGGCGCGGCGCTGGCGGACATCACGGACTACTACATCAAGGCCTACGAGACCACCGCCCCCTACCTGGGCGGCTGCGGGCTGCACGACCCCCTGGCGGTGGCCGTGGCGGTGGACCCGAGCCTGGTCACGCTGCTGCCCATCAACCTCAAGGTGGACCTCGAGGGGCCCACGCGGGGGCGCACCATCGGTGACGAGCGGCGCCTCAACGACGCGGAGCGCACCTCGCGCGCGGCGGTGGCCGTGGACGCGCCGCGCTTCGTGCGCGAGCTGATGGAGCGCATCGGGTCGGTGCTCCGGTGAGCGCGGGGACGGTGGGAGCCGTGGGGCTCGGCGCGGGGCCGAGCGAGGAGGAGCGGGCGCGCCGCAACGCGGTGCGGGCGCTGCCGGGCCTGGTGTTCATCTTCATGCTCGGCATCGTGTGCCTGCACGCCTTTAACTTTGTGTTCAACGACATCGGCCGGGAGCTGGGCGCCCCCGCGCAGGCCGCGCTGATCACCGCGATTCCCGGCGTGGTGCTGGGCGTGGTGAGCGTGATCTACGGCTCGCTGGGGGACTTCGTCTCCCTGCGCCGCATGATGATGGTGGGCCTGGGGCTGATCCTGGTGGGCTCGGTGCTGGGCTTTGCCTCCGGGGCGTCGATCTGGCTGGTGATCGCGGCCCGCGCGATTCAGACCGGGGGCTGCCAGGTGGCGGCCTCGGTGTACCTGGTGGTGGCCACCAAGTACGTCCCGGGGCCCAAGAAGGTGGTGTACTTTGGCGTGTTCACCGCGGCCTACCAGTTCTCCACCGCCATCGGCGTGGTGGTGGCCGGGCAGGTGCACTGGCTGTGGTTCTTTGCCATCCCGCTGCTCTCGGTCCTGTTCGCCCCCTCCCTGTACCGGAACCTGCCGGACGCGCGCGGGCGGGGCAGGAGGGTGGACATCCCGGGCTTCCTCCTGGCCGGGGTGACGGTGGGCAGCCTGGTGATGTTCTTTACCACCCAGTCCTGGTGGTGGCTGCTGGGCTGCGGGGTGCTCGCGGTGGCCTTCTGGGCGTACATCTCCCGGGTGCCGCACGCCTTTGTCACCCCCGCCTTCTTTGCCAACCGCTCCTACCTTATGGCCGTCTCCCTGATCCTGGTGTTCTACCTGGGCCAGTACGCCATGACCCCGCTGTTTAACGCGGTGGGCGCCCAGCTCTACGGCTACGGCCTGACCGCCATGTCCTTCGTGCTCATCTGGGCCAACCTGGTGGGCGGGGTGATGGGCATGCTCTCCGGGCGGATCGTGGGCTGGATCGGGCGCGGGCTGGGCATCGTGGTGGCCGCAGGCCTCATGGCGCTTAGTTGCTTCGCGGCGGCCTTTGCCCTCGAGGCGGGGATCTGGGCTGTGGGGCTGTGCGCGGTGGTGTTCTTCGCCGGGCTGGCCATGCTGTACTCCCCGGTGGTGGACACCGTGGTGGGCACGGTGGACGTCTCGGAGTCCGGGCGCGTGGTGGGGCTCAACGACCTCGCCATGAACGTCTCGCCCTCCATCGGCGTGGCCATCGTGGGCAGCCTGATGAACGGCACGGCGCTGAGCTCGGTGACCGTCGCCGGGGCCACCCAGGGCCCCGCGGCCACCTACTCCGCGATCTTCCTGCTGCTCGGCGGGGTGTTCCTGGCGGGCCTGGCGTGGTTCTTCGCGGTGAAGTCGCGCCTGTACCCGGATGCCTGGGGCAGGGTTTCCCAGGAGGCCTAGTTCCTGTTATCCTGTACGTCGGCCTGGCAACTGCGGTCCACAGTAGTTGCCTCCGTATGTTCTTTTTCGTGTGGACTGAAATAACCAAGAGGTGATGATCTCAATGTCCCTGGGCGCTGAGAAGAAGAAGGAAATCCTGTCCCAGTACGGCCTCCACGAGACCGATACGGGCTCCCCCGAGGCGCAGGTGGCGCTGCTCACGGAGCGCATCTCTAACCTGACCGAGCACCTGAAGACCCACAAGCACGATCACCACTCCCGCCGCGGCCTGCTGCTGATGGTCGGTCGTCGCCGTGGCCTGCTCAACTACCTCTCGGAGACGAACATCGATCGCTACCGCGACCTGATCTCCCGCCTGGGCCTGCGCCGCTAGGCCGCAGGGCCCACAGGGCGTTTCCCGGCCCCGCCTTCCCCTCTCACAGGGGCGAGGCGGGGCCGTTGGCGTAGGTGGGGGTGTGGGGGCGGTGCCGTCGGGGTGTTGCAGGGGCGGGGCTGGGGTGGCGCCGCGCCCGCGCCGCCCGGGCGTGTTAGGGTTGGGGCTGTTCGTAGCAGAAATGAAGAAGAAGGCGGCACCGACGATCGCCAGGCTGCTACGCGCCTATAGGAGGGCACCCCTTTGCCTAGAAAATCTCAGTCCGGGAAGAGCAATTCTGGCCGGAAGAACGACGCCAACCCCCTGAAGAACGTCGAGAAGAACCTCGAGTTTAACTTCGACGAGGAGTACGGCATCACCGAGGCCATCGCCACCATCGACAACGGCGACTTTGGCACCCGCGAGGTGCGGTTCGAGACGGGCCAGCTCGCCCGCCAGGCCGACGGCGCGGTGACCACGTACCTCGACGAGGACACGATGCTGCTGGCCACCACCACGGCCTCCAGCAAGCCCCGCGAGGGCCTGGACTTCTTCCCGCTCACCGTGGACGTGGAGGAGCGGATGTACGCCGCCGGGCGCATCCCCGGCTCCTTCTTCCGCCGCGAGGGCCGCCCCAGCACCGACGCGATCCTGGCCTGTCGCCTGATCGACCGCCCGCTGCGCCCCACCTTCACCAAGGGCCTGCGCAACGAGGTGCAGATCGTCATCACCGTGATGTCCCAGGACCCCGAGGACTTTTACGACGTGGTGGCCATCAACGGCGCCTCCGCCGCCACCCAGCTCTCCGGCCTGCCGGTCTCCGGCGCGGTCGCGGGCGTGCGCATGGCGCTCATCGCGGACGAGGACCACCCCAAGGGGCAGTGGGTGGCCTTCCCCACGGCGCAGCAGCACGAGGAGGCCCTGTTCGAGCTGGTGGTGGCCGGGCGCATCGTCAAGCGTCGCCAGGGCCGCCGCACGGTCGAGGACGTGGCGATCATGATGGTGGAGGCCGGCGCGGGCGAGACGGTGGTGGACCGCATTGCCCAGGGTGCGCCCGCCCCCACGGAGTCCGTGGTGGCCGAGGGTATCGAGGCCGCCAAGCCCTTCCTGGCCACCCTCTGCCGCGCCCAGGAGGGCCTGGCCGAGCGCGCCGCCAAGGAGGAGCGCGAGTTCCCGCTGTTCCCCTCCTACACCGAGGAGATTCGCTCGGCGGTGGAGAAGAAGGCGGCCAAGAAGCTGCGCAAGCTGCTGACCATCGCGGGCAAGCAGGAGCGCGACGAGGCCACGGATGCCTTCTACGCCGAGGTGGAGGAGCAGCTCCTGGATCGCCTCGCCCAGGACGAGGACGAGGAGGCCGCCGCCAAGCAGATCAAGGCGGCCTACGGCGCGGTGATGAAGGACATCGTGCGCGAGATGATCCTCACCGACGGCTTCCGCATCGACGGCCGCGGCCTGACGGACATCCGCGACCTCGGGGTGGAGGTGGACCTGGTGCCGCGCGCCCACGGCTCCTCGCTCTTCGAGCGCGGCGAGACGCAGATCCTGGGCGTGACCACGCTGGACATGCTCAAGATGGAGCAGCAGATCGACTCGCTGACCCCGGTGAAGTCCAAGCGCTACATCCACCACTACAACTTCCCGCCCTATTCCACGGGCGAGACGGGCCGCGTGGGCTCGCCCAAGCGCCGCGAGATCGGCCACGGTGCGCTGGCCGAGCGCGCGGTGTCCCCGGTGATCCCCTCCCGCGAGGAGTTCCCCTACACCATCCGCCAGGTCTCCGAGGCCCTGGGCTCCAACGGTTCCACCTCCATGGGCTCGGTGTGCGCCTCCGTGCTGTCCCTGTACAACGCCGGCGTGCCGCTGAAGGCCCCCGTGGCGGGCATCGCGATGGGGCTGGTTTCCGGCGAGGTCGAGGGCAAGACGCAGTACGTGGCGCTCACGGACATCCTGGGCGCGGAGGACGCGTTCGGGGACATGGACTTCAAGGTGGCGGGCACCGGCGAGTTCATCACCGCCCTGCAACTGGACACCAAGCTCGACGGCATCCCCTCCAAGGTGCTGGCCTCCGCGCTGGACCAGGCCCGCGAGGCGCGCCTGACCATCCTGGACACCATGATGGAGGTCATCGACGGCCCCGACGAGATGAGCGGCCTGGCCCCCAAGATCGTGACCGTGACCGTCCCGGTGAGCAAGATCGGCGAGCTGATCGGCCCCAAGGGCAAGACCATCAACGCCATCACGGAGGAGACGGGCGCGGAGATCTCCATCGAGGAGGACGGCACCGTGTACGTCTCGGCCACCAGCGGCGACGCCGCCGACGCCGCGGTGGAGAAGATCAACGGCATCGCCAACCCGCAGCTGCCCAAGGTGGGCGAGCGCTTCCTGGGCACCGTGGTCAAGACGGTGGCCTTCGGAGCCTTCGTCTCCATCGCCCCGGGCCGCGACGGGCTGATCCACATCTCCAACCTGGGCGGCAACAAGCGGATCGACAAGGTGGAGGACGTCATCAACGTGGGCGACAAGGTGGAGGTGGAGATCGCGGACATCGACAACCGCGGCAAGCTCTCCCTCGTGCCCGTGGAGGAGTAGGCCCTCCGGAGCTACCCCGCAACCACCCCGCCGCGCCCCGTACGGGGCGCGGCGGGGTTTTCGTCGTCCCCGCAGACGCGCCCCGAGCGCGGCTGCGCTAGCGTGGAACACGTATTTTTAGCACCCCTTAGAGCGAAGGAGAATGACGGTGAGCATCAAGGTAGGCGTGCTGGGTGCCCGGGGCCGCGTGGGCTCCACGATCGTGGCGGGGCTAGAGGGTGTCGAGGGCGTGGAGCTGGTGGCCGCGCTGGACCACGGGGACGATAAGAACAGGCTGGTGGAGTCCGGCGCGGAGGTGATCGTGGACTTCACCGTCCCCGATCAGGTGATGGGCAACTTGGAGTTCTGCATCGAGCGCGGCATCCACTGCGTGGTGGGCACCACCGGCTTCGACGAGGAGCGCCTGGCCCAGGTGCGCTCCTGGTGCGAGGAGAACCCGGGGGTGGGCGTGCTCATCGCCCCGAACTTTGCCATCTCGGCGGTGCTCGCCATGGCGTTCGCCCGGCAGGCCGCCACCTACTTCGAGTCCGCCGAGGTGGTGGAGTACCACCACCCGAATAAGCTGGACGCCCCCTCGGGCACGGCGGTGCACACCGCGCAGGGGATCGCACGGGCGCGTCGAGAGGCGGGCATGGAGCCCGCCCCGGACGCCACGGAGAAGGCCCTCGAGGGCTCCCGCGGGGCCAGCGTGGAGGGCATCCCGGTGCACGCGGTGCGCATGCAGGGCATGAACGCGCACGAGGAGATTATCTTTGGTACCCAGGGGCAGACGCTGACGATCCGCCAGGACTCCTACGACCGCACCTCCTTTGTCCCCGGCGTGGTGGTGGGGGTCCGCAAGGTGGCCCAGCACCCCGGGCTGACGGTGGGACTCGACTCCTACCTGGGGCTCTAGCGTGATACGCCAGGCCCGGCTGCGGGTGCAGGTGCTCGCCCGGCCCGCCTTCGCGGCGCCGGGGGATACCGCCTGGGCCCCTGGGGAGGGCGCCACGGCGGCGGAGGCGGTGGTGGAGTTCGCGGGCCGTCTGGAATCGGAGAGCCTGGAGCGGCCCCGCCCCCGCACCCGGGGAACGGCGGCCTACCTGCGGCACCTCCAGGAGGTGGCCCGGTGGGACCTCGCGGCGCACGCCACCGCCACGGTGTACATCACGGGGCTCTCGCGCCGCTGCGCCGAGACGCTGGCCGGGCGCGGCGACCTCACCATCACCCGCGCCACGGCACCGCTGCACGGGGAGGAGCTGGAGGTGGTCATCCCCCCGGAGATCGCGGGGGACGAGGCGCTGCGCGGGCTGTTCGTGCGGGCGATGGGCGAGGCGCGCTTCGCCTACGAGCAGTTCGTGCAGGCGCTGGGGGAGCACGAGGACGGCCGGGGCGGCGACCGCGACGCCGTGTGGGCCGCCCGCCAGGCCCGGCAGGCGGCGCGCGCGGTGGCCCCGGCGGCGGTGGCTACCTCGCTGGTGGTCACCGCCTCGCTCCAGGCGTGGCGGGGGGTGATCCTGGGCTGCGGGGCGGAGCACGCGGACTCGGAGTGGCGGGCCCTGGCGGTGGCCCTGCTGCGCGCCCTGCGCCCGGTGGCGCCCGCGCTGTTCGTGGACCTGGAGGAGGTCCCGGCGGCGGAGGGGCCCGCCGGGGTGGAAAGCGCCTACGGCCTGGACTAAGGCGGGGCGTTGCCGCGTTCGCGCCCCTGAGACTGTAGTGTTTAGGGGCATGAGCACAGGTTTGACAGCGAAAGCGGGAGTCGAGCACTTCGGCGCGATCAGCGTCGCGATGGTGACCCCCCTCGACGGGGAGGGGAACCTTGACGTTGACGCCGGCCGTCGGCTGGCCTCCCACCTGGTGGACAGCGGATGTGACTCCCTCGTTCTCGGCGGCACCACGGGGGAATCCCCCACGGTGGACGTGGCGGAAAAGCTGCGCCTGCTCACGGCAGTAAAGCAAGAGGTGGGTTCCCGGGCGCGCGTGATCGCGGGCGCGGGGACCTACGACACCCGGGCGTCCATCCGCCTCGCTCAGGCCTCGGCCGAGGCGGGCGCGGACGCGCTGCTCGTGGTCACTCCCTACTACTCCAAGCCCAGCCAGGAGGGCGTGTACCGGCACTTCGAGGCCGTCGCTGAGGCGACGGACCTGCCGATCTGCCTGTACGACATCCCGGGGCGCACCGGCACGCCGATCGCCCCGGAGACCATCCGCAGGCTGGCGGAGCTTCCCACCGTGATGGCGGTCAAGGATGCCAAGGGAGACCTGGGCGCGGCCGCGCCCCTGATCCGGGAGACGGGCCTGGCCTGGTATTCGGGCGATGACCCGCTGAACCTCCCGTGGCTCTCCCTGGGGGCCAGCGGGTTCATCTCCGTGATCGGTCACGTGGCCGCGCCGCAGCTTCGCTTACTGCACACCAGTTTCGAGGAAGGCGACCTCGTTCGAGCCAGAGAAATCAACGCCGCACTGAACCCGCTGATGGCCGCCCACGCCCGCCTGGGCGGCGTCAGCTTCGCAAAGGCAGCCCTGCGCCTGCAGGGCATCGAGGTGGGGGATCCCCGCCTGCCCGTGGTCGCACCGACCCCGGAGCAGGTGGAGGAGCTCCGCCGTGACATGCAGAAAGCTGGAGTCCTATAAATATGAGCGAAACCCGAAACCGTTCCCGCAAGGTAACCCGCAAGGCCGGGCCCCCGGAGGAAGCCCCGGTGTTTCAGGCCCCGGAGAAGAACAACGGAAACGGCAACGGCGCCAAGAACGACGCCCCCCAGGGCCGCGCCCAGGGCGGCAACAACGGTGGTAAGCGCGGCGGCAAGGGCCGCCGCGGCGGCCGCAACAACTCCGGGAACGGGGGCGGCGGCAACCGCCGCAACGTGGTTAAGTCCATGCAGGGCGCGGACCTCACCAAGCGCCTGCCCGCCCCGCCCAAGGCCCCCAAGAACGGCCTGCGCATCTACGCCCTCGGCGGCATCTCCGAGATCGGCCGCAACATGACCGTCTTTGAGTACAACAACCGCCTCCTCATCGTGGACTGTGGCGTGCTGTTCCCGACGTCGAGCGAGCCGGGCGTGGACCTGATCCTCCCGGACTTCGGGCCCATCGAAAAGCACCTGGACCGCGTGGACGCCCTGGTGATTACCCACGGACACGAGGACCACATCGGTGCCATCCCGTGGCTGCTCAAGCTGCGCCCGGACATTCCGATCCTGGCCTCGCGCTTCACGGTGGCGCTCATCGCCGCCAAGTGCAAGGAGCACCGCCAGCGGCCCAAGCTCATCGAGGTCAACGAGGACTCGAACGAGAATCGCGGCCCCTTCAACCTGCGCTTCTGGCACGTCAACCACTCGGTGCCGGACTGCCTGGGCATCGCCATCAAGACGGGCGCGGGCCTGGTGATCCACACCGGCGACATCAAGGTGGACCAGACCCCCACGGACGGCCGCCCCACGGACCTGCCTGCGCTCTCGCGCTTTGGCGACGAGGGCGTGGACCTCATGCTCTGCGATTCCACCAACGCCACCACGCCCGGCGTCTCCGGCTCGGAGGCGGAGATCGCCCCCACGCTGCGCCGCTTGATCAGCGAGGCCAAGCAGCGCGTGATCCTGGCCTCCTTTGCCTCCAACGTGTACCGGGTGCAGGCCGCCGTGGACGCCGCCGTGGCGGCGGGGCGCAAGGTGGCCTTCAACGGGCGCTCCATGATCCGCAACATGGAAATCGCGGAGAAGCTCGGCTACCTCAAGGCCCCGCGCGGGACCATCGTGTCCATGGACGACGCCGCCAAGATGGCCCCGCACAAGGTGCTCCTGATTACCACGGGCACCCAGGGCGAGCCGATGGCGGCCCTGTCCCGCATGGCCCGCCGCGAGCACCGCCAGATCACGGTGCGCGACGGCGATCTCATCATCCTGTCCTCCTCCCTGGTGCCGGGCAACGAGGAGGCGGTGTTCGGGGTCATCAACATGCTCTCTCAGATCGGCGCCACGGTGATCACCGGCCGCGACGCCAAGGTGCACACCTCCGGCCACGGCTACGCGGGCGAGCTGCTGTTCCTGTGGAACGCCGCGCGCCCCCGCAACGCCATGCCGGTGCACGGCGAGTGGCGCCACCTGCGCGCCAACAAGGAGCTGGCGATCGCCACCGGCGTGCCGGAGGACCGCACCGTGCTGGCCCAAAACGGCGTGGTGGTGGACCTGGTCAACGGCCGCGCCAGCGTGGTGGGCCAGGTGCCGGTGGGCCACCTCTACGTCGATGGCGTGACCATGGGCGAGGTGGACTCGGACGTGCTGGCGGACCGCACCTCCCTGGGCGAGGGCGGCATCGTGAGCATCACCGCCGTGATCGACAACCGCACGGGCCGCCTGCTGGAGGCGCCCACGGTGCAGACCAAGGGCTTTGCCGAGGACGACCGCTCCATGGTGCCCCAGGTGCGCGAGCTGGCCCAGACGACCATGGACGACCTGGCCGCCGAGGGCGAGAACGATCCCTACCGCATGGTGCAGCAGCTGCGCCGCAAGGTTTCGCGCTTTGTGGAGCAGAAGTGGCGCCGCGAGCCGATGATCCTGCCCACGGTCATCCCGATGTCCTCGGACCAGGATGGCCCGGCGGACGACGAGGACGTGGACTCCGCGCGCGAGTCCCTGTAAATACGCCCCCGCCGCGCCCGCGCGGCGAGGACCATGCGCCCCGGCGGCTATGCTGGGGCGCATGTCTTTTGTTGCTACCGAGCGGGCCAGGCTGCGCGATTTGTTGTTGGAGGTGGGGCCGCAGGCCCCCACGCTGTGCGAGGGGTGGGCCACGCGGGACATGGCGGCACACCTCTGGCTGCGGGAGCGCCGCCCGGACGCGGCGCTGGGGATGTTCGTCTCCCCGTTGGAGGGGCACCTCAATAGCCTCACCCGCCGGGTGCAGGCCCGGCCCTACGAGGCCGTGGTGCGGGAGTGGGGCTCCGGCCCGGGCAAGGCCTCCCCGGTGCGCTTCCTCGACGCCGCGATGAACACGGCGGAGCACTTCATCCACCACGAGGACGTGCGTCGGGGGGCGGGGGAGGCGGCCCCGAGGGACTTCTCCCGGCGGGTCAACGAGGCGCTGTGGCGGCAGTGCGGGCGGATGTCGGCCCTGCTGCTGCGGCGCAGCGGGCGCCCCGTGGTGCTGGAGGGCGCCGGGATGCGCCCCCTGGTGGCGGCGGATCGCCGGGGCGTGGCCGAGCGCGGGGACGACGTGGTGCGGGTCAAGGGGGAGCCGGGGGAGATCCTTCTGTGGTGCTGCGGGCGCACCGCCGTGGAGGTCGAGGTGGAGGGCCCGGAGGGCAGCGTCGTTCGGTCAAGCCTGTAGCGCTGACTGGCGGGGCCCGGTGCGTTTTTCCGGGTTCCGGTGTGGCGCATGTGAAACGTGGGGTTAGAACAAGTATTCTTGTGCGCATGCCTGCCACGAGTTCCTCCCCCCGGAAGCCGCGCCGCTCCGGCACCCGACCCAGCGAGACGCGACGCCGCTCCGAGGAGCGCACCACCGTGCTGCACCGGGAGGGGGGCGCGGTGCCCGCCACGGCCGCCTTCCGGGCCGCGGAGACCTCGCAGGAGCGCACCGGCAGCGCCGTGGGGGCCGTGAGCGGGGGGATAAAGTCCCTGTTCGGCGCCGCCGCCGCGGGCGTGGGGGGCCTGACCCGACGCCTGGGTGGGGCGCGAGACGACGATGAGAAAACGGAGGATATGAGCAGCAAGCCAAGGAAAAAGGCAGCGCGGGAACGCTACGAGGAGGACGAGGCCCCGGAGGAGTCCGCCTCCCTGATGGAAGGGGTGCGCGAGCATTCCGACGGCATCGGCCTGAGCCTGATCGGCGTGGCCGTGGTGCTGGGGGCCTCGGTGTGGTTCGACATCGCGGGGCCCATCGGGGAGTTCATCGCCCGGGGCGTGCACGCCGTGATCGGCGCGGGGGCCTTCGTGCTGCCCGTGGCCCTGGTGGCCCTGGCGGTGGCGCTCATGATGGGGGCCAGCCAGCCCCGCGAGACGGTGGCGCGCGTCTCGGGCGGGACCGCCCTGATCGCGGTGGCCATGCTCGGGCTCATTCACCTGCTGGCCGGGGCGCCCCACCACGCGGCGGGCAGGGACGCCGCCGGGGGTATCGTGGGGGCCTACACCGGGGGCGTGCTGGCGATGGGCTTCAGCCGCTACCTCGCCATCCCCATCCTGGCGCTCGTGATCTTCTACGGCGCGCTGAAGGTCACCGGGATCACGGTGCGCCAGGGCTACGACTACCTGGTGGAGCTGATCCGCAGCTCCGCCAACGCGGACCGGGAGGACGAGGACCCGGAGGACGCCTACGCCCACGTGGACGAGGAGCTGGAGCACCGCGTGCGCGGGGAGGAGCCGCGCCGCACTACCCCGCGCCGCCGACGCCCCGCCCCGCGCGGGTACGACGAGGAGACCCCGGGGGAGGAGCTGGACGAGGGCCCCGCCCCCGACGGCCTCTTTGCCGGGGCGTCGGCCGCCCCGACCCGCCGCCCCGCCGCGCCGAAGCGCCCGAAGCGGGCCGCGCGCCCCGAGCCGGAGGCGCCCGTGGCACCCGCCGTGGACGATACGGACGAGTTCCCCGTGGTGGACGAGGAGCCGGACTACCCGGAGCCCGAGGAGGCCCCCGCGCGCGACGCCGTGAGCACCAGCCGCGAGTCCATCCGCCAGGCGATCATCGCGCGCTCCGGGGTGGATGCCTCCCGGCGGACCCCGGAGGCCGTGCCTACCCCGCCCGCCCCGTCCAGCCCGCCTGCGTCGTCCGTGCCGTCGGCCCCAGCCGGTGCGAGCGCGGCGGACGAGGGGACGGACGAGGGGATGGACGAGGACTTCTCCGTGCCCGAGGCGATGGGGGAGCCCGGGGGCGACTACCGCGTGCCCTCCACCGGGCTGCTCATCGCGGGCGACCCGCCGCGTGAGCGCTCCGAGGCCAACGACCGCATGATCGAGGCGATCACGGCGGTGTTCGAGGAGTTCAAGGTCAACGCGGCGGTCACCGGGTTTTCCCGGGGGCCCACGGTCACCCGCTACGAGGTGGAGCTGGGCCCCGGCGTGAAGGTCTCCAAGATCACCAACCTGCAGTCCAACCTCGCCTACGCGGTGGCCACCGATAACGTGCGCCTGCTCACGCCCATCCCGGGCAAGTCCGCCGTGGGCATCGAGGTGCCCAACACGGACCGCGAGATGGTGCGCCTGGCGGACGTGCTCAACGCGCCCGCCACCGTGGAGAACAAGGACCCCATGCTCATCGGCCTGGGCAAGGACATCGAGGGCGACTTCATCTCCGCCTCCGTGCAGAAGATGCCGCACCTGCTGGTGGCGGGCTCCACCGGCTCGGGCAAGTCCGCGTTTGTGAACTCCATGCTCGTCTCTCTGCTCACCCGCGCCACCCCGGAGGAGGTGCGCCTGATCCTGGTGGACCCCAAGATGGTGGAGCTGACCCCCTACGAGGGGATTCCGCACCTGATTACCCCCATCATCACGCAGCCCAAGAAGGCCTCCGCCGCGCTGCAGTGGCTCGTGGAGGAGATGGAGCAGCGCTACATGGACATGAAGGCCGCCCGGGTGCGCCACATCAAGGACTTCAACCGCAAGGTGCGCTCCGGGGAGATCCAGGCCCCGGCGGGCTCGCAGCGCGAGTATCACCCCTATCCCTTCATCGTGTGCGTGGTGGACGAGCTGGCGGACCTGATGATGACCGCGCCGAAGGAGATCGAGGAGTCCATCGTGCGCATCACCCAGAAGGCGCGCGCCGCGGGCATCCACCTCGTGCTGGCCACCCAGCGCCCCTCGGTGGACGTGGTCACCGGCCTGATTAAGACGAACGTCCCCTCCCGCCTGGCCTTTGCCACCTCCTCGCTCACGGACTCCCGCGTGATCCTGGATCAGGGCGGCGCGGAGAAGCTCATCGGCATGGGCGACGCCCTCTTTATCCCCCAGGGCGCGGGCAAGCCGCAGCGCCTCCAGGGGTCCTTTGTCACCGACGAGGAGATCCAGCGGGTGGTCGAGGCCGCCAAGGAGCAGGCGGAGCCGGACTACACCGAGGGGGTCACCGAGGAGAAGGCCCCGGAGAAGAAGGAGATCGACGAGGACATCGGAAAGGACATGGACGACCTGCTGGAGGCCGTGGAGCTGGTGGTGACCTCGCAGCTCGGCTCCACCTCCATGCTGCAGCGCAAGCTGCGCATCGGCTTTGCCAAGGCGGGGCGCCTGATGGACCTCATGGAGACGCGCGGGGTGGTGGGCCCCTCCGAGGGGTCCAAGGCCCGGGAGGTGCTGGTCAAGCCCGAGGAGCTGGACACGATCGTCTGGATGATCAAGGGGGCCGACCCCGCCGAGGCGCCCAAGGAGGAGCCAGGCGACGCCGGGCCGGAGGAGGAGCCGCGCGCGGTGGAGGCCGCCTACAATCCCACGGGTGGGGCCTTCTAGTGCTAGAGTAATCACGCATTGGAGGGGAGTACCCCGCCCACGACATCGATCGTCAACACGGCTGGCACCGAGGTGCCCCCGGTCATGTCGGCTCGGCCATCAGCGAGTGGGGGAGACCTCCGGTTATTTTTCCCATCGAACCGGAGGTTGAGGCGGCATGACTGTTCCCTTCTGGATCTGGGCGGTCACCTTCGCGGTGATCCTCGGACTCTTTATCTTTGACTTCTATTCCCACGTGCGCACGCCGCACGAGCCCACCATCAAGGAATCCGCCTGGTGGTCCGTGATCTACGTGCTCCTGGCGCTGGTCTTCGGCGGCTTCGTCTACGCCGTGTGGGACCACCAGCACGGCATGGAGTACTTCACCGGCTACGTCACGGAGAAGGCCCTGTCCGTGGACAACCTCTTCGTGTTCGCGCTCATCATGGGAGCCTTCCAGATCCCCCGCAAGTACCAGCAGAAGGTGCTGCTCATCGGCATCGCGCTGGCCCTGGTGTTCCGCCTGGTCTTTATCCTCCTGGGCGCGTCCATCATCAACGCCTGGTCGGACGTGTTCTACCTCTTCGGCCTGTTCCTGCTGTTTACCGCCGCCAAGATGATCGCGGACGAGGTGCGCGACGCCCCGCCCACCGACCCCCAGGACATGCTGGTGATTAAGCTGGTGCGCAAGGTGGTGCCGGTGACGGAGACCTACGAGTCCGATCACCTGACCCTGAAGAAGAACGGCAAGCGCTACTTCACCCCGCTCATGGTGGCGCTCGTGGCCATCGGCATGGTGGACGTGATGTTTGCCCTGGACTCCATCCCCGCCATCTACGGAGTCACCCAGGAGGCCTACCTGGTGTTTACCACGAACGCCTTCTCCCTGCTGGGTCTGCGTCAGCTCTACTTCCTCCTGGACGGCCTGCTGGATCGCCTGGGCTACCTCTCCTACGGCCTGTCGGTGATCCTGGGCTTCATCGGCATCAAGCTCATCCTGCACGCGCTGCACGAGAACAAGCTGCCCTTCCTCAACGGCGGCCAGCCCGTCCACGGCGTCCCGGAGATCCAGACGGAGACCTCCCTGCTCGTCATCGTGGGCGTGCTGGTGGTCACCGTGGTGGCCTCGCTGTGGAAGAATAAAAAGGATCAGGCCTCGGGGACACCCGCGCGCCCGTAGCGGGTACAGTGATGGGCGTGAACGCATCGACGACGAGCGGCGGGTCGCCCGCGCGGGCTTCCTCCAACTGGAACCTGCCCAACTTCCTGACCTGCCTGCGCATCGTTTTCGTGCCGGTCTTTGCGTGGCTGGCGCTGCGCGCGGATAACACCCACACGGGGTGGATGTGGGCGGCCTTCGGCCTCTTCGCGGCCCTCATGGTCACCGACAAGCTCGACGGGGACATCGCCCGCGCCCGGGGGATCGTCACGGACTTTGGCAAGATCGCCGATCCCATCGCGGACAAGGCCCTCATGATCACCGCGCTGGTGTGCCTCAACCTCGTGGGGGCTATGCCCGCGTGGGTCACCGCGGTGATCGTGGTGCGCGAGCTGGGCATCACCCTGTGGCGCATGATGCTGCTGCGCCGGGGCCGGGTGGTTCCGGCGAGTAAGGGGGGCAAGCTCAAGACCGTGCTGCAGTCCCTGGCGGTGGCCATGTACCTGTGCCCGCTGCCCGGGTGGATGACGTGGCCCACCCACGCGGTGATGGGGGTGGCGGTGGCCGTCACGGTGGTCACGGGCGTGCAGTACATCCTCGACGGGCGCCGTCAGGGCACCGCGCCCCGGCCCGCCGCTACTCCGCGCGTGCGCTGATCGGATGGGGGACAACACCCAGGCCCTGGCCGCGCGCGTGGTGGCGCGCTGGACGGCCCGGGCAGAGACGATCGTCTGCTGCGAGTCGCTCACCGCGGGTCTGCTGAGCGCCACGCTGGCGGGGGTACCGGGGGCCTCGGCGGTGCTGCGTGGCGGCCTGGTGGTCTACGCCACCGACCTCAAGGAGACGCTGGCGGGGGTGCCCGCCGAGGTGCTGCGGGAGCACGGCCCGGTGGCGCGGAAAACCGCGCTGTGCATGGCGGAGGGCGCCCGCTCCCGGCTGGGCGGCACCTGGGCGGTGGCGCTGACCGGCGTGGCCGGGCCGGAGCCCCAGGACGGGCACCCGGTGGGGGAGGTGTGGCTGGGGGTGTGCGGCCCCGGGGTGCGCGAGGCGCGGAACCTGTGCCTGAGCGGGGATCGCGCCGCGATCCGGGAGGAGTCGGTGCGCCGGGCGCTGCGCGGCCTGCTGGCCGCCGCGGGGGAGGAGTAGCGCGGCTTGCGCCTGTGCGCTCCCCGCTAGGCCTCGGCGGGGGCGGAGAGATCCCCGGTGGCCAGCTCCTCGGCCACGTCGCTGAGCGCCATCGAGCCGGCGGCCTCGATGAGGACGTCGGCCACCGTGACCCCGAGGGCGTGGCAGACGGCGGCCAGCAGCTCCGAGGAGACCTCCTTGCGCCCGCGCTCCAGCTCGGAGATGTAGCCGGGGGAAACGCGGGCGGCCTCCGCGAGCTCGCGGAGGGTGATGCGGCGCTCGGAGCGGAACGCGCGTAGGGCGTCTCCCAGGGCCTCCCGCAGGAGCGGCTCCGGGCGCGGGGCCAGGCTGCCTGCTGAGGGGCGTGTGTCCAAGATAGCGGTGTGTGTACCCATCATGGTGTGTAACTCCCCGGGGGGCCTTTTTGTTCCCGGGCCCGGCGCGCCGTGTGCGCGGCGGGCAACGCGGTACCATGCACACTGACAACGCAAAAGGAGGACCCCCACGATGGCAAACCCGTTTAGCAAGGCATGGAAGTACCTCATGGCGCTCTTCGATAGCAAGATCGAGGAGAACGCCGACCCCAAGGTGCAGATCCAGCAGGCGATGGAGGAGGCGCAGCGCCAGCACCAGGAGCTCTCCCGCCAGGCCGCCGCGGTGATCGGCAACCAGCGCCAGCTCGAGATGCAGCTCAACCGCCGCCTGGAGGAGATCGAGAAGCTCCAGGCCAACACCAAGCAGGCGCTTCAGCTCGCGGACAAGGCGCGCTCCCAGGGCGATGAGCGCAAGGCCGTGGAGTATGAGAACGCCGCAGAGGCCTTTGCCGCGCAGCTCGTGACCGCCGAGCAGTCCGTGGAGGACACCAAGCAGCTCCACGACCAGGCCATCAAGCAGGCCCAGCAGGCCAAGCAGGCCGTGGAGCGCAACTCCGCCAAGCTCCAGCAGCAGGTGGCCGAGCGCTCCAAGCTGCTCAGCCAGCTAGAGCAGGCCAAGATGCAGGAGAAGGTGGCGGAGTCCGTCAAGTCCATGAACTCCCTGACCTCCGGGTCCGGCCCCAACCTGGACCAGGTGCGGGACAAGATCGAGCGGCGCTACGCCAACGCCCTGGGTCAGGCGGAGCTGGCGGAGAACTCCGTGGAGGCGCGCATGGCGGAGGTGCAGCAGGCGGGGATCCAGATGGCGGGCCACTCGCGCCTGGAGCAGATCCGCAGCGAGATGAACTCCGGCTCCGCGCCCAAGGCGATCGACGCCGGGGGTGCCACCGGCGCCCCCGTGGACGACGCGGTGCAGCAGCGGATGCGCGAGCTGCGCGGCGAGGCCTAGCGCGGCCAGGAGAGGGGGCTAGTCCTCCGCGCGGCGCGGATCGGGGGCGGGTTCGTCGTCTGCCTCGTCCCCGGCCCCGCGCGCCCAGAGGGCCTCGGCGATGGCCTGCGCGCGGTTGAGGGAGCGGATCAGCACGGGGACGACGAAGGCCCGCGCGCTCCACCCGGCCCCGCGCGCCCTGCGCGCCTCGAGCACCTCGCCCACGGTGCGCATCTGCACCGGGATCATGCGCAGCGTGAGGGAGAGGGCGAGGGAGAATCGCTCGGCGGGAAAGCCCCAGCGCCCCAGCGGCGCGAGCCTGCGCTCCAGCCCCTCCATGAGGTCCGCGATGGTGGTGGTCAGGGTGAGCAGGGCGGCGGCCATGAGGGAGGCGCACAGGGTGATGACCAGGGTGGCGGCGTGGGCGGGGCCGGCCTGCCACCACTGGAAGGCGCCGAGCAGCAGCAGCACGGGCAGCGGCGGCCAGAACTGCGACCACGCCACCGCCGGGGGGACGCGCGCCAGCAGGTAGAGCAGCGCGCAGGGCAGCGCGTAGGCGGCGGCCTGCGCCGGGGAGCCCACGGCGAGGACGCCGAGGATCACGTAGCCGAGCAGGACGAGGAGCTTGAGCCCCACCCCGGCCCGGTGCACGGGGGAGGAGCCGGGCACGTAGGTGCCCAGGGGGATGCGCGGGGAGGGAGGAGCCATCGGTTAGCCCTGCTCGTCCTCGATGCGCTCGACGTAGGCGGGGATGACGGCGTCCGGGGGGCCGTCGTCAACGATGCGCCCCCGGTCGATGCACAGCACCCTGTCGAAGCCGTCGAGGAGGTCGAGGTCGTGGGTGACCACGATGAGCTGCTGCTCCAGCTCCGCGAAGCGCCGCTGAATCCGGCGGCGGTTGCGCAGGTCGAGCAGGGTGGTGGGCTCGTCGGCCACGATCAGGCGGGGCTGGGCGATGAGCACGGAGGTCAGGGCGAGTAGCTGCTTCTGCCCGCCGGAGAGGACGTGGGGCGACTGCTCCTCGTGGCCCCGCAGGCCCATCGCGGCCAGCGCGCGGTCCGCCCGGTCCAGGCGCTCCTTCTTGGCCAGGTCCCGGCGCCTGCGCAGCGAGAAGGCGACGTCGTCGCGCACGCTGGGCATGATGATCTGGTTGTCCGCGTCGGAGAAGATGAATCCCACCAGCTCGCGCACCCGCCTGCCCTCGCGCCGCACGCTGAGACCGTCCACCTCCACCTCGCCGCCGGTGGGGGTGGCCAGGCCGTTGATCATGCGGGCCAGCGTGGACTTGCCGGAGCCGTTGGCGCCGATGATGCCCACGCGGTGCTCGTCGATGGTGGCGGTGACGTTGCTGAGGATGGGGCCGGAGCCCAGGTCGAGGCAGACGTCCCGGAAGGCGACGCTAGGCATGGCCGCCCGGGGTCGCGGTGGAGGAGGCGGGGGCCGCAGGGGAGGCGGCGGGACGCAGCAGGTGGGGCAGCGCGGTGTGGATCGCCGCGGCCGCGAGGACCACCACCGCGAGCTTGAGGGCGTCGATGAGCAGGAAGGGGCCCTGGGCGGCCAGGGCGGCGCCCACGGTCATGTCCGCGCGCAGGATCAGGCCCACCGCGCCGCAGAGGTACTGGGAGGCCAGGGCCACCACGGCGGCAACGGAGAGGGCGAGGTAGCGGTTGCCCCGCAGGTGGTAGGCGAGGAGCCCGGCCAGGGCGGTGGAGACGATGTAGCCCACGATGTAGCCCACGGTGGGTCCGCTGAGCGCGGCGGTGATGCTGCGGCCGCCGGCGAGCACGGGCAGGGCGAGGCCGAGCACGAAGAAGATGAGCACTGTCAGCAGGCCGCGGCGGGCGCCGAGGACCAGGCCGGTGAGGATGAAGGCGGCGTTTTGCAGCACGATGGGCACCCCGGCGGTGCCCACGGGGATGGAGACGAAGGCCAGCACGATGATGAGCGCGGCAAAGACCGCCGCCAGGGCGAGGTCGGTGAGGGATCGAAGCGAAGAGTTCATGGTAAAAACCTACCTTGAACGGTGTTCAAGTGGGCAAATCGCGGCCCGGCGGCGATTGGCTTTCGAACATGCGTGCGTGTATGTTCGAAGCTGTCACGGCGGACGCTTAGGGTGGAAGCCGATCGCCACGCGGGGAACCATCGGTCACTCGCGGCGGTCTCATGATGTGGAACCGTTACTCATTGAAGGAATAAGCGACATGGCAGCGAAGAAAAAGACCACCAACGCCAAGGGGAGCGGGGAGGACCGCCAGAAGGCTCTCGACGCCGCCCTGGCGATGATCGAGAAGGACTTCGGCAAGGGCGCCGTGATGCGGCTGGGGGAGGACAAGCGCCCGCCGGTGCGCGCCATCTCCTCCGGCAATACCGCGATCGACGTCGCCCTCGGCGTGGGCGGCTTCCCGCGCGGCCGCATCGTGGAGATCTACGGTCAGGAGTCCTCCGGTAAGACCACGGTGGCGCTGCACGCCATCGCCTCGGCGCAGAAGGAGGGCGGCATCGCCGCCTTTATCGACGCCGAGCACGCCCTCGATCCCGAGTACGCCCGCAAGCTGGGCGTGGACACGGACGCCCTGCTGGTGTCCCAGCCGGACACCGGCGAGCAGGCCCTGGAGATCGCGGACATGCTCGTGCGCTCCGGGGCGATCGATATCATCGTGGTGGACTCCGTGGCGGCTTTGACCCCGAAGGCGGAGATCGAGGGCGAGATGGGCGATAGCCATGTGGGCCTGCAGGCGCGCCTGATGAGCCAGGCCCTGCGCAAGATGACCGGCGCGCTGTACAACTCCGGCACCACTGCCATCTTCATCAACCAGCTCCGCGAGAAGATCGGCGTGATGTTCGGCTCCCCCGAGACCACCACGGGCGGCAAGGCTCTGAAGTTCTACGCCTCCGTGCGCTGCGACGTGCGCCGCATCCAGACGCTCAAGGACGGCCAGGACGCGGTGGGCAACCGCACCAAGATCAAGATCGTCAAGAACAAGGTCTCGCCGCCGTTCAAGGTCGCGGAGTTTGACATCATCTACGGCGAGGGCATCTCCCGAGAGTCCTCGCTCATCGACATGGGCGTGGAGAACGGAGTGATCAAGAAGTCCGGCTCCTGGTTCACCTACGAGGGCGAGCAGTTGGGGCAGGGCAAGGAGAAGGTGCGCCTGAACCTGAAGGACAACACCCCGCTCGCGGACGAGATCGAGAAGAAGATCCTGGCCAAGCTCGGCATGGGCGACGCCCCGGAGGAGGGCGCCGGGGAGGACGCGCTCAGCGACGACCCGGTGGACGTGGTGCCCAACGTGGACTTCGACGATGAGGACTAGGGGGAGCTGTTGTCTCAGGACGAGGTGCTGGAGCGCCTGCGCAGCGCGATAGCCAACTACCAGCCCACAGGGTTGGTGGACCCGGAGCGGGAAAAGGCCAAGGCCAAGGTGCGCGAGCGCGCGCTGAGACTGCTGGATTACCGGGCGCGGTCCCGCCACGAGCTGCGGCAGCGCCTGCTCAAGGCCGAGTACGAGCCGGAGACGGTGGAGGAGGTGCTTGACGACCTGCAGGAGGTGGGTCTGCTCGATGACGCCGCCTTTGCCCAGGAGTGGGTGAGCCAGCGCGCCCGCCGGCGGGGAAAGTCCACGCGGGTGCTGGCCCGGGAGCTGCGGGACAAGGGGGTCGGGGCCACGGAGCGCCGCGAGGCGCTCGACCAGATCAGCGAGGCCGAGGAGGAGGCCACCGCCCGGGCCGTGGCTCGGAAGAAGGCGCGCGGCATCAGGGGCGTGCCGGAGGGCCGTCACGAGCGCGACAAGGACGTGCGGCGCGTGCTCGGCGCCCTGGCCCGGCGCGGCTTCCCCGAGGGGATGTCGCTGGCGCTGGCCAGGGAGGCCGTCGAGGAGCGCTACGCGGAGCTGCGCGCCGCCTAGTTCCGCCCGGGACACGCCCAGGGAAACCACGGCGAGAATGCCGAGGAGGCCGGGCGGGCGCATTTGGGTTCCGCCCCGCATGGGCCACTAGAATGTGGCACCGTGATGCAGCAACAAACCCACCCCCGCACCTACGAGGTCAAGACCTTCGGGTGCCAGATGAACGTCCACGATTCCGAGCGCCTGGCGGGCCTGCTGGAGGAGGCGGGCTACGTCCCGGCGGACGCGGAGGCGCAGGCGGACCTGGTGGTGTTTAACACCTGCGCGGTGCGGGAGAACGCGGATAACCGCCTCTATGGCTCCCTGGGCCAGCTCAAAAAGGTCAAGGACCAGCACCCCGGCATGCAGATCGCGGTGGGCGGCTGCCTGGCGCAGAAGGACCGCTCCGTGGTGGTGGACAAGGCCCCATGGGTGGACGTGGTCTTTGGCACCCACAACATCGGGGCGCTGCCCGCCCTGCTGGACCGCGCCCAGCACAACGAGCGCGCCGAGGTGGAGATCGTGGAGGCCCTCGAGGAGTTCCCCTCGGTGCTGCCCGCCAAGCGCGAGTCCGCCTACGCGGGCTGGGTGTCCATCTCGGTGGGTTGCAACAACACCTGCACCTTCTGCATCGTTCCCTCCCTGCGCGGCAGGGAGGCGGACCGCCGCCCCGGAGACATCCTGGCGGAGGTGCAGGCCCTGGTGGAACAGGGCGTCATGGAGGTCACCCTGCTGGGGCAGAACGTCAACGCCTACGGGGTGCACTTCGCGGACCCGGAGATGGAGCGGGATCGCTCCGCCTTCTCCAAGCTGCTGCGCGCCTGCGGCTCCATCGAGGGCCTGGAGCGGGTGCGCTTTACCAGCCCGCACCCCGCGGAGTTCACCTCGGACGTGATCGACGCGATGGCGCAGACCCCCAACGTGTGCCCCCAGTTGCACATGCCGCTGCAGTCCGGCTCCGACCGCGTGCTCAAGGCCATGCGGCGCTCCTACCGCACCAGGAAGTTCCTGGGCATCCTGGAGGAGGTGCGCGCCAAGTTCCCGCACGCCGCGATCACCACGGACATCATCGTGGGCTTCCCCGGGGAGACGGAGGAGGACTTCCAGGCCACCCTGGACGTGGTGGAAAAGGCCCGCTTCAGCTCGGCCTTTACCTTCCAGTATTCCCCCCGCCCCGGGACCCCGGCAGCGGAGATGGACAACCAGGTGCCCAAGGAGGTCGTGCAGGAGCGCTACGAGCGCCTGATCGCCCTGCAGGAGCGCATCAGCGCCGAGGACAACGCGGCGCTGGTGGGCACGTCGGTGGAGCTGATCGTGCAGGATCAGGCGGGCCGCAAGAACCACCGCACCCACCGGATGTCCGGGCGGGCGCGGGACGGGCGCCTGGTGCACTTCGACCCCGTCGGCGCCGCCGAGCCGGTGCGGCCCGGCGACGTGGTGGAGGTGACCGTCACGGATTCCACCCCCTTCTTCCTCATCGCGGACTCCGGGGTAAGCAGCCACCGCCGCACCCGGGCGGGGGACATGGCGGAGGCCGGGCGCACCCCGACCACCGCCCCGGTGGGGGTGGGGCTGGGCATGCCGGGCCTGCGCCCGCGCGGATAGGGCGGGCGCTTAAGCCCGCTGCCACAACGACCTACATAAGGAACTTAAGGATGACGCAGGAGCAGGAAAAGTATTCGGCGGCGCAGCTCGCGGAGATGGAGCGCACGGCCTCCTCGCGCCTGTGGCTGGGCACCCCTGGCTACGTGCTGGCGGGGGCCTTCGTGTTCTACGTGGTCTCGCTGTTTCTCCCCCAGGTCACGGGGGTGCCGGGCTACAAGGTGCTCTTGTTCAGCGACGCCGCCGCGCAGGCCGGGGTGAAGATCACGGAGTACATCTTCGCGGTGTGCGCCTTCGCCGGGGTGGGGCTTTTTACCGGCCTGACGCTCGCGCTGCGGCGCACGGCCTTTGCGCTGATCGCCTGGATGTTCAGCACCGTGGCGCTGGTGGAGTCCCTGCTGGCCATGTGGCTGCGCCAGACGCGCCCGGGCGGGGAGGAGGCCACCGGCGCCGGGGTGGGGGCGTACCTGGCGATCCTCGCGGTGCTCGCGGCGGTGGTGGTGTACTCGCTGATCGCCCTGCGCCGCTCCCCGGAGCAGGAGCGCCTCGCGCGGGAGCGCGCCCGGGCGGACGACCTCGACGAGGTGGGCTACGCCCAGCGCGCGGCCCTGGTGCGCCAGCAGCGGCGCGGCGGGGAGAACCCCCTGCTCGTGGACGATCGCCGCGAGCGCGCGGCCCGGCGTTCCGCTCCGAGGGGCGAGCAGCGCGGCGAGCCGCGGTAGAACGGGGGCGGGGCAGCGCCAGGCGACGCTCCCCGTGTTCCCCGGTGCGGGGGCGGAGAGCGCGCACAGAGAAAGGCTCAGGCACTAGGTGCCCGAGCCTTTTTTGAGGCCCTTCGAGGGGCCGCTAAGCCCTAGCGATCCTCCACGGCCTGGGCCGCGGCGCTGGCCCACTCGGACCACTGGGCGGCTTGCGCGCGGAGCTGCTCGGCGCGCTTCTGGTCGCCCTTGGCGGCGGCCTGCTCGGCCTGGGCGTTAAAGTCGTCCACCTTGGCCTGGAACTGCGCGGCCCGCGCCTGGGCGGCGGGGTCGGTGCGCCGCCACTTGCTCTCCGCGGCCTCCTTCACGGAGCGCTCCACGGCGGCGATCTTGTCCTCGTACTCGCGCACCCGCCCCCGGGGCACGTAGCCGATCTGCTCCCACTTCTCCTGCAGCTCCGCGAGCTTGTCGCGGGCGGCCTCCAGGTTCTCCTCGGGGTTGATCTGCGGCCCGTACTCCGCCAGCAGCGCGTCCTTGGCGGCGGCGTTGTCGGCATACTCCTTGTCGCGCGCGTTGTTGGCGGCGGTGCGGGCGTCAAAGAAGTGATCCTGGGCGCCCCGGAACTGCTCCCACAGGGCGTCGTCGGCCTCGCGGGGGGCGCGCCCGGCGGCCTTCCACTCCTTCATGAGGTCGCGGAAGGCGCGGGCGGTCTCGGCCCAGTCGGTGGAGTCCTGGAGGGCGCGGGCGCGCTCCACCAGCTCCTCCTTGGCTCGCTTGGCCTGGGCGCGGGCGCGGTCCAGCTCGGCAAAGTGGGAGCCGCGGCGTCGGTTGAAGGAGTCGCGGGCGCGGGAGTAGCGCTTCCAGAGCTGATCGTCCGTCTTGCGGTCGATCCCGTGGATGGTCTTCCACTCCGCGAGGATCTCGCGGATGCGGTCCCCGGCGGCCTTCCAGTCCGTGGAGCGCGCGGCGATGTCCTCCGCCTCGGCGGCGAGCTTCTCCTTGGCGGCGATGGCCTCGGAGCGGCGGCGCTGCCGCTCCTGGCTCACCTGGGCCTGTGCGGTGTCCGAGTCCGCGACGATGCCCATCAGGCGGGTGTCGAGGGCGTCAAGGTCGCCGATCACGGCGGCGGTGTCGAGCTGCGAGCGCACCTCCTGGGCCTGGGCGCGGATCGCCTCGGCGTCCTCGGGGTGCAGCCGCAGGCGGTTCTCGAGGAGGGTCACCTCCGTGGCGAGGTCGTCGTAGCGGGCGCCAAAGTGGGCGAGCCCCTCCTCCGGGGTGCCCGCCTTGTACTGGCCGATGCGCCGCTCACCGTCTCCGGTGTGCACCCACGCGGTGCCGTCGGCCTCCACGCGCCCCCACCGGGAGGGATCGCTGGGAGCGGAGGGCGCGGCGGGTGCCTGAGCCGCAGGCCGGGGGCCTGGCGTGGGTTTCTTCTTGGCTAGTTGCGCCGGGCTCGGAACAGGCTGATTGGTCATATCGGAAAAGCACGTCCTTTGGTTTAGTATCACGCCGCGCTACGCGCGACCATCACACGTCACACTTATCCAATGTACAGGGCCAGCCCCGGCGCGTCATGGTCAACCCACTAACCTAGGGCGTGTGACAGCTCAGATGTTGGTGATGCCGGGAAGCCCCGCTTTGGTGGCCCCGCTGGCCCCCCGGGACGAGGCGGCGCGGCGGCTGTGCGCGCTCGCGCGCCGGACGGCACGGAAGTACGAGGAGCTGCCCGTGCACCTCGTGGGCAGCCGTGATCCCCGCTGGTTTACCGCCCACACGGGCAGCTTTCGCGCCTGGGGCGCCCCGCAGGTGCGGGTGGGCGGAGGGAACTATCTCCCGGAGTTGGTGATGCGCTACGTCCTCGAGGCCGCCGAGGTGGTGGAGGCCCGGGATCGCCTGGGGCACCCCCGTGAGGGGGTACTCACCGTGGTGGCCCTGGACGGCTCGGCGGGGCTGACCCCCCGCGCCCCGCTCTCGCTGCTCGACGGCGCCTCCTGGGCCGATCAGTGGTGCCGGGACCTGCTGGCCGGGCGCCACCGGCCGGGCGAGCGGACAGGCGAGGAGATGGGCGAGGAGGCGGACGCGGGGCGGCTGCGGGCCGCCGGGGTGATCGAGCCCGCGCTGTGGTGCGAGCTGGCGGCGCTGACCCCCCGCCACGCCTGCCTCGTGGACGCGGACGCCACCGCCGGGGTGGGGCGCTACGTGGCGGAGTGGCTGCTATGACGCCCCCCGCGCCGCCCACCCCCATCGCCGTGGTGGGCCCCACGGCCTCCGGGAAGTCCGCCCTGGGCCTGGCGCTGGCGCAGCGCTGCGGCGGGGAGATCGTCAACGTGGATTCCATGCAGCTCTACCGGGGCATGGACATCGGCACCGCCAAGCTCACGGTGGAGCAGCGCCGGGGCATACCGCACCACCAGCTCGACGTCTGGGAGGTCACGGAGACGGCCTCGGTGGCGCGCTACCAGCGCGCGGCGGTGGCGGACGTGGAGGCCATCCGGGCGCGGGGCCGCACCCCGATCCTGGTGGGCGGCTCCATGCTGTACGCGCAGTCGCTCCTGGACGACTGGCAGTTTCCCCCCACCGATCCTGCGGTGCGGCGGCGGTGGCAGGAGCGCCTCGAGGAGGTCGGCGTGGAGGCCCTGCACGCGGAGCTGGCTAGGCGCGACCCGCAGGCGGCGCGGATCATCGAGGACAAGGACCCGCGCCGCACCGTGCGGGCCCTGGAGGTCATCGAGCTGACCGGGCGGCCCTACCAGGCCAGCCAGCCGCCCATCGGCGCCCCGCCGAGGTGGGGCACCCGCATCCTGGGCCTGCGCACGCAGGCGGAGTGGCTGAACCCGCGCATCGAGCGGCGCACGCGGGAGATGTTCGACCTCGGCCTGGTGGAGGAGACGGAACACCTGGTGCGCCACCGGGGCCTGCGCCGGGATTCCACGGCGGGGCGCGCCATCGGCTACGCGCAGGTGCTCGACGCCCTGGCGGGCGAGCTGACCTGGACGGAGGCCCGGGAGCGCACGGTGACGGGCACCCGCCGCTACGTGCGCAGGCAGCGCGCCTGGTTCCGGCGCGACCCGCGCGTGCACTGGATCGACGCGGCGGGGGACACGCTTGCGCAGGCGCTAGACTGGCTCGGGTGAGTACTCAAGAAGGTTTGTTCTACGCCAAGGGCCACGGCACGGGGAATGACTTCCTCATCATCCCGGACGAGCGCGGGGAGATCGAGCTTTCCCCCGAGCGCGTGGCGCTCCTGGCCGATCGCCACCGGGGCCTGGGGGCGGACGGCATCCTGCGCGTGGCGCGCGGGCGCGAGCATTGGTTCATGGATTACCGCAACGCGGACGGCTCCGTGGCGGAGATGTGCGGCAATGGGGTGCGGGTGTTCGCGCACTGGCTGTATTCCCGGGGGCTCGTGGACGCCCCGCGCTTCCTCGTGGAGACGCGCGCGGGCCTGCGCGAGGTGGAGGTCCACGAGGCCACCGACCGGCGCGCGGTGGCCTCCGTGGGCATGGGCCGGGCGCGGGTGGATGGCCTGTCCACCGCCCGCATGGGGGACCGCTCCTTCGCCGGGCTGGGGATCAACGTGGGCAACCCGCACCTGGCGGCGGTGATCCCGGGGCTCGACGCCCCGGGCCTGGCGCAGTGGCCGCTCGTGCGCCCGCAGTGGGACGAGGAGTTTTTCCCCGAGGGCGTCAATGTGGAGATCCTGACCCCCCTGCGGGACGGAGCGGTGGACATGCGCGTGTGGGAGCGCGGGGTGGGCGAGACCCTCTCCTGCGGCACCGGCACGGTGGCCGCCGCCACGGCGGCGCTTGCCGACGCCGCCCTGACCACCGGGGAGGTCACCGTGCGCGTGCCCGGGGGAGAGGTCACGGTGCGCATCGAGGAGGAGGCCGCCACCCTCACCGGCCCCTCGGAGATCGTCGCCACCGGGCGCACCGTCTTGTAAGGGGCGCGTCGAGGGGCTAGTGGCCCCCGCACCCGCAGGAGCCGCTGCCTCCGCAGCACCCGCCGCCCACGGGGGCGGTGAGGGAGCCCGCGAACACGAAGGTCCCGGCGAGGACCTCGTCGCGCCGGGGAAGCTCGGGGGCGTCGGGCAGGCACACGTCGAAGGGGAAGGGGCCGTCCACGGTGGCGTGGATGAAGCGCTGCCCGGTCAGCTCGGTGGTGCGGTACTCGGCCTCGAGCACCCTGGCGGAGAACCGGGCCGAGGCGTCCGGCGCGGCGGCCCCGGTGCCCTCGGCCACGGCGCGGGCGCTGTCGGACTCGATCACCCCGAGGACGCCGCCGGTGGCGTTCTCGTACTCCACCGCCGAGGGGTACACGGCGGCGTCGATGCCCAGGGCGGTGAGGGCGATCTGCTGGAACTGCTGCTGGCCGTCCTCCGCGAGCAGCGGCCCCTGGGCGAGGTTGCAGGTGATGGTGGCCAGCGGGTTGCCCATCGGGTCCACCACCTCGCACAGCGCCACCACGTCCGTGAGCATGTCCACGTGCGCAAACGTCTGGGTTACGGAGTCAAACCCCGCGAACGTGGCAAAGGGCTCCACCGCCAGGATGTTGATCCGCGCCCCGGAGCGATCCGAGAACTGGATGAGCTGCCCGCCGCGCACCTCCCCGGTCACGGAGAGGGACTGGGAGGCGATCGCGGCCTCCACGGCGTCCTGCCACGTAGAAAAACCCAGGCCTATGCTTTTGAGATCCGTGCTCATGGCTCAAACTCTAGTACCGGGCGGCACCGGGCACGGAATGTGGGGCAACGGGCCGCCCCGTGTCAGAATAGACGGCGATGAACAACCCAATGGATTCCGCAGCCTCCCGAGACCACGAGGAGCTGCTTTCTCAGGCCTTTGGCCGCACCGCCGATCGCCCCGTGGACGAGGAGAACCCCACCCTGGGTGACCTCGACCTCGCCGAGCGCAACTCCCTGCGCAGGGTGGGCAGCCGCACCACGATCCACGCCGAGGAGCAGGCGGACGGGTACGAGGTGGAGTACCGCAAGCTGCGCCTGGAGCGGGTGATCCTGGTGGGGGTGTGGACCGAGGGCACGGCGGCGGAGGTGGAGGCCGCCATGGGCGAGCTGTCCGCGCTGGCCCAGACCGCCGGCGCCGAGGTCATCGAGATGCTCTACCAGCGCCGCGACAAGCCGGACGCCGGCACCTACGTGGGCTCGGGCAAGGTCGCGGAGCTGCGCGACATCGTGGCCGCCACGGAGGCGGACACCGTGATCTGCGACGGCGAGCTCAACCCCGGTCAGCTCGTGGCCCTGGAGAACGCGCTCAACACCAAGGTCATCGACCGCACCATGCTCATCCTGGACATCTTTGCCCAGCACGCCAAGTCCAAGGAGGGCAAGGCGCAGGTGTCCCTGGCGCAGATGGAGTACCTCATCACCCGCGTGCGCGGCTGGGGCGGCAACCTCTCCCGCCAGGCGGGCGGGCGCGCCGGGTCGAACGGCGGCGTGGGGCTGCGCGGCCCCGGCGAGACCAAGATCGAGGCGGATCGCCGCCGCCTGCGCGCGGACATGGCGCGGCTGCGCAAGGAACTGGCGGCCATGAAGACCTCCCGCGAGGTCAAGCGCTCCCGGCGCAGCGTCTCCCTGACGCCGAAGATCGCCATCGCCGGGTACACCAACGCCGGGAAGTCCTCCCTCATCAACGCCCTGACCGGCGCCGGGGTGCTGGTGGAGGACGCGCTGTTCGCCACGCTCGACCCCACCACCCGCAAGGCGCAGCTCGCGGACGGGCGCTCGATCATCTTCACCGACACGGTGGGCTTCGTGCGGCACCTACCCACACAACTCGTGGAGGCCTTCAAGTCCACCCTGGAGGAGGTGGTGGAGGCGGACCTCATGCTGCACGTGGTGGACGGCTCCGACCCCTTCCCGCTCAAGCAGATCCAGGCCGTGAACAAGGTTATCGCGGACATCGTCCGGGAGACGGGGGCGCAGGCCCCGCCCGAGGTGATCGTGGTGAACAAGATCGACGCCGCCGATCCCGTGGCGCTGGCGGAGCTGCGGCACGTGCTGGAGGACGTGGTGTTCGTCTCCGCCGTCACGGGGGAGGGCATCGGGGAGCTGGAGTCGCGCATCGAGCTGTTCTTGAACACCCTGGACAGCCACGTGGTGCTGGAGATCCCCTTCACCCGGGGCGATCTGGTATCCCGCGTCCACGAGTTCGGCACGGTGCTGGGGGAGGAATACACCTCCGGGGGCACGCGCATCGACGTGCGCCTGCCGCGCCGCCTGGCCGAGGAGTTGCGGGAGTTCACCGTCTGACCCCTCGTGGAGCATACTCAATGCCGTGAGTTCCATGAGATGGGCCGTCCACGGAGACGGCAAGAAGGTGCTGCCCGGCGCGGTGGTGTTCCCCGAGGAGCGGCTGAGCTGGCCGCGCACCGTGGGCATCGGCATGCAGCACGTGATAGCGATGTTCGGGGCCACGCTGCTGGTCCCCACCCTCACCGGCTTCCCGGTCAACACCACGCTGCTGTTCTCCGGCGTGGGCACCATGCTCTTCCTGCTTATCACCCGCAACCGGCTGCCGAGCTACCTGGGCAGTTCCTTCGCCTTCATCGCGCCGCTGGCGGCCACGCAGGGCCAGGGCATCGCGGTGCAGCTCGGCGGGGTGATGGTCGCGGGCCTGGCGCTCGTGGCGGTGGGCGCGGTAGTCAAGGCGGCGGGCCGCGCGGTGCTCGACGCCGTGATGCCGCCCGCGGTCACCGGGGCGATCGTGGCGCTCATCGGGCTCAACCTCGCCCCCACCGCGGCGCGGAACGTGGAGTCGCAGCCCGCCGTGGCCGGGGTGACGCTGCTGAGCATCCTGCTGTTTACCGTGGCGGGGCGGGGCATGGTGGCCCGCCTGGGGATTCTGCTCGGGGTGCTGGTGGGGTGGTGCTTCGCGGCCGCCACCGGCGATCTGGCCGAGGGCGCGCGGCGGGCCATCGACGAGGCCGCCTGGCTGGGCGCGCCGCAGCTTCACGCCCCCGAGTTCCGGCTCGCCGCCATCGGCGTGACGCTGCCGGTGGTCATCGTGCTGATCGCGGAGAACGTGGGCCACGTAAAGGCGGTGTCCGCCATGACGGGGCGCGACCTCGACGACCTCGCCGGTGACGCCCTGCTCGCGGACGGCCTGGCCACCACGCTGGCGGGCGGGTGCGGCGGCTCCGGCACCACCACCTACGCGGAGAACGTAGGCGTGATGGCGGCCACCCGGGTGTACTCCACCGCCGCCTACTGGGTGGCGGCGCTCACGGCGGTGGCGCTGGCCTTCATCCCCAAGTTCGGCGCGCTGATCCTGACCATTCCCACCGGCGTGCTCGGCGGGGCCACGATGGTGCTCTACGGGCTCATCGGGATGCTCGGGGTGCGCATCTGGCAGGACAACGCGGTGAACTTCAGCCACCCGGTCAACCTCACCGCCGCGGCGGTGGCCCTGGTGGCGGGCATCGGCAACCTCACCCTGAGCGTGGGCTCGGTGGAGCTGGAGGGGATCGCCTGGGGGTCCGTGGGGATCATGGTGGGGTACCCGATCCTGATGTGGCTGTACCGCCACGCGGGCGAGGGCGCGCGGTAGGCGCGCAGGAAAAACGCCCCGCCGAGGTGCTCGGGCGGGGCGGAGGGGGAGGCCGGGACTTACTCGGAGTCCAGGTCCTTCTCGATGAGCGCGGCGATCTTCTCCACTGCCTCGGCGTTCTCGGAGGTCACGGTGACCTGATCGCCCTTCTCGGCGCCCAGGGCCATGATCATGAGGGAGGAGGCGGCGTCGGTCTCGTCGTCATCGTCGCCGCCCACCAGGGTGAGGAAGATGTCCTCGTCGTAGTCGCCGGCGGCGTCGGCGATGATGGAGGCGGGGCGGGCGTGCAGCCCAACGGCGGAACCAACGGTGACGGTCTTAGAGGCCATGATTGTCCTTTCTTCCATGCGCGGGGGCATGGTCGGAGTGAGAAAATACTCTTACTGTAATTTTAGGCGCGCTCGGGCTGAGGTGCCAGGTTGTTGCCCCGGTTGTTCTCCTGGGCCGCCGCAGCCGTCGCAGCCCTGGCGGCCTCCTTCTCCACGGCCCGGTTGGGCCAGAGCCGCTTGAGGGCGAGCACGGCCACGGTGGAGACGAGGATGCCCGCCAGCAGGGAGAGCAGCCACGCCCAGGCCGGGGAGATGGCGGCGATGACGAAGATGCCGCCGTGCGGGGCGCTGGCGGTCACCCCCAGGCCCATGCTCAGCGCGCCGGTGACCGCGCCCCCGGCCATCATCGAGGGGATCACGCGCAGCGGGTCCGCTGCCGCGAAGGGGATGGCCCCCTCGGAGACGAAGGAGAGCCCCAGCAGCCAGGAGGACTTGCCGTTTTCCTGCTCTGCCGGGGTAAACAGCCCCTTGCGCAGGAAGGTGGCCAGGGAGAGCGCGATGGGCGGCACCATGCCCGCGGCCATGACGGCCGCCATGATCTTCATGGAGGAGGCGTCGCCGGTGGACAGCCCGGCCGTGGCAAAGAGGTAGGCCGCCTTGTTCACCGGGCCGCCCAGGTCAAAGCACATCATCAGGCCCAGGATGATCCCCAGCAGCACGGCGGAGGAGCCGGACATGGAGTTGAGCCAATCCTGCAGGCCCGTCATCACGGCCTCCAGGGGGCGGCCCAGGATCAGGAACATGCTCAGGCCCACGATCGCGGAGGTGAGCAGCGGGATGATCACCACCGGCATGAGCGAGCCGATCCAGCGGGGTACCCGCCAGGAGCCGATCCACATGGCCACCAACCCGGCGAGGACGCCGGTGACCAGGCCGCCGATGAACCCGGCGCCCAGGGAGACGGAGATCGCCCCGCCCACGAACCCGGGGGCGATGCCGGGGCGGTTGGCCAGGGCGTAGGCGATGTAGCCGGACAGGGCGGGCACCACGAAGGTCATGGCCGCCTGCCCCGTGGCAAAGAACACGGCCGCGAGGTACAGGACCAGGCCGGACTGGTCGAACTCCACGAGCTGCCCGTTGACGGCCATGAGCTGCTCGGGCAGGTTGCTTAAGGAGAACTGGGTGACCAGCACCTGCCAGTGGTTGCCCACCTCCTTGCCGCCCAGGAGGAACCCCAGGGCGAGCAGCAGGCCCCCGGCGGCCACGAAGGGCACCATGTAGGACACCCCGGTCATCACGGCCTGCTGGATGCGCTTGCCCCAGCTCAGGCCCTGCCCCTCGGCCTCGGCGGCCGAGGCTGCCTGGGCGCCCCGGGCGCCTGAGGCATCCGAGGCACCCGCCACGCGGCGGGCGCGGGGGTTGCGGGCGGCGGCCACGGCCTCGTCCAGCATCGCGCCGGGCTCGTTGATGGCGCGCTTGACGCCGGACTCGATCACCGGCTTGCCCGCGAAGCGCTCCCGGTCCTTCACGCCCACGTCGGTGGCAAAGATGACGGCGTCGGCGGCCTCGATGGTGGCGGCGGGCAGGGGCGTCACGGCGGAGGAGCCCTGGGTCTCCACCGCCAGCTCCAGGTCCGGGCGCTCCTGCGCGGTCTGGGTGAGGGCGTCGGCCGCCATGTACGTGTGGGCGATGCCGGTGGGGCAGGCGGTGATGGCCACCACGCGGGTCACCTCGGGGCGCGCCGCCTCGGGGGCGGACTGGCTTGCCTGGGGGGCGCTCGTGGCGGGCGCCGGGGCGCTGGCGGCCTTCTTCTTCGGCGCGGCGTTGACCACCTCGGTGACCAGCGCGACGATCTCCTCGGCGGTGGCGGCCTGGCGCAGCCCCTCCAGGAAGTCCTTGCGCACCAGCGCGCGGGCGAGCTTGGAGAGGATCTTGAGGTGTTCTTTTCCGCCCCCGGCCGGCGCCGCGATGAGGAACACCAGGGAGGCGTCCCCGTCTGGGCCGGAGAAGTCCACGGGGCGGCTCAGCCGGGCGAACGCGAGGGTCGGCTCGGTGACGGCCTCGGAGCGGCAGTGGGGGATGGCCACGCCGCCGGGCACCCCGGTGCCCGACTTCTCCTCGCGCGCGCGGGCGTCGGCGCCGAGCACGGAGGCGTCCGTGGCGCGCCCGGTGGCGGCCACGAGGCGGGCGAGGTGGTCGATCACGGCGGCGGGGTCCCCGCCGTAGTCCACGTCCAGGCCGACGAGGTCGGCGGTGATGATGGGGGAAGACATGGAGGGTCCTTCCTATGTACTTGTGGGTGAAAAAATCGCGGCGCCCCTGGGGGCTCGCCGTGCGGCTAGTCCAGGGCGGTGACCTCGGTGCGCTCTGTGTCCACTTGTTCCGGGCGCGGCAGGGTGGTACCGGGCAGGCCGGCGGCGGCGCTGCCGTAGGCCACGGCCCGCCGGAGGCACTGGTCGGGGCCTAGGCCCTCGATGTGCGCCAACAGGTACCCGGCCAGGGAGCTATCGCCCGCGCCCACGGTGGAGACCACCGTGGTGGGCGGCGGGGTGGCCTTCCACGCGCCCCCGGCGGTGACCAGCACCGCCCCGGCGCCGCCCAGGGTCACCAGCACGGATTCCACGCCCTGGCCCACGATCTCGCGCGCCGCTCGGATCACCGGGGCGTAGTCGCCGTGGTCGGCCCGCGCCTCCAGGTCGGCGCCGTCGGCGCCCACCAGCTGGCCCAGCTCCAGCCCGTTGGGCTTGATGAGGTGGGGCGCGGCGGCCTCGAAGGAGCGGCCCAGCGCGATCATGGCGGCGTCCGAGGTGTCCACCGCGATGCGCGTGGCGGGGGCCTCGCGGCGCAGCAGGTCCACGAGCTCCCCATACCAGCCCACCGGGACGCCGGGGGGAAGGGAGCCGGACATGGCCACCCAGGGGGCGTCGTGCTCGCGGATCGCCTCCACGAGCGCGCGGGCGAGGCGCTCGCGCAGCTCGGTGTCGACGGTGGGGCCGGGGCCGTTGAGCTTGGTGGTGGTGCCGTCCGGCTGGGTGATGGTGGTGTTGGTGCGCACCCGCGGCTGCATGGGGACGGCCAGGGAGGGAATGGACTCCTGCGCCGCGAGGTCCACGAAGGGGTCCTGCGGCCCCGCGGGGAACAGCGCCAGGGCGGGGTGCCCGGCGAGGTGGGCGGCGTGGGCGACGTTCACGCCCTTGCCCCCGGCCACGTGGGTGAGCGCGCTGAGCCGCTGCACGGAGCCGGGGGCGAGGGGCTCGGGAAGCGTCAGGGTGGCATCGACGCTGGGGTTCGGGGTGAAGGTCAGGATCACGGGGTTCCTCGATGGTGTGGGATGAGGGTCACTGTCGATGTTTGATTATGTTTTGATTCTTTCGCCTAGTGCCCGAAAAGTCAACAGATCATATGTCCGATTACGGTGAATATGTGGGATGTTCGGGCAGCCTGCTGTGGCATGGTGCGCGCAGCCCCGGCTAGAGTGGGGCGCATGACCGAAGGTTCTGGAAACAACACTTCTGATCGCCTCACCGTGAAGGGCACCGGCGTGGTCTCGGGCATCGCGTATGCCGACGTCGTGTGGGTCCGACCCCGACCCGAGCTTCCCACGAACGGCCCCGCGATCCCGGAGGAGGAGCGCGACGCCGAATACGAGAGGTTCGTGGCCGCCGCCGACGCCGTGGCCGAGCGCCTCGACGGCCGCGCCGGGGCCGCGGAGGGCGCCGCCGCCGAGGTGTTGACGGCCACCGCGGGCATGGTGCGGGATCGCGGCTGGCGCAAGACGGTGCGCAAGAACGTCCGGTCGGGCACGGACGCCGCCGTGGCCGTGGTGGAGGCCACCGCCAAGTTCGTGGCCATGTTCAACGCCGCCGGGGGCGTGATGGCCGAGCGCACCACGGACCTGAAGGACATTAGGGACCGCGTGATCGCCCAGTTGCGCGGCGAGGAGGAGCCGGGCCTGCCCGCGATTGAGGGCGAGGCCGTGCTGTTCGCGGACGACCTCTCCCCGGCGGACACCGCCGCCCTGGACACCGACCACTATCGCGCCCTGGTGACCGAGCTGGGCGGCCCCACCAGCCACACGGCGATCATCGCCCGGCAGCTCAACCTGCCCTGCATCGTGGCGGCGGGTGCCGCCGTGCGGGACTTCCGTCCCGGGGACAAGGTGCTCGTGGACGGCGCCCTGGGCGTGGTGCGCAGCGGGGCCGACCCCGAGGAGTCCGCGCGCCTGGTCAAGGAGTCTCAGGAGCGCGCCGCCGCGATCGCCCGGTGGACGGGACCGGCCCGCACCCGGGACGATCACCGGGTGCAGCTCCTGGCCAACGTGCAGGACGCCAACGCCGCGCGCATCGCCGCCGAGACGCAGGCCGAGGGCATCGGCCTCTACCGCACCGAGATGAGCTTCCTCTCCGCCACCGAGGAGCCCTCGGTAGAGGAGCAGGCCGCGCTCTACGGCAAGGTCTTTGCGGCCTTCCCGGAGTCCAAGGTCGTGGTGCGCACGCTGGACGCGGGGTCCGATAAGCCCATCGCCTACGCCAACATGAGCGAGGAGGAAAACCCCGCCCTGGGCGTGCGCGGCCTGCGCATCGCGCGCGACAACGAGGCCCTGCTCACCCGCCAGCTCGACGCCATCGCGCAGGCCGCGCAGGGGCGCGGCGAGCAGGCCCCCACCTGGGTGATGGCCCCGATGGTCTCCACCGCGCGCGAGGCGGAGTGGTTCGCCTCCCTGTGCAAGGAGCGGGGGCTGACCCCGGGCGCGATGATCGAGGTGCCCGCCGCCGCGCTCATGGCGGATAAGATCATGCCGCACCTCGACTTCGTCTCCATCGGCACCAACGACCTCACCCAGTACACGATGGCGGCGGATCGCCTCTCCTCGCAGCTCGCCTACCTCACGGACCCGTGGCAGCCCGCCGTGCTGCGGCTGATCCAGCACACCTGCGTGGTAGGCCGCGATACCAACACCGCCGTGGGCGTGTGCGGCGAGGCCGCCGCCGATCCCATGCTCGCCTGCGTGCTCACCGGCCTGGGCGTGAACTCCCTGTCCGCCGCCTCCACGGCGGTGGCCGGGGTGGGCGCGCAGTTGGCGGAGGTCACCCTTGAGCAGTGCCAGGCGGCGGCGACGGCCGCCCTGGCCTCCGAGGGCGCCTCCGAGGCCAGGGACGCGGTGCGCGCGGCGCTAGAGCGGTAGGCCGCCGGTAGGGGCCGCCCCGCCCCAGGGCACGGTGCCGCAGCGCGGGACGGGGGTGGGGCAGGGGGTTACGAGGCGAGCACGACTTCGATGTCCCGGTCCCGGAGGCTGCGCACGTAGGACTCCGGGGCGTTGGCGTCGGTGATGACCACGTCGATGTCGGTGATGCCGGCGAAGCTCACCAGGTAGTCGTTGCCGATCTTGCTGGAATCGCACAGCACCACCACGCGGTGGGCGTTGGTGACCATCGCGGACTTGATGGCGGCCTCCTGGGCGTCCGCGGTGGACAGCCCGTGATCGAGGGTCAGCGCGTTGGTGCCGATGAAGGCGACGTCCGCGCGCATGAGCGCCAGGGTGCGCAGGGCGGTGTCTCCCACCACGGCCTGGGTGATGGCGCGCACCGAGCCGCCGAGGAGCTGGATCTCGCTGAGCCCCTTGTTGGCCATGGTCAGGGCGATCGGGAGGCTGTTGGTCACGATGGACCACTGGTGCGCCTGGGGGGTGTCCGCGATGAGATCCGCCAGGGCGGTGACCGTGGTTCCGGCGTCGAGGAAGAGCCCGCCGCCGGGGGAGTCCGGCAGGAAGTCCAGGGCCGCGCGCGCGATGGCGGACTTGGCGTTGGGGGCGGAGCGCAGGCGGGCGTCGAGGGAAAGCTCCGTGGTCTGGAAGGACTGCGTGGCCACGGCACCGCCGTGCACGCGGTGCACGATGCCGTCGCGGTCGAGCACCGCGAGGTCGCGCCGGATCGTCTCTGCTGTGACCTTGAACTTTCGGGAAAGCTCCGTCACATTCACCCTGCCCTCAACGGCAGTCTGGGCGGCGATTTGGCGGCGGCGCTCCTCTGCATACACGGCGGTTGTCCTTTCCAATCGGGCACATTCGGGTCATCAGATCCCGGCGTGTTCCCCATTCTTCCATAAAAGCCACATGGTCTCTGTGGTTTTTGTTGACCTCGTGTGGGCTCGGGCCAAAAGGTGAGGTCAGAAAGTGGGAAACGGGTGGAGGCCGCGCGCGGTTCCCCTCAATGTGGGGGTGGCGGCCGCTAGAGTTTGCGCATAACCGATACCACCTTCCCCATGATCTGCGCGTGCGTGCCGTCGATGGGATCGTAGGCGTCGTTGTGCGGGAGGAGCCACACGCCGGTGGCGTCCTTGTGGAACTCCTTGACGGTGGCCTCGCCGTCGATGAGCGCCGCCACGAACTCCCCCTCCTCGGCCACGGGCTGGGAGCGCACCACGATCCAGTCCCCGTGCAGGATGCCGGCGTCCCGCATGGAGTCGCCGGATACCTTGAGCATGTACAGCTCGCCGTCGCCCACGACGTCGCTGGGCAGCGGGAAGTAGTCGTCCACGTTTTCTTCCGCCAGGATGGGAGAGCCCGCGGCGATGCTGCCCACGATGGGCACGTAGGACGTGGCGGAGGCCTCCGGCGGGATAGTCGCGGGCGCGGGGGCCTTCTTGGGCGCGGAATCCCCGGGCAGGTGCCGGACGTCCACCGCGCGGGGCTTGTTGGGATCGCGCCGTAGGAACCCCTTCTTCTCCAGCTCCTTGAGCTGGTAGGCCACCGAGGAGGTGGACTGGAGGCCCGCGGCGTCCCCGATCTCGCGGATGCTCGGGGGATAGCCGCGTAGCACGACGGCGTCGCGGATGACCTCGAGGATGCGCCGCTGACGCGGGGAGAGGTCGGCGAGATTCGGGGTGTCGTCGTCCCGGTCGGGGCGGTGCGAGGTGCGCGGCATGCGTGGACTCCTTCGTGCCTGTGTGACTCCGTTGCCCCTCACTCTACACAACCCGGGCCGGGGTTTGGGACGGGTGTTCGAAAAAATACCCGGCGGGGCTAGACACTCCCACGGGAGGGTGCTATAACGGGATCAGAACATCGGAGTCGAACAGGTGATCTAAGATTTCGGTGGTCGTGTTCGATAGTGTCGCGCCCGCAGCCTATCCTGGCGGGCGATGGTGAAAGGAATGGCTATGACGATCTCTCTTTTTCCTGTTAAGAACGCTTCTTTCCCCGCTGCCACTCCTGCGAGCGCAGCCATATGGGAGCCCAACCGGGGGCGTTCCGGAGCCTTCTTCGAGGGCGATGTTCGAACGCTGACATTTTCGAATGAGGCCCACGGCGAGGGCGGATCGAGGGGGTACGATGTGCCTCGGTGGAGCAGTGGAACACCCGCGCGACGCAGCGCCGCGGACCGCCTGACCACGTACCTCGTCGGGGGATTGTTCGGGCTCAGCATGGTGCTGGGGACGATGTTTCTCACGGAGGGCGCGGACGCCTCGGTGGAACCGGCGCCGAGCGTGCACGCGGGGGCCTCCGGGGCCTCGGTTGCCTCGGCCTCCCGATGACGGCGCCGGGGTGGGCTTTCCTACAATGGGGTGCGGTCATCCCTAGACGATTCCTCCCCAGGAGAAGGTTCCCCCGTGTATTGCCCTTTTTGCCACCACGCGCATTCCCGGGTCATTGATTCCCGCGTGATCGACGCCGGGGCCGCCATCAGGCGACGCCGCGAGTGCAGCAGTTGCTCGGGAAGGTTCACCACGGTGGAAAAGGCGATACTCCTGGTGGTCAAGCGCAACGGAGTCACCGAGCCCTTTAGCCGCGAGAAGGTGATCGTGGGCGTGCGCCGCGCCTGCCAGGGGCGGGACGTATCCGACGACGCGCTCAAGCGCCTGGCGCAGCAGGTGGAGGAGACCGTGCGCAGCCACGGCAGCTCCCAGATCAACGCCAACGCCATCGGGTTGGCCATCCTGGAGCCGCTGCGGGAACTCGACGAGGTGGCCTACCTGCGCTTCGCCTCGGTGTATAAGTCCTTCGACTGCGCGGAGGACTTTGAAAAGGAGATCCGGTTGATGCGGCGCCGCCTCCGGGAGGCTGCCCCGCACGAGGACTAGGTCCCGCCGACGCCGCTCACAGCTTGTCGATGGCCCGGGTGATCCGCTTGCGCGAGACCGGCTGCGCGGTGCCCAGGCGCTGCGCGAACAGGCTCACCCGGAGCTCCTGGATCATCCAGAGCACGTCCTTGACCGCCCGCGTCTTCTCGAAGCCCCGAGGCTTGGCCTTGAGCACCTTGTCGAGCTGCCCGCGCACGGCGTCCACCTCGTCCTGCCGGTCGGCGTCCTTGTCCGGGTCGCGGGGCATCTCCTCCAGGCGCAGCGACATCGCCTGGAGGTACCGGGGGAGGTGCTTGAGCCGCTCGGTGCCGTGCACGATGAGGGCCTTGGGGGGAAGCAGGAAGGCCAGCTCGCCCTGCATGTCCTCGATGGCGGGGCCCTCCCAGCCCTGGAGCTCCTCGGAGAGCCGCTGGTAGGCCACCAGCCCCGGGGCCAGCGCCACGATCGTGCGGCGCACCTCCCCGGCCACCTTCGGTTCCACGGCGGCCCGGAGCCGGGAGAAGCCCTCGGGGGTCCGGGCCGGGCCCCCGGCGGTCACAAGAAGGTCCCGGATGGCGGCCACGCGCGCCTCCTCCACGAGGCCCTCCATGCCGCCGTGCGGGTAGTGCTCCACGGCCACCCGCTGCTGCAGGGGCAGCCCCTTGACCATCTGCTTGGCGCTGAGGGAGACCCCGCGCATGAGCAGGGTGAGCGTGCTGGTGAACATGGACTGATCGGCCGCGGCCTTGGTGGGAAAGACCACCACCGCCACGCCCTGCTTGGGCAGGCTCAGCGCCGGGTACGCGGTGACCGTGTGCCCGTCCACGCTGGTCTCCACGGTCTCGGGAATGGCCCCCAGGGTGTCCTCGCGCCACTCCGCGGCCTCGGTGGTCTCCGCGTAGTTGCTCAGCCGGTCCATGGAGGAGTGGATCTGCGCGGACTGCCGCGTGCGCAGCGCGCGCACGTCCTTGTCGGAATCGACGATCTTGCCGCGCTTGTTCACCGCCGCGAAGGTCATCCGCAGGTGCGCGGGCAGGGCGGCGGGGGAGAAGTCGGAGGCGTTGATGCCGGTTCCGCCCACCCGGCGCAGGGCCGCCGCCACGGACTCGCACAGGTCCTCCTCGGGGTCAAGGAGGGGGAGAATCCGGCGGGCAAAGTCCGGCGCGGGAACCACGCTGCGCCGCAGGCCCTTGGGCAGGCCGCGGATCATCTCCGTGACGAGTTCCTCGCGCATGCCGGGCACGAGCCACCGGAAGGGCGCGGGGTCCACGCTGGCGAGCATGGGCACGGGAACGAGCACGCGCACGCCGTCGTCCTTGGCACCCGGCTCGAAGGTGTATTCCAGGCGGAACTTTCCCCAGCGGTCGGGGAACAGCTCCTCGGTCACCTCCCGCGCGGCGTCGTCCAGCAGGGCCTCGGGGGAAAAGTCCAGGTGATGGGGGCTATCCCGGCGCTTCTTCTTCCACCAGGAGTCGAAGTGCGCCCCGGTGGTGATGGAGTCGGGCAGGCGCTGATCGTAGAAGTCAAAGAGCGCGTCCTCGTCGGCCACGAGGCCGCGGCGGCGGGCCTTGTCCTCCACCTCGGCGGCCTGGGCGAGCTTGGCGGCGTTGTCGTGGAAGAAGTGATGCCGGGTGTGCCAGTCCCCCTCGATGAGCGCGTGCCGGATGAACATCGCGCGGGCGGCCTCGGGATCGACCCGGTGATACGGCACCGGCCTGTCCGCGTAGAGCGGGACCCCGTACAGGGTGCCCTTTTCCCGGACCATCGCCGCTCCCTTGGAGCGCGACCACGAGGGATCGGAGTGCTGGCGCTTGAGCAGGTCGCCCGCCAGGCGTTCCACCCAGGCGGGGTCGATGGCGGCCACGTCCCGGGCCCACAGCCGCGAGGTCTCCACGAGTTCCGCGGCCATGAGGAACTCCGGCGGCTTCTTGGCCAGGGCGGAGCCGGGGAAGACCATGAAGCGGGTGTTGCGGGTGCCCCGGAACTCCTTGGAGGAACCGTCGCGCTGGCCGATGTTCATCAGCAGCCCGGCGAGCAGGCTGCAGTGAATCGCCTCGGCGTTGCCGGTGGGGTCGGGGATGTTCCACCCGAGTTGCTTGGCCACGTCGCGCAGTTGGCGCACCAGGTCGCGCCACTCGCGCGAGCGCATGTAGTGCAAGAACTCCGCCTTCATCAGCCTGCGCAGGCCGTTGCCGCTGAGCTCCGAGCGCTTGGCGCCAAGGTATTCCCAGAGCTTGAGGTAGCTGAGGAAGTCGCTGCGCTTATCGCGGAACCGGGCGTGCAACTGATCCGCCTTGGCCTGGTGGTCGAGGGGGCGTTCCCGGATGTCCTGGGTGGTCAGTGCCGCCACGATCACGATGACCTCGTGCAGGCAGCCCAGGCGGTGGGCCTCGACCAGCATGCGGGCCAGGCGGGGGTCCACGGGGATGCGCGCGAGGTCGCGCCCGATGCGGGTGAGCTTGGGCTGCCCCTCGTTGTGCCGCTGGGTGATGGCGCCGAGCTCGTGGAGCAGGTGCAGGCCGTCGCGGATGTGGCGCGCCTCCGGGGGCTGCACGAAGGGGAAGCGGGCGATGTCCCCCAGGCGCAGCGAGGCCATCTGGAGGATCACGCTGGCGAGGTTGGTGCGCAGGATCTCGGGGTCGGTGAACTCCGGGCGGGAGGCGAAGTCCTCCTCCGAGTACAGGCGGATGGCCACGCCGTCCGCGATGCGCCCGCAGCGGCCGGAGCGCTGGTTGGCGCTGGCCTGGGAGACGGGCTCGATGGGCAGCCGCTGCACCTTGGTGCGGGTGGAGTAGCGGGAGATGCGCGCGGTGCCGGTGTCCACCACGTAGTGGATGCCGGGCACGGTCAGGGAGGTCTCCGCGATGTTCGTGGACAGCACGATGCGCCGCCCCGAGTGGGGGGAAAAGACGCGGTGCTGCTCCTGGTTGGACAGCCGCCCGAACAGGGGGAGGATGTGGGTGGCGCGCCACTTCTTGGCCTCGAGCACCTCCATGGCGTCGCGGATGTCGCGCTCGCTGGGGAAGAAGCACAGGATGTCCCCCGGCCCCTCCGCCATGAGCTCCTCGATGGCGTGGACGAGGGCGTCGGGGTCCTCCTCCTCGGGGCGGTAGCGGATCTCCACCGGGTAGGTGCGCCCGGAGACCTCCACGATGGGCGCGGGCTCGCCCTGGGCGTTGCAGAAGTGCCGGGCGAAGCGCTCGGGGTCGATGGTGGCGGAGGTGATGATGACCTTGAGGTCCGGGCGCTGGGGGAGCAGCCTCTTGAGGTAGCCCAGGAGGAAGTCGATGTTGAGCGAGCGCTCGTGGGCCTCGTCGATGATGATGACGTCGTAGGCGTTGAAGAAGCGGTCGCGCTGCATCTCCGCGAGCAGGATGCCGTCGGTCATCAGCTTCACGGAGGTGCTGGGGCTCACGCGGTCGTCGAAGCGGATGGCGTAGCCCACGGACTGGCCGATGTCCTGGCCCAGCTCGTCCGCGATCCGCTCGGCCACCGTGCGCGCGGCGAGCCGCCGGGGCTGGGTGTGCCCGATGAGCCCGCGCCGCCCGAAGCCCAGCTCCAGGCAGATCTTGGGGATCTGCGTGGTCTTGCCGGAGCCGGTCTCCCCGGCGATCACCACCACCTGGTGATCCCGGATGGCCTGCGCGATGTCGTCGTGCCGCGCGCTCACCGGAAGCTCCTCGGGGAAGGTGATCTCCGGGATGGCGCTCGCCCTGCGCTCCACCTCGCCCACGGCGGTATCGACGTCCCGGGCCAGGGCCTCCCAGTCGCGCTCGGAGGAGGCCTCGCGGAAGCGACGGCGCAGGGCGCGCTCGCGGGCGAGGGGGACGGAGCTGAGGCGGGAGGCGATGTGGTCTTTCAGTTTTTCCATGCTAGGGGACGATTTTAGGGGATAGCGGGCCGCAGTCCAATGGCTAGGTAGCATGGGGAGAGGTTCCGTATTTCCGAGAGATAAGAGGAAACAATGACGTATCCCTCTACGCCCCATCCGGAAGATTCTCCCGGATTCGAGGGCTACCCCCGTTACGTGCAGGAAACCCCGCAATGGGCGGAGGAACAGCCCGCTCGGCCCGGAGGCAAGGTGGACGTGCTAGAGGCCGTGGGATGGGCCTTCCGCGCGGTCTTTTCCAACAAACGAGTGTGGATCTTGGGATCGTTTTTGATGATGTTCATCATCGGGGCCCTCGGCTTTGCCGTGGCCTTCTCCGTTTTTGGCCTGGGCGGCGGCTCCGCCGAGGTGGCCATCGACGCGTTGCCGCAGGGATGGAAGAACCTGACGCCCAACCTGGTCTCGGGGCTCTCCATGCTCCTTCTCACCCCCTTCCTCTGCGCCGGGGCCCTGGCGCAGGTGAGCAAGAAAAAGGGGCAGTGGGCGTACTTCTTCCAGAACCTCAACTACGGCGCTGTGTTCCTCGCCGCGCTGGCGAGCTACGCCGTCACCAGTCTTCTTCCCTATCTTTTGGCCCTCGTCGGGGGACTCACCGGGGAGGCGTTCGACGACGATATTCAGGCGGTGCTCGTGCTCCTCGCGCTCGGGATCGGCGGCCTGCTCACCTTTTTTCTTTCCCCTCTGGTGTTCTTCTGGGAGTGGTTTGCCGCCGAGGGGCAGAGCGCCAAGGCCGCAATATCCCGGGGCCTGACCGCCGGGAAGCGCAACTACTGGGCGCTGCTGCTCTATGGACTCATCGCCCCGATGGTGATGGTTTTCGCGATCGTATTCACCCTGGGGTTGGGGCTTTTCGTGTTCCCGGCGGTGTACCTTCTCGCCAACGCCCACATGGCGCGCCAGGCATTTGGCGGCCCGTTGCCTGCGCGGAATTAACGGGAAAGAATCCGGGGTGAAAACTCCGGTATGATGGGCGCGGGAAACATACCGATGCGCACGTAGATTTTAAGGAGAAGAGGGAGTAATGACGAATCCCCCGAACTACCCCGAGGGCTCCTCGGGCTTTGACGCCTACCCGACGTACGCCAGCCCCGAGCAGCCGGAGACCCCGGAGTGGGCCAGGACCGCCCCCGCGGTGGGAACGGGGAAGGCCAACGTGATGGACGCCGTGAGGTGGGCGTTCAAGGCAGTCTTTGCGAGCTGGTACATCTGGATCCTCGGAACGCTGGCGATCGGCCTGGTCATCGGCGTGGTCGCCGGGGTGAGCTTTTACCTTGCTGGTCCCGATTACTCAGTGATGTCCGACGCGGAGGCCGTGGACTATTCCATGAACGCTAATTCAGTGGCCAACGGCGCAGTTGGTCTCGCTCAGTTTTTCCTTACCCCGTTCCTCTTGGTGGGGCTGCTGGCGCAGGTGACCAAGCGGCGCATCTCCCTGGCGGACTTCTTCCGTAACGTCCCGTACTTCAAGGTGCTGGGGGTGTCCATCCTTCAAGGCATTCTTCTTGTGGGGACCGTGTTGTTCCTCGTAGTGCTGCTGATCGTATTTTCGCGGGTCGGGCACATGATCGCTCCTGAAGCGACGTTTATAGGGCTACTTTGTATCCTCGGCCTCCTGCTCGCTGTGTGGCTGCTGGGTCCCCTGTTTAGCCTGTGGACCTGGTACGCGGCGGACGGCCACGGCGTGGGGGAGTCCATCAAGCTGGGCGTTGCCGCCGGAAAGCGCAACTACCCGCAGCTTCTGCTGTTTTCCTTCCTGAGCACCCTCGTGATCCTCGTGGGTGGCCTGCTGACCCTCGGCCTGGGGCTGTTGATCCTCACCCCGGCCTGCTACCTGGCGATCGCCCACATCTACCGCCAGGCTAGCGGCGGCCAATTACCGGCCTAAACTCGTGGGGCGTGGTGGCCCGGTACGCCTTGGTGATCACCGCCCCCAGCTTGGTGAACTCCGGGGTGCGGGAGCTTGAGGAGCGGTGCACCAGCCCCACGTGCCGCTCCGCGCTCACGCCGGGGGCAAAGGTGGCGGTGCTCAGCCCCGGGCGGCGGCACTCCGCGCCGACCGCGCTGACGGGAACGAGCGTGGCGCCCAGGCCCCCGGCCACGAGCTGCACGATGGTGGTCAGGGAGGAGGCCCGGGTGACGGCGCTGGCGGCCTCGCTCGGGTTCAGGTCCGCCTTGCGGCACAGGTCCACGATCTGATCGTGCAGGCAGTGGCCGTCGTTGAGCAGCAGGAGCTGAAGCTCGTCGAGGGCCTGGAGGGAGAGGTCGTGGCGCCCGGCGAGGGGGTGCGTGGAGGGCACCACCACCACGAAGTCCTCCTGGTAAAGGGGGATATCGACCGCGCCGGGAGACTCGGAGGGCAGCGCGAGGAGGGCGACGTCGATGCGGCCGTCGCGCAGCATCTCCAGGAGCTGGGTGGTGCGGTCCTCCACGATGCGCGGCTCGAGCTCCGGGTATTCCTGGCGCAGCAGCGGCAGCAGCGTGGGCAGCAGGTAGGGCGCGATGGTGGGGATCACGCCGAGGGAGAGCGGGCCGATGAGCTGGCCGTAGGAGCCGCGCGAGTGCGCCACGAAGATGTCGGTGGCGTCGAGGGCGGCCTTGGCGTAGGGCAGCAGGCGCTCCCCGATGGGGGTGACGATGACCTTGCGGGTGGAGCGCTCGATGAGTTGCACGCCGATCCCGTTTTCCAGGGCGGAGAGCGCCTGGGAGAGGGAGGGCTGAGAGATGTTGAGCTTTGCCGCGGCGGTGCCAAAGTGCCTGTTGTCCGCGATGGTCACGAAGGTGCGAAGCTGGGCAAGAGTCGGCCGGTACTCCTTGTTGTGCATGGTTATTACCATAACCTATGAGACGGCGCGGGAGCCATTAATAACTCCACCCTTGACCCCGGTGACCTTCCACGACGCCGCCTCGGCCCGCCCTCAGTGGGCGTCGATGCGCAGCGAGGAGAAGCGCACCTCCCCGGCCTCGTCGGAGGCGTCCAGGTCCACCACCGCCTCGTAGGCAAACGAGCGATCGTCCTCGGGGTCCTTGAACACCTGCCGCACCGCCCAGGCCCGCCCGGAGGTCTCCAGCCGGAAGTACTCCGGCCCGCGCGCCTGGGGTCCGGTATCCAGGTCGTCGTACTGGTCGAAGTACTCGTCCATCGCGGCGGGGAAGTCCGGGGCGTCGTCGAGATAGTCCGTCAGCTCGGCCAGGCGCTCCTCCTTCTCCCAGGCGAACAGCTCCACCAGGCGGAACATGGCGTTGCGCACCATGATGATAAAGGCCCGGCGGTTGGCGGTCAGCGCCGTGGGGTCCTCCACCCCGAAGGCCAGCTCCTGGTCCACCACGGCCTGGGAGACGGGGGCGTCGGGGTCGGCCATGTGCGCCCACTCGTCCACCAGCGAGGAGTCCACCTGGCGGATCAGCTCGCCCAGCCACACCTCGATGTCCTCCAGCTCGTCCGTGCGGTACTCCGCGGGGACGGAGTGCTGCAGCGTGCGCCAGGCGTCGGTGAGGTAGCGCAGCACCACGCCCTCCGAGCGCGCCAGGGAGTAGGTGGCCACCAGGTCGGAGAACGTCATGGCGTGCTCGATCATGTCGCGCACGATGGACTTGGGGCTCAGCCGGAACTCCTTGGCCCACGGCGCGCCCTCGCTGAACGTCTCGTAGGCCTCCTCTAGCTCCTCGGCCAGCGGCATGGGCCAGGTGACCTCCTCCACGATGGCCATGCGCTCGGTGTAGTCCACCCCCTCGGCCTTGAGCGCGGCGATGCGTTCCCCGCGTGCCGCCTTTTGCTGGGCGATCAGGATGGGGCGGGGGTCGTCGAGGATCGCCTCGAAGGTGCTGATGAGATCCAGGGTGTAGGTATCGGACTCGGGATCGAGCAGGCTCAGCGCGGCCAGGGCGAAGGGGGAGAGCGGCTGGTTGAGGGCGAAGTCCCGCTGCATCTCGCGGGTCAGCCGGTAGCCCTCCTTATGCTTTTCCACGATCCCGGCGCGCAGCAGGCCCCGCCCCAGCTCCAGGGTGGTCAGGATGTCCTTGTTCTGCTTGGCGCGCGGGTCGTGATTGCCGCGCAGGAGGCGCTCGAAGTGCGCGTAGGTGTCCCCGGGGCGGGACACCAGGTTGATCACCATGGAGTTGGACACCTTAAACTGCGAGGCCATCTGCTCGGGCTCGGCCTGAGTGAGCCTGTCAAAGGTGCGCTCGCCCCAACTCACCTCCCCCTCCCGGGCGTGCTTCTTGCGCAGCTTCTTGAGCTTCTTCGGGTCGCTCCCGGCGCGCTGGCGCAGCCGCCAGTTCTCGATCTCGTGCTCCGGGGCCTGCACCACCACGGTGCCCTCCGTATCAAACCCGGCGCGGCCCGCGCGCCCGGCGATCTGGTGGAACTCCCGGGACTTCATGATGCGCTGCCGGGTGCCGTCGAACTTGGCCAGACCCGTCATGAGCACGGTGCGGATCGGCACGTTGATCCCCACCCCCAGGGTGTCCGTGCCGCAGATGACCTTCAGCAGTCCCTTTTGGGCCAGGCGCTCCACCAGGCGGCGGTACTTGGGCAGCATGCCGGCGTGGTGCACGCCGATGCCCTTGCGCAGCAGCCGGGAGAGCTGGCTGCCAAAGGCCGTGCTGAAGCGGAAGGAGCCGATCTCTGCGACGATGCCTTCCTTTTCCTCCGGGGTGATCATCGGCATGGAGGTCAGCGCCTGGGCGCGCTCGGTGGCCTCCCGCTGGGTAAAGTGCACCACGTAGATGGGGGACTTGCCCTGCTCAAGCAGCTCCTCGATCGTCTCGTGCACCGGGGTGTAGACGTAGGAGAAATCCAGCGGCACCGGGCGGGCGGCCCCGGCGACCAGGGAGGTGGTGCGCCCGGTGCGGGCGGTGAGGTCCTTTTGCAACGCCTCCGTGTCACCGAGAGTGGCGGACATGAGGAGGAACTGCGCCTGGGGCAGCTCCAGGAGGGGCACCTGCCAGGCCCAGCCGCGCTCGGGGTCGGAGTAGTAGTGGAACTCGTCCATCACCACCTGGTCGATGCGCGCCCGGTCGCCGTCGCGCAGGGCCACGTTGGCCACGATCTCCGCCGTGGCGCAGATGATGGGGGCGTTGCCGTTGACGGTGGCGTCGCCCGTCATCATGCCCACGTTATCGGGGCCGAAGATGTCGCACAGGGCAAAGAACTTCTCGCTCACCAGCGCCTTGATGGGGGCGGTATAAAAGCTGCGCTGCCCGCGCGCCATGGCGATGAAGTGCGCGGCGATGGCCACCATGGACTTGCCCGAGCCCGTGGGGGTGGCCAGGATGACGTTGTCCCCGGCGAGGATGCCCAGGGCCGCCTCCTCCTGCGCCGGGTAGAGGGTGATGCCCCGCTCGCGGGTCCAGGCGCTAAAGGAGTCGAAGATGGACTCGTCGAAGAGCGATTCCGGTACTTCGCTGAGGTCTGGGAGCATCTGGGAGAGGTTCACCCGTCCCACCCTAGTAGACCTCCGGCGCGCGGGTCGGGGCGCGCTCGGCCCCCGGGAGGGGCTAGTCCTCCTCGTCCAGATCCGCGAGGAAGCGCTCGAACTCCTGGCCGATCTCCTCGCCGCTGGGCAGGTCCTCCTCGCCGGGAAGCATGGCCTTGGGGTGCCGGGAGCGGTACTGCTCCAGCTCCTCGTCGTACTGCTGTTCCAGCGCGCCCACCACGTGCTGAATCTCTGCGGAGTCCTCCATCTGCTCCGTGAGCTGCTGGGACACCCGCTCCCAGTCCCGCTCCAGGGTTTGCAGGGGCAGGTCCAGGTGCGCGTTGTGGGCCACGGAGCGCAGCAGCTTCAGCGTGGCCTCCGGGTAGGGCGAGGAGGAGACGTAGTGCGGGACGTGCGCGGTAAAGCCCGCCACCGCCGTGCGCTGCTCGCCCAGGACGGACTCGAGCTGCAGGGCCGCCGAGCCCGGCAGCACCACCGAGCCGTCAAAGCGGAACAAATCCTGCATCAGCTCAGCGTTGTTGCCGTGCGCGGAGACCACCAGCGGGCGGGTGTGCGGGACCGTCATGGGCGCGGAGTACAGGCAGATCACCTTGGCCACGTTGTACTTGCGCACCAGTCCCGCCACCGCCTGGGTAAAGGCGTCCCAGCGCAGGTCCGGCTCCGGCCCGCTGAGCAGCAGGAAGTGCCGCCCCTGAATGTCGCGGAGGACCCGCATGTCCAGGGAGAGCTTCTCGATCTTGGTCACCTCGTGATTCTCCATGGTCACGGTGGGGCGACGGGAACGGTAGTCGATGAGCTCGTCCGTGTTAAAGGACGCCACCAGGCGGTTCTCCAGGGCCGCCATGAGGTGATCCGCGCTGGCGCTCACGGCCTGGCCCGCGTCCGCGTACCCGTGCAGGGCCACGATAAGGGTGGGGCCCTCGGCCCCCTCCGAGGACACCTCCGGCGACGGATACTCCAGCTCATACATGCGGCGGTATTCTTCCGGCACGATCGTCCTCCTTTGTTGGTCTACCCGGTGTAACGACGCAACCCCCGGGATCATTCCCCTAGGGGTCATCAGTGGTGCTTCCGCGAGGTAGTGACCGCCATTCTAACCAACCCCGCGCGCACGCCCGCAGCACGCGCCGGGAGGGCGGGTTGTGGACAACGCCCGTTATCCACAGCCCCCGGCGCCGCCCGCTCGCCTCGCCGGCGGCGACCCGGCATATTCGACGCCATGAGCACGCCGAGCTTCGCCCGCATACCGGGCTACCTCTTTGCCACCATTCCCGCCCTCCTCGGGTTCTATCCCCAGGACTCCGTGGTCCTCATGGGGTTGGAGCCGCACGGGCGCGGCCTATCCGCCCCGGCCAGCCTCGGGCGCCGCCCCGAGCGCGGCACCTACGCCCTGGGACAGGTGCTGCGCACCGACGCCTCCGCCCCGCCGGGCGTTCTCGCCCAGGGGCGATCCCTCCTGGCGGCGGAGGGAAGCGGCGCCTTCGTGGCGTTCGTCGTCGGCGCGCCGCCGCCCGAGGGGTTGCGCGCGGTGCTGCGGGACTGGGCGCGGGACGAGGGGTCCCCGCCCTTCTGCTGGGGCTGCTGGCACGCCCCCGGCATCGCCACCGGGGAGCGCTACGCCGCGGTGCGCGGGGTCCCGGTCCCGGAGCAGTGGCGCGCCGGGGTGATCGAATCGGTTGCGGCCAGCCCCACCATGGGGTGCCTTATCGAGCGAGGGGAGCTGCCGGAGATCAACCGGCGGGAGGCCCGGGCCTTCTTCGACCCACAGGGCGCGCCGTGGCCGGTGGACGCCCGCGACTGCCTGGCGCTGGTGAGCGAGATCCGCCGCCGCCCGGAGGGGTTTGCCGAGGTCATGGCGGAGGCCGGTGCGCTGCTGGAGGGCGAGGGGGAGGCGCGGCACCTGGCGATCCTGCTGGGCCATCACGTTGTGCGCGACGCCCTGATCCCGCAGGTCCTCGAGCACGCGGAGGGTGCGCACCGGACCATGCTGGAGGTGGCGCGTAAGACCAGGGGAGAGGTGCGGGCCAACGCCCTGTGCCTCTACGCGCTCGCGGCCGCGCAAAGCGGCAGGCGATGGCGGGTGCCGTTCGCGCTGCAGGCGGCCCAGGAGGAGGCTCCGGGGCACAACCTGGCGCGCCTGCTGCACGCGATGGCCGTCCGCTGCGGGATCGAGGCCATGCTGGACGCGGTGCGGGAGGGGGCGCAGGGCGCGGACCCGGTGCGCTACTAGGCGTTGCGGGTGTACTCCCAGGCGTCGGAGACGATGGTGCGGATGTCCGTGCGGGTGGGGTTCCAGCCCAGCTCCCGGATGATCTTCTCCGAGGAGGCGATGAGCACCGCGGGGTCCCCGGCGCGGCGGGGAGCCAGCTCGGAGGGGATGGGGTGCCCGGTGACCTCGCGGCAGGCGTCGATGACCTCCTGCACGGAGTTACCGGCCCCGGAACCGAGGTTGTAGACGCGGTGCACCCCGGGCCGGTTGGACTCCAGGGCCAGCAGGTGCGCCTGGGCGAGGTCGCGGATGTGGATGTAATCGCGCACCGCCGTGCCGTCCGGGGTGGGCCAGTCGTTGCCGAACACGAGGATCTTCTCGCGGCGGCCCAGGGCCACCTGCAGGATCAGGGGGATCAGGTGGGTCTCCACCTCCCGGTGCTCGCCCAGCCCGCCGTAGGCGCCCGCCACGTTGAAGTAGCGCAGGCTGGTGGCCGCCAGGCCGTAGGCGGAGGCGTAGGAGGTAATGGCGTAGTCGATGGAGAGCTTGGTGGCCCCGTAGGTGTTGGTGGGGCAGGTGTGGGCCTCCTCCGTGATGGGCACGCTGTCCGGCTCCCCGTAGGTGGCGGCGGTGGAGGAGAACACGAGGCTGTTCACCCCGTGGCGGCGCATGGCGTCCAGCAGGCTCAGGGTGGTGCCCACGTTGTCCCGCCAGTACTCGTCCGGCTTCTCCATGGACTCGCCCACCAGGGAGCGGGCGGCAAAGTGCAGGACGCCGTCAAAGCCGCCCTCGGCAAACACGGCGTCCGCCACCTCGGCCACGTCTCCCTCCACCAGGCGGGCGCGGGAGGGCACGGCGTCCCGGTTGCCGGTGGAGAAGTTATCCACGACGGTGACGTCGTGTCCCGCCTCGATGAGCACCTGGGAGCACACGCTGCCCACGTAGCCCGCGCCGCCGGTGACCAGTAGCTTCATCGCTTACCCCTCCACCGGCTCGACGCGGATGGCGTGGCCGAGGTCGTCGGCCAGCTCGATGGCCGCGCCGTCCTTGGCGATGGTCACCACGCTGTTGTCGTGGCGCACCATGACCTCGGAGCCCACGGTGATGCCGGCCTCGGCCAGGGCGCGCAGCTGGCGCCCCTCCATCTGCACGATCTCGTTGACCTGGAGCAACAGGGCCGGGATCTCCTTGCCCTCGGGCAGGTCCACCGGCCGCACCCCGCGCTCCCCGGGGGATTCCCGGTCCACGCCCAGGGCCTTGAGCCCGGGAATGGGGTTTCCGAAGGGGGAGTAGGAGGCGTCGTCGAGGACGTCGATCACGCGGCGCTCCACCTCGTCGCTCATCACGTGCTCCCAGCGGCAGGCCTCGTCGTGCACCTGGTTGAGGTCGAGGTGGAGGATGTCGGTGAGCAGGCGCTCGGCGAGGCGGTGCTTGCGCATCACGGCGGTGGCGCGGGCCCGCCCCTCCTCCGTGAGCTGCAGGCTGCGATCCGGGCGCACGTGGAGGAGGCCGTCGCGCTCCATGCGGGCCACGGTCTGGCTCACCGTGGGGCCGGACTGCTCCAGGCGCTCCACGATACGGGCCCGCAGGGGGACAATCCCCTCCTCCTCGAGCTCGTAAATGGTGCGCAGATACATCTCGGTGGTATCGACGAGATCCTTCACTGTTACCTCATTTGTTGTGTGTTCGCGCTAAGGAAGTGACCATCACAATACCCGCACGGCATGCCCTCCGCCGCCATCAGGCGGGCGCGGGGGCGGGGACGCGACGTTTTACTGGGCGTAATCGCGCAGCCGGTTGGCCCGCTCGCCGTCGCGAAGCTTGCTCATGACCTCGCGCTCTATCTGGCGCACCCGCTCGCGGGATAGACCAAAGCGGCGGCCGATCTGGTCGAGGGTGCGCGGCACGCCGTCGTCGAGGCCGTAGCGCAGGCGGATGACGTCCTGCTCGCGCTCCTCCAGGGTGGACAGCACGGAGCGGATGTCGGAGTGGCGCAGCGAGGCCACCACGGCGCTCTCCGCGTCCGCGGCCTCGGCGTCCTCGATGAAGTCCCCCAGGGGGGCCTCCTCGTCCGCGCCCACGGGCATGTCCAGGCTCACCGGGTCGCGCGACTGGCGCAGCAGCATCTCGATCTTGGACTCGTCGATGCCGGACTCCTCCGCCAGCTCCTCGTTGGTGGCCTCGCGGCCCAGGTGCTGGTACAGCTCGCGCTTGATCCGCGAGAGCTTGTTGACCTGCTCGACCAGGTGCACGGGCAGGCGGATGGTGCGCGACTGATCCGCCATGCCCCGGGTGATGGCCTGGCGAATCCACCAGGTGGCGTAGGTGGAGAACTTAAAGCCCTTGGCGTAGTCGAACTTTTCCATCGCGCGGATCAGGCCCAGGTTGCCCTCCTGGATGAGATCCAGAAGCGGCATGCCGCGCCCGGTGTAGCGCTTGGCCAGGGAGACCACGAGGCGCAGGTTGGCCTCCAGCAGGTGGCTGCGCGCCTTCTTGCCCTCGCGGGCCAGGACCTTGAGGTCGCGCTTCTTGGCGCGGGTGAGCGGCTCCTCGGAGTGCACGAGCAGGTGCTCGGCGTAGAGGCCCACCTCGATCTGCTGGGCCAGCTCCACCTCGTCCTCGGCGGAGAGCAGGGCGGTCTTGCCGATGCCGTTGAGGTACACGCGAACGAGGTCGGCGGAGGGATTGTCGTTGGTCTGATTTCGGCGGCTGCCGCGGTCCTGCTCCTCAGAGTCCAACTCGGTCACCGACGCCTGTGTCATGAAAGCCTCCTCGTTCTCACCGATGCTGCCACGTACAACGCGCGGGCGAGGAGATTAGTTCCCCCGGGTCTCCACCAGGAGGGTAAAGGGGCCGTCGTTGACGGATTCCACCTCCATGTGGGCGCCAAACCTGCCCTGCTCCACGGGGATGCCCCGGGCGCGCAGCCCCTCGGCCACGGCCTCGATGAGCGGGCGCGCGGCCTCGGCCGGGGCGGCCTGCGACCACGAGGGCCGCCGCCCCCGGGCGGTGCGCCCCTGCAGGGTGAATTGGCTCACCAGCAGCACGGGTGCACCCGAGTCCTGCGCGCTCACCTCGCCGTCGAGCAGGCGCAGCTCCGCGATCTTGCGCACCATCGTGGCCACGTCCCCGGCGGAGTCCTCGCGGTGCACCCCCACCAGGGCGAGCACGCCCGGGCCCTCGATGGCGCCCACCACGGCGCCGTCCACCCGCACGCTGGCCCGGGTGACCCGGCTCAGCACCGCCCTCATCGCGCCCCCTCGGCGTCGGCGCCCGCCGGGCGCGTCGAGACGGCAGCCTCCGCCGGTGCGAGCGGGGAGCCGCCCTCCAGCAGGTCCGCGGGCAGCAGCAGGCCGTGGCGCACGAGGTCCACCACCGCGGCGCTGACCTGCGGGCCCACCTCGGCGGCGTCGAGATCCCGGGCCGCGCAGTAGAGGTGGACCACCTCGCCCAGGCACAGCCCCTCCGGGTGCAACCCGGCGACGATCGCGCCGATGTGCTCGTCCACCTCGTGGCTAAACCGGGGGCCGTCCGTGCGGCTCAGCCGCTGCACGGCGGGGCGAAAGCCCATCCCGGTGGCGGCGTCGGCCACGTCCACGCGCTCGCGCGCCACGCCGGGGCGCAGGCCGAAGCGGCAGGCAAGGATCTCCCCGTGCCCCTGGGCGTGAGCGAGCCAGGCGGCGCGCAGGAAGTACTCCTCCACCTCGGGCCCCAGCGGATCGCTGAACTCCTGGGTTAGCTCCTCCGCCACGACCTCGCTGGGCTCGTCGTCGCCCAGGCGGGTGAGGGCCACGAAGCCAAAGCCCACGCCGGTGACCCCCTCGCGCTCGAAGAAGTCCAGCCACTCGCGGGTGCGGCGATCCGCCTCGGGGCCTCGGGGATCGAGCGATTCGTCCCGCAGCCAGGTGCCCACGTACAGGGCGGGATCGGCCACGTCGCGCTGGAGCACCCAGGCGCGCACGCCGTGGGAGGGCAGCCAGGAGGCCACCCGCGCCTGCCACGGCTGATCCTCGCGGTGCACCCAGGCGGCCACCGCGTGCCCGGTGCCGCCCGGGTTGAGGTGGCGCGGCATCTGGGACAGCACCAGCTCGGAGGCGCCGTCGAGGGCCAGGCCGGAGTCCCGGTAGACGTGCCCCACGGCGGGCGGGCCCACCACGAACGGGGGATTGCTCACGATGCGGTCGAAGCGCCGCCCGGCCACCGGCTCGAACCAGGCCCCGGCGGCCACCTCCACCTCGGGCACCTCGGGTACACCGGGCACCCCGGGCACGGCGTCGGGCGAGCCCGCCGGGTCGGCGAGCGCCCCGGCGAAGGTGGCCCGGGCGAAGTCCAGGGCGCGGGGGTGGACGTCGGTGGCCACCACGCGTCGGGCAAGGGGGAACTGGGCGAGGGCCTGCACCCCGGAGCCGGTGCCCAGGTCGAGCAGGGTATCCACCGGGGAGTCGGGCACGGACTGCATGAGGGAGACGCTGGCCGAGCCCACCCCGAGGACGTGATCCGGGCCGGGGACGTGGGAGGTCATCGAGGCGTCGGCGTCGGAGAACACCCAGCGGTCCACCCCGGCGAGGACGTGCGGGCGCACGTCGATGAGCATGCGGGCCCGGTCCTCGCGGCGCTCCAGGGCCTCGGCGGAGACCAGGGCGCGGGCCAGGTCCTCTCCCAGTGCCTCCGCGCAGCGCCGCCAGGGCACCTCCTCGCGCAGCACCAGCAGGCGGGTCAGGAAGGACAGGGGGGAGTCGTCGGAGACGGCCCGGCGCACGGCGGCGGGCTCCCCGCGGTACAGGGCGGCGGTGGCCGCCTCCCCCAGGTGCTCGCGGAGGCCCGCGGCGGTCCACCCGGCACGACGGAGCAGGGGCACCAGGGCGCGGGCGGCGTCGGCAAGACGGGAAACAGGCATGGAGTTAGAGATCCTTCGGTGGCTCGGGTTCAGTAAGGGCCTGGTACGTGGCGGTCTCGAGGGCTTGCGCCGTGGCGGCCTGTTGCCGCATCAGCGCGGGCTTGTACACCTGCTGGGCGCGGGAATCGCGGGGCTCCCCGCGGGTGTTGGCCAGCACCACGGCGATCCACGGCATGGGAATGGAGACGCAGAACAATGTACCGGCAATCCACCAATTCTCCCACGCCACCAGGGTGGTCAGCGCCACGGCGATCATCGGCAGGCGCGCCGCCTGCAGGGCGCCGTACACGCGCTCGCGGTGGCGGCGGTCCTGCTCGGGGGTGCGGTGGGCGTCGGTAATCAGCGCCACGCCCCGGCGCCCGCCCCGCCTCAGGGGGCGCGCCCGCGCCGGGCGGGTGGGGGAGGGGGCCGACGCCCCGATCGTCTCGGAGGCCTCGTACACCTCGGCGTGCGCTCCCGCGCGCGCCCGCGATCCGTCACCGTCAGAAGCCATGAGCCCAGGGTAGCCCCACGTGTAGCAAGCGCCGGCGGGTGTGGGGCATGATGGGTCAGGTGAGTACGAGCACGACGACGATTGATCGCCCAGAGATCAGGGAAGAAACGACCACCGACAACGACACCCCCAAGTTCTTCCACTACGTGAAGAAGAACCAGATCGTGGAGTCCGCCGTGAACGGCTCCATGGTGGTGGCGCTGTGCGGGGAGACCTTTCCGGTGACCAAGCAGGCCAAGCCCGGCTCTCCGGTGTGCCCCGACTGCGAGCGGGTGTACAAGGGCCTGCGTAAAAAGTGACGGGACGCGTCAAGGGGCAGCTCCGCGAGTGGCAGCGCAAGGCGCTGACCACCTACCTGGTGCGCAAGCCCAAGGATTTCCTGGCGGTGGCCACCCCCGGGGCGGGCAAGACCACCTTTGCCCTCCGCGTGGCCACGGAGCTGCTGGACAACCGCACGGTGGACCGCGTGATCGTGGTGGTGCCCACCGAGCACCTCAAGGTGCAGTGGTCGCTGTCCGCGGCGCGCGTGGGGATCTCCCTGGACCCCCACTTCCGCAACTCCGACGCCGTCAACCCCGCCTACGACGGCATCGTGGTCACCTACGCCCAGGTGGCCCTGCACCCCTTCAAGCACTACTCCGTGTCCACGGCGCGGCGCACCCTGGTGATCCTCGACGAGATCCACCACGGCGGTGACGCCAAGAGCTGGGGCGACGGCATCCGCGAGGCCTACGCGGACGCCACGCACCGCCTGGCCCTGACCGGAACGCCCTTCCGCTCGGACGACTCCGCCATCCCCTTCGTGCGCTACGCCGAGGACGGGGAGGGGCACCTGGTCAGCCAGGCGGACCACACCTACGGCTACTCGGACGCGCTGGCCGACGGCGTGGTGCGCCCCGTGGTGTTCCTGGCCTACTCCGGGGAGGCCCGGTGGCGCGACAGCGCGGGCGAGGAGTACGCCGCACGCCTGGGCGAGCCGCTCAACGCCGAGCAGACCGCGCGGGCCTGGCGCACCGCGCTCGACCCCAAGGGGGAGTGGATACCCGCAGTGTTATCCGCCGCGCACACCCGCCTCAAGCAGTTGCGCCAGAACATGCCGGACGCCGGGGGGCTGGTCATCGCCTCCGACACCAAGACCGCCCGCGCCTACGCCAAGATCCTGGAGCGCATCTCCTCCAGCCCCGTGACGGTGGTGCTCTCCGACGAGGCCGGGGCCTCCGAGCGCATCGCGGAGTTCTCCGCCTCCACCGACGAATGGATGGTGGCCGTGCGCATGGTCTCCGAGGGCGTGGACGTGCCCCGGCTGGCGGTGGGGGTGTACGCCACCTCCGCCTCCACGCCGCTGTTCTTCGCCCAGGCCATCGGGCGCTTCGTGCGCTCGCGCATCCCCGGGGAGACCGCCTCGGTGTTCCTGCCCTCCGTGCCCGTGCTGCTGGACCTGGCCGCCAAGCTGGAAAAGTCCCGCGACCACGTGCTGGGCAAGCCGGATCGGCCCTCCGACGGGCTGGACGACGACCTCCTCGCGGACGCCAACAAGGAAAAGAACGAGCCGGACGTAGACCGCAGCTACCAATCCCTGGGCGCGGAGGCGGAACTCGACTCCCTGATCTACGACGGCTCCACCTACGGCACCGGCACCCTGGCCGGATCCGAGGAGGAGGCGGATTACCTGGGGCTGCCGGGGCTGCTCGACGCCGAGCAGATGCGGGCGTTGCTGCGCAAGCGCGAGAAGGACCAGTTGGACGCCCGCAGCGCCGAGGCCGAGCGGGAGAAGGAGCGCCAGGAGAAGGCGCAGGCCTCGGCGGGCGCCCAGGCCGCGCGCCACCGGGTGAGCAGCGAGGAGCTGCCCACCCTGCGCAAGGAGCTCAACGCCATCGTGTCCATCACGGCGGCCCGCACCGGCAGGCCCCACGGCTCCATCCACAACGAGGCGCGCCGGGTCTGCGGGGGGCCGCCCACGGCGATGTGCTCGGCGGAGCAGTTGCGCGATCGGATCGCCTATCTGCGCAAGTGGTAGCGGGTATCCCGTGCGAGCTCATGCGAGCTTGTGCGAACGCGGCCTGGGTGCGGTTATATTGACGTTTAAGGAGCACAACCTTTTACGTATTTAAATATCGCCGCTTTGAATATTACCGCGAAAGGGATGTATGACCACGCCCGTGGAACGCCAACCGCTGCGCGCCGTGCGCACCAGATTCCTCGCCCCGGACCTCGCCCGGGGCCTCATGCTTCTTTCCATCGCCCTGGCCAACGTGGGCACCGCCTGGGCGCCCGGGGTCGAGGGCATGTCCGCCGAGAGCCTCGGCGGGATACGGGACGGCTCCGTGGCGGACAAGGTCGCGGTGGTGCTGGGAACCATGTTCGTGCACGTGCGCGGGCTGCCGATGTTTAGCACCCTGCTGGGCTTTGGCGTGGGCATGATCTCGCTGAGCCTGCTGCGGCGCGGCTACCCGCGCGCCGAGGCGCAAAAGGTGCTGGCGCGCCGCTATGGGTGGCTCGCGGGCTTTGGCGTGATCCACGCGCTCTTCCTCTTCTACGGGGACATCATGCTCTCCTACGGCCTGTGCGGCCTCGTGCTCACCCTCCTCATCGGGCTCGACAATAAGAAGCTCATGTGGATCGCCGGGGTGCTCTGGGGCGCGGGGGCGCTGCTGTCCTTCCCGTTGAGCCTCATCGGCCGGGGCATGTCCGTTTATATCTTCGACAGCTACCTGGACTACCTGGGCATGGGCGGGATGGCTATTCTCACCTACCTGATCGGCTCGCCCCTCCTGCTGCTGCAGTTGCTGCCCCCGATGCTGGTGGGCCTGCTCATGGCCCGGATGCTCGTGCTGCACGACGTCCCCGCGCACCGCCGGGGGCTGCGCGTTTGGGCCGGGGTGGCCGTGGCCTTCATCCTGCTCGTGGGCCTGCCCTGGGGCCTGGCGACGATCGGCGTGCTGCCGGGGTCCTGGGCCACGCCGCTGTACGCCCTGAACCAGGCCGCCGGGTACGTCACCGGCCCCGGCCTGGTGGCCCTCATCGCGCTGGCGGCGCAGCCCGCGCAGCGCCGCCTGGAGGCCGAGGGATCCCTGAACCCCGTGGTGGGCGCCCTGGTGGCCCTGGGCAAGCGCTCCATGTCCGGCTACGTGGGGCAGTCCCTGATCTTCTTCGTGGTGATCCTGCCCTTTACCCTCAACCTGGCCGAGGGGATGGGCGCGGCCGGGAAGTCCCTCATCGCCTGCGGGGTGTGGGCGCTCACCCTCCTGGCCGCCGTGGTGCTGGAGCGCCTGGGCCGCCCCGGCCCCCTGGAGCGCGCGCACCGGCGGCTGAGCTACGGGAAGGAGGGCCTGCGGGAGCAGTGGGCTCCGCAGCGACAAGAAAGGGGCGAAGAAGCGTCCGGAAAATGTTAAGGTTTTGGTGTTAAAAAGCCGATCGCGTGAAAGGGATAAAGAGCGATGACCTCCCCGGACAACCCCTACGGTAAGAAACCCACTAATTCCTCCGAGGGCGCGGACAACAACGAGCCCGCCCTGCTCTCGGTGCCCATGAGCACCGATCCCGAGGCCGACGCCGCGCTCCAGGCCGCCGAGGAGACCGACGAGGGCTGGACGGTGGCCGCCGAGGAGAAGAACAAGCTGGCCGCCTGGGCGCTGGGCCTGGGTATCGCCTCGGCGGTGCTGCTGCTCACCATTGTTCTTCCCCTCCTGGTGGGGCTGGTGGGTATCGTCCTGGGCATCATGGCCGTGCGCAGCGCCAAGAAGAACACCACCCAGGGGCGCCGGATGGGGATGTCCGTGGCGGGCCTGGTGCTCTCCGCCGTGTCCTTCGTACTCAGCGTGGCGATGACCATCGCGCTCGTGGCGTTCATGGCGCCCATCGCCAACGACGTGATGGACTGCGCCAACCAGCACCCCGAGGGTTCCAGCGAGCTGGACCAGTGCGTGCAGGAGGTCCTCGAGACCGCCTTTGCCGCCTAGGGATCACCCCACACGATAGCCGCAAAGGGCGGGGCCGGTTCCCTCTCGGGGGCGACCGGCCCCGCCCTTTGCGGCTCTGTGCGCGCGGGTACTAATCCAGGTAGTCGCGCAGCACCTGGGAACGCGAGGGGTGGCGCAGCTTGGACATGGTCTTGGACTCGATCTGGCGGATGCGCTCCCGGGTGACCCCGTAGACCTGGCCGATCTCGTCTAAAGTGCGCGGCATGCCGTCGGTCAGGCCAAAGCGCAGCTTGACCACCCCGGCCTCGCGGTCGGAGAGGGTGTGCAGCACGTCCTGGAGCTGGTCCTGCAGCAGGGTAAAGGACACGGCGTCCACGGCCACCACGGCCTCGGAGTCCTCGATGAAGTCCCCGAGCTGGCTATCGCCCTCGTCGCCGATGGTCTGATCCAGGGAGATGGGCTCGCGCGCGTACTGCTGGATCTCCAACACCTTTTCCTCGGTGATGTCCATCTCCTTGGCCAGCTCCTGCGGGGTGGGCTCCCGGCCCAGGTCTTGCAGCAGCTCGCGCTGGATGCGGCCCAGCTTGTTGATGACCTCCACCATGTGCACCGGAATGCGGATGGTGCGCGCCTGGTCGGCCATGGCGCGGGTGATGGCCTGGCGAATCCACCAGGTGGCGTAGGTGGAGAACTTGTAGCCCTTGGTGTAGTCGAACTTCTCCACCGCGCGGATCAGGCCCAGGTTGCCCTCCTGGATGAGGTCCAGGAAGGCCATGCCGCGCCCGGTGTAGCGCTTGGCCAGGGAGACCACGAGGCGCAGGTTGGCCTCCAGCAGGTGGTTCTTGGCCTTGCGACCGTCGCGGGCGATGGAGCGCAGGTCTCGCTTGACGGCGGGGGTGAGCTTGGCGTCCTTGTCCCCGGCGGCGAAGGCCTCGTCCATCTGCTCCATGCGGTAGGTGGCGTAGAGCCCCGCCTCGATGCGCTTGGCCAGGGAGACCTCCTGCTCCGCGTTGAGCAGGGCGACCTTGCCGATCTGCTTGAGGTAGGCGCGCACGGAGTCGGCGGAGGCGGTGAGCTCGGCGTCCTTGCGGGCCTGGCGCAGGGCGGCGGACTCGTCCTCGTCCCAGACCGAGGCCCCCTCGTCCTCCTCGTCGTCGTCCTCGGAGTCCGTGGCGGCGTCCGGGTCCTCGTCCTCGCTGACGTCGTCCACATCGTCCACGTCGGCGTCTACGAAGTCCTCGTCCTCGTCATCCAGGACGGGGTCAAAGTCCTGGTCCTCGTCCTGGGGGGTCAGCTCCTCCTCGGTGAGGGCCTCGTCCTCCTCCACGGGGGCCGGGGTTTTCTCCTTCTCCTTCTTTGCCTTGGAGCGGGAGGGGCTCTTCTTGGCCGCGGTGCGCGTGGTCTTTTTCGCGGTCTTCTTCGCGCTCTTGGTGGCCTTGCGGGCCGTCTTCTTCGCGGCTTTCTTTGCCGTCTTGGTGGCGGCCTTCTTGGCCGGGGCCTTCGCCTCCTCGGCTGCGGGGGCCTCCTGGGCGGCCTGCGTCGGCTCGGTGGGGGCCGGGGCGGCCGCGCCCGCGGTATCCGCGGCGGGGGTGGCGGCCTTGCGCGGGGCCGCCTTGCGAGCGGCCTTGCGTGCGGTCTTCTTCGCAGTCTTTTTCGCGGTAGCGGCGGCCACGGGCTGACCCGCCTCGTTGTCTCCCGCACCGGAGTTTCCTGAAGTAGTGGTGGCTACCACGTACGCCCTTTCGACTTGCTTATGCTTTCCTCAAACATCCAAGGATGATACCCGCTGGACAACGGGCAGTGGCCCGGGCTGAAGCCGGGCGCTGCCGCTGGGCGGGTTTGCGTGGCCGCTAGGGATCGGGCCACAATAGACGATCGCCCAGTGTAGCAGGTAATGCGCTAACGGGTGGAGCCCCGCCGCGCGGCCATAGCCGCTCCCACAATACCCGCCGTGTTGAGCAGGCGGGCCGGAAGCACCCTCGTGCGGCAGGTCAGCAGCGGCACCCACTTGTCCGACTTGCGCGAGATGCCGCCGCCCACGATGAACAGCTCCGGGGAGAACAGCTCCTCGTAGGCGTGCAGCACCTTATCCACGCGCTTGGCCCACTGCTTATAGCTCAGGTCCTTGCGCTCCTTGACGGCGGAGGAGGCGCGGCGCTCGGCCTCCTTGCCCCCCACCTCCAGGTGGCCCAGCTCGCTGTTGGGGTAGAGGCGGCCGTCGATCAGCAGGGCGGAGCCGATGCCGGTGCCGAGGGTGAGAAAGATAACCGGCCCCCGGGAGGCCTCCGGGATACCGTAGGTGACCTCGGCGAGCCCGGCGGCGTCGGCGTCGTTGAGCACCGCGACCTCGCGCCCGCCCAGGTGCGAGGAGAACAGGGCGCGGGCGTCGGTGCCCACCCAGGAGGCGTCGATGTTCGCGGCGCTTTCCACCACGTGATTGCGCACCACGCCGGGCACGGTGACGCCCACGGGGCCCTCCCACTCGGCCTGCTCCACGATCTGCGCCACCACGGCGGCCACGGCCTCCAGCGTGGCGGGCCGGGGGGTGAGAATCTTGATCCGCTCGGAGGCGAACTCGCCGCTTCCCAGGTCCACGCGGGCGCCCTTGACGCCGGAGCCGCCCACGTCTATGCCAAATCCGATGCTGCTCATAGCCTCAGAGTGTACAAAAATCGGCACAATGGGGATCATGACGGATCACCACGAACCAATGACGCTGTGCCGCCTCGCCCAGGAATGGGTGGAGCGGGCCGCGCGCGCGATCGCCGCCAAGAGGGCGGAGCTGGGCGACGTGCGCGCCTACGCCCTGACCAAGTCCTCCCCGGTGGACCCCGTGACCGTGGTGGACACGATGGCGGAGGAGATGCTCGTGGCGGAGATCCGCCGCCGACGCCCCGGCGACGGCATCATCGCGGAGGAGGGCTCCCAGGAGCGCTCCACCACGGGCGTCTCCTGGATCATCGACCCCATTGACGGCACCGTGAACTTCCTCTACGGGCTGCCGCACTACGCGGTGTCCCTGGCGGCGGCCATCGACGGCGAGGTGGTGGCGGGCGCGGTGATCAACGTGGCCGACGGCTCCCTGTATTACGCCGCGCGCGGCTGCGGGGCCTGGGTGCGTGCCGTCGGGGAGCCCGGGGCGGGCGAGCCGCTGCGCGTCTCCGGGGCAAGCAGCCTTGATCGGGCGCTGGTGGCCACCGGCTTTTCCTACCGGGCCGAGCGGCGCGCGCGGCAGGCCGGTGTGCTGGGGCGCCTGCTGCCCGAGGTGCGCGACATCCGGCGCCAGGGCTCCGCCGCCCTAGACTTATGCGCAGTGGCGCAGGGTCGGGTGGACGCCTACTACGAGCACGGCATCCACTGCTGGGACTACGCGGCGGGCATGGTGATCGCCCGGGAGGCCGGGGCGGTGGTGGAGGCCCCGGCGCTCTCGGTGCCGGGGGAGGAGGGCCGCCGCACCCTGGCCGCCACCCCGGGCGTGGCGGAGGAGCTGGCGCGGCTGCTGGATAAGGCAGGGGCGGGAACGTCCCTTCATGCCTAGTCCTCAGGGCGCCGCCCGAGCCCGGGAAAACCGGCCTGTACAGGTGATATGACAGGGCTGCGCGAGTGGTTTAATATGCGCGTCCAAGAACACATTGCCAACCGCACGGGGTTGGCGTGGCACAACGACGACGCCAGAGGTGAACCGCATGGCTACCGATTATGACGCCCCGCGACGCAGGGCCGAGGACGACCTCGAGACCGATTCTCTCGAGGGGATCAAGGCCGCGGAGGCGGAGAACTCCTCCATGAACGAGGACGGGGAGATCGTGGACTCCTTCGAGCCGCCCACCATGGACCTCAGCGGCGAGGAACTCAACGTGACGGTGGTGCCTCGGCAGTCCGACGAGTTCACCTGCTCCAGTTGCTTCCTGGTGCAGCGCAAGAACCGCATCTCCCACGTGGAGGACGACGGCTCCGTGATCTGCCAGGACTGCGCCTAGCGGGGGCTTTCACGGGGGAGGGGCCGGGCCGTGGGCCCGGTCGGGGGGCTACGTAACGCTGCGGGCCGCCCGATCGGCCGGTCCCTTGGCGTAGACCACCGCTCCGCCCTGGGCGAGCAGCCCGCCGAGGGAGAGGATGAGGGGAGCCGGGGACTCGGGGAAGAGCAGATACGCGGCGACCGCGAGCGCCACCGCCGCGTAGCCCAGGTAGACGCAGGCCATGAGCGCGGGCAGCGCCGCGCGGTGCCCGGCGTCCCACGCGCGATCGGAGCGCATGGTCTCGTTGGTGCGCAGGCCGACTAGGCTCTGACGGGGCAGCGAGCCCCTGCGGATCGCCCCGCACATTAGCCGGATGACCACGCACATCGCGACCACGCCGATCAGCGTGGAGAGCTGGGTAAAGGCGTGCATGGTTTCCTCCCTTCTGCGGGGTTTCCCGCCGGGCCCCCGTGGCCCGGTCTAGCCCGGGGGCCTGCGCGCCACGAGCGCGGCGTGGGGTCGGCTCCCGGTATCCCGGCGGGTCTCCGCGTATTCTACCCGCAGCCCCGCCGCCGCGAGGGCCTCGCTCATCGCCCCGAGCGGCCAGCGCCAGGCCACGGCGATGGTGTGATCGAAGGGGGAGAGGCTCGGGGCCTCGAAGAACCCCATCGCTACGGAGCCGCCGGGCCGGAGCGCCCGCGCGATGCGCGCGAGGGCGAGCCCCAGGCGGGGCGGCGGGAGGTGGATGAGGCTATACCAGGCCAGGACGCCGCCGCAGCCGCGCGGCAGGTGGGCGTCGTCTCCGACCTCGTAGCGTATCCCCGGGTAGGCGGCGCGGGCGTGCGCGACGAACTCCGGCACGGGGCCCAGGCCGAAGACCTCCGAGGCCTTGTTGTGCCCGCCCGTGGCGCGTGAGCGGAGATCGTGGAGAAGAGCCGTCCAGTGCCCGGGCCCGCAGCCCAGGTCTATGAGGGGGCCATCCACGGTGGAGCACCAGCGGCGCAGGAAGGCGCGATCCGGCGCGGCGGTGGCCCCGTGGTGCCCCAGGGCGGCGGCGTACTCGCCCGCGCGGCGGGAGTACGCGGACACGGCGGCGTCGGCGTTGCTATCGCCGCCGGGGCTTTTGTCGGCAGCGGCGGCGTCGTTGGAACCACCGGTGCGGTTAGCGCGCGGTGCGGTCATCCGGCAGGAAGGCGTCCAGCAGCGCCTCGGGGTTCTTCGAGCCCACCAGCCAGTAGGGGGTGGGGTCCTCCGGGTCGTCCAGCACGATCATGACCATCTCGGGCACCCACCCGTGGGAGACCACGAAGGCCGCCGGGTCGAGCTGGTGCCCCATGGCGTTGCGCTTGGCGGTGGCGGGCACCGCCAGGCTGCGCTGCACCGCGTGCTCGGGGAGGATCGCCCCGCCCGCGAGCAGCCACCGCACCCCCTGGGAATCGCGCTCCACCTGGATCACGGTGGAGGAGAGCCACACCAGGAACCACGCGGCCAGGAGGGACAGGACGATCGCGGGGGCGACGAGCCACACCGTGGAGCGGTTGTGCGCCAACTGGGCGGTGAGCAGGGCCACCAGGCCGAACGCGAGGAGCCACCAGTACAGGGGCACCCATTGGCGTTCCCGATAGAGAACAGTGCGCGCGGAAGAAGCGGAGTCAGTCACGGCTTTCAATCCTACGTCACCGCGCGGTGGAACCCGTGCGGCGATGCGTAACCCTCGGCACCGCCGCTCGGGGGTGGGTCGTAGGCTGGTGCGTGTGAATCCTATCGACGCCATCAAAGTCAAGCGCCTCGATCCGGGGCTTCCCTTGCCGCGCCGCGCCTTTCCCACCGACGCCGGGGCGGACCTCTACGCCGCGGAGTCCGTGGAGATCGCTCCCGGGGAGCGGGTCACGGTGGGCACCGGGATCGCCATCGCGCTGCCGGCTGGCACCGTGGGCCTGATTCATCCCCGCTCGGGGCTCGCCGCCCGTCAGGGCCTGAGCATCGTGAACACCCCGGGCACGGTGGACGCCGCGTATCGCGGGGAGATCAAGGTGTGCCTTATTAACCTCGATCCGCGCGAGGCGATCCGCATCGAGCGCGGCATGAGGATCGCGCAGCTCGTGGTGCAGCGGGTGGAGCTGCCGGAGTTTTGCGAGGTAGACAGCCTCGATGACACCGACCGGGGGGACGGCGGCTACGGCTCTACCGGCCTGGAGTAGGGCAGCGGGGCGTGAGCGGCGGCCCGCGGGATCGCCGGGGCGCACCCGCTGAAGATACCCCCGTGGCTCCCGGTGACGGCCCGGGACATTCTTATCGGTATCCTGGGGCGTTGAAGAAAATCGTTGACCCCTCGCAACACATCACCGCACAGGAAAGGACGTGACCCACGCATGGCGCTGTGGCCGTTTGGCAAGAAGGATAAGGAAGAAAAAGAGCAGGCAGGGCAGCCCGCGCCCGCCACCGCGGCCCCTTCGAACGGTCCCGAGGTGGAGCACGTCCCGGCGTCTACCCCGGAGCCGACCGGAGCGCAGGGCGCGGCGGAGACTCGCGGCGAGGGCTTTTCCTCCGTGGGGGTCCGGCACGACGCCATCAACGGGGACACGGGCCCCTTCGACGGGGACTCCGTGAACATCGAGGACTTCGACTTCTCCGACTTCGCCGGCGGAATCCTTAACCTCGGCTCCCTGAAGCTGCCCCTGCCCAGCGAGTCTCAGGTGCAGGTGGAGATGGGCGAGCAGGGGCCCCGCATGCTCCACGTGGTCACCCGCTACGGCCGGATCACCCCGGTGGCCTTCGCCGCCCCGCGCTCCGGGAGCCAGTGGCGGCAGGCCGTCACGGAGATCGTGGATCAGATGCGCGGCGACGGCCTCGATCCCGAGGTGGAGGACGGCCCCTGGGGCCGCGAGGTGGTCACCCGGGGCTCGGCGGGCGTGATCCGCCTCATCGGCGTGGACGGCCCGCGCTGGATGCTGCGCTTTACCCTCGCCGGTCCGCTGGAGGTGGAGGAGGACCTCGCCACCCTCGGCCGCGAGCTGGCCGCCCGGACCTTCGTGTACCGCGGCGAGCAGCCCATCCTGGCCGGTAACTCCCTGCCGGTGGCCCTGCCCAAGCAGCTCGTGGACCAGGTGAATCAGGCCATGCAGCAGCGGGCCGAGCAGCAGAAGCAGCAGAAGGCGTAAGGCCTCTTCGTGGAAGAGCGGAACAACGCAGAGCCCACCCTGCTCGATCAGATGGGCGGGGTCACGGGCCTGGTCTCCTCGACCCTCCCGGTGCTGGTGCTGGTGCCGGTCAACGCGGCGTGGGGCCTCACCCCCGCCCTGGTGGCGGCGCTGGGCGCGGCGCTGCTCGTGTTCGTGTGGCGGCTGCTGCGCAAGGAATCCCTTCAGCCCGCCTTCTCCGGGCTCCTCGGCGTGGGCATCTGCGCGGTCATCGCCTGGGCGGTGGGCGACGCCAAGGGGTACTTCCTCTACGGCATCTGGGTCTCGCTGGTGCTGGCCGTGGCGTCGCTGGTCTCCATCGTGGCGCGGTGGCCCCTGGTGGGCCTGATCTGGAAGGGGCTCAACGGGGAGGGCATGCGCTGGCGCTCCGTGGCACCCGCCCGCCGCGCCTACGCGGTGGCCACGGCGGGCTGGGCCGTGGTGTTCCTGGCCCGCTTCCTGGTGCAGGACGCCCTCTACGAGCACTTTTCCACCACGGCCCTGGCCACCGCGCGCCTGCTCATGGGCCTGCCGCTGACCGGGGCGGTCACCGTGCTGACTATCTTCATGGTGCGCCGCGCCGACGCCGCCGTGGCGGCGACCGAACCCGAGCCAAAGGAGCCGACCGATGACTGACGCTGGTGCGAGCAACCACCCCGAATCCGCCCTGGGGGCGGGCGACCTCGTTCGCGTGACCATCGACCGCATGGCGCACGGCGGGGAGGGCATCGGCACCGTGGAGGGCCGCGTGGTGTTCGTCTCCGGGGCCTTCCCCGGGGACACCGTGGAGGCCCGCGTGCTCAAGGTGAAAAAGAGCTTCGCGCGCGCCGCCACGCACCGGGTCCTGGAGCCCTCCGAGCTGCGCGGGGAGACCTCCCGCTGCGCGGCGGCGGAGCACGGGGCGGGCTGCTGCGACTTCGCCGCGCTCACCCCGCAGGCGGAGCTGCGCCTCAAGGAGGCCGTGCTGCGCGACCAGCTCTCCCGCATCGCGGGCCTGACCGTGGACAACCTCGAGGCGCGGTCCCTGGAGCCGCAGCGGCACTGGCGCACGCGCACCCGCCTGGGCGTGGACGAGCAGGGCCGCGCGGGGGTGCGCCGCGCGGGCTCGCACGAGCTGGTCACCGAGGCCGCGTGCGCGCAGCCGGTGGCGGGGCTGACCGACGGCCTCGTGGGCCCGGATGCCCGCCGTTTCCGCCCCGGCGCGGAGGTGGTGGCCGTGATGGGAGACGACGGACGCCGCCACGTGGTGGAGACGCGGCGCGCCTCGCGCGGGCGCCGCACGGAGCGCATCGAAAAGATCGTGGAGGGGGACCGGGAGGTCACCCACACCGTTTGCGGGCACGCCTTCTCCTTCCCCGTGACGGCCTTCTGGCAGGCGCACCGGCGCGCGCCGGAGGCCTACAGCCAGCGGATTCAGCAATGGCTCGCGGAGGCCCTCGGCGGCGAGGGCGCGGGCGGGGTCGGCTGGGACCTCTACGGCGGGGTGGGGCTGTTCGTGCCCCCGCTCGCGGCGGCGCTGGGCGAGGGTGCCCGGGTGTACTCCGTGGACGCCTCCCACGCGGCCACCGCCTCACCGCAGGACTGCCTTAGCCCGTACGACGTGGTGGTGCGCGGATCCCGGGTGGAGCGCTGCCTGGGCACCCTGCCCGCCCCGCGGGCGGTGGTGCTCGATCCCCCGCGCACGGGCGCGGGCGCGGAGGTGGTGCGGGGCATCGCCCAGGCCGCCCCGGAGGCCGTGGTGCACATCGGGTGCGATCCGGCGACCTTCGCCCGCGACCTGCGCGCCTGGGTGGACGGCGGATACCGGGTGGGCGCGATGGAACTCATCAACGCCTTCCCCGGCACGCACCACTGCGAAGTGCTGGCCCTGCTGCTGCCGGGGCGGGCTGCGGGGGTAAAGTAGAACAAACGCTAATCGCCGGTGTGAGGCGGAAGGAGCCGAGCAGACTGATGGATATTCTCCATGCCGTATCGTCGCCCGCAGACCTAAAGGCGCTGGATGCCGAGCAATTGGAGCGGTTGTGCCAGGAGATACGGGACTTCCTGGTGGCCAAGGTCTCCGCCACCGGGGGGCACCTCGGCCCCAATCTGGGGGTGGTGGAACTCACCGTTGCCCTCCACCGGGTGTTTGATTCCCCCAAGGACCCCCTGATCTTCGACACCTCGCACCAGTCCTACGTGCACAAGATCCTCACCGGTCGCCGCGATCGCTTTGACACCCTGCGCAAGAAGGGCGGCCTGTCCGGCTACACCGATCGCGGGGAGAGCGAGCACGACTGGACCGAGTCCTCCCACGCCTCCGCCGCGCTGTCCTACGCGGACGGCCTGGCCAAGGCGTTCCGCCTGCGCGGGCAGGACGACCGCGCCGTGGTGGCCGTGGTGGGCGACGGCGCGATGACCGGCGGCATGTGCTGGGAGGCGCTGAACAACATCGCGGGGGACAAGACGCGCAACGTGGTGATCGTGGTCAACGATAACGGGCGCAGTTATTCCCCCACCATCGGCGGCTTCGCGGAAAACCTCGCGGAGCTGCGCATGATGCGCACCTACGACCGGGTGATGGAGCAGGGCAAGAGCACCCTGAAGTCCCTCGGGTGGGTGGGTGAGCGCGCCTTCGAGGCCCTGCACGCCTTCAAGGAGGGCGTGAAGTCCTCGGTGCTGCCCATGGAGATGTTCCCGGAGCTGGGCATGAAGTACGTGGGCCCGGTCAACGGCCACAACCTCAAGGCCCTGGACACCGCCCTGGAGTACGCCCGGGACCACGAGGGGCCCATCATCGTTCACGTGGTCACGGAGAAGGGGCGCGGCTACGCCCCGGCCGCCACGGAGTCGGCGGACCTCATGCACTCCACCGGGGTGATCGATCCGGCCACGGGCCGGGCCGTGGGCGCGGCCAAGGGGCCGAGCTGGACCTCGGTGTTCTCCCGCGAGCTGCTGCGGGTGGGCGCGGAGCGCGAGGACGTGGTAGCCATCACCGCGGCGATGGCGGGGCCCACGGGGCTGGCGGCCTTCGGGGAAAAGTACCCGGAGCGCTTCTTCGACGTGGGCATCGCGGAGCAGCACGCGCTGACCTCGGCGGCAGGCCTGGCCCTGGGCGGCCTGCACCCCGTGGTGGCGCTGTACTCCACCTTTCTCAACCGCGCCTTCGATCAGCTCCTCATGGACGTGGGACTGCTCCACCAGCCCGTGACTCTGGTGCTGGACCGCTCCGGGGTCACCGGCTCCGACGGCCCTAGCCACAACGGCGTGTGGGACCTCGCGCTGGCCTCCATCGTGCCGGGCCTGGCGCTGGCCGCGCCCCGCGACGGGCGGCGGCTCGAGGAGCTGTTCCGGGAGGCGCTCGACGTGGAGGACGGCCCCACGGTGGTGCGCTTTCCCAAGGGGGAGCTGCCCGAGGATCTTCCCGCCGTGGGCACGCTGGCCGACGGCGTGGACGTGCTGCGCTACGCCGACGCCGCCGAGGACGGGGTGAGCGTGCTGCTGGTGAGCATCGGGGCGCTGGCGGGCGAGGCGCTGGCCGCCGCCGAAGCCCTGGCCGATCAGGGAGCGGGCGTCACCGTGGTGGATCCCCGCTGGGTGTCCCCGATCCCGGGGTCCCTCGTGGGCCTGGCCGGCGACCACGACCTGGTGGTCACGGTGGAGGACGGGGTGATCCGCGGGGGGATCGGCGCGCAGCTCAGCGAGGTGCTGGCCGCCGCCGAGGTGGATACCCCGGTGCGCCACCTGGCCTTCCCCGACGTCTTTCCCACGCACTCCTCCCGGGGCGAGCTACTGAGCGAGGTGGGGCTGGACGCGGCGGGCATGACCGCGAGCATCGAGGGGTGGCTTGCCGCCCTGTATCCCGAGGCGGACTAGAACGGGCGGGCTAGGCCCACCACAGCGGCCCGAGCACCGCGCAGGCCAGGTCCGCCTGCCAGGGCCGCGCGCCCTCTTCCCGCAGCGCCCGGCGCAGGTCGGCGGCGTCGTGCAGGCGGCCCTCCTCCACCGCCGCCCAGGTCACCGCGCGCAGCGTCCTGGGGCGCAGGAGGTTTTCCGGGGGCGTTCCCAGCTCCCGGCCGCGCAGGCGGTAGGCCTCCTTGGCCGCCGCGAGGGCCTCGGCGGCGGCCGGGGCCACCTGCGGCCAGCGCCCGTGAGGCGGAACCGGGGAGGGTGCCGGGTCCGGGGGATAGTCCGCCGGGCCTAGGGCTCGGCCCTCCGCGAGCGCCGTCATCCAGATGCGCCGGTGGGCGTCGTGCCGCCGGGAGTAGCCGGGAACCTGCCACAGGCGGCCCGGGGTGGCCGGGGGATCGGCGGCCAGGGCCAGCAGCACCCTGTCCGGCAGCAGGGTGCCGGGGGCGGCGTCCAGGCGCGCCGCCAGTGCCTCGCGGGCCCGCCAGAGGCCGCGCGCCTGGGCCCGCTGGCGCGGCTGGCGCAGGCGGCCGAGCCCCTTGAGGGAGGACCAGCCGCGCTGTGGGGCGGGAGCGGCCAGCATGGCGGCGCAGTCCTGCTCCAGCCAGGAGAGCTTTCCCTGCCGGTCGAGGATCTCCGCGAGGGCCTCCGCGAGGTCGAGCAGGAGCTCCACGTCCAGGGCGGCGTAGTCGAGCCAGGCCTGGGGCAGCGGGGTGCGCGACCAATCCTCCGCGCCGTGCCCCTTGGCCAGCGCGTAGCCGCACAGCTCCTCCACCATCGCGGCCAGGTTGACGCGCTCGAAGCCCGCCAGGCGTCCGGCCAGCTCCGTGTCGAAGAGGGTGGCGGGGCGCAGCCCGAGGGCGTGGAGGCTGGGCAGGTCGGCGGCGCGGCGTGCAGCACCCACTCCGCGCCGCCGAGCACGGGTTCCAGGGCCCGGCGCAGCTCCGCGCGGTGGCCCTCCGGGGCGAAGAGGAAGGTGCCCGCCCCCGCGCGGCGCACCTGAAGCAGGAACACGCGATCGTCGTAGCGGTAGGCGGAGGCGCGCTCGGTGTCGATAGCGAAGGGGCCCCGTCCCCGGGACAGGGCCTCGGCCGCGCGGGCGAAGTCTTGGGGCGAGGACGCGAGATCGGGCGTGCCCTCGCGCGGGGCGAGCAGCGCGGCGGCGGTCATGGGGTGCGCGTGCGCGCGAGCGGGGTGACCCCCTCCGGGGGGAGACCTGCGACGTTGGCCAGCACCCGGGCGAAGGCCTGGACGTGGGGCGCCAGGTTCAGGGAGCTGGCGGTCCACGAGGCGCGCAGCTCGAGCTGGTAGGCGCGCGGTGGGCCGCCGATGTCCCCGTAGCGCACGGAGGAGGTGGAGGTCACGGTGCCGCCGAGGTTGCTCAGCTCGGCCTTCTGCCCCTCGAGCCCCTCGGTGAGCCACTGCCAGGCCACCTCGGGGAGCAGGGGATCGGCCGCCACCTCGTCGTCCATGTCCGCCTGGATGTAGGCGACCAGGCGCATGGAGCCCTCCCAGGTGTCCTCCGCCTTCGGGTCGTGCAGGAGGATGAGCCGACCGAAGGCGTCGCCCTCGGAGTCGCGGGGGACCACGTCCGCCTCGCCGGGATCAACCTCCAGGCCGATGGCGTGGCTGTACGGTGCCAGGCGCTGAGGTGGGCGGATGGTACCCAAGGACAGCTCCGGGCGTAGCCGGGCGGCGTGCATGGATTCCACCGCGGCGGAAAAATCAGCGGGCCAGGCCTCTGCGTCCTGCTGCGGCTGCGGGGAGGAATCGGAATTGATCACGCACACCAAGGTAGACACTACGCAGTGCCTTCCTGTGAAGGCGCGCCGAGGAACGGGGGTTAACCATGCGGCGCGCCTACAACTTATGATGGGGGAGTACGCGCCCGCGAGGCACATCGTGGGCTCAACAAGGAAGGAAAGGCCACGGGATCATGGCAGAGCTTGACCTGGAGGAACTGAACAAAGTACAGCGCTACACGCAGTGGGCGGTCTTCCGCACCGCCCCCGGCGCGCTGGGCGGGGAGCGCGGGGAGGCGGCCGCGCAGGTGCAGGGCCTCCTCGATCGGCTTGCCGACGCCGGGAAGGTGACCGTGCGCGGCGTCTACCTGGCCTCCGGGTTCAAGGCGGAGGCGGACTTCATCATCTGGTGGCACGCCGAGGAGTTCAGCGACCTCCAGGCGGCCCTGAACGCCTTCCGCCGGGAGACCACCCTGGGTCAGGTCTCCGAACTGGTGTGGTGCGGCAACGGGCTGCACCGGCCGTCTGAGTTCAACAAGGCGCACCTGCCCTCCTTCATCATGGGCGAGGCGGCGGAGCGCTGGATGACGGTCTATCCCTTCGTCCGCTCCTACGACTGGTACGTGCTCGACCCCGCCGACCGGCGCCGCATCCTCGCGGAGCACGGCCGCGCCGCCGCCAGCTTCAAGGACGTCCGCGCCAACACCACCGCGGCCTTTGCGCTGGGCGACTACGAGTGGATGCTGGCCTTCGAGGCGGGCAGCATGGACCGCATCGTGGACCTCATGCACAAGATGCGCTACACGGAGGCCCGCCTGCACGTGCGCGAGGAGGTGCCCTTCTACAGCGGGCTGCGCGTGGACACCGCCGCCGAGCTGCTCGAGGGCCTCGCCTAGCCGCGCCTCGTCGCCTCGCCCCGCCCGGGCCTTGATCGGCCCGGCGGGGGCGCTAAGGCCCCGCTACTCTACGGGCTTTTCCTCCAGCGTGAGGCAGATGGAGTTGATGCAGTAGCGCAGGTCCGTGGGGGTGGCGTAGCCCTCGCCGGAGAACACGTGGCCGAGGTGGGAGCCGCAGGAGGCGCACAGCACCTCGGTGCGCGTCATGCCGAGCGAGTGATCCTCGCGCTCGATCACGCGGTCGGAGTCCTTAGGGGAGAAGAAGGAGGGCCACCCGCAGTGGGAGTCGAACTTCTCCGTGGAGCGGAACAGCTCCTCCCCGCAGCCCTTGCAGGAGTACACCCCCTCGGTGGTGGTGTCGGTGTACTCGCCCACGTGGGGGGCCTCCGTTCCCGCCTGCCGCAGCACCCGGTATTCCTCCGAGCTGAGGCGCTCGCGCCACTGGTCATCGCTGATGAGCTTGAAATCCGTCACGGTTGTGCTCCTTGATCGGGGTCTGGGGGATCGTCCTGTTCTTCATAACACGCGCGGCGCGCCGATTATTGCCCCGGTGGGGGTTGAGGCCCCGGCGCGCGCTCCGGCGGGTGTGCCGGGTGCGCGGGGACTGGCTCGTGCCGTCCGGGGCGGGGCGGCGGGGACTCGGGGCGCGCGGCTCGTCGCGCCACCAGCCGATCGCGCTGCCCGCGACTACGCAGAGCAGCAGCGCCCACCCCAGGGTGGCCGTGAGCGTGGAGAGCACGTATTCCGTGTGCCAGGAGGGGGAGGGGAAGCCCAGCGGGGTGAAGCAGAGGTACGCGGCGACCCATACCAGCGGCTGGCGCGCCACCCCGCGCTCCTGCGTGGCGGTGAAGAAGAGGGGAAACAGCAGCAGGGAGTAATACTTTTGCCCCAGCGAGGAGAGCAGGAACACCCCGGCGAGCAGCACCGAGGAGGTGGTGATGGCCCACAGGTAGGCGTCGCTGTAGCGCCAGCGCAGCAGCGCCACCACGCCGACGAGAACGCAGCCGTAGAAGTAGCAGGCCAGGGCCCCGTGGAGGAGGCCGGGCATGCCAAAGTACACCGCCTGCCCGGCTAGTGAGGGGTTGGAGTAATCGCGTACCTCGCCCAGGTAGGGAGCCACCACCGTGAAATACCGCCCCGGCTGGTTCATCAGCGGCCAGGCGGTGGCGTTGAGCGCCAGGGGCAGGGCCACCGCCGAGGCCACGGCGCGCCACCGGGCCGTGGCCAGCGGCAGCAGGAGCAGGGGCGCGAAGAACGGCTTGACCACGATGGCCAGGCCGAGCACCACGCCCGCCCACCCCGGCCGCCCGCCCAGCAGCAGCGTGAGGAAGCCCGCCAGGGCGAGGAAGAGCAGCCCGTTGATGTTGGAAAAGATGAGGGTGCTGCGCACGGCCTCCGTGGCGGAGGCCGCCAGGACGGAGGCGGGCAGGAGCCAGCCGCGGAGGCGATGCCCGCTGAGGCGGGTGAGCAGCGCCAGCCCCGCGACGATGGCAAGCGCGTTGACCACGATGAACGCCATGCGCGCGGAGGCGAGGTCGCTGGGCATTCCCAGCGGGGCGAGCAGCAGGGTGGCCCCGGGGTTGTAGAGGTAGTGCGGGTCCACCTGCGAGTAGGCCTCGTTGTACACCACCTCGCCGCGCAGAAAGCGCCCCACGGCCCTGTACACCGTGCCGAAGTCATCGGTGACGGCCCCGGTGGCGGCGGGGAAGGCCACGAGGTGCAGCATGGAGAGCAGGGCCAGGGGCCACAGGACGCGGCCTAGCACCCGGTCCGCGGGGCCAAGCGGGTGTGCGCGATGCGTGCCGAGGGCGGCGGGGGAGACCCAGGTGGTGGCCAGGCGATCGCGCAACGAAGGAATCACCCAATCATGGTACCCGGCCCGGGCCCCTTTACCCCTTTTCCCGGGGCGGCGCGGCGGTAGCGCAGGAAGAGCGTGGAGTCCGGGTGCGGGTAGGCGTGCTCCAGCGTCCAGCGGGCGGCCTCGCCCGGAGGGCCCTCGACGAGCGGGCGCTCCACCCGGGGGCCGAAGAACGGGGCCAGGGTGAGGTGAAACACGTCGATGGCGCGGGAGGCCAGGAGGTCGCCGTAGAGGTGGGGGCCGCCCTCGCAGGAGATCCGGGGGTACCCCAGCGCGCGCAGCCGGTGCACGACGCCTCGGGCCGTGAGGTCGTCGAGGTAGAACAGCTCGGCCCCGGCGCGGACGAGCCCGCGCGCCCGCGCCGAACCGGAGTGCTCGCGCGCGGTGAAGATCAGAGGGGGCACCGAGGCCTCGGTGAAGAACGCGCCGCGCGGGTCGAGGTCGAGCGAGGCGCTCAGCGTGGCGATGGGCGGCAGCGGGGGCCGCGACTCGCGCAGCCGCTCGGCCTGCGCCCGCTCGCTCAGGCGAACCCCGGAGTAGCCCTCGGCGCGGACGGTGCCCGCCGCGCACAGCACCGCGTCGGACCACTGCCGCAGGCGCTGGAGGAGGCTGGCGTCGAGCGCGTTGCCCAGGGCACCGGAGGTGCCGCCGAGGGAGGCGGTCCCCACCGCGCCGCTGATGGCGATGGCGCGCAGCTCGGCGTCGCCGAGGGGGAGGGTGGGGCCGAGGAGGGTATCAAGATCCATGCCCTGCACACTAATACCCCGCAGTGCCCCCGAAAAAAGAAAATGGAGCGGATGACGAGACTCGAACTCGCGACCCTCACCTTGGCAAGGTGATGCGCTACCAACTGCGCTACATCCGCATCGAGGATTTCTCCTCTGT